>NZ_PYAK01000001.1 GCF_003264365.1 Micromonospora noduli
CGGCGACCCGGCGGCGGCGCTGCCGGAGCTGGCCCTCGCGCTCGGCATGTGGCGGGGGCCCGCCTTCGCCGGGCTGCCGCTGCCCCGGCTCCTCACCGGCCGGGTCGCGCGGATCACCGAGCGGCGGCTGCTGACCGAGGAGGACCACGCCGCGGCGCGGCTCGCGCTCGGCGAGGCGGCCCAGGTGATCCCGCGGTTGCGGGCGCTGCTCGACCGTCACCCACTGCGGCAACGGGCCTGGTCCCACCTCATGACCGGCCTCTACCAGATCGGCGACATCGCCGGGGCTCTGGCAGCGTTTCAGCAGGCCAGGCGCGCGCTGGCCGAGGAGACCGGGATGGACCCCGGCCCCGAGCTGACCCGGTTGCACGACGACATCCTGCACCACCGCCTCGGCCAGCAGGTCGCGACGACCGGGCCGGCGGACGACGCGTCGGCCGGCGCGGCACCGGGCCGTCCTCAGCAACTGCCACTGGCCCTGCCCGGTTTCGTCGGGCGCAGCGCCGAACTCGACCTCCTCGACGCGACCCTCGGCGCCCGGCCCGAACGACCAGCCACAGTGGACATCGTCACCATCAGCGGCATGGCCGGCGTGGGCAAGACAACGCTCGCGCTGCACTGGGCCCATCGGGCCGCCGACCGCTTTCCCGACGGCCAGTTGTACGTCAACCTCCGAGGCTACGACGACGCGGACGCGGTGTCCCCCGCCGATGCCCTGGTCGACTTCCTCGATGCGCTCGGCGTACCGGTCGGCCGCATCCCCAGCAGCGTCGACGCTCGGGCCGGGCTGTACCGCAGCCTGCTGGCCTCGCGTCGGATGCTCGTCGTCCTCGACAACTCGCGCGACGCCGACCAGGTACGACCGCTGCTGCCGGGCGTGGGCCAGTGCGCGGTCCTGGTGACCAGCCGCGACCAGCTCAGCAGCCTCATCGTGGCCGAGGGCGCCCGACCGTTGACGCTTGAGGTGCTGACGGCCGCCGAGTCGACGAGGCTGCTCCGCAGCCGGCTGGGTGACGACCGGGTGGTCGCGGAAGCGGCGGCGACCAGCGAGGTGATCGAGTCGACCGGTCGCCTCCCGCTCGCCCTGTCCATCGTGGCGGCCCGGCTGACCGCCCGGCCCAGCTTCCCGATCGACGCCGTCGCGGCCCAACTACGCCCGTCCGAGTCCCGATTGGAGCAACTGGCCGACGGGGACGTCCGCCGGATCTTCTCCTGGTCGTATCGGGCGCTGAGCACCGAGGCGGCCCGCCTGCTGCGCCTGCTGGGCCTGCACCCGGGCCCCGACCTGACCGGAGACGCCGCCGCCGCGCTGCTCGGCCGCCCCCGGGCAGCCGTCACCCCGCTGCTGAAGGAGCTGACCCGGCTGCACCTGCTGACCGAGCACCTACCCGAGCGGTACGCCCTGCACGACCTGCTCCGGTCGTACGCGGCCGAACTGGCCCAGGCATCCGACCTGGCCGAGGAGCGACAGGCCGCCGCGCGCCGGATGTACGACCACTACCTGCACAGCGCGCACCCCGGCGCCGTGTTGCTCCAGCCGACCTGGGCACCCATCGCGCTGGAACCACCGATGGCGGCGAACGTGCGCGTGCCGATGCCCGACCGAGTCGTCGCGGCGGCCTGGTTCCACGCCGAGCACCCCGTTCTGCTGCGGGTGCTGCGTCAGGCAGCGGAGACCGGCTTCGAGCGGTACGCCTGCCAGCTCGCCTGGGCCCTGGCCGCGTACCTCGCGCCTCGGGGCATGTTCCAGGAGCAGCTCGCGGCCCAGCAGGCGGCGCTCGCGGCGGCGCAGCGGATCGGCGACGTCCGGGCGCAGGCGCAGGCCAGCCGGATGCTCGCCCGCGCGCTCATGCGGCTCGGCGACCAGCACGCGGCCGAACACCACGTGCAGCGGGCGCTCGACCTGTACGAACAGCTTGAGGACCTGGACAGCCTGGCGCTGATCCTGCGCCAGTACACCGAGCACTGCACCCAGTACGGCCGACTGGACGAGGCGCTCAAGCACAGTGCCGAGGCGCTCCGGGTCTCGCAGCTCATCGGCAACCGGTACGCCGAGGCGCGCGCGCTGAACGTCAAGGGTTACCTGCACGCCCTGACCGGCGACTACCACCAGGCCGTCGTCGACTGCGCCGAGGCGCTGGCCCAACAGGAGGCGATCGACGATCGGGTCGGGCAGGCCGCGACGTTGGACAGTCTGGGCTTCGCGTACCACCGGCTCGGTGACCCGGCCAGGGCGGCGGCCTGTTACGAACAGTCCGTCCAACGCTTCCAGGAATCGGCCAACCGGTATCACGAAGGGCTGACCCTCGTCCGGCTCGGCGAGGCGCGCGAGGCGATGGCGGACCCTCCGGCCGCTGCCGAGGCCTGGCAGCGGGCCATCCGGATCTACGACGACCTGGGCGACCCCGCCGCCGACGTGGTGCGACAGCTGCTGGCACGCGTCGCGCCCGGCACTCCGGCTCGCTGACCCGGCGCAGTGGGACCCCCGGCTACAGCGGCCGGGCCGTCTGGAGCTGGTCGCGGATCAGCGCCTCGTAGTAGCGCCCGTGCGCGATCAGCTCGTCGTGCGTGCCCTGCTCCACCAGGGACCCCTCCTCCATCACACCGATCAGGTCCGCGTTGAGCACGGTGCTCAACCGGTGCGCGATGACGATCCTGGTGCACGACAGCGCCGAGAGGACCTCGTCCACCCGACGCTCGGTGACCACGTCCAGGTGGCTTGTCGCCTCGTCGAGCAGGAGCAGCGGCGGGTTGTGCACGAGGGCGCGGGCGAGGGCCAGCCGTTGCCGCTGGCCGCCGGAGAGCCCTCCGCCGCCCTCGGTGAGTCGGGTCTCGTACGCCATCGGCATCGCCATGATCTCGTCGTGGATCTGCGCACGCTCGGCGGCGAGGACGACCTCGTCGTAGGTCGCCGACGGATGCCCGAGGGAGATGTTGTCGCGGACGGATCCGGCGAACAGGGCGGGCTCCTGCGTGACCATGCCACACCAGCGGCGCAGCTCGCGGAAGTCGAGGTCCTGGAGCAGACGCCCGTCGAAGCGGACCTCGCCCTCACTGGGCACGTACAGCCCGATGATGGTCTTGGCGAGCGTCGTCTTGCCCGATCCGGTCCGCCCGACAAGCGCCACCTTCGCGCCGGGCGGGATGGTCAGGTCGACACCACGTACGGCCCAGGCGGCGTTGGCGCTGTAGCGCATGCCGACCCCGGTCAGCGTCACCTGCCCGGAGATGCGACCCGGTGGCTGGGACGTGGACCGGTCCTGCTCGGCGGCCTCGTCCATCACGTCCCGGATCCGCTCCAAATGGGTGCCGACCGTCTGTAGTTGACGGGCCGTGTTGACCAGACCCATCAACGGGGTGAGCACGGCCGCGGCGAGGGCGTTGAGCGCCAGCATGGTGCCCAGCGACATCGCGCCGGCGACGACCTGGTGCGCGCCGACCCACAGCAGGAGCAGCGGCGAGCCCATCCGGAACACCCCGAGCGTCGCCTCCAACCCG
The DNA here is from genome assembly GCF_003264365.1 of Micromonospora noduli. Classification (GTDB taxonomy): domain Bacteria; phylum Actinomycetota; class Actinomycetes; order Mycobacteriales; family Micromonosporaceae; genus Micromonospora; species Micromonospora noduli. The sequence goes on from NZ_PYAK01000001.1 coordinate 3,499, forward strand.
GTCTCCAGTTGACGGCGGTGCAGCGAGGCGAACTGCCGGGTCTGGAACAGCCCGGACCAGCGGCCGAGGACCTGCTGCTCGGCGCCCATCGCCTTCACCGTCTCGGCGCCGGCCAGCACCTCGACCGCGTAGTTCTGCTCCTCGGCCTGCGCGGCGATGTCCCGGTGCGTGCGTTCCCGCATGGCCCGGTACGTCGCCACGATCGCGCCGAGTTGCAGCAGACCAAGGCCCAGCACCAGCCAGGCGTAGAGCGGTGTGAACGCCAGGAGCATGCCGATGTAGACGACGACGAAGAGCCCGTCGAGGACGAGCGACATCGTCTGGCTGGTGACCAGGTCGCGGATGACGGTGTTGCTGGACATCCGCATCAGCAGGTCGCCGCTGCTGCGCAGTTGGAAGTAGGAGTACGGCAGGGCGAGCAGGTGGTCGAAGAAGCGCCGCATCATGGTGTCGTCCATGCGCGCGTGCAACACGTTGAGAGCGGCACCTCGGGCGTAGGTGCCCACCCCCTGGGTGGCCAACAGCAGGAGCATGCCGAGGCCGAGGACGGTCAGGGCGTCGACCTGCCCCTTCCCGATCACCGTGTCGACCGCGAACTTGGTGATCAGTGCGGGCAGCAGCACCGCCAACTGGAGCAGCAGCGAGACGACCAGGACCAGGCCGAGCAGCGGACGGGAGAAGGTCAGCATGCTGCGGGCGAACCGCAGCGAGGCCAGCCGTCCCGGGCTGGGGCGTCGCTCGAACTCCTCGCCCGGCGTGAGTTCGATGGCGATTCCGGTGAATCCCTCGCCGAACTCCTCGCGGCTCATCCGCCGCCGGCCCATCCCCGGGTCGACGACGACGGCGCCGCGTCGGTCCCACCGCTCCAGCACCAGATAGTGCCGGAAGTTCCAGTGCACGATCGCCGGCAACCGCAGCTGCGGCAGTCCGTCGAGGTCGACGCTGACGCCTCGGGCCCGCATCCCCGTCCGGCGGGCGAGTTGGGTCATCTGCAACGCCGTGGCCCCGTCGCGGCCGATGCCCAACTGCTCCCGACACTCGGCGACGGAGGTCCACCGCCGGTAGGAGCTGAAGACCATGGCAAGGCACGCGGCACCGCATTCGGTGGCGCTCATCTGGAGCATGATCGGCACCCGGCGACGCGGTCGCAGCCAGCTCATCGTCATCGGAGGACCCCCTCAACGCCCGGCACCAGCTCCAGCAGGGTGGGGTTGGCGACCACGAGACTGAGCCGACCGAAGCTCTCCTTCGCGTCTCCGGCGAGCCAGACGATGGTGATCGGCCGGGGCACCTCCGCCGGGATGTTCCAGCGCCGATCGGCGGGGTCGTCGACGACCTCGGCCCGGACGACCCGCAGGGTCGCCCGGCCACCCTCCTGCACGAGGGTGACCTGCGTGCCGGGCGCCGGCTCCGGATTGAGGCGCCCGGCGAACATGGAGACCAGGTTCGGCCCGTCGGCACCGATCACGGCGCCGTCGGCCGTCCGCGGCACTCGCATGATCGCCGCGAAGCCCACGCCGATCAGCAGCAGCACGGCGAGCGCGACAAGCGGCCGTCGTGAGGACCGGATCGGGCTCCGCCCGGGACCGTCGTGCACGCCACCGCGGTAGGTCGCCAACGCCTGCGGCCGGTACGGCCAGAGCTGCTGCTCAGCCACGCGGGTCACCGCCCACCGCCTGGACCGGAGGCTCGACCAGCAGGATCGACGGAACCCGCTCCGGCAAGGCCAGGCGCAGCAGGTTGTAGCCGATCCCGGCGATGCCGCTCATCAGGCCGGGAGTCTCCGCACCGAGCGGAACCCCGCACAGCCAGCCGTCCCGGTCGATGTAGTCCAGGATGCTGGCGGCCACCAGCTCGGCCTGCCGGGCGGCGTCCTCGTCGCCGCGGACCCGTGCGGCGGCCAGCAGGGCCTCGACGTTGCCGAGGTCGCCGTGGCAGATGCTGTGGTTGCCGGTGCCCGTGATGACCTCGCCGGTCAGGCCGAACCGCAGCATGCCGGTGCTGGCGTCGGAGAGGTCGCGGTCGAGCAGTTCGTGGTCGTCGACGTAGCCGGCCAGGTCGGCGCGGGCGAGCGCGATGCCGGGCCCGCCGTGGCACCAGGCGACCATTGAGTACCGCTCCGGCGTGGTGTCGCGCAGGTCGAGCCAGCACATGTGCTCCGGGTCGAAGGCCGAGCGTTCGTAGCGCATCGCTCCCTCGACCAGCGGCAGGTGGTCGCGGTTGCCGAGGGCCCGGTCCAGCCGGGCCAGGGCGACAGCGATGCCGGACCCACCGTGTGAGAAACCCGCCAGCGGCCGACTCGGGTTCACCGCGCCTGCCCAGCCGATCCCGTCGCCGGCCGGTTCGGCCTTGTCCTCCAGGATCCGGGCGAACGTGCGGGCCGCGTCGAGGACCGGCTCCGACGGCCGTGCCGCGTGCAGCGCCAGCAGCGCGAGGATCGCTCCGGCCGCGCCGCTGATCACGTCGTACGCCTCGTCCTGCGGCGCGAGGTGCAGCAGGACGGGCACGATGCGTCCGGCGGCGTCCAACAGGTCGTCGCGTTGCCACAGGGCGCCGAGGTGACTCAACGCGTACAGCGGTCCGCCCAGCTCGTTGAAGGCGCCGACGGTGAAGTTCTCCAGGCTCTCCGTCGGCGTCTCGTCGAGCAGGTCGATCTGACGTACCAGCATGCCGGCGGCCACCTCGGCGGCGCCGCGGAAGCGCTGCTCGCCGCTGACCTCGCCCAGGTAGCCGAGGAACAACGCGATCCCGGACAACCCGCTGTAGAGGTCGATCCCGACCGGGCCCAGCTGCCAGATCCTGTCGGCCACCAGGGTGTGCCCGAGCCAGGCGATCGAGTCCTCGCCGGTGTCGGCCGACAGCAGCAGCCGGTCGCCGGCGGCGCACGCGGCGGCGACGAACCGGTCCACGTCGGCGGGAACGGTGGCGGCGGTGACCTGGTACTCCGACCACTGCCCCTGACTCTCCACGCCCATCGTCAGCGCCGCGAGCGAGCTGCGCAGGATCCAGGTCTGCTGGGCCAGGTGCGTTTCGGAGAGGGCGCCGATGCGCTGCCGCGAGCGCTCCAGACCGCTGGTGGGCAGCACCCCGGCCACCACCGATCCGTCTCCGGCGATGAAGTCGTGCGAGGCGGGCGTCGTGCTGAAGAAGGGGATGTCGCCGCGGCTCAGCTGTGCCTGCTCGGCGGTGGCGATCCGGGCCTCGGCGCCGGGCCACTCCTCCTGCAACCAGAGGAAGCTGAAGAACCGCTCCCGGTCCAGCGCGTTGCGCAGCAGGTCGGGGTGGCGGCTCTCCTGCAACAGCTTGCCGTAGGTGCGGGTGGCGCGCAGGATCACGCGTACCTCGTCACCGGCGAACGCGGCCACCGGCCCGTCCGGTGCCAGCAGCTCCTCGCGGTGGCGGTGCAGCAGCCGGTAGGTCTGCTCGAACCCGGCCATGATGTCGGCGCTGAAGTCGAGGGTGTGGTGTGCCGCGTCGCTCAGGCTGGGGAGGTTCTGCCCGCCGCCCATCTCGATCCGTTTGCGGACCAGGCGCATCTCGTCGGTGCCAGACTCCTCCCAGGTGGCGACCGGGGTGGGCGTGAGCTGCCCGGCGGTGCCGGCCAGGCCGCTGAAGTCGACGCCGCCGACGCCGTCGTCGTCCTGGTAGATGATGGGCCGGGGCAGGAGCCCGACCTCCAGGACCGACTCCCGCATCGTCCGGAACGACTCCGCCGAGACGCCGATCTGCTGGTCCGTCTGCTCGCCCTGCGGGTGGAAGAGAGCTTCCAGGTCGACCAGCATCGGGTGCTCGCCGGCGGCGATGATGTTCTCCAGGTGGAAGTCGACGGCCGCGAGGCTGTGCAGCAACGCCAGGTAGCTGCCCTGCCGGGTGTAGAAGCGGCGCAGCGCGTCGTGATCGGCGCAGGGCCCGGCGGTGACAAACTCCGACCAGCCGTAGTCACCGCGGTCGAGCACCCACATGGTGCGCAGCGACGGTTGCGCGCCGCGCGTGTTGAGCCACTCCAGCAGTTGCTGGAAGTGCAGCTCGACCTGCAGTCCGCGGGGCTTGTAGACGGCGCGTGCGCCGTTGGCGAAGCGGACGAACCCGACCGAGCGGCCACCGCGGTGGGAGTCACCGGCGCCGAACGACACCTCCGTCACGCTGCCCAGCTCCGCCGGGTCGCCCAGCCGGGCGGTCAGGGCGGTTGCATCCGCGGTGAGGCGCTGGACGAACTCGATCCGGGCGTCCACCCAGTTGTCGATGAGGATTGTCGCGTCCCGGGCCAGCACCGGGTACTCCATCAGGACGTCGAGCGTGTACTTCGGGTCGCGCAGCCGCCGGGCGAAGTCCTGGAAGCGCTGCTGCGAGGTCTCCCCCTCCAACTGCCCCTGCAACCGCAGGACGTTGAGTTCCAGCACGAGCACCCGGCCGACGAGCAGGTTGATCGCCCCGTAGGGCGGCTCGCAGAGTTGGTCGGCGAGCAGGTCGGCGTCGAGGTGTGGTCCCGGCGTTTCGGCGCAGGCCGCGTGCACCGCCTCGCGTACCCGGCGAACGCCGTCGTCCACCAGCGGGCGCACCAGCTCGACGAACGCGGCGTGCGGGTGCGGCTCGTGGTGATGGTCGTGGTCGTGGTCGTGGTGGTCAGTGTCAGCGGTCTCGCCCGGCCGGTGGTCGCGCCAGGCGCGCTCGATGGTGCGCACGTAGTCCGGGATGTCGGCGAACCTGCTGCGGACCGTCTCCGGCGTCTCGCCGAGCACAGTGGTCAGGGTGGGCTCGTCGAGGTCGAGGGCGTCGAGCCAGCTCTGGAACAGGTCCGTGTCACCGGCGAAGACCGGTTCGTTCTTCCACCGATCGAGCCGGAGCCGCCCCCGGTCCTCGTCCACCGAGCCGGTCGGCGCCGCGCCGCCGAGCCTCTCCGGCAGGGAGTACGCCAGGTACCAGCAGGGGTTCGAAACGTCCACCGGGTCGTGGCCGGGCAGGTGCGACTGCGTCATCGGGGGTGCTCTCTCTCGCGCAGCGGTCGGGTCTCGCGGGGGGGACGGTGCCCGGACACCTCAGGTGTCCGGGCACCGCCGGTGGAGCGGGTGGATCAGGCGGTGCACAGACCGCAGGTCGACTGCGTCTGGCAGGTGCCACAGGTGGTTCCGCCGCACGTCGCGCCACAGGAACCGCACGGGGTCTCCCGGGCGGTGAAGCCGCCGCAGCAGCCGAGGGTCCACAGGCCCTCGGTGCGCGCGCCGGCGATGTGCGCGAGGACGTCGTCACCGAGTTCGACCACGCCGCAGGGGTGCTCCGGCAGCGCCGCCAACTGCTCGGCGGAAAGGCTCGCCCGGTACTCGGGGTCCTTCCAGGCTTGCACGATGTTCATTAATTGCTCTCCTCAGGGAGTTCGGGGTGGCCGGCGAGGAAACGCATCCGTGCGGGACGGTTCGGGTTCCCCGCCGAGGTGGATCGGTCAGCCGCAGCAGCCGGCGGTGAACGCCGCGCAGGTGCCGTTGCAGAAGGTGCCGTTGAAGGAGAAGCAGCCGGCGGCCCCGGTGACCACGGTGATCGTGGGAGTCGGGGTCCACGTGCCGCCGTCGGCGCCGTCGAGCTCCTGGTCGTTCAGCTCGACGAAGCCGGCCGGGTTCGCCGGCAGGCTGGCCCGGTCCTCGGGGCTGAGGGACGCCCGGTAGACCGGGTCCTTCCACGCCCTGATGTAGTCCATGTGAAACTCCGATCTATAGGTGGTGAAGCGCGATACGTGGATGGACCTCCACGGCGGAACCGTAGGACCGCGCTATGGCAGATCGATGGCACCGCGATGGTCGGTCGGCGGCTCCAGCAGCAGCACCGACGGCACACCCGCCGGATCGGCCCACCGCAGAAGCGCGTAGCCGATGCCGGCCAGGCCGCTCATCAGCCCCGGTGTCTCCACACCCCGTGGCACGCCGCACCGCCAGTCACCGTTCTCGATGTCCGCGACGGCCTTCGCCGCGATCGCGGCGGCGCGCTGGGCCGCCTCGTCGTCCCCGAGGGCTCGGGCAGCGGCCAGTGCGGCCTCGGCGTTGCCGAGGTCCCCGTGGCAGATCGAGTGGTTGTGCAACAGGTTGCTCGGCTCCAGCGTCGCCGTCAGCGCACGCCGCAGGTCGTCGCGCAGCAGCGCGTCGTCGGTGGCGTAGCCCACGAGTTCGGCGCGTGCCATCGCGACACCGGCCGCGCCGTGGCACCAGGCGACCATGGAGTCGCCCTCCGGCGTGTCCGGGCGTAGGTCGCGCCAGTTGCCGGTCGCCTCGTCGTACACAGTGCGTTCGTAGCGCAGCGCCGCGTCCACCGTGTCGCGATGCTCGTGCGTCCCGGTGTACCGGTCCCATCGGGCCAGGGCGGTCGCGATACCGGACGCGCCGTGGGAGAAGCCGGCCAGCGGCGTGTCCGCGTAGAGGGTGCCGGACCAGCCGACCCCGTCGCCGACCGGCCGTGCGCCGTTGAGCGTGTGCCGGGCCAGCGTCCGGGCGCCGTCGAGCAGGCTGGGGTCATCGGTGACCCGGTGCAGCGACAGCACTGCCAGCAGCCCGCCGGCGCTGCCGTTGATGATGTCGTACTCGCGGCTTTCGGTGGCGTGCGTGACCATCGACGCGGCCAGGCCCACGGCGGTGTCGACCAGGTCGGCGCGGTCCAGGACGGCGGTGAGGTGGCTCAGGGCGTACACCGAACCGCCCAGGTGGTCGAAGCCGCCGACGCCCGCGGTCGCGGTCGGGCCGGCGAGCCAGCTCCGCGCCTCGCGGAGCATCATCGTGGCGGCCCGGTCGGCGGCCTGCCGGTAGACAGTGTCGCCGGTGACGTCCGCCAGCCGGGCGAGGAACAGGGCGATGCCACTGATGCCGTTGTAGAGGTCCATGGCGCTCGGGCCGAGCATCCACACCTTGTCGGCGATCAGGCTCAGGCCCAGCCAGCAGATCCGGTCGTCCTCGGCGAGCGCGGTCGCCAGCAACCGATCCCCGATGATGCGCGCCGCGTCGACGAAGCGCTCAGGTGCGACCGGCGCGGGGGCAACAGGCGAGTGCGCGACCTTCGCGGGTACGACCGGCGGCGGCAGGACCACCGCGCCCGGGCGGCTCGGTGGACGCCACCGCGACGGGTCTCCCATGATCAGTGCGGTGAGCGAGGCTTCGATGATCCAGCTCTGCTGGGCCAGGTGGTCCTCGGACATGCCCGCCAGTCGGTCCCGGACCGCGTCCAGTCCGGTCTGGCGCAGTGCGCCCGGCACCACGGTGCCGTCGCCACCGGTGAGGTCCGTCGACGACGGTGTGGTCACGAAGATCGGCACGTCGCCGGCGTACATCTGGGTCAGTTCCGCGGCGATGAGGAGGTCGCGGTCCTCGCGGTGCTCGTGCCCGGCCCACAGGTTCTCGAAGTACCGGTCCCGGTCCAACGCGTCACGCAGCAGGTCCGGGTGCTGCGCCTCGGCGAGCAGCCGGACGTACGACTCGGTGGCGCGCAGGACCACCCGCACCTCGTCGTGCGCGAACGCGGCCAACGGGCCGGACGACCCCAGCAACTCGTCCCGGTGTCGTAGCAGGATCCGGTAGAGCGTGCGGTATCCGTCGCCGATCTCGGGCGCGAACTCCGTCACGTCCAGACGCTGCTCGCCCAGGGTGGGCAGGTTCCCCGAACCGGGCAGCGGGACCCGCCGCCGATCCAGGCGCATCTCGTCGGTGCCGAACCCGTCCCAGACCGTGACCGGCCGGGCGGTCAACTGCCCACCGGCCCCGGACATCCCGCTCATGTCGAACTGGTTGACCTGGTTGCCCTCGGTCCAGACCACGGGTGCCGGCAGCAGTCCCACCGTGATGACGGACCTGCTCATCAACCCGACCCCGGCGCTCTGCAGGTAGCCCGCCTGGTCGCCGATCGGCCGCTCCCACTGCCAGTTGTGCAGCATCGCCTCCAGATCGATGAGCATCGGGTGCTCACCGGAGGCGATCACATTCTCCTGATGGAAATCCGTCGCGCCGAGGGCCTGCAACAGGGCCAGGAGCGCGCCCTGCCGCCGATGGAACCGGCCGAGGGCGTCGCGGTCGGCGCAGGGTCCACTCTCGACGAACTCGGTCCACCCGTACACCTCGCGGTCGACGACCCAGAACGTCCGCAGCGCCGGGTGCGCGCCGCGCTCGTTGAGCCAGGCCAACAGGTGTTGGAAGTGGCCGTCGACCTGGAGGCGCCGGGGCTTGTACATCACCCGCGCGCCGGTCGCGAAGCGGACGACCGCCACCGAGCGACCGCCCCGATGGTTGTCCCCCGCCCCGAAGCTCACCTCGGCCAGGTCGCCGAGCGAGTCCGGCCCGCCGCACCGGTCGGACAGCTCCGCGTGGTCGGCGACGACGCGCTCGACGAACTCCAGCCGGCTGGCCTCCCAGTTGTCGACGACCCGCACCAGATCCCGGGCCAACACCGGATATTCGCGCAGCAGGCGCAACGCGTGCGGCGGCTTCTCCAACCGGTGGAGGAAGTCGTGGAAGCGCTCGTGCGGGCTGCTCCCGGACAGCTCGCCCCGGATCCGCAGCACGTTGAGTTCCAGCGCCATCGTCCGGGCCACCAGCATGTTGACGGTGTCGACCGGCCCCGGGCCCAGCCGCGTGGTCAGCGCCGCGGCGGAGAGGTGCGGGTGGCCGTCGACCAACGCCGCCACCCGCGCGCCCAACCGTTCGAGTGCGGCAGCGATCAGTGGCGCGACGAGCACCGCGAATCCCGCGCTGTCATCGTGTCCATCCGTGCCGTGGCCGGGGGCCACAGTGGAGGCCGGATGTCGCCGCGCGGCCTCGACCAGCCGACGGGCGTAATCCGGTGCCGTGTCGAACCGGGCCCGAACGGTCTCGGGCTGCTCGCCCAGGACCCGGATCAGACCGGCCTCGTCGAGCCCGTGCTGGGCCAGCCGCTGCGAGATCAGATCGGGCCGCCTCGCGTGCACCGGCTCGTCCAGCCACATCTTCAGCCGGATCCGGCCGAGATCCTCGTCGACGGGGCCGGTGGGCACCGCGCCGGTCAGCCGCTCCCGCAGGGAGTGACCCAGAAACCATCCGGCGTCCCCCGGCTGCACCGGGGCAAGGCCGTCGTCCATCTGCTCCGCCTCACCGCGCGGCATCGCCGCGCATCACGTGGTGGTGGCCGCCCGTGCCCGGGCGGGTCCTTCGGGAAAACGGCCCGACACCCAGGGCGGGCCCAGGTCGCCGCGCAACATCGAGGTGTACGCCGCGAGCAGCGCCGGGGTCGGCTCGACGCCCAACTCGGTCGCCAGACGGCTACGGAAGGCGCCGAACACGTCCATCGCCTCGCTCTGCCTGCCGGTCTGGTACAGGGCGGTCATCAGCATGATCGCCAGCCGTTCCCGCAGGGGATACTCCGTCTGCAAGGCGATGAGCGCGGGGATCGCCCGGTGGCAGTCGCCCAGCCGCAGGTGCAGTTCCAGCCGGTGTTCCAAACAGACGATGCGGCGTTCGAGCAGGTGTTGCCGACGACTCTCCGCGTACGGACCGGTCAGGCCCGCCAACGGCTCGCCCGCCCAGCTCTGCTCGGCCTCGGCCAGTAGCGCCGCGGCCCCGGCGAGGTCGCCGGCCGTTTCGGCGGCAGCCGCCCGCTCAACCGCCTCGTCGAAGTCCGCGACGTCGGTGCGGGCCGAACCGAGACGCAGCCGGTAGCCGATCCGGGAACTGTCGATCGCGGGACCGTCGCGGCCGACGCACGCCGCCTGGAGCGTGCGTCGCAGCCGATAGATGTACGGCGGGATCAGCTTCGTGCCGGTCGCCGGGGCCTGGCCGCCCCAGACTCCCTGCAGGATCGACGCCGGTGTGACCACGCGGTTCGCGTTGAACAGCAGGATCGCGAAGACCGCCTGTTGCCGGACGGGCCCGAGGTCGAGCCACTCTCTGCCGACCTCGGCGTGCAGTGGGCCGAGGGCGAGAAACCGTACCCGCGTCACGGCATCGCACCGCCCGCACCAGGACTCGTCATCGGGGTCTCCTCCCTACCGGCGGCCGGGGGACCGCGCACAGGCGACGAGGCACGGCACGCACCGGGTCAGCTCTGAATCCGGTGGTGCCGATTGGATCGAAGATCATCGTGTCCAGGGGATGGTAGGACGGTCGGCGTACAACTCGCGTACATCGCCCGTACGAACAGCGCGCAGCGGGTAGTGACACGCACTCCGAAACGGAAACGGTGCTGCCGGTGAGTCATCAGGTGACTCACCGGCAGCACGTCGATCAGCAGGTCTTACGCGTTGGCGTAGCTCACTCGGGCGGCTTGGCCCCCGACTGCTCGCTGACCATGTACGCCGCGTACCAGTCGGGCCAGTTGTCGTCATGCTCGCCAGTACGTTTCTCGTGCTCGCCGTGCGCGGCGGCCGCGCGTCGAAGCGCGCTCGCCAGGTCGCTCGTGGAGCCGAACGACGTGAGGCCACCCTCGATGCGTCCGGGAAGCCTGGTGGTGATCTCCTGCATCAGCCAGGTGTTGCCGTCCGGGTCGCGCAGCGTTGCGCGCGAGAAGTAGCTGCGCCGCTGCGGGTCCGGCCCGTCGACCGGGCCGTCCGGGCTGACGTGGAAGACGTCGCCGACCTCGACACCGGCGGCGGCGAGGGTGTCGTGGGCCGCCTCGATGTCGGACACGATCAGGTACGCCATGGCCGAGCCGGGTGCCGCCGACGTCAGCCCGGGGCCGAACTGCACGGAGCACGCGGAGCCGTGCGGCGTCAGCTGGACGATGCCGGGCGGGGTCTGGTCGAGCCGCCACCCGAGCCGTTCGTAGAACGCCTTCGCCCGGTCGACATCCGACACCGGGATGACGATCACCTCAAGCTTGACGTCCAGGCTCTCGATCCGCGACGTCGCACTCGCGTCGCCCTGGGCCACCTTCGGGCTCATCGCCGCCCCCCTTCCTGATCACCACGCTACTGCTTGAGTCAGTGCTCGGCGCCGGCTTCCCGGCATCAGCCCGGCGCCATCCTGGTTGCCCTGCGCACCCCCAACAGGGCGACCAGGGCGAGGAGGATGACGGCGACGGAGTACTCGTCGGCGGTCCTCGGCAGGCCGCCGGCGTAGACCACGAGGAAGCCGGCGATCACCGTGGGGAGGCCGAAACCGACGTAGCAGACGACGTAGAGCACTGACAGCACGCTGGCGCGTTGGTGCGCCTCGACCAGCGGCATGACCGTCTTGAGGCTGCCCTGGAAGCCGCTGCCGAAGCCGACGCCCCCGAGCGCGAGGCCGACGAAGAAGACCGGGATGGACTGCGCCATGACCGCCACCAAGGTGACGATCATGCCCAGGATGAGCGCGACGATTCCGGTCAGGATCACGGTCCGCGCGGCGGTGTTGCGCTGCACCAGCACGGCGATCGACCCGAAGACGGCGAAGACGAAGAGGACCAGACCGCCGATCACGATCGACGTGTTCATGAGGCTGCGGATCAGCGCCGGGCCGAGCGCGCCGAAGAACCCGGCCAGCGCCCAGACCGCGAAGAGCACCGGGATGACGACCAGGACCGGTTGGCGCACCGAGCGGGGCAGCGTGATGTCCGGCCGCAGGCTGCCCCGGGCCCCGGCCATCGGGGTGACCGTCTCCGGCATCAGGGCGACCCCGACGGCCTGGATCAGCAGGATCACGAGCAGCACGAGGTACACCAGTCGCGTCGGCGCGGGCAGGAACTGGATGAGCAGCGCCGAGAGCAGGGCGCCGCTTCCGGTTCCGATGCCGGGGGCGATCGAGTTGGCGAGCGTGCCCCGGGCCCGGTCGATGTCCAGCATGGCGGCGCCCACCGCGCCGGTGGCGGCCCCGGCTGCCAGCCCCTGCACGAGGCGGGCGACCAGCAGGGCCGCAACGCCGTTGGCGAAGATGAAGACGACCAACGCGAGCATCTGCACCGCGATCGCGACGGCCAGCACCGGCCGTCGACCGACGTGGTCGGACAACTTGCCGAACGTGAGCAGCGACGCCAGCACCGCGAGTGCGTAGACGGCGAACACCACTGTGGTGGTGACCGGCGAGAAGTGCCAGCGTTCCTGGTACACACCGTAGAGCGGGGTCGGGGCCGCCGACGCGGCCAGGAACGACACCAGGATCGACGCCAGCAGCACCAGGGAGACCGTCGGTGTGAGTCGGGCCCGCCCGGCGATAGGCATGTCGGTGCTCCTCGGCTGCGTGAAAAGCGGTCAGCCTGGGCATTCCGCCGGCCCCCTGGGCCACGGCGGCGTACCCGGTTCGCGCCGGCACATGCCAGCTCAGCCCTCGGTGTCCTGGCCGGTCGCCGGGAGGCTCGCCACACCACGGGCCAGCGCGTCCCTGAAGTCGCGGTACCGGTCGGGGCCGAGTGTGTCGGCGAGCTTCTGCTCGATCAGGTGCACGAAGCCGTCGGAGGCCGCCATGAAGCTGAGACCCCGATCCGTCGGCACGATCAGCTTTGCCCGGCGGTCGGCCGGGTCGGGCGTACGCCGGACGTAGCCCAGCCGTTCCAGCTCGTCGAGGATCGCGCCCAGCGTCTGCTTGTTGCGGCCGGCCAGCCGGGCCAGCTCGCCGGGGCGGGTGCCCTCGGCGTCCAGGTAGGCGAGGACCGCGCCGTGGCGCGGCCGGACGTCGTCGAACCCCTGCTCCGCCGAGCGTCGGAAGATCTCCCGCTGGACACGCGCGGAGAGCTGCACGGCCAGGATCCCGAGGTCGGGGTCCTGCTCCTTCAGTGTGCTGCGCTTCATAATTTGGTCCAATCATTGGACTGTACAAGTTATGGACTATATCGTCGCTGGCGGCGACCGTGGTCCGACCTCGGTCCGCCTGACCGAGAGGATGACCATGACCATTCTGATAACCGGAGCAAACGGCACCGTGTCGCGGGAGGTGCTGCGGGAGCTGGCCGGCAAGCAGCCGCTCCGCGCCCTCGTCCGGGACGCGTCGCGCACGCCGGGGCTCGACGGGGTCGAGTACGTCGTCGGCGACCTGGACCGCCCCACCACGCTGACCCCGGCGTTCGAGGGCGTGACGACGCTCTGGCTGCTGATGCCGATGGGTCCACTGGCACCGAGTCAGAGCATGAACGCGGTGTGGGCGGCCCGGCAGGCCGGCGTACGGCACATCGTCCGGCTCTCCGCGATCGGCGCCGCGCACGACGCGCCCACCCGCAACGGCCGTCTGCACGCGCTCTCCGACGCGGAGCTACAGGAGTCCGGTATCCCCTGGACCATCCTGCGACCGAGTCACTTCATGCAGAACCTGCTCGGCGCCAAGGCTGGCGAGCACCTCTTCGGTCTCTTCGGTGACGCGCGTGTCGGCCTGATCGACGCCCGGGACATCGCCGCCGCAGGGGCGGCGATCCTCGCGGCGCCACAGCAGCACCAGGGCAAGATCTACACCCCCACCGGTCCGGAGAGCATCACGCTCGACCAGGCGGCCGACGAGATCGCCCGCACCCTCGGCCAGCAGGTGCGCTACGTGCCGCAGAGCCCGGAGCAGGCACGCGACGGCCTGCTCCAGGCCGGCCTCGACCAGTGGTCGGCCGAGGTCCTCGCCGAGTACCGGGTCGCCTACGGTTCCGGGTGGGGCGACTTCACCAACGACCATGTCGAGCGGATCGTCGGCCGGCAGCCGCGGACCTTCGCCGAGTTCGTTCGCGATCACCGCGAGCACTTCGCCAGCGTCTGATCCGTCGACAGCTCGGCGCGGTGCCCTCCGGCGCGATCCCGTCGGAGGGCACCGCTGTGCCTGCCCGGCCGGCGCCCCTACAGCTCGGGGTGGCCGAAGAGTCCCGGCAGCCCGCCGCTGTGCAGAAAGACGACCCGGTCGCCGTGCGGGAAGCTGCCGGCCAGCAGCGCCGCCATCGCCCGACCGGTGTACGTCGGGTCCAGGAAGACCCCCTCCGTACGCGCGGTCACCTCCAGCGCCGCCCGGACGGCCTCGGTCAGCGTGCGGTATCCCGCACCCACCTGGGTGCCGTCGATCCGCAGCGCGTCCGGCTCCACCTCGCCGACGAGCAGCCCGGCGACGGTCGCCCGCGGGTCCGGCACGGCACCGACATCCACGCCGATCACCCGCTGCGCGCCCAACTCCCGCACCAGGCCGGCCATCGTTCCGCCGGAGCCGAGCGCCGCCACCACCTCGACGCCGTCGGCGTCCGGCAACTGGGCCCGCAGCTCCCGACCGCAGTCCACATAGCCCTGGATCGACGCGGGAGCGGTGCCGCCGAACGGGATGACGTACGCCGATCGGCGCTCCGCCTCGGCCGCCACCACCTCGGCGAGCGGACGCTCTCCGCTCCAGACGATCTCTGCCCCGGCGAGCCCGTCGAGCAGCAGGTTGCCTTGCCGACGCTCCGGGGGCGATCCGGCGAGCACCAGCACACAGGAGAGGCCGAGCCGCGCGGCCGCGGCCGCTGTGAGCCGGGCGTGGTTGCTCTGCGGCGCCCCCGAGGTGATGACAGTGGTGGCGCCGACGGCGATCGCCTGCGCGCAGGTGTACTGGAGCTTGCGGATCTTGTTGCCGCCCCCGCCGAGGCCGTTGAGATCGTCACGCTTGAACCAGAGCTCGGCCAGCCCCAGCCGGGCGGCGAGCCGGGGCGCGGCCTCCAACGGCGTCGGCCAGGTACCGAGGGGAACGGGTGTGATCATCCGTGCAGCTAAACACTCCCCGGCCGCGCGCGCAGCTTCCTGGCCGTGGGCGCACCTCCGCGGCTATGCCCGACGTGCTGCTGCCCGGGGCAGCGGACCGACGTCCGCGTGGCGACCGGGACGGAGCGCCGCGTGCCGCTGCCCGGGACCCGCTCCGTCGCGGGCGGCGAGCACGTCGGCCACCGCTCCGGTGGCGAACGCGTAGATGGACTTGTGCAACACGTCGATGGCGAGCTCGGGGCGGGGCCAGGTCAGCGGAGGCGCCCCCACGCCGGTGGCGTTCTCCAGGATCTGGTCGTTGGTCAGGCGCACCGCCGTGAACATCGTCGAGGCCCAGGCGCCGCGCAGCCCGGCCTGGGCCATGACGCTGCGCAGCACGCCGAGCAGTGCGCCCTGGCCGTAGTGCATCGCCAGGTTCTGCCACCGGGGCTGCTGCCCGGAGGTTTCCGGCAGGCCGGTCAGCCTGGCCAGAACCCGGGCGGGCACGTAGGAGTCGGGCCGATCGGTCACCCGCTGTTCGATCTTCTCGGCGGCCGTCATCACCGCCGCCCCGGCCAGGCCCGCCACCAGTCCCTGCCACACCGCTCGCTTCAGCATGGTTCAGCCCTACCCACGACCCAGACGCCCACACCCGCGAATCGTCACCGGACCTCATTCCGGACGACTGCCTGGTTTGCCACCGTTCGCGGCGGGTACCGGCCCAATCGGGTCAAGACATGCGCCCTCCAGTGGTCCGTCCTGCCGTGGCTCCGCGACGTCCCCGCCGCGGGGCGCAGACACGTCAGCCATTCGGCCCCTCCCGTCGCCGCTCAACCCCAGGCGGCACGGCCACCATCCCCCCATTGAAGGAGAGGCATGTTCAATCCGCTCGACCACAAAGGAATCCCTCTCGAGAACCAGATCCGCAACTGGCGTGAACTGAGCGTCGATCCGATCGACCCGGAGGCGGTGGACCCGTACACGCGATGCCGGATCATCACGATGAACGGCATCGAGATCGAGGCGATCAACTTTCAGCACCAGTTCGCCCGGAACTGCCCTGACCAGGAGGTCCGCCGGCAGCTCGCCTACGTCCGGTACCTGGAGAACCAGCAACAGCGGGTGGTGAACTGGCTGCTTCCCGGCGTCGCCAGCGTGCTGGAGACGACGCTCGGTTACGAGCAGGTGGCCGTCGACCTCACCGCCTGGGTGGCCCGGCACGAACCCGACCCCTACCTCAAGCAGGCGTACGAGTTCGGTGTGCTGGAGGACTTCGACCACCTGTACCGCTACGCCAACCTCTACGAGATGGTCGAGCGACGCAAGGCGGAGAAGATCGTCGACGGGCTCACCGAGGTCATGCCCGGCCGACCGACGGTCCAGGAGCACCGGCATCCCTTCGACGAGGTTCGCACCCCGTACGACCGCAACTCGGTGGACCCGCGCTCGAAGCTGCACGCGTTGACGATCCTGTCAGCCGAGCAGCAGGTGATGTTCTACTACATGAACGTCGGCCCGCAGTACATGGAACCGATCGCGCGCCAGCTCTACCAGGAAATCAGCATGATCGAGCAGGAGCACGTCACCCATTACGAGTCGCTGCTTGACCCGGGTGAGAACTGGTGGGAGCGGCTGCTCACCCACGAGTACAACGAGTGCTGGCTCTACTACTCCTTCCTGCAACAGGAGAGCGACCCCCGGATCAAGGCGGTCTGGGAGCTGCACCTGCAGATGGAGCTGGCCCACCTCCAGCAGGCCGCCGACCTGCTGCGTCGGCACGACGGACGGGAACCGGAGGAGGTCGTCGGCAGTGTCGGCCTTCCCGAGCCGCTGACCTTCGAGCCCAACAAGGACTACCTGCGCCACCTGCTGGCCACCCAGATCGACGTGACGAAGCTCGGCGAGGGCTACGTCCGCGAGGCCCACGAGCGCTTCGAGTGGATGCAGCAGCAACTGCACGACGGCCGGCAGCCGCCGAGCGAACAGGTCATCGACATGCACCGGGACCGCTTCGGCGACGAG
Organism: Micromonospora noduli; assembly: GCF_003264365.1. GTDB lineage: Bacteria > Actinomycetota > Actinomycetes > Mycobacteriales > Micromonosporaceae > Micromonospora > Micromonospora noduli. The sequence goes on from NZ_PYAK01000001.1 coordinate 20,105, forward strand.
TACCGCATCGAGACCGAGGGCCCGCACCCGATCGAGACGCTGCGCGCCGAAGGAGGCAGCCATGCCTGACACCGCCACCCCGGCCACCCCGGGGCCCGAGGAGGATGTGGTCGACCTGCTGCTCGCCCAGCACGCCCAGATCGAGCAGCTCTTCCTGCTGGTCATCGGCGGCACCGGCGACACCCGACGCGACGCCTTCGACGATCTGGTCAAGCTCCTCGCCGCGCACGAGACCGCCGAGGAGGAGGTCGTCCACCCGCTCGCCCGGACGCTGCCCGGTGGGGGTGGTGACGCGATGGTCGACGACCGGCTCGACGAGGAGCGGCAGGCGAAGGAGACCCTGCAAACCTTGATCGAGGGTGGCGTGGACGCCGACGGCTTCGACACCGGCATCGTCCTGCTGCGCGACGCAGTGCTCCTGCACGCCCGACACGAGGAGCGCTACGAGTTCCCCCAGCTCCGCCAGCACGTTCCGGTCGACCGGCTTCGCAGCCTCGCCACGGCTGTCCGGGCGGCGGAGGCGTCCGCGCCGACGCGGCCACATCCCAGCGCCCAGTCCGCGAAGGGCAACCTGGCCGCCGGGCCGGTGCTGGCGGTCATCGACCGGGTACGCGACGCGGTGCGCAAGCCTTCGGAGAGCTGACTGGATTCAGCCGCGCGGTGACCCGTCTGGCGCCATCTGTCGACAGGGTCGCCCGCCTCGTGCGGGCGGCCCGGTCGGCGTAGCAGCGCAGTTGGGGCTGCACTCACCCCTGAGTCTTTCCCACCGCCTGGGCGACCAGGGCCTCCGCGACCTCGCGCACCTTCCGGTTGGTGTCCTGGGAGATCTTCGACAGCAGCGCGAACGCCTCCTCCGACGAGCACCGTCGGCTCCCCATGATGATCCCTTTGGCCTGCTCGATCACCGCCCGACTCCGCATCGCTTCCTGCATCTGCGCCGCCAGCGTGGCGGCGTTCTCGTACAGGTGCGCGTTGGCCAGTGCCACCGCCGCGTACGCGGCGAAGCCCTCCGCGTTGACGATCGAGGACGGATCGAACGCGTTCGGCGAATCGCTGTAGACGTTGAGCGCACCGACCACCGACCCCTGGATGGGAAGCCCGATGGAGAGGGAACTCTTCACCCCGGCGTCGCGAGCCCTCTCCGCCCATGCCGGCCAGCGTTCTTCGGCGGCCATGTCCGGCACGGAGATGGTGTCACCGCTGGCGGAGGCGTCCAGGCAGGGGCCCCGGTGCTGCTGGTACTGCCACTCGTCCAGCTCACGGGCCAGCTCGCCGGTGAACGCCCCGGTCCAACCGACCCGACCCCGCACCAGAGTGACAGTCACCTCTCTCGTCCCGGGAATGCTCCCCTTGGCGAGTTCGGCGATCCGGCGCAGCATGTCGTCGAGGCTGACCTCGTCGAGTCTGACCCGGCCCAGCTCCGCCAAAGCGTCGGTCGGATCCATCGTCGGCTGCGTCATCGCAGTACGCCCTCCTCGATCGGCGTCCGCCGGAATGGAAGATTCCGGCGCGGCCGGCATCACGTCGGATGCTCGGCAGCCCCGCCCCGGGGCGGTCGTCAGCAACAGTGCTCCTACCCCCTGATTCACCCACTCACACCCTGCTGAGGACATCGCGGCCCGCGTTTGCGCAGATCAGCTCCAGCGGGTCGGGGTCGCGAAAGTCGGGCCACGACGACTGTCGGTCAGTGGCCCGTCACACCGAGCCGGTGAACTGGCTGACGTGGTAGGCGGTGCTGCGGCCGTCCGGGGTGCGGGTCCACTTCGAGACCATCAGGTGCAGGTCGTCGGCGTTCCGGCTGGACCAGGGATGGATGAACCCCCCGTAGAGCGCGGGCTCCTGCCAGCCCGTCAGCTGAATCTTCTCCCCCGTCCAGGCCCGGTCGGGTCCGGACGCGGTACGGGTGACCAGACACCCGTTCTGGCAGTTGAGGTAGGACATCACCCAGGTCCCGTCGGCCAGCCGGCGCACCGATGGCTCGCCGAAGCGGCCGGTGAGGATGGGTGTGCAGGGTCTCCCCCAGCCCCAGTTGGCGCCGTTCCAGCCCCAGCCCTCGTACGACTCGGGGTAGAACAGCCGGTCCCACCGGACGCGTCGCAGCATCATCGGACCGTCCTGCCGCCCCGACCGGACCGAGAAGACGTAGACGTACTCGCCGTCGCGCTGCATGGTCCACATCTGGAACGGGTCCTTGTTGTCCGGGCTGTTCCACCACTTCAGCGGCGTACGGATGAACTCGTTGCCGTTGTCGGAGAAGGCCAGCCCCGCGTAGCGGGACTTCCACTGCGGCCCGGCCGGGCCGGCGGAGTTCCAGTTCTCGATGCTCATGTAGGAGATCAGCTGCCGACCGGTCTCCGGAAAGCTGATGCCGTCGTTGGGGATGACGGTCACCTCGGGAAGACCGTCGATGCCGATGCCGTGGTGGCCGTTGTGCATCAGCTCCGGGGCCCGTCCGTTGCCGACGACGCGTGCGGCGCTGTCGAAGACGATTCCGCCGGGCGCGCCGGGGTGGACGGCGGAGCGCAACATGACCGGCGACCGCCAGTCGTTCGGCAGGGGCGGGCCCTCGGGCCACGGCGTGTCGAAGGTGTCGCCGAAGAGGTAGCCGATCGATCCGTTCTCCAGCACGTAGGGGATGCCCAGATCGGTGCCGGCCACCCGCCACCGGCTGCTGGTGTCCAGGTCCGCACCGGTCAGCCGCTTCTTCCACACCGCCGCCTGGGCCAAAGCGGCAGTGGTCAGGATCGCGCCGACGGAACCGACCGCGCTGGCGGCTCCGATCGCGGCGGCGCGGCCGAGCAACGAGCGACGACGTACGCCCATGGCTGCCCTCTCCTGTCGCACTCGTCATGGCTCCGCCGCGGTGATTGGACAGCGGTTGCGGGCGAGTAAACCCGCCGACGACAACCGCTGTCAATACCTGCCCGCCTTGAACGATGCATTGAAGGAATTCTTCATAGAACATTGACAGCCATCAGCGCCCTGAAGAAACTCTCAGCAATCGGTCCCCGGTCGGTGGCGGTCTCGTGACGCCATCAGTCGACCATCCCCGACCCGACGAGGAGCAGCGTGAGACGTACTCTCCTGGCCCTGCTGATGGCCCTCGGCGTCGCCGGCACGACGGTCCCGGCCTCGCCGGCGCACGCGGACCCGGTCGGCACCCTGGCCTGCCCCTCCATCCCCGCCAACCGCGACCCGGCGGTGACCCTGGTCGTCTACCGGGTCGCCCGGGCCTACAGCGCCAACGACAAGGTGACGCTGTCCGCCTTCGAGGCGGGCTGGGTCGAGTCACACATGAACAACCTGCCGTGTGGCGACAAGTCGTCGCTCGGGGTGTTCCAGCAGCGCTGGGACTACGGGTGGGGCACTCCGGAGCAGATAATGGACCCGGTCTACGCCAGCACCCAGTACGTCACCCGGGCCATCGTCTGCGACCGCGACAACCCCGGATACAGCGCGGGCCAGGTCGCCCAGTGCGTCCAACGGTCCGGCTTCCCCGACCGGTACGACCAGGCGGCCCCCACCGCCCGGGCCCAGCTCAACGAGGCGGCCCGCACCCACGCCATCGCCGGTGGATCCCCCACTGACGTGACCGGCGACGGCCGGGACGACATCGTCACCTTCACCCAGAACGCCCTCGCCGACGTCTACGTGGGCACGTCCACCGGCGGCTCCTACACCGGCACCTCGGCGAAGTGGAACGACTTCTTCTCCCTCGGTGGCGAGACCGCCTCCACCGGCGACGTCAACGGCGACGGCAGAGACGACGTCGTCACCTTCGCCCACAGCAACACCGGCGACGTCTACGTCGCGCTCTCCACCGGCACCTCGTTCGGTGCTGGCCTCAAGTGGCACGACTGGTTCGCGCCCGGCGCGGAGATCGGCGCGGTCGGCGATGTCAACGGCGACGGGCGCGACGACATCGTGGCGTTCACCCACAACCCCGCCGGCGACGTGTACGTCGCGCTCTCCACCGGCACCGGTTTCGGCGCCGGCCTCAAGTGGCACGAGTTCTTCAGCCCGTTCGGCGAGTTCCCCGCGCTCGGCGACGTCAACGGCGACGGGCGCGACGACCTCATCACCTTCACCCAGGGCCCCGCCACCGCCAGCGACGTCGTCGTCGCCCTGTCGAACGGCAGCTCCTTCGGCGCCGCTCAGAAGTGGCACGACCTGTTCGCCGTCGGCGCCGAACTACCCCGGGTCGGTGACGTCAACGGCGACGGCAGAGACGACATCGTCACCTTCACCTGCGATCCCAACGCCGACGTGTACGTCGCCACCTCCACCGGCACCGGCTTCGCCGGGACCACGGTGAAGTGGCACGACTTCTTCTGCCTGGCCGGCGAGTTTCCCTACCTCGGCGACGTCAACGGCGACGGCACTGACGACCTCATCGTCTTCACCAAGGGCGCCACCAACGATGTCCACGTCGCGCTCTCCACCGGCACCGGCTTCCTCGGCACCACCCGATGGCACGACTTCTTCGGCCTCAACGGCGAGATGACGCTGTGATCAGCGGATTGGAGTTCTCATGCGACTGACCGGGCGAACGTGCACCCTCTTCCTGGCGGCGGCGCTGGCCGGTCAGGTGGCGGTCGCGCCGGCCGACGCGGCCGGACAAGCGGCATCCGGCTCGCTCGCCGCTGACTTCACCCGGGCCGCCGCCCAGTTCGACGTGCCCCGGGACCTGCTGGTCGCCGTCGCCTACGGTGAGTCCCGGTTGGACGGGCACGGTGGTCTGCCCAGTCAGGCCAACGGGTACGGGGTCATGCACCTGGTCAGCAACCCCACCCAGCACAGCCTGGAGCGGGCGGCCGCGCTCACCGGCGAACCGGTCGACCGCCTGCGCTCGGTCCCCTCCGCCAACATCCGCGGCGGCGCGGCGGTGCTCCGCGATTTGGCCGACGACGAAGGGCTGACCGGCGGGGCACGTGACCGGCTCTCCGCCTGGTATCCGGTGGTGGCGCGCTACAGCGCCGCCGTCGACGCGTCGACCGCCCGGCTCTACGCCGACCACGTCTACGACCTGCTGCGTACCGGAATCACCGCCGGGCCGATACGGGTCGCGCCGCGACCGCTCCGACCCGAACTCGGCCGCTACGCGGGGGTCACCCCCGCGGGCGCCGCCGGTGCGAACGTCGCGGCGGCCGTGCCGGAGTACGCGCCGGCCCGGTGGGTGTCCGCCTACGGCGGCAACTACCAGGCCGGCCGATCGGCGCGGATAACCACTGTTGTGGTGCACGTGACCCAGGGGTCGTACGCCGGCACGGTGAGCTGGTTCCAGAACCCGTCGGCGGGGGTGAGCGCGCACTACGTGGTGAAGTCGAGCAACGGCGAGATCACCCAGATGGTGCGCGAGGGCGACACGGCCTACCACGCACGCTCGGCCAATCCGTACGCGGTGGGCATCGAGCACGAGGGCTTCGTGGACAATCCGGCCTGGTTCACCGACGCCATGTACCGGTCGTCCGCCGCGCTGACCCGCTACCTCTGCGACAAGTACGGGCTGCCGAAGACCCGTGCGTCGATCAAGGGACACAACGAACTGCCCGGCAACGACCACACCGACCCCGGGCCGAACTGGAACTGGAACTACTACATCTCCCTGGTCAACGCCGGCGGCTCGGGAGGCCGGTACCTGGCGGGGTCACCGACCGACTTCACCGGCGACGGCCGTGACGACGTCGTGAGCTTCACGCAGGGCAGCCTCAACGACGTCTACGTGGCCACCTCCACCGGCAGCGCGTTCGCCGGTACGTCCGTCAAGTGGAACGACTTCTTCGGCCTCAACGGGGAGACCCTGCTCAGTGGCGACGTCAACGGCGACGGCAAGGACGACGTCGTCGCGTTCACCCACGGCACCCTTGCCGACGTGTACGTGGCCCTCTCCACCGGCACCAGCTTCGGCGGTGGCCTGAAGTGGCATGACTGGTTCGCGCCCGGCGCGGAGGTCGGTGCGGTCGGCGACGTCAACGGCGACGGACGCGACGACATCATCGCGTTCACCCACGACACGAACGCCGACGTGTACGTGGCGCTCTCCACCGGCACCGGCTTCGGCCCCGGCCTCAAGTGGCACGACTACTTCTCCATCCCCGGCGAGTTCCCCGCCCTCGGTGATGTCAACGGTGACGGCCGCGACGACATCATCACCTTCACCCAGGGGCCGCTCACGGCGAGCGACGTGATCGTCTCCCTCTCCACCGGAAGCGGATTTGGCGCGCCCCAGAAGTGGCACGACCTGTTCGCGGTCGGCACCGAACAACCCCGCGTCGGCGACATCAACGGCGACGGCCGCGACGACATCGTCACGTTCACCTGCAACGCCGACGCCGACGTCTACGCCGCCGTCTCCACCGGCACCTCGTTCGTCGGCACCACCGTCAAGTGGAACGACCTCTTCTGCCTGCCCGGCGAGTTCCCCTACCTGGGTGACTACAACGGCGACGGCAAGGACGACATCGTCGCCTTCACCAAGGGCAGCTTCAACGACGTCCACGTCGGCCTCTCCACCGGCACCAGCTTCCTCGGCGCCACCAAATGGCACGACTTCTTCGGCCTCAACGGCGAAACCACCTTCTGACGCAGGGAGACTCCAATGCTCGACGTACCCACGCCCTCGTCGATCAGCCGGCGCCGGCTGATCGGTGGCTCGGCAGCGGCGGCCGCCGCCGGGCTGTTCGGCGGCGCCCTCGCCGGGTCGTCCGCCGCCCAGGCCGCCGGTGACGGGTACGGCCTGCGCATCGTCGACCGCAACGAGAACGGCGGCCGGCTGCAGTACTACCGCTTCGCCACCGACGCCATCGAGTGGGACCCGGGCGTCAACGTGCTGCTGCCCGACGGCTACCACACCAGCGGCAAGCGGTATCCGGTGCTGTACCTGCTGCACGGCGGCAACGCCGACTTCCGCACCTTCCACCTACAGGACAACATCGTCGGTCTGACCGCTGGCCGGGAGGTCATCGTCGTCATGCCGGACGCGTCGACCGGCTGGTACTGCAATCCGGTGACCAGCTTCGTCGGACCCCGCAACTGGGAGACGTTCCACATCGCCCAACTGCTGCCATGGGTCGACGCGAACTTCCGTACCTTCGCCGAGTACAACGGGCGTGCGGTGGCCGGCTTCTCGATGGGCGGCTTCGGTGCGCTGAAGTACGCGGCCAAGTACTACGGCCACTTCTGCTCGGTCAGCTCGCACTCCGGGCCGGCCAGTCTCCGCCGAGACTTCGGACTGGTCGTGCACTGGGCGAATGCCACCTCCGCCGCGCTGGACCTGGGTGGGGGCACCGTCTACGGGATCCCGCTCTGGGACGAGGCACGGGTCACCGCCGACAACCCGGTGCAACGCATCCCGAGTTTCCAGAACAAGCGGATCTTCCTGGCGGCCGGGACCTCCCCCGACCCGATCAACTGGTTCGACACCGTCAACGAGACCCAGGTGCTCGCCGGTCAGCGCGAGTTCCGCGGGGCACTCGCCCGAGCCGGCATCCCACACGAGTGGCGCGAGGTGCCGGGTGGGCACTTCTTCCGCCACGACCTGTTCGTCCAGGACCTCAACGGAATGCTCGGACGCCTACGCCGCGCGGGTTGACCCCCGGTAGCGTCGACGGTCATGGCCACCAGCGTCGACGTGCGTCGGGCACTCGCCAGCCTCGCCGATCCACGTCGAGCCGAGGCGTCGAGCCGGTTCCTCCAGATGGTCCCCGGTGGGTACGGCGAGGGCGACAGGGCCCTCGGTGTCTCCGTGCCCGACCAGCGCACGGTGGCCGCCCGGTTCTGGCGCGACCTCTCGCTGGCCGAGACGACGAAGCTGCTCATCGAAGGCGCGCACGAGGAGCGGTTGACCGCGCTGTTCATCCTGGTGCGGAAGTTCGCCAGGGGCGACGAGCAGGAGCGGGATCTTGTCTTCGACACCATCCTGGCCAACACCGACAGCATCAACAACTGGGACCTGGTGGATTCGTCCGCGCCGTACATCGTCGGCCCCTGGCTGCTCGACCGGGACCGGAGCGTCCTGGATCGGTTGGCCGAGTCGAGCCTCGTGTGGGAGCGGCGCATTGCCATCATGGCGACCTTCGCCTTCATCAGGGCCGGTGACTTCGAGTGGACCTTCCGACTCGGCGACCGGCTCCTGCGCGACCCGCACGACCTCGTCCGTAAGGCGGTGGGCTGGATGCTGCGCGAGGTGGGCAACCGGGACAGAGCGGCGGAGGAGGAGTTCCTCGTCCGCCGCTACCGGGTCATGCCACGGGTCATGCTGCGGTACGCGATCGAGAAGTTCGAACCGCAGCGTCGCCGCGACTACCTGTCCGGCGCCCTCTAGCCGAGGGGCTCAGCCGGTGGGATGGGGAAGTTCCGGTTGAAGACGTTGTCCGGGTCGTAGCTGGCCTTGATGGCGCGCAGCCGGCCGAGAGTGGGCTCGGGCCAGGCATCCAGCAGTCGAGCCGGATTGGTGTCGCTCTCGAAGCTGAGATACAGGCCGTCGAGGTACGGGTACAGCTCGGCCCACAGTTTGTCGAGTTGGGGCCGGCGGTCCGGGACCGTGGCGGCGAGTACCGAGAAGTTCTGCTCCCGGTGCGGGTAGGCGGTCGCGTCGCGGGCGACGTCGTTGACCGCCCCACCGACGGATCGCAACTGCATGATCATCACATCGCCGGATTGGATCATGTTTTCCATCAGGTCGGCCGCCTGCGGTGTGACGTGGTGCAACAGACCGCTGCGGGTGTCCCTCAGCCCCTGCCCCCGATGCTGGTTGCCCGGCGGCGCGACGATCGCCGGGTACGGCACGAGCTGCGCCTGCTGGTCGAGGATCGGCCCGATCTCCATGAACGGGCTCAGGGCGGACTGCGCCGCCTCGACATCGTCACCGGCGTAGACGAGGGTGACCTGGGCAGCCGGGGGGTTGCCACGGCGGCCGGGAAAGAGGGAGAGGAAGCTCGTCAGCTCCCGTGGCGCGTCCTCGACCAGTTGGCCCCACCGCCGCAGCAGTCCGGCGGTGTCGGTCGCGTCCGCGACGAGTTGGGCGTAGACGACCTTGTCGACCTCGTACGCCTCCAGCTCCAGCGCGGTGATCACACCGAAGTTTCCACCGGCGCCGCGGACGGCCCAGAACAGTTCGGGGTGATGCTCGTCGTCGACGCGGAGCAGACGGCCATCCGCGGTGACGATCTCGGCGGCGACGACGTGGTCGATGGTCAGGCCGTGCCTGCGCGCCAGGTATCCGACGCCGGCGGTGGTGGCGAGACCACCGACGCCCACGTCTCCGTAGTCGCCCGAACTCATGGCCAGGCCGTACGGGGCGAGCGTCTGGGCCACGTCGCCCCACCGGGCACCCGGTTCCAGCCGCACCCGACGGGTCGCCCGGTCGAGCACCTCGACCTTGTTCATCCTCGACATGTCGATGACGACTCCCCCGTCGTTCGTCGACCGGCCGCTGATGCCGTGCCCGCCGCTGCGCACCGACAGCGGGACATCCTGCGTCCGGGCGTACGACACGGCGTCGACCACCTCGGCGGCGTTCTGCGGACGGATCACCAGGGCCGGCGAGCCGTGCCAGCTGTAGGTGTGGCGTACCCGCTCGTACTCCTGGTCACCGGGCTCGACGGACCTGGCGGCCAGCGACGGCGGCAGCGCTTCGTAGTCGAGGCCGGGGTGCCGCTCGGCCAGCGCGACGGTCGTGCGGACCGGCCCGGTGCCGACCTCGCCCCCGTTGCGCTCCTTGGCGACCGCCTCCCGCAGCGCGGGGGCGATCTCCTGTCCGAGGGTCTGAATGAGGCGTGGGTCGTCGCGCCCGATCAGGAAGGTGCTGAACCCCTCCTCGAGGACCAGCGGAAGGAGTTGGTCGACCCACTGCTCGACAGGCCCCTGGAGGAAGCCGCGGCTGCGCGACGAGACGTCGACAGTGAACAGGTTGAGCAGCCGTCGGATCTCCCGGGGCTCGCGTCCAGCGGCGACGGCCGCCTCGTCGATGAGCCGGTTGGCTGTCACCCGGTCGGGAGATCGCAGGTATTCCAGCGTCGGCAGCCAGCCGTTGGCCTTCTGGCCGGTCAGGGCCAGCATCTTCGGCTGGTACGCGCCGAGCCAGATGTCGATGTCGTGTGCCGGCTTCGGGCCGCGCTGCATGCCGGGTACGGGGTAGTACTCCCCGTCCAGCCGTAGCGGTCCGGTGGCGGTGTCGTCCCAGACGCCGCGCAGGACGTCGATCGCCTCCCGCAGGGCCGCGACTCCCTGCCCCGCGGTCAGCCGACGTGCCCCCATGCCCTCGATTCCGTCCCAGAACGCGCCGGCGCCGAGGCCCAGTTCGAAACGGCCGTGCGACAACCGGTCCAGGCTCGCCGCGGCCCGGGCCAGCACGGCCGGCGGGCGCAGCGGCAGGCTGAGGACGTTCCCGGAGATCCGGAGCCGCTCCGTGCGGGCGGCGACCCAACTCAGCAGGGTCCAGGTGTCGAGGAACTCCGCGTTGTACGGGTGGTCCTGGAAGGTGACCAGGTCCAGCCCCGCCGCCTCGGTCAGCTCGGCCAGCGCCACCACCTGATCCGGGTCGTGCACGCTGGGTGTCAGGAATGACCCAAACCGGAGTTCGTGCCCGTAGTCCGACATTGCTTCACCATCCACGCGATCGTTTGATCAACCCATCATGTTCTGCACCTATCGTTTGTCAGACAACCTATCTTCGTTGCCAATCATTCCTGGGCTGCCGCGATGTCGGATCATGATCAACGCACCGGCCACTAGCATCGGGACATGTCCGTGACCGATCCGTGCGAGCTGCCGGCCGACCGCAAGCGCGGCTCGAACTTCGGTTGGTCGCTGGGCATGGTGCTGCGCCGCTGGCACGAGCGCGTCGAGGAGCTGCTGAAGGACCTGCCGCACGGCAGTCGGGGCTACCACATCCTGGCCGTCGTCGTGCACGAGGAGGTGCCCACGCAGGGTGCCCTGGCCGCTCGCCTGGCCATCGACCGCAGCGTGCTGACCTACGTCATCGACGACCTGGCGAACGCCGGTCTCATCGAGCGCAGGCCTGACCCCCAGGACCGGCGGGCCCGACGGGTCGTGGCCACCGAACGCGGACGTCAGACGCTCGCCGAGGCCGAGCGGCGGGTCGCCCACGCCGAGGACCACGTGCTGGGTGGGTTACCCGAGGAGCAGCGCGAGGTCTTTCGCGACCTCGCCGCCCGGGCCGCCGAAGCGATCCACGCCGCCGCACCCGCCACAGACCCGTGCGTGGCGGTGCAGAGCGTCCTTCCGCCAGCCGACCAATCCGGCTGACCGCCCGTACCGCGCGGCGGCGTAGTCACCAGGAACGACCCACCCTGGTGGCTACCGCCGCCGCAGGACAGCGTCAGCGCTTGCGGCCCACCCCGCCGAAGGCGTCGATGTCGGCCGGTGTGTCGACCGCGTCATCCGGCCGCCACTGCGGGCACGGCACGACGCCGGGCTCGACCAGCTCCAGGCCGTCGAAGAAGCCGACGATCTCGTCGGGAGAGCGCAGGGTGTACGGAGTCGCGCCGCTGTCGTTGTAGTCGTCCTGCGCCTGCTGCATCTCGGCACTGATCAGGCTCGTGCCGTCGTTCAGCGAGAGGTAACTACCGCTCGGCAGTGCCGCCACCAGCTGCCGGGTGATCGAACGGGCCGCCTCGTAGTCGGGCACGTGACCCATGACGCCGCTGAGGATGAGACCGATCGGCTGCGCGAAGTCCAGCGTCTTGCCGGCCTCGGCGATGACCGCGGCCGGGTCGTGCAGGTCGCCGTCGATGTAGGCCGTCCTGCCCTCGGCCGTGCCAACCAGCAACGCGCGGGCGTGCACCAGCACCAGTGGGTCGCTGTCGACGTAGACGATCCGCGCGTCCGGAGCGATCCGTTGGGCCACCTCGTGCGTGTTGTTGGCGGTCGGCAGCCCGGTGCCGACGTCGAGGAACTGGCGGATGCCCGCGTCGGCAGCGAGGAACATGATCGAGCGAACCAGGAACTGCCGGGAAGCCCGGGCCACATCGACGACGCCCGGGAAGACCTGGCGATACTGGTCCCCGGCCTCGCGGTCGACAGCGAAGTTGTCCTTGCCACCGAGCCAGTAGTTCCAGATCCGCGCCGAATGCGGCACCGACGTGTCGATCTTCTGCTGCACGTCGGCCTCACCAGCCTCGGGCCGGCCGGTCGTCGGCGATTCCATGGTCACGACGAAACCCCCCATGTCGAACGCGTAAGCGACGTCGTCACGGGACGGCCCGGTCGAGGAAGTGGCCACCCGTGACCGTGCCACGGTATAGAAGGCCGAGGATTCACACCACACCCGGTCACTCCACACAAGACCCGGGCTGCTTGACTCGCTCGCCATGCTGGAACCGCGAGCCCTTGTCCCGTACCACGCGAGGAGGACCCCATGGCCAAGCCGGTCAAGACCGCGGCAGTCCTCTTCGGGCTGGGCGTCGGCGTCGCGGTCGGTCCAGCCCTCGGACCGGTTGCGGTCTGGCTCGGTGTCGCGGTCGCCGCGCTTGGCATTGGGCTCTCCCTGATCGGTACGGCGGAGTCCGATCTGGTGGGGGACGGCCTGTTCGACCGCGACGAGCCGGCCGACGTGGCCGGCGACGTAACGGCGACGGGCACGGCGGGCGTCGCGAAACGGCAGCGGTCGAGCCCGGAAAGGCCGACACTCAGCGGCCTGGGCACCCGGGTGGAGCAGATCCTCCAACTCGCCGAGAAGCAGGCCGACGACCACCTCAACGCCGCGAAGCTCGACGCCGAGAAGACGGTGAGCGCCGCCCGCCGGGAGGCGGAGGCGATCGTGAACCGGGCGCACGAACAGGCAGCGGGGAACGCCGGATAGCAGGCGGTCCCCCGGCCTGTTCGGCGCCCGCACGGTCCGGCCGATCCCTCCCGCGAGGGAGCGCCTTCCCCTGTCAGCGGGGTCCGTCCACTGCGGGACGCCGGCAGGATCGGTGCATGACGACATCGACACAGATCGTCGGGCGGAGCCTCCATGGCCTGACGTACGCAGTGCTCGGCTGGGCCGTGGCATACGGGGGCGTGCGTCTGGCCTGGACGGTCGGTGAGGCTCCGGAGTTCGGGCGGCTCGGGCTGGACCTGCTCGGCTTCACCGGCTGGTGGTCGGTGGCGTTGTGCGCGGCCGCCGGCGGGCTGGCGGTTGCCCTGGACCGGGTGGCGACCTGGCGGCCGGCGCTCGCGGGGCTCGCCTGGACGGTCGCCGGAGCACTGGTCGCGGCAGCCGCGATCCTGCTGCCGGAGCTGGTGGGCTTCCTGCTGTTCACCGTCGGCCCGTTCTTCGACCCGCTGGCGTTCGTCAGCCGGCTCGGGTGTGTCACCGGAGCGGTACTGCTCAGCCTGGCCACCGCGCGCTACCAGCGGCGCACCAGGGGCGACTGCGAAGCCTGCTGCCGGACGATCCGACCGGGCACGCGGCGCTCGGCACCCGCGCGGTGGGCGCGCTGGGCCGCGTGGGCGGCTGTGGGCGGTCTCGTGACCCGCTTCGCGGCCCAGTTCGCGGTGGGGTTCGACCGCGTCGACCAGAGCGCGTCCCTGCTCGGGTTGGAGATCGGCCTGGTGCTGGCCGGAGTGCTGTTGCCGCTGGCGCTTGTGTACCACTGGGGTGAGGTCTGGCCGGGGTGGGTGCCGCTGCTCGCCGGGCGCACCATTCCTCGTCCGCTGCTGCTGGTGCCCGGCTTCGGGCTCGGCGCGGGCATCGTTGCCTACTTCGGCATGGGGATGGTGCAGGTGACGTCGGGCTCGCACAGCGAGTTCTCGGACGCGTTCCTGTGGGTGGCGATGTCGGCGTACCTCGTCATGGGGATGGGCCTGGTGATCGGGTCCACCGACTACCACCTGCGCACTCGCGGGCAGTGCGGCGCCTGCGGCCGGTGAACGGCACCACTGGGCCGAGGCCGATTGCATTGACAGGATTCGTTATACGAATTAGCTTTCTGGAACCACCACCTGGGAGCGCTCCCAATCTTTCCGCCGCCCACACCATCGCCGAATCTCGCCGCAGACGAGCCCTCCCGAGGCGTGGAAGCCACCACCACTCCAGGAGGAGTTTCATGAGAAGAAGCAGAGTGACGAACGCCGCCCTGGTCTCGGCCGGTGCCGTCCTGCTCGCGTCCGCAGCGGTCGCCGTGGCGATGCCAGCGGGGGCCGCAGCCGCCGGCTGTTCAGTGAAGTACAGCGTGTCGTCGCAGTGGCAGGGCGGCTTCGGCGCCAACGTCGCCATCACCAACCTCGGTGACGCGGTGACGAGTTGGACGCTGACCTGGAACTACAACGCCGGACAGACCGTCACGCAGGCCTGGAACACGACGCTGGCGCAGAGCGGCACCACAGTCACCGCCAGGAACGTCAGCTACAACGGGGCCATCGCGACCAACGGGACCGTCTCCTTCGGTTTCAACGGCTCGTGGACCGGCAGCAACCCCGATCCGACGATCTTCGCGTTGAACGGGGTGGGCTGCACCGGTGGCACCGAGCCAACCCCACCGCCGACGGACCCGCCGCCCACCACCCCGCCGCCGAACGGGCCGGCGGACATCACGGTGAACAGCGCGACCAGGTACCAGACGGTCGACGGCTTCGGGGCCGCGCAGTCGATCTGGGGTAGCGCCTGGTCGACGGCGGACACCCAGACGCTGGTCGGGATGGGTGCCAACCAGTTGGGGCTCTCAATCGTGCGGACCGGCCTGTCGCCGGAATCCAGCGAGTGGGCGACGCACGTGAACTCGTTGAAGACGGCGAAGTCGTACGGGTCCAACGTGAAGATCCTCGCCTCGCCCTGGACCGCGCCAGCAGCGTGGAAGACCAACAACAGCCGGGTCAACGGCGGCAAGCTGAGGACCGACTACTACGACGACTACGCCAACCATCTGAACAGCTACGTGCAGTACATGCGCGGCCAGGGCGTACCCATCGATGTCACGTCGGTGCAGAACGAGCCGGACTGGCACCCGGACTACGACTCGATGGACTGGAGCGGCACCGAGTTGCGCACCTTCGTCCGCGACCAGGGCACCAAGGTGCAGAACACCAAGCTGATGGTGGCCGAGGCGGTGAACCTCAACTACAACTTCACCGATCCGACCCTCAACGACTCGACCGCCCGCAACAACATCGGCTACGTCGGCGGTCACCTGTACGGCACCGAGGAGTCGGGCCGGCTGCGGCCGTACTCGCTGGCGGAGCAGCACAACAAGCCGGTGTGGATGACCGAGTGGAACCTGCACGCCGCCGACGGTGGCGGCTCCAACATCTGGGGCAACCCCGCCAACGCGGCGGTCTGGAACGAGACCCTCGACGACATCATGCGCACCGTGCACAAGTCGATGGAGGCCAACTGGAACGCCTACATCTGGTGGTACGGCAAGCGCTACTACTCCTTCATCGGTGACGGCGAGTCGGCGTTCGGCACCGTCGCGGGCGCTCCGCTCAAGCGCGGGTACGCCTTCTCGCAGTACGCGAAGTACGTCCGCCCCGGCTACCAGCGGGTCGCCCTGACGAAGAGCTCGAAGGCGTCACCGCTGGAGGTGACGGCCTACCAGGGGGACGGGAAGGTCACCCTGGTGATCCTCAACCGCTCGAACAGCGCGGTCAACAACGCCGTGATCCAGGCCCCGCAGAACGTCAGCCGGGCCGAGCACTACCTCACCTCGCAGAACGCCAACGCGGCCAGCCAGCCGACCAGCGTGAACGGCGGCCAGGCCACCATCAACGTCGGCGCCCGCAGCATCTCCACGCTCGTCTTCACCCTCTGAACACCTCGTTCGCCACGAACACCGTCGACGTCGCGGGAGCCCCGGCCACACGCTGGGGCTCCCGCCCGTCAGCGGGCAGCCGGTCCAGATCGTCGCTGTTCAGGTAGTGGTCGGCGGCGCCGTACTCTGCCGCACCACGAGCTTGGGGACGACCAGCGGCAGACGCTGCGGCACCGTGTCGTCGATGGCCTGGGTGACGGCGGTGATGGCCCGCCGGCCGACCGCGTCGAAATCCTGCTGGATCGTCGTCAACGGCGGGATGAGGAAGGGCGCCTCGGGCACGTCGTCGAATCCGACGACGGAGACGTCGTGTGGCACCCGCCGCCCACGCTCGTGCAACGCGCGCAGTACACCGATGGCCATCTGGTCGTTGGCGGCGAACACCGCAGTGGTTGCGCGCATCGCACCAATCCGCAGGCCGGCGGCGTAGCCGCTGTGCGCTCGCCAGTCCCCCTCGACCGGCTCCGGCGGGCGTAGGCCCGCGGAACTCATCGCCTGACGCCAACCTTCGAGGCGAGCGCGGGCCTCCGCCCAGTTGAGCGGACCGCTCACATGCACGATCTCCCGATGCCCGAGGTCGAGGAGGTGCTCGGTGGCCATCCGGGCGCCGAGCACCTGGTCGACGCCGACGGTCACGCTGGCCCTGGACAGATCGCCCTCCACGACGACGAAGGGGACACCCGAGCGCGTCATCCGCACCACCTCGAGAGCCTCGTCGTTGCCGGCGATCATCACGACGCCCTCCACGCCGACGCGCATGAGGTGTTCGGTGGCGTCGCTGAGCGCCCGTACCGTCACCTCGGAGAGGCTCACCGAGGTGGCGAAGTAGCCGGCCGCGCGGGCGGCGTCCTCGACGCTGCGATGGATGCTCGTCGGACCGAACAGCGTCCTGGCCGTGCCGATGATGCCGATCATCCCGGACCGTCCGCGCACCAGCGCGCGGGCGGCCGTGTTGGGGCGGTAGTCGAGTCGTCGGATCGCCTCAAGGACCCGCTCCCGCGTCTCGCGCCTGATGCTGGGTGCCCCGTTGATGACCCGGGACACCGTCTGGTGTGACACGCCCGCCAGGCGAGCGACGTCGGCCATGACCGGGGGCCGGTCGGCCGCTGTCACAGCGGCCTTTGCGTGAACTCGCACTGGCGGGCCGTCCGTTCTTCCATGGAATCAGTTCCTCGTGGGCCTCGTCCGATCGTGGCCGTCAGTGTGAGTGACGGGGCACCGCGCTGCCGCTGCCACCGACGAGAAAGTCGAGGTCCGCGCCGCTGTCCGCCTGCAGGACGTGCTCGCTGTAGAGCCGTACCCAACCACGGTCGGCCACCGGCTGCGGAGGCTGCCAGGCGGTGCGGCGTTGGGCCAGTTCGGCGTCGTCGACCAGGAGGTCCAGGCGGCGCGTCGACACGTCGACGGAGACCAGGTCGCCGGTGCGTACCAGCGCGAGCGGGCCACCCACTGACGCTTCCGGCGCCACGTGCAGGATGCAGGTGCCGTAGCCGGTGCCGCTCATCCGAGCGTCGGAGATCCGCACCATGTCCGTGATGCCGTCGGCGAGCAACCGTCGTGGCATGGGCACGTTGCCCACCTCCGGGAAGCCGGGGTAACCCCGTGGTCCGGCGTTGCGGACGACGATCACCGTGTCGGGGGTGACGTCGAGGTCCGGGTCGTCGGCGGCGACGACGTACTCCTCGATCCGGTCGAAGACGAGCGCCGGACCGGTGTGCGTGAGGAGGTGGGCGGAGGCGGCGGAGACCTTCAACACCGCCCCGGACGGCGCGAGCGACCCGCGCAGCACCACGGTGCCCGAGCCGGCGGGCTGGAACGGCTCCTCCAGGGTGCCGATGACGTCCCGGTTCCAGCACTGGGCGCCGTCGACGTTCTCCGCCACGCTCCTGCCGCTGACGGTGATGTGGTCCATGTGCAGCAGCGGGGCGAGTTCCTTCATCACCACCGGAAGGCCGCCCGCGTAGGCGAAGTCCTCCATCAGGTACTTCCCCGACGGCATGAGGTTGACGAGCATGGGCACGTCGGCGGTGAGGGTGTCGAAGTCCTCCAGCGAGAGGGGGACGCCGAGGCGTCCGGCGATCGCGAGCAGGTGTACGACCGCATTGGTGGAGCCGCCGATGGCGGCGTTGACCCGGACGGCGTTCTCGAACGCCTGCCTGGTGAGCACCGAGGACAACAGTTGGTCCTGTTCGACCATGGCGACGATCCGGCGCCCGGCGGCGTGCGCGAGCGCGTACCGCCGGGAGTCGACCGCCGGCACGGCGGCCGCCCCCGGCAGCTGCACGCCCAGCGCCTCGGTCACACAGGCCATCGTGGAGGCCGTACCCATGGTCATGCAGTGGCCTCGGCTGCGGGACATGCCGACCTCCGCCTCGGAGCAGTCGGCCGCGGTCATCCGACCGGCCCGCATCTCCTCGGTGAAGCGCCAGACGACGGTGCCCGAGCCGATGTCCTGGCCGCGGAACTTGCCGTTGAGCATCGGGCCGCCGGTCAGCATCACTGTCGGCAGGTCGACGCTCGCCGCTCCCATCAGCAGGCCGGGGGTGGTCTTGTCACAGCCGGAGAGCAGGACCACCCCGTCGAGCGGGTTCGCCCGGACCGACTCCTCCAGCTCCATCGCCAGCAGGTTGCGGTAGAGCATTGTCGTGGGTCGCATCAGCGGCTCGCCCAGGCTCATCGCCGGGAACTCCAGCGGCAGGCCCCCGCTCTCCCACACGCCCCGCTTCACCGACTCGGCGAGGTCGCGCAGGTGGGCGTTGCAGGGTGTCAGCTCCGACCAGGTGGTGGCGATGCCGATCACCGGGCGCCCGTCAAAGACGTCGTCGGCGAACCCCTGGTTGCGCATCCAGGACCGATGGATGAACCCGTTGCGGCCTTCCGCACCGAACCACTCCCCGCTGCGCAGCGGTCGATTCGTCGTCGACATCAGCACACCTCTCTGTCATCCGTCCGGCCGCGTCCTGTGCGGCGATCAATGCGCGTCTGGTGGATTGGCTGGCGGCGTTGGCGCGTCCTATCGCAGACCTCCGACGGACAGGCCACCGCGCCAGTGTCGTTGCAGGCTGAAGAACGCGATGATCAGCGGGATCACGGACACCAGGGAGCCCAGGATGATGAGGCTCCACAGCGAGGTGGTTCCCGCGTTGTTCGCGGACGCGATTCCCTGCCAGAGGCCAAGACCGACGGTGACCGGGAAGAGCCGGTTGTCGGAGAGCATGGCCAGCGGCAGGAAGTAGTTGTTCCAGGACGCCACGGCCGACAGGAGCAGCACGGTGACCACCGCGGGACGCATCAGCGGGAGGGCGATCTGAAGGAACGTCCGTACCTCTCCCGCGCCGTCGACCCGCGCCGCGTCAAGGAGTTCGTCGGGCACCGCGTCACGCGCGTACACGTGCATCAGGTAGACGCCGAACGGGTTGAGCAGCGACGGGAGGATCACCGCCCAGACCGTGTTCGTCAGGCCGAGCCGGGAGAACATGATGAAGGTCGGGATGACCAGAGCGGTGGCGGGCACCATCAGCGCGCCGAGCACGACGGCGAAACTGAAGCGTCGGGCGGCGAACCGGTACTTGGCGAAACCGTACCCGGCCATGACCGCCAGGACGGTGGCGCCGACGCCGCCGGCGATGGCGTAGAGCGTGGAGTTGAGCATCCACCGCAGGTAGATGCCACCGTCGTAGGTGAAGAGCTGCCGCAGGTTCCCGAGGTAGTCGATCTGGTCGGTGAACCAGAGGGTGTTGCCACCGCCGAACAGACCCGGTGCGTCCTTGGAGCTGTTGACGATGACCCACCAGAACGGTACGAGGAAGTAGATCACCAGGAAGCCGAGGAGGATCTGAAGGGGAAGATAGCGCTGCGGTCGGCGGGCGCCGGCGCGGACGCTGGTGTGGTCGGTCATCAGAGGAAACTCCTCCGCTTGCGGGTGAAGAACAGGAAGGCGTACACGCAGATGAACACGAGCCCGCCGAGGGCGAAGGAGATCGCCGACCCGTAGTTGAAGTTGGCGAGCGAGAACGCCTGTTGGTACGCGTACATGTTCGGGGTGAAGTCCGAGCCGATCGTGCCCGCGGCGAGGTATCGCAGGATCTGCGGTTCGTTGAAGAACTGCAGGGTGCCGATGAGCGAGAAGACCAGGATGAGGATCAGGGCGGGGGCGATCAGCGGGATCTTGATGCGCGTCGCGATCTGCCACCGCCCGGCGCCGTCCATCCGGGCCGCTTCGTAGAGCGTCGGGTCGACGCCCTGCAACGCCGCGTACAAGATGATCATGTAGTAGCCGGCCCACTGCCAGGTGACGACGTTGAGCAGCCCGTAGAAGATCAGGTCGCTGCTCAGGAAGTCGGGCGCGGTGGCGCCGAACAGCCCGAAGATGTCGGTCAGCGGGCCGAAGCCCCGGCTGTAGAGGAAGCCCCACATCACGGCCCCGATGACCGTGGGGATCGCGTACGGAAGAAAGATCATGAGGCGGGAGAAGCGAGCGAACAGGGTGGTCACCGAGTCCAGGATGAGGGCCAGCGCGAGCGCGATGACGATCTGCAGCGGGATCGAGACCAGTGAGAAGCGGATGACGAACCACGCCCCGGACAGGAAGCTCGGGTCGGTGAACGCCTTCACGTAGTTGTCGAAGAGAACGAAGCTGGTGCCGCCGATCAGCTTCTTCTGGAAGAGACTGAGGTACAGCGCGTACCCCAGCGGTGCGATGAGGAACGCCAGGAACACGATCCCGAACGGCCCGACGAAGAGCCACCCCATCAGGTGTTCGCGGAGGTGCACCTTGCCACGGATCTTGCGCGTCTCAGGCTGAGTACGCGGTGCGCGCTTCTCGGTCAGGGATGTCATCTTGGTCTCCGGGACGTGGACGCTGAGGGGGGCGGGTGGGCCGGCCGGCCAGTGTCGGCGCGGCCCACCCATCCGGTCACTGAACGGTGAAGCCTTGTTCCTTGGCGTACTTCGCCACGTCCTCCTGGAGCCGGTCGGCAGCCTGCGAACCGGTGACGGAGCCCTTGATGATCTCGCTGACCTGTTTGGTCATGGCGTCGAGGTAGTACTGACCGAAGGGGGCGTACGCGACGCCCTTGTATGCCTCGGCCGCGGGAAGGTAGACCTCCTTGTTCGCCTGCTGGCCGTTGAAGAACGCCACCTTCAGGTCGACGAACGCGGGGTCCTTGAGCGCCGTGAGGTTCAGCGGGAAGATGATCTGGTTGGTCCAGCCGTCGGTGAGCGACTCCTTGTCGGCGTAGAGCCCGTAGGCGACCTTCGCGGCCAGCTCCGGCTTCTTCGCCTGCTTGGTCACCGAGAAGGCCGACCCACCCCAGTTGACCTGCACCGGGTTGGCCGGATCCCACTGCGGCAGCGGCGCCACCGCGAACTTGCCGGTGTCCTGCCCCTTACCGACGCCGGCGCCGGTGAGGTAGCCGGGCGCCCAGGCCGCCGAGATGTACGTCGCGTAGTTGCCGTTGATGACGCCGGAGATGTACTCCGGGGTGAACTGGTCCTGCGTACCGACCAGGCCCTTCTTGGCGAGGCCGCCCCAGTAGTCCAGCACGTCCTTGGACGCCTGGTCGTTGAGCTTCACCCCGATCGCCTTCGGCTGCGCCGGGTCGTAGGTGAAGGGCGAGGCGCCCTTCTGGATCTGCAGCGCCATGGTGAGCGCCGAGACGTTCGCGCCGAGGTCACCGAAGAGCGGGCCCCCGGCGTCCTTGACCTTCTGGGCGGCCTGCTCGTACTCGGCCCAGGTCTTCGGCGGCGTGATCTTGTACTTGTCGAAGATGTCCTTCCGGTAGATCATCGCCACCGGACCGCCGTCGACCGGGACGCCGTAGACCTTGTCGCCGACCGACACGTCCTTCCAGGCGCCCTCGCCGTAGTTGGCCTTGACCGCGTCGAAGCCGTACTGCTTGATGTCGACGAGCGCGCCCTGGATCTGGAAGGTCGGGATCCGGTCCGCCTCGACCATGATCACGTCGGGCGCGCCGGTGCCCGCCGAGATGGCGGTCTGGAACTTGTCGTACTCGTCGCTGCCCTGGCCGACGTTGGTCCAGCAGACCTGCACATCGTCGTGCTGCTTGTTGAAGTTGTCGACGACGAGCTGGGTGTTGGGGTACCAGCCCCACATCGTCACGACCGGCACGTTCTGCTTGGTGATGGTGTTCGTGCAATTGCTCGCGTCGCTGCCGCCCTCGTCGGAGGAGCAGGCGACGAGGCCGGTCCCCGCCGCGAGCATGGCTACCGTGGCGAGTATTCGTCTTCTCTTCATTGAGATGGTTCCCTTCGGCGATGGCGGTGCACTGCATCCATGCGCTGGCGGGCGCCACCGGGGGCAGGAAGCCCTGCTCCCGGTGGCGTCGCCGGCGAAGGCTCCTAGCGCTTGAACAGACGGGGCGCCAGGTCGATGAGGTTCTTCTGCCACACGTCCCAGCCGTGCGGCCCGGGGGTGACCCCGTCGAACTCGTAGCGGATACCGAGGTTGTCCAACGTGGTCAGCGATGCCATGAAGCTCGGGTACACGAAGTCGGTCTGGTCACCGACGTAGAGGCGCAGCATCTTGGTGCCGTTGTTGATCGCCGCCACGTCGACACCGGTGCCGCTGCCGAAACCGGCCGAGAACGCGGCGACGTAGGCGAACTCGCCCGGATAGGCCCGCAGCACCCCGAACGCCTGTCCGCCGCCCATCGACAGGCCGGCGAGGGCCTGCTGCGACGGATCGCTGGAGATGTTGTAGCGGGCACGGGCCGTCGGAACGATGTTCTCCCGCAACTCGCTGTTGAAGTTCGACGAGTTGCCGTTGCCCATCACGACGACCATCGGCGTGAGGTCGCCGTCGAGGAACTGATGGTCGAGGATCTGCTTGGCGCGGCCCATCTCGACCCAGTCCGTGTAGTTCTGGCCGCCGCCGTGCTGGAGGTAGAGGACGGGGTACGGCTGTGCGCGGCCGGGGTCGTACCCCGGCGGGGTCCAGACCAGGGCGGTCCGGTCCTGGCCGGCCACCGTGCTGGTGTAGGTCATGCTCTCGACCTTCCCGCCACGACCGGCGGGTACGTCCGACAGCAGTCGAGCACCCGGCCCCGGGATGAAGAAGGTGCTCCACATCGGTTCGGTGGTGACAGTCGTCGGGTTGGAGGTGTCCTTGACCGCGACCCGGTCCACGATCAGCCGGTAGTAGTAGAACCAGGGCTTCAGCGGGCCCACGGTCGCCCGCCACCGGTCGCCGTCGCGGGCCAGCGGCAGTCGCAACCAACTGCCGCCCGGCGCAACGTTCGCCCAGACCGTGACGTGCTGAGCGTCAGTGAAGTCCGTGGTGGTCTCGAAGGTGACGAACCCGTCCTCGCTGACGAAGGGCGTCGGGGTGGTGCCGGCCGGCGGCGGGGTGAACTCCCGCTTGAGCGGCTGGTGACCGGGGCTCGGCCCGTGGTCGGCCACGTGCCGGAACAACCGCGGCACGAAGTCGACGAGGTTCTCCTGCCAGGTGGTCCAGGTCGCGCCACCGTCGGGGTTGACTCCGTCGAACTCGAACCGGACGTCGGCCCGACCCAACGCCTTCGTCAGCCGGTAGGTGGTGTTGTATGCGGGATCGGTGACGTTACCGGTGTACAGGCGCAGCAGCTTGACGCTGTGGTTGATCGATTTAGCGTCCTTGCGGTCGATCTCCGGAGCCGAGGTGCCCGAGAACGAACCGACGTGACCGAACTGACCCGGCTTGGTGAGCGTGGCCCGTAGCGCCTGCGTGCCGCCGTCGGACACACCCGCGATCGCCTGGTGCGCCGGATCGCGAAGGACCCGGTAGTTGTCGGTGACCGCCTTCCGGAGGTCCTTCAACTCCCTGTCGTCCGAGGCATCGGCGTTGTTGATCACCACCACCATCGGGCTCATGGCGCCAGCGGCGGAGAGGTTGTCGAGGATCTGCTTGGATCGGCCGAGGTCGAGCCAGTCGGTGGCGGCCACAGCGTCGCCCGACTGCAGGAAGAGCGCCGGGTATCCCTTCGGGCCCTTGGCCGCGTAACCCGGTGGCGTCCAGACCAGGGCGGAGCGCTGCGCGTTCCTGGTCCGATAGCTCAGCGTCTCGATCTTTCCGCCGGTGCCGGCTGGCGCGTCGAGCAGCCACCGCGCCGAGTCCCCCGCGACGAGGAAGGTGCTCAGGAGCGGGTTGGACGCGACACTGGTGCTGTTCGTCGGGTCCTTGATGGTTTTGGTGTCGTCGGCAGTGAGCTGGTAGTTGTACAGCCCGGGCTCCAACGCGCCGAGAACACCCGACCACACGTCACCCCGACGGGTCAGACCGAACTCCGCCCAGCTGGCCGACGGACCGAAGTTTCCCTCGACGACGACCTGCGAGACGGTGCCCAGGTTCTCCTGGACGTACGCCGCCGGGACGGCGAACGTGGCGTAGCGGTCCGCGGAGACGTTCAGCCACGGCGTGTCCGCCGCGGCTGGTTGCGGCGCGATGAGCACCGCCGCGGTGGCGATGACCCCGGCGGTGAACGCCGCCGAGAGCCGCCGGCGTACGCCCAGACGGCGTAAGCGCCCGTGATACTGTTCGGTAGTCACACTCCACTCCTTTCATGTGCCGGCAGCGGACGCGACCCGACTGACCGGCGCAAATCAACTGTGGATCTGGCCGTTTGTGCTGTGTGCACCTCCTTCAGGCTGCTGCCACGGGCACATCTGACCTGATCGCTTCGTCGGGAGCGATCAGGCCTGCGCGCCCATGGGCTGATGTCATGGTCGTGCCGCGCTCTTCGGTGGTGCGGTCGAGTCGCGCACGACGAGGCTGGTCGGAAGCACGATCTGGCTCGGCTCGTCCCACTCGCCGGTCACCAGTGACTTCAGCATCCGCGCGGCTTCGTACCCGAGCTGGTACATCGACTGGTCCACAGTGGTCAGACCCGGCTGGGTCAGCGCCGACTCGGGGATGTTGTCAAACCCCACGACGGACAGGTCCCCCGGCACCGAGAACCCCAACTCCCTGGCGACCTCCAGAACCTTGAGGGCCATCCCGTCGCTCGCCGCGAAGATCGCCGACGGCGGGTCCGGTCGTTGCAGCAGGACGCGCGCCAGCGGAGTTGCCGACTCGGGGTTGAAATCTCCCCGGCCGATCAGCGTCGGGTCGACCGGAACCCCGGCGGCGGTCAGCGCGGCCCGGTAGCCCTCCTCCCGCGACCAGGCCGAGGCCAGGCTGTCGCGGCCGGCGATGAACCCGATGCGCCGATGACCCAGGCCGAGCAGGTGCTCGACAGCGGTGGTGGCGCCCGTGAGGTTGTCGGAAATCACCGAGGGCCCCGTCGAGCCCCGCACCGGGTCGATGGCCACGACCGGCGTCCGGCTCCGGACCTCGCCCCAGGGCGTGACGACGATGCACCCGTCGGTGAGAGTGCCCGACAGGCGGGTCAGGTGCCGCTGCTCCCAACCCTCCGAATACGACCCGTAGAGGTCGCTGTTGGCGTAGATGATCAGATCGAAGCCCGAGCGGCTCAGCGCTTTCATCACGCCCTTGAGCACTTCCGCCGTGTACGACTGGAAGCTGTGCGCCACGAGGCCCAGAACGTTGGTGCGGCTGCGCCGAAGGCTGGTGGCCACCAGGCTCGACTCGTAGCCGAGATGCTCGATGGCGGAGCGCACCTGAGCGACTGTGCGAGCGCTGACGCCGTAATGCCCGTTGACGACGCGCGAGACGGTGGCTGTGGAAACGCCAGCAGCCCGGGCGACATCACTCATTGTTACCGGCGCATTGACTTCAATCATGCCGCTCTCTCTGGACTGCAATCGTTATCGGTTACGTTTCCAGGATGTTGCCAACGTAACTGAGAACGATTACGAACACAAGACCTCTTGGTCCTTACGCGACTGCCCGACAGGACGTCCTATCTGGACGATCACAAGAGTGCGATTGACCCTCGGACGCCGTTGCGAATAACGCAATCGCATCCTCCGCCGAGGGTCGAAGTGGGGCCCGTTTCCGCGCCGGCGCCACCCGTTGACAACAGGACGGCACGCTCCGTCAAGAACCATTCCCTGACCCGGGTGAACGCTCACACCTGCCGGACTTCGGTGGTCCCGGTAAAGACCTTCGAGGTCGGCCGGTCCGGGTCCGCACTGATGACGAAAGTGCCGGCGTGGGTGTGGTCGGCAGCCGAGAAGCCGACGTACACCTCGATCTGCCCGGCCTCCACGGCGTAGGCCATGCTCCGGTCGTAGAAACCGAGCTGGCCGGTGGGGAGCGCGAACCGCACCGCCACCCGCTGGCCGGCGGCGGCCTCGACGCGGGCGAAGGCCTTCAGCTCCAGCACCGGCCGGGTGATCGTGGCCTGCGGGTCGCGGACGTAGAGCTGCACGACCTGCTCCCCCGCCCGGTGTCCGGTGTTGGTGAGCGTGACCTCGACACCGACGCTGTCCCCGGCGCGGACCTCGGCGCTCTCCACCGTGGCGTCCTCGATCGCGAACGAGGTGTACCCGAGGCCGTGGCCGAAGACGTATCGCGGCGCGACCGGCGAATCCACGTAGTCGCCGTGCCAGTGTGACCGCCCGCCGGACACCTTGTGGCCGTAGAAGACGGGGATCTGGCCCACGCCGCGGGGGTACGAGATCGGCAGCTTTCCGCTCGGGTTGACCTCACCGAGGAGCACCTCGGCGATCGCCTGCGCCCCGGTCTCCCCCGGCAACCAGGCCATCAGCACCGCGGCGCACTGCTCGTGCAGGAAGTCACTGCCCACGGGTCGGCCGGCGACGAGCACCGCCACGACGGGTGTGCCGGTGGCGACGACGGCACGGACCAGCTCTTCCTGCACGCCCGGCAGGTCCAGACTGGACCGGTCCCGCGACTCGCCCGTGGTGGCCCCGGGCGTCAGCCCCGAGCGGTCCCCCAGGACCAGCACCGCGACGTCGGCGGCCGCGGCGGCCGCGACCGCCTCGGCGAACCCCTCGGTCGACGGGTCGAGCACGTCGCAGCCCGGGGCGAAGCGCAGCCGGTCGCCCAGCCGCGCCGCGAGTTCGTTTCGCACCGTCGGCACACCGTCGGTGCTCTCGTCGATCTCCAGATCGTCGGGGATCGTCATCATCTCGCCGAGCAGGCCGCGCCGCTTGCGCGCCTCGACCAACGCCTCGATGTGGGCCGCGAACGAGTAGTCACCGAGCAGGTGCCGGGCGTCGTCGGCGTTCGGGCCGATGAGAGCGACAGTTCCGGTTCCCGCGAGCAGCGGCAGGACGCCGTCGTTCTTGAGCAGGACGAGGCTGCGGCGGGCGATCTCCAGCGCCACGTTCCGGTGCCGCTCGGCGTTCGCCGACGTCGCGGCCGCGTCCTCGTCGACGTACGGGTTCTCGAAGAGCCCGAGTTCAACCTTGTGCCGAAGGACCCGTGCGACCGCCTCGTCGAGCCGGGCCTCGCTGACCTCGCCGGCGTCCAGGGCGTGGGTGAGGGCGTCCGCGTACGCGTCCGTCGCCGGAAGCTCGACGTCCACGCCCGCGTCGAGGCCCACCGTCGCGGCCTGCTGCTTGTCCTGCGCGAAGTGGTGGTACGAGTGGAGATCGTTGACGGCGAAGTAGTCAGAGACCACGCTGCCCGTGAAGCCCCACTGCCCACGCAGGACGTCGGCGAGGAGCTCGCGGTTGGCATGGCACGGGACGCCGTCGAGCTCGTGGTAGCCGGCCATCACCGACTGGAGCCCGCCGTCGCGGACCGCCGCCTCGAACGGATACAGGTACACCTCGCGTAGCAGACGCGGCGGCAGGTGGGCCGGCGCCCAGTTCAGCCCACCCTCGGACGCCCCGTAGCCGACGAAGTGCTTGGCGGTGGCGAGGACGCCGTCGTTCAGGTCGGCGCCCTGCAGGCCCCGGACGAACGCCACCCCCATCCGGGACACCAGGTACGGGTCCTCGCCGTAGGTCTCCTCGGTCCGGCCCCACCGTGGGTCGCGCACCACGTCCAGCACCGGCGAGAGCCCCTGGTGGCTTCCCATGGCACGCATCTGTGCGCGAACGGCGTCCGCCAGCTGCCGATTCAGCTCCGGCGCCCAGGTGCTCGCGACGCCGATCGCCTGCGGGAAGATGGTCGCCTCGCGGGCCATCACCCCCGAGCAGACCTCCTCGTGCACGATCGCCGGGATCCCCAGCCGGGTCTCGCTGACCAGGAAACGCTGGATCGCGTTGGCGGCCCGCGCCACCTGCGCTGCCTTCAGGCTGGTCGCGCCCGCGACACGGGTCACGTGCCCCAGGCCGTGTCGAAGGATCGGCCGGGCCCGCTCCGCCGCGAACCGTCCGCCCTCCAGCAGTGTGAACGCCCACGTGCTGCCCAGTTGCGCGAGCTTCTCCTCGCGGGTCATCCGGGCCAGCAGATCCGCCACCCGTTGGTCGACGGGCGCTGTCGCATCCGCGTAGGTCGCCTCGATCTCCGGCTCAACAGTGGTCACCCGGTCACCCCAATCACCGCGACAAGCTGGTCTTTCGGCCGGGGCGGCAGGACCCGTGGGGGATGCCGGCCAGACATTGATCCAGATGCCGTGTTCCCTTACGTAAACGTAATCGGTAACGTTTACATAGATCGAGAACGTAATCGAAGACGATCACCTTGTCCAGAGCTCACAGTGCCTCCACCACCCCCCCGGTCCCGGCGTTCGGGCAGTGCCGCCGGCGTCGGACCTGCACGAAGGGAGCCAGCCCTGAACACCCACCCCGACAGCACGCCGGAGAACGACGTGCACACGGCCCGCCTGACAGTGGACCCCCGCCGACGCGTCGCGCCGGTGCCGCGTCGGCTCTTCGGCTCGTTCGTGGAGCACCTGGGTCGCTGCGTCTACAACGGAATCTACGAGCCGGGGCACCCGACGG
The DNA here is from genome assembly GCF_003264365.1 of Micromonospora noduli. GTDB lineage: Bacteria > Actinomycetota > Actinomycetes > Mycobacteriales > Micromonosporaceae > Micromonospora > Micromonospora noduli. The sequence continues at coordinate 48,673 of NZ_PYAK01000001.1, forward strand.
CCGACGCCGACGGCTTCCGGGGCGACGTCCTCGCGCTGGTGCGCGAGTTGGGCGTCACCACGGTCCGCTATCCCGGCGGCAACTTCGTCTCCTCCTACCGCTGGGAGGACGGCGTTGGCCCGGTCGACAAACGGCCGGCGAGGCTCGACCTCGCCTGGCACAGCCTGGAGACCAACGCGTTCGGGCTCGACGAGTTCATGCGGTGGGTCGGCAAGGCCGGCGTGGATCCGATCATGGCGGTCAACCTCGGCACCCGTGGCACCGCCGAGGCCGTAGACCTGCTCGAGTACGCCAATCACCGCGGCGGGAGCCACCTCGCCGACCAGCGCCGCGACAACGGCGCTGTCGATCCGTACGGGATCAAGCTGTGGTGCCTGGGCAACGAGATGGACGGCCCGTGGCAGGTGGGTCAGCGCAGCGCGACCGAGTACGGCCGGCTCGCGGCGCAGACGGCGAAGGCCATGCGCCGCTTCGATCCCGATCTCGAACTCGTCGCCTGCGGCTCCTCACACCTCGGTATGCCGACCTTCGGCAGCTGGGAGCGTGACGTGCTGACCGAGGCGTACGACGACGTCGACCTGATCTCGCTGCACGCGTACTACCAGCCGGTCGACGACGACCTGGCCAGCTTCCTCGCCTCGGCCGAGGACATGGACAGGTACATCGACGCCGTCACCGGCATCGCCGACTCGGTCGGAGCGATCCGTCGGTCGACCAAGAAGATCATGATTGCGTTCGACGAGTGGAACGTCTGGTACCAGTCCGCCGCCCCGTCCACGCCGCCGAGCGGCGAGGACTGGCCGGTCGCGCCGCCGCTGCTGGAGGATCACTACAGCGTGGCCGACGCGGTCGTCGTCGGAGGTCTGCTCATCAGCCTGCTGCGGCACAGCGACCGGGTGAGCGCGGCCTGCCAGGCCCAACTGGTCAACGTCATCGCGCCGATCATGACCGAGACCGGCGGCGCGGCCTGGCGGCAGACCATCTTCCATCCCTTCGCCCGCACCGCCCGGCACGCTCAGGGCACCGTGTTGGACGTGCTGCGCGAGGGCAGCACGACGACCACCGACCGCTACGGTGAGGTCGACGCGGTCGACGCGGTCTCCACCTGGGACGACATCACCGAGGAGATGACCGTCTTCCTCGTCAACCGCGCCCTCGACACTCCGGCCGAGGTGACCATCGACGTCGCCGGCGCGCAGGTCAGCGACATCATCGAGTGCGTCACCGTCGGCGGCGCCGACCTGCACGCCAAGAACACCGCCGACGGTCCGGACCACGCCGCGCCGCGACCCAACGACACGGCCCGCGGCGCCGACGCCAGCGTCCAGCTGACTCTTCCGCCGGCGTCCTGGACGATGCTGCGCCTGCGCGCCATCGACACGACCCCGTGACCGGCTGACGAACGGTCCCGGACGTGCCCCGGCCGCGCACACCCTGGCAATCACCAGGGGTGCGCGGCCGGGGGCTTCCCCACCACAGGGAGTACGGGATCCAGCCTGTTGTTACCGGGCGTCGACGGGATCGCTGTCAGAGTCGTTGAAGAGCTTGTCGCCCCGGTAGCGGGCGACCACCGGCGCGGTCAGCTCACCACTGACGGTCTTCTTCAGCCGGGCGACGCCGTGGTGCACCGGGGCCGACCCGAGGTGCCTGTCACCCGCGTAGAAGTCGACAGTCGTGGGTGAACGCTTGACGTCCTCTCTGCCCTGGAGGGCGGAGATTCCGGTCTGCTGCGCCCCCGAAGGGGCAAGCTCCCGGCGGGTTACCGCTTCGCCGCGCGGTGCCGGCACGGGTGCCGGTCTTACCTGCGCTCCACGGTCGTTGAGGTCCGCCCGTCCGGCGGCCCTGATGTTCTTGGCGGCGTTCACGTCTCGGTCGTGCAGGCTGCCGCATGGGCAGCCCCACGTCCGGACGTTGAGCGCCATCTTATCGTTGATCCGGCCGCAGTCCGAGCACATGCGCGTCGACGGAAAGAACCGATCTACCCGAGCGAAGGTGCGCCCGCGCCGGGCGGCCTTGTACTCCAGCATGGCCGCGAACTGCGACCACCCAGCGTCGTGCACCGACTTCGCCAACCGTGTCCGGGCGAGACCAGCCACGCACAGGTCCTCGACGAACACCGCTTGGTTGTCGCGGATGATCTGCGTCGAAAGCTTGTGCTGCCAGTCCCGCCGGGTGTCGGCCACCTTCGCGTGCGGGCGGGCGACCTTCCGGACAGCCTTCTTGCGGTTGTTGCTGCCCCGCTGCTTGCGGGACAAGCCCTGCTGCAACCGGCGCAGCTTGCGGGCTGCACGGCGCAGGAACTTCGGCGCGCTCACCTTCGTCCCGTCGGACATCACTGCGAAGTGCGTCAACCCCAGGTCGATGCCGACCTCCGAGTCCAGCTCGGGCAACGGCTGGTCGGCGGTCTGCACCACGAACGAGGCGAAGTGCCGACCGGCGGCGTCCCGGACCACCGTCACCGACGTCGGCGCAGCCGGCAGCTCCCGCGACCAACGGACTTCCAGATCGCCGATCTTCGGCAGCCGCAGTCGACCGTTGTCGAGGATCTTGAACCGGGCGTTGGCGGTGAACCGGACGGCCTGCCGGCTGTCCTTGCGGGACCGGAACCGGGGAGCGGCGACCTTGCGACCCTTGCGCATGCCCGACAGCGAGGCGAAGAAGGCGCGGTACGCAGTGTTCAGGTCAGCGAGGGCCTGCTGCAACACCACCGATGACACCTCGCCCAGCCACGCCCGCTCCGGGGTCAACTTGGCCACGGTAACCCGCTTGGACAACTCGGCGTCCGTCGGATACGGCAGGCCAGCCTCGTGTGCTTCCTGTCGCACGCGCAGCCCGTCGTTGAACACCACCCGCGCGCACCCGAACGCCTTCGCCAGCGCCTCACGCTGGGCGGCGTCCGGGTAGAGCCGGTAGTTGTACCGAAGCTGCACGCGTCGATTCTAGCGTTGGTCTATGGCTGATCTCGGAGACGTCCGCACTGGTAGACGGTCGGGCGCAGGAGCGCGGGGGGTGCGGCCGAGGCGGGCGGGGCGGTGACGGCGGCGAGCAGCGCGAGCATCAGCCGGCGTGTCGGTGCCGGCCTCAGGGGACGGGGAGGTGCGACGGGCATGTTCCTGCTCCCTCTTCGGCGTGTGGTCAGACCGCACCGAGCGGCCGACCGACCATTCGATGGTGAGGTGAAGGGATACCAGTAACGAGCGATGCAGCCATGCGATCGCTAACATCGTTCCCTGCCAAAAACAGAACCATGAATTGCATTGACGGTCAAGACGGAAATCGGAGCGGAGAATCGCGTCCAAACAATTCGGGCGCGCTTCAGCGGCACCAGGACAACTGGCGCGCGAATTCTCTGTCGGGTCAATTCGTCAAGGAATTCGCGCGCCAGTCGCAGGTGGCCCGGAAACGCGCCCGGAAGGGGCCAGCAGACGCTGTTATGCGACCGCTGGCTGCAACCTCCCGTCGACTCGGCGGGAGATGGCGGTGTACTCGTCGCGCAACTCCTCCGGGAGGACCCAGGCCGGGGCGTCCTGCCACGCCAGCGGGCGGAGGAACCGTCGGATCGACGTGGCGCCCACCGACGTGTGCACGGCGTTGGTCGACGGCCACGGTCCACCGTGGTGCTGAGCCCACGACACCCGGACACCGGTGGGGTAGCCGTCGAAGACAATGCGACCCGCGCGAGCGGCGAGCACGTCGACCAGTCGGCGTACGACGTCGGCGTCATCGCCCGGTCCGCGGTGGAGCGAACCGGTCAGCGACGGCGGGACGGTGGCCAGCGCGGCGTCGAGGTCGGCGGCGTCGTCGTAGCGGACCACGATCAGGAGCGGGCCGAAGCACTCGTCGGCGATCTCGGCGGTCAGGCCGGCGAGGCCGACCTCCAGGAGGGTCGGCGCCACTGTGAAGCCCGCGCCGGGTTCGACCTTCGGCCTCGCCGACACCCGGGCGCCGGCCCGCTCGAACTCGGTGGAGCGGTTCTCGTACGCGTCGCGGATGCGCTCGTTGAGCAGGACCGTGCCGCCCGACGCGTCGACTCTCGCCCGCAGCGCGTCGACCAGGCCGTCACCACCGGGATCCGACGGAACGAACGCCAGGCCGGGCTTGGTGCACAACTGACCGCCCGAGTTCGTGAAGGAGCCGAACAGCCCCTCGGCGATCTGGTCCGCTCGGGCGGCGGCCGCGTCGGGCAGGACGACGATCGGGTTCACGCTGCTCAGTTCGGCGTACAGGGGAATGGGGTCGGGTCGTTCGTCGATGGCCGCCTGGATGGCGCGGGCGGCGTTGACCGAGCCGGTCAGGGCGGCCGCGCGGATCGCCGGGTGACGCACCAGCGCGCGACCGGCCTGCTCCCCGTACACGGTCGCGACGACACCCTCGGGCCCACCGAGGTCGCGGACGGCCGACTCGATCGCGGCGGCGGAGGCGTGCGAGGTCAGCGGGTGCGACGGGTGGGCCTTCAGGATCGTCGGACACCCGGCGGCGAGCGCGGCGGCCGTGTCACCGCCGGCGACCGAGAAGGCGAACGGGAAGTTGCTGGCCCCGAAGACCGCTACCGGCCCGAGGGGTACCAGCATCCGCCGCAGGTCCGGGCCGCGGCCGAGCGGTGTGTCGGCGGCGTGGTCGATGGTGGCCTCGACGTACGCTCCGTCGCGCAGCACCTCGCCGAACATCCGGAACTGGAGCGCCGCCCGGGTGAGTTCCTGGTCGAGTCGCGCGTGGCTCAGCCCGGTCTCCGCCTCGGCGGCAGCGACCAGATCCACCCGACGGGACTCCAGCGACGCGGCGATCGCGTCCAGCAACTCCGCGCGGCCGAGCCTCCCGCGCGCGGCCAGCCACTGCGCCGCCGGGGACGTCTGACCGGCGATCACCTCCAGTCGAGACTCGTCGGTCTCGGTGAGCTCCGTCGCGCGACGCTGACCGTCGCGCGGATCGACAGTGCTGATCACGTTCACAGCAGTCCTCTCCTTACCAGATTGCCCATGAGATCGCGGACGCCGAAGTGCCAGGGCTCGCACTCCTCCGCGTGCCGCACCCGGTTGACCAGGGTGCCGAGCGCCGGGCAGCTGATCCGTACCACGTCGTCGACCTTGTGGGTGAAGCCCTCACCGGGGCGGTCCCGGTCCTGGATGGGCGCGAACATGGTGCCGAGCATCAGGGCGGCGCCGTCGGGATAGTGGTGGTGCGGCCCGATCAGCTGCCGGACCAGCTCCTCGGGATCACGTGACATCTGGGTCATCTCCGAGACCGCCTCCAGGTGGAAACCGTCCTCGCCGCGAACCTCCAGGCGCACCTCGAGTTCGCGTACCCGATCCATGCCGAACCGGTCGTCGAAGAGCCGGATCAGGGGGCCGAGGGCGCAGGAGGCGTTGTTGTCCTTCGCCAGCGGAAGCAGGAGCGCCGAGCGGCCCTCGATGTCGCGCAGGTTCACGTCGTTGCCGAGGGTGGCGCCGACGATCCGGCCACTGGATTGGACGATGAGCGTGACCTCGGGTTCCGGGTTGTTCCAGGTCGACGCGGCGAGCACGCCGACCGGAACGGCGGTGCCGACGGCGGAGAGGATCTGGCCCTTGGTGAAGATCTCGGCGTCCGGGCCGATGCCCACCTCCAGGTACTGGCTCCACATGCCCTCGGCGACCAGCAGACTCTTGAGCCGATCCGCCTCCGGCGAGCCCGCCTCCAGGCTGTGCAGGTCGACACCGACGTCGGCGAGCATGCGGTGCCGGATGTCCGCCGCCAGTGCCAGGTCTCCCCGCGCCCGTTCCTCGATCACCCGCTCGATCATGGAGATCGGAAAGGTCACGCCCGCGGCCTTGAGCGCCTGGAGGTCGACCGGGGCGAGCAACCAGGGCCGGCCACGGTCCCGGGTCGCGGCCCCCGTGTTCGCCAGTATCTCCCCGAAGTCGCCCACCCTCGGCCCGTCGAGCCCGGCCACCGTCGCGGCGGGATCGGGCAGCTCGCAGATGTCGCGGACGGTCGGGAACCGGTGGCTGATGTCGATGACCTCGCCGTCGCGGACGATCACCGGTGAGGGGCCGTCGCCGGACGGGTCCCAGATCCGGCCGACGAGGACGCTGTCGGCATCGTCCGGCAACGCTTCGGCGGCGGTACCGACCCAGTCCGCGGCCGCGGCCGACCCCCGGGGCCGTGGCAGCGTCATGAGTCGCTCTCCAGGTTGAAGAAGGACCGCTCGTCGCGGGGACGGATGTCGAAGACGGCGTCCTGGAACATCCGCAGCGGGTGCGGTGTGAACGGATGCTGCTCGATCGCGGTGAGATCCACCTCGATGCCCAGGCCGATCCCGGTCGGGATGAGAATGTCGCCGTCGTCGGTCAGCACCAGCCGCTCGTTGGTGATCTCGGGACGCCAGGGCACGTCGGTCGCCATGATCTCCAGGTACCGGAAGTTGGGCAACGTCGCCCCGAGTTGCAGCGTCGCGGCAGTGCTGAGCGGACCACTCGGGTTGTGCGGCGCGAAGCCCACGTAGCTGGTCGCGGCGAGCGTGGAGATGAAGGCCAGCTCGGCGATCCCGCCGGCGTGCGTCACGTCGGGCTGGACGAAGTCGACCGCCTGGCGGGCCAGCGCCGGCGCGAAGCCCTGTCGCCCGTACCACCGCTCCCCCGCGGCGATCGGCACCGGCGACGCGCGACGGATGTCGACGAGCGCATCGAGGTTGTCCGGTGGGCAGGGCTCCTCGAACCACACTGGGTCGAACTGGGCGATCTCGTTGGCGACCTTGATGGCGTGGCGGACGTCGAAGCGGCCGTGCCCCTCGACGAACAGCTCCACCTCGCGGCCCACCGCCTGACGGACGGCGTCGATCTGGGCCAGCACCCGGTCCAACTGCGCGGTGGTGATGGTCAGGTCGTAGTTCTCGAACGGGTCCCACTTGAGGCCCCGGAAGCCCGACTCCACAGTCCGTCGCGCGGCGGCCGCGTAGTCCTCCGGCGTGACGGCACCGGAGAACCAACCATTGGCGTACGCGCGGACCCGGTCGCGGGTCGCGCCGCCGAGAAGCCGGGAGACCGGTACGCCGAGCTCGCGCGCCGAGATGTCCCAGAGGGCCATCTCCAGCGAGCTCAACGCCGTCATGATCACCGGCCCGCCGCGCCAGTACCAGTCCCGCGCGGTCTCGTAGAGGATCTTCGAGATGCTTGTGGGATCCAGGCCCACCACCGCCTCGGCCAGCTCGGCGATGGCGCCCTGGACAGCACGTTCCTTGCCCTCAAGGGTGGCCTCACCGAGCCCGATGATCCCCTCGTCGGTGTGGACCCGCACGATGACGAGGTTCGTACGGTAGAAGTCGACGACCAGTGTGTCGACAGAGACGATCTTCATCTTTCGGCTCAACCCTTCACCGCACCGGCGGTCATGCCGGACACCACGTACTTCTGCACCAACAGGTAGAAGGCGACGGCGGGCAGCGTGAACAGGAAGGCGACAGCCATCACCGTCTGGATCGGTGTACCCAGTTCGCCGATGAAGTTCGCGATGCCGACGGAGGCCGGCTGCAGATCGGGGTTGAAGATGAACGTCACCGCGAAGACGTACTCGTTCCAGGCGTGGAAGAAGGCGATGACCGCGGTGGCCGCGATCGAAGGAGCGATGAGCGGCACGTTGATGCGGGTCAGGGTGGTGAAGGGCCGGGCGCCGTCGGCGCGCGCGGCCTCCTCCAGCTCCTTCGGGATGCCGTCGATGGCGCCCTTGAGGATCAGCGCGACGATCGGCAGGACGAAGGCGGAGTTCACCAGGACGAGGCCGGTCAGCGAGTCGAGCAGTTCGAAGCGGCGGAACAGCGCGAACAGCGGGACGACCATGAGCGCCTCGGGAAGCATCTGTGTGAACAGCAGCACGACGGTCAGCACGGCCTTGCCCCAGAACGAGAACCGGGACAGCGCGTAGCCGAGCGGGATGCCCAGGCCGACGGAGAGAACCATCGTGCCGACGGCGATGATCAGGCTGTTCAGCAGCCACCCGGCCGCCTTGCCCTCGGCGAGGGCGTCCACGAAGACCCCGAACTGGCCGAGGTCGGGCGTGAGGCGGGGCTGATCGGCGAAGAGGTCGCTGTTGCTGGACAGTGCCGTGACGAACATCCAGTACAGCGGGAACACCGCGACGCCCAGCACGACGAGCACGGCGACGATCCGCGCGGTGACACCGAATCGGAAGCGCCTCATCGGACCTCCCCCTTTTCCACGGCACGGGCGACGAGTCGGCTGCCGATGATGACGATGAGCGAGATGACGACGCCGACCATTCCGATGGCCGCCGCCGATCCGAGTTCCTTCGAGTCGAACGCCTGCGAGTAGAGGTCGATGACGAGAGTCTCGGTGGCACCGACCGGTCCGCCCTTGGTCATCAACCAGATCAGCTCGAACCGTCGCAGCGACCAGATCGTCATCAGCAGGGCCAGCAGGCCCACTGTCGGCTTGATGACCTGCCAGGTGACCGCGCGGAAGGTGGCCCATCGTCCGGCGCCGTCCACTGTCGCGGCCTCGTTGAGGTCCTGCGGAACGGACTGCAGGGCGGAGAGCAGCACCACTGAGGTGAACGGGAACAGCTGCCAGATGGTCGTGGCGAGCACCGCCGGGAGCGCGTAGCGCGAGCTGTCCAGGATGGCGCCACCCGGCACGCCGAGCCCGACCGCGTCGAGGAACCGGTTCACGATGCCGTACTGCGCGTTGAGCATCCAGGTGGCGATGAGCGCGACCGCGATGCCCGGAGCGGCCCAGGGGACGGTCACCAGTGCCCGCGCCACGCCCCGGCCGCGGAACTTCTTGTTGAGCAGCAGCGCGACGGCGAGTCCGGCGCCGATCGCGACGACCACACAGGTGATCACGTAGACGACGGTGATCAGCAGGGTGCGGTGGAACTCGGGGTCGCCGAAGATCCGGTTGAAGTTGTCGAGCCCGACCCACTCGCTGCGGGTGGGGTTGAGCAGCCTCGTCCTGGTGAAGCTGAGGTACACCTCCTGAACGAGGGGTACCGCCTGGAAGACGAGGATGAACAGGGCGGCGGGTGCCAGGAAGAGGTACGGCGTCCACTTGCTACCCAGCGGGCTGGGCCGGCGCCGGGGCCGACCTGGGGTTGTTGTCTTCGGTGCTCCGGTCTGCTCGACCACAGTCATCGGGTTCGATCCTTCTGGGGGAAGGACGCTGCCGGCGCACGGATCGTTGCGCCGGCAGCGTCGCTGTGTCGAGCGGTCAGCGGACCAGTTCGCTCGCCTGCTGCTGGGCGCGATCCAGTGCCGACTTGAGGTCGGCCTTGCCCTGCAGTGCCGCGACCACGTTCTGCACGACCACCTTGCGGATGTCCGGCGTCTTGGCCTCGAACCCCAGCACGATCTGCGGCAGGCTGGTCTCGGTGAGTCCGTCGAAGACGGGGAGGAACGGGGTCGCCTTGAGCGCCTCCGCGCTGCGCTGCGTGGTGGTGGCCACGCTGCTCGCGCCGAGAATTTCCTGCAGCTTGACCTGGTTCTGCGGCTCCAGCGCCCACTTGATGAAGGTGCCGGCCTCGTCCTTGCCCTCGCTCGCCTCGTTGATCACGATCGGTGCGAGGATCGCGCCCTGCTTGCGGACCGGGAACGGGATGGGCGCGACGTTGAAGTTCAGCTTGGCGTTCTGGCCGCGGGTGGCGGTCACGTAGCCGCCGTTGTTGAGTTCCATCCCGACCTTGCCCTCGGCGAACATCCGCCGGAAGGTGGCCGCGTCCGCTCCGCGCGGGATCACGTTCGCGTCGTACAGGTCCTTGAACGCCTGCAGGCCCTTGAGGTTCTCCGGCGAGTTGATTGTCAGGTTCTTGCCGTCGGACCACGCACCGCCGAAGCCGTAGACGTAGTTGAAGATGTCCTGCCAGACACCGGCCTCCTCGGCCTCCGTCTGACGGAACGCCAGGCCGAAGACGTCACCCTTGGTCAGCGACTTCGCGGTGGAGGTGAACTGCTCGTAGGTGGTCGGCGGCGTCGGGATCAGGTCCGCGTTGTAGAACATCGCGTAGTTCGACGCCTCGAAGATGACGCCGTGCCGGACACCGTCGTGGACCATGAACTGGTCCGGCTGCTTGAGCAGGTCGTACTTGCTGGCGTCGATCACCTTGTCCAGCGGCGCGATGAGGCCGGCGTCCGAGGCCGCCTCGAACTCGGGCATGTCGAAGCGGACCAGGTCGGGGCCCTTGCCGCTGCCCATCTGCGTGAGCACGGTCTGGCCGAAGGTCGGGTACGGCACCGCGGCGGCGGACACCTGGACCTTGGTCTGGCTCTGGTTGAACTCGTCGAGCCACTTGGTCAACAGCGGCCCGCGACCCGGGTCGCCGAAGGTCGAGGCGGCGAAGGTCAGTTTGGTGACGCCGTCGCCGGAATCGCCGTCCGAGCCGCAACCGGTCAGGAGGGTGGCGACCAGGCCGAGGGCACATGTCGCCCTGGCGATGCCGAAATGAGCGCGCTTATTACCCATCGTTACTCCACTGTTACGTGTTGGCACCGAACCGATTAAATTGCAACGATCGTAGCGCCATGTGCAACGGTGTCAAGTGGCGATTGCGCATCGCGTCATCTATATTGCATAATGTGCAATGACTGCGACGGTGCTGTCCGTCGCGCGAGGGGAGACACAGCCTTGGCGCAATCAATCCGCCGCGCGATCGACCTCATCCGTCGATCCGCGGAGCACCCGCTGTCCCTTACGGAGGCTGCGGACGTGCTCGGCGTCCACAAGTCCACAGCCCTGCGCATCCTGCAGACACTGGAGTCCGCGCGCTTCGTCCGCCGCACCGGCGCGGGCACCTACGTGCTCGGCAGCGGCCTGATCGAGCTGTCCGAGCTCGCGCTCGGCTCGATGGACCTCCGCCAGCCCGCAGCCGCGCACCTGCGTGCGCTGCAACGCGCGACCGGCCACACCGTACACCTGGCGCAACTGACCGGCGACGAGATCATCTATATCGACAAGGTGGACAGTCCGGCGTTCGACGCCGTCAAGCTGCCCTCGCGGGTGGGACGCGCCGTGTCCATCTACGCGAGCGCCGTGGGCAAGACGATCCTGGCCTACCTCCCCCGGCAGGAACGCGACCGACTGCTCTCCCACGTCGTCTTCGAGAAGTTCACCGACACCACCTTCACCGACAACGACGCCCTGGAAGCCGAACTCGCCCGCATCCACGACTGCGGCTGGGCCGTGGACAACGGCGAGCACGACGCATACGTGATGTGTGTGGCCGCGCCGATCAGGGATTCGCGGGGGCAGGTCATCGCCGCCGCCTCGATCACGGCGATCGAGGTCATCGCAAGCCTCGACCAGCTCAAGAGCAACCTTCCGCTGCTCCTGGAGACCGCCAACAAGATCTCGTACGAGCTCGGCTACGCGCCGCCCGCCGTGGCGAGCCCGGACGGTGAGAGCCGCTCCGCCACCTGAGCGCGCACGTCCCGAGCGATCACCGCGTTCTCGGCGCCGACCCGCCGGTGACGCGGTGGTGCTCGTCGGTCTCCATGTCGATGAAGGCCTGGATCATGCTCCGGTAGATTCGCTCGATCAGATCCGGGTCGGCACCGGCCTCGCTGGCCAACGTGCGAACCCGGGCCACCACCTGCGCCACCCGGTCCGGCGCACGGACCGCCTGAGCGTCGCTCTTGAGCGGGGCGGCCTGCCGGACCAGTGCCTCCCGCCGGGCGAGCAGCCCGACCAGTTCTCGATCCAGCTCGTCGATCCGAGCACGGATCTCGGTCAACGTCGCCGCAGTCTCTGCCACGCCGGAAATCGTCGCACGACGGCGACACGATCAGGCGACCCGTTCGCCGGGCGACGCGCCGAATGCCCACTTTCGCCCTAATCTCGACACGTTCATGTTCGCCTCGGCACGGCAACCACGGAGGATGACGATGGGCGGAATGCCACGACGTCAGTTCGTCAGACTCTCCGGGACCGCCGGCGCCACGGGACTGCTGGGTCTGGCCGGCGCGGCCCGGGCGCTGGCCGACGGCGGCCCGACCCCCGAACCCTCCCCATCGACCCCCGGCGGCCCGGGCGCCGCGGCCTGCCCCACACCCTCGGCCCTGTGCGGCTACCCCACCGACACCGGTGGCAGGTACGACCTGTGGGACCGGGTCCAGGTCTGCGAGGGCACGAAAACCGGCCCACCGTTCCCCCAGTGTCTGCGCACGACTCCCACATACGTCGTCCTCAATGGAGGAACCGGGTCGAACCACGACTTTCTGCTCGTGCCCAGTTGCCGGATCAGCGGCATCGAGTGCCCGTTCATCACCACCGCCAACGCGCCCAACTACTGGCTGGAGGCGTGGAACAACGCGCAGCCGGGGCAGCCGGGGCACGTCGTCTACCCGCATATCGGGCTGGGCGTCAACTCCGCCGACCCGACGATCCGGATGCAGGACCAGCTACACATCCACCTGGCCGGGATCCACTCGGGAATCCAGACCCAACTCAACAACCACGACAGTGCGATCAGCAACGACCCGTCGCGCTGGCGCAACCAGATCGTGCCGATCTGGGGTCTGACGAGCACCGGCCTGCCCGCCCCGCGCTCGTACCGGGTGCTGCACGTCGCGAACCTGAACGGGAACCTCTTCCGACTCCTGCTGGACAGCGTGGTGCTACCGACCGGGGCGACAATGGCCGTGCAGATGCTGGCCGTGACGCCCCGTCTGATCGGCAGCGGCGGGTTCTACGTCCTGAACAGCGAGCCTGGCCTGCCCGTCCCGGCCGGCCAGCCCGGCGGCACCGGCACCGTCGACTTCCTGCTCGCGTACGCCTGAGCCGTCCGCTCAGCGCAGCAGCGCCATCCGGTCGATGATGGAGTCGCGCAGCCCCGGTGAAGACCTCGAAAGCTCCCATGCCGAGCACGGCTAGCTCGGCCGCCATTTCCGGGGCCCGCTCAAGGGCCTGCCCAGCGTCCCAGACGGCACCGAACATCACCCGGCACTGATGGGGCCGGCGTTCGGCGAAGGTCAGGTAGGCCGCGCAGATCGCGCGCAGGCGCTCGACCGGATCCACGTCATCCAGTGCGCCCAGCTCCTGCTCCAGGATGCCGAACGCGCGTTGAGCGACCGCGAGCAGCCGGTACGGGTCGAGGCTCCCGGTGTCAGCGGGCGGCGTCGCTGCCGCTGGCGGCGCCGGCACGAAGGCCCTGATCGATGAAGTTGATCAGCCAGGTGAAGCTCTCGTCGACGGACGCGTCGATCTGGAAGCCACCGGCCGCCTCCAGGGTGGCGAAGCCGTGCAGGACACTGCGCAGCGTCCGCATGGCGTGGATCTCCTGGCCGGGATCCAGGTCGTACCCGCTGAGCATTGCGGCCCAGGAGGCGAGCACCCGCTCGCTGGCCGGGATGAACGGGTCGTCGGGGCCGGTCGGGCGGGTGGCGTTGGCGGCCGCGTACCGGCCGGGGTGTTCCCGCACGTACGTCCGCATCGCCTGCGCGCCCGCGGCGAGGGCATCGCTGCCGGACCGGCCCTGGATGGCGTCGCGGATGGCATCGCCGGCCTCGGTCATGGCCAGGACGGCGATCCGGTGTGCCAGCTCGGCCTGGCTGGTGACGTGCTTGTAGAGCGAGGGGGTCTTGACCCCGAGCCGTTCGGCGAGCAGGCCCATGCTGAGGTTGTCGAAGCCGACCTCGTCGACCAGCGCGGCGGCGGCTTCGGTGACCGATGCCGGGGTGAGCCGGGCCTTAGGCATTGGTCAGCGTCCGGGCGAGGAAGGGCAGGGTCAGGGCGAGGACCTCGTCGGGCGTCTGGGCGTGCGGGTAGTGGCCGGCGCCCTCGATGACAGCCAGCTCGCCGAGCCCTCGCGGCAGGTCGGCGAGGATGCGCTCGCCCTCGGCCCGCGGGTCGGCCCAGTCGGGGTCGGCACTGCCCTGGATCACCAGGACCGGGCAGGTGACGTTGGGCAGTTGCCGACCGGCGTCGGCTGGGCTGGTCCTGGCCATGGCCTGGAGGACCTTCATCCGGCCGGGCTCACTCAACTTGGCCTCGATGCGCGCCAGCTCGCTGTGCCAGTCGGCGGGCTTGGTGGGGTACGCCACGTCGAGGTACTTCTTCCAGTTCGCCAGGCTGCCCCGCATGAGTACCTGCGCCAGTTGGAGGGAGCCGGCCCGGAAGCGCTTCACCCGCACCAACCCGCCGAGGTCGAAGGACTGTGCGCGGGTGAACGGCGCCAGCTCGATGGCGCCGACGATCAGCTCGGGCGCGGTGGCGGCCGCGATGGTCGCGGCACCGCCGCTGATCGACTGGCCGATGAGCACGGCCGGTCCGCCCAGGTGGCGCACGACAGCGACGAGATCATCAGCGATGTCGGTGCGGCTGTAGCCGCCCCAGCCGAGGCTGGAGTCGCCGCAGCCACGGATGTCGACGTTGGCGACCCGGTATCCGGCCGCGGCCAGGGCCGGCGCGACGAACCGGTACGAGTGCCGGCTGTCGCCCATGCCGTGTGCCAGGACGACCAGTGGGCCCTGCCCGGTGGCCTCGTAGGCGATGGTGTTGCCGGCAATGTCCAGGTATTCGGTCATGACGCCCTCCACTGAAGCTAACGCGATTAGCTAAAGGCTAACTGCATTAGCCGCAGAGGGCAAATGCCGGTCGCCGCTACTTCCCTTCGCCCAGGCCGAGCTGGGGATAGAGGGCGTCGGGGGCGGCGATCGCTCCGGGCGGCCGAGCGACAGTGACTGTCGTACCGAAGTCGCTGTAGCGCAGGGACGCGTTCGGCAGCCCGCTGGCCTCCGGCATCAGGAAGCTGACCAGTCGACCCTCGGTGTCCAGCGATGCCCGGAACGTGTGCCTGCGCGCGCTGTCCGGAAAGACACCACCGGGACCGGGGCGGAAGCTGATCCCGTTACCGGCGGCAATCCGGGTCGCGTCGATCGTCCCGGAGATCTCCGGGCCGTCCGCTCGTGCGGTGACAATCGCGTCGATCAGGCGGCCGGAGCCGCCGGAGTCGTTCTTGCCCGGTGCGAAGCTCAGGGCGAAGTCCGACGGCACCCGGGCCGGGTCGAGGACCGTCCATCCGTCGCCGACACCGCGGAACAGACTGGTCTTCATGTAGACCTCGTCGTCGATCATCCGGATGTCGATGACCCCACCCGGCGCCGTAACCTTGGCGGTCAAGCGCTTGTGGACGTTGTCGGTGTGCGACAGCGACGTGATCTGACTGGCGATGTCGACGTCGCTGCGATAACTCGTCTGATTGACGAACGCCGTGCCGCCACGCAGCAGGCCGATCGCCTCGGCCGTCGTGGTGGCATCGGCGCTGGCGGCCGACACCGGCACGGATTCAGGTCTGGGTTCGCTCTTCGTCGGCGCGCCAACCGAGCAACCCAGCAGGAGCAGGCCCGCAGAAATGCCGGCCAGTGTGGCTCGACGTGTCATGGCCATCACGGTAGGCCGCCTGGGCAAGGTCGGGTGGCCCGTATAGTGCCGCGATGGAAACGGACACGGTACGGCAGGCTTACACGTCCGTCGCGGAGCTCTACATCGAGCTGTTCGGCACGAGCCAGCAGGTGGACGCCGACGACCTCGCCCTCATCAGACGACACCTGGGCAGCCGGCCCGGCCGGGTGCTCGATCTGGGGTGCGGGCCCGGCCACCTCACCGGCTACCTTCGTGAGCTTGGCGTCGACGTGATGGGGATCGACCTCGTCCCCGAGTTCATCGCGCATGCGCGGGCGTCCCACCCGGGCGTCGAGTTCCACCTCGGTTCGATGGAACGCCTCGACGTCGCCGAGGACTCCATCGACGGCATCCTGGCCTGGTACTCGTTGATTCATCTTCCGCCGCCGGAGTTCGACGGCATGCTCAAGGAGTTCCGGCGGGTGCTGGTCCCGGCCGGGCGGTTGGTCCTGGGCGTCTTCGACGCCGAGGAGGTCGGCGCCTTCGACCACAAGGTCCTGACCGCCTACCGCTGGCCGGTCGACGAGGTCTCCGAACGACTCGGCCGAGCCGGTTTCCGGGAGGTGGAACGTCTCCGGCGGCCCGGCACCGACGAGCATCGGCCGCTTGCCGCCATCGCGGCGGTCGCGGTGTGAGGACGCTGAGGGCCGGTCTCCCATCGTGGGAGACCGGCCCTCGCCCAGCTGAGCACCCGCGTCGACGCGGGCGTGCGTTACGTGCCAGCGCGCTCAGGCGCTGAGCTTCCCGGCGATCTTGACGACCCGCTCGGCCATGTGGTCGAGGGCAGCGAACTGGGCATCGCCCAGCGGGGCGTCGTTGCTTCCGCCGGTGACGTGCGAGACGCCGTACGGGTTGCCGTCGGCGAACTTCAGCGGGTCGGTGTAACCCGGGGCGACGACCAGACCGCCGAAGTGGTGGACGGTGTTGTAGAGCGCCAGAAGGGTCGACTCCTGGCCGCCGTGCGCGGTCATGGATGCGGTGAAGCCGGCGTACACCTTGTCGGCGAGCAGGCCCTGCGCCCACTGCGGGCCGAGGGTGTCGATGAACTGCTTGAGCTGGCTGGCCACGTTGCCGTAGCGGGTGGGCGTGCCGAACAGCACCGCGTCCGCCCAGACGACGTCGTCGGCGGTCGCCTTCGGCTCGTTCTTCGTGGCGTCGAAGTGCTGGCTCCAGGCGGCGTTGGAGGCGATGGCCTCCGCCGGGGCGAGCTCCGGAACCTGACGCAGCCGCACTTCGGCGCCCGCCTTCTCGCCGGCCTCGGCGAGGCGCTTGGCCATGGCGTGGAGGGTACCGGTGGACGAGTAGTAGATGACGGAGAGCTTGGTCATCGGAGGCATCCTTCCCAAAGTAGTTGCCGCTGATAAATTTGCGGCCGCAACAATCTCGACTGTAGCAGCCACCTCGCGGCACCCCAACGTCCTGACCATGCCCACCTGCGTGACGGAGCACACCAGGAGACGGGCGCGGGCCGCGGCCGTCCAGCCGATGAGGCGGAATGGTTCGGGCCCCTACGATGAGGCGATGGACCCCGCTGGGGCGCCACCGGCGGCGCGGTACCAACTGCTCGGACCGGTCGAGGTGCGGTCTGCCGGTGGGGAACGGCTGGCCCTCGGCACGCCGATGCAGGTACGCCTCCTGGCCGTGCTGATGTCGCAGCCGGGCACCGGGTGGTCCATCGACCAACTCGTCGACGAGCTGTGGCAGGGGCGCCCACCGAAGACGGCAGCCGGCAACGTGAAGACCTATGTCTGGGCGTTGCGCCGGGCGCTGCGTTCCCCCGGCTTCCCCGACCCCGCCATCCTCGCCGGGCCAACCGGCTACCGCCTCGCCCTGGACGGGCTGACGGTGGACAGCGTGGCCTTCGACGACCTGGCCCAGCGCGGGTATTCCGCGCTGCGGCACTGTCACTGGCCAGCCGCCCAGGAGTCGTTCGAGGCCGCGTTGGCGCTCTGGCGTGGGGAGCCGTTCGCGGGCCTCCCGGGCTGGGGGGTGTTGCTCTCCGTCCGAGCGCGGCTCCAGGAGCAGCGGTCGAGCCTGGCGGAAGAGGTGGCGGACCTCCAGCTGCGTGCCGGACGGCATCACGAGCTGATCGAACCGCTGCGGAGCCAGGTCGACGCCGATCCGCTGCGCGAGCGCCCCTGGGGGCAACTGATGGTGGCCCTGGCGCGGACCGGCCGGCGTGCCGACGCGCTGGCGACGTACCGGCAGCTCCGCCACCTCCTCGCCGAGGAGGTGGGAGTCGAGCCCGGCCCCGATCTCCAACACCTGCACACCCGCATCCTGCGGGCGGAGCGGGAGCTGTTGACATCCGATCCGCGGCCACCGGAAAGAGTCGCGCCGCGAATCGTCCCCCGGCAGCTGCCAGCCCCACCGACGTTGTTCACCGGCCGGGCCGCGGAGCTGGCCCGGCTCACCACGCTGCTGCTCGGTGACTCCCGCTCGGCCAGCACCGTCGTCATCACCGGTACGGGCGGCGTCGGAAAGAGTTGGCTGGCGCTGCGCTGGGCGCACGACAACCTGCATCATTTCCCCGACGGGCAGCTCCACGTCGACCTGGGTGGATTCGGCACCGCGACGCAGGAGGCGTCACCCTCGGCCGTCGTCGTACGCTCGCTCCTGCCCGCCCTGGGTGTGAAACCCCTGGAAATCCCCGCGGAGCCGGCGGCCCAGTTCGCCCTGTACCGCAGCCTGACCGCGGACCGACGGCTGCTCGTGCTGCTCGACAACGCCCGCGACGCGGAACAGGTGCGGCCGCTGCTTCCAGGATCGACAGGCTGCGTTGTGCTCGTGACGAGTCGCCACACCCTGCCCGGCCTGGTCGCCACCGATGGCGCCCATCCCCTCGCCCTGGACCTGCCCAGCGACGGCGAAGCGCGCCAACTGCTCGTCCGCCGACTGGGTGCGCAGCGGGCCGCCGCCCAGCCGGCAGCGGTGGACGAGCTGATCAGACGTACCGCGCGGTTGCCCCTGGCCCTGTCCATCGTGGCCGCGCGAGCCGCCGCCCGGCCCACGTTTCCGCTCCAGGCCATCGCCGACGATCTCGCGGCGAGCCGGGGCGGGCTCGCCGCCCTGGCCACCGGCGATGCCGCCACCGACGTGCGTACCGTGCTCTCCTGGTCATACCGACTGCTCAGCGCGGACGCGGCCCGACTGTTCCGGCAGATCAGCCTGCACCCCGCCGCCGACGTCAGCGCGGCGGCAGCAGCCAGCCTCGCCGGAGCGCCACCGCCCATGATCCGGCCGGCGCTCGACGAGTTGACCCGGGCGAACCTGCTGGCCGAGCAGTCCCCCAACCGCTTCCGCTGTCACGATCTGCTCCGCGCCTACGGCGAGGAGCTGACGCACGCGCTCGACCGCCCGGCCGACCGTAGCGCCGTCCGCAGGCGCCTGCTTGACCACTACCTGCGTGTCGCCCGTGACGCGGCGAGGCTGGTCGACGCTGGTTGGCAGCCGCTCGATCCGCCGCCCCTGCCGACCGACGCGTCACCGTCGGCGTTCGCCGACCACCGGGCCGCGCTGGCCTGGTTCACCATCGAACAGCGGGTGCTGCTGGCCGCCGTCGACGACGCGGCCACGCACAGCTTCGACGCCCACGCCGGGCACCTCGCCCAGGCCCTCACTCCCCTGCTCAGCCGGCTCTCACAGTGGCACGACCTGGCCGCCGTACAGGCCATCGCGGTAACGGTCGCGCAGCGCCGCGGTGATCCACGGGCCGAGGCGCTGGCCCACCGGGACCTCGCGCTGGCCCACATCCAGCACCGCCGGTTCGATGCGGCCCACCATCACCTCCGGCGCGCGATGGCACGGTACGACCAGGCCGGCGACCGCCCGGGGCAGGCCAGCGCACACCTGCACCTCGCCTGGCTCTCCGACATCGAGGGCGACGCCGGAGCGGCACTGCCGCATGCCAGGGAGGCACTGGCGTTGGCCAGCAGCACCGACGACCGGCTCGGCGAGGCGGCAGCGCTCAACGCTCTCGGCTGGAGCCACGCGCGGCTGGACGAGCACGCCCGCGCCATCACCTACTGCGAGCAGGCGCTGGCGCTCTACGAGGAGGCCGAGGACCGGCTCGGCGCGGCCCACACCTGGGACAGTCTCGGATTCGCCTATCAGGGCCTCGGGAAGCATCCGACCGCTGCGGACTGCTACCGGCGCGCGCTGGCGCTCTATTCCGACGTCCAGGACCCTTGCGGACGGGCGGACACACTCGTCCGCCTCGGCGACACCCATCAGGCGGTGGGCGACCACGACACCTCGGTCGACCTGTGGCGGCAGGCATTGGCGATCCTCGACCGGGTCGGTCATCCGCAGGCCACGGTGCTGTCCGAACGGCTTGAGGCGTACCGGTGAATGCCCTGCGCCGAGCGGCTGCGGACCGGCATGGATCCGACGTGGACCGGGCGTCGGCAGGCTGGACGAATGTTGACCACGAAGAGAACCACCTTCCGGCATCCCCGCGGGGTCGCCCGTCGACGCCGGCGGCTCCTCGGTAGCCTCTCGGCCGTCGTCGCGGTCCTCGTCGCCCTCTCGCTCAACGCCCCACCGTCGCTCGCGGGCACCACGCCGACGGCCGGCGGCACCGGGCCCGTCGCCGCGGACACGACCGGCGGTTGGAACGGTCGGATCGACTGGCGGGCGTGCCCGGAACAACCCGACGATCCGGGTACGCGGTGCGGCACCCTGCGCCTGCCGGTCGACTGGGCCCGTCCGGGCGGGGAGACCTTCCCGCTGGCCCTGGCCCGGCGACCCGCCACCGATCCGGCCGCCCGCATCGGTGTCCTGGTCTTCAACCCCGGCGGTCCCGGCCTGTCCGGGGTGGACGTGGCGTTGACGGCCGCCAGCCAGCTCGGGCCGGACGTGTTGCGCCGCTTCGACATCGTCGGCTTCGACCCCCGGGGCACGGTCCGTAGCGCACCGGTGCGCTGCTCATCGGAGCTGCTGGGCCAGCACCCCTCCCTGGCACCCGTCAACGCTGCGGAGTTCGAGCGACTCCGTACCTACAACCGCCAGTTGCGCGACGACTGCCGCGCTCACAGTGGCCCACTGTTCGACCACCTCGACAGTGTGAGCGTCGCGCGTGACACGGACGCCATCCGGGCCGCACTCGGTGAGCGACAGCTGAGCTTCTATCAGTGGTCCTACGGCACACTGATCGGACAGTCCTACGCCGAGCTGTTCCCCGACCGCGTCCGCGCACTGGTCATGGACAGCGTGATGGACCACAGCCAGGGGGGCCGGGAGTACTTCCGCAGCGGGGCGGCCAGTAA
Organism: Micromonospora noduli; assembly: GCF_003264365.1. Taxonomy (GTDB): domain Bacteria; phylum Actinomycetota; class Actinomycetes; order Mycobacteriales; family Micromonosporaceae; genus Micromonospora; species Micromonospora noduli. Next base: position 69,320 of record NZ_PYAK01000001.1, read on the forward strand.
CGAGACGCTGTTCCACGAGTTCGTGACCTGGTGCGAGCGGAACTCCGGTTGCGCGCTGCACGGACGTGACGTGCCGGCGCTCTACGACCAACTGATGCGCCGTGCCGATGCCGGCACGCTTGTCGACGCGGCCACCGGCACCCCGCTGACCTGGTTCGAGCTTGGGTTCGCGACCTTCGTCAACTTCTTCGACGCGACCTGGGCCGATCTCGCTAACATGCTGCTCGCGCTGGAACGGGGCGAGCCCGCCTCACTCGCGTCCCCGATGGTGCCGGTCGACGGCGACAAGGACCTGACCGAGTACGCGTTACCGGCGTTCTGCCAGGACTGGTCGCTGCCGATCGACGGGTTCGCCGACTGGAACCGGTATCTCGAACTGTCCCGCGCCGCCGCACCGCACCTGCGGGCCTCCCCGTTGGCCGTCCGCTTCGGCGCGATCTGCCTGGGCTGGACGGCGACCAACCCACAACATCAGCTGCGGGTACGCACGAGCGCGCCGCTGCTGGTGCTCAACGGACGGTACGACCCGGCCACCCCGTACGACGGGGCGCAACGGGTGGTGCGCCAGCTCGGCAGCCGGGGCCACCTCGTCACCTACGAGGGGTCGGGCCACGCCAGCTACCCACGGACCGAGTGCACCCGTCGTCAGGTGGAGCGGTACCTCATCACCAGAACCACACCGCCGACCGGAGCGAGCTGCCCGGCCGCCCCGGTCTGACGGGTCGACATCGTCACGGTGACGCCCCAGCTCACGGTAGGTAGTGCGACCCATCCGACGGCCTGTCGGTCAGGTCCCCTACCCGGTGGCTGGGGCGTCGCCACCGCAACCGTCTCAGGTCAGGAGCCGTCGGACGGCTCGGCGGGCTGCTGCCCCGGCCAGAACGGCCACTCCTCGAATGAGCGGCACCGTCCGTCGTCGGCGAACCGCATGACCCACAGGTCGCGGTACTCCTGGTCGACCGGGTCGCCGTAGCGGACCTCCTGGCGCGACACGGCGGTGTCACCCTCGACCGCGACGATCTCCGTGGTCAGCTGGAACACCTCGTCGGGACCCTTGCGCTGCTTCTCCCACATCCGAGCGACGGCCGGCAGGCCGACGACGGGCGTCCAGTACGGCCCCTGCTGGTAGCTCGCGTCCTCGGTGAAGAGCGTGACCAGCGCGTCCGTGCCCGGGGTCCGCCAGAGCCGCTCGTAGGTGGCAAGCCAATCCTCGACGTGCTTCCTGTCCATGGCCCTCACCTTGCCATCCGAGCGGCGGTCAGCTGGGAAAACCCGCAGGCCGCGGGTGGCGCAGCCGTCGAGGCGCTGGCGGGCCTCGGCCCTGGACACCCTTGACATCGAAAGGGGTACCCAGCCACACTCCCGATGCTAATTCGATTTAGCTGCCATCGGAGCCCTCAACTCCCAGCACCGGACCAGACCGCGACGAGCGACCACCACAAAGGAGTCTTCGCGCATGAGGGAAACGACCGGAAGACGCAGGCTCCGGCTTGCGATCTCGATTCTCGCGTTCACGGCACTCGGTGCGGGGGCCGTCGTCCCCGCGCCGGCTGCCGCCGCCGGCAGGCCCGCGCCCGTGCCGGGTGCGACGGTCAAGGCCGACCGCACGTCACCGACCGGATACACAGTCACGTTCGTCTACCGCAATCCCCACGCCACCCAGGTCCGCCTCGCCGGGGATCTGACCCTGCTCGACGTCGACACCGGCACCACGCGCTACCAGCCGGAAGAGTGGCGGCCGGGGCGCTACCACGCGGGCGGCACCGAGTTCCTCCGGGACATGACCCGGGACCCGAAGGGGAACTGGTCGGTTTCGGTCCCGCTGCACGCCGGAGGTCTCAGCTACTGGTACCGCGTCTGGGACCCGACCCAGGGCTGGGAGAACAAGCGCATCTGGGACCCCGCCTCGACGAACCCTCGCCCGCCGGGCGAGTCCTCGTTCCGGGTCAGAAACAACGACGTGCTCGATGCCGTGCACGTGCCGTACGCCAAGAAGCAGAACGACCCGGTGCTGAAGGCGCGTGCGGACTACGAGTTGCCGGTGGCCGACCGCGCGAAGCGAGGAACTGTCCAGTACGTCCCGTACACCACGATTCTGGGCGACAGCGGCCACTACCTCGGCGTCTACCTGCCGGCCAACTACGACGCCAACCGGGCGGAGCCGTACAAGGTCGCGTATCTCGCCCACGGCATCTTCGGCGACGAGACCGACTTCATGGTCCCCGCGAACGTCCCGAACATCCTGGACAACATGACGGCCAGGGGCGAGATCGAGCCGACGGTGGTCGTCACCATGGGCAACCACTTCACGGGCACCAGCCTCGGCTTCGCGTCCTACAACCAGACCAACGCGGCAAACAACCTGGTCCAGACGATCCTGCCCCTCATCGAGAGCAGCTACAACGTCTCGACCGAGCGCTCCGGGCGGGCCTACGCCGGGTTCTCGTACGGCGGGATGACGGGCGGCGTCGTCATCAGGAACTACCCGACCACCTTCGCGTTCTACGGACACTTCTCCGGCAACCCGTCGCTCACCACCCAGGACTACGACACCATCGCGAACGCGGTCGGGGACGACGACCTCACCGTCTTCCTCGGCAACGGCGTCTTCGAGGGCAACCTCAACGCCCAGAACACCATCGCGGACAACTTCCGGGCCCGGGGGTACGCCGCCGCGACGACCCAGGTCCCCGGGGCGCACGACGGAATGACGGCGGGCCAGCTGTTCACGATCTTCGCCCGGGATCACCTGTGGTCGGGGGTCGACTCCGTGTCGGTGACGCCGGCGACGGTGGACCTGACGAAGGGATGGAACTGGGAAAGGCGGTTCACCGCCCAGGTGACGACCAACGAGGGTGTGAGCCCGGCGGTGACGTGGTCGGTCCAGGGTGCGACCTCTGCGGGCACCACCATCTCCGCGGAGGGTCTGCTCTCGGTCGCCGCCACGGAGACCGCGTCGTCGCTCACCGTCGTGGCGACGTCGGTGGTCGATCCGAAAAAGTCACGCTCGGCCCAGGTCACCCTGACGCCTCCGGGTCCGGCACGGGTCGCGGTGAAGGCGAAGGCCACGCCGGCCTCGGTCGTCCGCGGTGGCACGTTCACGCTGACCGTCGACGTACGGGCACAGTCTCCGCACCCTAAGGCTCCGAAGGTGACCGGCGAGGTCGCCGTCACCTTCGGCGGCACCACGCAGGTGGTTCCGCTCCGTGGTGGCGCGGCCGTCGTCGAGCTGCCGACCGACGGACTGCCCGCAGGGGTGCACCCGGTGCACGTCGCCTACTCCGGTGACCGGGTCCACGCCCCCACCGCGGCGGTCCACCAGCAGCTGCGGGTCCGCTAGCCAGCAGGGGTGGGCCGGCGACCTCTCGTCGTCGGCCCACCGTCAGCTGTCCGTCCGGACCGTCAGCTCACACCCCGGACCGCCTCGATGATCGTCTCGGCGACCTCGCCCGGCCGGGCCACCGCCATCGCGTGCGAGCCGCCGACGACCTCGCGCTGCCCCCGGGGGTTGGCCCGCTCGGCCATGAACCGATGCGCCTCGACGGGGATGTTCTTGTCCGCGTCCCCGAACACGAACCAACTGGGCAGCGAGCGCCAGGCGGGATCGCCGGAAAGCCCGTCACTCAGAGCCTGTTCGGTGATCGGGCGCTGGGTCCGGGCCATCAGCGCGGCCATGTCGCCCGACGCGTCCGCGCAGAACTGCGCGTGGTACTGGTCCTGGCCGATCGCCACCTCGTTCCCACCGGTCGACACCGGATACTGCACCAGGGTGTCGGCGAGGGTGCTGCCGGGGAACTTCCCGGACAGTGACAACGCCGAGTCACCGGTGTCCGGGCACAAAGCGTTGACGTACACGAGGGCCCGCACCGAGGTGTCGCCGGCCGCGGCCTGCGTGATCACCATGCCGCCGTACGAGTGGCCGACGAGGACGACAGGACCGCCGATCCAGCGGACGACATCCCGCACGTACGCGGCGTCGCCCGCCACGCTCCGCAGCGGGTTCGCGACGGCCACCGAGTCGTACCCGGCGCCCAGCCGCTCGAGCACACCGTTCCAGCTCGCCGACTCGGCGAACGCGCCGTGCACGAGCACGATGGTGGGCTGTGGATCAGGCATGATAGGTGCCCCCTCACTCCGTGAAGCTGTTCACCGCCGGTCGCACTGGTACGCCTGGATACCCGTCACGCGAGTGTGAAACGTCCGGTCCCGATGGGCAGGAGGCTGCGATGACTACGACGACGCTGGCCGAGGTGACGGCCGAACTGGCCCAGCTGGAGGACCAGAAGACACGCGAGGTGAACGTCAGACACGGCGACGATCATGGCGTGAACCTCGGCGCGCTTCGGGCATTGGCGAAGCGACTGAAGACGCAGCACGATCTCGCGCGCCAGCTCTGGGCGACGGGCGGAGCCTCGGCGCGACTGTTGGCAATCCTGATCTGCCGTCCCAGGGCGTTCGAGCGGGACGAGTTGGACGTCATGGTGCGCGAGGCGCGCGCCCCGAAGGTGCACGACTGGCTCCTGAACTACGTGGTGAAGAAGAGCCCGCACTCCGAAGAGCTGCGGCTGGCCTGGTTCGCCGACCCGGATCCCGTGGTCGCGAGTGCCGGCTGGGCGCTGACCACCGAACGCGTGACGAAGAAGCCCGAGAGTCTCGACCTCCCGGGACTGCTCGATGTGATCGAGACCGAGATGAAGGACGCGCCGGATCGCCTGCAGTGGGCGATGAACCACTGCCTGGCGCAGATCGGTATCGAGCACGCCGAGCACCGCGGCCGGGCGATCGACATCGGCGAACGCCTTGAGGTGCTCAAGGACTACCCCACCTCCCCCGGCTGTACGTCTCCGTTCGCTCCCACCTGGATCAGCGAGATGGTGCGCCGAGCGCGATAGGCAGCGAATTGTCGGTCGATCCCGCATCGGCGGGGTCGACGTCGTCTCCCGTGCGCCCCTATAGTGAGTTCCATTATGAGACTTACTGCATTCTGGCGGTGGTGGGTCGCCGGCACGACCAGCCAACTCGGCTCGGCGGTCGGCACACTGGCCCTACCGCTGACCGCGTTGACAGTGCTCCACGCGTCGGCCTTCGAGATGGGTCTGATCACGGCGGCGAGCTATCTGGCGTACCTTCTGATCAGCCTGCCGGCGGGCGTGATCGTGCAGCGCCTCCCACTGCGCGGCATGCAGGTCGCCCTGGATCTGGTCCGGGCCCTCGCCATCGCGTCGGTCCCGCTGGCCTGGTGGTTCGACATGCTGACGGTGGCCCAGTTGATCGCGGTCGCCCTGGTGGTGAGCTTCGCCAACGTGCTGTTCGACGTGGCGAACCAGACCTTCCTGCCGGAGATCGTGCCGGCCGCGCAGTTGCAGGCCCGCAACAGCCTCACCTCCGGCACGCACGCCGCCAACGCGCTGGGCGGGCCATCCCTGGGCGGCCTCGCGGTGCAGTTGCTGGGCGCGGTGCCGACGCTGTTCGTGGACGCCGTCAGCTACCTGCTCTCCGCCACGTTGCTGCGCACCCTGCCGGCCCGGCGGGTGCAGCGACCGGCCGAGCGGCCGCCGATGATCACGATGATCCGCGAGGGCTGGCACTTCGTGCTCCGGCATCCGATCATCGGACCGGCCATGTGGGACGCCACCGCGACGAACTTCGTCAACGGCGCCATGCTCGCCCTGTTCCCGTTCTACCTGATGCGTGAGCTGCACGCATCGCCGCTCATGGTCGGGCTGTTGATCGCCGCCGACGGCCTCGGCGCGCTCATCGGCGCGGCGTTGACGACCCGCTTCACCGATCGGTTCGGCACCGCACGCGGCCTGATCATCGCGGCCTTCGTCGGTGTGGCCGGCGCGCTCATCATCCCGCTGGGCACCGGCACCACCGCGTTCCTGGCCTTCGCCCTCGGAAACGTCATCTTCGCGAGTTCCACTGTGGTGCTCAGCGTGACCACCCGCACCTACCGGATGCTCGCCAGCCCACCGGAACTGCTGTCCCGGGTGATCGCCACGGTCAAGTTCGTCTCCTGGGGTGCCATCCCGGTCGGCGGCCTGCTCGCCGGCATCCTGGCCGGGCCACTCGGCGCCCGTACCACCCTGTTGATCTTCGGGGCGCTCACCGTGCTGTCCCCGATCATCTACCTGTCGACGCCGATCCGCCGACTGCGTGACCTGCCGCTTGACCCCACGCCGACACCGACCGAAGTTCGGGTGTGAATCGACCAGGTGCACTACAGGTCCGTCCACATTGCTTGGTCCAGATATCGACGGAAGGTGTAGCCGGCCATCTGCCGGGGCAAGAACCCGCGCATGGAGGGAACGGCAGGGTGCGAGGGGCGACTGCTCGGCCAGCGGCACCGGACCGGTGAGCCGGACCGGGCATGCCTGGCGACCCCGCTGCCGACAGCCTCCGCCTGATGCGGCTGAGGCACAGCCTCCCCCCGGTGGCGCTCGGCGCGGTGGCGCTCGGCGCGGCTCTGGGTGCCGACCCCGCCCACGCCGACACCCCATCGCCGTCGCGGCTCCCGCTGGTGGAGGTCGCCACCTCGCCGGAGGCCATCAAGGTTTCGGTGGCCGACGTGGTCGAGGTGCAGCTGACCGTCCCCCTGCCCCTGCCGACTGCTGTCGTCTCTCTGCCCGTGCCTCTACCGTCGGCGGACCCGCTACCCCTGCCGTCGACGGACCCACTACCGCTGCCGTCGGCCGTTGCGGTGCCGACGCCGTCGGCCAAGCCCTCCACCGCCCGGCCAAGTCGGCCGGCCGGTACCCCGTCGTCGTTGCCGCAGACCACACCGGCACCATCCGCCTCGGCTTCCCCGGGAGCACGGGTGGCCTCGCCGCCATCGCCGGCACCGTCGACGCGCGTACCGGCGACGGTGTCCCGGGGCGGCGCTGGCGGCACGTCCGACGGCCGGGCGTCGGAGCAGGCACGGGCGACGATGACCGCCGTCACCGGACAGCGGCCCAACCCGCCCGCCCGTCCCGCGCCGGGGCCACCGGCGTTCGTGCTGGCGCTCGCGTCGACACCGACCGGTGTCGGCACCGGCGGCGCTGATTCACCCACGTCGACAGCCGCAGCATCGCCGCCCACCTCGCCGCTGCGCCCGGGGCTCACCGTCACCGCCGTCGACAGGCGCGCTACCAGCCGTCCCGTCGAGCGGGGTCCTCCCCCGCCCCGACAACTCCTGATCACCCACTCGCGTCCACGACGTTGATCAGGAGAGGTTCATGGAAATCGCCGTAATCTGGATTCCCGCCCACATCGAGCCGTCGGAGCCCGCCGTCGCGAGGTGTCTCAGCCACCTTCGCCGACACTCCTACCGATTCGCAGGAATCATGCGGGCCTCGTGGGAGACCGTCGAGCAGACGATGATCGACGGAGAGGTGGATGTCGTCGTCATCGCCGACTTCGCCCACCTCCCGCCGGATCGGTCCCCCCGGATCGAGCTGGCCAACTCCCCCGACGGCGACGCGGACGAGGACCGAACGGTTCCAGACACGCAGCTCGACTGACACCACGAAGCGCCCCGTCCGATATGGACGGGGCGCTTCGGTCACGCGCCGGCAACCGGCCGGCTGCGTCCGCAACGGCTGGATCGCCATGTCGATGTGCTGTTGGGCGATATACCTCAGAGGCATATATATGACTCCTAGGTATATCGCTCAATATGGCATCCGCTCCGGCCGAGGTGACCAACGGTCACCGCCGACCGCCGGCTGCGCCCACCGCAACCCCCTGGGTCAGGCAGCGACGGCCGCCCGGACGTCGTCGTCGGCGGCGCGCAGCCGGGCCGCGGCCTCCTCGGCGGTGCAGTTCGCCAACAGCAGCACGATGGCGGTCTTGGCGTGCCCGTGCGCCGCCGCGAGCGCCCGCGCCGCCGTGTCGAGGTCGGTGTCGGCGGCCTCGGCGACAATCCGCCGTGCCCGGTCGACGAGCTTCTCGTTTGTGGCGTTCATGTCCACCATCAGGTTGCCGTAGACCTTGCCGAGCCGGGCCATCGTGGCTGTCGAGAGCATGTTGCAGACCAGCTTCTCGGCGGTGCCGGCCTTGAGCCGGGTGGAGCCGGTGAGCACCTCGGGGCCGGTGGGCACCTCGATGGCGACGTCGGCGTGCCGGCTGGTCACCGCGTCGGTGTTGCAGGCCACCGAGACGGTCGCCGCGCCCAGCGCGCGGGCGTGATCCAACCCACCAACCACGTACGGGGTACGGCCGCTGGCGGCGAGACCGACCACCGTGTCGCGGGCGGTCAGGCCGACTGCGTCGAGGTCGGCGACGGCGCGGGTCGGGTCGTCCTCCGCGCCCTCGACGGCGACGCCGAAGGCTCGTGCCCCGCCGGCGAGCAGACCGATGACCCGCTCGGGCGTCGTACCGAAGGTGGGTGGGATCTCGACGGCGTCGAGCATGCCGATCCGGCCGCTGGTGCCGGCGCCGAGGTAGATCAGCCGTCCGCCCTGACGGAGCGACGCCACGATGACGTCGACGGCGGCGGCGATGTCCGGCACGGCCCGTCGGACGGCGTCGGCGACCGTCTGGTCCTCGTCGTTCATCGCGAGAAGCAACTCGGTGGGAGACATCCGGTCGAGGTCGCCGGTCTTGTCGTTGCGGGTCTCGGTGCCGAGGGTGCTGAGGTCCACGGGGTGCTCGTTCCTCTCGCTGGTGTGCAGTCGCCGGCCAGCGGGGAGAGGCCAGGCCGAGGGCGCAGCTGCGAACAGTCCCCGTATCAGCAGGCTGAAACCACAGCGTAACCAGCCCGCACGGGCGGTGGCAAAAAGTTTCGCGTTACTCTCGGCTAACGTCACTTATTGACAACCGCTGGTAGGGAGCGAGCCGTGCGTCAACTCGACCTCGTTGTGATCGTGCTGTACCTCGTGGTGATCGCCTACGTCGGACTACGCCTGTCCGGTAAACAGAAGTCCGCCAAGGACTACTTCGTGGGCGAGGGTCGACTGCCCTGGTGGACCGTCTCGTTCTCCGTGGTCGCCACCGAGACCAGCGTCCTGACCGTGATCAGTGTTCCCGGCGGCGCCTACAGCGGTCAGGGCTTCGGCAACGTCGAGCTGGCCCTGGGCTACGTCATCGGTCGGGTCGTCGTGGCCGCGGTGCTCATCCCGCTGTACAAGCGGGGTGGGTTCGTCAGCGCCTACCAGTACCTCGGTGAGCGGTTTGGCCTGAAACTTCAGGGGCTGGCGTCGGTGACGTTCGTCTTCACCCGCCTGCTCGCCGAGGGTGTGCGGCTGTTCGCCTCGGCCATCCCCATCAAGCTTCTTCTCGACGAGTTCGGGCTGAATGTCGGCTACCAGGCCATCATCATCGTGCTGACGCTCATCACTGTGGTCTACACCTACCTCGGTGGCATCAAGGCGGTCATCTGGACCGACGCCATCCAGATGGGGCTGTACCTGGGCGGGGCGATCCTGGCCATCGCGGTGCTCAGTCACGCCGTCGGCTTCGACGGCTACTCGCAGGCGCTGGACGCCGGCAAGTTCCAGCTCTTCGACACCAACTTCGCCCTCTCGCACGTGCTCACCAGCCCGTTCGCCCTGCCGACCGCGATCATCGGTGGCGCGATCTTCGCGATGGCCAGCCACGGATCGGACCAGCTGATCGTCCAGCGCATCCTGTCCACCCGCACGCTGCGCGAGGGGCAGAAGGCGATGATCTCCTCGGGCATCTTCGTGGTGATCCAGTTCGCCGCGTTCTCCCTGGTCGGCGCGCTGCTGTGGTCGTACAACAAGGGTCAGACCTTCAAGGAACTCGGCCTGGCGAGCAGCGACAACCTCTACCCGAGCTTCATCCTGCACGCCCTGCCGGTGGGCATCTCGGGTCTGCTGGTGGCCGGCATCCTCGGCGCCGCGATGGGCTCGCTGTCCTCGGCGCTGAACTCGATGTCGAACTCCACAGTCGCCGACTTCATCCACAGCTTCTTCCGCAAGGTCCCGTCCGACGACGCGATGCTGCGGCTCGCCCGGGTGATGACCCTGGTCTGGGCGGTGCTGATGGCGGTCTTCGCCTGCGCGTTCAGCTCCAGCACCGGAAACGTCTACCTGACCGGTTTGACCATCGCCGGCTACACCTACGGTGCGTTGCTCGGTGCCTTCCTGCTCGGCCGTCTCGTCAAGCGGGCCAACCAGGTCGACGCGGTGATCGCCTTCCTGGTCACCGTGGCGGTGATGACCTACATCGTCCGCTACGTCAAGATCGATGTGACGACGGCCGGGACGACCACCGCCACCGCCATCGCCGCGCAGTGGCTGGTCCCGATCGGCGTCCTGATCACCCTGGTCGTCGGCGCGGTGTCCAGCCGGTTCCACCCGGCCCCGGAGACTCCGTACGACCATGGACGTACCGACGAGGTCGACGACGACGCGGCAGCGGCGCCCGCCGGCCGGGCGTGAAGGAGGACGTGATGCGCGTGATCGGCCTGATGTCCGGAACCTCCTACGACGGCATCGAAGCCGCCGCAGCCGAGTTCGAGCTGAGCGGCGACACAGTGCGGATGCGACCGCTGGGCCGGCTCAGCCACCAGTACTCCGACGAGTTGCGCACGCAGATCGCCGCGGCCCTGCCGCCCGCGGCGACCACCACCGAGGCGATCTGCGTGCTGGACACCGGCATCGGCCAGGCCTTCGCCGAGGCCGGCGTGCGGGCCCTCGCCCAGCTGTGCGACGGCGAGGCCGACCTGGTGGTCTCGCACGGGCAGACCATGCACCACTGGGTCGAGGCCGGCACGGTTCGGGGCACTCTCCAGCTGGGTCAGCCGGCCTGGATCGCGGAGGCCACCGGCCTCCCGGTCGTGGCCGACCTACGCGGTCGCGACGTGGCCGCCGGCGGCCAGGGCGCTCCCCTGGTCGCCCTCTTCGACGCGCTGCTGCTGGGTGGCCTGCCCGGCGTCCCGGCCGCGCTGAACCTGGGCGGCATCGCCAACATCACCGTCGTCGCTCCCGACGCGGACCCGCTCGCCTTCGACACCGGTCCGGCGAACGCGCTCCTCGACGCCGCCGCGCGCCACTTCAGCGGGGGCACCGAGGAGTACGACCGGGACGGGCGCGGGGCGGCCGCCGGGCAGGTGAACCCGGAGCTGCTGCGGCGGCTGCTCGACGAGCCGTACTACCGGCTGCCCGGCCCGAAGAGCACCGGGAAGGAGCTGTTCCATCTGCCCTACCTGCTCGCCGCCCTCGCCGACGCGCCCACACCGGACCCGCAGGACGTGTTGGCCACGCTCACCCGGCTGACGGCGGTCACTGTGGCCGGCGCCTGCCGCGATCACGGCGTCACCCGGCTCGTCGTCTCCGGCGGCGGCGCACACAACCCGACGCTGATGCGCATGATCGCCGATGAGCTGCCCGGCGTCGAGCTGTCCTCCAGCGACGACCTGGGCATCGCGTCGGACGCCAAGGAGGCGCTGGCCTTCGCGCTGCTCGGCTACCTGACCGTGCACGGGCTGCCGGGCACCCTGCCCTCGGGCACCGGCGCGCGACACGCCTCCGTGCTCGGCAGCATCACCCCCGGCCGGCAGCCGCTGCGGCTGCCGGCTCCGGCCAGCACCGCTCCCCGCCGACTGCTGATCGCCGGCCGTCCCGCCGTGCCGCCGGTGGCCGGCTGAACCCGCTCCCGGGAGGATCCGCCGATGAGACCCGTCGTACCCGTACCGCCGCCGACCGCGGTCGGCGCCCGCGCCCGCGCCGTCGCCGAACTGCTGCGCTCGCGCCTCGATGATCCGAGCCGGGCCAGCGCCGAGCTGCCCCGAAGGCTGGCGGCGGCACACGACGCCTCGCCGTACCTGTTCGAGCCGCAGGCAGTGGTTCGCGCCGCCTCGGCCGCCGAGGTGGGGGCGTTGATGGCCGGCGCCCGCGAGGCCGGTGTGCCGCTGACCCTGCGCGGCGGCGGCACCAGCCTCGCCGGGCAGGCCGGCGGCGCGGGCGTGCTGGTCGACGTCCGCACCGACTGGCGGCACGCCGAGGTCCTCGACGACGGACGCCGCATCCGGCTCCAGCCGGGTCTCACGATCCGGCAGGCCAACGCCCGGCTGGCCCGCTACCGACGCCGGCTCGGCCCGGACCCGGCCAGCGAGGCCGCCTGCACTGTGGGTGGCATGGTGGCAAACAATTCCAGCGGGATGACCTGCGGCACCACCGACAACGCGTACCGGACCATGGAGTCGCTGCGCTTCGTGCTCCCGTCCGGCACCGTCGTCGACTCCGGCGCCCGCGACGCCGACGACCGGCTGCGGGCCGACGAGCCCGAGCTGCACGCCGGGCTGCTGCGCCTGCGCGACCGGGTGCGATCGACGCCGGGTTCGCGCGCCACCATCGAGCGGCTGTTCGCGATGAAGAACACCATGGGGTACGGGCTGAACTCGCTGCTCGACCACAGCACCCCGGTCGAGATGCTCGCCCACCTGATGATCGGCAGCGAGGGCACGCTCGGCTTCGTGGCCGAGGCGGTCTTCCGTACCGTCGAGATCCACGACCACGCCGCCACCGGTCTGCTGATCCTGCCCGGTCTCACCGACGCCACCGACGCGCTGCCGGCCCTGCTCGCCGCCGGCGCCCGTACCGCCGAACTGCTCGACGCGGCCGCGCTGCGGGTCAGTCAGCGCGACCCGGGTGCGAGCCCGGCCCTGCGCGGGCTGACGGTCACCGGCCACGCCGCGCTGCTGGTGGAGTTCGCCGAGGACAGCGCGGAGCAGTTGGCCGCGACGCTGGCCGACGCCCGGCCCGTACTCGACCGGCTGCGGGCCGTCACCGGCACCGAGCTGACCCGCGACCCGCGCGAACGGGCCAACCTCTGGCACCTGCGCAAGGGCCTCTACACCGCTGTCGCCGGGGCCCGCCCGCCCGGCACCACGGCCCTGCTGGAGGACGTCGCGGTGCCGATGCCGCGCCTGACCGGCACCTGCGACGGGCTGATCCGTCTGTTCGACAGGCACGGCTACCCGGACGCGGTGATCTTCGGACACGCCCGGGACGGCAACCTGCACTTCATGCTGACCCAGTCCTTCGACACAGCGGCCGAGATCGACCGCTACGCCCGGTTCACCGACGACATGGTCGACCTGGTGCTCGCGGAGGGGGGAACACTCAAGGCGGAGCACGGCACCGGCCGGGCCATGGCGCCCTTCGTCCGCCGGCAGTACGGCGACGAGCTGTACGACGTGATGCGCGAACTCAAGCGGTTGTGCGACCCGAGCGGCCTGCTCAACCCCGGCGTGCTGCTCAACGACGACCCGACAGTGCACCTGCGGCAGCTCAAAGCCGTCCCGACCGTCGACCCCGAGCTGGACGCCTGCGTCGAGTGTGGCTACTGCGAGCCGGTCTGCCCCACCGCCGACGTCACCACCACGCCCCGGCAGCGCATCGTCCTGCAACGGCAGATCGCCCTCGCCACCGCCGCCGGCGACGAGGAGCGCCGGCGGGAGCTGACCGCCGACTACGAGTACGCCGCGGTGGACAGTTGCGCCGCGGACAGCCTCTGCGTCACCGCCTGCCCGGTCGGCATCGACACCGGGGCGGCGATGAAACGGCTACGCGCCGAGCGGCACACCCCTCGCGCCCAGCGCACCGCCCGCACTGCCGCCCGGCACTGGCAGGCCGCCGTGACGGGCGTCCGGGCGGGACTGACCGCCGCGCACGCCGTGCCGACGCCGGTGACCCGCGCCGCCACCAAGGCGATCCGTGGTCTCGGCGCCACCGAACTCGTGCCGCTGTGGAGCGACGACATGCCCCGCGCCGGCGCTTCCCGCCCCACCCCGCGCAGCGCGCCGGACGCCCGGGCGGTGTTCTTCGCAGCCTGCGTCGGCAACCTCTTCGCACCCGAGGAGGGCTCCTCCGGCGGTTCGGCGGCGGCGTTCCTGCGCCTCTGCGAACTGGCGGGGGTGCCGCTCGTCGTACCGACCGGAACGGCCGGTCTGTGCTGCGGAACCCCGTGGCAGTCCAAGGGTTACCCCGCCGGTCACCGTGAGATGGCCGAGCGGACGCTCGCCGCGCTCTGGACGGCCAGCGACAAGGGTCGCCTGCCCGTCGTGTGCGACGCGTCATCGTGCACGCACGGGCTGACGCAGCTGACCGCCGCGCTGGCCGAGGAGGACCAGGCGCGGTACGGCGCGCTGCGCTTCGTCGACAGCGTGACCTTCACCGCCGAGCATCTCCTGCCGGCGCTGCCGCAGCCCCGACGACTGGGCTCGCTGGCGCTGCACCCCACCTGCTCCACAGTGCACCTGGGCGGCATCGACGACCTGCGCGCGGTGGCCGGGGCGGTCGCCGACACCGTCACCGTGCCGGACAGTTGGGGGTGCTGCGCCTTCGCCGGTGACCGGGGGCTGCTGCACCCCGAGGTCACGGCCGGCGCCACCGCGGCGCAGGCCGCCGAGATCAATCAGCGCGACCACGACGCATACGCCTCCTGCAACCGCACCTGCGAGATGGGCATGAGCCGGGCCACCGGTCAGCCGTACCGGCACGTGCTCGAGGTGCTCGTCGAGGCGGTCGAGCCGCCGGCGTAGCCGGTGCCGTACCCATGAGCGCGCCGCCCGCCGCAGAGCTGCGGCGGGCGGCGCGGTTGGTGCGGTTGGTGCGGTACGTCAGGAGAGCGCGATGTCGCGGTAGTAGTAGCGCAGGATCGCCTGGTAGTTCTTGCCCTCGTTGGCGAGATCACGCGAGCCGTACTGCGACAGCCAGTCCCCGTCCACCCAACCACCGCATGCGGTCGTCGTCGCGCAGTAGTGCGCACGCAGGATGTTGCCGCTGCGGGTCATCCGGGCCGACCACGTCCGGTCCACCGCCGCGGACGTAGACGAGACCGCCGACGACGGCCGGTAGACCTGGTCGCCGGTGTCGTCACGAACGTCGTAGCACTGTCCGCCGGACGTTTTCCGGGTCGAGTGCAGGGCCCAGTACCAGCCGTAGCTCTTGACGGCCATCGCACCGGCGTCCAGCGAGGCGGCCGGCCAGCTCGTGATCCACTCGTTGGGGAGGACGTTCTTGACGTACGTCTTGAAGTCGACCCGGTCGACGCGCCCGAGACCGACCCGGTAGACGAGGATGGTGCTGGGCAATTTGCTGTTGGTGCCGTCGGTGCTACAGCCCGTCGGCCCGCTCAGCAACTCGTGCGAGGCGTTGTTGTTCTTGAGCGTGGCGTTGAGGTTGCCCTTCGTCCCGGCCGCGAAGTCCTGGGTCGCACCGGCGAAGTTGCTGTTGAAGTAGACCCGCACTGTCTTGTCGGTGCGGTTCCACACCGACGCGGCGTTGTTCTTCACGCACAGGCCCTTGCCGCTGCCCGCACTCTTGAAGTCGTAGCAGGTCGGCTGGGTCGTACCGTAGTCGTCCAGTGAGTCGGTGAAGTCGGAGACCGAGCCGGCCTGGTTGCTGTTGTAGTAGTAACAGAACTCGCCGCTGTCGCAGGTTCCGTCCCGTTCGGCCGCCGCTGCCGGCGACGCGACACTCAGGATGGAGGTGGACATGGCGAGGACGGCACCGACGACGGCGAGGCCCTTGCGGATATTCATGGCGTCCTACTTCTCGTTGTAGCCCTGGGAGTTCCAGAACGAAGTCGGGTCGGCGTTGTCCAGGGTGGGGTCGCCGACGCTGACGGCCGCGTGGGTCTGCCGGCCGGCCCGGACCTCGACGTGGGTGTGCGCGCCCGAGCTGGAGGACACCCCGTGCCACGACTCATCGGCGATGATCTCGCCCTTGCTGATGGCGTCGCCCACGCTCACCCCGGACTTCGGCGCGGTGTGCAGGTAGATCACCGACTTGTTGAGCGAAGAGTTGTAGACGGAGATCGTGGACAGGCCGCCGCTGCCGGTGTTGCCCCGCGCGACGTAGATGACCGTTCCGGAGACCAGGGCGCGCACGTCCGAGCCGACGCTGCGGGCAATGTCGATGCCCTCGTGCCGGCCGGGCGTGGTGGTGTAACCGTCGAAGGCGCACGTGACAGTGCCACCGCTGGCCTGGTACAGGGCGTACGACAGGTTCGTGCGGGTCGACGGCGAGAACTGGTGCGAGGCGTTGTTGTTCTTCAGCGTGGCGTTGAGGTTTGCCATGGCGCCGGCCGCGAAGTCCTGGTAAGAACCGGCGTAGCCGCTGTTGTAGTAGACGCGTACGGTCTTGGTGCTGCGGTTCCAGACCGAGGCGGCCTCGTTCTTGATGCACAGGCCCTTGCCAGCGCCAGCGCCCTTGAAGTCGTAGCACGAGGGCTGCTCGGTGCCGTAGTCGTCGAGCGAACCGGTGAAGTCCGAGATCGACCCGGCGTTGTCGCTGTTGTAGTAGTAGCAGAATTCGCCGCTGTCGCAGACCCCGTCTCGGGCCGCCGCCGACGCGGGTGATGCGACGCTGAGGATCGAGGTGGTCGCGGCCAGCGCGACGCCGACGGCGGCGAGGCTCTTACGGATGTTCATGGTGTCCTTTCAGAAACGGTGAAGGGGTGCGGGTCACTGCCCGCGCTGGTACTGCTCCCAGGTCTTGATCGGGACCCGGGGGCCGTCGTCCGGTCCCTGGTTGGCCAGGCCGTTCATGCCGAGGTAGTAGTCGCCGACCTGGTGCTGCGCCTGGCTGGACAGGTCCGTGTCGTTGATCGCCGTGGCGTGGATGTGCCACGGCCAGTCGCCCTGATTCGGGTTACGGACCCAGGCCGCGAAGCCGACCTGGCGCAGGGCCCGGGCGACGGCGGTGCGCTTGGCAGCGGTCATCCCGGTGACGGCGATGTCCACCACACCCCCGCCGTCGTGCGTACCGGCCGAGGTGGGGTCGCCGCCCGGGTTGTACGAGCCCTGGTCGAGCACCAGGGTGTAGCCGAGCAGACGCTGCGCCTCGGCCAACATGGCCTGCGTACGGGCGTTGACGACGTACCCGTCACGTGAAACCTTCCCGCCCGGGCCGATCGGGTTGCCGACCGTGTAGCGGTTCTGCCCGAGCCTCGTCAGCGACGTCGTGCCGGGCAGACCGTTCGCGGCAAGCCCGGTGTAGCCGAGCGAGCGTTGGTACGCCGCGTACGCCGAGACCGTCTGGGTGCCGAAGTAGCCGTCGACCCACTGCGCGTTGAGCAGGTTCTGGGCCTGGAGCGCCTGCTCGACGGCGAGTACGGAGTTCTTCGCGCCCGGTGTCAGGGTGTTGTCGGCCCGGCGGGGGTCGATCTGGGCGGCCAGGACGGTGGCCTCCATGTCCACGACCGGCCGCGCGGCCGTGGTGACGGTTCGCTGCGCTGTGGCACCGGATGGCGCGGCCCACGCGTGGGCCGGAACCCCGACGGCCACGCAGAGCGCGGCGAGCCCGACGGATAACCAGGGACGGCGCACTGTCGATCCTCCTCGCAGTTGGTGAGTCGTTCGGAACGGACATCACCTTGCGAGAAACGGCCTGCTGTTCGGTACCCCTACTGTCCTGTCAGATCCGTCAGGCCGTCCCCGACCTCGATGGATGTGCTGTTGTCAGCTTTGGTGGCACCCGGGACTGACATCGAGCGATCGCCGCTCTTACACCGGCCAGGGCGACCGGGGGGGCGCACTCAGGCGGTGACGGTGACCATGAAGTACACCGGCCGGCGGGTGGGAAAGAACTCCTGCCCGTTCTCGTCGACCATCTTCCAGCTCACCCAGCACTTCCCGGGACGGCTCGGCGCGGTGACCTCGACACTGATCATCACCTGCTCGTCGGGCGGTGTGTCACCGATCGCCACCCGGTCCGGCACCCGGCAGCCGTCGGCATCGGCGGTGGGGTTGGTGCGGGCGAGGAAGCGGTTGTGCCAGGCGACCTTCCCCACGTTCTTGAGGGCCCACACCTTGACGAACTGGGAGTTCACCCGCACCCGGGTGCCGTCGGGGATGGTGACGTCGGAGATGAACTTGCTGGAGTCGCCGGGGATCAGCGAATCCGAGAACGCTGAGGCCGACGGCGACACCGACGGTGCGGACGACGCCGCCACCGCGCCGGAGTCGTCCCGTGACGACCGGCCGCGGACGACGACGCCCAGGACGGCGACCATCGCCACCACCAGGAGCACCGCGGCTGCGGCGAGCCATGGCAGCCGGGGCCGCCGTGCGCCCGCGACGTCCTCGTCGGTCG
This sequence comes from Micromonospora noduli, assembly GCF_003264365.1. Lineage (GTDB taxonomy): Bacteria > Actinomycetota > Actinomycetes > Mycobacteriales > Micromonosporaceae > Micromonospora > Micromonospora noduli. The sequence goes on from NZ_PYAK01000001.1 coordinate 87,367, forward strand.
GCGGATAGTCAGTGCGCCGCAGCGCGTTCCGCTCCTCAGGCGACGGCAGGGGGACGACGGACACGATGGGCCCGTGGGTCTCCGGGGCGTCGGTCCCGGTGTCGGGTTCCATTCCACCCGTGGTGATCGGGATGTCGGCGCCGGGCGGGGAATCGGTACTGACCGGCGCGGCATCGCCATCCGCGATGCCGTGGACCGTCCCGGGGCGCTGCGCATCCTCCCAGCGACGCCGCCACTGGACCTCGTCCGCCTCGCAGGCTCTGACGAACTCCCGCACGGTCTCCCAGGAAGGGAACCTGGTCCCGGCAGCGGCCTCGTGCAGGGTGGTGTGCGAGATCCGACCCGACCGCCCAGCCATCTTGCGGAACGACGGGTCACCGGCGGCGGTCCGCAGGGCGCGTAGCTGTTCGGCGAACCTCTCGGCGGCCTGTCTGTCCTGAGTCGACTGAGCGGCGGCACGCTGGTCCTTCATCACTCCCCCATGTCAGACGACGTTGTCAGGCGTTGTCAGAGCGTGTCAGAGGGTACCGAACGGGCTCGGTCGCCATCAATGTGGTGCATCGACGACACCGGGCCCCACAATTCCGGTGCATTGAAGGAGGTCACCGATGAAGAAGCTTTCCCGCCGTGGCGTACGCATCCTCGCGGCCGCCGGTCTGGCTGTGCCCGCGGCGCTGACGTTCGCCGGACCCGCGCACGCCGAGACCAACCCGCGCTGCGTCGACTCGGTGCAGATCGGCGCCACGGCGTACGTCACCGTCGGCGGTCAGACCGCGGCATCGGTCAAGCAGTACAAGGGCTGCGGCAAGAACTACGCCTACACGTACGTGTGGCAGCAGTACCGGGCAAGCCACGGTTCGTACCAGGTCTGCACCTCCATCGTGACCGGAAGCACGCTGCGCGACCTGCAGTGTTCCAGTGGTCCGGAGGTCTGGTCCCTGGGCGCCAACACGCTGTCGGTGTGCACCCGGGCCCTCGGCGGCATCTCGGACGTGGCGCAGAAGGAGACCGAGGTGCGCTGCTGACCCGACAGGGTCGACGTTTTCCCCGGCGGGGCGCTGGCACGGCCAGCGCCCCGCTTCGTTCCGATCCTCGCGTCAGGGGCAGGGTGTCCGCGCGCAAACGTCGACGACCTTGCCGGTGAGCAGGAAGACCGCTTTCTGTTTCTGGGCTCCGGCCTGGGCGCGGGGGAACTCGTGCGGATCGTCGCCGTACTCCGGTCCGACGGGGGCGAGGTTCGTCGGCGGCGGCGCGTAGGCCGCGCCGCTGTTCCAGATCACGATCGCCGAGCCGGTGTACGGGTAGCGGCGGATCGGCGTGATGCCCCAGTACGGTCGCACGTCCAGTGACCAGCCGTCGGCGAGCGCGGGGGTGTGCAGGCGCGCGCCGATGGTGCGCGCCTGCACCTCCGCCGCAGCCGGCGAGACCTGTTGGTCGCCGAAGGCAACGTGCATCAGCACCTGGTGCGCCGGGGTGCGCGGTAGTGGCCGGTCGGTCATGTGCTGGGCGTACCCGTTGGCCTCGGAGCGGTCCCACAACATCTGCAGCAGCGCGAGGACCAGTTGTTGGTCGACAGTGTCCGGGTACCAGCCGTCGAGCACGGTCTGGAACGGTGCGAAGTCCACGCTGCGTTGCAGCAGTGTGGAGTAGTTCATCGCCGGTACGCCGAGCACCGACCGGGTCCAGTCCTGGGCGATGGCGGTGAGGGCACCTCCGTTGATGCCGCCCTGGCTGTTGCCGTCGTAGTGCAGCCCGCCGACGCGATTGATCAGCGGCCGGGCGGTGGCGTCCCGGAACGCCGGGTGGGCGGCGAACCCAGCTGGGTGGATCATCGCGCGACCCAGGAAGAGGAAGTTCAGGAAGCTCTGCTGCAGCCGGTCCGCCACCGCGGGAAAGACACTGAGGTCGGTGAAGGCGTTGGCCACAAAGGGAACGTCAGCGGCGGCCATGCCGATCCAGCTGGTCGCGCAGAAGGTGAAGTTGTGGGTGTTCGACATCGTCCTGACGTTGCCGGCGTTGATCTCGGTCGGTCGACCGAGCAGTCCGTGGCCGTAGAGCGAGAGGTGGGCCGGGCGCGCGGCCGAGGCGCTGCGCGGGATGTTGCAGACGAAGTCCGCCGCCACCGTCGCGCCCGACGGCGTGGGCAGAGCGTTCGGCGTGGGCGCCGTCCCGGCGCCGCCGGCCGGCCCGTAGTGCAGGCGGGAGCCGGGCCCTCCGTCGCCGGTCAGATAGGACGGTACGCCGATGGTGCCGGCGACCTGCCGGGCGATCAACGGATCCTGCTCCGGTGAATAGTCCGTCACCTGGGTGACGGTGACCGGCGGCGCGGCCCGGCCGAGGTCGGCGAACGCGTCGTCCCGGACCGCCAACATCCGCCCGGTCAGCCCGTGCCGGCTGGCCACTGTGAAGTCCCAGGCCAGGTAGAGGCTGTGCCGCTTGACGCCGGTCCGGCTCAGCTCGGCGACGATCCGCCTCAGTTGCGGCCCCCGAGCGTCCCGCTGCCTGAGGCCGGCGCCGGTCACGTACGCCGTGAACGCCTTCGGCGCCGGAATCAACGCCCCGTTGCCGTCCCGCAGACCGCGCAACCCGACGACGTAGCGGGTGCCCTCGGTCAGCGCCACCGCCGGTCGGATGATCAGCAGCTGCCGGTCGGGCTGGCCGACCGCGTGCGCATCCAACTCGGCCCAGTACGGCGTGCGCTCACCGGTCCGGGTGTTGAGCAGCACGATCGGCGCGTTCGGCGCCAGCGAGCGGCCGATGTCGGTGACCGGCGCGATCCCGCTCGCCGCGGCGTCGAGGCCGGGTACGCGCACCAGGATCGGTGAGCCCGGGCTGAACCCGTCCTGCCGGTTCCACTCCGTCGGGTCGATCGGGGTTCCCTGCACGTTGGCGGGCATCGCGGCGGCGGCGAACCGCACCCGCTTGCCGGTGGGGCTGCTCCGGTCCGGCACTGTGAAGTAGTCGCTCGGGAACGGCAGCAGGCAGGCGGTCGGGTCGATCGGGTCGCAGGACGGGTGCCCGGTCGGTGCGGGAGTCGTTGGCGGTGCGGCGGGCGCCGCCGTTCCGAGCAGGACGGCGCCTGCTGTCACCAGCACGGACACGGCCAGACGGAGCCCTCTGGAGGTGGTCACACGCATCTCCTTCGACGCTGGACGGCGGATCGATGGGTGGTGTTCTTCCTACGCTTGTGAAAGAACCTCAGCAAGCGTCGATGTGCCCGCCCACACCTGCTCCTGGGCGGGGCCGCAGCAGCACGCCACCCGCGATGCCCGCGACAACCGGGAAGGCGGCAACCATCAGCAGTTGAGCACTCGCTGGCAGATCGGTGGCGAGGCCCAGGAGGCCGACGCCGATCGCCGAGGCGGCCACCTTCAGTCCGGCGCCGATGGTGAAGACCTGTGTACGGATCGCCTCGGCGGCCAGGTGACTCCGGGCCAGGAACAGCGCCGCCGCGAACGGTCCGGTGAAGAGCCCCGACAGCGCGAACAGTGCGGCGGCCAGCGGCAGGGAGTGCACCGCGGAGGCGAACGCGAGGGGTACACCGACCGCGACCATGGCCCAGACCGCCACGCGGGGCGCGCGGGACGCCGGCAACGGACGCCATGCCCAGAGCAGTGATCCCACGAACGCGCCACCGGCGGTCACGCCGAGGAGCAACCCGGCGCGGCTGGGTTCGTGCGTAGCCGCAGCGAGGGTGGTGGCGACGACAGCCATACCGCCGAGGCCCAGTTGGCCGACGCTGGTGGCGAGTGTGATCGTTCGCAGGGCCGGGTTCCGCACGATCGCGCGGGCACCCTGGAACAGGTCGACCGCTCGGGTCTGCTCCGCTGCCGCACCGGAGGCGGGCAGGCGCAGGAACGCGACGCCGAGCGCGCCGAGCCCGCCGGCGACCGCGAGCGCGAGGGTGGAGGTGCCCGGGCTGGCGGAGGCCGCCACCAGCCCCACCGTCGCCGGCCCGACCATGCCGGCAACGTTGTAGGACAACGAGTCCAGCGCGAAGGCACGAGCCTCGTGCCCGGGGCCGGCCAGTGCGGCCAGTTGGCTGGTCAGCCCGCCGGTCACCGCGGGCCCGCAGCATCCCGCTATCGCTAGGACGAGATAGGTCTGCCACAGCGGCGCATGACCGAGCAGGGCGACCGGGGCCGCGAGGGCGCCGGCGAAGACGGCGATTGCGGCGGCGAGCACGGCTGCTGGCCGTCGCGACCGGTCGACCAGCCCGCCGACCAGGGGCGCAGCCACGACGTGTGGGAGGAGCAGGGTCGCGACCAACGTCCCGCCGACGGCTGCGCTACCCGTCCGGTCCAGGGCGAAGATCACCATCGCGACGCGTGCGCCTTCGTCAGCGGCACGGGCCAGCAGCGCCGCGACCAGGTAGTGGGTCAGCCGAGCGCCGTCGCGGCGGGTACCGGGGTCCAGTTCCGTCACCTGTTCGACCGGTGATGACATCGCTTCACTCTTGCACCGCGTCGCGTCACCGGTCAATATGGTGACGTGAGGTTCGAGTTCATCGCCGATCGGCCGGTACTGGACTTCCTTCCGACCCGCGCCGAGCGCGGCCACGCGGACGTCGAGCAGCTGACCGCGCCAACAGACTTCGCGGAATGGGCCGTCCAGGCCGGCATCGTCGAGCGAGCGCCTGATGTGGACGAAGCCGGCCTGCGGCACGTCAAGGCACTCCGAGAGGCGATGTTCCGCCTGGTCCAAGCCCTGATCGACGGCACCGAGGCGGCCACGACAGACCGTGAGCTGGTGAATGCCGCCGCAGCGGGGCCGCTACCCACACTGCGCCTTAACGTCGACGGGGTGCACCGCAACGGCGATCTGAACTCCGTCCTGACGGTCCTCGCCCGCGACTGCCTGGAGTTGCACGCCAGCGACGACCGCCTGGCCCTCCGCTGGTGCGCCGACGAACACTGCACCCGAGCGTTCGTCGACCGGTCGCGGGGCGCACGGCGGCGCTGGTGCGGCATGCGCGGCTGTGGAGACCGTGCCAAGGCCGCCGCGTACCGCCAGCGACGGCGGACAACGATCCCGTGAGAGCAACAGACTGGCGGTCGGTGGCCGGCAGCCTGATAGTGCTCTGGCTGCTGACCACCGACCGCAGCAACGACGACTCACGGAAAGGTCAGTCGGTGATCACCGGCCAGGCGTAGGCGAGCAGGGCGCAGGCGGCACCCAGAAGCGCGAGCGAGACACCCCTCGTGGGCAGCGGCAGAGCAGCGAGCACGATCAGGATGACGGCGACAACGTAGAGAAATGCCTGGACCGACATGGGTGATCTCCTCGATCAGGGGTAGCGGGCGGCTGACGTCATCCGCGGGATGCCCCCGGGGGTGATCTCGGAAACCTCCTGCGGATCACGGTTCGGCCCACAGTGGTACGTGTGGCTCGCCCCGTGCAGTCCCTACGTCTGAGGAAGAAGCGCTTCGGCACCCACCGGTCGAAAACCCGCCGCCTGGAAGGCGCGCACGCTGCGCGCATTGCCGGCGGCCTGCTGGGCCCAGACCGGCTGGCCGTCGGGCACCAGATGGCGGGCGGCCGTCGCCAGCGCCCGCCCCAGGCCTCGGTGGCGACGCTCGTCGTCGACCTCTATCGCCGCCTCCCAACGCCCGGCCACCCCGCGGCCGAGCACGACCACCCCACCCTCGGCGCCCCAGACGCGGATGTCGTCACGACGCCGACGCGACCTGACCTCGCGAGGATGATCGGCGTCCGTCAGCTCAGCCAGGTGCAATGGAGGTGGCCCGTCAAGGCAACTCGCCACGGTCAGCAGGTCGATCGTGTCCATGGAGCGCCGGGTGCGGTCGAGCAGCGCACCCAGGAAACGCGGATTCATCGTGGCCGCCAGGGGATCGCAGTCGAGGGTGGCCAGCGTACGTCGTACCCACTGGGGGTCTTCGTCGGTGAACACCACCGAGTGTCCGGTGAAGGCGATGACTCCGGCGTCGCGGCGGCTCGGCTGTGGCACCACTGTGGTCCCGCCGTCTGGTGGCGGATAGCGCCCGTGCGCCGCCGCGTCCAGGATGTCGGCCAACGTGCGGTCCATGGTCGCCTCTCCCCCGGTCCCCGACGCGCGGCTGCCGACGGCGGACGCGGCAATGCGCTCCGCCCCTTGCCACCGCGCGGGCCAGACAGTGTCCAGACATCCTCCCGCGTGAGGTGAGCAGCTGTGGGCCCGCCGTGTCGTGAAGGAGGTCACTGACGAGCAAGGGTGTGACCCGACTTCCGGGCCACACCCTTGACACATTCACTGATCTGGACGGGCACCGCTGACTGTCCCCGGCCGAGACCCGGAAGGGTCAGCAGCCGATCCGGCTGGACCCGACCGCGATGTCGTCGTACCAGAGGGTGTCGGCTCCGCCGCCGTAGCTCTCCCAGCCCAGCTTCAGATCGGTGAGCTGCGGTCGCCAGGTGCGGTTGTACCACTGGCCGTCGATGTCGTGCGTCGGTGCGCCGTCCGCTGTCAGCCCGGGGATGGCGGCGCCGTCCACCCAGGTACGCAGCTGACCGGCCGCGCCGTCCACCATGAACTCGACGCAGGTCCACCGGTTGGTGGGTAACGGCAGGCTCTGCGCCACCCCGGCCGGGCTCTGCTCGGGCAGGGTCGCGTCGTCGGAGGCGCGGTTCCACTGCAACGCGCCGTTCTGGCCACCCAACCGCAGGTCCTTGTTGCCGTCGGCGGCGTCGGCCATCGCCATCATCGTGGTGTGTTCGGTGGGCTGGGCGGTGGTGTGCCGGACCCAGACCCGGCCGTATCGGACGTTGCCCACGCTGGCGAGGTTCTTCGTGGACCTGATGAAAACGTGGTTGCAGTACCCGGCCGCGCCGTTGATCCGGACCGACCGGCTGCCGCTGTGCGTGGTCGCCGTGTCGATGGTGGCGGTACCGGCGCCGGAACAGTCCGGGCTCACCACGGCCCAGTCACCGGAGGGCGTCGAACCGGTCTGGCCCTCGAAGCCGTCGCAGAGCACCGCGCCGGCACACCCGGTCGGCGGCTCGGTGGTGGGCGGCGGGGTGGTCGGCGGAGGCGTGGTGGGCGGCGGGGTGGTCGGCGGTGGCGTCGTCGGCGGCGGAGTGGTCGGCGGCGGGGTGGCGCCGTTGCACGGCACGCCGTTCAGGCTGAACCCGGTCGGCGCACCACCGCTGGAGCCGTACGTGCCCTGCAACCCGAACTCGGTGGAGCCGCCGGCCGGGATGCTGCCGTTGTACGACGCGTTGCGGGCGGTCACCGTCGATCCGGACTGGCTGACCGTGGCGTTCCAGCCGCTGGTGACCCGCTCGTCCCCGGCGTACGTCCAGGTGACGGTCCAACTGGAGACGGCCGCGTCCCCCGGGGAGACCTTGACGGTGGCGGTGAATCCGCCGGGCCACTGATTGGGCGTGTAGTCGACCCGGCAACCCTGGGCGGCTGCGGCCGGGCCACTGAGCACTGCCGCTCCGGTTGTGGTCGCGGCGGCGGCCAGCGCGGCGACGACCACCAGGGTCGCGGCGGGGCGGGCACGGAAAATCGTCATGAAGGGTCCTTCTGCCATCGAGCTGAGCGGAGACGGCACGGCGGCGCGTCCTGGACGGACGCGGCGCGACAACGTGCCCTGGATGCGGCGCGGCGGTGCGCCACAGCGACCGGTCGCGCGTACGACCGAAATGCCCGGCTCGGGGTGGACCTGTCAGCCGCCGACGGCCCGGTCCCCCGGACCCCGGCGACGCCCACCCTCAATCTATTGATACACGACTATCCAATCAAGCGTCGGCGGCGCTCTCCCGCCGCGTCGATCATGCAGTTTCAGTTGTCGACATAGATTGAATGCCCCTTATGTCGGGACAGCAAGTGCAAGATCGACGAGCAAGGGACACGAAAAGAATGCCCCGGCCCGTGTCGATCCGCAGGCCGCCCGTTCGACGTGGGGATGCTGGGGCCGGGAGACGGCCCCGTCGGACGAGGAGAACGCGATGTCGAAGTACATGTTGATCATGCGGGGCACCGATGAGACGAACGCGGCCATGATGGCCAACCTCGACGAGATAATGGCCTCCACCCGCCAGTTCATCGAGGACATGATGAAGGCCGACGTTCTCGTCGCGGCCGAAGGGCTGGACGATCCGCGCCAGGGCGTCGTGGTCGACTTCGGTGGAGAGGCACCGGTGGTCACCGACGGTCCGTACGGCGAGACCAGGGAGTTGTTCGGCGGCTACTTCCTGCTCGATGTCGCCACGAAACAGGAGGCGGTCGAGTGGGCGAGGCGGGTCCCGGCGGTCCGCGGGTCCAAGATCGAGGTCCGGCGGGTGGCCGAGGCCGACGAGGTCCCGCAGGGCGGCGAGAGCAACGGCCAGGTCTGATGGGTACGGCCGACGTCGAGGCCGTCTGGCGGATCGAGTCGGCGCGGATCGTGGCCGCGCTGACCCGGTTCACCGGTGATTTCGGGCTGGCCGAGGACGCCGCCCAGGAGGCGGTGGCCGAGGCGCTGGTCTCCTGGCCGCGTGCCTCTCCGGCCAATCCGGCCGGGTGGCTGATGGCCACGGCCCGACGGCGGGCGATCGACGCGATCCGCCGCCGGGTCGCCCTCCAGGAGCGATACGCCCTGTTGGCGGCCGATCCCGCGTTCGATCAGGAGATCGACCCCGACCGGATCGACGACGACGTGCTGGCGCTGATGTTCGTCAGCTGCCACCCGGTGCTCTCCCGCGAGGCGCGGGTGGCGCTGACCCTGCGGGTGGTCGGCGGCCTGTCCACCGAGGAGATCGCCCGCGCGTTCCTGGTGCCGGTGCCGACCGTGCAGGCCCGCATCACCCGGGGCAAGAAGGCGATCGCAGCGGCCGGGGTGCCGTTCGAGCTCCCGCCGGCCGGCGAGCGCCGGGAGCGGCTGGGCGGTGTCCTCAGCGTCCTCTACGTGATCTTCACGGAGGGTTCGACGGCCACGTCGGGCGACCGGCTGCTCCGCCCCGACGTGGCGTACGAGGCGATCCGGCTGGCCCGCACACTTGCCGCGCTACAGCCGGACGAGCCGGAGGTGCACGGCCTGCTCGCCCTGTGCGAGCTGACGGCCGCGCGCTTCCCGGCCCGTACCGACCCGGACGGCACCCCGATCCTCCTTGACGACCAGGACCGCCGACTGTGGGATTTCCCGGCGATCCGCCGTGGGCTGACCGCGCTGGCCAGGGCAAAGCAACGCGGCCTCGGCCCCTACGGTCTACAGGCCGCGATCGCGGCCACGCACGCGTCGGCACCCTCGGTCGAGGAGACCGACTGGGCCCGGATCGTCCGGCTCTACGAGACGCTCGGCCGGGTCGCGCCCTCGCCGGTGGTCGAACTCAACCGAGCCGTCGCCGTCGCCATGGCCTCGGGTCCGGCGCCAGCCCTGGCCATGGTGGACGAGCTGATCGCCTCCAACCGGCTCCCCGGGTCGCACCTCGTCCCGACCGTACGCGGCGAGCTGCTGACCCGCCTCGGCCGGCTTCCGGAGGCGCGTGCCGAACTGGAGCTGGCCGCGCGGCTCTGCGCCAATCAGCGCGAACGCGCGGTGCTGCTCGGCAAGGCGGCCGCGCTGAGCTGACTGCTCCAACACCGCTGGCCGAATCCCGAAGGCCGCTCGTCCGCCCGTGGTCGCAGGCTCAGATCTGCGTTCTCGCCTGCTCGATGTGCCGGGCGATGGCGTGCGCGCCGTGCGTACGTGCGATGGCGTGCGCCTCGTCGAGGATGGCGAGCGCATCCGCGCCGCGATCCTGGGCGGCGGCAATGTAGGCCAGTCCGATCATGTTGGAGGCCGTGCCCGCCAGCGCTCCGACCTCCCGGCGCAGCCGGGTTGACTCCTCCAGCCGCTCGCGTGCCTCGTCCAGCCGGCCGGCGGCGTGCGCCGCGATGCCCAGGTGCCGGAGCGCCTCCGACCGGGTCGGCTTGTCGCCGGTCTGCGCCGCCAGCCGGCAGGACCGCTCCAGGTACGGAATTGCGGTTTCGTCGTCACGTCGGATGAACTGGTGCAGACAACCAATCCAGAACAACGCCTCGGCCTCCCCGCGCGGGTCCCCCAGTGCCCGGTACAGCTCGAGCGCACGCTCGAACAGCGGCAGCTCGGCGGGATCCTCGGTAGGCGACGAGCCGGCGTCGGCGGGCGCGCTCTGAAACCGGGCGTGCAGGATCATCCCCCGCGCCAACGCCGCATCGGCCTCGACGGCGTGCAGACCCTGCTCGGCGTCTCTCAGCCCGCTGGTGTCGCCGCCGAACACCGCCCGTTCATAGATCTCTCGGGCCCGTACGATCCGATCGTCGGTGCTCATCCTCGCCCCCGCTGGCATCGCCGCTACCGTCCTAGGTCCGGCAGCCTAATCGGCAGACCGCCGGGCCGGCCCGCCCGAACACCAGATCAGGAAGCATGCAACCCCCGGACGGGAGGGCCGCGTCGTACGGCCGTGACAGTCAGCGCAGAGAACAGACCCGTGCTGGTCGCCGGAGAGGACAGACCCCGGTGAGGCGGGCCGACGAGACAGATTTCCACGACTTCGTCGCGGGCCGGATGGATCGCTGGCGGCGCAGCGCGTTCCTGCTCTGCCAGGACTGGCACACCGCCGACGACGTCGTGTCGGTGACCGTGGCAAAGCTCTACCGAAACTGGCGCACGGCGGGTCGGGCGGATAATCGTGACGCGTACGCCCAGCGGGTCCTGACCCGCACCTGGCTCGACGAGCGGCGCCGGCCCTGGAAGCGGCGCGAACAGGCGAGCGCGACGCTGCCGGACGTGCCCGTGGCGGGCCCGGAGACGGTCACCGACCGCGAAGGACTCGCCGCGTTGCTGCGCTCCCTCGGCCCCAAGCAGCGGGCGGTGCTCGTGCTCCGCTACTACCTGGACTGTTCGGTGGAGGAAACCGCGCAGATCCTCGGCATCTCCACCGGCACCGTCAAGAGTCAGTCGGCACGTGGGTTGGCGAACCTGCGCGCCGTCGTCACCGGCCAGTCCTGAGGAAGAGGCAGCAGATGGGTCACCAGTTGTTCGACGAGTTGATCGGGACGCCACCGCCGCCCCGGGTGGACGTGGAGGGCATCGTCCGGCGCGAGCGGCGCGCGAGCCGCGCCCGACTGGTCGGCGGTCCGCTGGCCGCTGTCCTGGCGGTGGCGGTCGGCGTCGGTGTCGGTGTCGCCGTACACGATCAGGAGCCCAGCCGGCCGCTGGCCGCGCCCTCCCCCACGGCCCCGGACACCGGCTTCCGTCTGGTTTTCGATACCGACGCGAGCGCCGAGGCCAGCGCGGAGCGCCTTGGCGCGGAGTTCGATGCCGCGCTGCGTGCGGTGGCGCCCGGGTCGACGTGGTTCTGGATCCCCGACCACGTGGGCGAGGCCCGCCAGCCGGACGGGCGGCCGCCGGTGTTCACCCACAACGGCCGGGACGACATGGTCGGCGGCGGATCCGGTGTGTCGTATCGGGGACGGAAAGGCCCGCTGGGGGTGTCCATTTTTTTCGACGTTCTCGATCCGGCGCCGACGGGCCGCCCTGTCGACCCCTCGGCGCCCGAGGGGCCTGCCGGATTCCACTGGCCGTGTGAGCTGCCGGAGGGTGCGGGAGACAACCGCTACCACCGCGCCTGTGTGGCGGGGACGACCCCCGGCGGCCTCCGGATGAAGACCGAGACGTTGACCGGAAAGCGAACCGCGAGCGTGCAGCACATCGTCTCGATCCAACTGCCCGGCAACCGGGCGCTCAGCGCGAGCGTCAGCAACATGGTGGGGGTCGACGAGCAGGCCGTCGCCGCACAGTCGGAGCCGCCGCTCTCCGCCGAGCAGCTGAGGGCCGTCGCGGTACGGGTCGCCGAGCGGGTCAGGGCCTGACGGTCGGGATAATGAGCTATCGATTGCCTGAGCAGCTGGAGCCCGCATGCGCGTCATTCGCATTCTGCCCAACCTTCCGGTGGCTGACGTCGGCGCCGCGAAGGGCTTCTACACCGACTTTCTCGGTCTGAGCACCGAGGCATTCAATCTGGGTTGGGTGGCCCGCTACACCTCACCCGACCCCGACGTGGCCGTGCAGCTCGTCTCCGGCGACGCGACAGCACCCGAGGATTCGGTCATCAGCGTGCAGGTGGATGACGTGGACGGCGCCTATGCCGAGGCACAGCGGCTCGGCTACGAGATCGTGCACCCGCTGACCACCGAGCCGTGGGGTGTGCGCAGGTTCTTCGTCCGCGCCCCGGACGGCAACGTCATCAACGTGGCGGCTCACCGCTCCTGAGGTGATCTCGACAATCCCGAGGGATTGACCCTCACAGACGTCCAATGTTAACTGCACATCAACGATGTGGATCGATGTTCATCCGGTTGCCGTCAACCCGGCGCGGTGGCATCGCTCCGCGTCGTCTCGACATCGCCCTCGTTTCGGCGGACGTGGGCACACCGGGGCACTTCCCGGGGTGCGAGGCCTGCATCCGCGACGATCCAGAGGAGATCGTGTCGATGAAGTTGACGCCGCCGCTACGAATCGCGCTCGCTGTCCTGCTCGCCGGTGGTGTCGTCGCCGTCGGGCCGGCCAGGCCAGCGACCGCGGCACCCACGGACGCCGCGTTCGGGACCAGCACCGGGACGTTGAACGTCAACCGGGCCGCCTACCTGTCGAAGCACGACATCGTCTACAACCGCCCGAACACGAACCCCCTGCACGGGCTGACCGTCGGCAACGGCCGCACCGGCGCCATGGTGTGGAACAACAACGGTCTGACCGCCCAGGTCTCCGGTGTCGACCTGGCGCAGCAGTCGACCTACGCCGCCGGGTTGGTCAACCTGTACAGCAACCCGCAGCTCGACACCGGCTACACCACGTTCCAGCAACGTCTCTCGCTGTACGACGGGACGCTGACCACGAAGTACGACAGCAATCGCACCGTCACGGTGCTGGGTGCGCCCAACTCCGAGGTGATGGGCATCCACGTCGAGGACACCAGACCCGGGGTCAGCAGCGTCGGGCTCGACCTGAGCCTGTGGGACATGAACACCGTCCAGAACATCGCGGACGTCCCCGACCTCGACACCTGGCGTACCGTCTCGACCTTCGCCGACGCCGCCGGCGTCGGGTTGAGCCGTGGGCAGACCGACGCGAACAACTTCGGGTACACCCTGGCGGCCACCGTCGAGGGGGCGTCGTACTCGTCCCAGGTGGTCAACGGCACCCGGGTCCGGCTGACGATCACCCCCACATCGAGCTACACGGTGTGGTTCACCGCGGCCAGCCGGATCAACTCACCGGGCCTGAACTCGGTGACCCAGGCGAAGAACCAGTTGGCGGCGGCCAAGGCCACCGGCTACGCCACCACGTTGAACAACTACCGCAACTGGTGGCACGACTTCTGGGTCAGGTCGTTCGTCCAGTACTCCAACGCGGGCGGCGACGCCGACTACCTGGAGAACGTCTACTACCTGGCGACCTACATGATCGCGGCGGGCGGCTACGGCACCTACCCGCTGCACTTCATCAACGGGGTCTTCCGGGCGACCCAGGACACCTCGAAGTGGAGCAACGGTTACTGGTACTGGAACCAACGGGACGTCTACAACTCGTTCCTGGCCAGCAACCACGTCGACCTGATGGCCGGTTTCAACAGGCTCTACAGCCGCAACCTCTCCGCGCTGAAGTCGTACACCACCACCCGGTACGGCAGCGACGGGCTCTGGGTGCCCGAGACGATGGGCTGGGACGGCAACGCCCGGGGCACGATCAACAGCGACTACGTCAACGACACCTACTCGACCGGCACCGAGGCCGCCTACAACATGTACCTGCAGTACCGGTACAGCAACGACGAGACGTACCTGCGCAACACCGCCTACCCGTACATGCGGGAGGCGGTGAAGTTCTACGAGGACATGCTCGACCACGACAGCGCCACCGGCCGGTGGTACATGGCCAGCTCGAACGCCCACGAGACGTACTGGGACGTCCGCAACGCCATCACCGACCTGGCGGCGGTGCGGCTGCTCTTCCCGCTCACCATCCAGGTGAGCCAGCAACTCGGCCTCGACGCCGGGCTGCGGGCAAACTGGCAGACCATCGTCAACAACCTGGCCCCCTACCAGGTGCAGAACGGGGCGTACCTGCCGCACGACCCACCGATCGCGCAGACCCGCAACAACGAGAACGTGGCGCTGGAGTTGGCGTGGCCCTACGACCAGACCGGCATCGGCTACCCCGACCAGCAGACCGCGATCACCACCTGGAACGTGCGGCCCCACCCGTACGGCAACGTCTGGTCCAACGACCACGTGCACGCCGCCCGGCTCGGCCTCGGCGACCAGGCCTTCCAGGGCATGCGGACGATGCTGCAGAAGTACCAGAACTACCCGAACGGGATGACCAACAACACCAACGGCGTCTTCGAGTACCTCGGCGTCCACCTGACGGCGATGAACGAGTCCTTGCTCCAGTCGTACAACGACAAGATCCGGGTGTTCCCGGCCGCGCCGACCGATGCCAGCTTCGTCGGGAGGTTCACCCTGCTCGCCAAGGACGGCTTCCTGGTCAGCTCGGAGCGCGAGGCCGGCGAGACCAAGTACGTGGGGCTGCGCAGCCAGTACGGCAAGACGGCCCGGGTGGTGAACCCGTGGGGCGGCCAGGAGGTCCGGGTCCGTCGTACCTCGGACAACGCCGTGCTGACCACCACCTCGGCCGCCGAGATCAGCTTCGCCACCGCGGCGAACACTGTGTACGTGGTGGAGCGCACCGCCAAACCGCTGTCGACGTACGCGACCAGCACGTTGACCGGCACCGCCAACCAGGGCGAGAAGAGCCTGTCCGGCACCGCCTCGACACTGGGTCTCGGCGGCGCGGGCGGTGGCGGGCTGGTCAACGACACGATGCTGACCTACGACGCCAACTGGCACCACACCACCACCCGGGGGTACGGCGACCACAACGACGACACCCACCACAGCACCACTGTCGGCTCGGCGGCCAGCTACACCTTCACCGGCACCGGGGTGGAGTACCTGTCCGAGCGGTTCAGCGACATGGGCAACGTCGACGTCTACCTGGACAACGTGTTCCAGGCCAACGTCAACCTGAACATCGCCGGCGCCCGCCAGGCGCAGCAGGTGGTGTTCCGCAAGACCGGGCTGGCCAACGGCTCCCACACGATCCGCATCGTCAACAAGACCACCTCCGTGGGCATGGTCGACGCGTTGCGGATCCTCACCGGCGGCACACCGGCGACCGGGGCGGTCGCGCTGCGGGCCCAGGCGAACGGCCGGTACGTCAGCGCCACCAGTGCCGGCGCGGGCAACCTCGTCGCGTCCGCCGCCAGCGTCGGCAGCTCGGAGCAGTTCGACCAGGTCGACCTCGGCGGCGGCACCATCGCCCTGCGGGCCCGGGTCAACAACCAGATCGTCTGCGCCGAGAACGCCGGTGCCAACCCGCTGATCGCCAACCGGGCGTCCGCCGGATCGTGGGAGACCTTCGCCCTGGTCCGCAACACCGACGGCTCGGTCAGCCTGCGGGCGACGGTGAACAACAGGTACGTGGTCGCGGAGAACGGCGGGGCCGAGGCGCTTGTCGCGAACCGGGACGCGATCGGTCCCTGGGAGAAGTTCGACCTGATCACCCTCTGACGCCGGAGCCGGTGGGCCGTGCCGGCCCGCCGGCCGGCAATGCCGCGCCCGACCGTCCACCCCCTCCCACAAGGAGCCCCGCATGAGTAGACGCGCCATCAGCAGGTTCGCCGCAGCCGTCGTCACCGGACTCACCCTCGCCGCCGGTGCGGCGACGGTCACCTCGACCCCGGCCGAGGCCGCACCGTTGGACAAGGTCCTGGTCTTCTCCAAGACCGCCGGCTTCCGGCACTCCTCCATCCCGAACGGCATCGCCGCCATCCAGCAGCTCGGCGCGGCGAACGGTTTCACCGTCACCGCCACCGAGGACGCGGCGACCTTCACCACGGCGAACCTCGCCCAGTACCAGGCGGTGGTCTTTCTCAGCACCACCGGCGACGTGCTCAACGCCGGCCAGCAGGGCGCGTTCGAGGCGTACCTGGCCGCTGGCGGCGGCTTCGTCGGAGTGCACGCCGCCGCCGACACCGAGTACGACTGGCAGTGGTACGGCGGGCTGGTCGGCGGTTACTTCGCCTCGCACCCGGCCACCCAGCAGGCGACAGTGCGGGTCGAGGACCGGGCCAACGCCTCGACCGCGCACCTGCCGTCGACCTGGACCCGCACCGACGAGTGGTACAACTACCGGACCAACCCCCGCTCGGCGGTCAAGGTGCTGGCCAGCCTCGACGAGTCGTCGTACACGGGTGGGTCGATGGGTGGTGACCACCCGATCACCTGGTGCCACAGCTATGGCGGCGGACGCTCCTGGTACACCGGCCTCGGCCACACCGAGCAGAGCTACGCCGACCCGAACTTCACCCGCATGCTGCTGGGCGGCATCCAGGTGGCGGCCGGGGCGGTGGCGGCCGACTGCCGGCCGGAGCCCGGCTACACCCCGCTGTTCGACGGCACCCAGGCCAGCCTCGGGCAGTGGCGGCAGGCGGGGCCGGGCGGGTTCACAGTGGCCGACGGCACCCTCACGTCCAACGGTGGCATGGGGTTGCTCTGGTACCCGGTGCGCACCTTCGCCAACTACTCGCTCAAGGTCGACTGGATGATGCCGGGCGACGACAACGGCGGAATCTTCATCGGGTTCCCCGATCCGCAGGGCGACCCGTGGGGCCCGGTCGCCGCCGGTCACGAGATCCAGATCGACGCCACCGACGGCGACGCGACGCGCACCACCGGCAGCGTCTACAGCTTCCAGGCACCCAACCAGGCCGCCCGCGCGGCGGCGCTGAACCCACCCGGCTCCTGGAACACCTACGAGATCGGCGTGCACGGCCAGCGGGTCGAGATCTGGCTCAACGGCGTCAAGATCAACGATTACGTCAGCAGCCGGGCCATCGCCAACGGCTACATCGGGTTGCAGAACGACGGTGCCGGGATGGACATCAACTACCGCAACGTGCGGATCAGGACCGACGGTCCGAGTGAGCCACCCGCCACCGACCTGGCCCACGGCCGGCCGGTGACGGCGTCCAGCGTCGAGCCGGGCAGCGCGCACGCGGCGGCCAACGCCGTGGACGGCAACACGACCACCCGCTGGGGCAGCGCGTACGCCGACCCGCAGTGGATCACCGTCGACCTGGGTGCCACGTATGCGATCAACCGGGTGCGGTTGGCCTGGGAGACGGCCCACGCGCGGGCGTACCAGGTCCAGGTGTCGCCGGACAACGCCACCTGGTCGCCGGTGCACACCACGACCGCCGGAGACGGCGGCGTCGACGACCTCACGGTCACCGGCACCGGCCGTTACCTGCGGGTGCACGGCACCCAACGCGCCACCCAGTGGGGCTACTCGTTGTGGGACCTGAATGTCTACGGCACCGCCGCCAGCGGCACCCTGCTCTCCCGGGGCCGACCAGTCACCACCTCCAGCGTGGAGCCGGGCAGCACGCACGTGGCGGGCAACGCCGTGGACGGCAACACCGCCACCCGCTGGGGCAGCGCGTACGCCGACCCGCAGTGGATCTCGGTGGACCTCGGCGTGTCCCGCACCCTCGACCGGGTCCGGCTGACCTGGGAGGCGGCGTACGCGCGGGCGTACCAGATCCAGGTCTCCCCGGACAACGTCACCTGGTCGACGGTGCACACCACGACAACGGGCGACGGCGGTGTGGACGACATCGCCATCTCGGCCACCGGTCGCTACCTGCGCGTCCAGGGCACCCAGCGGGCCCTGCCCACGTACGGCTACTCGCTGTGGGAGCTGGAGGTGCACGGCCGCTGACCGCGGGCCGGACCACGCCCTAGCGCAGCTCCACGATCCTGGCGCGGGTGTTGGCTGGTGCTTCGGGGTGCCCGCGCTCGACGTCGGCCCGGACGTCGGCAACGGTCTTACCGGCCAACTCCCGCCGCCAGGCCAGGTCGGCGCCACGCATGGCCTGGGCGAACGCGCAGGACTCTCGATAGTCGACGCCCGCGTGCTCGCCCGGGCCCTTGCGGAGGATCTGGTCGCACTGGAACAGCTCCTCCGGTCCTTCGATCGCGGCCACGATGTCCAGCAGAGAGATCGCCGCCGGGGTCCGGGCCAGTTGGAAGCCGCCGCGCGGCCCCGAGGTCGACGTGAGGATCCCGGCCCGGGCCAGGGCCTGGAGCTGCTTGTTCAGGTACGCCGGCGGCAGCTCGTAGAAGGCGGCGAGGGTGCTGGTCGGCACCGGGGCGTCCAGCCAGCTCAGGTTGAGGCACGTGTGGAGGGCCCATTCGACGCCCTGACTCATCCGCATAATCCTGGACTCTACCTGTCCAGAATTTGTGACGCACGCCATGATCGCTGGCGTCGATTGATTCTGGACATCTAGTGTCTAGGAATCGACAGACGACGAAGGAGTCGACTATGACTTTGGTACGCGCAGCCCAGGCCGAGGTTCTCGACAACGACCCGGCCAGCGTGATCACGCTGCTCCTCGACCCTGAGCACACCGGCGGTGCCCTGACCAGCAACCGCACAGTGCTCAAGCACGGCACCGACGGCGCGCCTCCACACCTGCACACCCACTCCGGTGAGCTGTTCTTCATGCTCGACGGCGCCCTTGACATGCTCGTCGACGACGAGGTGCACACCCTGCACAAGGGAGACGCGCTCTTTGTCCCCCCGAACACCCCGCACGCCTTCGCCCCCGCCGACGGCCAGGACGCCGACTTCCTCGTCGTGATCACCCCCGGCAAGCCCCGGTTCGACTACTACCGACTGCTGGACAAGGTGCACCAGGGCGAAGCCACCTGGCAGGAGGTCGGCGAAACCCAGGACCGGTACGACAACCACTACGTGGACAGCCCGTTGTGGGCCGGGCGACGAGGCTGACCGGCGCGACGTGTTTGCGCGAGTTGCCCCGTCGGCGCGGGTGGTCCGCACCGACGGGGCAACGATCGTCGTGGGGCGCTACCTCTTGGCGATCCTGATCGTCGCGGTGCGGTAGTTGTTGCGCTTGTCGTTCTTCGTCGGGTCGTAGTTCTTCTCGATGTTGCCGGCGCTGTCGACCGAGAACCAACGGAAGGTCGTCGTCTCGGTCACGTGGAACACCTGCCCCGGCTCACGGAACTCGGTCGCCGCGTAGCGGGGCGACTCGAGCGTGGGCCGGCTGCCGTCGGTCGTGTAGTAGATGGTGGCCGGCTCGCTGGTCTCGAAGTGCACGTCGACAGGCCCGGAGTAGCGCCCCGCACCGGGGACCAGCTGGGACGTCGGGTTCTTGTTGTCCCTGCCCCAGTCCGCCGCGACCCGGAACATCTCCATGATCCCGTTGGCGTACTCCATGGTCTCGGCGTGGCCACTGACGAGCTCGGGGTTGCCGTCCCACTCCGGCTGGAACGAACCGCCCTGCCAGTCACCGGTGGCCGGGTTGTAGACGGAGCCGCCGACCTCCCAGCCGAACGCGTAGATCCCGTAGGTGTGGTACAGGTCCTCGCGTACGTTGCCCGCCGAGGAGTAGAGGACGTCGGACGAACCGCCGACGTTCTCCGGCGTGACGACAGTTTCCCGGTGCGCCTTGACCTGCGACAGGATCCGGGCGGCGGACTGCCAGTAGAACGCCTCGTCACCCAGTGGCGGACGCGGCGTGGTGATCCGGCCGTCCGCGATGTAGGCGCCGGGCTGCCAGAAGAGCTGGCCGCCGTTGGAGTGCACCGACATCATGAACTTGATGTTCTTGTACTTCTCGACCAGCCAGATGATGTTCTTCGACTCGGGCTCGGACAGCTCCCCCGGCCCCTGGTAGGTGCCACTGACGCAGTTGGTCGACCCTCCCGCGTAGCCGTCGTGGCCCGACCCGACCCGGTAGTTCCGGTTCAGGTCGACGCCCCAGGAGTTCCGCTGCGCCGGATCGGCGCTCGCGTCCGGGCAGTGGTTCGTCATGTTCTTACGCTGCGAGGCGAAGTTGTAGAAGCTGTAGTTCGCCCCGTCGGGGTTGTTGGACAGGATGAAGAAGACGTCTGTGTTCTCGACGATCTTCTTCGTCTCCCGGTCGGACCGGTAGTTGTGCACCAGACGTTCGGCCGACTCCAGGCTGGTCGTCGCCGGCACCCACTCCCGGGCGTGGTCCTGCGCCTGGATGAGGACACCAGGCTTCGTACCGTCACGGTGCTTGCCGATCCGCAGGACCGGGATCGTCGCGGGGCCGCGCGGCACCTCGCCCTCCGGTGCTCCGACGCGCTTCTGGTCGAGGAAGTCGGTCAGCGCGACCGGGCCGACCGTCGGAGCGACGATGCCGGTGCCCCCGTTGGTGCGGTACGGGTGCGCCCGGTCGATGAGCCCCGCAGAGCGGCTCCGCAGCGCCTCGGCCACCTCGGCGGCCGTGCTCGTCGGCGCACCCGAGGCGTCCGTGGCGAGCAGGACACGAACCGCCTTGCCGGTGACCTCCACCGCGAGCGGAAGGTTCGCGTCGGGCCGGTCCACGAAGTCCACTGTGATGTCGTTGCCGCCCTGGTGGCCCCACGCCGCCGAGGTGACGACGACCGCCGCCTGCCCCGTACCACCGATCTGGGCCTGCGCCTTGCGTTGGTACCCGTTCGTCTGGTTCGGCAGGTAGACGATCTCGGCGATGTCCGGGTACTGACGGGCGATCTCCTTGGCACGGCTGTAGAGCTGCTGCGGGTGCCGGTAGCCGTCCACGAAGTCCGACTTGTAGGACGGGTTCGCCGTCAGCGGCGGCGGGGCGTCCTCGAGCCAGTTGGAGACGGCACCGGTCGCGACGCCACCGGTGGAACTCGTCAGCTTGATCTTGTTGGGGCGTACGTCGAGCTTGAAGAGATTCCGGTGGAACATGTACTGCCCCGAGTCGACGAACCGGCTCATCGTCCGGGCGAAGCCGAACGGCGTGCCCTTCCCCGAGTCGTTCTCCAACTGCATCCCGACGATGGGGTCCGCCTGCTGCCCCTCGGTGGTCCGCGCCTCGACGTAGAGGAAGCCCTGACCCTTTGTGGTGAACCAGTCGGCGCGGACCACGCGTACCGTCGCGTCGTGGTTCGCCGGCTGGGCCGCCCGCGCGCTGGCCGCGCCGACGCCAATGCCACCGTCGGCCTCGTTGCTCCAGGCGAAGCCCGCGTCGTCGCCGAGCAGCTCGACGCCCATCGCCGTGAGTTCGGTGACCTGCTCGGCGGTCACCACCGCTTCGCCCTCGATGCCGTTCGGCACGCGCCGGAGGCCGTGTTCGAGGTCGAAGCCGGCCGCGGCCACCTTGTCCAGCATGTCGGCACCGGTCAGCCTGATGTGTACGAGGCGTACCGACTCACGACCCTCAGGCTGGGATTGGCCGGTGGCGGCTGACGACCCCGTGGGATCCGCGCCCGCAGGGCCGGTCGTCACGAGGATGCTACCCACCAGGGTGGACAGCGCGAGTAGCGCGATGCGCCGTTGTGATCGCCGCATTCCCCCTCCTTCTGCCTACGACGGGTGATTGCCGGCGGACCGGTCCGGTGAGCGTATGTGCGTTCGCGGCTCCAGCGGCTGACGTCGATCGAATTTGAGCATTCCTTGAGGCGACCGTCGCCGGCCCCGCACCGCCCGCGTCCGTACCCCGGACACCAGGTCCCCCGGCAGAGGGAGCGCTTCCCCATCTGTCGGGGAGGAGAGCTGATACGCAGCCAGCGATCGTAGGTCCATGGCTGTCGTTGAGATACCGAACCGCGCCAGAGCGTGGGCGCTGGCGTGTGCCGTGTTCGTCGTCGCTGCGGTCGCTCAGCGGCTGTACTGGATCGCCGGTGGCCGGTGGGGGTACACCGCCTGCGACCGCACCGATCTGGTCGATCCGGCGGGCGGGTGCGGTGCGGACCAGGTCGTGGTGTTGCCGTTCTGGTCGGGGTGGGGCGCGGTGGGAGTCGGCGTCGCCCTCGCGGTGGTGCTCGGGTGCACGGTCCGGTTTGCCGGCACCTGGGCGACCGCCGGCAGCTGGGCCGCGGCCGCGCTGCTCCTGGTGGTCGCGTTCCCGCTGCACCTGGTCTTCGAGATCCCGGCGGCGCTGGCGGGGCGGCCCTCGGACTGGCGTGACCTCGGGGCCCGGCTCGTACTGGTGGCCGGTGGCGTCCTGTTCGCCGGGCTCGCGAACGCATCCGGGCCCCGGCGCGGACCGGCCGTCGTCGGCTACCGGCCGGTGCCGCTGTGGACACGCCGCTGGGCGTACGTCGCCGTCGCGCTGCCAGTGGTCGGCTGGGCCGTGCCCCACGCGCTGTGGGTGCTCGGCGTTCCGATCGGCATCTCCGAGCGGGAACTGAACGACATCGAACGGAACCTCTCCACACCGACGGGCGTGGCGATCACGCTCGTCCCGCCGCTCGCCGGCCTGCTCGTTCTCGGGCTGGTACAGCGGTGGGGGCAGCAGTTCCCGCGCTGGGTGCCGGGACTACACGGTCGACAGGTCCCCCGACGGCTGGCCGTGATCCCCGCCGGCGTGGTCGCGCTCACGCTCGTCACCTACGGCGTGCTGAGCATCGCGGTGCTCGTCGGCCGACTGCTCACCGGTGACACGCGCTGGTCCCAGGTGTGGGACGGATGGGCCGTCACCGCCACGCTGCTGGTCTTCCTCGGCTGGGGAGTGTCGTTGGCCGTCACCACCGCCGGCTACGCCCTCACCACCTCGACCCACGCCGCCATGACCGCCTCCCCAGGATCGGAGCGTCCATGAACCCCACTGACTCTGCCCGCGTCTCGACAGCCGCCCCGCACTGGGCGGTCTGGGCCGCCTACGCCGTCCCGCTCTGCGTCCTGCCGTCCACGGCCTGGCGACTGTCGTTGGTGTTCACCGACGATGCCGTCACCCGGTGGTACATGGTCTTCCTGTCCGCCCTGTCGATGGGGCTGGCCCTGTTGACACTCGGTCTGGTGCACGGGTGGGGACAGCGAGTCCCGTACTGGGTGCCCCGCATCGGCGGCCGTCGGATCCCGGCGCGTCCGGTCGTGCGCGTCGCACTGATCGGCGGCTTGTCGCTCGTCGCCATCTGCTTGTACTTCCTCCTGAACCAGAGGTTCCACCTTGTGCAGAGCACCTGGGTAGGCATCGGCGACGACGAACCGGTGCACCCGACTCCCGGTTGGGAGGTGCTCCGCTACTACGCCCCAATGCTCGCTTGGGGACCTCTGGTCATCGCGGTGGCGGCCGACTACCGCCGGCGCGCAGCCATGAATCACAGAATGGAAAAGCCATGAAAACCCGCAAACTGCTTGTCGCCATGCTCGCCGGGGCCGTGATGGTCGTCGGTGCCCCGGTGTCGGCGCAGGCCGACGACCAGGACCCACCGGAGGTACCCGCCACGCCGGGTGCGTGGATCGCCGGCGTCGGTGGTTTCGTCTACGACGAGCCCGGGACAGTCGGTCATCAGATCCGGTTCGGTGTCCTGGGTTGGGTCGACCGCGACGGAACAGGCCACGGCGTGTTCCGTTTCCGGCATGCGCTGCCCGACGGAAGCGTGGTGGGTGAGGGACACGCCGAGGTGACGTGCGTCAGCGTGGTGGGCGACACCGCACTGGTAACCGCTGTCGTCCCGAAGGGCGGCAGTCCGATGGTCAACCACGTCTTCGTCATCAAGATCATTGAGGGTGGTCCGGGTCGAGCCGACCAGATCGAGACGCTCCAGGCCGGCGGCGATCCGACCAGACCCGCCAAGCGGTACTGCATCGACACCGCCCCGTACAACCTCTCCCGCTACCCGGTCCGACCCGGCGGTTACGCGTTTGGCACGTGACATTTTCGCGCCTGCGGGAGCAGCATGTCCGGTCCTATCCTTGCGTGGTGTCGTACGCCGATCTCACTTATGCGCAGTGGAACGACCTCTCCGATGGGGCTGCCCACCGGCTCGTCGAGGAGATCGCCGACCGGCACGGTCTGACCGTGCCGGTCGGCCTCCGGGACACCGTGTACGCGGGGCGGTCGCACCGGGTGGCGCTGTTCGAGCGGGACGGGATGCGGTTCGCACTGGTGCCCGGCGGCCAACCGACGCTCGGCCACGACGCGACCCGTTTCCAGCCCACGTCGGACCAACTGGCCAGCTACGCCGACAGCGCTGACGAGTACGGCCTTCCACAGTTGGCCGAGTACGTCGACGCGATGACCTCGCCGATGCGCACCGTGGAGTTGCCAGCGATGCTGGTCGCTGTCGACGCGTTCGACCCCTGCGAGGTCCCGCTGGCGCCGGACGACCCCCGGGTGCTCAAACTCATCGCGTCGCAGGGAGCCCAGCTCGACGGGGTGAGCACGTTCCGGTCTGCCGGTGGGCTGACCGTCGAGTTCGACCGGACCGGGCAGGTGGCGAAGGCCCGAGCGATTACGGACGTCTCCTACGACGAGGCGATGGCCCAGCTCGCGAGCGTCGGCCTGCGGACGGCGACTGCGGATGAGTGGGAGTGGGCATGCGGCGCGGGGGCGACGACTCTGTTCCGCTGGGGTGATGACTGCCCCGTCGACGGTTACCCGTACGACTACAAAACCGGAATGCACCACGACACCAACCTGTGGGGGTTGGCGATCGGGCAAGATCCGTACAAGCACGAGGTGACCACCGAGCGCACCATCGTGTGCGGCGGCGATGGCGGCGGCACCACCTGCGGAGGCAGCGGCTTTTTCCTGGGGTGGCTCACCCTCGCGACCGCCTACCGGGACAAGGATTTCGGCCAGTGGCTCGCCTCTGACGACGGGTACGCCGAAGAGATCCTGACCCGACCCGTCCTGGAGCTGAGCTAGGCCCACAGCGGCTGGCCACTTCGCAGCGGCAGGTCCGCGCATCCGGCGCCCCAAAAAGCATGAGACTCGACGAGATTCCCAGTGCACGCTTGGCGGCATGGAGCCCGCCTACCCCTGTGTGTGCTGCGGATATCGCACCCTCTCGGACCCACCGGGATCTCATGAGATCTGTCCCGTGTGCGGGTGGGAGGACGACGTCTACCAACTCCGCTGGCCGTATCAGGCGGTCGGCGCAAACGATCGCTCGTTGTTCGATGCCCAGCGGAGCTTCATTCCGCCCTCGTCCAGCGCTGATTCCAGCCGCACGCAGACCCGCGCCGACGTAAGCGATTTCGAGCGGGAGCCCCTCTGGCGGCGCATCGATGATCGCCGCGACCGGTTCGAGCCACGCGGCGGAAGCCTCGCCCCCTGGCCCGACGATCGGACGATCCTGTACTGGTGGCGGCGCCGCACCTCGAGAGCCTGGTGGGAGGACGTCACACCCAGTGCCCTCACCTACGGCGACGACGCCGACAGTCGGGTCACCGAGTTCGTCGCTGCCGTGCGTGCTGTCGCCGACGCGACGCCGCCTGCCGATCCTGACAACCTCTCCGGCATGGAGGTCGACTTCGACCACTACCTCTGGCGCTGCCGATCGATCCGGCAGGTGACAGTGTCCAGCAGTGCGGACCCTGCCGGTCAACTGACCGCCCACTGCCTCGCCGAACAAGCCGCAACGCCACAGCAGGTCGCAGCGGAGCTTGAAGAAGTGTGGCTGCGGGACCTTCGCTACCAGGACTGGGACGCCCACCTGCTGCAGGTCACGCCGACCTCGGTGGATCTCCACGTGGCGACCAGGAACAGCCAAGGCGGCTACTACATCACCGCTTCGATCTTCACACGATGGTCCGACAACGTCGATGCGTCGACAGACGCAGCAGCCGAGTTCAGAACGTGGCGATCGGGTTGACCGGGCTGCCGGACGTGCCGGCGAAGCGGACGGGTGCGACTGCCAGGTGAAAGTCCCACTGGCCGAGCTCGGCGGCCGTCGTCGCGCAGGCTTCCAGGTCGCAGTTGTCGAGCATCCACAGACCCATCGCGACGAGGCTCACGGCGTGGACCGGCATCAGAACGTCGTCGTACCCGGACGGCTGAACGTCCTGGGGGGTGTCAGCGCCGATCAGCGCCACCCCCCGTTCGTGCAGCCACGGCAGACAGGACGCGTGCCAGCCGGCCTGCGTGAAGCCGCTGGCCGCACCGTTCTCGTGCCGGAAGCGCCCGTAGCCGGTCCGCAGGAGTACCGCATCGCCGGGTCGCACCCGCACATCCTGGCGACGCTCGGCCTCCTCGAGATCGTGGGGAAACACGCCCTGCCCCGGCTCCAGCCATGGCACACCCCGGGCCGCCGCGACGTCGAGCAGGACACCACGCGTGACGATCCCGTTCGCGGCCGCCGTGACGGCCGCCCACGCCGAGCCCGTCGCGGCGTCGACCAGTGAGTGCGACCGCCCGTTGTACATCGTGCCGTCCCAGAAGATGTGGCACGGCGAGTCGAGGTGGGTGAGGGTGTTGCCGTGGAACGAGATGCCGAGCCGCTCGGACGAGAAGCCCCAGCGCCGGTCGGCGTGGAAGGCGGGCGGCATGTTCTCCGCACCCGGCATGTCGGCGGTGCACGGGCACGTCGTCGTCGACCGCTCCATGTCTGCCGGTGCGGCGACCTCCCACGCGCAGGACACACTCCTGCCGTGCCGCACCGCCCCCGCCGCCGCCAACCGGACGTCGTCGGTGATGTGGTTCAGCGTTCCGCGCTCGTCGTCGTCGCCCCACCGCCCCCAGTTGGACAGCGTGTCGAAGTACCCGAGCACCTCGTCCTGGGTCGGCACCGGTCGCCCTGGCGTCATGTCAGCATCGACTCCTCGTGTCACGCGGTTTCGAGGCACCGCAGGTCAGAGTAGCCCGCCGCTTGATCGACGGAGGACCGCAGGCAGCGCAGCCGCGCTGGTGTTCTACTCACTGAACTCGGTCACGGAGAGCGCCTCGTCCAGTCGACCGGCGGCGAGGTCGTCGTGGCGGATGACGAAGCTGCCGTAGTAGAACTCGTCGGCGAGGGAAAAACAGGCGAGCGAGGTACGACGCGAGGACGCCGGGCGGCCGGATGGCTCGCCCTGTCGGCATCACCGCCGTTGCCCGCCGACGGTCAGAGGCCCTGACCCACCTCGACCAGGTAGCCGTCCGGGTCGCGCAGGTAGCAGCGGATCTCCGTTCCGTGGTCCTTCGGCTCGGTGAGGAAGTCCGCGCCCCGGGACTTCCACTCCTCGTAGAGTTTCCGAATGTCCCGGACCCGGACGTTCATCGCGCAGCTCAGCGTGTTGGAGTCGGCCGGCGCCTTGGCCTGCACCGTCGGCTTGTCGTCCGTCGGACCGCCCTCGACGTTGATGATGATGTAGCTGTTGAAGAACTTCATGATCAGCGGGCTGCTCTCGTGGACGCAGGTCGCCCCGAACACCCGCTCGTAGTACTCCCGGGACCGCGCCAGATCGCGAACGATCAGCAAGGTTGCGAGGAACATGCCGTCCTCGGGCTCGAAGTAGTCGGGTGCCGGGTTGGCCAACGCCATGACGTCCTCCTGTCGTCGCCCGTCCAGCGCGAGAAGTCGGGCGGCGTCGTATCCCCCACCGATGTTGGCGAAAACGCCACTGCGGCGGGCGATGCCCCGACTGACACGACAGGTGCCGACCCGGCAGGGGGATGGGATATCGCTCCGGCGAGGGAGGCCGTGCGCCGTTGGCGGTGCGATGGTCAGGCCATCACCGGTGGCCGTCAGCGGACAACGGCATCGCGGGCGTCGGTGGTGACGGCAGTGTCCGAGCGGGACGGGTTGGGGTGACGATGACGAAGCATGCTGTCCGGGTGGCCCGGATGTTCGACGGCGAACGGCTCGTGGACGGTGGGGTGCTGGTCCTGCTCGACGAGGGGCGCATCGCCGAGGTGCACCGGGGTAGCGCCGAGGCGCCGGAAGGCTGGCCGGTGCGTGAGGAGCCGAACGGCACGCTGCTGCCCGGTCTGGTCGACGCGCACGTGCACCTGTGCGCCGACGCCGGGCCCGACGCGCTCGGCCGGCTCGCCGATCGTCCCGAGTCGGACCTCGACGCGGTCGTCGAGGCGTCGCTACGTACGCACCTGGCGGCCGGCGTCACGACGGTCCGGGACCTGGGCGACCGGCGCGACGCGGTGCTGCATTGGCGGGATCGGCGGGTACGGAACGACCTTCCGACGGTGGTGGGGTCGGGCGCACCGCTCACCAGCGTCGGCGGGCACTGCTGGTCGTTGGGGGGTGAGGCGAGCGGTGTCGACGGGATCCGCGAGGCCGTACGTCTGCGGGTGGCGGCCGGTGCCGATCTGGTGAAGGTCATGGCCAGCGGCGGGGTGTTCACCCCGGGCACCGACACCACGAGGCCGCAGTTCACCGACGAGGAACTGACCGCCGCACTGACGCAGGCCCACGATCTGGGCCTGCCGGTGACCGCGCACGCGCACGCGCTCAGCGCGGTCGAGCAGGCGCTGCGCGTCGGTGTGGACGGCATCGAGCACTGCACCTGCGTCACCGCGGCCGGCGCCCGTGTTCCCGCTGAGCTCGCGGACCGACTGGCCGCGTCCGGGGTGGCGGTCTGTGCCACGCTCGGCACCGACCCGGCCGTGGTCACGCCACCCGAGGTGGTGGAGATGGCGGCGCGGGCCGGGCTCAGCGAGGCCGCGCTGCGCGACGGCGTTGCCACCCTGCAGCGGGCCGGGGTCCGCCTGGTGGCCGGTTCGGACGCGGGCCTCGGCCCCGCGAAGCCGCACGGGATCCTGCCCGAGACGCTCGTCGAGTACGTGGTCTGCGGCATATCCGCCACCGTCGCCCTCGCCGCGGCCACGTCGGTCGGCGCCGAGGTGTGTGGCCTGGGGCGACGCAAGGGCCGGGTCCGCCCCGGGTTCGAGGCCGACCTGTTGATCGTGGACGGCGACCCGACGAGCGACATCACGGTGCTGCGCCGCCCGCTCGCGGTATACCTCGCCGGTGACCTCGTGAGATAAGGGTGTCGCCGGGTCAGGACGAGCGGAGCTGCTCACGGAACCAGGCCCGGTCGGGGTTCACGACAGCCTGATCGCCGAGCACGACGGTGGGCACTGTCTCGTTGCCGCCGGCCACCGCCCGGACGGCGGCGGCAGCGGCCGGGTCGCGCCAGATGTCCACCCAGTGCGCCCGCCGGGCGAGCCGGCCGAGGGAGAACCGGAGCCGCAGGCAGTAGTGACAGCCGGGACGCCAGTACACGATCGGCCGGCCGTCCAGCGCGCTGGCCCGCTGCGCCTCGGCG
Organism: Micromonospora noduli; assembly: GCF_003264365.1. Lineage (GTDB taxonomy): Bacteria > Actinomycetota > Actinomycetes > Mycobacteriales > Micromonosporaceae > Micromonospora > Micromonospora noduli. The sequence continues at coordinate 116,430 of NZ_PYAK01000001.1, forward strand.
GCGCCCATCGAGCGGGGAAAGGCCCACGGCGACAGCAGCAGCGCCAAAGCCAGGAAGACCACCAACTCGACGCCGCCGACGACGGGCAGATCGTCGGCCAGTTGCGCCGTAGCCACCAGCACGCCGCACGTCGCCATCAGGATCGCCAGAACCCACCGTCGCAGCACGCCGAGGACCCTACCTCCCGGTACGCGACGGCCGCTGTTCCGGCCAGGTCGGCGGCCCTCACGCCTTGACATGTATCGATGTTAACGCCAACATGAACTCCGCCACCTGGTAGCAACGCCACCGTCACATTCCCAGCCCTTTACGCCTCTTCCCCGGCCCTGCCCGACGTCGCCGCGTGGCGTCGACCGGACCGGCCACGGATCCCCGCGCGCTACAGGTGCTGGTCAATGACCGTCCCCAATCTCGCGGAGGACACATGCCGCTGCCATTCCCTCGAACCGACCCGAACACCCGTCGGGCCGTCCGCCGGGGGCCTGCCGGCCACGGTGTCCCTCGGCGTCTGCGGTCGACGCTGGCCGCGGTGCTGGTGGTGCTGGCCGTGTCGGCCGGCCTGCCCGTGGCCGCGCCGGCGCACGCCGCGCCGGCCGTCACCTACACCAACCCGTTGGTGAACCAGCGGGCCGACCCGCACATTTTCCGGCACACCGACGGCTACTACTACCTGACCGCGACCGTGCCGCAGTACGACCGGATCGTGCTGCGCCGGGCGACCACCCTGCAAGGGTTGGCAACGGCCGCGGAGACGACGATCTGGAGCCGCCACACCAGCGGAGAGATGGGCGCCCACATCTGGGCGCCGGAGATCCACTTCATAAACAACAGGTGGTACGTCTACTTCGCCGCGGGCCGCACCGACGACGTGTGGCGCATCCGGATGTACGTGTTGGAGAACGCCAACGCGAATCCGCTGACCGGTTCGTGGACGGAACGCGGCCGGATCACCACACCCTGGGACACCTTCAGCCTGGACGCCTCGACCTTCGTCGCCAACGGGGTGCGCTATCTGACCTGGGCACAGCAGGAGCCGTCGATCGGAAACAACTCCAACGTCTACCTCGCCCGGATGGGTGCCAACCCGTGGCAGATCACTGGGACCGTGACCCGGCTCGTCGTGCCGACGTACGACTGGGAAACCCGCGGTTACCGGGTTGCCGAGGGACCGGCGGTGATCCAACGAAACGGCCGGATCTTCCTGACCTACTCGGCCAGCGCCACGGACGCCAACTACTGCCTCGGGATGCTGAGCGCCTCCGCCAGCGCGAACCTGCTCGACGCCGCCTCCTGGAGCAAGAGCCCCAGCCCGGTGTTCGCCAGCAACGCGGTCACCGGCCAGTACGGCCCCGGCCACAACTCGTTCACCGTCTCCGAGGACGGGCAGAGCGACATCCTCGTCTACCACGACCGGAACTACCGCGACATCACCGGCGATCCGCTCAACGACCCGAACCGACGCACCCGGCTACAGAAGGTGTACTGGAACGCCGACGGCACCCCGAACTTCGGCATCCCGGTGCCCGATGGGGCCACACCGGTGCGGCTGCGGTCCCATGACCAGGCCAGCAGCTTCATCCGGCACTACGACTACCGGGCACGGATCGAGCCGAACGTGACCAACCTGGCCGACTCCCAGTTCCGCATCGTCACCGGCCTCGCCGGCGGCGGATCGGTGTCGCTGGAGTCGACCAACTTCCCCGGTTACTACCTACGCCACCGGGGCTACGCCCTGTACGTGGAGAAGAACGACGGCTCGGCGCTGTTTGGCGGCGACGCGAGCTTCCGTCGTCAAGCCGGCCTCGCCGACAGCGCCGGGATCTCACTGGAGTCGCACAACTTCCCGGGCCGCCACGTGCGCCACCGCGACGGACTGCTCTACATCGAGGCGGTCAGTTCGAGCGCCGAGCGCGCTTCGGCCACCTTCCACCTCGAGTAGGTGCCCGCGGTCGTCGATACCCGTCCAGGTTCGTCCGGAGCCCATTCCAGCCAGGAGGAGCGATGCCCTTCAGCATCACCAGAAGACCGTCCGGCGGCGGGCCGATCCGTCGCGGCCGGCGTACGGGCCTGGTGTTCGCCATGATCACCACGCTGGTCGGCGCGGCCGGTGCCGCTCTGGTCGGCGCACCGCCGGCAGCGGCGGCGAGCATCGACACCAACGCCTACTACGTCCTGGTCAACCGCAACAGCGGCAAGGTCCTCGACGTCCGGGACACCTCGACGGCAGACGGCGCGGTGATCCAGCAGTGGTCCCGTAACGACGGCGCGTGGCAACAGTTCCAGTTCGTCTCCTCCGGCAGCGGCTACTACCGCCTCAAGGCCCGGCACAGCGGCAAGGTCGTCGACCTCTGGGAGTGGAACACCGCCGACGGCGCCGAGTACCGCCAGTGGTCCGATGTCAACGGCACCAACCAGCAGTTCCAGGTTCTCGACTCCGACGGCGGCTACGTCCGGCTGATCAACCGCCACTCCGCGAAGGCACTTGAGGTCTGGGAGCGGTCCGCGGCCGACGGCGGCCGGATCAGTCAGTACGCCGACCTCAACGGCCCGAACCAGCAGTGGCAGCTGGTCGCGGTCGGTGGCGGCAGCACGCCACCGACCACCGGCTGTGGCAGCGGGTCCACCAACGCCGAGGCCGTACTGAGCGGGAGCACCTGGACGGCCCGCAACGGCTCGTCGACTGTCTACTCGGGTTCGGACATGCTGTCGGCGATGCAGGCGGCGGTCAACTCGCTCTCGGCGGGTCGTACGTCGAAGCAGCGGGTGGTGGTTCGCGGCTCCGGCTCGATGAGCGCGGGCTCGCGGTTGTCGCTGCCGTCGTACACGACCCTGGCCGTGTGCGGCACGATCAACGTGACCGGGTCGGGTTCGGGTGACCAGGCGCCGGTGTACTCGCGGGGAACCACTGACGTCGAGGTGCAGAACCTCACGCTGACCGGCTCGCCGTTGTACGGGATCTTCATGCGCAACGTGAACAACCTGACTCTCGGGCAGATCGACATGCGGCTCTCCGCCGGTCTGGGCGTACGCATCGACAACCATGGTGGGGATCGAGCGGTGAAGGTGCGCAACGTCCGCATCGACACCGTGTACGTGTCGGGGACCGGCACCCACGGGGTGGAGACGTACGGCGTGGACGGTCTGACGATCGGCACGGTCACGGCCCGCAACACCCGGGACTCCGGCCTGCTGCTCAATGACACGATCAACGCCACGGTGGGCACCGTCGACGCGCAGGGCGCCGGGGCCGGCACCGGGTACGCCGCGTTCCGGATGGCCAACCGCAACGGCCGGGTGGGCAACTCGTACCCGACCAACATCCGGGTCGGAACCGTGCTCGCGTCCGGCGGTGGTCGGGGGATCTTCTGCGTGTCCGAGTCCGGTGGCGCGGTCATCGACCGGGTGACGATCTCTAACACGGGCAACAACGCGATCCTGGTGGAGAACTGCTACAACGTCACCATCGCCGGGGTGTCCGGGACGGTGACGGGCGGCGGCGAGGTGCGGATCGCGGCCCGGAGCGAGTTCCCGATCTCCTCCGGCATCCGATTCCAGAATCTGACCGTCAGCGGCACCAACATCACCCAGAGCCCCTGCGGTGGCGCGAACAACACGATCAGCAACGTCACCCGGGTCAACTCGACCCTGACGTGGTGCTGAGCCGGTGAAGAGCGGCCGCCCGGGTTGGGGCGGCCGCTCTGCACCGGATCGTGGTCGGTGCTTCCGCCCGGGCCGGTCGCGGGGTTTCGTCGGCTGGCGCTTGCGGGTAGCGATGGCCCATGAACCGCAATCTCGTCAAGGCTCTACAGGTCGCGTGGGAGCTGCCGGAGTTCCGTTCCGGGGTGCGACACGTCATCGATCTTGATGAGGTCGCGGTGCTGCTGGCCACGCTGTCGGTCCCGAACCATGACCACGAGGTGGAGCGCAGCCTGCTGAGCCTGCTGCGGTCCGCCCTGGACACTGTCGAGATTCGGGAAGCGGTGCTGCTGCTGCTGGAGCGCGACGAGGTGCGCGGGCCGCTTGTCGCGGCGGCGGTGGAGCCGCTGGCGGATCGGCCGGGTCAGGCTGCCGCCATCGCGTCGGCGGCCGAGGATCCGGTGGTGCGGCGTGAGGTGCGGGCGGTGCTGGCCAGTGCCAAGGTGCGCGAGCTGATCTGGCAGGCGATCGAGAACCAGCTGAGCGACGACCGGTTCGGTCTGATCCGCCGGGCGGCGGTGCTGTTCGTGCGGCACCCGAGCGTCCGACGCCTCGCCTGGGCACTGCGCCGGCACGGGGTGTTGCGGGAACTACGCCGCAAGCAGTGATCCACGCCAGTCAACGGCTCCGGGCCGACCTCGCAGGGTCGACCCGGAGCCGAACCTCCGCCTCGCCGGCCAGCAGATCACCGACGGCGGCGGGCCATCCACTGCCAGATGTGGGTGCCGTTGAGGCTCGGGTCGTTGCGGGCCACGTAGATCCAGGACCAGTGACCGGGGAACTGGTAGCCGTTCCAGACGACGTGGTCGTACAGGCTGATCAGTGATCCCGGGATGAGGTCGTGGGCGTGGATCGTGTTGGTCTCGGGTGGCACTGTGTCGTCGTCGCGCGAGGTGACCAGCCAGGTCGGGGTCCGAATGCTCGCCAACTCCGCGTCGGTGATCAGCGGCGGGCCCTCCCCGCTGAGCGGCTCGACGACACCGCAGATCGGCACCGAGGCGGCGAACAGGTCGGGGTAGGTCGAGGTCATCTCCAGGGACATGTAGCCGCCGTTGCTGCACCCGACCACGTAGATCCGGTCCGGGTCGACACGCTTGCGGCGTACGAGGTCCTGAACGATCTCGCGGATCAGCGGGGCGAACCGGGGGCCGTCCTCCATCCAGTAGGAGGTGCTCTGCGGAGCGACGACGTACGCGCCGGAGAAGATCCGCTGGGCCTGCGGGGTGGCGAAGCCGAGCGCTCCCCGGTTGGCGCGCAGCGTGGTCTCGTTGTCGTAGTAGCCGTCCGGCAGCGAGGCGCCCTCGCCGCCACCGTGCAGCCAGACGATCAGCGGCCGTCGGTCGTGCCGGGGCGAGTGGTCGGGCGAGTACAGCCGGTACTTCATACCCGAGCCCGAGACGTGGTAGCTGAAGGCGTCCACCTCGGGGTTCGACAGCCCTGCCTGCACGAAGCGACTGATGGTGACCGGTGAGCCGCGCCGCCGGACGATCGGGGTGTTCTGGGTGATGGTGTAGACGAGGTCCAGCCGGACGTTGCGGCCCCGGCTCAGGATGTAGCCGAGGGTGCCACCTCCGGGTTGACCCTCGGCGTGGCTCAGCTCCAGCACGATGTTCCCGTGCCGGTCGAGCCGGGCCGCGGTGACCGTACGGTCCAGGTCGTACTCGCTGAAGATCTGGTCCCCGGGAGCGATCGGGATCGGGCTGGTGGCCTTGGCGTGCACGCTGAACGTGCCGGGGGTCAGCCCGGCCGGGTCGATCGGCCCGAGCCGGCGGGTGTCGAGGGTGACCGAGGTGACCTGCTCGCCGCCGTCGAGCGTTGTCGCGTCGAGGGTGAAGCTCACGCTGGTGGGATGGCGGCCACTGGCGTGGGCGGCGGGGCCGGGCAGGGCCAGGCCGATGGCGGCACCGGCCCCACCGGCCAGAACGGTGCGACGAGTGACAGACGTGGACATGCGGTCCCCCGTACCTTGCGATGTAGAAGGTCATCGATGGCGTCTCAACGTAACGCCGCGGAGATCCGCTGGCAACCGGTGCGGGCACGAGCGATCAGGGCGCCCCACGTCATGGAGCTACGCGGAAGACGCCCTGATCAGTCACGGCAGGAGGATCGCCAGCACGGTCAGCTCAGGCGCTCGAACACGGAGAACGGGTAAACCCAGGCGGGGTTGAACATCAGGCCCAGCCGGTGCAGGTACCGCTGGCAGGCGCTCGGCTGCGCCGGGTCGGGGCAGAAGGTCACCCACAGTTCGGAGTACCCGTCCTTCTCGGTCGGGCTGTAGTTGACGATCTGGTCGCGCACGACGAACCGCATCGAGGTCAGTCGGGGGTCCTGCACGTCGTTGGGGAAGGAGAGGGACGTGTCCAGGCCGTACAGCACGATCTCGTTGGAGAACAGGCAGACGCTCGCCTGGAAGTACAACTCGTAGATGGTGGTGTAGGTGGCTGTCTCGTAGACCGCCTCGGAGACCTCCTCGCGGTAGCAGGGGGTGCCCGGCGGGAACGCGGGCGGCGTGGGCACCGGGATCGCGTTGGTCGTGATGTCGCCGGTGGTGCGGGCCGAACTGCCCGACGGGGTAGCGCGCAGGCCACCGTCGGCGCAGGCCGCCTTCGTCCTGCAGATGGCCGCGTCGGGCGCCGCCGACGCGGCGGCCGCCGGGACGGTGAGCGTCGCCGCGAGCACTGTCAGGGCCAGGACCAGAGACTTGAGATGTACGGACACATGACCTCCAATGGTTCGATCAGTGCGCTCTGCACCCGAGCAGGATCGCCGAACGAGCCGAGCCTCTGGCCGGGATTCCGTACACCGCCGTACACTGACGAACGTCGATTGCCGACGGGGGGCGGGACACTGGACGCTGCGGGGGTGCGAACGTCCGACGACCTTGCCGGGTTGTTGCGGGCGTTGCGACGCAGGCACGCACGCCAACAGGGTGACGGCGAGCTGACCTATCGCGAGTTGGCCGCCCGCACCGGCTGGTCGCACACCGCGATCGCGGAATACCTCACCGGGAAGACGCTGCCGCCGACCGACCGGCTCGACGCTCTGGTCCGGCTCCTCGGTGCCACGCCGGCCGAGCAGGGTGCGCTGGCCACCGCCCGGGACCGGATCGAGGAGAGCCGCCGCCGCGCGCCGCGCACACCCGACCGGCTGGTGCCCCGGCAGTTGCCCGCCGACGTGGCCAGCCTCGCCGGCCGTGACGACGAGTTGGCCCTTCTCGACAAGCTCGTCGCCGCGCCCACCGCCGTCGTGGTCGCCGCCATCTCGGGCACCGCCGGGGTGGGCAAGACCGCCCTGGCCGTGCACTGGGCGCATCGCGTCGCGCACCAGTTCGACGACGGTCAGCTCTACGTGAACCTACGCGGCTTCGACCCGCGCGGGCAGGCGCTGAGCGCGGCGAAGGTGCTGCACGGCTTCCTGGACGCTCTCGGGGTGCCGGCCGCCCGGGTGCCCGCCGACCTCGACGCCCAGGCCGCGCTGTACCGCAGCGCGCTGGCCGGCAAACGGGTCCTCATCGTGCTGGACAACGCCCGCGACGCCGAACAGGTCCGTCCGCTGCTGCCCGGCACATCCACCACCGTGGTGCTGGTGACGAGCCGCAACCAGCTCACCTCGCTGGTCAGCCTCGACTGCGCGCACCCGATCCCGCTCGGCCTGCTCAGCCGCGACGCGGCCAGTCGTCTACTCACCAATCGGCTCGGCGCCGAACGGGTGGCCGCCGAGCCGGAGGCCGCCGAGGCGATCATCGCCGCCTGCGCACGGCTACCGCTGGCGTTGAGCATCGCCGCCGCGAGAGTCCAGCAGTCCGGCTTTCCGCTGGGCACCCTCGCGACCGAACTGGGGACGGCTGGTCGGCGGTTCGGCGTACTGGACGCGGGCGACGCCGTCGGGGAGGTACGGGCGGTGTTCTCCTGGTCGTACACCGCGCTCGCCCCGCCGGCGGCCGGGTTGTTCCGGCTGCTGGGCCTGCACCCCGGTCCGGACATCACGGTGGCCGCGGCGGCGAGCCTGGCCGGTCTTCCGGCGGAAGGAACCCACCGGTCGCTGACCGAGCTGACCCGCGCGAACCTGCTCGCCGAGTACCGGCCCGGCCGGTTCACGGCGCACGACCTGTTGCGGGCGTACGCCGCCGAACTCAGCGACGGCACCGACCCCGAGCCGGACCGCAGGGCCGCCACGACAAGGTTTCTCGACCACTACACCCACACCACCCACACCGCCGACGCCCTGCTGCGCCCGCACAGCGACCCGGTCGACCACCTCATGACCCCGCCCGCGGCCGGTGTGCATCCTGAGCGACCCACCACCCACGCGGAGGCGATGGCCTGGTTGACCGCCGAGCACCCGGTCCTGCTCGCCGCGCTCCGCCAGGCCGCCGGTGCGGGGTTCGACGCGCACACCTGGCGGCTGGGACGGGCCCTCGACACGTTCCTGGACCGGCAGGGGCACTGGCACGACCGCGTCGAGACCTGCAAGGCGGCCCTGCTCGCCGCCGAGCGTCTCGGCGACCCGGTCGCGCAGGCGGTCGCGCACCGTTTCCTCGCCGGCGCCCACACCGCGGTCAACCGGTACGCCGACGCGCTGGGCCACCTCGAACGGGCCCTCGACCTGTACCTCCGCGCTGACGACGCCGAGGGCGAGGCGCGTACGCACCAGAACCTCGCCTCGTTGTGGGACCGGCAGGGCGAGCCACGGAAGGCCCTTGAGCACTCGAAGCGGACCCTCGTGCTGGCCGAGGCCGCCGGCCATCGCCGAGCCCAGGCCGACGCGCTCAACGCGGTGGGCTGGTGCCATGCCCAACTCGGCGAGCACCCCGCCGCGTTGGCGTACTGCGAGCAGGCCCTCGCACTCCTCCAACAGCTCGACGACCGCGCCGGCGAGGCCGCGACCTGGGACAGCCTCGGCTTCGCACACCACCACCTCGGCCAGTACGGCCGGGCCGTGGAGTGCTACGAGCGCACGCTTGAGCTGACCCGTGACCTCGGCGACCTCTGGGGTGAGGCGGACACGCTCAGCCGGCTCGGTGACACCCGCCACGCCCTTGGCGACCCCACCTCCGGTCGGGCCGACTGGCAGCGGGCACTGGACATCTTCACGGCCCTCAACCACCCGGACGCCGCCGCCGTCCGCGCCAAACTCCAGCTGCCGTAATCGAGACCATCGCCCAGCGACCGGCCACCCGGGTCGTACTTTGGGACGATCTGAAGTCGCACCACCGTTCGTACGATGGGTCCATGCACCCTCGCCTGCACGCGGTGTTGGCCGAGCCGCGTGTCTCCCCCGCCCTGTCGAGGGTGTGGCGTGACTGGGCGCTGATCGCGGTCCTCGCGCCGGCGATCCTGGTGGAAGGGGTCTTCCGACCCGATCTGCCGTGGCGGGTGGGCTGCGTCGTCGTCGTGCTCGCGCTGCTGCCCACGCTCCTGTGGCGGCGTACGGCGCCGCTGGCGATGGTGGTGACCGCGTTCGGCTGCACGACGGTCGCCCCGTTCGTGCTGCCCGGCGATCCCTGCCAGCTGTTCACGGCCAGCTTCCTGGTCCTCCTGGTGTACGCGCTGTTCCGTTGGGGCTCCGGCCGGGATGCGGTGCTCGGTTCATTCTTCGTGGTGGCCAAGGTGACCGCCGCCGGCCTGGTCGACTCGGTCGACGGCGGTGAGCTGGTCGCCGGTTTCGCGGTGATGTTCGCCGCCGCCACGCTGGGTGTCGCGATCCGTTTCCGCGCTGCCGCCCGGCAGCGCGAGCTCGATCAGGTGAAGCTGTTGGAGCGTGAGCGGCTCGCCCGCGACCTGCACGACACGGTGGCCCACCACGTGTCGGCGATGGCGATCCGCGCCCAGGCCGGCATCGCGGCGTCGGCGAGTCAGCCGGACGCCGCCGTCGAGGCGCTGCACACCATCGAGGCCGAGGCGTCCCGTGCGCTGGCCGAGATGCGCGCGATGGTCCGCGTCCTGCGCCGTAACGAGCCTGCCGACCTGGGGCCCAACCCGCAGGTCGCCGACATCGGACGGCTCGCCGGCCAATTCCGCACCGGGCCGACCGTCGACGTGGATCTGCGAGGCGACCTCGGCGGCCTTCCGCCCACTGTCGGCTCCGCGCTCTACCGCCTGGCTCAGGAGTCGGTCACCAATGCCCGTCGGCACGCGCGCCACGCCACCCGCATCGAGGTCAGCGTGGCGGCCGACGACACGTCGGTGTGCCTGCGGGTCAGCGACGACGGCGAGGCCGGCGGCGCCCGTCCGACAGGTTCGCCCGGTTTCGGGCTGGTCGGAATGAAGGAGCGCGCCGACCTGCTCGGCGGCACCTGCGAGGCCGGCCCCGATCCCGACCGCGGATGGACCGTCACGGCCGTGCTTCCGCGCGAGGGGGTCGGCGCGTGACGGTTCGCGTGCTCGTGGCGGACGACCAGGAGATCGTCCGTACCGGCCTCACCATCATCCTGAACACTCAACCTGGCATCGAGGTCGTCGGTGGGGCTGGCGACGGCCGCCAGGCCGTCGAGCTCGCCCGGCGGCTCCGCCCCGACGTGTGTCTGTTCGACATTCGGATGCCGGGCATGGACGGCATCGAGGCCACCCGGGCGCTCGCCGGGCCAACGGTCCCGGAGCCGCTCGCGGTGGTCGTCATCACGACCTTCGACCTCGACGAGTACGTGTACGCGGCGCTGCGGGCCGGCGCCCGCGGTTTCCTGCTCAAGGAGGCCGGTCCTGACCTGCTCAGCCAGGCGGTGCACGCGGCCGCCAACGGGGACGCGCTGATAGCTCCGAGTGTCACCACGCGGCTGCTGAAGGCGTTCGCCGACGCGGACCCGGCCGCGCCGCGCGCGCAGCCCATCGAGGCGCTCACCGACCGGGAGGAGCAGGTCCTGGTCGCCGTCGCGCGGGGACGCACCAACCAGGAGATCGCCGACGAGCTCTACATCACGTTGAGCACTGTCAAGTCGCACGTCACCAGCCTGATGATGAAGCTGGGGGTGCGTAACCGGGTCGAGGTGGCGATGTGGGCGTACGAGACCAACCGCCGCCGACGGCACTGGTGAGCGCCGGAAGTACGACGACGGGGTGCGACCATGGGCCGACCCGATCGCGGCCCATGTGCCGATGAGCGGGGGCGGGTGCGGCGTCCACCATCGGTGTCATGACGATGCGCGAGTGGCGGCTACCGGCCGCGTTGATCCTGCTGGGGCTGATACCGATGCTCGCCGGCGCGGGACGCCTCACCGAGTTGGGCGCTGGACCGGCGGTCACCCCGGCGAACGCGCGTTTCGTCGCCGATCCGCTGCCTGTGGTGTTGCACATCGTCGGCGCGGTGGTTTACACGATCCTCGGCGCGTTCCAGTTCGTACCCCGTCTGCGCCGGCACTCGTGGCACCGCAGGGCCGGCCGGCTGCTCGTCCCCTGTGGGCTGACGGTCGCGTTCACCGGCCTGTGGATGGCCGTCGCGTACGACCTGCCCGCCCATGACAACGACGTGCTCGCCGGTATGCGACTCGTCTTCGGTTCGGCCATGGCCGGCTCGATCCTGCTCGGCCTCGCCGCCGTGCTCCGCCGGGACATCGCCCAGCACCGCAGGTGGATGGTGCGCGGCTACGCGATCGGCCTCGGTGCCGGCACCCAGGCGTTCACCCACGCGCCGTACCTCATTGCGACCGGCGACCAGCCCGACGGGAACCTCCGGGCCGGCCTGGTGGTCGCCGGATGGTTGATCAACCTTGCCGTGGCCGAGTGGTACCTGCGGCGTCCAGCTCCGGCCGTCGCCGCGGCGGCAGTGCGCCGAGCGGAGCCCGAGCGGCAGAAGGGCTGAGGGTCGTCACCCCTCTCACACCTGACGGTGTGGCTGCCGTGCCGGCGGTACGGCAGCCACACCGGGGCGTCACCTGTTCTGCTTCTCCTGGCACGGCACGCAGAAGCGAGCGTGCGGGAGAATTTCGAGCCGCTCGGCCGGGATGCTCCGGCCGCACCTCTGGCAGGCACCGTAGGTGCCGTCGCTGATCCGGTTCAGCGCACCGGTGATCTGCTCGATGTTCTGGCGGGTGGCCAGCAGCAGCGCGGCCTGGTTGTGGGCCTCGCCGGGGTCGCCGGTGTCCGCGTTGAGCTCGGTCAGTTCCCGCAGCCGAGCCGTCTGGGTGGCGAAGTCGTCCGCCAGGGACGCTCGTAGGTCAGCCAGCCAACTCTGGTCGGGAGTAGGACGATGATCGACGCTCATGATCTGCCTTTCAAGGGGAATGGGCGGGAAAAACAAAAAGGGCCGAAGCTTGATAGCTTCGCCCTGGCGGTCGTTCTGGGTATGCAACGACTCCGCGGGTGGGCCTCGGCCGGTTCGCATCGGGCTCGACACTGTGTGCGTGGGCACGGTGTGCGGCGCGCGGACAACCGGCACCCGCATGTCGGCCTTGGGGCGGGTCGCCGTCGGCACGCGGACAGCACCGCACACCGCCACCTCGGTGGCGGCGGGCGAGCGGAAGGTCACCGGCGGCATGCCCCCACCATAGAGCGACGTTGCCCTAATGCCAACGTCCGCGGTGGGGCCTCATTCCGGCCACGAACTGCCGCTTTTCGCCGCAATAGGGCCGTTGCCCGAACCCGGTGGGCGCCCTTCGATATCGCAGCGAGGTCATCTTTTCGAGTCCTAGACTGCGGTGCGTGGCGGGGTTTTTACCCTGCCTACCGGGGGGAGAGAATGCCATGCAATCTCAGTCGACACCGTCCGGGTCCCCGTCGACGACGCAACAACCCGACAAGGCTCACGGTGGCGCCAACCGCGACATGCCGCCGGAGTTGGGTTCGGACGCTGTCGGCATATTCGAAGGCCGGACCTTCATGTTGTCCAACCCGGCCGGGGACGTGCCGGCCGACTCCATCGCTGGTCTGGTGCACGACGACACCCGCTACCTCAGCCGTTGGGAGTTGACCCTCGACGGGAAGGCTCCGCTCGTCCTCAGCGCGAACCCCGTCGATCCGTACTCGGCGGCCTTCTTTCTCGCGAATCCAGAGGTCGAGGGCCTGGCGGCGAACCGGGTCGGCGTGCGACGGGAACGATTCGTCGGCGACGGCATGTGCGAGCGGATCACTGTGCAATATTTTGGTGCCGAGCCGATCTCCGTGCGTCTGCGGTTGGATGTCGGCGCGGACTTCGCTGATCTGTTCGAGATCAAGGGAACGGGACGGAGCAGGCTGGCCGACATCCGGCGGACCCACCGGTCGGACGGCTCGGCGCTGCGTTTCTCCTACCAGAATTCGCACTGGTCGGCCGTCACCACAGTGGAGGCCGAGCCGCGTGCCGATCGGGTCGAGGGCGACGCACTGGTCTGGGACGTGCACCTGGGGCGAGGTCAGACCTGGGGTTGTGAGCTGCGGGTGCTGCTGAACTGTCGGGGCACTGACTACCAGCCGGCCAGCCGCACCTTCGGAGAAGATCAGGACCCGGGCGCCGACGACGCAGCCTGGCGGTGGAGGGCCAACAAGCCACACCTGAGCGCTGAATCAGACCTGTTGCGCGACGTGTACCACAAGTCGGCCAGCGATCTGGTGTCGATGCGGATCGCCAAGGAGATTCGGGGTGAGCAGGTCGTTCTGCTGGCGGCCGGCATGCCCTGGTTCCTGGCGGTCTTCGGGCGGGACACTCTGATCACCGCCTACCAGAGCGTCAGCTGCGGACCTGACGTCGCCCGGGGCGCGCTGGTCACTCTCGCCGCGCACCAGGGCAGCGCCGTCGACGACTTCAGCGACGAGGAACCGGGAAAGATACTCCACGAGTTCCGTTCCGGTGAGCTGACGCAGCTCGGCATCATGCCTTACGGCCCGTGCTTCGGCGCGGCCGACACCACCCAGCTGTGGCTCATCCTGCTCTCCGAGTACTGGCGGTGGACGGGCGACGACGCGCTGGTCCAGCGGTTGCGGCCGAACGCCGACGCCGCTCTGCGGTGGATCGACAACTTCGGAGACCGCGACGGCGACGGCTACGTCGAGTACGCCACCCGCTCCCCCGAAGGTATGCGCAACCACTGCTGGCGCGACTCACCGGACGGGGTCCAGTTCGCCGACAGCAGCCTTCCCACCCTGCCGGTCGCGACCTGTGAGATCCAGGGCTACACCTATGACGCGAAGCTGCGCGCCGCACAACTCGCCGACGGCCCGTGGGCCGACCGCGCATTGGCGCGACGGCTGCGTACCGAGGCCACCGAGCTGCGCGAACGCTTCAACCGCGACTACTGGCTGCCTGCCCGCGGCGGCTACTACGCGATCGGCCTCGACGCCGACAAGTGCCCCATCGACTCGATGACCTCGAACATGGGCCACCTGCTGTGGAGTGGCATCGTCCCGCCGGACCGTGCCGCCGCGGTGGCCCGGCAGTTGATGTCCGACCAGATGTTCTCCGGCTGGGGTGTCCGGACCCTCTCCACCGAGGACGTGGGTTACAACCCCATCGGCTACCACCTCGGGACCGTGTGGCCACACGACAACTCGATCATCGCCGCCGGGCTCGCCCGGTACGGTCACCGCGACGCCGCGAACCGCATCGCGATGGCGATGCTGGAGGCCGCCGCCCACTTCGGGCACCGCCTGCCCGAGGCCATCTCCGGGTACGACCGTTCGCTCGGCCGACGACCCGTGCCGTACCCCACCGCCTGCAATCCCCAGGCCTGGGCCAGCGGCGCTCCCCTGCTGTTCCTGCGGACCATGCTCGGGCTCGATGCCAACGACGGGATCCTCGCCACCGATCCCCACGTTCCCGAGGCGCTGGGGACCATCCGGCTGACCGGGGTCACCGTCCACGGCGCCCGACAGACGGTCAGCTCGGGGTGAGGAGGCAGAACTCGTTGCCCTCCGGGTCGGCGAGCACCCTCCACGGGACGTCCTGGCCCAGGTCGATGGGGGTCGCGCCGAGACTCCGCAGCCGGGCCGCCTCGGCCTCCGGGTCGTCACCGGGGTACGGGCGGACGTCGAGGTGGACGCGGTTCCATCCGCTCTTCACGTCAGGTGTACGGACGAACTCCAGATAGGGACCGACGCCCTTCGCGGAGCGCAGTCGCGCAATCTGGTCGGTCACCTCGTGCACTGTCCAGTCCGTGGCCTCGCTCCAGAACCGGGCCATCGCGCGCGGGTCCGCGCAGTCGACCACCACGGCGGCGATCGGTCCGGTGTCCCGGTAGAGCGGTCGGGGGTCCAGCACACAGAACTCGTTGCCCTCCGGGTCGGCCATGACCGTCCACGGCACGTCGCCCTGGCCCACGTCGGCAGGTGTTGCGCCGAGATCCTTCAGGCGCGCGACCACCTGCGCCTGGTGGGCCGCCGAGGTGGTGGCGAGGTCCACGTGCACCCGGTTCTTCACCGTCTTGGCCTCCTGGGAGACGACGAGGTCGATGCAGACAGCGACGGGGTCGGGGTAGACGAAGCCCTCGGGTTCGAGGTTGGTCACGCCGGGTCCCTCGCTGGAGACCTCCCAACCGAGCGCCTGCGCCCAGAACCCGCCCAACGCGGAGTCGTCCCGAGCCTTCATGTTGATCTGCACAAGCCGTGTCACCATGCCGGCGATGCTAGGGCTTGTGCCCGCGTCTCGCTGACCGTCATCGCCGTCCACCCGCGCTACCCCGGGTGTCGTCCGGAGGCTGCTCTTTTGTCAGGTGCAGCAGCCAACCCTCGCCGGTGCGGATGAGCGCGTATCGCCGGCGGCCGGCGCGGCCGTGCAGTGTGAACAGCATCCGCCGGTCGGTGCGATCGTGCTCCTCCCAGGTGCCGATGTCGGCGATCGACTTGTCGACGTCCTCGTAGGTGAGGTGATTGAGGTCGTGGTCGGGCACGGCGATCGCGAGCCGGTTGTCGCTGGGACTGTCCGGCAGACCGCGGGGCACCGCCCACGAGCGCAGCACGCCGTCTTCCTCAAGCCGCAGGTCGAAGTGCGGTCGCGGTTTACGGTGGTGGTGCAGGACGAAGGCGGGTGCCACCTTCCTATTCTCGGTGCCGGCCGGCCCTTCCGCCTGTCAACCCGACCACCTCACGGAAGCCTGGCACGCCTGCCAGCGCTGAGCAGATGGATGAGCGCCGAGGGTGTCGTGGTGTCTTGATTGACTGGGTCGATGCGGATCGAGGAAGTTGAGGGGATCGCGGCGGCCCTGGGTAGCAGGGTCGTGACGACATCGGTGTTGGCGGGCGGTTTCTCTCACGAGACCTGCCTTCTCACGCTTGCTGACCGTCGGGTCGTTGCCCGGTTCGGAGGAACCGACCCGACGGTTGAGGCGGGGGTCATGGACGTCGCCCGCCGGTATGCGCCGGTCCCGGACGTCTTGTTGGTCATGCCCGCCGGAGACGGGCGAGTGCGCCCCGCGATGGTCATCGAGTATGTGGACGGCGTCTTGCTGAGTGGTGTGCTCGCTAGGGGCGATCTTGGGCGGTTGGAGGCGGGTGAGCTGGGGGCCGAGGTCGGACGGGCCGTCGCGCGAGTCGCTGGTGCGACGTTCGACCGACGAGGTTTCTTCGTGGACGGGGATCTCACCGTCAAGGAGGAGCGTCCCTGGTCGCAGCAGTTGGTGGAGGTCGCGGAGGTGTGTATGGCTGCGGTTCCCGACGGCCGGCTCGACGGCGAGACGCGTCGTGCCTGGGTGATGTTGTGCGCGGCTCACGCGACGGCACTGGAAGGCATCGACGGTCAGACTCGGCTCGTACATGCCGACATCAACCCGAAGAACATCCTGGTCTCCCGCGTGGGCGGGGGTTGGCGAGTGGATGCGCTGCTCGACTGGGAGTTCAGTTATTCCGGTTGCCCGTATGGCGACGCTGCGAACATGGCCCGGTTCGGCGCTGACTACCCCGCCGGATTCTTGGACGGCTTCCAGGCGGGCTTCGCCGAGCAGCAGCCCGCAGACCTGCCCCTGGTGCGGAACTGGACCTATGTGGGGCGGGTCCTTGACATGTTCGCGTTGAGTGACCTGCTGACTCGCCCTCTGGGGCATGCCGTGGCCGACCAAGCCGCCGATCAGGTCCGGCGGTGGGTTGGAAACGGCGTACCGGACAGTGTGTGACGTGTCGGGGCGGGATGGGCTGTCACACGCTGCGGGGGATAGATTTTGCGGGGCACGCATATTTGCGTGCCCCGCAATTAGTGCTAGCGTGGTGGCATGACGGGGCTACGGGAGCGCAAGAAGGCCGAGACGCGGGCGGCGCTCGGTTGGGCTGCGATCCACCTCACCGCCGAGCACGGCTACGACAACGTCCGCGTCGAGGACATCGCCGAGGCGGCCGGCGTCTCCCCGCGCACCTTCAACAACTACTTCTCCAGCAAGGCCGAGGCGATCGCCTCCCGCCACCTCGACCGCAGCCTGCGCACCGCCGCCGCGCTACGCGAACGTCCCGCCGACGAGCCGCTCTGGGTGGCGCTCACCCAGGCCTCGCTGGAGCAGTTCACGCGCGGCCCCGAGGTCGAGGCGATGCCCTCCCCCTCCCACGCCCAGTGGGTTGCCGGCGTACGCACCATGCTCGCCGAACCCGCGCTACAGGGCGAACGGCTGCGCGCCACCGCCCTCGCCGAGGCGGAGCTTGCCGCCGCGGTCGCCGAGCGCACCGGCACCGACCTCGCCACCGACATGTATCCGAGGCTCGTCGCGGCCGCCGCCAGCGCCGCCGTCGCCGTCGCCATGCAGCACTATCTCGACAGCGCCGACCCACCCGCCCCGATCGAACGCCTCATCACCGACGCCTTCACCCAGGTCGCCGCCGGCCTCCCGGCCCCACCCCGCTGAGGCTCCGCCCCCTCGCAGGGCACCACCCCACCCACGTCACCACCTCACCCACGTCTCCAGCCGCGTCCCACTCCCGCGGCGGGCCGGCCACGTGCCGCACCTGCCGTGGCGATGACGCACACCCCGAAGGAACCACGACCATGATCGATGTCATCATCGTCGGAGCCGGCCCCAACGGCCTCATGCTCGCCTGCGAACTGGCCCTCGCCGGCGTGCACCCCCTCGTCCTCGAACGCCACGCCACGCCCACCGGCGAGCCGCGCGCCAACGGGCTCGTGGGCCAGGTCGTCCGCCTGCTCGACCGGCGCGGCCTCTACGCGCGGCTCAGCGGAGAGAGCACCCCACCGGCCCCCCAACCGGCCTTCACCTTCGGCGCGTTCCCGCTGGATCTCACGATGCTCGCGGAGAACCCGCACTACGTGCTCGGCGTGCCGCAAGCCCAGCTCGAGGCCGGTCTCGCCGCCCGAGCCGCCGAGCTCGGAGTCGACCTGCGCCGCGGCCACGAGGTCGTCGACCTCCGCCAACGCCCCGACGCGGTCGAGGTCAACCTCGCCGACGGTACGCAGCTCACCAGTCGTTTCGTCGTCGGAGCCGACGGCGGCCGCAGCGCCGTGCGCCGCCTCGCCGGCATCGACTTCCCCGGTGTCACCAACGACAGGTCGATCTCCCGCACCGCCACCGTGACCGTGCCCGGGCCATCCCTCGACCCCGAAACGGGCGGCCTGCGCGTCCCCGGCTACGGCGTCGTCGCGCCGTTCCAGCACACCCGCACCGCGCGTGGCCTGATCGCCTGGGCCCCGTTCCCCGGCCGCCCGGCGATCCTGAGCACGACGGAGTGGCCCGACACGCCAACGAACGACGAGACCCCGATGACCCTGGCGGAGCTCCGCGCCAGCGTCGCCCGGGTGCTCGGTGCCGACATCCCCTTCGGCGCGCCTGACGGCCCCGGCCTGCTGCGGCGACTGACCGGCCGCAACACCCGCATCGCCGCCCGCTACCGCGCCGGCCGGGTGCTGCTGGTTGGCGACGCCGCGCACGTGCACCCCGCAATGGGCGGCCCCGGCCTCAACCTGGGCCTGCAGGACGCGGTCAACCTGGGTTGGAAGCTCGCCGCAACGGTACGCGGCTGGGCACCGCAGGGTCTGCTCGACACGTACGAAAGCGAACGTCGCCCCGTCGCCGAACGGGTCGTCATGTCCACCCAGGCGCAGTCGGCCCTCATCGGCCCCGGCGACGAGATCAGCGGATTGCGGGAACTCTTCGCCGAACTGCTGCGCAAGCCGGAGGTGACCGGGCACATCGCGGCGCTGATGTCCGGCGCGGACATCAGCTACCCCGCCGACCCCACCGACCCGTTGGCCGGCCGCTGGGCCCCCGACGTGGTCGTGCACGCCGACCACGGCGCGACACGCCTCGCCGAGCTGACCCGCACCGCCCGGCCACTGCTGCTGGACTCCACGGGTGCCCACGCCGGGATTGCCGCACCATGGCGAGACCGGGTCGACGTGGTCACCGGCTCACTGGAGGGCACGACGGCGACCGCCCTGCTCATACGCCCCGACTGCTTCATCGCATGGTCCGCCGGGAACGCCGCCACGCTGCGCGCCTCGCTCACCCACCACTTCGGCCTACCAGGCTGACCATCCACCAGCGTCAGCGCGCCCTTTCCGGAAGCCGAGGCGTCTCGGCCCTGTCTGGCTCTCTTCAGCGTCGGTTCGCGTCGTACGCCTTCCAGGCCTCGACCGGAGTGAGCGGAACCGGCGCGGGTCGCTGCGCCACGGTCGTCAGCTCGATCCGCTGGCCTTCCGCCGCCGACCGGAGCAGGCTGGTCATCGTTTCGAGCACGTGCAGCGCGACGTCGCCGCCGGCGCGCGGCGGACGCTGATCGTCGGCCCTGACAAGGTCGATCAGACCGATGCCCCGGGAACCCTTGGCGTAACCAGCCTGCGGTTCGAGGGCGCGCCATTCGGTGCCACCGAGCGGGAAGAGACGGACCTCGCCGTCGAAGTAGTTCGGATCGGGTACGGCGAGCGAGCCGGCCTCCCCGTGCACCTCGATCGGTACGGCAGTCGTCCGGACGCCGTCGAAGCTCGTCGTGATGGTGGAGAGCGCACCGTTGGCGTGCTCGAGGACGCCGGTGAGGTGGGTGTCCACCCCCACCGGGATTCGCTCGCCGGTGCGCGGGCCCGAGCCGATGACGCGCTCGGCGCGCAGGCGGCTGGCGGCTCCGGTCACCGCCCGGACCGGCCCGAGCAGGTGGATGAGCGCTGAGATGTAGTACGGCCCCATGTCCAGCATCGGGCCGCCGCCGGGTGCGTAGTAGAAGTCAGGGTTGGGATGCCAGCGTTCGTGCCCCGGAGTGACCATGACGGCCGATGCGGACATGGGGCGTCCGATGAGCCCGCCGTCGATCGCCGCCCGCGCCGTCTGCGTACCCGTACCCAAAACGGTGTCCGGCGCGCAACCGACGCGGACGCCGGCCGACGCGGCGCGCTCGATGATCGCGCGGCCGTCCGGGAACGTCACGGCGAGCGGCTTCTCGACGTACACGTCCTTGCCGGCGTCGATCGCGCCCAGCGAGATGTCCGCGTGCGCCGCGGGGATGGTGAGGTTGAGCACCGTCCCCACGTCCGGGCGGGCGAGCAGGCGCTCGACGCTCATCGCCTCGGCCCCGGGAATCGTGGCCGCGACCGC
The DNA here is from genome assembly GCF_003264365.1 of Micromonospora noduli. Lineage (GTDB taxonomy): Bacteria > Actinomycetota > Actinomycetes > Mycobacteriales > Micromonosporaceae > Micromonospora > Micromonospora noduli. Next base: position 136,546 of record NZ_PYAK01000001.1, read on the forward strand.
GGCCGACCGGGAGGCGTCGAGGTCGGCCACCGCGGCGATGCTCACCTCGGGGTGGTCCGCGAGTGTGTCCAGGTACGCGCGGGAGATGAACCCGAGACCTACGACGCCGACGCGGTGCGGGTCGCCCACACCATTCCCCTCTCGATGACGGTACGGACGCCCGGGTGCTCCAGCACGTCCAGGCTGTGGCCGGGGGTCGTCACGACGACGCGTCCGGCACCCCACAGTCGGGTCCAGATCGCCGGCGAGGTGACCGGCCGGTGCCACGGGTGCCATGCCTGCGTCGGGTGGGTGGTGACGGCCAGTACGTCGATCAGGTCGTCGTGCAGCACCCAGTACTGTTCGGTGACCAGGTCGAAGTCCTCGATGCCCGCGGTGATCGGGTGCTCCCGGCCGAGGTCGGTGATGCGCACCGTGTGCGGCAGGAAGTTGTCCTCCGGGCCGCCGTGACGCTCACACGGCTCCAAGCCCGGATGGGTCGCGAACTGGCCGCCCACCAGGTGCAGGTATTCCGATGACGCGCGGAACGCGTCCACGATGCCGCCGTGCCAGCCGGTGAAGCCCGTGCCGGCGACGACCGCCGCGCTGAGGCCGGCCACCTGGTCCGCGGTGATCTGCGACATCGTCATGCACTGCACGACGAGGTCGGTCTCGGCCATCTCGGCGGCGTCGGCGTAGATCTCTGTCGACTCCTCGACCCGTACGGCATAGCCGCTACGTTCGAGGAAGGGGAGGAACAACTCGGTCGCCTTGACCGGCTGGTGCCCCTCCCAACCGCCCCGAACCACCAGTGCTCTGCGCTGCGCCACCATCGCTCCCTCCCACGGCCGCCGCCACCGGGTTGGCCGCTTCCGACCCGACGACGTGCCGCCGATGCCCGTACGTGTCGAGCACCGAAACCGTACCCGTGGTCGCCGACAAAGCCGACGTACGCCGGCTTCCGGATTCCACTGTGCACGGTCGGCTCACGCCGCAGCAAGAACGCAGGTGCTGAAACGGCGCAGAGGTTCCGGGCCGGGCGGGTCGAGATCGCGAGCGTCGCAGCGGATCTGCTGATCAACCGCTACGGCGGTTACCATACTGGCGAGGGCTCTGGACCGAGCCCCGGCCGCCGAGGTGCTGACCCTTTCCATGCGGTTGAGGCGAGGCGACCTTGCCCTTCGCGCGTCGGGCAGCCCGATTCGCGGGAACGGCAGGCGGGTCGGTCTCGGTCTCGGTGTCGGCCGCTGTCGGGGTGTCGGCAGCCACCGCGGGGTCGTCTTGGGCGGGCTCAGGCTCCGGCATCGGGTTCTCCTTGGATCTGGTGGGGTCCTACGGGCCATCGATGGCCGCCGGGACGCGGACTGATCGACGCCGGGGTGTGCTCCTTGACGGTAGCGCAACGCCAGGGCCAGGCGAGTGTTCCCCCGCTCGGATGGGACGGTCGTTACCTGCTGCCTGCCGGCGCGGACCGAACCCCAGGCCGCAACCGCATCGCCGGAACTGGATACTTCTTCTGGCCCGAACCGAAGGGCGCCCGTGCCGAAGCTCGCCATGGTCGCGCGGCGAGAGTTACGGCCCAGTATGCGGAGGTGGGTGGGTATTGGGCCGTCCGGAAAAGCCCGTGGACCCGGCGGCAGGCCCGGTGCAACGGTTGGCGTGGCAGCTGCGACAGTTGCGGGAGCACGCGGGCAACCCGAGCTATCGGCTCCTGGCTCGGCGCGCGCACTACTCGGCAAGCACGTTGGCGGACGCGGCGAAGGTGACCGGCTGCCGTCGTTGGAGGTGACGCTCGGGTACGTCCAGGCCTGTGGCGGCGACCCGGCCGAGTGGCGGGCACGGTGGTCGGCCATCGCCGAAGCGGCGGTCGCCTCCGGTACCGCCGAGACCACCGCGCAGCGCTGCCCGTATCAAGGGCTGACGGCATTCCAGCCCGAGCAGGCGGAGCTGTTCTTCGGCCGTAGGGAGTTGGTCGAACGGCTGCTGGCACGGGTCGATCGGCGGTGCCTGACCGCGGTTGTCGGGGCTTCCGGAAGCGGCAAGTCCTCGTTGCTGCGCGCCGGTCTGCTGGGAGCCATCGCCGCCGACCGTGGGCTCGCGCAGCGGTGGCAGACCATGTTGTTGACGCCGACCGAACGCCCGCTGGAGGCGTTGGCCGCCGAGGTCGCGAAGGTGACCGGCCAGGATGCCCCAGAGATCCGGAAGGACCTGGCGGCGGATCCCGCGGCGCTCGACATCGCGGTGCGCAGCGCACTGGCCGGCGGCCCGCCGCAGGCCCGCGCGCTGCTGGTGGTGGACCAGTTCGAGGAGGTGTTCACACTCTGCCCCGACAATGCGGAACGCCGCCGGTTCGTCGAGGCGCTGCTGGACGCCGCGCACGGGCCCGACCGCCGCACCGCTGTGGTGCTCGGGGTACGCGCCGACTTCCTCGCCCACCTCATGCAGTACCCGAACCTCGCCGCAGCGCTGGACGACGAGGCGTACCTCCTGGTGCGGCCGGTGAGCTCCACCGACCTGCGGGAGATCATCATCCGACCCGCCGCCCAGGTCGGCATGGCCGTCGAAGCCGACCTGGTCAGCACGGTGCTCGCCGATGCCGCCGACGAGCCGGGCGCGTTGCCGCTCGTCTCGCACGCGCTCCTCGAGACGTGGCAGCGACGCACCGGGGAGACCCTCACCCTGACGGCCTATCAGGCGAGCGGCGGTATGCGCGGGGCAATCGCCCAGACTGCCGAGCGGGCCTATGGCGACTTCGGGTCAGCCGAGCAACAAGCCGCTCGCCGGGTCTTCCTACGGCTCACCGCATTGGGCGACGGCACCGAGGACACCCGGCGGCGCATCACGCGTACCGAACTCGACGGTATCGCCGACGAGGCTGTCACTGCCCGAGTTCTGGACAAGCTGGCCGAATCCCGTCTGGTGGTCATGGGCGACGGCACGGTGGAGGTGGCCCATGAGGCACTCATCCGGGCCTGGCCGCGGCTACACCGATGGCTGACCGATGGCCGCGCGAACCTGCTGATCCACCGGCGACTCACCGAAGCCGCGCACACCTGGGCGACGCTCCACCGTGATGCCGGAGCCCTGTACCGGGGAACCCAACTCCTGGGCGCGCAAGCCCTGGCCGAGGACCATCCGGAGGAGCTCAACGAACTCGAAAGCTCGTTCCTGCACGCCAGCTCCGCTCTCGCCGAATCCGAGCAGAACGCCGCCCGGCGTCAGGCCCGCCTGTTCAAGCGCTTCGTGGCAGGCATATCCACGCTGCTCGTCCTCGCCCTGTTGGGTGGCGGCGTCGCGGTACGACAACGCCAGGACACCCGCCGACAGCAGGTGGCCACGCTCTCCGGTGAACTGTCGCTGCAAGCCCGATCCCTGCTCGCCACCGATTCCGAGCTGGCCGGCCTGCTGGCCGTCGAGGCCGACCACCTCAACTCGAACACCGAGACCCAGGGCAGTGTGCTCAGCGCGGCTGCCGCGCCCCGCCGCACCGAGCTCAACGTCGGCGGGCCGTCCATCTACACGGTCGCGTTCAACCCGGACCATTCCCTGTTGGCCTCCGCGGCCGGCGACGGCACCATCGGATTGTGGGACCCCGCACGCGGTGCGCGGCTCGCCACCCTCTCCGGCCACACCGGTCGGACCGCCGACCTGGCCTTCGCCGACCACGGAAGGCTGCTCGCCTCCGTCGGGATCGACAGGTCCATCATCATCTGGGACGTAGCGACGCGCCAACAGACGACCCGGTTGACGGAGAGCAACCTCGGGTCGGGGATGGCCTTCAGCCCCGACGGGACCAAGCTCGCCGTCGGTCTCACCGGCGGCCCCGGCACCGACGCGAACGCCGGCCGTGCCGGCGACATCGCCCTCTACGATCTGCGGACCACAACTCGCACCCTGCTCCGCGAGCACCGGAGTCCGGTCAGATCGCTCACGTTCAGCCACGACGGCACGATCCTCGTCTCCAGCGACGGGGTGGAGCACCCGGCCGCTTGGCGTGTGGCGACCGGCGTGCTGTTCGCCAGACTGCCCGCCGAGCATGTCTTCTCGGTCGCCTTCGGTCCCTCGGGGTATGTCCTCGCGGGTTCCGCCGACGACCGCGGGGTGTACCTGTGGGATCTTGCGAGCGGCCAGCCCGTCCGCCTTCCGCCGCTACCGCTGGCCGGCCGCTACGCATGGACGATCTCCGCGCCCACCGACAGCATGCTCGCCGTGGCCGACGAGAACGGCGCGATCACCATCTGGGACGTGCGACGCCGCGAGTCCCTGCAGACCTTTCAGGACCGGGGCCGCACCGAGACGGTGTCCGTCGCCCTGAGCCGGGACGGGGCGATGCTCGCCTCCGCCGGCTTCAACGGAACCATCGTGCTCCACAATTTGGCGGATGCCCCGTTCAGCGGTTTCGCAGCCCAGGTCAAAGACCTGAAGATCAGCCCGGACGGCAGCCGTGTCGCCTCGGCGGGCAGCGACGGCACGGTCCGTCTCTGGGACACCGACGGTAGACACGTGGCTGCCCTCGCCGGGCACGCAGACGAGGTGCAGGCCGTCGCGTTCAGCCCCGACGGGCTCCGGCTCGCCGCCGTGACCCGGAACAACATCATCACGATCTGGGATCTCCAACGTCGACGGCACGCCACCCGACCGATCGTGTCCAAGGGAATCGGTGCCTCCACGGACGTCGCCTTCGATCCTGGTGGCCGTCTCGTCGCAGCCGCCACGCTCGGCCCCTTCATCTGGGACGTCGGCGACATCAACGACCCGACCGACATCACGGCCAGGTTCCCGACGCAGATCGTCACGTCGCTGGCCTTCAGCCCGGACGGCCGCCGCCTCCTGGGCGCGAGCGTCGGCGGCTTCGTCAACACGTGGGACGTCACCACCGGCAAACTTCTCAGCCGAGTGAAAAGCCAGCAGGGCACAGTGCAGGACATCGCGATCAGCCCGGACGGAGCTCTGCTCGCGACCGCCGGCGACAGCCGTACCGTCAAGCTCTGGGACGCCGCGACCGGCAGCGAACTCGCCATTCTGCACGGCCACACCGCGCCCGTCCAGGTTCTTGCCTTCAGCCGCGACGGCCGCAGGATCGCGTCCGCTGGCGACGACCGCACCATCGCCGTCTGGGACACCGCCACCCAGCAACGCGTTGCGACCCTCAGCGGCCACGGCGCGAGAGTCCGCGGGCTCGCCTTCACTGCCGCCGGAACTCTCATCTCCGGCGCCGAGGACGGCCGAATCATCCGCTGGTCGTTCGATCTCCGCGCCGCCAGGGCCCAGATCTGCGCCACGGCCGGCCGTGAGCTGACCCGGCAGGAGTGGGCGACACACATCCCATCAGAACCGTACAAGCCCTCCTGCGGCACACCGCCGAATCGCTGACTGAGCCGCGCAGACGTCCGAAGAATTGTCCGACGTTGTTTGTCCGGTGCCGCCGCCCTGTCGGACAACCTCGCCCCGCACCAGCCTGACTCCAGGACACAAGCCTTGCGGTGGGTGTCCGCCGAGGAGTCCGACCACCCGGGGAGCAGCCCGACGGGGGCCCCGGGCAGTCGGACGACACTGCGATGAAGGAGAACTCAATGAAGCGGATGGCAACACTAATCGCATTGCTCATGACCGTGCTCGCGGGCACGCTCGTCACCGCCAGCCCCGCCCACGCTCGCAGTCAACCGGAATGCGAGTCCTACGACGTCGTCAGCAACCAGGCGGGTTATCGGGTTGCCGCGCCGGTCGGCAAGTACGGCGTCCTGCCGTGCTCGCTGGTCTGGGGCGACGGCGGGCCGGGCACGGTGGCCCTCCAGTGGGCCCTGAACGACTGCTACCTCGCACCCGCCGGCAAGACGCTGCTCAGCGATGACGGGGCGTTCGGTCAACTGACCTTCAACGCGCTGAAGTTCGCCCAGAGCAAGGCGGGCATCAGCGCGGACGGCCAGTTCGGGCCGCAGTCACGCGCCTCCCTGAAGTTCCCCGCCTACACGGGCGGAACCTACGGAACCCCTACCTGTGCCCGCCTCGGCCGTCCACTGCCGTAGCTGCCGCTGCGTGGGCCACGCCGGCGGTGACAGCGCAAACGCTGTCACCGCCGGCTCGCCGATCCCACACTGCCGTTCGTCGCGGAGACCTTCAGAGGTACGGGCTCAGTCGAGTACCGACTCGCCGCCCGGGTAGGCGAACGACGCGCGTGGTGAGTAGAAGCCCCAGACGATCTCCAGCGGATCGGCCGGACGCAGCGCGTACACCGGATGGTCGGGCTCGAGGAACTCCAGCGACTCGACCTCGAACGGGTCGACCGGCTCCGCCACGAAGGGGTAGTTGCCGCTGAGCAGCCTGCCGTCGAGCCGGGTGAGGTAGCGCAGCTGGCCCCGGTTGACGGCGTCGCCGGTGCGCCCGACGCGGGCCGTCGTCCTGATCACGGGCACGCCGTCCGCCTCGGTGGTCGCGATCAGCCGTTGCCCCCGTACCTCGATAGTGGTCCTTCCCGGCGAGGCCGGCACGCCCCGGGCGGTGGCGTACGCCCGGACAACCGGGCTGGAGTTGACGTACTGCGTCCACCAGCGGCCGGGCGTGACACCGTCGGGGGCGTCGACCCCGGAGAGGTCCGGACCGATGTACGTCAGGGAGTAGGCGCCGAAGCCAGAGGTCTGCCCGTCGTCGTCGACGACGTACTGGTTCATGAAGACCTGGTGGTTCGGTGCCGGCCGGAGCCCGTCGGGCACCAGGGCGGCCACCGCGTCGGGGTCGGCCGGCAGCCAACCGAAGTAGATCATTCTGCTGTTCACGACGAGCTGCGGAGCGACGATTTCGGTCACGAGGGGTCCTTCCGCTGGGCATCGGTCCGTAGTCGCGACGCTACGGAGCCGCCCGCCGCCCGGACAACGACGGATTGCCGACATGCAACCCGTCGTTGTCCGGCTCGGGAAGGCCACGGTGAATCGGCCGTCAGGTCGGAGCGACCGTCAGACGGCCGTGCGGGACCACTGCTGGTTGGTGCCGGAGTTGCACGAATACTGCTTGAGGACCACTCCGTCCGCTGTCGCCGCGGCCGGCACGTCCACGCACTTGTTGCTGTGTCGTGCCCGGAGCTGGAAGTAACCGCCGTTGGCGACCATCTGGAACTGCTGGTTGGTGCCGGTGCCACAGGTGTACTGGACGAGCTCGGCGCCGTCGGCGGTCGATGCGCTCACCACGTCGAGGCACTTTCCGCTGTGCCGGCTGACGATGCGCCAGTAGCCGCTGCCGGCGTCCTGGAACTGCCACTGCTGCCACGCACCACCGCCGTACGTGTACTGGCCGACGCGCGCGCCGTTGTCGGTGTTCGGCTGCTGGACGTCCATGGCCTTGCCGCTGTGCCGCACGTCGATCCGGTAGAACGTCCCCGTCGATGGCGGGGGTGTCGTCGGGCCACCGCCGACGGTGTCGCCCCACGCGTACCGGATCCGGTCCGCGCCGGAGGTGTTACGGACCGTCAGGTTGAGGTCGGTGCCGCTGCCGCTGAGGGCGAACATCGAGTACCAGTCGTAGCCGATGGTGCCGGTCTTGCCGCCGAGGGCGGGCCAATAGGTGCCACCCATCTGGTTGTCCCGCATGACCTGGGCCATGGCCCGGATGTAGCGCACGAAGTTGTCGGTGCTGCCCGCGTCGGCGTAGTTGCGACCGTCGTTCATCGGTGCGCCGAACTCGGTCGCGACCGCGCGGGAGGCGCAGTTGCCGAGGCGCGCCTGGATGTGGCTGCGGAAGGCGTCGTAGGTCATCGCGCCGTAGAAGAAGGCGTAGTAGTGGAAGGACAGCAGCGTCGAGTTGAAGCGGCTGTCGTTGCAGATGTCGCGCAGGTCCTGGCTGAAGCCGGTGCCGCCGATCAGCACCCGGCCGGGCACCGCCGAGTAGTGGTAGCTGAGCCAGTTGGCGGCGACGTTGCGCCACTCCGCCGAGCTGTAGCCGTGCGGCTCGTTCATCGGCTCGAAGTAGACGTTGGTGTTCGTGCCGTACGTGTTGGTCACTGTGGACCACATCGCGTTCCACGCGGCGAGGTTCGTGATCCTGCCGCCGGAGGCGGCACCGTCCTCCCAGTAGGCGAGGATGACCTTGAAGCCGCGGGCGGTGGCCGCGTCGATGGCACCTCGGTACGCCTCCCACCAGGCCGTCCCCACCGTGTGGGTGTTGATGGGCAGTCGGATGGTGTTGACCCCCATGGTGGAGGCCATGTCGTCGTAGAGGGCATTGGCCTTGGCCCGCACGGTTGCGTTGCTGTCGGACATGCTCAGGCCCTGCACGACGAGCGGGCTGGTCTTGAAGTTGTCACCCAACATGGCCCAGTTCATGCCGCGGAACTGGTTGGTGGCGGCAGTGGCCGGCGACGACGCGACGGCGACTACGCCAACCATCGCCGTCAACGCGGCCACCAGGGCGCAGAGCACCCGTCGATGTAGTGCCACAGTCGAAACTCCTCGGAGAGGGACCAGGTTCAGCTGGTCACGCGGAAGGTGGCGTCGGCACGGCTCTGCGCGTCGGACACCGGGTCGAGTCGGAGCAGGTAGCTGTAGTGCCGGAGGTAGCGGTCCGGGTGGCTGTAGGACTGGAACGACGTCCACGACGAGTTGGCGAGGCCGGCGACCTGCCGAAAGGTGGCGTCGGCGGCGAAGGTGGCGGTGCCGTCGTTGGCTTCCAGCCGGAAGTCGTATCCGTAGTGGCGCAGGTAGTGGCCCGGGTAGTTGACCGACTGGATGGAGACGGTGCCGGAGCCGACCAGGCCGGGCACCAGCCGCCACTGGCCGTCCTGGGCAGGGCTGACGTTCGGGTCGATGCGGACGTCGTAGTCGTAGTGCCGCACGTACCGGTCCTGGAAGTTGTACGACTGGATCCGGTTGACCGCGGTGGCGGGCCAGCGGGTGAGCACCCGGTTCTGCTCGGCAGCGGTCAGGTTGAGGATCGAACCGTGCCGTTTCTTGGTGCCGCCCATCGCGTACGAGCCGGACGCCGGCAGGCGGTAGCTGCCCGGGCTCGATGGATCGGTGGTCAGGACCGGCAGGTAGCCGCGCCCGCTGGAGTACTGGTCGAGGTAGAGGAACCACTCGTTGCGGGTGTTCATTTTCATCCACATCGGGCCTTCGACCTGCGCGCCGGTCAGCCCGATGCCGGAGAGGTTTCCGAGGCTGGTCCAGGTGCCGAGGATGGAGTTGCTGCCTTCGATGGCGATCTGGCCGTCCCGGGAGGCCCGGACGTAGCGGTAGGCGCCGACTCCGGCCGGCACCTCGACGATCTGGGTGTCGATGATCTCCTGGTTTCCCGGCCGGTTGACGTAGGGCTGCGGTGTGGTGACGCTGCGGAAGTTCGCCGTGCGCGCGTAGTAGATGCGGTGCTTGGTCGCGCCGTTGAGCGGGACGTTCGTCGCCCAGTAGAGGACGTAGTCGCCGGTGGCCGGGTTCCAGATCGCCTCGGGCGCCCAGGCGTTGCGTCCGTCTGGAATTGCGCTGGCGACGTTCAGCAGCCACGGCGCCGACCAGTTGACCAGGTCGGTGGACTCCCACACGACGAGGTTGCGGCTGCCGTTGTTGATCGCGGTCGACCAGTCCTGACCGCAGCCGATGCACAGGTCGGTGGCGATGATCCAGTACCGGTCGCCGGCCGGCGAGCGGACCAGGGCGGGGTCGCGGACGCCGCGGGTGCCGACTGTGGACCGCAGCACGAGCCCACCGTTGTTGAGGTCGGTCCAGCGTAGGCCGTCGGTGCTGTGGGCGAAGTAGATCTGCTGGTCGGTCGACGACTCGCCGGTGAAGTGCGCCATCAGGTAGCCGACGGTCGGGTCGAGCGCGGCCGCCTCCTTCGGCGTCGCCGCCGACCAGGTGGTGAACAGCAGGCTCGCGGCCACCGCAACCGCGCAGAGCCGGGCGAGGACTCTCGACATGTGTCTCTCTCCTTCGCGCAGGGGCTTACCAGTCAGCTAGAGCGTCGGCACAACGGGCCGGATGGTGCCGTCGGTGCTGAACTCCATCCGGTCGATGGCGGTCTCGCGGTTGGTGCCGTTGCCGGTCGGTACGGCGAAGCGGTGGTAGGCGATGTGCCAGGTGTCGCTGCCGGGTGCCCGGGCCACGGAGTGGTGACCGGTGCCCTTGATGCCGACGTCGAGGCGTTTCTGCAGCACCACGCCGCGCCTTGTCCAGGGCCCGAGGGGTGAGGAGCCGGTGGCGTAGGCGACCCGGTAGTCCTCGCTGCGGGTGTCGTTCTCGGACCACATGAAGTAGTACAGGCCGTTGCGCTTGAACACGAACGGCGCCTCGTTGTAGCCCGACGGGGTGATGACCCGCGCCTGCGTCGCTTCGAAGGAGACCATGTCGGCGTTCAACCGCACCGCCCGCGCGACACCCTGTCCCCAGTACAGGTAGGACTGGCCGTCGTCGTCGGTGAACACCATCGGGTCGATCGTCTGTCCGCCGGAGAACTGGTCGCTGCGGATCAGCGGCCGGCCCAGCGCGTCGCGGAACGGCCCGGTGGGGCTGTCGGCCACCGCCACGCCCAGCTGTTTGGCGGTGTTGCCGCTGGCCGCGCCGCCGCTGAAGTACAGGTAGTAGCGGCCGTTGGCGGCGGCCACCGCCGGCGCCCAGGCCGAGTTGTCCGCCCAGGAGACGTCCGGACCGTGGTCGAGGATCACGCCGTGGTCGGTCCAGTTGACCAGGTCGGTCGAGGAGAACGCCTTGTAGTAGGTGCCGGCCCAGCTCGCGTAGCCGTCGGTGGTCGGGTACAGGTAGTAGCGGCCGTTGAACACCGTGAGGTGCGGGTCGGCGAAGAGGCCCGGAATCACCGGGCCCTTGGTGGTCCTGGGCGCCCAGGGAGCGACGAGGCGGAAGGCGCTGTCCGCACGGAACACGGCCGTGTCCTGGTAGGCGTCGAGCCAGAGTGCGAAGTCGCGGTGTCGGATCCGCCGGCTCGGGTAGTTGTACGAGGCGAGCGCCACCGATCCGCTGACCGAACCCTCCACGGCACAGAAGGTGGCGTCGGCCCGGAACGCCGCGTCACCGGTGTTCGGATCGACCCGGAGCCGGTAGTCGCGGTGCCGCAGGAACATGCCCGTCCTGGTCTGCAACGAGTAGCAGGTCGGCGACGCCAGACCGTTGACCACCGTGAAGGTGGCGTCGAGCTTGGTCTGGTTGCCGCTGCTCGAGGTGACCGGGTCGAGTTGACCGAGATAGTCGATGTGTCGCACGTACCGTCCGGCCTGGTTGACCGCCTCCAGCGAGACCGCGCCGGTCGGCAGCGTGGCGGCATGCGCCGGCCGGTCGGCCACCACCAGGACAGCTGCGGCGGCCACGGCGGAGAGCAAGAGGAGGGCACGTAGACGCATCGTCGATGCTCCCGACCGGATCACCATCCCGCCCCTCTCGCAAGATCGTCTATGTTAGCGTTAACAAGAGCAGGCGGTATCCGGGCTCAGGCTTGGGCGGCCTTGGCGACGGGGTGGAGTGTCCACACGCCGTGCCCCTGGCGCGTCACACGACCACAGGCACAATGTGTTCGGTTCGTTAAGTTCGCGTTGCGGACAAGTGTTAGCGATCGCATCTACGAGTGTCAAGGGATCGACCGCGGCCGCTCCCCCGCGACCCCGGTCACGCCACCCGTCATCCACAGTCCCGGTCAGACCGTGCCATCACCGTCCTGAAGCCATCGATGGATGGCGGCGAAGTCCGCCTCGGTCAGGCCCGTGTACGGGTCAACGCGGTGCAGCAGCGCCCGCGCCGGGTGGTGAGCCCTCACCCATCGGCGGTCGGCGTCGGTGATCTCGTCGTCAAACCACACGAAGGGGCCTCCTGCTGCCCACTGGGTCAGGAACGCGGTCTTCCAGTGCAGGCCACGCCCCGTCCCCTCGTCGTCGTCCGGCCAATCGACGACGGGCAGGTCCGGAAGCCCGAGCCGGGGGGAGACGACCTCGTTCGCCTCCGCCATCCACGTCGTTGCCCAGACCAACTCGCCCTCCAAGGCGAGCAGCCGACGACCGTCATCCGGGTTGAGACGATCAAGGAGGGGATTGCCGGTGTTTTCCGTCTGCCGCTTGGCGGTGCCGCCCGACGGACTTCTCTGGCCAACCGGTCGGGCCTTGAACGGGATCAGTGGTCCGTCCACATCAAGGAAGATGACCGGACGTCCGGCGAAGCCGGGAGTCACGCCGGAACCGTCCCCTGCCGACCTTGATCCTCGAGCGCCTCACGCACCTGCATGAGCGCGAAGCCCAGCAGGTTGAGCCCTCGCCAACAGGCGGGGTCGCCAGCAGCCGGATCGTCGCGGTTCAGGCCGATGCCCCAGATCCGGTCGACCGGGCTGGCCTCCACGAGGACTCGCAGCCCGGTAGCCAGCAGAAACGCCCGGAGCGCGGGGTGCTGATCGAATTTCGCGAGGTTGCCGGCCACCACGATCGCGAAGCGGTGTTCACTCCAGGTCTGCTGATCGAAACCCGCGACGCGTCCTCCCAGCACCTTCGCGGCGTGGGGATGCGGCGCGGCGAGGATCTGTTTCGCCATCGCGCGGTCGCCGAACAGGGTGGCCTTGCGCCACATCATGTAGTGCTCCGCAGTGGCGAACCGCGTGTCGTCGGCGGTGAACGGCGCCGGCCACCACTGACTCAGGCAGCCTGCGCCGACACCACCGTCACGTTCGGGCTGGTGCCCCCAGAAGAACAGGAATTTGACCTGATGACCCTGTGCCTGCGCAGCGGCCAGATCCGCGACGCTACGAACCGATGACAGCATGATGGTGAGTGTGTGGCACCGGGGCTCGGCGTGCCCCGCATTTTCGACCGCGACGACGTGCTCGCGGCCGCCGCGACGCCGGGCATGCCCACAGCGCTGTGACATATTGCCCACGTCCGGCGGCAATCGAACCCGACGGCCGATACCTACAGTCGGACCATGACCATCGACGACGGCGTGCGGGTCTGGCTCCGCCGGCAGGGAGCTGAGCAGATCGCCCATCCCGGAGGCAACCTGTACGTCCACCTATGTCGAGTCAGCGAACGACTCGCCGTGCTCGGCTGCGCCCGTGACGTGCAAGCAGCGGGCCTCACCCACGCCGCCTACGGGACCGACGGGTTCGACGTCACCCTGGTTGATCGGGCCGATCGTGCGGTGCTGCGGGATCTCGTTGGCGCCGACGCCGAGGAGCTCGTCTATCTGTACGGCGCCTGCGACCGTGGACGCAGCTGGCAGCAGCTGGTGAGGACCGGTGAGGTGTTCGACCGCTTCACACGTCAGGTGCGGACGCCCGGTGAGACTCAACTTCGGTCGCTCGTGGACCTGAGCATCGTCAACGAGTTGGACGTCATCGAGCACGATCCTGCGGTGGCAGACCGGCACGGGGCCTACTTCCGGAAGCTGTTCGCGTCGTGGGCCCCGATCGCCTCGGAGCAGGTCATCAGCGATGCGCAGCGGGTCCTGCGGCAGTGACACCCGAATCGTCGCGTCCGACAGCACGGGCCTCCGGCCGCGTACGGGTGCGAGCCGTCTACCCCGGCAGCTTCGATCCCGTCACTGCAGGGCATGTGAATGTGGTCAGCCGGGCACGCGCTCTCTTCGACGTGCGCACGCTAGGGGCGCGGCGGGCCGAGTAGGGCGGCGATCATCGCTTCGGGCTCGATGGTGGTTGGTCGATCGCTGACCTGCCCGTCGCCGAGTTCGATGACCCGCCACACTCCGTCCGCGCGTAGGGCGAGGTCCACGGTGACGAAGGGCAGGCCCAGCCCGGCGATCATCGGCGCGAGCGACTCCAGGTCGACCTCGACCGAAGGGCGCTCGTTCGGGCTGTCCGGATGAGGGCCGATCAGGACACAGCCGCCGTTGACCCACCAGGTGCGTACCTCGGCGGAGGTGAACCGCTCGAAGCGGCGCAGCACGAACCCGCCCACGAAGTCGTCCTCGCGCAACTCCAGGAACCGGCTCGCCACTCTCCAGACGGCCACCGCGTCATCGAGCTCGGGGATGAAGGCCGCGTCGTCCCAGTAGTGCTTCATCGACTTGGTGTAGTCACGAAGTACCGCCGGTCCTGCCCCAAGCGCAACGCGCGCCTGGTCAAGATCCGCCTGATCCGAGCCCCGGGTCCACACCGACGCCGGAGTGACCGCCGCCAGCGCCGCGTACCAGCCGGGCAGCTCATGTGCCCGCCGATACTGCTCGCCACTGGTTCTCAACACCACACCGCGCTCGGCGAGGGCCTCGGCGAACGCCGCGTACCGCTCGCTGCGCAGCATCCAACCGCGATAGACCGCCGCACCGGTGCCCGAGACTGAGGCCACCGCCTGGTGTACGTCACCGCCCCGCGCCACGGCGTCGTGGTCGACCACCGCAACCTGGAACCCGGCAGCACGGGCCGCCTCAGCCTCGGCCGCGAAGTGCTCGTCCGGGCGGCGTGGGCGCAGCGGGTTCGCGGGAACGATCAGGATCACGCTCGTATCCTGCCCGAACTCATGCCTGCGCCTCGAACCCGTATCCGGCCAACGACCGGAAACCGGTTGCCTGTCGCCGGGGTCGCGCCGACGATCAGTCGATGCCCAGTGACCAGGCGACCCCCGACTTCTCAATCAAGCCCACCCTCACCGGTGAGCGAGTGATCCTGCGTCCCTTCGTCGACGACGACCTGGACACCTTCCGAACGGCGGTGGCCGATCCCGAGGTGGTCCGGCTGACCGGCAGCCCGGCCGACGACACTCTCGACGAGGAGCGGATGCTTTCCTGGTACGGCAGCCGCAACGCGCAGACCGACCGACTCGACCTGGCGGTCGTGGACCGCGCCACCGGGGCCTGCGTCGGCGAGGTGGTCCTCAACGACTGGGACCCCGTCAACCGGAACTGCAACTTCCGCACCCTGCTCACCGCCGCCGGCCGCGACCGCGGCTTGGGCACCGAGGCGGTACGCCTGATCGTCGGCCACGGTTTCGAGAGGCTCGGCCTGCACCGCATCTCGCTGGAGGTGTTCGCCTTCAACCCCCGGGCCCGGCGGGTGTACGAGAAGGTCGGCTTCGTTGCCGAGGGTGTGCTGCGGCAGGTCCTGCGCGACGGCGGCGACTGGGTTGACGCCACGGTGATGTCGATCCTCGCGCCCGAGTGGGCGGCGCACCGGGGACGTCCCGAGCGCCGAGGCTCGTAGCCGGCGGGCCGGAGGCGTCAGCTCTGGATGGAGAAGGTGGAGACGACACCGTTGTGGTCGGACCTGGTGCCACCGACGATGTCGTAGTCGGTCATCCACATCAGCTGGTGTTCGGGCAGCCGCTTCCAGAAGTAGACGTAGTCGATGTGCCGGTTGCCGTGCGTCCCGGTGCCCTTTTCGCCGTACAGGTTGTAGTTGGAGCGCAGATTCGGCAGCTCGTTGGCCTCGAAGACCTGCCACGGGAACTTCGCGTACCCGTAGCTCCGGTCGGCGCTGAAGTCGACGTTGAGGTCTCCGCTCACGATGACCTGGCCCTCGTCCTGCTTGTCGACCGCCAGTTCCTTGAGACCCTGGAACTGCGCCTCGGCGCACCTGGTGCGCGGCAGGTCCTCCGGCCGGCCGGCGGTTTCGATGCTGGCCACCGCGTGGGCGTTGATGTGGGTCACGTTGCGGCCACTGGTCTTGTGCCGGTACTTGACCCAGTTGTTGTACCGCGCGGGCGGCACCTCGCCCGGCCCGTTGGTGTCACAGACGAAGATCGAGCCCTTGTCGAGTACGTCGAACATGCTCTTCTTGGCGATCAACGCCTCGCCGGCCTGGTTGGTGCCGCCCGGCGCGTACAACCACCAGCCGTTGTCGGCGGCCCAGCTCGCCAGGAACGCCTTTCGGGCACCGACCTCGTTGAGACCGACGAGGTCGGCCTTGGACGCGATCAGGTTCAGGTCGTGCACGAAGTCGGCCTGGCTCAGCCCGTAGTAGATGTTCAGCGTGGCCGCCTTGAAGCCCACGCTTGCGGCAGCGGCTGGTGCCGCCGGCAGCAGGGCCGCCACCAGCGCGACCGCGCCCGCGAGAGCGCCCAGAGCGCGGGTCGACCAGTCCGTTGTGCTGCGCATCGATTTTCCTCCGCCTTGACGCCGACGGTGGCCGGCCAACGGACACTATCGATTCGAGTCGACGCGACGCCGAACATCCGGTGACGAAGCATCGACAGACCTGGGTCGACCAGTGCGGGGTAATCATTCCCCCCAGCGGCGGTGGTGGGGCTACGCGAAGGTGAGGCCGTCGGACCGGGCGCGTTTGAGCTCGGAGAAAGCCCGGCAGCCGGCGAGCAGGCGAGCGCCGTCGAAGACGCGGACGGCCTCCTCGCCACGAGGGATCGAGGTCAGCACGGGGCCGAAGAAGGCCACGTCGTCGACGACGACCGTCGGGGTGCCGAGGTCCTCGCCCACCAGTTGCTGTGCGTGGGCGGTGCTCGCCCGCATCTGCGGGTCGAGGTCGCTGCGGTGGGCGGCGTCGGCCAGGTCGGCGGGGAGGCCGGCCTCGGCCAGGGCCAACGGGACGACGGTGTCGAAGTCCTTGTCGCCGGCGTCGTGGATCCGGCGGCCGAGCGCCGGGTACAGCCGTGCGAGGGCGGCGGAGCCGTGTTGCGCGGCGGCCGCCACACACACCCTGGCCGGCCCCCACGCCCGGTCGTTGAATTCGCGATACCAGGGCTCCAGGTCACGATGCTCGTTGATCACCGCGAGGCTCATCACCTCGAACCGCAGGGTGAGCGGCCGCATCTTCGCGACCTCCATGAGCCAGCGGGAGGTGATCCAGGCGAACGGGCAGGACGGATCCACGTACGCCGTGACCACCGGAGCTGATGCTTGAGGCGAGTTGTCTTCCACGGAAGACAACTTATCTTCCCCGGAAGGTAAGGTGCAACAGTGGATGACGACCGGATCGCCGACATCGTTGGCCAGTGGGGTCGCGAGCGACCAGACCTCGACCCCAGCCCGTTGCTGATCATCGGTCGCATCCAACAGTTGGCCGCCGTACTCGATGAGGCCCTGCGGCCGCCGTTCGCCGCAGCGGACCTCGGCAACGGCGACTTCGACGTGCTCGCGGCGCTGCGTCGCGAGGGCGAGCCCTACACGCTCACGGCGGGCCAGCTGAGCCAGCGGATGCTCGTGACCACGGGAGCGGTGACCAAGCGGGTGGACCGTCTGATCGCCCGCGGCCTCGTGTCACGCTCGGTCTCCGCAGCCGACGCGCGCGGCAGGGTGGTCGGGCTGACGTCGACCGGCGTGGCGTTGACCGACCGGCTCATCGAGGAACATCTGGCCAACGAGGCGGCCATCCTTCGCGGCCTGACCGACAGCGACCGCAGAACACTTGAGCGCCTACTGGCGGCGATGAATCGGACCCTGACCTCCGGAGATTTTGGACCCGAGGGCGGGGACCACGACGGGTGATGCCCCCGGGCATGATCGGCCGATCCTCGGAATACCATTCGGGCATGGACGACACCACACGCGGCGTACGCATCAGACGCGGTGGCCCGGCCGACGCACCCGCCGTACTGGACATGCTCGACTCCGCGGTGGTCTGGATGAACGACCGCGGCAACACCGAGCAGTGGGGCACGACGCCGTTCTCGGAAAAACCCGAACGGGCCGCACAGGTCGATCGGTACCTGACCGAGAACCTCCCGTTCATCGCGGAAGTGGATGGGACACCGGCCGCAGCCCTGGTATTGGATTCCGGGCCTGATCCGCGGGCACCGATCGCGCCTGCGGAGGAACCCGAGCGCTACGTCCGCCTCCTGGTCTCCGACCGACGATTCGCCGGCCGGAAACTCGGGTCGGCCCTGTTGGCACACGCCGTCGAGGAAACCCGGCGAGCCGGCGTGCGGTTGCTACGGGTCGACTGCTGGGCGGGCAGCGGCGGCGAGTTGGTGGCGTATTACGAGCGCAACGGGTTCACTCCCACCGATACCTTCCTGGCCGGGACCTGGCCGGGGCAGGTGCTGGCCCAGCGGGTCGATTGAGCCGTGCAGCCTCTGCTACCGAGCTTGGGGTGGGGCCATCGGACCAATAATCGGGCGTCTCGCCGGTGTGCGTCCACTAGCGTCCCGCCTCATGGAGAACACCACCGTACGCACTGAACGCCTCGAGCTTCGCCCGGTGCGAGACGCGGACGTCGACCGGATCCTGGAGTACCGCAATCTGCCGCAGGTCACGCGCTGGCTACTCCGCACGCAGGTCGACCCTGCGTCCTTCCGCACGGCATGGCGACGCGCGGCCGCAGACCCTGACGACCACAGCATGGCGGCCACGCTCGACGGCGTGGTGATCGGAACCGTCTCGCTCGACGTCGTCGACGGCATGGGCCAACCCGGCATGCCACCACGGACCGAGGCCGAGCTTGGCTACATCTTCGATCCGGCCTACGGCGGAAATGGGTACGCGACCGAGGCGGTAACCGCCGTGGTGGCGCACGCATTCGACCGGCTGGGCATTCGGAGAATCACCGCCGGCTGCTTCGCGGCCAACCTCGCCTCGGTGCGAATCCTCGAGAAGGTCGGCATGCGTCGTGAACAGCACGGCGTCGGCGATTCCTGGCACGCCGAACTGGGCTGGGTGGACGGCTACACCTACGCCCTCCTCGCCGAGGCATGGCATCGAGAGGCAGCACCGTCGGAGCAGCCGATCGCGTCCACACCGGCGCCGCGGGCGCGGTGAACCACCAGCGCATCCTCGACGGGGCTTGTGCTATCCCGGCCGGATCGGCCCCGGCGGGGCTAGCCGCTGGTGGGATCCAGCTGCTCGAAGGCCATGCTTCACCCGGTCCGTCGCGACGAGCCCTCCGAGTCGGTAGAGGAACTCGATGAACGCGGCGAAGGTCGCGTTGACCGTCTCGAAGTTGGGGGTCTCCAGGTCCAGCAACACGACGGCGCCGGTCAGCGCGGCCAACGGCATGAGCGTGCATCGGCTCAGCTACTGCATGATGGTGACCGGCGGGTGCTCCTGCACGGCGGCGCACTGATAGACCTGGAGTGTGTAGCCACGACCGATTTCCACCTGCGTCGGGGTGTGATCGACCGACTCGTCCTCCTCAGCGATGGGACGCCAGCTGCGGCTGTCGCCGTCCCATTCGTCGCTTGGGATGGTGAGAAGTGGTTCCAGCGGAGCGCCGCAGCACCGGAGCTCGTCAGGGCCCGCCGGGCTCCGAAAGGTGAAGAAGGCGGCCCAGCCACCGACCTTCCAACCGGGAGCGATTGACAGGTCGCCCCGGTAACTCGGTTGCTTCTCGTCCGGTGACTGGAGGAGCTCCCTCTCTCGGGAGATGATGCGTTCCGCCAGCTTGTCATCCAGCTCGTGATAAGCCGGGTACTCGGTGACCTGCTCTGGGTGCAGAACGCAAGGTTCCGGTACGTAACAGCCCTGACCGACGAAGGCCGGCTCGGGCGGGTTCATCAGCATGTTCCGCACGCTTGTGGATTGCCGCCACCGTAGGCGCACTGCCGACCGCGCATCCATGATTTCATCGAACGGGCACCACAGCACCTGAAGCATGTCTGTGCCAGGGGGACAGGGCAGATCAGGGACGTCCCGGGCGTAGAGCTGGGCGAGCGGGATGAGCGGCAGCGGCTCCACCGGCAGCAGGGCCGGGTCGTAACCGGAATCTACGCGGTCTACGACTACCTTCTCATCGGGAGTGAGCAGATTCGTTCCCGGCGACCTGGGCCGTTGCCACGCTGCGGCGAGGATACGCCGACGCGTGCGGACGTCCTCCAGCGTCGTCAACCCGTACGGCTCGTGCTCGTCTCCGCATCTTGGCCAGGCCTCGTCTTCCGGCCACAGCAAAGGCCCACCCACCGAGCTGTCATGCACGGCCGGGTCTCCTGGGCGGGGATGAAGGCGGGTGGCGGTCCTGGCCCTCGCTGCCAGTTCCGGGAACAACGAGACCACATCCAACGGACGCGGTGGGGTGGTGCGCGTCATGATTCACTCTCCTGATCAGCGGCCTGCATGCAACCACGTGGCGCTGACAGGAGGAGCCGTCAGAGAGCCGCGCTGGTCATCCGGTCAGATCGTTCGGTTGGTCTGACCGACCGCTCCCAGCGACTGGGGCTAGCCGCTGGTGGATTCCAGCTGATCGAAGGCCACGCTCCACCAGGACTTCGGGTCGGCAAACGCTGACGAGTCGACGCCCATCAGTTCCTCGCGGATCGCGGCGGCGCGGGCGGCGCGGGCCCGACCGCCCGGGTCCGTGGCGATGAGCTGCCCGAGCCGGTAGAGGAACTCGACGAACGCGGCGAAGGTCGCGTTGACCGTCTCGAAGTTGGGGGTTTCCAGGTCCAGCAACACGACGGCGCCGGTCAGCGCGTCGAGGCAGAAGAGCAGCTGCGGGTCCTCGGGTGAGCTGCCGAGGACGATGTGGATGCGCGGGCTGGCCTCGCCGATCTCGATCTTCAGCTTGGAGAACAACTCCATGCCGGAGACGTCGACGTCGACGGTGAACAGGATCGGTACGTCGACCGGAATGGCTCCGAACGGCGGGAAGACCTCTGGCGTCAGCGGGCCGAGGACGTCGTCGAACCGGTCGACCGGGAAGTAGATCATCCCATCGGCGCCCCAGAGCGCCGTGAGCTCCTCATGCGTCGCGGTCAATCGTCCGCCTCCTCGTCATCGTCGCCGGGCGTGGTCAGACCGTGCTCGTCGAGGAAGCCCCACCACTCGTCGTCGTCGAAGCCGACCTCGCCGTACCCGGCGCCGAAGACGTAGTAGGCGAGGAACGAGTCGAGGTCCGGCGCGACGTCGAGGAACATCTCACGCATGAACCACTCGTCGGTGGTCTCCGCCGGGAAGTACCAGACCGCGCCGGTGTCGCGTCGGATCAGCAGTGGCTCGTCGTTCAGTGTGCCGATGACCAGCCACTCGGCGGGTTCGTCGGCGACGCCGGTGAACTCGGGCATCTGCTCGAGGTAGTACTGGATGTCGTCGAGGTCCGCGACTGCGGGCAGGTCGAACGCGCCGGCCAGGATGCCGTTGGCGGTCTCCAGCAGCTCCCGGACCGGCTGCGGCAGCTCGGCGGGAATCTGGTCGGCCGGAGCGCCCTCGTTGATCTGTGCCCACGCCAGCGTCGCCGGCTGGTCCGCCTCCAGGTCGGTACGCAGCTCCGCGATGAGCTCCCGCAACTCGGGATTCAATCCACTACCTCTATTCGGATCGGTGTGCCATCGGGCAGGTTCATGATCTGACGCCAGATTTGCCCGCCGACATCCCAGTTTGTTCTACCGTGCAGGAGCTTCAGATTACTAACGTCGTCGGCGCCCCCGAGTTGCAGCTCCCACACATGGTCGGGCTGCTGCTTGCGGAGTCGGGCGGCGAGGGCGTTCGCCATCTTCTTGTCGTGGGGCCAGTACTTGTCGAAGATCTTCTGCCGGATGCGCTTCTTGTAGTCGGCCGTGATCTTCTTGTCCCGAGCGACCGGGTTCGCCTGTTTGAACAGCTTGCCCTCGTCGCTGAGCTTCTTCAGCGCGTTCATCTTGCGGTCAAACTGGCCGCGCGCGTGGAACGACTTGCGCTGCACCTTGATCGTGACCTCGGGCAGGTCGTTGTTGCGCACCACCGGCTTGGCGGCGGCTTTCTTCACCGCCGCGCGGACGCCCTTGCCAACCTTCGGCTTGCCCGCGCCGCCGCGCTTCTTCGAGCTCTTCGGCGCCCTGCTAGGCATCGAGGAGCTCCTGGATCACCTGGTCGATCAGCAGACCGACGATCTCCCGCGTGATCATCTGGAAGATCGGGACCTCGGCCAGCGACGCGCCGAACGTGACGACGGCGGTGGCGATCGCCTGAGCCACAGCGAAGGCGAGGATCGCAAGCTGCACGATCACCTGGATCTTCAGCGCGAGCACGATCGCGGCGGCGATGATCAGCCCGGTGCCGATCAGCATGGCGGCCTCAGAGTAGTCCGGCAGCGTTCCGGGGCCGCTCTCCGGCTTGGACCACCACTTCTGGAACGCCTGCACCGACTCGCCCTGGTGCTGTGACCAGATCGCCGCCGCAGCCGAGCTGGCCTCCCCGGATGCCTCGGCGACAGTGCCGGAGAAGTCCAGCCAGGCCTGGCCCATCTCGAACAGCTTTTCCTCGTCGGCTTCGGGCCAGCTGTAGCCGATCCAGCCGAGTGCCGTGATCAGCTCACCCGGCAGTTGAAGTCCCATGCCGTCACCCCAGCATTCCCTGGATGTCCCGCAGCGCGCCCGCGGCGGCGTCCTCGACCAGCTCGAAGTTGTCGGCCATCTTCGTCAGGTCGCTGCCGGCCGATCCGATCTCCTCGGCGGCCACGCCGATGCAGTCAAAAACCCAGGTGGACGCCTCCGTGTAGGCGATGCCGATCAGCGAGCCGATGTCGTCGGCACCCCACGGCTCGCCGTGCCCCTGCATCTTTGCCTCGAAGCTCTCCAACTGCCCGATGAAGCGTTCGGCGGCGCCGATGACCTCATCGCCGCCGGAACGCAGCAGCGCGGGCTCGACCTCGAAGCCGTTCACCGGGAACCTCCTCGGGCCATTCGCTCCTGCGCGTCCGTGAGCGCCTGCAGGAACGCACCGAGCCGCGGCACGGCCGTGTCACGAACCTGCTCCAGCTGCTCGGTGAGCTGCGAGAGGTCGCCGGAGGCCACCGCCGGGCCGCCACCGCGCATCGAGTCGATCGCCGCGTTCACGGCCGCGATCACGTGTTCGCAGACCTCGGCGGCGCCGAGCCGCATCATCCGTGGGTCCAGCGTCAGCGACTCCAGCCGGCCATCAGCGCCGAACTCGGCACGGACCTGCCCCTCGGCCGACTCACCGACCCGACGCAGGCGCGCGGCCTCCTCGTCCTCCGGCGCAGCGCCGGCGGCGCGCAACGCGCCAACCGTCGCGTCCAGCATGCGAGCGAACTCTCCGCTCGCCGGCTCATTCACCGACATGCGCCCTCCATCGATCGCCTCCGAGACAGTGGAAAGCGTAGTCAGATCCGGCAAACAGTGTGGACCGGCGAGGTGGACGTTCCATCGAATCCTGTCGACGGGTCCGGCCGATCGACGGAGCTGCACAACAACGGGGGTACGCCCGACGCAGGTCCCTCGACCGGCGCACCTGACAGCGGCTGGGTACCGCTCAGGGCTGGAAGTACTCCGACATCAGGCGGCTGACCCATTCCGGCTGCTCGACGTTCACCGGGACGAACTCCACCATCGTCGGCTTCAGGTCGACGACCGGGGTGCCCGAGACCGCGTCGAGACCCACCACCGTCAATTCGCGGCCGTGGACGGATTCGATGGCGCAGCACGTCACTCCGATGCGGTTTGGTCTGCGAGGGCCGCGGCCGGCGAATACACCAACGGGCGGTAGGTCGGAGCGACCACGGTAGGGACGGGGTTCGCGGTGATCACCGTCTGCTGGGAACTGGTCGAAGATGAAGAGGACTTCCACATGGGAGAAGCCCTCCAGGCCCTGGAGGCACAGATCACCGAAGCGCTCGTCGATGGTGATGGTGCTGCGGACGGCACCCCAGTTGTCCGTGTGCTGGACATCGGTCCTGTCATTTCGGACCGTACCGATCGGGGTGATCTCAAAGCTGGGCATGACCTGAGGCTAGTTGCCGCGCACGACCGGCCGGCATGCACGAGCACCCGATCAAGGAGTCAGGCCGGGGTTGCGCTGGCGGCGGTCCTGGCGAAGCGGCGGGCCAGGTGGCCGAAGGCGTCGACAAGCTCGGCGGGGCCGACAACGTCGATCTCGGTGTCGAACCGGGCGATGGCGGCGGCCAGGCTGGGCCAGGACCAGGAGCCGAGAGTGCCAACGGGATGGGGCCGTCGCAACCCGACGGCCCCGTCCCGCCACTCCGAGCGTTCGTACCCTCAGGCGGTGGCCAGGCGGACCATGAACTGGCAGCCGTCGGGGGTGTTGCGCACCTCGACCCGACCGCCGTGCGCCTCCACCAGGCCATGAACGATGGCCAGGCCGAGCCCTCCGGACGCCCCACCGTCACCGGGGCCGGGAGTGCGGGCCGGCTCACCACGGAACGCGATGTCGAACACCCGGGGAAGGTCGGCCGGGGGAATGCCGCCACAGGTGTCGGCAACCGACAGCCAGGCGTGGTCGTCCTCCCGGCCGGCTTCGATACGTACGGTGCCGTCGGCCGGGGTGTAGCGGACCGCGTTGAGCAGCAGGTTCGCCACGACCCGGGCCAACTCCGGTTCGCTCGCGGCGACCGTCGGCCACCCCGACTCGCTGGCGATCAACTTGATCCGGCGAGCGTCGGCCAACGGGATGGTGCTGGCCAGCGCGTCCGAAACCACCTCTCCGAGCGGCACCGCCGTCAACGACAACCGCAACGCTCCCGCGTTGATCCGGGACAGCTCGAACAGGTCATCGACGAGTCGGGTCATCCGGTCGGTCTCCAGTCGGATGCGCCGGTGGTACTCGTCGACCGTGTCCGGATCGCGCACCACCCGGTCCTCCAGCGCCTCCGCCATGGCCCTCAGCCCGGCGAGCGGGGTCCGCAGGTCGTGGGAGACCCAGGCGACCAGGTCGCGCCGGCCCTTCTCCAGTTGCCGTTCCCGCTCCCGGGCCTGGTCGCGCCAGACCGCGGCGCGGGCCAGTCGCCGGCCGAAGTGCCCGCCGACGGCGAGGCTGACCACCGCTGCCGCCGCGACGGTGATCAGGACCACCTCAAGGTCGTGCGCGGAGAGGAACATCGCCTCCGCGACCGCCATCACCCCGACGGCGACGGCGACCACAGTGGTGGTGAGCAGCACGTTGAGGTGCACGGTGATCGAGCTGCGCCGAAGCGCGCGGAGCAGCACCGCACCGGCGAGCCCGATGCCGAGTGCCGCCCCGAGGGCGATCGCGAAGATCAGGAGTACGTCACGCATGGGCCGGCTCGTAGCGGTAGCCGACGCCCCAGACGGTCACGATCCGCTGCGGATCGGCCGGGTTGGCCTCAATCTTCTCCCGCAGCCGGCGTACGTGCACTGTCACTGTCGAGTGGTCCCCGAAGTTCCAGCCCCAGACCTGCTCAAGAAGTTCGGCCCGGCCGAAGACCCGGGACGGATGCCGCATGAGGTGGACGAGCAGGTCGAATTCGCGCAACGTCAGGGCCAGATCCGCACCGGCGAGGCGGGCGGTTCGGGAGGCCGTGTGCACCACCAGGTTGCCGTCGGTGAGCGCCTCCGGCCGCTCGGGCGGCGTCCCACCGCCGGCGCGACGGAGCACCGAACGGACCCGCAGCACCAGTTCCCTGGGTGAGAAGGGCTTGGTCAGGTAGTCGTCCGCGCCGAGTTGCAGCCCGAGGATCCGGTCGGACTCGTCGCCGCGCGCGGTGAGCATGACGATCGGTACGCCGTCCGGCCGTACCCGCAGCGCCCGGCACACCTCCAGACCGTTGATCAGCGGCAGCATCAGGTCGAGCACGACCAGGTGTGGCGCGTGCCGCTCCACGGCCGCCAGTGCCGCCGCACCGTCCGCCGCGAGGCTCACCTGGAAGCCGTCGTTCTCGAGGTAACGACGGATGACGTCGCTCACGGTCTGATCGTCGTCGACCACCAGCACACGCTGTGTCACGGACCTTCCCCGTTCCGCCCCGTCAACGTCTCCCCCAGATGTCCATCGACCCAGCGTAGCCAGGCACCAGACTCCGCCCGCACCGGTAAACCTTGCGAGGTTCTTACGGCTGTACGCGGAAACCCGCTCGGGCGTACGCGAGGTCATACGGTGACCGGAATGCGGATCCTTGTCACCGGTGCGGCCGGGTTCATCGGCTCACACGTCGCCGACCTGCTCACCGACGACGGGCACGAGGTGGTGGCAGTGGACGCGCTCCTGCCCGAGGCGCACGGTGCGACGGCGCCGCGGTGGACCGAGCGGCACGACCTGGTGGTCGGTGACGTACGCGACGGCGAGCTGCTGACCCGGCTACTGAACGGGGTCGACGCGGTCTGCCATCAGGCAGCCATGGTCGGCCATGGCCTCGACCCGGCCGATGCCCCCCGGTACGCCGCGCACAACGACCTCGGCACTGCCACCCTCCTCGCGGCGATGCACGCCACCGGGGTGCGCCGACTGGTGCTGGCCAGCTCGATGGTGGTCTACGGCGAGGGCCGCTATCACTGCCCCACCCACGGGATCGTCCGACCTGCCAACCGCCGGGTCGTCGACCTGGCCGAGGGCCAGTACGAGCCGACCTGCCCTCGCTGCGACCAGGCGCTCTCCCCCGGTCTTGTGCCCGAGGACGCGCCGCTGGAACCGCAGAGCACGTACGCCGCCACCAAGTTGGCCCAGGAACACCTCGCCGGTGCCTGGGCCCGGCAGACCGGCGGATCGGTCTGGGCCCTGCGCTATCACAACGTCTACGGACCGCGAATGCCCCGCGACACTCCGTATTCGGGGGTTGCGTCGATCTTCCGGTCGGCCCTGGCCGCCGGACGACCGCCCCGGGTGCTGGAGGACGGCCGGCAACGGCGCGACTTCGTGCACGTGACCGACGTGGCCGCGGCCAACCTGCTGGCCCTCACGACACCGGCACCGGATCCCCTGACGCCGATCAACGTCTGCTCGGGCGAACCGCACACCGTCGGCGAGTTGGCCCACGAGCTGGCGTCGGCGATGGGCGGGCCACCGCCGATCACGGTCGGGGGCGGACGGGCGGCGGACGTACGGCACGTCGTGGCCGATCCGGCGCGGGCCACCCGCGTGCTCGGTTTCACCGCCCGAGTCGGCTTCGCCGCTGGCATCGCCGACTTCACCACCGCGGTGATGCGGGACCCGGCATCGGTCACGACACCGTCCACAGCAGGTGGTTGACGGCGAGAGCCGTGGCGGCCTGGGCGGCCAACCACCACCGTCGGTGACCGTGCGGCAGGTGCGCGGTGGCGACCAGCAGCCAGACGGCGAACGGTAGCCAGATCCGCTCGACCTCGGCCTTGCTGAGCCCGGACAGGTCCGCGGCGAGCACCGCCGCCGTCGCCGCGACGGGCAACCACACAGTGGGCCCGGCGCTGGCGATCCGCTGCCGGAGGGCCGTCGCGAGCGGTGGGTGCGGTGCCCGGATCGACACGGCGGCCACCGCCCGCCGCAGCGCCGGCCCGACCACCGGGCCGGCCGAGAGCAGCAGGGCGGCGAAATTCGCCCAGACCCAGTAGCCGTACGGACGTTCCGCCGCCCAGCCCTGGTAGTAACGACGCGCCACCAGGTGGTAGCCGTCCAGCCACCAGAAGCCGGCGAGGGTGAACGCCGCGACGACGGCCGCGACCGCCGTCGCCGCGACCAGGAGCACGCCGAGGCGGTCCCGCGCCCGGAGCAGCACCACTGTCAACGCGAGCAACCCGACCAGGACGAACCCGTACGACAGGTAGAGCGCGAAGCCGAGGAGCAACCCGCCCAGTGCGGCCCCCGGTCGGCCACCCACCGCCAGCAACGCCAACCCGGCCGCGACCACCGCGGCGAAGATCCCGTCCGCGGACGCGCCCACCCAGACCGCCCCCGGGAGGAGCACCAGGAACGGCCACACCGCCCGGGCGGCGTCCTCGGCGCCGAGTGCCCGCAACGTCACCGGAACCGACACCGACACCGTGGCACCGAGCAGCACGCAGGCGAGCCCGGCGGCGGTCCCGCCGCCCAGGCCGATCCGCTCCAGCCAGACGAAGAACAGCAACGCTCCCGGGGGGTGAGCGGCAGCGTGGGTGGACCACGAATCGGGCTGGAAGTCGAGAATCCGGTCGGCGAAGCCGGACAGCATGATGCCGACGTCCGTCACCCGGGGCACCTCGTGCAGGTACTCGGCCTGCACTGTGAGCCGCCCGGTCAACCCCGCGGACCAGCCGTCCACCAGGGCCAGCGACAGCGTCCAGAGCAGCGAGGCGAGATAGCCGACCGCCAGCAGTCGCGGCCACGGCGTGTCCGTTCCCCAGCGCACGCCCCGCCAGACGAACAGCGCCGCGACGAGAAGCGCGGCGGGGGTGCCGGGCCCCAGATGGGGCTGCCAACTCGCGTAGAGCGGTGCCGCGTCGGCGTGCAGCCGTACGCCCTGATGGTTGAGCAGGGCGCCGACGGCGACGGCGACGGCGAGCAGGGCCACCTCGGTGCCGAGGACGATCAGGTCGGCGGACCGGGTTCGTCCCGGCCGGGTCATCATGGTCATGGTGACGGCCGACGATACGACCTCCCACCAGGCATTCGGCGGCCAGACGGTGAGACGTCAGCGAGTCGTAAGATCCGTTGCCGTGTAAGCGATTCGTAAGGAGAAACCGCGGCCCGGACGACCGGTGGCGGGCCTAGCGTCGCCGGTATGCACACAACGATCGACGTGGTGCTGCCGTGTCTGGACGAGGCGGCCGCACTGCCTGCCGTACTGAGCGGACTGCCACCCGGCTACCGCGCCATCGTGGTCGACAACGGCTCCACCGACGGTTCGCCGGTCGTCGCGGCCGAGCACGGGGCCCGGGTCGTCCACGAGCCGCGACGCGGGTACGGCGCGGCAGTGCACGCCGGCCTGCTGGCGGCGGAGGCGGATCTGGTCTGCGTGCTCGACGCGGACGGCTCGTTCGACCCGGCCGAGTTGCCCAGGCTCGTCTCGGCGGTGCTCGACGGGCGGGCCGATCTCGCCGTCGGGCGGCGTCGGCCGGTCTCGGCGGCTGCCTGGCCGTGGCATGCCCGCGCCGGGAACGCGCTGGTCGCGGCCCTGCTGCGGCGTCGCGGCGTGCCGGTGTACGACATCAGCCCGATCCGGGTGGCCCGCCGGGCGGCGCTGCTGGGCCTCGGTGTCAACGACCGCGCGTTCGGCTACCCCCTGGAGTTGCTGCTGCGCGCGGCCGGAGCGGGCTGGCGGATCCTCGAACTGGACGTCGCGTACGCACCCCGGGCCGCCGGGACCGTCTCGAAGGTCTCCGGCTCGGTCCGGGGCACGCTGCGAGCGACCCGGGACTTCGCCGGAGTGCTGCGCGCCGACGCCGGTGGTGGCCGGTGAACGTCCTGCTCCTTGTCGCGAAGGCGCCGGTCCCCGGGCAGGCCAAGACGCGCCTCTGCCCGCCCGCCGATCCCACCCAGGCGGCCCGGATCGCGGCGGCGTCGCTGTTGGACACCCTCGCGGCGGTGCGCGCCACCGCCTCGACCATTCCCGTGTTGGCCCACACCGGCCGGTTCGCCGATGCCGAGTACGGCGCGGAGTTGACCGCCGCGTTGGTCGGTTGGCACCTGCTTCCGCAGCGCGGCGACACGTTCGCCGACCGCCTCGCGAACGCCCACGCCGACACCGCTGCGGCATTTCCCGGCCGGGCGGTGCTGCAGATCGGCATGGACACCCCGCAGATCCGCCCGGCAGTGCTCACCACCGCGCTGGACCGGCTCGCCGAACACGAGGCGGTGTTCGGGCCCGCGCTGGACGGCGGCTGGTGGGCACTCGGGTTACGCGATCCGAGGTACGCGAGCGCGCTACGCGACGTACCCATGTCGACCGACGACACCGGGCGTCATACCCTGGCCGCGCTGCGCGGGCACGGCGTACAACCGGCGATGCTGCCCGTGCTGCGGGATGTCGACGACTGGTCGTCGGCGCTGGCGGTCGCGGCTGACCTACAGGGCACCCGGTTCGCGGACGCCGTCGCGTCGGTGGGTGGCCATCTGCTGAGCGGACGCCCCCGGTGAATTCGACGATCAGTCTCGACGGTTTCGACGTGGTGCTGCGCAGACTCGGCGGGTGGTCCGCCGACCAGGACGCCTACGGCACGCCGGTCGGCCCGAGGCCTGCGACCCAACCCGACCATTGGCTGGTGCACACCGACGGGCGACGTGACCTGTTGCCGGTACGGCGCTGGCACGGCCCGCCCGAACCGGAAATCGAGTCCGTCGCCGCACGCTGCACGGGGCCCACGATCGATCTCGGCTGCGGCCCCGGTCGGCTGACCAGGGCACTCGCGCAGCGCGGCCTCGTCGCACTGGGGGTGGACATCTCCGCCGAGGCGGTACGTCTGACCCAGGGTCGGGGTGTGGTGGCCCTACGACGCGACGTCTTCGAACCCCTTCCCGGCGAGGGTAGGTGGGCGCACGCCCTGCTCATCGACGGCAACATCGGCATCGGTGGCGACCCGGTCCGCCTGCTGCGCCGGTGCGGCACCCTGATCGCGGCCGACGGAACGCTGGTGGTCGAGGTGGAACCCCCGGGTGCCGGGCTGTGGCAGGGACAGGCGTACGTCCTGTCCGGATCGTCCGGCGATCGGGAACAGCGCGGACCGGTGTTTCGCTGGGCGCGGGTCGGGGCGGAGGCGGTGGCCCGTACCGCCGCCGCTGCCGGCCTGCGGGTCGTTGACCGTTTCCGGTTCGGTCCACGCTGGTTCGCCGAGTTGGCACGCTCATGATCCGCCGGCCACGCGTCCCCGCCCCCGAGGACTTCACCGCGCCCTCGCACTCACCGCTGGTCACCGCCCGGCTCGGCCTCTGGCTCGGGGTGGCGTTCGGGCTGTGTTTCGGCACCGGGCTGCTCAGCCACTACATCCAGCACCCGCCGGGCTGGTTCACCTGGCCGACCCGACCGGTCAACCTGTACCGGGTCACCCAGGGCGTTCACGTGCTCTCCGGTGTCGCGGCGATCCCGTTGCTGCTGGCCAAGCTGTGGAGCGTCTATCCCCGGCTGTTTGTCCGTCCGCCTCTACGTCAGCCGATCCGGTTGTCCGCACACGCCCTCGAACGGATCTCCGTCCTGGTGCTGGTCTGCGCCGCGTTCTTCGAACTGGTCACGGGCCTGTTCAACGTCGCGCAGTCGTACCCGTGGGGGTTCTTCTTCCCGACGGCCCACTACGCGGTCGCCTGGCTGGTGGTCGGGGCGATGCTGCTGCACGTCGCGGTGAAGCTCCCGGTCGCCCGCGCGGCGCTGAGCACGCCACTGCGACGCAGGAGAGCGGTGCCAGCCGCGACGCCGGGGCCTGACGATCGGGACTCGTCCGAGCGACGCGCGTTCCTGCGTACCTCGGCGGGCGTCGCCGGCATCGCCGTGCTGGCCACCGCCGGAGTCACAGTGCCGTGGCTACGTCGGGTGTCGCCGCTGGCGTGGCGTTCCGCGTCCGGGCCGCAGGGCGTACCGATCAACCGCACGGCGGCTGCCGCGCGTATCGCCGTTCCTGCGGACTGGCGACTGGAGATCGTCTGGCCGGGCGGGCGGGACAGCCTGTCCCTGGCCGACCTGGCGGCCCTGCCGCAACGGACGGCAGAACTGCCGATCGCCTGTGTCGAGGGCTGGAGCGCCTCGGCCCACTGGACCGGCGTGCCCGTCGTTGCGCTGCTCCGCCGGGCCGGCGCACCGACCGGCCGACCGGTTCGGGTCACCTCACTGGAAACCGACGGCCTGTACGCGGCGAGCACACTCCCTGCGGCCCACGCCCGCGACCCGCTGACCCTCCTCGCCCTGCGGATCAATGGCGAGCAGCTGTCGCCCGACCACGGTTACCCCTGTCGACTCATCGCGCCGAGCCGGCCAGGCGTCCTGCAGACCAAGTGGGTGGCCCGGCTGGAGGTGCTGCGGTGAGAACCGTCCGACTGCTCCTGTTCGTGGTCGGTGCCGCGGCCACCGCGTACGGCGGTTGGTTGCTCCTCCCCCAGCTCGGCACCGCCCTGCCGTGGCTGATCGGCGGCCCGGTGCTGCACGACGTCCTGGTGGCACCGCTGGTCGGACTGGTCGGGTTGGCGCTGGGTCGACTGGTGACGAACCGGTTACGTCTGGCCTGGATCGCCGCGGGTCTGACGGCCAGCGCCACGTTGCTGCTGATCGCGGTGCCCCTGCTGTGGCGACCACCCTCGGCGCCTCCGAACCCGGGCCTACCGGACCGTGACTACCCGCTCGGGCTCGCTGTCGGGCTGGCTGTCCTCTGGGCCGCGATCGTGATCGTCCTGGTCGTCGCCACCATTGTCGACCGACGCGTCGCGCACCGACGGGCAGACCGTCGCTGAGTCGACCCCCACCCGTTTTCACCGTTCGCCCAGGAGGGGTACACATGTCAGCAGGAGACGCCAGCACGACCGATCGCCCGCCGATCGCCGTGATCGGTGGATCGGGGTTCTACGAGTTCCTCGACGACGTCGCCGAGGTCACCGTCGACACACCGTACGGACCGCCGAGCGACGCGCTGTCCGTCGGGAGTGTCGCCGGGCGGCCGGTGGTGTTCCTGCCCCGCCACGGACGGCGACACACCCTCCCCCCACATCGGATCAACTACCGGGCCAATCTGTGGGCGCTGCACGCACTCGGCGTCCGCCAGGTGCTCGCACCGGGCGCCGTGGGCGGTCTGCGCCCGGATCTGGGCCCGGGGACCCTCGTCGTACCGGACCAACTGGTCGACCGGACCAGCGGCCGCGCGCAGACCTACTACGACGGACAGCCACGCGCGGACGGGGAACTCTCCCCGGTCGTACATGTGCCCTTCGCCGACCCCTACTGTCCGGTCGGACGGGCCACTGTCCTCGACGCCGCCCGATCCGCCGGTTGGCAGCCGGTCGACGGCGGAACCATGGTCGTCATCGAAGGGCCCCGATTCTCCACCCGCGCCGAATCACTGTGGTACGGCCGGGAGGGCTGGTCGGTCGTCGGCATGACCGGCCACCCGGAAGCGGTGTTGGCCCGCGAACTGGCGCTGTGTTACACCGCGCTGTCACTGGTGACCGACCTCGACTCGGGCGTCGAGGTTGGTCAGGGCGTGACCCAGCAGGAGGTGTTCACGGTCTTCGCCCGGAACATCGATCGTCTGCGCCTCCTGCTCGGCGACGTGGTGAAGACGTTGCCGGAGGACCAGGGAACCTGCCCGTGCGGACAGGCGCTGGCAGATACGCAGCGGTGACTGTCGTAAGAGTTCCGAAAGGGTTCGCGAACAGTTCGACGGCGGCTACGGCCGTACGCTGCGGGGGTGGGAAAACGGATGTTCCGGTCGCCGGTGGTCCGAGCCGGGCTCGCCGTCGCTGTCGTCGTGGCGATGCTGGCCCTCTACTGGTTCCAGCCGTGGAAGCTGTTCACCGACACCTACGTCGACGAGGCGATTCCCCGCGTAGGGACGACCTCGGCCGCCCCGATCGAGGCGTCCGCGACCCCGGGATCCTCGACACCGGCGCCCGCGACCTCGGCAGCCGCCCCAGCGGCGAACAAGATCCTGACCACCGGCGAGTTCGTCACCCATGAGCACCGGACGACCGGCAGTGCCGAGATTCACCGGCTCGCCGACGGGCGCCACCAGCTCGTCATCCGCGACCTGAACACGTCGAACGGCCCGGACCTGCGGGTGTGGCTGACCGACCAACCGGTCATCCGGGGCACGCCCGGCTGGCGGGTGTTCGACGACGGCAAATGGGTCGAGCTGGCGAAGCTCAAGGGCAACAAGGGCAACCAGGTGTACGAGCTACCGGCGTCGGTGGAGCCAGGCGACTTCCGCAGCGTCTCCATCTGGTGCAAGCGGTTCGCGGTCTCCTTCGGCGCGGCAGAACTCACGAGCGCCTGACCGGCCTGCCCGGTCGCAACCTGCCGGACACGGCATTGACATCTTTCACTGCGCGATCTAGCGTCGAAGCGAATCGGTTCGACACCGAGCCAGGTGCTCCGGCACCGTCGGGCGAACGGTCACGTGGTGTTCGGGCGCACGGTGTGGCCGCCATCGATTCGACGATCGACTGGTCCTGCGTGGGCGGCGAGACCAGTGGCGGAAACCTGTGTCGATGAGCCGGCCGGGCGCCGTCGGCACATCGCGTCTTCTGGGGTTCGTCCGCGGCGAACGTGGTCGACGGGGGTGACCCGCAGCGGCGCGTCGTGGCGGCGTGCGGGTTGCCGTGGACCCCCTTTCAACCAGTTCGTGCCGAGTGGCGGGAGCCCCTTCATGACAAGACGTAGACCCATCCTTGGACTGCTTGCGACGGCGGCGGCCGTCGTCCTGACAGTGAGCGCGGGGGCACTGGCCGGTGGTTCGATCACCACCGCGTCGGCCGCGAACATCGGAGCGGCCGCAGCGACCGCCGGGTGCGGCAAGGCACCCACCTTGACCAGTGGCCAACGGTCCATCCAGAGCAGCGGCCAGAACCGCAGTTTCATCCTGAGGATTCCTGACAACTACGACAGGAACCATCCCTACCGGTTGATCTTCGGATTCCACTGGAACGGCGGCACCGCAAACGACGTCGACGGCGGTGGGTCCGACGGGGCGGCCTGGTCCTACTACGGGCTGCGGCAGCAGGCGAACAACAGCACCATTTTCGTCGCGCCCCAGGGCAACGGCAACGGCTGGGCCAACCCCGGCGGCCAGGACGTCACCTTCGTCGACGACATGATCAGGGTGATCGAGGCAGACCTCTGCGTCGAGACCACGCAACGCTTCGCGCTCGGCTTCAGCTACGGCGGCGGCATGAGCTACTCGCTGGCCTGTTCCCGGCCAAGCGTCTTCCGCGCTGTCGCTGTCTACTCCGGCGGGCAGCTCAGTGGATGCGGCGGCGGCACCCAGCCGGTCGCGTACATGGGGATCCATGGCATCGGCGATGCGGTGCTCAACGTCTCCGCCGGACGGTCCCTGCGCGACACGTTCGTGCGGAACAACGGGTGCACCGCACAGAGCCCACCCGAACCGAGGGCGGGCAGCCTGACCCACATCACCACCACCTACTCCGGCTGCCGGTCCGGCTATCCGGTGGTCTGGGCCGCCTTCGACGGCGGGCACACCCCGGGCCCGGTGGACGGCGGCGGGGACAGCGGAGCCAGGACCTGGACCAAGGGCGAGGTGTGGAGGTTCTTCACCCAGTTCGGTGGCAGCACCGACCCGACGACACCGCCACCGACCACCACCCCGCCACCGAGCGGCACGTCGGCCCTGCGCAGCACGTCCTCCGGACGGTGCCTCGACGTCAACGGCGCCTCGCAGACCAACGGCGCGGCGGCGATCATCTGGGACTGCCACGGTCAGAGCAACCAGAGCTGGACCTCGACCGCCGCCCAGGAACTGCGCGTCTTCGGCGGCAAGTGCCTCGACGTCAACGGCGCCGGCACCGCGAACGGCAGCTCGGTGATCATTTGGGACTGCAACGGCCAGTCCAACCAGAAGTGGCGGCTCAACACCGACGGCTCGATCACCGGAGTTGGTTCGGGCCGGTGCCTGGACATGGTCGGCAACGGCACCGCCAACGGCACGCGCGTCCAGATCTGGGACTGCACCGGCGCGGCCAACCAACGCTGGAGCCGGAGCTGAGCCCGGCGAGGTTCCCGGGACGGGGACCGGGCCAACGGATGTTCCACCACCCACAAGGAGGCTCAACCGTGCCACTTCGCAAACTCTCCGCCCCCTGGCTGGGGGCAGCCATGGCGGTGATGGTCCTGATCGCCGTCGCAACGTACGTCCTCACGACCGTCGCACCGGCGGCGGCGGCCACCACAGCCGGCTGCGGCAAGGCGCCCGGACTGAACAGCGGCACCCACACCATCCAGAGCAGCGGGAAGAGCCGCAGCTTCATCCTTCGGCTGCCGGACAACTACAACAACACCTACGCCCACCGGCTGGCCTTCGGGTTCCACTGGTTGGGCGGCACCGCCAGCCAGGTCGCGGGCGGCGGCTCCGACGGAGCCGCGTGGGCCTACTACGGCATGCAGTCGCAGGCGAACAACAGCACCATCTTCGTCGCCCCGCAGGGACTCAACAACGGCTGGGGCAACTCCAACGGCGAAGATGTCACCTTCACCGACGACATGATCCGCGTGATCGACAACGCTCTCTGCGTCGACACCACCCAACGTTTCTCGGTCGGGTTCAGCTACGGCGGCGCGATGAGCTACTCGTTGGCGTGTTCCCGGCCGACGGTGTTCCGTGCGGTCGCGGCAATTGCGGCCCCGGGAGCGATCAGCGGATGCAGCGGCGGCACCCAGCCCGTGGCGTACCTGGGGATCCACGGCATCAACGACAACATCCCCAGCGGACGGTCGCTGCGCGACAGGTTCGTCCGCAACAACGGATGCGCCGCACAGAGCCCGCCCGAGCCGAGGGCTGGCAGCCTGACCCACATCACCACCGCGTACTCCTGCCAGCCCGGATACCCGGTGCTCTGGGCCGCGTTCGACGGCGGCCACCAGCAGGGCCCGGTGGACGGGTGCGCCGGCTGTGAGAGCGGCGCACGGAGCTGGGTCAAGCAGGAGGTGTGGCGGTTCTTCACGCAGTTCGGGTCGGACGTCCCGCCCACCACTCCCCCGCCGACCACCCCGCCGCCAGGGCAGCAGAACGTCCTGATCGTGGGGAGCCCGTCCGGCCGGTGCATCGACATCCCCAACTCCAGCACCACCAACGGCACCCGCCCGCAGCTGTGGGACTGTCACGGTGGCACCAACCAGCGCTGGACCCACACCGCCAACCGCACCCTGACCGTCTACGGCAACAAGTGCCTGGACGCCAGCGGGGCGGGCAGCAGCAACGGCACGGCGGTCCTCATCTGGGACTGCAACGGCCAGGCCAACCAACAGTGGAACCTGAACTCCAACGGCACCATCACCGGCGCCCAATCGGGGCTGTGCCTCGACGCCGTCGCATCCGGCACGGCCAATGGGACGCAACTTCACCTCTGGGCCTGCCACGGCGGTGCCAACCAACAGTGGGCTAGGCGCGCCTAGTACCACACCAGGCAACGCGCCGCTCGGGTCGTTTCCCGGGCGGCGCGTGCGTCTGGCAGGGGGGCCACCACCGCGCGGTCAGTATCGGTGGGGTGGGGCGCCGATGGCCAGGACAGCGGTGTCGTCGGTGAGTCCGGTGCCGAAGGTATCGATCAAGTCGATGATGGCGGTGACGGCGGCGGCTGCGGGCGCGGGCGCGAGAGAGCGAGCAAATCGGGCGAGGGCTGCCGCTCCGTACCGGCCATCGGCGGTCTCACTGCCGACGGAACGTGCCTCGGTGAGTCCGTCGCTGTAGAGGAGCAACGTGTCGCCAGGGTTCACCACCACTGTGGTGTTGGTGTATTGGGCGTTCGGGAAGGCCCCCACGATGCGGCCCTTCGTGGGGTGGTAGTGGACCGAGCCATCGGCCCGCAGCAGCAGCGGCTCCGGGTGCCCACCGCTGGCGATGATCGCGGTGAAGCCGCCGACGGCCGTCGTGGAGGTGAGGATGCCGAACACGACGGTGCAGTAGCGGGCGTCCTCGCGGTACTCCTGCCAGAGCACTGTGTTGAGGTTGTGCAGCGCGGCAGCGGGGTCGGGGTTGTAGACCGTCGCGGCCCGCAAC
This sequence comes from Micromonospora noduli, assembly GCF_003264365.1. Classification (GTDB taxonomy): domain Bacteria; phylum Actinomycetota; class Actinomycetes; order Mycobacteriales; family Micromonosporaceae; genus Micromonospora; species Micromonospora noduli. The sequence continues at coordinate 173,663 of NZ_PYAK01000001.1, forward strand.
GTGTAGCGGGCCAGGGCGGTGACGGCAGCCGCTTCGACGCCCTTGCCGCTGACATCGCCCAGGAAGAACCCCCAGCGGCCGTCGACGAGGGGGAAGAGGTCGTAGAAGTCGCCGCCGACCTGGTCGGTGGAGGCCGCCCGGTAGTACGCGGCGCTGTCCAGCCCGGGCGGAGTCTGCAGCACGGCGGGGAGGAGACTGCGCTGGAGCTTGCCGACGAGATGCCGTAGCCGTTCGTCCTCGCGTTCTGCGGCCTTGCGGGCATCGAGGAGCTCTCGTTCGTAGGCACGGCGCATCTTGGCGTCGAAGATCGCCGTCCGGATGAGTTGGGGTTGCCCCTCGCTGCCGGCCTTGACGATCGACGTGACGAGGACCGGCATCCGGGAGCCGTCCCTGGTGCGAAGTTCGAGGGACACACCGCCGATCTCGCCCTGCATGGCCAGCATCGGCGCGAAGTGGGTCTCGTGGTAGATCCGCCCGCCGCCGGTGAGGAGATCGCTGAAGCGGCGCCGTCCGACGAGTTCCTCGCGGCGGTAGCCGAGCCAGGCCAGCAGGGTGCCGTTGATTTTGGCGATGGTGCCGTCCAGGAGGGTGGACAGGTACCCGCAGGGCGCGTTCTCGTACAGGTCTTCGAGGTTGTCTTCCAGCAGGGCAGGGAAGCCGGCCTCACTCGGCCGGGCACTCCTGTGATCGTCTGGACCTTGGCCGTGAGGGTCATGCCCCGCAGCGGCGGTCATCGGTAGGCGGCCCTGACAAACGACGTGATCGCTGCGGCCGTGGCCTCCGGCGCGCTCAACTGCGGGCAATGCCCGGTCGCGTCCAAGGTGACGAGCCGACTTCCGGCGATCTGTGCATGCACGAACGCGCCGACTTCGGGCGGCGCGATGGCGTCCTGAGCACATTGCAGGATCAACGTGGGAACACTCACCGCGGCGAGATCCGCCCGGTTGTCGGACAGGAACGTCGCACGGGCGAACACCTGCGCCATCGCGGGATTCGTCCGGCAGAAGCTCGCCGTCAGCTCTTCACCCAACTCCGGGCGCTCCGGGTTGCCCATGATCAGAGGTGCCATGCTCGACGACCAGCCGAGGTAGTTGCTCTCAAGTGAACCGAGCAGGTCGTCGATGTCGTCGCGAGTGAAACCGCCTCGGTAAGTCTCGTCATCGATGTAGCACGGTGAGGGGGTGACCAGGACGAGCGCGGAGAAGCGGTCCGGCTCCCGGTTCGCCGCGAGGACCCCGATGCTCGAACTGACCGAATGCCCCACGAAGATCGGCTGCTGGAGGTCGAGGTCCTGGCAGATACTCAGCACGTCGTCGGCGTAGCCGTCCAGGGAGGCGTACCGGTCAGCGTCCCAGGCCGCCGGGTCAGCCTGGCCTGATCCGACGTGATCAAACAACACCAGCTGGGCCCATTGTCCGATTTCGGCGGCCACATGGCGCCACATCTGCTGATCGCAGCCGAAGCCGTGCGCGAGCACAAGGGTAGGACCGCCCTCACGACCGGTCACCACCACGTTGTTGCGATTCCGCACAAGCATTCGCCTATCTTCCATCACCCGCATCCCCGTACCAAATGTTGGTTCACCTGGGCGAACGTCGTCGCACGAACGACCCCGCAGGCCCGTTGGCCGATGATCACCAGGATCGGCAGGAGAACCTTTCCCTGGTGGTGATGGCCGGTGCCGCGGCGGGCAGATCGTGTCCTGTCCGTTCGACCTCCTCCGCGGCCTCCAGGACCTGTGCCACACCAGGTGCCGCCAACGCCGGGTGGGTCTCGGCCACCGCGCGGCCCGAGGGGACGGGCCCGGCCCAGAGCGCGCGGTGCCAGGGGCGGTTGACCGGTGGCCCCCACAACGCCGGTGACACCGGCCCGAAGAGCAGGACCGATGGCGTGGCGTAGGCGGTCGCGAGGTGACCGATGCCGGTGTCGCCAGCGACCACCAGCCGACCGTGGGCGACCAGGGCGGCCACCTCCCCCACCCCGGTCCGTCCGGCGAGCACCGCCGAACCGGGCAGACCGGCCCGGGCCGCGACCTCGGCGGCGAGGACACCCTCGCCACTCGACCCGGTGACCACCACCCGATGTCCCCGGCAAGTCAGTTCCCGGGCCACGGCGGCGAACCGGTCGACCGGCCAGCGCCGCTGCGCGGCCTTCGCGCCCGGGTGCACGATGGTCACCCCGGTCGGCAGGTTCTGCGGGGGTGGTCGGCGCAGCGCGAGATCGTCCGGGTCGGCCACGATGCCGTACCAGGCCAACAGCCGGCACCACCGGTGGACCTCGTGCTCGAGGGCACCGGACGCTTGCCGTGCTTACGCCGGCTGAACCGCTCCTCCTCCGCGGCGGCCACCACCTGACCGTCGATGACCAGGGCGGCCGCTGGGTCATGGAAGACAGCGTTTATCCCGAGGACGCGCATAGACCGGCCTCTACCCCGCCGCGACGCGGTAAACCCAGAGATCAGCAACTTCCCAAAAGTGCTGATTGTCCACTTAGCTCGGGCTGGCCGGACAGGCGCTGATCGTCCACGCGGTTTCCCTGGTTCAGCCCTCGACCCCGGTCGCGGAGTGGGCCGCGCCGACCGGTTTCGACTGCGACGATCCGCGCTGCCGCAAATAGATCGACAGAACCACCATCGACGTGACGGCCAGCAGTTCCGACTGCCAGTTCTGCAGGGTGCGATTCCAGAAGTCCGGTTGGAGCAGGTACTGCCCCCACGACACCGGATCCTGGAGGTTGCCGAGCTGCTCCTCGTTGTACGCGGCGACCCCGGCGATCGACTGCGCCAGCCACGACAGCGCGAAGATCGCACCCATGACCAGGCCCAGCGAGTGGGAGAAGAGCGCCTGCCGCGCCCCACCGACGCGGGCCCACGCCGGCGAGGTGTCGGTGGCGTGGGCGCCGACCATCTGGTCCTCATCCGATTCACGGCCGGGCTTGTCGAGTTTCTTGGACTCCGGCGAGCCCTTCTGCAGCAGCCAGACGGTCAGGAAGATGTACAGGAAGAACTGCAGATACTCCGACTGCCAGTTCTCCGTGACGTCCACGGCGAAACTCGCCGACGTGACGTACCGGCCGAGCGACACCGGTGCCAGACCCTCGCTGAACTGTCGCTGGTTGAAGTCGGCGTGCCCGGCGAAGGCCTGACCGACCAGCGAGAGGAGGAACAGCAGGCCGAAGACCAGGCCGAGGGAGTTTTCGCGAAGAAACCTCCTCACCGGTGCAACACCCCCAGCGCACCGAAGTAGACCAGGCCAGCGGCGACCACGAGCAGCAGCAACACGAACTGGACCCGCATTGGCTCACCCTCCCTGGAGCACACAGTCGTAGGGCTTCTCACCCCGGGCGGTGCAACCGGCGGCGACCACGCGCCAGCCGCCGGGGAAGACGGCGAGGAAGACCGTGTCGCCGCTGAGCCGCACCTGCGCCCGCTGGCCGTACACCTCGCTGGCCGACACCCTGCCCGGTTGCGGGAGGTTTTCGGCCAGGATCGCCTCCGCGCACGGTTTGTCCGCAGACTGCTCGAGTTCACCGAGGGTGTCGGGTCCCAGCAGCGCGCAGGCCGCAGCCGCGTCCCTCTCGGCGGCGGCGGTCAGCATCCGCACGGCGACGGCGGCCGCCGCGTCGCCGCGGTCGGTCACCGAGCTGCAACCGGCCACGGTCACCAGAACCAGAGCCGCGCCCAACGCGGCGCCTGCACCCCTCATGTAGGGCCCACTCCCCCCGATCGCCGCCTCCCAGTCGAATGGGATCACCGACTCGCGTTGGCCACCGGGATATCCAGGTTTATCCCGGCGCTGGTCACCGCCAGCAGGTAGGTGACGCAGGGAGCGGCGGCGCGCAGGGCCAACGCGACCTCGGCAGACTCGGCCGCGCGCTGTGTTCGCAACAGGGCGCTGATGCCGTGGGCGCTGAAGAAGGTCACCCCGGAGAGATCGAGCACCAGACGTGCGGGTCGCCGGGTGATCACGTGTTCGGCCAGCTCACTGATGAGATGAGCGGTGCTCATGTCGACCTCGCCGGAAACGGCGATCAGTGGCGCATTCCGATCGTTGTGCAGGTCGAGCGTCATGATCGGTTTGGCGGGCTGGGTGTGCTGCCGAGTGGGCTGAGCGTCGTGCCGAGTGGGCTGAGCGTGCTGCCGAGTGGGTTGTTCGAGGATGGACATGACGCCTCCCGATCTGGTGCATCGGTGAGTCGGACCCTCCCGCGGCGACGAGGCGCGGGCGGCGGACCTGGGCGCATGTCTTGACCCGCGAACCACCCTACCCACGATTTTCGCCGCTGACACCACTCGCGCGGTGGCCGAGCCTCGATCCGGCAGTGCTGGCGAGAATCCCCGAAGAGGTGCCGCTCGTCCGGTTTGGTCCGCCGGCCCGGGGCAGGGCACATGCTGAAGGGCGGTCGAGGCGAGGAGGCGACGGTGGCGGACGCGACGGTGGCGGACCTGGTGGTGGCCCGGTTGGCCGACTGGGGCGTGGACCGGGTCTTCGGCTACTCCGGGGACGGTATCGATGGGGTGATGGGGGCCCTGCGTCGGGCCGGTCGGCCGGAGTTCGTGCAGGCCCGGCACGAGGAGACGGCGGCGTTCATGGCCTGCGGGCACGCCAAGTACACCGGCGGGCTGGGGGTGTGCCTGTCGACCCAGGGACCGGGCGCGGTGCATCTGCTCAACGGCCTCTACGACGCCCGGCTGGACTCCCAGCCGGTGCTCGCCCTGGTCGGTCAGCAGGTGACGTCCGTGCTGGGCAGCGGCTACCAGCAGGAGATCGACCTGGTACGCCTCTACGGCGATGTGTGCGCACAGTTCGTGCAGACCGCGTACACCCCGGAGCAGCTGCCGATGCTGCTCGACCGGGCGATCCGCACCGCCCTGGCGACCCGCAGCCCGACCTGTGTGATCCTGCCGCACGACGTGCAGACCGCCCCGGCCCCGGACCTCGGCGCACAGGAGCACGGGATCATGGTGACCAACCCCGGGTTGCCGGTGCCCGAGCTGCGGCCCCGCGCCGGTGATCTGCGGGCAGCCGCGGACCTGCTCGACGCCGGGGAGCGGGTGGCGATCCTGGTGGGGCAGGGTGCCCGAGCCGCCGCCGGCGAGGTGGTCGAGCTGGCCGAGGCCCTCGGCGCCGGCGTGACGGCGTCGCTGCTGGGCAAGCCGGTGCTGGACGAGTCGCTGCCGTTTCACACCGGCGTGATGGGTCACCTGGGCAGCACCGCCAGCAGCATGCTGATGAACGAGTGCGACACCCTGCTGATCGTCGGCAGCAACGATCCCTGGTCGGAGTTCTACCCGGCACCGGGGCAGGCCCGGGCGGTGCAGATCGACATCGACGGTCGACGCCTGGGGATGCGCTACCCCGTGGAGGTGCCGCTGCTCGGCGACGCCGCCGAGACCATCCGGGCGCTCCTGCCGCTGCTCACCGCGCGGTCCGACCGGAGCTGGCGTCAGCGCGTCGAGGGCGAGGTGACCCGCTGGCGAGACATCGCCCGACAGCGGGCGACGGCCACCGCCGAGCCGGTGAACCCGCAGTACGTCCTGCACGCCCTCACCGACCGGCTACCCGCAGACGCGCAGGTGGCGGTGGATGTCGGGTCGGTGACCTACTGGTACGCCCGGCACCTGCGGCTGCCCGTCGGAGTGGACGCGCACCTGTCCAGCACCCTGGCCTCGATGGGTTCGGCGCTGCCGTACGGGCTGGCCGCGAAGCTCGCCACCCCGCACCGACCAGTGGTGGCGCTGGCCGGGGACGGGGCGATGCAGATGAACGGGCTGGCCGAGTTGCTCACTGTGGCGCACCGCTGGCGGGACTGGGCGGACCCCCGGTTCGTGGTGCTGGTGCTGCACAACCGCGACCTGGCCGAGGTGAGCTGGGAGCAGCGGGAGATGGAGGGCGATCCCCGCTTCGTCGACTCCCAGCGCCTGCCCGACGCGCCGTACGCCCGGTGGGCCGAGTTGCTGGGTCTGCGCGGCGTTCGGGTCACCACCCCGACCGAGGTCGACACCGCCTGGGACGAGGCCCTGTCGGCGGACCGGCCGACGCTGATCGAAGCGATCGTGGACCCGGCGATCCCTCTGCTTCCGCCCGCGCAGCCCTACCAGAAGATCGCCACCATGTACGAGGCGCTCGGTCGGGAGAACACCGACCTGGGCCGGCGGGCGCTGGCGCATTTGCGCCGCGAACGGGCCACCGAAGCCTTCGACGATCCGCAGTGAGACCGGGCAGGCATGACGAACAAGATTCGGGAGAAGTATCCCTGAGCAGACGCGGAGCGGCACGAGCGACAGGGGGAACGTGATGGGCCGAGCGAGGCGCTCCGCGCACGCCTTCGCGGGCGGCGCGCTGGCGGTGGTGCTCGCTGGGCTGGTCGCCCTCGTCACGCATCAGCCGTGGCTGTTCCCCAGTCTGGGGCCGGCGGTGATGTTGCAACTGGAGAAGCCGGGATCGCCCGAGTCCTCTCCGCGCAACACGTTCATCGGGCACGGGGTGGCCATGCTGGCCGGGTACCTGTTCCTGGTGGCCTGCGGGCTTGCCGACGAACCCTCGGCGCTCCAGGAGGGGGTGACCGGGTTGAGGATCGTGGCGGTGGCCGGGTCGCTGGCGGTGACCGCATCGCTGTTGTTGTTGCTGAAGGCGTCGCACGCCCCGGCGGGTGCGACGACACTGATCGTGAGCCTGGGCCTGCTCCGTACCCCGACCCAGTTGCTCGTCGTGGCCGGCGCGGTGGTGCTGGTCACGGTCGTCGACTGGCTGTACGGACGGGTGTCGGGCCGACCGATGCCGCTGTGGGCGGCGCCCGCGCCGTCACCGGAAGGAGAACATCGTGGTGGACCGGATCGCCGACCCGTGGGGTGAGCGGACCCCGTACGGGCCGGGACAGCAGTGGCCGGTGCGGGTGGACCGGTACCTCGCCGACGGCCGGAGCGACGCCGACGTGGACCGGTGGGTGCAGTCGGCGTCGATACTGCACTCCAACGGCGACGCGCTGGACATCGCGGTCGCCGACGGGCGGATCGTCGGGGTGCGCGGGCGGGCCGTGGACCGGATCAACCGGGGTCGGGTCGACCCGAAGGACCTGTACGGCTGGCAGGCCAACCACAGCCCGGACCGGTTGACCCGACCACTGGTCCGCGACGGCGGCCGCCTGGTCGAGACGGACTGGGACACGGCGATGGGCCGGATCGTGGCCCGGTCGAAGGAACTCCTCGACGGGCCGGGTGGGTGGGGGCACTTCGGCTTCTACACCAGTGGGCAACTGTTCCTGGAGGAGTACTACACGCTCGGTGTGATCGGTAAGGCCGGTCTGGGCACGCCGCACATGGACGGCAACACCCGACTGTGCACGGCCACCGCGGCGGCGTCGATGAAGGCGAGCTTCGGCACCGACGGGCAGCCCGGCTCGTACACCGACGTGGACCACTGCGACGCGATCGCGCTGTGGGGTCACAACGTCGCCGAGACGCAGACGGTGCTGTGGATGCGGATGCTGGACCGACGCCGTGGCCCCAACCCCCCGGCGATGCTGGCGGTGGACCCGCGCGCCACCCCGGTCGCCCGGGAGGCCGATGTGCACCTGGCGGTGCGTAACGGCACGAACGTGGCCCTGATGAACGGCCTGCTCCGGGAGATCATCCGGCGCGGCTGGTACGACCACGACTACGTCGAGGCCCACACCCTGGGTTTCGACGAGCTGTGCCGGATCGTCGACGGCTACCCGCCGTCGCGGGTCGCTGACATCTGCGACGTGCCGGCCGTCGACGTGGAGCGCGCCGCCGAACTGCTCGGCACCTCGCAGCGGTTGCTGTCGACAGTGTTGCAGGGCTTCTACCAGTCGAACCAGGCCACCGCCGCCGCCTGCGCCGTCAACAACCTGCACCTGGTCCGCGGCATGATCGGCCGGCCCGGCGCCGGGATCTACCAGATGAACGGCCAGCCCACCGCCCAGAACAACCGGGAGACCGGCGCCGACGGCGACCTGCCCGGTCTGCGTAACTGGGACAACGAGCGGCACGTCGAGGAGCTGGCCCGGCTGTGGAACGTGGATGTGGACACCATTCCGCACTGGGCGCCGCCGACGCACGCCATGCAGATCTTCCGGTACGCCGAGCAGGGCTCGATCAAACTGCTCTGGATCTCCGCCACCAACCCGGCCGTCTCACTGCCGGAGCTGCACCGGATCCGGCAGATCCTGACCCGGCCGGAGCTGTTCGTGGTGGTCCAGGATCTCTTCCTCACCGAGACCGCTGAGCTGGCCGACGTCGTGCTGCCCGCCGCCACCTGGGGCGAGAAGACCGGCACGTTCACCAGCGTCGACCGGACCGTGCACATCTCCGACAAGGCCGTCGACCCGCCCGGGGAGGCCCGCCCGGACCTGGACATCTTCCTCGACTACGCCCGCCGGATGGACTTCCGCGACCGCGACGGCCAGCCGCTGATTGACTGGAGCGGGCCGGAGGAGGTGTTCGAGGCGTGGAAGGAGTGTTCGCGGGGCCGACCGTGCGACTACACCGGGATCACCTACGAGAAGCTGCGCGGCGGCTCCGGCATTCAGTGGCCCTGCACCGACGAGCATCCCGACGGCACGGAGCGCCTCTACACCGACGGACATTTCCACACCGAACCCGACTACTGCGAGACGTACGGTCATGACCTGGCCACCGGTGCGGAGTTCACCGAGGCGGAATACCGGGCCAAGGAACCGGACGGGCGGGCGTTCCTGCACACCGTCGACTACCAGCCCTCACCTGAGGTGCCCGACGACGAGCATCCGCTGCTCCTCACCACCGGCCGCACCGTCTACCAGTTCCACACCCGCACCAAGACCGGCCGCGCCCCACAACTCAACCAGGCGGCACCGGACGTGTGGGTCGAGTTGAACCCCGCCGACGCGGCCCGGTTCGGCATCGTCGAAGGCGATCTGGTGGGCATCTCCTCGGCCCGCGGCGCCATCCAGGCCCGCGCCCGGCTCTGCGGCATCCGCCCCGGGGTCGTCTTCCTGCCGTTCCACTACGGCTACTTCGACCAGGACCCCACCGACCGCACCCCGCGGGCGGCGAACGAGCTGACCATCACCGCCTGGGACCCGGTGTCCAAGCAGCCCCTCTTCAAGGTCGCCGCCGTGGCGGTGGCGAAACTCGCCGACGGGCGGGGCGTACCCTCGCCGGCACCGACCGTCGGCGGCAGCGCACCACCAGCGGACGCTGACGTGCCGCCCACCGTCGGTGGGCCGGCAGCCGAGGCCACCAGCGGGAAGGAGTGAGCCGTGCACCTCGCCCACTACCTGGGTCTCCTGCACCGTGCGCAGGTCAACCTGGCCGACGCGTTCCGGCAGGTCGCCGACGCGCACGCCGAGGAACCGGACATCGAGCACCTCTGCCAGCAGCAGGCGAAGCGCTGCGACGCACACGCTGAACAGCTGCACCCGTTCGTGGTCCGCTACTCCGAGGACGCTCCCGACGAACCCGACCGGCTGCACTCGCAACTGTTCACCGGCACCCGCACTGGCGGCATCGGCCTCCTGCGGGACCTCCAGGACCTCTACCTGATGGCCGCCGAGTGCGACATCACCTGGACGGTCGTCGGCCAGGCCGCCTACGGTGCCCGCGACAAAGAACTGCTCGCGGTCGTCCTGCGCTGCGAGGGAGAGACCGCGATCCAACTCAAGTGGCTGCGTACCCGGATGAAGGCCGCCGCGCCCCAGGCGCTCGTCGTCGCCGACTGACGGCGCCGACCGGGGCAGGCCGCGCTTCGGTCCGCTGGTCCGCCGGGTGGCCGCCGGCGTCCACCCGGTGTGTCCCGAGGCTCTTCGGGTAGGGCATCAGGAACCGAGAGAAAGGGATTCCTGATGCCGAGCATCACCATGGCAATGCTGGAGACGTACCCCAGATCGATCAACCTGGACCGCGCGAAACTGGCCGCGGCGATCGACGCGCTCAACGACTGTGCCCAGGCCTGCACCGCGTGCGCGGACGCCTGCCTGAGCGAGGACATGGTCACCGAGTTGACCAAGTGCATCCGCACGGACCTGGACTGCGCCGACATCTGCACCACCACCGCTCGGGTGCTGTCCCGACACACCGGCTACGACGCGAACATCAGCCGCAGTCTGCTGGAGGCGTGCGCGACAGCCTGCAAGTCGTGTGGGGACGAGTGCGCCGCTCACGCCGACAAGCACGAACACTGCCGGGTCTGCGCCGAGGCGTGTCGGGCGTGCGAGCGGGCCTGCCGGGACCTGCTGGCGACCATGAGCTGAGCAACAGGCAGGGGTGCCGGCAAGCGTCAGCCACCTTCCCGACGACAGGAGGCGCAAACGGCGCCAGCCGGCACCCGGTTCCAGGATTCGGACGTTTCCGCCTTCAGCATGGGGTTACCACCTGAACGAGACGAGGAACGACAGTCGACCGTTGAGGGGAACCGTCATGGCCCGACCCAGGATCGTCATCGTCGGCGCGGGATTCGCCGGCTTCCACGCCGCGCGCCGGCTGGCCCGCGTCTCGCGCGGCGCCGCCGACGTGGTGCTGGTCAACCCGACCGACTACTTCCTGTATCTGCCGCTGCTGCCCGAGGTCTCCGGTGGCGTGCTCGACCCGCGCCGGGTCACCGTGTCACTGGCCGACACCCTGCCCGGGGTGCAAGTGGTCCTCGGTGAGGTCGACGGAATCGACACCGACGGGCGGACCCTGTCCTACGTGGACCCGGAAGGGCGCACCAGCCGGTTGTCGTACCACCGCCTGGTCCTGGCCGCCGGCAGCGTCAACAAGCTGCTGCCGATCCCCGGAGTCGCCGACCACGCGCACGGCTTCCGCGGCATCCCGGAGGCGGTGTACCTGCGGGAGCGGCTGATCCAGCAGATCGAACTGGCCGACGCCACCGACGACCCGACCGAACGGGAGGCACGCTGCACCTTCGTCGTGGTCGGCGCCGGCTACACCGGCACCGAGGTCGCCGCCCAGGGGCAGCTGTTCACCGACGAGATCGTCCGCCACCACCCCCGGCTGGACGGGATCCGTCCACGCTGGTTGCTGCTGGACACCGCCGACCGGGTCCTGCCCGGCCTCGCCGCCCGGATGTCGCGGGCAGCCGAGCGGGTGCTGCGCGAGCGCGGGATCGAGGTGTGTCTGGGCACATCGGTGACCGAGGCCACCGCCGACGGAGTTCAGCTCTCCGACGGCCGGTTCCTGCCGTCCCGGACCCTGGTGTGGTGCGTCGGGGTACGGCCCGACCCGCTCGTCGAGGCCACCGGACTGCCGACGACCCGCGGGCGGGTCACCGTCGACGAGTACCTGACCGTGCCCGGCCACCCGGAGATCCTGGCCTGCGGCGACGCCGCCGCCGTACCCGACCCCGCCCGACCCGGTGAGATCACCCCGATGACCGCCCAGCATGCCGTGCGGCAGGGCCGGCTGGCCGCCGACAACATCGCCGCCTCGTACGGGGTCGGCCGACGCCGCCCGTACCGGCACCGTGACCTGGGTTTCGTGGTGGACCTCGGCGGGTGGCAGGCCACCGCGAACCCTCTGCACGTACCCCTGTCCGGGCTACCGGCCCGCGCCATGGCGCGCGGCTACCACCTGCTGTCCCTGCCCGCCAATCGCGCCCGCACCGCCGCCGACTGGCTCTTCGCCGCCGTCGGATCCCGGCCGAGCGTGCAACTCGGCCTGGTGCCCGACGCCGCCGTGCCCCTGGACACCGCCGCCCCGGAACTCGCCCGCCGCTGACCTGTCCCGGGGACCGGTGCGGGCAGTGAGCCGGTACCCACGGCGAGGGCTGCCGGTTGATCGGGAACGCGAGCCGCCCCGCCGCCGAGAGGCGGCGGGGCGGGCCAACCGGCGCCTCGTCGGGTCACTCGCCGCCAGCGGCTCTGTCACGGTCGGCTTCGGCATCCGCCGCGCCGGTCGGGGTGCCGTCGCCGTCGCGGGCCGCGTGGGACAGGTCCACGTCTGCACCGGCCCGGGCGGCGTCCGCCTTCGCGTCGTCAGCGCCGACGATCTCCCCGGCGGGGCCGGCGTCCGCGCCGTCGTCGTCGATCAGCCGTCCGGCGGCGGCCAGTCCGACCGGTACGTACCTGGGATCGGTCATCTCGTCCTCCTCGGGGGTTTTGCTCGCCCCCTACCGCTACCCCCAGGTGGTTTCCACACACCCCGGCCCGCTACTCCTCCGGGACGCGCGGCCCGACCTCTCCCCGCCTCAGGTGCTCCGCGTTGCGGTCGGCCTCACTGTCGGCGTTCGCGGCCCCGGAGCCGGGATCGGTCGTTCGGCGCCCCTCGGCGTCCTGATACACAGCGCCGGTCTCGAGGGCTCTTTCCTGCTGACTCTGCTCAGGCGTAGTCATGAATTCCCACCTACCCTCCGGCTCCAACAGCAAACGGTCCCGCCGGTGCTGCGGCGCGTTGGCCTGCCGAACGGTGGGCCGGTCTGCTACGGCTGTGGGCGGCGTGTGTTCTCGACCATCGCCGAGGCGACGTCGCGTACTTTGCGGTTGCTGTCCTGCGACATCTTGCTCAGGATGGCGAATGCCTGCTCGGGGGTGCAACGACGCTCACCCATGATGATGCCTTTGGCCTGTTCGATGACGGCGCGGTTCTCCATCGCCTTCTGCATGTGCCCGGCCAGGGTGGCCTGAGTTTCGTACAGGTGGGCGTTGGCCAGGCCGACGGCGGCGAACCCGGCGAACGTCTGAGCGATCGCGATCGCGTCGTCGTCGAAGGCGTCCGGTGTGGTGGCGTAGATGTTCAGCGCACCGGTGACGTGCTCGTGCACGGGCAACCCGACCGACAGGGAGCTGTGCGCACCGGCCTGGGCGGCGGTCTGGGCCCAGCCGGGCCACCGCTGCTCGGTGCCGGTGTCCGGCACGATCAGACTGGAGGTGCTCTCAGCGGCCTGCAGGCACGGACCGTAGCCACGTTCGTACTGCTTCTCGTCCAGGGCGCGGGCGAGCTCGCCGGTGAATGCGGCGGTCTGCGGCTTGTTGCCGTGCAGCAGGGTGACACTGACCTCACTGGCCCCGGGGATCGTGCGCTTGGCCAGTAGCGCGATCTTTTCCAGCAGGGCGTCGATGTCAACGTCGGCGAGTCGAATACGGCCGAGCTCGGCGAACGCCTCGTGCGGGTCCATGGGTTCGACGTGCGTCATCAAAGCGTCCTTAACGAGGGCGCGTATCACCACCAGGTGCCTGGGGTGGGGTGCGCGGATCGCTGCAGGACTCTCTTCAGGCGGAGTCCGGGATCCGCGCCGCTTCTTGACGCCGGTCTCGACGACGCCCATCGAAGGCGCCGTGCCACAGAATTTCAGCCTACCCGTACCGGAACGTCGGCTGCGATCCACGTCCCGCGGTGGCGGCGTGCCGCCCTCGCATCGCCAAGTAGCGGCCTGTCATCGAACAACCAACCGCACCGTCCACGAGGTCGCTCAAGCCATGGCGGAGCGCACCGCCGAAACCGCCGGACAGTAGTCGCTCAACCTCCTCTCCCTCGCAGCCTCGACATCGATCCTGATCGTGGCTTCAGGCGACGCAGAACTCGTTGCCCTCGGGGTCCTGCATGACGACGTGCCCGAGGACATCGCCGTACCACTCCTCGCGGACCACAGTCGCGCCGGCGGCAACCAGTTCGGGCACCTTCTGCCGGATCAACCGGGCGCGCTCGGTCATGTCCCCGGAGCCGGGACCGGCCACCCGGATGTCGATGTGCATCCGGTTCTTGGCGGACTTTCCCTCGGGAACCTTGAGGAAGCTGATGGCAGGACCCCGACCGTCCGGATCAACTATGGACGCGTTGTCGGGCTCGTCGAAACCGGGCTCCTTGACATAGCCGAGGGCCAACGCCCAGAAAGCAGCGATCTGCTGGGGATCGTCGGCATCGCATCCCAGGGTCCAATGAGTGGCCACCGCGCCAACCTACGTCAGCTGTGACACCCTGTCACCGCCCTGATCGGGCGTCGCCCGGCTGACACCCGGGAGCGCGGGAGGCTGGCCCTGCCAATACCTACGGCGGTGGCCTAGTGGCCACGGAACGCCTCCTCCAACCACCAGGAGCCGCGCGCGGCGCTGACCTTGGCGTCGATCACCAGCGGGCGGGTACGGGGACCGGCGAGCCAGTGGCGTACCGGTGCGAGATCGTCGACGGTCCGGACGGTCAATCCGTCACAGCCGTAACCTCTGGCGATCGCGGCCAGGTCGGTCTCGGGGAAGGTGACCGTCTCCAACGGGTGCCCGTCCGGGCCGAAGTGGTGCACCTCGGCGCCGTACGCCGCGTCGTCGTAGATCACCACGAGCAGGGGTAGCGCCAGCCGGACGGCGGTGACCAGTTCGGTCGCGGACATGACGAAGCCACCGTCGCCCAACGCGGCGACGGTGAGCCGGTCCGGGCGGGCGACCGCCGCGCCGAGCGCACTGGCCAGACCGAGCCCGACCGACTGGAACGCCTGGGTGAAACAGAATCCAGCCACGTCCGGCACGTCTAGCCACATCGACGGGTAGCCCATAAAGTTGCCCGAGTCGACCACCACCGTCCGGTCGGCCGGCAGCAGGTCGTCAAGGGCGGTCGAGAGCGTCCTCGGGTCGATCGTCGCCGGGGCACCGCCGCCCTCATCCTGGTACGGAACAGTCCGCCACCGGCCGTGGTCGCGGATCCGTTGTGCCAGCTCCGGCGTACGCCACCCGCCGGTGGTGGCGTCCCCAGGCCCGGTGGAGCCGACGCTGAGCCGGGCGAGCAGCGCCTCGGCGACCGTCGTCACCTCGCCGGCCACCGTCAGGTCGACCGGGCGGTTCACTCCGAACGCCGCCGGGTCGTGGTCGATCTGCACGACCACGGCGGAGGGCGGGATCAGTTCGCCGTGCCGGGTGGTCCACATGTTCAACGTGCTGCCCCACGCGACGACCAGATCAGCCGTGCCGATCAGCTCGGCGGTGAGCGGGGTGGCGAAGCCACCGGCCACGTCGAGGTTCCACGGGTTCCCCGCGAACAGTCCCTTCGCCGCGGCGGAGACCGCGAGCAGCGCGCCGCAGGCGTCGGCGAGCCGGGTCAGCGGTTCCCGGGCCGCCCGGGCGCCCCGACCGGCGATGAAGACCGGTCGACGGGCGGCCTGGAGCGCGGCCAGCAACGGCTCGACCTGCGGGGCGATGACCGGGGTCGGCGCGACCGCCGGGACCGGGCCGAACCACGCTCCGGTCACCGCTTGCTGCACCTCCAACGGGAGGCCCAGCACCACCGTCGCGCCCCGGGCGGCGGCCCGGTACGCCGCGCCCGTGTCCTCGGCCGCGTGCGTCGCGCGTACCCGGTGGAAGTCGGCCCCGACCGCGGCGGCGAGTGCCGGCAGGTCGATGAAGAAGTTCGACCGCGGCGCTGTCGCCTCCGGAGCCAGGACAACCATGGGGGTACGGCTCTTCGCGGCCTCGGTGAGGCCGGTCAGCGCGTTGGTGACGCCTGGACCCTGGTGCACCGAGAGCAGTCCCACCGTCCCGGCGGTGCGGGCGTACCCGTCGGCCATGCTCGCCGCGCCGCCCTCGTGGGCCGCCGCCACGAACCGGGCGCCGGCCGCGACGAGCGCGTTCGTGACATGGAAGTTGCCGCTGCCGACCACCCCGAAGACGTGCCGCGCGCCGTGTCCGTACAGGACCCGCCCGACCACCTCGGCTACCCGCATCGGTGGCCCGGCCTACCGTTCGACAAGCGCGAGGACCCGGCACGGGCTGCCGGACCCGGAGACGATGGGCAGCGGCCCGGCGATCACCACCGCGCCGGTCGCCGGCAACTGCGCCAGGTTACGCAGCTGGGTCAGGCCGTACTTGTCCTGGCCGAGCAGGAACGAGTGGCACGGGAACGGCGGGTCGAACGAGTGCGCGGCCCCCGCGTCGGTCCCGACCGTCTCCACCCCGACGCCCTGGATCGGCGACTCCTCGGCCAGCCAGCGGGCGCACTCCACGGAGATGCCCGGGGTACGCCCGGCGTTGGCGTACCGCTCCGGGTCGTCGCCGTACGCGTCCCAACCGGTGCGGTAGAGCAGCCAGCCACCGGTGGGCAGGGCGCCATGTTCCGCCTCCCATGCTTTGACGTGCTCGACCTCCAGCAGGAAGTCCGGGTTGTCGGCGGCGTCGGCGGCGTGGTCGATCACCACTGCCGGGGCGATCAACTGGCTCACCGGGACCTGCGACACGTCGGCACCCTGTTGACCGGTGACCCAGTGCACCGGGGCGTCGAAGTGGGTGCCGGTGTGCTCGCCGGTGGAGAAGTTGTTCCAGTACCAAGCTGGACCCCGGTCGTCGTACCGGCTGATCTCGCTGAGCTGGAACGGCCAGGTCTGGCCGAACTGCTCGGGCAGACCCAGGATCGGGGTCTGGTCCGAGAGCGGAGCGGTGAGGTCGACAACCTGGATCCGGCCGCTGGAAAGAGCGGCGACAAACTCCTGCAGCACCGTCATGCGGCGACGGTACACCCGCCTCACCTCCATGATGGACCGCCGAACGACGCCACTTGGGGCGATGGACACCGCTGCCCGGAACTCGCCGCCGCCGACCTCCAGGTTGCTGCTCACACTGTCGCTTCGGCTCGGTCGAGCGGGTTTCGCGCCGGGCGTTGTGGGCACTGCCCGCTCATGACCGACCAACGCGGACCACACCTGGACGACGCCCTCGGGGCGCTGCTCAACGGCTACGCCTGGCTGCCCGGGCTGTTGAGACGTGGAGGCGCATCCAGTGTGCAGATCCGGGTGCTGGGTCAACGCGCACTGGCGCTCCGTGGGCCCGAAGCGGTGCGGTTCTTCTACGACGAACGGCACGTGTGCCGGCGTGCGGCCATCCCGGAACCGGTACAGGGAACGTTGTTCGGTCACCGGGCTGTGCACACCCTCGACGGTGCGGACCATCGTCACCGCAAGGCGATGTTCCTGTCCCTGCTCACCGATCCGAGGCGAGTTGCCGCACTGGTCGACCAGGTGGGCGCGGCCTGGAACGAGGCGATCGCGACGAGCGGTGACGGGCGGCAGGTCGTGCTGTTCGACGAGGCGAGCCACGCGATCACCAAGGGCGTCTGCGAGTGGGCTGGAATCCCACTCGACCATGCCGCTGTCGGGCCCGTGGCCCGCGACCTGACCGCCCTGGTCGACGGCTTCGCCACGCTCGGCCCGCGACACTGGCGGGCACGGCGCGCCCGTGGGCGGCGGGAGGAATGGCTGGCCGAACTCGTCCAGCAGGTCCGCGCGGGCGTGGTCACCGCACCTGCCGGATCCGCACTGGAAGCGGTCGCCGGGCACCGCCACCGGGACGGTCAGCTGGTGGACGCCAAGCTCGCCGCGGTCGAGCTGCTCAACATCATCCGTCCCACCGTCGCGGTGTCCTGGTTCGTGGCGTTCACGGCACACGCGCTGCACCGCTGGCCCGAACACCGCGACCATTTGCGCGCCGGCGACAGCGGCTACGCTGTCGCTTTCGCCCACGAGGTACGCCGTTTCTATCCGTTCGCCCCGTTCGTCGGTGGCCGGGCGGCGACCGACCTGACCTGGCAGGGCCAGCGCGTTCCCGCCGGGGCGCTCGTCCTGCTCGACATCTACGGTCAGAACCACGACCCGGGACTGTGGCCCGACCCGTACCGCTTCGACCCACAGCGATTCGTCGGGCGCACTCCCGATCCGTACGAACTCATCCCTCAGGGCGGGGCCGATCCGAGCACCGGGCACCGCTGCCCGGGTGAGGACGTCACAGTGGCCCTGCTCGCGGCCTTCGCCGGCTGGTTGGCACGGCTGGACTACAGGGTGCCCGAGCAGGACCTGACGATCTCGCTGCGTCGAATCCCCACGCTGCCCCGCAGCCGGTTCGTCGTGACCGACCTGTGCGGGACCGAGACCGAGCGGTGGGGCTGACGGTCGGATCTTGGTAGCCCGGCGGGGGTTGATCCCGGGCGCGCAGGGCGGTGGCGGTCGATGACCCGGTGGGGCCACGACGCGGCACCAGGGGGCCGCCGGGCTGGGAACAGGAAGGCCAGCACCGCGCAGGGCGGCGCTGGCCACGATCGGAGAACGCTGTGTTCCGCCACGACCAGCATCTGCAGTTCCAAGCCAAGCCCGAGAAGCCCGACGCCCTGTTCGCCATGAAACTTCAGGAGATTCTCGGCGGACAGTTCGGCGAGATGACCGTGATGATGCAGTACCTGTGGCAGGGCTGGACCTGCCGGGTGCCCGGCAAGTACAAAGACATGATCATGGACATCGGGACCGAGGAGATCGGTCACGTCGAGATGCTCACCACGATGCTGGCCCGGCTGCTCGAAGGCGCCCCCGCCGAAACGACCGAGAAGGCCGTGGCCGCCAATCCGGTGCTTGCGGCCGTCATCGGCGGCATGAATCCGCAGCACGCGATTGTCGGCGGGGGCGGTCCGCTGCCGCGCGACAGCCAGGGTGTGCCGTGGAACGCCGGCTACATCGTCGCCAGCGGCAACCTGCTCGCCGACTTCCGCTCCAACGTCGCCGCCGAGGCGCAGAGCCGGCTACAGACCAGCCGGGTGATGGGTATGACGGACGACCCGGGTGTGAAGGAGATGCTGCGCTTCAACCTTGCCCGCGACACCTACCACCAGCAGCAGTGGCTGCTCGGCATCGAGCAGCTCATCGCCGACGGGTACGTCGAGCACGGTATCGAGAACTCCAACGGCGACCAGGAGAACGCCGATCACAACCACACCTTCTGGAGCTTCGACACCGACAGCCGCGCCTGCGAAGGCCGCTGGGCGCAGGGCCCCAGCCTCATCGGCGGACCGGACCTGGACTGCCTGGCCGAACCGGTCGCGCTGACCGACGACACGCCGCTGCCCCCACCCCCGGACCCGAAGCTGTTCGTCACCTACGACGGCTCGCAGGGGCCGGGCAAACCGGGCAACGCCGCTGGCGCCCACCAGCAGGGCCTCACCAACGTCGTGAAGAAGGTCAAGGACGCTCTCGAGTAACGCCGGCGTCGGTCTTCGTCCGGGAGGCCGGAATCGGGTGCCGGATCGAGGCTGAGGGACCGGCCGCCCACAGGCGGTCACGAGGGGAGAGATTTCAGTGCCGAGCCAGGTGACCCCGGCCAGCCCGGGGGTACGTCCGTATCCCGTGGCCGGGGCCCCGCTGCTCTGCAATGCTCAGGATCACGGCCTGACCGGCAACGGTACGACCAACGACCAGCCCGCGCTCGCCGCGCTCGTTGATCAACTGGGTGACGCGTTCGCCGCGGACGGGCGGGCGCGGGTGATCTACTGCCCACCGGGGGTGTACGCCATCCGCGACGCCGCCACGGTGTGGCGCAGCGGGGTGTCGCTGATGGGCGCGGGGCCCGGCGCCACCCGGTTCGTCCTGAGCAACGAGGGCAACCGGTCCCAGGCGGTCCCGCTGGCGTTCTACACCGCGCAGCTGCACGGGGCGAGTCCGGACCGTCATCTTGCCTACTGCACCTTCGCGGACTTCGAGATCGACGGGTCGGGAGTGGCGCAGGCGGCGTACGACCCGCTGGCCAAGGGGCTCGGGTTGCAGTACGTGACCGGTGGCCTGTTTCGAAACCTGTTCATCCACCACACCGCCGCCACCGGCTTCGGCTGCGACTTCCTCCAGGACACCCTGATCCAGGCGGTCCGGGTGCTCGAGTGCGGCCGGATGGACAACGGCATGGAGATGGGCGGCGCGGGCATCGGTGTCGGCATCGGCGGATGGGGGGCGATGGAGAGGCTGACCATCGCCAACTGCGTCACGGTCGGCAACGCGACCAACGGGATCTTCCTGGAGATGCAGCACCCCGATCGACCCCAGCCGCGCGGGATCAGGATCGTCGGCTGCCACGCCGAGGCGAACCGGTTCGGCATCTCGGACTGGGGTGCCGACGGTCTCATCGTCACCGGGTGCACGATGACCGGAAACCTCGAGGCTGGCTTCCAGGTGTCGGCGAAGGGCACCACCGGCATCCCGGGCAAGGGCGGCCTGCTCACCGACTGCGTCCTCGATGGCAATCTGCGTGACGGAGTCAGCATCGGTAACACCGCCGGCCCCTACACGGTGCGGGGCAACCGGATCACCGGTAACGGCCGCTACGGCTACCACCACCAGGACCTCGGTGAGGGCGATCAGGCCGCCGCCGAGGAGATCGTCATCGAGAGCAACGACATCTGGGGCAACAGTCTCGACGGGATCCGCTTCGACCGCCCACTGACCGACGCCGTCATTATCAACAATCGGATCCGTAACAACGGCCGCCAGTGCGCCGAGGCCGCCGAAGGCGGTGGCGAATCGGTCCGCTACAGCCAGAACACCCTGGTCGACCAGCGTGTGAGCTGGCCTGCCGACGGCCACCGCGGCAAGGTGCTCCGCGTCGGCCACCGGTACGCCGTCGTGGCCGCCAACGACGCCACCACCCTCACCCTCACCCCGATCCGTCCCGGCAGCGCCAACAGTTGGAGCGCCGACACACCGCCGCCCGGAACACCGTACGAACTGCCGGCCGCTCCCACCAGCCGGGCCGGCATCATGATCAATGCCGTCGCCGACTCGGTCACGATCCGGGGCAACCTGATCCGCGACACCAAGTCCCACACCCAGACCCACGGAATCCTGATCACCGATCGGGGTGACTGCGTCAACTGCCGTGTCGTGGAGAACGACCTCGACGGCAACCGGTTCGCCATCCAGACCGACACTCCCCCAGGGGGTGGCTACTGGGAGGGCAACCACGGAGACCAGTGATCTGAAGATCGGGCCGGGCGGCACCCTGAATACGGGCCGCCGACTCCCGCTCACGGGACGCCAACCGGCAAGCCGGACAAACGGCGGCGCGCGCCGCCGCCGCCGTTTACGGTCGAGGCGGGGTGTGCCGATCGGGTCGGGCACGCCCACCGCACCGGGCCATGATCGGATCACGCCTTCCGGGGGACTGATGTTCGCCAATTCCGAGGAACTGCTGCGATACCTCAAGAACGAGGACGTGAAGTTCGTCGACGTTCGTTTCTGTGACCTGCCCGGCGTGATGCAGCACTTCAATCTGCCGGTCGAGTCCGTCAACGACGACCTCTTCACCGACGGCCTCGCGTTCGACGGTTCGTCGATCCGCGGTTTCCAGGCGATCCACGAGTCGGACATGCTCCTGCTCCCGGATGTCGCCACCGCGTTCATCGACCCGTTCCGCGCGCAGAAGACACTCGCGCTGAACTTCTTCATCCACGACCCGTTCACCCGCGAGGCCTACAGCCGCGACCCGCGTAACGTGGCGAAGAAGGCCGAGGCGTACCTCGCCGCCAGCGGCATCGCCGACACCGCCTACTTCGGCGCCGAGGCGGAGTTCTACATCTTCGACTCAATCCGCCACGAAACCTCCGCGCACCAGTCGTTCTACTACATCGACTCGATCGAGGGCGCCTGGAACACCGGCCGCGAAGAGCCCGGCGGCAACCGCGGCTACAAGACCGCCTACAAGGGCGGCTACTTCCCCGTCCCGCCGGTCGACCACTACGCCGACCTGCGTGACTCGATCGTGCGCCGCCTCGTCGACACCGGCTTCAACGTCGAACGCTCACACCACGAGGTCGGCACCGCCGGCCAGTCCGAGATCAACTACCGGTTCTCCACCCTGCTGCACGCCGGCGACCAACTCCAACTCTTCAAGTACATCGTGAAGAACGAGGCCTGGGCCAACGGCAAAACCGCAACCTTCATGCCCAAGCCGCTCTTCGGCGACAACGGCTCCGGCATGCACACCCACCAGAGCCTCTGGCTCAACGGCGAACCACTGTTCTACGACGAGACCGGCTACGCCGGCCTGTCCGACATGGCCCGCTGGTACATCGGCGGCCTGCTGCACCACGCCCCGTCACTGCTGGCCTTCACCAACCCCACGATCAACTCCTACCGCCGCCTCGTGCCCGGCTTCGAAGCACCGGTCAACCTGGTCTACTCCCAGCGCAACCGCTCCGCCTGCACCCGCATCCCGGTCACCGGCGCGAACCCCAAGGCCAAGCGCGTCGAGTTCCGCGTCCCCGACCCCTCGGCCAACGTCTACCTGGCCTTCTCCGCCATGATGATGGCCGGCCTCGACGGCATCAAGAGCAAGATCGAGCCGCCGACGCCGATCGACAAGGACCTCTACGACCTCCCGCCGGAGGAGTGGGGCGACGTCAAGCAGGTCCCCGGCTCCTTCGCGCAGGCGTTGGACTCCCTGGCTCACGACCACGACTACCTGCTCGCGGGCGGCGTCTTCTCCCCGGATCTGATCTCCACCTGGGTCGACTGGAAGCGCGCCAACGAGGTCGAGCCCATGGCGCTACGGCCGACCCCACACGAGTTCGCCCTCTATTTCGACTGCTGACCTCGACGTACGGCAGGTCGCCGCGCCGTGCCAGCCCCGACGAGACCGTTACGAGCAGTTCTTCCGCGGGGTCCCCCGCCGCAGGCCCGCAGGTCGATCAGCTGTCCGTACGGTCGCCCTCGCTGGGGCACACCTCCCTGGCCGATCTTCTCGGTTACCAGGACCGCGTCGGTGACGGCTACCCGAGAGTGCCGCGGGCTCGCGCCGCGATGCGGATGGTGGTGCCTGCGGGTCCGCTGTCGACGAGGAGGTAGTCGGCCATCTGCCCGACCACCCACAGGCCCATTCCTCCCGTGTCGGACAGGGGCGGCCGCTGCGTGGGCGGGACGTAGCGAGCGGTGTTGAACCCCCGCCCCTGGTCGCTGACCTCACAGGTGAGCCGGCGGGCCAGGAGCAGGCGTAGGTCACCTCTGCCGCCCCCGTGCCGAACCACGTTGATCATCAGCTCGTTGACCGCGATGACCCAGTTCTCGATCTCGTCGTGGTCGAGGCCGCACCGGCGACTGACGGCCTCAACCTCGTGTCGGACGCGATTGAGGTCGGCGAGGGTGAATGACGTCGAGAGCAGGGGTTTCCTGGCGGTGGGGGCATGGTGGTCGAGCGGCGGGTTCACCATTGATTCCCCTCCCTGTCGGACGTGACGCCGGTGACCTTGCCGGTGGCATTGGGCTGGACAGCTTCCCGGAACGGGTTCACCAGTCGACCATTGCATCAATGTGACATGGGAAGGTACCCCACGTCGGAGGCACGACACTGTTGATCTCGCTCCTGACGTGCCGTCGGCGGCGTGCCGGCGTCTAGGCTGCCTGAGTGGCTGATGCCGAGGTGGTGACGAACGAGGAACGTCTGCGACGTATCGAGGCGATCACCGATGCTGCCCTGTCGGGGCTGAACGTCGCCGAGTTGCTCGACGAGCTACTTGAACGGGTCCGGGACCTGCTCAAGGTCGACACCGCCACCATCCTCCTGCTGGACGACCACACCGGCGAGCTCGTCGCGACAGCGGCCAAGGGCCTGGAGGAGGAAGTGCGCCGCGGGTTCCGCGTCCGGGTCGGACGCGGCTTCGCCGGACGAGTGGCGGCGACACGCGCGCCGGTCACGATCCATGACGTCACGCCCGACGATGTGGTCAATCCCGTCCTGCTCGCCACGGGCGTACGTGCCCTGCTGGGTGTGCCCATGCTCGCCAACGGCAACCTCGTCGGCGTGCTGCACGTCGGCTCCCTGGCCCTGCGGCGGTTCGGCCCTGAAGACGTGAAGCTGTTGCAGCTCGTTGCCGACCGTGCCAGCCTCGCAGGTCAGGCTCGAGCGCAGGTCCTCGACCGGCAGGCGGCGCTGGCCCTACAACACAGCCTGCTACCCGGCCGACTACCCGACATCCCCGGCCTGGACCTGGCCGCCCGGTACGTGCCCGGCCACGACCTGGGCATCGGGGGCGACTGGTACGACGTGTTCACGTTGCCCTCGGGCTGGTTGGGCGCCGTCATCGGTGATGTCTCCGGCCACGGTCTGCCCTCCGCCGTCGTCATGGGACGCATCCGCAGCGCGCTACGCGCCTACGCGCTCGATTCCGACGATCCCGCCTCGGCGCTGACCTCCCTCGACCGCAAGATCCACCACTTCGAGGCGGGCACTCTCACCACCGCCGTCTATGCCCTGATCGCACCCGACCGCACGAAGGTGCACCTCTCCTCCGCAGGCCATCTGCCACCGCTGCTGGCTGTCCCCGGCCACCCCACCCAGCCTGTCAACCTGACGGTGGACCGGCCCCTCGGCGTGGGCCGACCTTCAACCAGTCGCCGCACCACCGTCCTGGACCTACCGCCGGGCGCGGCGCTCGTCTTCTACACCGACGGACTGGTCGAACGTCGCAACGAGCTGATCGACACCGGCATCGAGCGCCTCGCCGACGCCGTGCGGTCCGGGCCAGCCGAGGCGTTGTGCGACCACATCATGACCACCACCGCGGAGGAGCACCCTACCGACGACATCGCCCTGCTGGTCATCCGCCGCCAACCACCACCGGATCAATCCGCTGGGGCAGCTGATTCGGATGTACTGCGATAACCGACGGCAATCGCGCCGTCGCCGGATCGGTCAACGCCTGCAACCGCACCCTCGGCTGACACGGTCGTACGGGCGGGTCCCGATCTCCGCGGGCAGGAGCGCGTCCGGCGATTCCTGCGGACCACTGGGCTCAGCCGGTTGCTCGGATGATGCGTAGGTTGGCCCTCGTCGGGCACTGGACCAACGACTACCGAAGGAGCTTTCTCGATGCCGAAGTCACCGTATTCACCGCCGGGATCCCGACGGGAAGTACGCGGCGCGCTCGCGGATGCTCTGGTCGGTCTCGCCGAAACCCCGAGTGACGCCTCGTTGATCGATGATCTGTTGCAGCGGATCGTGCAGCTGACCGCTGACCTCGTGGCCCCGGTGAGCTATGCGTCGGTCACCCGGACGCGCGACGGCGCGCCGACAACGGTCGCCATGAGCAGCGAGATCGCACTCGCTGTCGACAGTGCCCAGTACGCCGACCAGACCGGGCCGTGCCTGGAGGCGCTCGACGTCGGTGTGCCCGTCGCCGTGCCGGACATCGCGGCGACCATGGCCTGGCCTCGGTTCCGCGAGGCGGCGCTGGGCCTGGGTCTGCGGGCATCGCTGTCCATCCCGCTGTTCGCCGGTGCCGGCGTGCCCGTCGCCGCGCTCAACCTCTACGGCCATGATCCCGACATGATGGCACCGCTGACCGACCGGGTCTGGACGGTGTACGACCCGGAGCGCACCCGCACCGGAGCCTCGGATCCGCCGTCGTCGGACCCGGGCACCGAGGAACTCATCAGCGGACTCATCGAGGCCTTCGCCGTGCGTGCCGTGATCCAGCAGGCCCTCGGAATGATCATGCATCAGCGGCGCAGCACAGCCGAGGAGGCCTACCTGATACTGCGGGTCAAGGCGGCCGAGACCGGTAGATCGCTCATCGAGATCGCGGCCTCCACCAGACACCACGATGACAGGCCCATACCCGGAAGCTAGGGCGCTGGGCCAGCTGCCAAGATCACACCCTCATCGGCGCGACCCTGCCCTTCCGGTAGTACGGCGAGGGCACAGTCGACCTTGCGGCGGCCGGATCCACCGACCGCCGCAGGTCACCCTCAAGGGATGGCAGTGAGCTGCACCCTCAGCTTGGCCAGCGCGCGGGTCAGCAGCCGGGAGACGTGCATCTGTGACACCCCGATCTGCTCGGCGATGCCCTGCTGGGTCAGGTTGCCGTGAAAGCGCAGTGCGACGACCCTCCGTTCCCGGTCGTCAAGGATCGCCAGCGCCGACGTGAGAGCCACCCTCAGCTCGGCCAGCGCGAGTTCGTTGTCGTCGCCGCCGAGAGTGTCGCCCAGTTCCCTGGAGGTGGTGCCATCGCCGAACGGGGTGGACAGTGAGACCGCGTTGTAGGCACGGGCGCCTTCCAGCCCTTCGAGGATCTCCTCCTCCGTGAGGTCCAGATGCCGGGCGATGTCCGCGACGGTCGGCGAACGGCCCAGCAGCTGGGTGAGGCTGTTGTTGGCCTCGCCGATGGCCATCCGCCGCTCCTGCAGCCGCCGGGGAACGCGGACGTCCCAGGTGCGGTCACGGAAGTGGCGCTTGATCTCCCCCACGATGGTGGGGACCGCGAAGCTGACGAATTCGATCCCACGCGACGGGTCGAACCTGTCGATCGCGTTGATCAGCCCCAGTGCCGCCGTCTGGGTCAGGTCCTCGTTCGGCTCGCCACGGCCGTTGTAACGCCGGGCGAGGTGATGGGCCAGCGGGAGCCATGCCTCGATGGCCCGGGCGCGGGCGGCGGGCCTGGACGGGTGGCCAGCCGGCAGCGCGACCATCACGGCGAGGAGGTGGCTGGCCGGCGACTCAGGCGTGGTGCTGCGGTCAGCCAGGCTGTTCGTCGGTGCGGGCCGGCCTGTCGAAGTGATGGTCATGGTTCCTCCGCTGTCCGGTGTGGGCGTCGTCGCGACCCCCGCGTGGGGAGGTCGCGTCGTGCTCAGACCGGGCGGGTCGCCAGCCGTCCGCAAACCTGTATCAATGGGCATCAGGTGGGCCTTCACGGCCGCTGCGGTTGCTGGCTCGTCGGGTCACGTGCGGACCTCCCGAGACTCGGGATCGTGTCGGGCACGTGGCTTGACCCAGACAAGAGCCTAGAACGGTCGGTGAAGTTCTGCCAGTGGACCGCAACCGCGCCGGCCGCCTGGCGCCGACACGAAACCGCGGCGCCGGCACGCGGGCTGCGGTGGGTGTCGCTCCACCCCGACAGGCTGAGTCGCCGCTCAACCCAGCTTCGGTTTGTCGGCAAAAGACACGGGTACCGAATTCGCGGCGCTTCGGACGGGCCCGGGGCGACACATCCGCCAGCCCTCTGCTCCGGGAGGCAGTCAATGCGAGCAATGGTCTACCGCGGTCCGTACCGCCTGCGGGTGGAGGAGAAGGACCGTCCCCCCATCGAGCATCCCAACGACGCGATCATCAAGGTGACGCGTGCGGCGATCTGCGGGTCCGACCTGCACCTCTATCACGGAATGATGCCCGACACCCGGGTCGGGATGACCTTCGGTCACGAGTTCGTCGGCGTGGTCGACGAGGTGGGTCCGTCGGTGCGGAACGTCCAGCCGGGTGACCGGGTCATGGTTCCCTTCAACGTCTACTGCGGGTCGTGCTTCTTCTGCGCCCGAGGGCTGTTCAGCAACTGCCACAACGTCAACCCCAACGCCACAGCCGTCGGCGGCATCTACGGCTACTCACACACCTGCGGCGGCTACGACGGCGGTCAGGCCGAGTACGTCCGGGTGCCGTTCGCCGACATCGGCCCGAGTCTGATCCCCGAGTGGATGGACGACGACGACGCCGTCCTGCTCACCGACGCGCTCGCCACCGGTTACTTCGGCGCGCAGCTCGGCGACATCGTCGAGGGTGACGTGGTCGTGGTCTTCGGTGCCGGACCCGTGGGCCTGTACGCCGCGAAGTCGGCCTGGTTGATGGGCGCCGGCCGGGTCATCGTCATCGACCACCTCGATTACCGGCTGGAGAAGGCGGCGTCGTTCGCCCACGCCGAGACCTACAACTTCGGGGAGTACGACGACATCGTCGTACACCTGAAAAAGATCACCGACCACCTGGGTGCCGACGTGGCCATCGACGCCGTCGGCGCGGAGGCGGACGGCAACCTCCTCCAGCACGTCACCGCCGCGAAGCTGAAGTTGCAGGGCGGTTCGCCGGTCGCCCTCAACTGGGCGATCGACTCGGTACGCAAGGGCGGCAACGTCTCGGTGATGGGCGCGTACGGGCCGATGTTCAGCGCGGTCAAGTTCGGTGACGCGCTGAACAAGGGCCTGACCCTGCGGATGAACCAGTGCCCGGTGAAGCGGCAGTGGCCGCGCCTGTTCGAGCACATCCGCAACGGCTACCTCAAGCCCAGCGACATCGTGACCCATCGGATTCCGCTGGAGCACATCGCCGAGGCGTACCACATCTTCTCCGCCAAGCTCGACGGCTGCATCAAGCCGCTGATCGTTCCGAACCCCGCCTGACCCGATCGGGAGCCCGACATGGCCTACACAGCAGACAAGCCGAAACTGGCTGAGTCCAGCGACGAGTTGCGTGCCCGAATCCCCGGCTGGGGTGTCGACCTTGATCCGAAGGACCGACCCTCGGTGCCGCAGGAGCGGTTCGACCCGACCCTCAACGGTGCGCACTGGGAGTTCCCCGAGCGGCAGCCTGAGAAGTGGCCGAGGGAGAGGTCGATCGAGCACACGTTCCTCACCCCGGTCTTCGGTACCTCGTGCCCGCCCAGAGGGCTGTCCGGGATGATCCGCCGGTACTCCTACCGCAGGTACAGCGAGGGACGCGCCGCCCACTGGCTGCTCCTGCTCGCCGCCGACCGCGTGGACGTGGTCGAGGCCACCTTTGCTTCGTTCCTGACCCGCCATCCTGACAATCCGATCACCGAGACCGGCGTCCTGAGCGAATTCACCCACCACGGGCTCCCGTCACGGCTGGGCGGCAAGCGGGTCGATCGCGTACACCACCCGCTCGACCCGGTCCTCGTCGCCGCGCCGTGGGTGTTGGCCGCAGGGGTCGCCTATCTGGCCCTCCGCCGAGTCGCCGGCCGCACAAGGAACTAGGTCGGCAACGTCCCCGGCGAGTGGGCGCTCTTCTACCTCGATCCATGGTTGACGGTCCTCGGTCGTCGGCGGCCGACATGGCACGATGGCCGTGTCCTGCGCCGCCGGTGGCCGGGCACGACGCTGATGGAGTCGGGATGTCGGAGCTGGCCGGCCCGCCGGTGCCAGGGTTGGCGAAACTGTGGACGCACGACCCGGTCACCGCCGGCCCGTATCGCCTGGTCGGGCGGTTGGGCGCGGGTGGGCAGGGGGTCGTCTATCTCGGCGAGGACGACGCCGGTGACCGGGTCGCGGTCAAGATGGTCAACGTCGATCTGAGTGATCCACGGGCGCGGTCGCAGTTCGTCAAGGAGATCGCCGCCGCCCGCCGGGTCGCTCCGTTCTGCACCGCGCAGGTGCTCTTCGCGGAGGTGGATGGCGAGCGGCCCTACGTGGTCAGTGAGTTCATCGAGGGCCTGACCCTGCACCGGCACGTCCGCGAGCGTGGTCCGGTGACCGGTAACGCCCTGCACCGGCTCGCGGTCGGCACCGTCACAGCGCTCGCGGCGATCCACAGTGCCGGGGTGGTGCACTGCGATCTGAAGCCGGACAACGTGGTGCTGGGCCAGGACGGTCCCCGGGTGATCGACTTCGGTATCGCCCGGGCGTTGGGCAACACCGAGACGGCGTCCAGCAGGGTCATGGGGACCACCGCGTACATGGCGCCGGAGCGGTTCCGCGACGACGCGATCGGTCCCCCCTGCGACGTCTTCGCCTGGGCGGCCACTATCGCCTTCGCCGCCGGTGGCCGGCCGCCTTTCGGCAGCGATTCGCTCTTCGCTGTGATGCACCGGGTGCTGCACGATCCGCCCGACCTGCCGGCGATGCCTCCCGTTCTGGACGAGCTGATCCGGGAGTGCCTGGCCAAGGATCCGGCGGACCGGCCGACTGCCGAGCGCGTGTTGGTGCGGCTGCTTCGGCAGGACGGCAGGGTCACCGAGCCGCTACGTCGGGAGAGCCTGCTCGAGGTCGGCAACGAGACCGCGGGCGCGCCGACGCCGGACCACCCGCTCCCCCAGGTCACGCCGACGACACCGCCACCGGGCGCGACGCAGTCGCAGGTTCCGGCCCGGCCGACGGTGCCGACCCAGGCCCGACCGGCTCAGCCGGCGCACCTGCCGGTGCAGACCCAGCCGGCGCACCTGCCGGCGACGGAGCCCGGCGTTCGTGCTGAAGAAGGCGGCGCGTCACTGCGTAGTGAGGCCTTTGACGCCTGGGGCATCTCGACCGCGCTCTTCCTCGGTTCGGTTGGCGCCGCCGCCGGCTACGTCGCGTCGAGCGCTGTCGGCCCGGCCGCCGCGGTCGGTGCGGTCGCCTTCGTCGTGGTCTACCTGGTTCGACTGCTGGTCGCGACGGCCCTCGGGAGACGGTCCGACCGCGGGTGACCGGCGCGCTGGGGTCGAGGTCGCCGACTGGCGGCGGATCGATAGGTTGACTGCCACCAGCCGCCCGCCGAGGAGGACGTCCCGATGGCCCCACCCGCTACGCGTACCCGGCAGTGGTTGCCGTACACCGCCGCCGTCACCGCCGGGTTGGTGGTCATCGCCGGGGCGTTCGTGTTCGTCCGGCAACGCGAAGCGGGCAACGACTGCGCCACCATCCTCCAGGTCAACTCCTCCACGGAGAAGGCTGCCCTGCTGGTCGACCTGGCCGAGGCTTACAACCGCAGCGACCGGTCGATCAAGGGCGATGGCTGCGCCCAGGTGCACGTCAGCGCGTTGAACTCGGGCAAGGCCACCGAGGCGCTGGCCACCGGCTGGACCCACACCGGCCTGCCGCAACCACAGGTCTGGCTGCCGACGTCGAGTCTGTGGACCGGCCAGCTCCGGCTGCTCGACGAAGCCGCCGGGCGGGAGTTGCAGACTCCGGACCACTACCCGTCGATCGCGAACAGCCCGCTGGTGATCGCGATGCCGCAGCCCAAGGCCGAACTGGTACGCAAGCAGGGACCGCTGGGCTGGGGAGAGATCCTGGGCCTGTCCGGGCGGGACGGGTGGGCGGGCTTCGGCAAGCCGGAGTGGGGCCGCTTCACCTTCGGCAAGGACAACCCGAACCTGTCCACCTCCGGGCTGGCGGCGACCATCGCCACCTACTACGCGGCGGTGCAACGGGCCAGTGACCTGACCCGGTCCGACCTGGCAGACCCGGCGGTCACCCAGTTCGTCCGCCGCATCGAGGCCAACGTGTCGCACTACAGCGACGACTCGGTCGACCTGCTGCGCAGCCTCGCCGAGGCGGACCTGACCGGCGGGGCGGGCAGCACTGACGACATGAGTGCCATCGTCCTGCAGGAGGAGCTGGTGGACCTCTACAACACCGGCGCGCTGAGCCCTCGGCAGGACGGGCAGGAGCGGGGCCGCCGGCCGAACGTCCCGCTGGTCGCCGTCCATCCCAAGGAGGGCACGTTCAACCTGGACCACCCGTTCGTGGTGCTGCCTTCCGCCGATGAGCAGCAGCGCGCGGCAGCGGCGGACTTCCAGAAGTTCCTGACCGAGGACGCCCAGCAGGAGAGCTTCGCCCGCCTCGGTTTCCGGGACCACGAGCGTCGCGCCTCGGCGGAACTGCTCGCCAGCGTCGGCGCCGAGCCCACCGCCGGGCTGAACTACTTCGAGCCACCGGACCCGCAGGTGGTAAGCGCGATGCTGGACGGCTGGCGCACCATCCGCAAGAAGGCCAACATCCTGATCGCGCTGGACACCTCGGGGTCCATGCTGGCGAAGGTCGGCACCCGTACCCGTTTCCAGGTGGCCTCGGCGGCGGCGGGCAAGGGCCTCGCCCTGCTCAACACCGAAGACCGGGTGGGGCTCTGGTCGTTCTCCTCGGAGACGCAGCAGCAGCCGAAGAGCCCCTATCGGCAGGAGGTCCCGCTCGGCGGGTTCGATCAGAAGCGGATCAACAGCAAGATCGCCGGCCTGGAGGTCGCGGGCAGCACCGCGCTCTACGCGACGATCCGGGCCGCACACCGAGAACTGCTCGACCGGTACGACCCGCAGCGGATCAACGCGATAGTGGTGCTGACCGACGGCAAGAACGAGTACAGCAAGGACAACGACCTGGCCCGGTTGCTCGCCGAGGTCGCCCTGGACCCGCGGCGTCCGGTGAAGGTCTTCTGCATCGCCTTCGACCGGGAGTCGGACTTCGCCACGCTGGACCGGATCGCGAAGGCGTCGTCGGGCAAGGCCTTCGACGCCACCGACCCTGCCAAGATCGACGAGGCGTTCGTGAAACTGGTCAGCAGCTTCTGACACTCCCCCAAGCCCGCTGGCCGGGTAGCTACGGTTCGACACACAGGTGGGGGCCAGGCGCTCGGCCTGCCCCCACCGGCGCTGCCGTCAGACCAGTCGGCGGCGGACCCACCAGAGGGAGAACAGGGACAGCGCGACGGTCAACGCGAACAGCGCGCCGAACTCCCGCCATTGCAGGTCCCAGAACTTCGAGCCCGGCACGTAGCTCACCTTCAGGCTGAGGTTCTGCTTCCCCAGCCAACTCTGGCACGCCTCGCGCCCACCGGACGCCCTCGGCCCGCACTGCGTCATATCGGCCGGACCGGTGAACTCCGCTCCGGTCGAGGTGATCGTGGTGCTCGACACGATCCAGTCACCCCTGCGGTCGGGCTGGACGTGGACCGTCATCCGCCCGGTGTCGGGGCTCATCGAGATCCCGTAATCACCGTCGAACTGTAGGGGGCTGACCGTGGTGACCGGCTGAGCCAGCCAGGGGCGCACCACGAACGGCGCGGCGATCTGCAGGCTGATCACCACCAGCAGGGTCACCGCCATCGCGGCGAGGGTCCGCCGCAGCAGCAGCCCGGTGGCGACACCCACCACGAAGGCCAGCGTCGCGTAGCCAATCGGCACAATCCCCCGGGCCGCGAACACCAGCGGGTTCATCCGGTCCGCCGAGGCCCCGTCGATCGGCTGCGCCCACTCGGTAAGCACCAGGCTGAGCAGGCCGGCACCGAGCGCGGCGGCACCGCAGCCGGCCGCCAGTTTGACCAGCAGCCAGCGGCCGCGGCTGACGGACTGACTGAAGACCATGCGGTACGTGCCGGACTCCAACTCCCGGGCCACCAGCGGCGCGCCCCAGAAGATGCCCACCAGGGCGGGCAGCAGGTACAGGGCGCCGATGGCGGCGATGTGGAACTCACTGGCCCAACCCGGTTGCAGCGCCTGGAGGAACGCCTCGCCGGCGGCACGGCAGGCATCGCCCTGGCAGCCGGTGTATCCGGTCTCTCTGGCCAACTGCGTCACCTCCGACCAGGTCAGCGCCAGACCGCCCAGCAGCGCCAGCAACAGGGTGCCGGTGGCCAAAGCCGGGGTCCGGAACTGCCGCCACGTCATCCAGATCATCGCTGTCCCTCCAGAACCCGATCCGGCCCGTCGCCGGCGGCACCGCTCATGTACGCCAGCACGATGTCCTCCAGGTCCAGCCGGTCGACCTGCCAGGACGGGTCGACGATCGGCGCGGTGCTGCGCACCACCAGGGTCGACTGCACCTCGGTGTGACTCTGCTCGACCAGGGCTCGCCCGGCACCCAGGTCGGCGGTGTCGCGCCGCCGCCCGACCAGACGGTGGTGGGTGGCGAGCAGGTCGTCCACATCGCCGGCCACCCGCACCCGAGAGGCGACCAGCACGATCAGGTGGTCGCAGACCCGTTCCAGGTCGGCGACCAGGTGCGAGGACATCACGATGCTCATGCCCTGCTCTGCGGTCAGCTCCATCAGCCCCTGTAGGAAGTTGCGCCGGGCGAGCGGGTCGAGTGCCGCCACCGGCTCGTCGAGCAGCAGCAGATTGGGGCGCTTCGCCGCGGCGACGGTCAGGGCCAGTTGGGCGCGCTGGCCTCCGGAGAGCTTGCCCGCCTTCTGTGCCGGGTCCAGGCCGACCTGGGCGATCCGCCGCTTGGCGAGCGCAGCGTCCCAGGACGGGTTGAGGTGCGCGCCCATCCGCAGGTGGTCGGCGACGGTCAGGCCGGCGTAGACCGGGGTGTCCTGTGCGACGAACCCGACCTGCGGCGACCCGCTGACCGGCCGCGCGCCGAGCACCTCGATCCGCCCCGCGGTCGGATCGAGCAGCCCACAGGCCAGTTGCAGCAGCGTGGACTTACCGGCGCCGTTCGGCCCGACCAGGCCCACGACGTGGCCGGCCGGAATGTCCAGAGTGCAGTCATTCAGTGCGGAGCGCCGTCCGTAGCGCTTGGTCAGACCGTCCGCGATCAGGGCGCTAGTCATCCTCGGGCCTCCGAAAATGCCCGAAAGCTGCTGAGGAAGAGTGCCTCGATGCTCTCGTCGTCCAGGCCGGCCTCCCGTGCCTCGGTCAGCCAGCGGGCCAGGCCCTGCCGCAGCGGCTCGTGCTTGCTCAGCGAGTCGCCGACCAGCGTGCGGGTGACGAACGTGCCCAGCCCGGGCCGGGCCGTGACCAGGCCCTCGTACTCCAACTCGCGGTACGCCTTGGACACCGTGTTCGGGTTGATCGCGACCCGGGCCACGACCTCCTTCACGGTGGGCAGCTTGTCGCCTTCGTTCAGGACTCCGAGCCGGAGCGCGTGCCGTACCTGTCGGATGAGCTGCATGTACGGCGCGACCCCGGACCGTGCGTCCAGGTGGAACTCGATCACCTCGGCACCCCATTTCACTAGTTGCCTAGCACAATAGGGCCATCGAAGGTCTGTTCGCTAGCGAATGACGTCACCTCGCGTCGTGGAATCTCGGACGACTACCGTCGACGTTGCGCCGGGTCCCTCCGATGTCACTACAGGCCCAGGCCCCGCAGGGTGGGTACGGTCTGGCCCACCCAGGCGAGGTCGGCGTCCTCGCGAGCACCCTGGGTGCGTTGGGTGCCGGCCAGGAACCACAGGAAATAGGTGGTGTAGCCGGGTGCGCTGACCACTGTGTGGTACCCCTCGGGCATCATCTGCATCACGTGGTCACGGATGGTGACGTTCTCCTCGTACCCGTCGTCGGTGTAGACCCGGCTGATGCCGAATCCGTTCGCCGGGTTGACGCGGTAGTAGTACATCTCCTCGTGTGCGGCCTCGGCGGGCAGGTCGTCGACCTTGTGCCGGTGGGGCGGGTAGGTGCTCCAGTTGCCCGAGGGCGTGTAGGTCTCGCCGACGATGAGCCGGCGGGCGGGCAGGTCCGGCTGGGAGACTTCGGTGAGGATCTGGTGATAGGTACGGCCAAAGTTGGCCGCTCCCCAGCGGCCGCTCACGACCTGCTCCGGTGCGATGACATAGGGGTCGGTGGCCAACTCGCTGGGTGCGCTGGGTAGGGCTATCTCCACGGCGGTGACCGCCTCGACGATCACCGAGGAGCCGGCCGGGATGAAGACGGAGTGCGGCTTGCCGGAGAAGACGTCCGGACGTTGGCCAACCTGCGGGAAGTGGCTGTCGGCGACGGTGAAGCTGGCCGTGCCACCGAGGATGACGGCCAGGATCTCCCGGTCACCGGACTCGCCGGTC
Source organism: Micromonospora noduli (assembly GCF_003264365.1). GTDB lineage: Bacteria > Actinomycetota > Actinomycetes > Mycobacteriales > Micromonosporaceae > Micromonospora > Micromonospora noduli. The sequence continues at coordinate 208,630 of NZ_PYAK01000001.1, forward strand.
CAGGACTCGCCGGCCGACAACCGCAGCAGTGTGAAGTCCAGCAGCCGGCAGGGATTGAAGGGCAGCGTGTTCCGGCCGTCGGCGGCGGGAAGGGAGCAGTGGTAGCGGTAGTCCATGATCACCTTTCGGAATGCGGGGCAGAGCGGGTCGGTGCGCGGTGGTCACCAGGGGCTGGTCCAGCCCGGAATGGTGGCGCGGGTGAGGGCTTCCAGGTAGAAGTAGTCGCCCCACAGGGTTCCCTCGTCCACGCCGACGCTCTTGGGCTTGTCGTAGACGCCGTGCAGGATCAGCGCGTTCGAGTCCGGATGGCCGTCGGTGGAGTAGTGGCCGATGAGCGAGCGCAGGATCTCGGCGGCTGCTTTCCGGTACCGGTCGGCGCTGGCCGTGTCGGTGAGGCCGTCTGCCAGTTCGACAAGGCCGCAGGCGGCGATGGCCGCGGCCGAGCTGTCCCGCTCCTGGCCGCTGCCGTCGCCGAATTCCAGGTCCCAGTACGCGACGTGGTCGTCGGGCAGGTGGGCGAGGAAACGGTCGGCGCAGGTCCTCGCGGCGGCGAGCAGCGCCGGGTCGCCGATGTGCCGGTGGTTGAGGCTGAACCCGTAGATGCCCCATGCCTGCCCACGCGCCCAGCAGGAGTGGTCGGAGTGACCCTGCTCGGTCTCGCCGCGTAGCGGCGCACCGCTGTCCGGGTCCCAGTAGAAGGTGTGGAAGGTGGTGCCGTCCGGACGCAGGATGTGCTGGCGCAGCTGTGCGGTGTGTCGGCGGGCCGCGGCGGCGTAGCGGTCGTCGCCGGTGGTCTGGCTGGCCCAGAAGAGCAGCGGCGTGTTCATGAGGCTGTCGATGATCGTGCGCCCGCGTTGGCGGGGGTCGTTCAGGTCGCCCCAGGCCTGGATGATTCCGGCGGGTTCGAGGACGCGCGTCATCAGGTGGTCGGCGGCGGCGAGAGCCGCGTCCCGGGCCTGTGGGTCACCGGTACGGCGGGCCGGGGTGACACAGGCGAGGGTGTAGAGGAACCCCAGGTCGTGGGTGTCCAGGTCGACGCCGTGGGTCACCCGGGCCGCGAAGCTGTCCACGTGGGAGAGCGCTGCCCGCAGGTGGCGCTCATCGCCGGTCAGATCGTGTGCCAGCCAGAGCATGCCGGGCCAGAAGCTTGTGGTCCAGCCGACGTTGGCGCCCTCGGGCTGGCCTGCGCTCGGTGGCCGGAGCGGGTAGCGGTCGGCGTCGGTGGTGTCCGCGGGGTACCGGTCGCCGAAGGTGGCGATGTTCGCGTCGACGGTACGTATCGCGGCTGCCACCGCGGCCGCCGTGGCTTCTGCGTCGGAGCTGGGACGGACGTCGGTCGCCGTCATGGGTGCTGTTCTCCCTCGTGTGTCCGGTCCGGTGCCGGGCAGGTGTGTCGTCGGCGTCCCGGTTCGGTGGCCGAAACGTGGTGGTCAGGTGCTCTGGGGTGCGGTCGTCGGTGGGTCGAGGGCGGCGCGCACTGTGAAGCGGCTGTTGGCCCAGACGACGTAGAGCAGTGGCGCGGCGGCGAGGCCGAGCGCGATCGCGGGGCGGGCCGCCAGGATCTGGGCGAGCAGCACGAGGACGAGCAGAGACACGGCGGTGAGGTACCAGCGGCGCACCGCCAGATACAGGCAGGCGCGGGCCACGTCACGCAACCGCGCGGCGGGTCGGTCGGCGATGGTCACCAGCCCGAGCAGCGTGGTAGCGAGGGTGAGGACGATCAGGGTCGCGAGGACCGGCAGGGCGAGTGCCCCGACCCGGTGGCCCCACGCGGCGCGGGCGTCGACGGCGAGCACGACGAGGGCGGCCATGGCTGCCGCCGTCCAGAGCATCGCCGGCCGGGCAGTGGCTCGCCAGGCGCGGCCGTAGGTGCGCAGCACGCCGCCGGAGTCGCCGGCAGAGTAGGCGGCCATGACCGCGAAGACCGCGCAGAGCCCGGGCGCGCAGAGCGGGGCGGTCAGCGCGTACAGCGGCCACGAGCGCGCCGCCTCGGTGGTGAACGCGAGCGTCACCAGAGGTAGGCAACCGAGCACCAGCAGCAGGTTGGTGACGAGCGCGACGTAGACCCCGTCGAAGATGGCGGCGATGGTGTTGTGGCGCGAACGCATGGACCTCAACCCTTCAGTCCCGTCGTGGCGATGCCCTCGATGAAGTGGCGCTGGCCGAGCAGGAAGATGACAGCTACCGGCAGCACGGACAGCACCGAGCCCGTCATGATCAGCGCGTACTCGGCGTTGTACTGGGAGATGAAGGTGTTCAGCCCCAACTGGATGGTGCGCAGCTCCGGACTGCGCAGGTAGATCAGCGGGCCGAGGTAGTCGTTCCAGGTGGTCACGAACGTCAGCAGGGCCAGGCTGGCCAGCGCCGGTCGGGACAGCGGCAGCATGATCCGTCGGTAGATGCCGAACTCGCTGAGGCCGTCCACCCGCGCCGACTCGCTCAGCTCCTCGGGGATCGTCTCGTAGAACTGCTTCATCAGGAACACGCCGAACGCGCCGAACGCCTGGATCGCGACGATCGACCACAGCGTGTTCGACAACTGCAACTTCGACATGAGGATGAACTGCGGAATCATGTACGACTGCCAGGGCACCGCGATCGTCCCGACGTACGCCAGGAAGAGCGCGTTGCGGCCGGGAAAGCGGACCCGGGCGAAGCCGTAGGCGGCGAAGCTCCCGGTCACCACCTGCAGAAGTGTGACGACCACCGACAGCAGCAGCGTGTTCCACAACCACGTCGTCATGTCCGAGCGCTGCCAGATGTCGATGTAGTTTCGCCACACCACCGGATCGGGGAGCCAGGTGATCGGGATGGTGAAGACGTCGCTGTTGGTCTTCAACGACGCCACCACCATCCAGTAGAACGGCAGCAGCAGCCCCGCCGCGGCGAGCACGAGGGCGGCGTACCCGACGAGCCGCCAGCCCCGGGACCGGACCGGTCGGCCGGGCGCGCTGCGGTTGCCGGGCGCGGCGACGGTCGGGGCGGGCAGCGAGAGGTCGGTAGCGGTCATCAGCTGTTCCTCCGCTTGTTGACCATGAACTGAATGACCGTGATGGTGAAGCAGATGGCGAACAGGACGACGGAGACCGCCGAGGCGTAGCCGAACTGGTTCTCCTCGAAGCCCTTCTGGTAGATGTACTGCGAGAGCACCAGGGTCGACTGGCCCGGTCCGCCGCCGGTCATTACGAGGATGAGGTCGAAGACCTTGAAGCTCTCGATGGTGAGCAGCACCGTGACGAAGAAGGTGGTGTGCCGCAACCCGGGGAGGGTCACGTGCACGAACCGCTGCCACGGTGAGGCCCCGTCGGTCTCGGCCGCCTCGTAGAGCTGGGCCGGGATGGTTTGCAGGCCGGCCAGGAACAGCAGCATGTAGTAGCCCATGTACCGCCAGGTGCCGACGATGATGACCGCCGGCATCGACCAGGTCGACGACGTGGTCCAGCCCGGCGCATTGTCCACCCCGACGGCGCCGAGGAGAGCGTTGATCGGGCCGTACTCCGGGCTGAACAGCTGGTTCCACACGATCGCGATCGCCACGATCGAGGTGATGTAGGGGAAGAACGCGACGGTGCGGAAGAACCGCACGCCGCGCAGTTTGCGGTTGAGCAGCAGCGCCAGCCCGAGTGACGCCGCGAGGGTCAGCGGGATGTGGAAGACGGTGTAGTAGACGGTGTTGCGCAAAGCGGTCCAGAAGCTCGCGTCACCCCACATCCGCCGGAAGTTGGCGGTGCCGGTCCACTCGGCCACCCCGAAGACGTTCCAGCTGGTGAAGGCCACGTAGAACAGCACCGCGACGGGCAGGAGGGTGAGCACGGCGAAGCCGACGAAGTTGGGCAGGATGAACGACCAGCCGGCGACCGTGTTGCGCGACACCAGCCGCCGGTTCCTGGGTCTCGTGCGCGGCAATGTTGCCATAGGGAGTCTCCGGGAGCGTTCGGCATGGTGGCGGGGCCGGCGTGCGGCTCAGGCGCGCCGGACCCGCCATCAGCTCACTGGTTGAGGACCTCGTTCTTGGCGCGGGCCTGCGCCTTGCTCAGCTCCGCGTCGACGCCCTTGCTGTCGGAGAGGATCGCCGAGTGCGTCTCGTTGAGGAGGTTCTGCAGGCCTGCGGTGTGCTTCGACACCGGGTTTTCCGGCTTGATGGTGTGCTTGGCGTAGGCGAACTTCGACAGGTCGTCCTGCGGTACGCCGTCCAGCCCGAACAGCGTCGCGGTGACCGCGTCGGTGACCTGGGCCGGGGTGATGCCGATCCCGGCCAGCGCCTTGGCGGCATCCGGGCCGGCCGCGTACTGGAGGAAGGCCTTGGCCGCGGCGGTCTTGGACTTGCTGATCTTCGGGTTGATCCCCAAGCCGGTCGGGTCACCGAAGGTGACAGGTGTGGCGGAGGTGCCGGTGGTGGACTTGTCGAACTGCGGCGCCGGGGCGATCCCCCACTGAAACTTGTCGGCGTCACCGCTCTGTCGCTGGTTGAGCAGCGTGGCCACGTACCAGGTGCCCATCAGCACCATTGCCGACTGCTGCTTGCCGAACTGCGCCTGGTAGGTGAGTTTGTTTGTCTTCGCGGTGCCGAAGGTCGGCTGCGCGCCGGCCGCCTGCAGGTCCAGTGACCGCTCGTAGTACGGCTTCAGGTAGCCGAAGTCTCCGGAGAGCAGGTCCGCGTTGGGGGTCTGGGCGAGCGCGAACCCCTGCACTGTCGACTGGAAGGTGTGCTGGTACGCGCCGGTCGCGTTCGAGCCGGCCCCCTTCAGCCCGGTGTGCAGTCGCTTCGTCGCGTCGGTGTAGTCGTCCCAGGTCCAACTGCCGTCCGGCGGCGCCACCTTCGCCTTCGCGAACAGATCCTTGTTGTAGAACAACACCCAGGAGTCCTGCCGGTACGGCACCGCGTACGCCTTGCCATCCACCTGGTAGGACGCGAGCGCCGGGCTCGAGCCGAGACCGGAGGTGGCGTCGGAGACGTCGAGCAGCTGACCACCGCTCTGGTACGTGTAGAAGTTCTTGAGGTTCTTCATGACGTAGACGTCCGGGGCGGTGCCGGCGGCCAGGTCCGTGATCATCTGGGTGTCGTAGTCGTTGCCTGGGGCGTACTCCTTGAGCTCCACCGTCACGTTCGGGTGGGTCGCCTTGAAGCCGTCGGCAAGCGTTTTGAATTCGGGCGTGGACGACAGGGTCCAGCCGGCCAGGGTGATGGTCACCGGGGCATTGGGGTCGACTGGCTCGTCTCCGCCGCCGCAACCGGCGAGGACAAGCGTCAGGGCCGTCGCAGCGCTGATGACGGCCGGTATCGCACGCTTCATCCCTCTCTCCTTAGGTCAAGGGGCCCGGATGGGCCCGCACTGCTACCAGGACGCCTGGGTGGGCCCGGCATGCTCCGTGTCCAGACGGGTCGACGTGCTGATCCCGTCGGGCCAGTCGATTCCCAGGTGGAGGCCGCGGCCGTCCTCGTCGACCACGGCCTGGCAGGCCTGCCCGGCCGTGGCCACCGGCACCCTGGACAGCTCGGTGAAGGTGGCGGCCCATGCGCCCGGCCGGACGGGGTGGTCCAGCCATGGCACGACCAGCCCGCCGGCCAGGGGCCCGCCGTGCGGAAAGTCGGTGACGCCGGCCGTTGCGCCGCCGTGCACGCTTTCGAGCCAGCTGGTCAGGTCGGCTCCGGTCACGACCGCCACACCGCCGGCGGCGGTGGCCGTCGCGTCCCCGGCAACGGCCCAGCCGCCGATCCGTAAGCGCAGCGCAGCCGCCTCGACGCCGTCGGCGAGGCCGTCGACGCGGGTCAGCCGTAGTTCCCAGGGGCCGCGGACCAGCGAATACACAGTGAGGTGCCCGGCCGGTCGGGACCGGCCCACGCGGCCGCCGCCGTGATCGCGCTGACCCGGATCCGGGTCGACCCAGTGGGCGAGGGCACGTGACCCGGCCACGCCCACGCCGTCGGTGTCGACGTGAACGGTCAGCAGGCGCATACCGGCGCGGTGGGTGACCCGGCCCGCGTCGTCGACGAGAGTGACGGACTGGTCGAGCGGGCTGGCCCAGCCGCTGTCGTCGAGGACCGGGGTGGTGGCGGTGGAGTAACCCAGTCGGGCGTAGAGCGGGGAATCTGCGACGGTGGCACCCTCGACGGCGTGGTCGGTGCCGTGGTTGACGACGCGGACAATGCCGTCGGCACGGGTGCTGGAGACCAGCCAGCCGGGCGCGTGTATCGCCCGCACCTCGTCCCGTTCCTCGACCGGCAGCGGCTCCTCGGGCGTCGTCCAGACCGGATGGTCGGCGGGCAGCGCGATGCCGAGCAGGCCCTTGCTGGCCCAGTACGGCGAGCCGGGCCCGGAGTACGACTGCGCCAGTCGCGGCCACGGCCCGTGCCAGCCGACTGTGAGCAGGCCTCGTTCGTCCAGGGCGCCGTTGGCGACGAAGTGACGCACGATGCGGGTGGCCGCGCCGCGCAACCGGCCGAGGCTGACCGAGGGCACGCCGGCGATGGCGCCAACCCAGAACGGCGCCGCCGCGGCGAAGCGGTAGGTCAGGCTTCGCCCCTGGATCAACGGTGATCCGTTGGCGCCCACGAGCGCGACCGCGTCGCTCAGGAAGCGGTCGAGGCCGGCCAGGTCCCGTTCGCGGCGCTGCTCGGCCAGGTCCGCTGCGCCGGCCATCCGGGCCCACAGTGTCGGGTAGAGGTGCAGGGCCCAGCCCACGTAGTGGTCGTAGGCGCGGTGCGGCCCGTCGGACATCCAGCCGTCCCTGCGGACGAAGCCGTCATGGGTGGTCAGGTCCTCGTTCATCTCGTCGCGCGAGTGCGGCCCGCCCACCGACCGCAGGAACGTCTGCACGACCAGCCGGAACCAGACCCAGTTGATCCGTGGGTACGTGTCGTCGCCGACGGCCGGGCGCAGATAGTCCACTACCCGTTCGCGCACCACGGACGGCAGTCGATCCCAGATCCACGGGCGGGTCATGTCCAGGACCAGCGCGATGGAGGCGGCCTCCACCTTCGCCTGGGGGTGCTCGTCCAAGCGCACCCAACGGTCTGGAGAGCTCGGGTCGGTGCCAGCGGTGATACCTGCCGTGTACCGGTCCACGAGCTCGTCCAAGCCCGCTCCTCGTGCACCCGCGATGCGGAACCCAGCCAGCAGGAAGGTGCGGGCGAAGCCCTCCAGTCCGTCGACGGACCGCCCGTAACCGCCCTCCGGCCCGGGGAAGGTGACGAGGGCGTGTCCGGGCGACGCGAACGGTCGGGCGGCGGCGAGCATCCGGTCGGCGAGGGCCAACCAGTCATCCCGGCTCCAGGTCGCGGCGGTAGCGACATCCGAGTCCGTCGCCGGTGCCACCTGGCCGGTCGTCCCGAACGTCATCCGTGGTCCTGTCGCATCGATCCGTCTCCGTCGAATGTGGCGAGCGGGGCGTTGCCCATGAATGTGACGCGCTGGCATCCGCAAGGTTTCCGAAGTAAAACGCTCACAAAGGAGCAAGTCAATGCCGTTCCCAAACCGATGTGGACACACTCGATCAAGAGAGCACACAACACGGTCTTGACACGCCAAGTGCTCTGATACGATCAGAATCGTTCACAGTCGCTCTATCAGTCCGAGGAGCCATGACCGGCGCAGACCGCTTCGCGGGCCCTCTGGCGGCGGCATTGCCCGCGGTCGACGTCACCGGGATCGGCCCGGCCGGCGAGGTCGTCCGTACCATGCAAGAGCTTTCGCCGCACGAAGCGTTCCTCGGAGGTCCCCCATGACCAAGGACAGCCCCGTCGTCGCCACGGCGGAGGCCCCCCGGGGGCCGCTTCAGGTCGCCCGCCGCCAGCAACTGTTGGCAGCCCTGCAACGCGACGGCTCGATGCGCATCTCTGACCTGTCCCATGCGCTCGGTGCCGCGCCGGTCACCATCCGGCGCGACATCGCGGAGCTCGCCGCCGAAGGGTTGGTTCGCCGGGTCCACGGTGGGGTCGCCCTGATCCTGCCGGACGACGTCCCGGCAGTCGACGAGCCACCCGCCACAGGCCTGGACCCGCTGGTCGGGCGCGCCCTCGGCATGCTCGTGCCCTCCTTGGACTACTACTGGCCGGACGTGGCTCGCGGCGTCGAGGGGGCCGCCCGCGAGCTGGACATGCGTGTGGTCCTGCGCGGCTCGTCCTACGACAGTGAGGACGACCAGCCGCAACTGGCCCGCCTGGTGGGGCGGATGGGCGTCGACGCGCTGATCATCGCGCCGAGCATGGACGCACCGACCGCTGAGCGCACCATCGAGTGGCTCGACCAGGTCGGCGTCCCGGTCGTCCTGCTGGAACGCACCGCCACGCTAGGCAGCCACCACGCTGTCATGGAGTCGGTGGTCACCGACCACGCGCTCGGTGCAGCCATGGCGGTGCGCCACCTCACGTCGCTCGGACACCGCAAGGTCGGCCTGGTGCTCGACGCCAACAGCCCCACCAGCCAGCACGTGCGGCGCGGCTGGCTCGACGCCGCGACCGAGTGCGGCCTCGACTCGGACGCGACGGTGGTGGCTGTCGTACCCGACGCGCGGTCACCCGAGCGAGACGTCGTGCTCAACGGCATCCTCGACCAGTGCCAGGCGACCCGGACGACCGCGCTGCTGGTGCACGCCGACGCCGAGGCGATCGCGCTGGTGCAGCGCTGCGAGGAGCGGCACCTGTCGGTACCCGGCGACCTCTCCATCGTGGCGTACGACGACGAGGTCGCCGGGCTCTTCAGCCCGCCGCTGACCGCGGTCCGACCGCCGCGACGCTCGATCGGACGAGCCGCCGTGCGTCTCGTCGCCGACCGGCTCGCCGACCCCGACCGCCCGACCCACCGGATCGTCATCAGCCCATCGCTGCGGATCCGGGAGTCGACCGCGCCGCCACCCGCGTAGGCGGTCATCCCCGGTCCGGGACGTTCGCCGATCAGGGACCAGCCGGGTGACGGGCAGCCGGCCTCCCCATCGGATGGAGTGCGCCCGCATCCTGCCGACGAGCGCGCATTCACCGGATGCGATTGCGTGAGCGCACCGCTACGATGGGTCAGCAGTCCAGAGGGAAGGGATCGTGCCCGCGTGCGAAGTCCCGTCAGCGGAACCGCGCCGGCGTCTGTGCCGGACCGGTCCGCGCCGCTTGCGGCCGGCCGGCTGCGCCGGCTCGCCCGGCGGCTGGTGCTGCTCGCGGCCGCCGTCGGGGCCGGTTTCGTCATGGCCGCCCTGTTGCAGGGGCCGGCCGCCGCCGACGGGATGCGCAGCGGGTCCGGTGACGAGCCTCATCGGAGGATCGGCGGTCTGGTCGAGTCGGTCGCGCGGCTCACGATCGCCGAGCGCCCCAACCAGGACCGTCAACGAGCTGCGGCTGCCGACGACCGCCGCCACGACAGGCCCCGTGCCCCGCTGGTGGTGCCCACCGGTGGGGTGGCCACCCCCCGCGAGGATCCACCCGCGAAGGAGCCTCGACGGTCGGCGGGTGCGTCGAGGTTCGGCGCATCCGTCCCACCCGGCGCGACGGAGCGCGAAAGGCTCCGACCGGCCTCCGTGGCCCGCGCGGCTCAGCGTGTCGACCTGCCGCGGCCGGCCGCCCCTGCACCGCGGCAGCCGGCCACCGCCGCACCCGATCCGTTGGCGGTGCGTACGCCGGCCGAGTCAACAGTGGTCGGCCTGATCACCGCTCCCCTGCCGTACGTCGTCGACATCGTGAGCACCGTGCCGATCAGGCCCGTCGTCATGGGGCTCCTCCGGGTCACCGATGCCGTTCTACCACCCCCTCTCTGCCCCGTGATCGTTCCGGGGGCGGCACCTCGACTGCCCGCTCCCCCAGCGCTCGTGCCGACCGCCGTGCCGGTGACCGAGCCGGCTCCCGTACTGACAGTTCCGATGCCACCGGCGGGTCCGGCGCTGGCCCTCGTACGCGCCGCAGCGCCGCCGGCCCCGGCCGCGCCACCGCCGATGTCCGTCGTCGTCCCCACGCGGGCCACGGCCCCGACGGGGCACGTCGCCGCACGCCCGGCACCGGTGGCCGCGCCGGGTCTGCTTTCTGGTGAGCCAGTCGCACCCGCCGACCAGGACGCCGCCGGCGTCGATAATCGATCGACGCCTGCACCGGGGCTGGTCCGGCCGCTCGACCGGCAGTCGCACCTCGGTGCCGGGCAACAGTGCGATCTCGTGCCGCTTCTGGTCGAGAGCCGAACTCCATCTGCGATCGCCCGCCCAGGCTGAGGCGGGTCGACCGACCCCGGTGGCTGGCCCGAGTGGCCGGCCTGTCCCACCCACTGGTCGGTCGATCAGTGCCCGCGCCCGTCCGCCGTGACGGTGCCGCGGGCCGATGCCCACCCGTCTGTAGCGCACGACCGCCCTGACCAACCCGTGGACGTTCCGGGATCGGTGGCCGTCGTGGCGCGTACCGGAGATCGGAGAGAACGTGGTGATCCACGTTGTTGTCGCCGAGGACATGGGTTTGCTCCGCGGGGCGCTCTGCGCCGCGCTGTCACGCGAGGAGGACATGGAGGTGGTCGCCGACGTCGAGGGTGTCGCTGAACTGTTGACGGTGGTCCGGCGGTGCCGACCACAGGTGGTGGTGCTGGCACTGACACCGGAGCTGCCCGACCCGGTGGAGGTGGTCGCCCGGATCGACGTCGAGGCGCCGCACGCCGCCGTGCTGGCGATGAGCCCGCGGTGGAGTCCGGCGTTGGTGGAGGCGGCGCTGGCAGCCGGCGCGCGCGGCCTGGTCGGGAAGGACTGTTCGCTGGCCGAGTTGGTGCGCGCGATCCGCGCGCTCGCGGCCGGGGAGAGAGCGATCGACCCGGCCGCGGCGATCGCGGTGCTGAGTCCCCCGGAGATGCCGTTGACGCCTCGGGAGATGGACGTGCTGCGGATGGCAGCCGAGGGTCTGCCCCTGAAGGAGATCGCCGTCCGCCTTTACCTGGCACACGGGACGGTGCGCAATCACCTGTCGGTGATTCTGCGCAAGACCGGGGCCCGCAACCGGTTGGAGGCGGTGTCGCGCGCGCGGCGTAACGGCTGGCTTTAGCCGTCGGGGCGGGTCCGGTGAAGTTTCCGGACCCGCCCCCGTCACCGTGCGGCCCCACCGGACGCGTGTTTGAATGTTGACGTTGTGTGATCGCCATCGGAGTGCGGGAAGGTTCATCGTGATCCGTACCCTGCTCGCCTTGGACGGCGCCCTGGTTCTGGGCGCGCTGTCGTTCGTCCTCGCCGCCGAGGAGGACATCCGTGTCGTGGCGGAGGTGGATCGCGGCGACGCGGTCTCCGCGGCCGTCCACGCTCAACGCCCCGACGTGGTGGTGGCCGACCTCGATCTCGTCGAGCAGGTCGATCCCGACCGCCTCGGCCGGTGCCCCGTCCTGGTGCTGGCCCACCCGCATCGGGCCCGGCGGCTGCGAGGCATGCTCTGCCCGACCAGGGCGGTCGGCATCCTGCGCAGTGACGCCGCCCCCCAGCGGGTCATCGACGGGATCCGCCGGCTCGCCCGCCGGGAGCCCGTGCTCGACGCGGATCTCGTCGTCGCGGCGCTGCACTCGGACGGCCCACTGACGAGCCGCGAGACGGAGGTGTTGAGGCTGACGGCGGCGGGTGCGCCGGTCGCGGAGGTGGCGGTGACGCTCGGGCTCACCCGTGGCACCGTCCGCAACCATCTCGGGAGGATCGCCCGCAAGGTGGGCGCGCGTACCCGGGTGGAGGCCGTGCGGATGGCCGGCGAGGCGGGCTGGATCTGACGGGCGTCGTGGGGGCGAATGGGCGGGGTTCAGCCCTGCCGCGCCGACGCCGCCGGGGACGGCAGCACCGAGTCGTCCCAGCAGCCGACGAGCACCCGGTAGGTGGCCGAGCGGGCCAACAACTGTTCGTGCGTCCCCACCACGGGCTCGTCGCCGTCGAGGACCAGCACCCGTCCGGCCCGCAGCGCGGAACTGATCCGGTGCGCGATCACCACGAGGGTGCCGGGCCGCCGGGCGAAGGCGGCCTCGACCCTCGCTTCCAGCACCGGGTCCAGGTGGCAGGTCGCCTCGTCGAGGACCACCAGCGGGGCGGGTGCCAGCCAGGCCCGGACCGCCGCGATGAGCTGCCGCTCGCCGGCGGAGAGCAGGGCCGGCGCGACCGGCGCGCCCAGGCCGCCCAGGCGGGTCGCCAGGGGACGCGCGCCGAGCGCGTCGAGGGCGACCTCCAGCGTGTCATCGTCGGCGTCCGGCCGGAGGTAGCGGAGGTTGTCGGCGAGACTGCCGGTGAAGACGTACGCCTCCTGGGGCACGAGCACTCGCATCCGGGCGAGAACGGCCGGCTCCACCTCGGCGACCCTCGTGCCGGCCAGGTGGACCGCCCCTGCCTGCGGTGGCACCAGACCGGCCATCAGAGCGGCCAGTGTGGACTTGCCCGCGCCGCTCGGGCCCACCACGGCGAGATGGTCCCGGTCGGCCAGTGTCAGCGAGAAGTTCTGCAGGACGGGCCGGGCGCGCGGGCCGTAGCCGAAGGTCAGGTCCCGGACCTCGACGGCTGGCGGAGGGCCGGCGGGACCGGTGGGCGGTCGGCAGCGGGGCATCGCGGCGGCGAGGGCTGACGGCTGGTCGTCGGGGACCTGATAGGTGCGCAGGATGTTCTCCAGGGTGACCGCGTAGCGGAGCCCGCCGCCGCCGAGACCCTGCACCAGGGTGTGCAGGGCCGGTTGCAGCCCGGTGGAGACGTAGATCAGCGCGCCCAGCACCGCGCCGGCGGTGAGACCACGCTCGACCAGCCACGGGGCGGTCACCATCAGCACCAGCAGTGGCAGCCAGCCGCCGATGCCGAGGCTGAGGCTGCGGATCGCCGCCATCCGGGCGAGCATGCGTTCGGCGGCGGCCTGCGCCGACACCCAACGTGCCACCTCCGCCGTCACGCGTGCCTGTGCGCCGCAGGCCAGCACGTCGCGGTGACCGGCCAACGCGGTCGCCGCCGACTGGCCGAGCTGCTCACCGGCCCGGACGTAGGCGCGCTGGTGCGTGACCATCGCCGGCAGCGCGGCGAGAAACACGACCAGACCGGCGACCAACGGCGCGACCGCCAGCAACGCCACCACCGGCGCCAGGGCGAGCAGGCCGAGCAGGGCCGCGCCAGCGGAGAAGAGGAAACCGCGGGTCACCATCAGCAGACCGGCGAAGGTGTCGCGGACGATCTCCATCTGGTGGGTCAGCCGGGTCACGGCGGCGCTGTCCGGACGACCACCCGTCCTGGTGGCATTGCGTAGCGCGCCCCGGATCACCTGAGCGGCCACCTCGTCGCGGAACGGCTCAACCACGGCGCCGAGGCTCCGGTACGTCCGACCGGTGGCCGCCGCGCCGACCAGTACGGCCACGGCGAGGACCCCCAACCAGGCCAGGCCGTTGAGCAGACGTCCGGCCAGAAATCCCTCGTCGACGGCACGGGCCACCAGGTAGCCGGCGAGCAGCGCGGGCAGCGACTCGACAAGCGACCAGCCGCCGAGCCCGGCGAGTTCCCGCCGACGGGCCCGTAGCGCCCGCCAGGTCACCCGGCGTACGCCGGGACGGCTCACGACCCACCGCCGGCCGGCTGGAAGACGGCACGGTAGTCCGGGTCGGCCCACAGTTGCCGGTGCGGTGCGAGGCCGCGCAGCCGACCGCCGTCCAGCCAGGCGACGAGGTCGGCCGCAGCGGCCGCCGCGGTCCGGTGGGTGACCACCAGTCGGGTACGCCCCCCGGCGCGCCCGAGAACCGCCTCGGTGATCCGGTGTTCGGTGGCGGTGTCGAGGCTGGACGTCGCGTCGTCCAGGATGAGCAGCCGTTCGGCGGCGAACGCGCGGGCCAGGCCGAGGCGTTGGGTCTCGCCCCCGGAGAGCGGTGTGTCCACCAGCGGGGTGCGGTAACCGCCGGGCAGACGGTCGATCACGTCGGCGACGGCCGCCATCCGGGCCGCTCGCAGAACCGCCGGAGTGGCCGGGCTCCGATCGGCCGGCGGCGCCGCCGCGTCGACCGGCAGCGCCAAGCCGATCGCGTCGTGGACGGTCGCACCGATCAGCACCGGCCGGTCGAAGGCGTAGCCGACGGCCCGGCGCAGCGCCGCCGCGTCGAGGTCCCGCAGCGGCACCCCGTCCAGTCGCACCTCACCGCGGTCGGGGTCGTACAACCGTCCCGCCACGGCCGCCAGGGTCGACTTGCCGGCACCGGACGCTCCGACGACGGCCACTGTCGCACCGGCCGGCACGTCCAGGTCGACGCCGTCCAGGATGGGCCGGCCGTCGTCGGCGTGCACGCACACCCCGCGCAGTCGCAGGGCGCCGCCGCCGGGCGGAAGGGGCCGCTCGCCCGCCGGCGTGGCGGGCTGCGTCAGCAGCTCGGCGACCCGGTGTGCTCCCGCGCGGCTGCGGACCAGGTGGTTCAGGGTGGCGAGCACCGCGCCGAGCCCGGCGCCCATGGCCGCGTACCGGACCGCGGCGACCAGTTCGCCCGGTGTGAGCCAGCCTGCGGTCAGGGCGTACCCGCCGACCGCGATGACGCTCAGGTTCAGCAGCGGCGCCACGGCGGAGGTGCGCGCACTCGCCCGGGCCAGCAGCCCCCAGGTACGCCGGCCGTGCCGGTCCAGCTCCGGTAGGTCCGCCAGCACCCGGTCCTCCTCGCGGCGGGTGGTGCCGGCGGCGGCGATGGTCCGGGCACCGGTCAACGACTCCAACAGTCGGCCGGCCATGCTGCCGAGCACCCGCTGGTACCCGGCGGTCGCGGCCGAGGCGTCGGCCACGAAGGCGCGCATGAGGACGGCGAGCACGCCGAGGCCGGCGAGCAGGGTGAGACCGAGGACCGGTTCCATGATGGCGAGCGCGACGACGCTGCCCAGCGGCGGAAGCACCGCCACGATGGCCAGGACCACGGCGTTGCCGGCCTGTCCCGCGTCGGCGGCCTGGCCGACCAACCGGCCGACGAGATCACCGACCGGGTGCCGGCGGGTGGCGCGGACGTCCACGGCGAACAGGTGACGCAGTAGGCGCTGGCGCAGCGCGGCGGTGGCGCGCGCCGCACCGAACCCGCTGGCCAGGTCGGTCAGGGTGTCGACGCAGATGAGGACGACGACCAGGGCGCAGGCGGACACCGCCCACCAGGCGGAGCCGCCGTCGAGGGCGGCGTCGACGGCGCGGCCGAGGGCCGCGGGGAGCAACAGTTCGGCGGCCGCGCCGAGCAGCGCGACCGCCGCGAGTCCGGCGGTCCAGCCGCCGCCCGCCAGGACCGTCTGCCGCAGCAGCCTGTCCCCCACGGCGAACGTCGGCATCGGTCCTCCCGTTGGTACGCGGTTGCCCTGGGCGGGTACGTCTACCCACCCAGGGCCCCACGTGTGCGTGGATCAGTTGCAGGTCGTGACGGAGAGCGAGCTGTCGCCGCAGAGCAGCAGGCTCGCCCGGCTACCGCCACCGGTGCGGTCGGCCGGAGCCATCTCCAGGCCCTGGAGGTCCAGAAGTGCCATGTCGTTCACCTCCCTTCCTTCCGTTCGCCGATCAGGTCGCCCCCGCTGTCGCGGGGGAGTCTGTCCGCGCCCGGCAGGGGCGCGAGAAAGGGCAGCGCCGGCGGCTGGTCGTGCTGCGCGCTGGCCAGCGCGTACAGCACGCCGGCTGTGCCGGTGCCGAAGTCCATCGAGAGCCGCAGCAACTGCTCACCGGGGAATGCGGTCCCCTCCTGGTACGGCAGTGCGTGCCAGGCCAGCCGATCCAGCTGCGCGCGAAGTTCGCGGCGGTCGGCGTCGTCGGTCGAGGCGGCGAGGTAGGCGATGATGCCGGCCCGGCCGGCGAACAGCCCGGACTGTGCGTAGAACGGTGAGCGCGCCGCGCGGCGGACCCCCGCGCTCGCCTCGGCGAACCGGTCGTCGGCCCGGTGGCGCAGGTACTGGTCGAGGACCAGCCCGATACCGACACTGCCGTGCGCCAGGTAGGGCATGGTGCGCCAGCCCTCGTTGACCTCCAGGGCACCGTCCGGGCGCAGCACACACCGGCGCAGATCCTGACGCAGCGCCGTGGCGGCGTGCCCCAACAGCTCGTCGTCGCCGCTGAGCTCGTAGAGCCGCAGCAGCATCAGCGCGGGTCCGGTCCGGCCCCGCAACAGCCCGGCGTACGGGTTACGTCCGCCGCTGACGTCCGGGCCCGGGTCGTCGGCCAGCTGCCCGATCACACGCTCGGCGGCCCGCCACGCGGCGTCGCGCAACGACACCTCCCCGGTGCGCGCGGCCAACTCGGCCAGGTTGAGCGCGATCCCGGACAGTCCGCTGGCCAGACTGTGGTCGAGCCCGTCCAGGGGTTCCCGCAGGCAGATGTCGAGAACGTCCAGCGCGTCCTGCCGGCGTCCGAGGTGAACGAGTGCGTACGCGACGCCATGCAGCCCGTCGTAGAAGCCGCAGCGGGTACCGGACGGGGGCGCTGTCGCCCGCCGCACCAGCCAGTCTTCGTGCTCGGGCCACCGCCCGGCACCGCTCTTGTCGAGCGCGTACAGCACCCCCGCCGCCCCGTGAGCGAGGTTGAGGCCGCCGCTGCGGAACTGCTCGATGTCACCGGGAAAGAGCCGGTCGTCGCGCTCGGGGGTGGCGCTGGCCACGATCGCCGTCGTCAGCCGGGCCCGCATGGTGCGCCAGTCATCCGCGTCGAGATCCCCTCGCGGTTCCGCTGCGCCGTGCGGCTCACCGGTGATCTCCTCGACCGCCGGATCGAGGAAGGACCTCGGCACCGGGAAGTTCGCGGCGATGATGTCGGCCAGGTGAGTGACCTTCTCCGGGGCGAGCCGGACCAGCTGGGTCAGTGGCAGGAACAGCGCCAACCGCAGGCACGCCAGGGCGTACCGGTCGACGGCCGGCCCGCTGCGGTCCCTCGGTGCCGCGAAGCCCTGGTTGCGCAGCCCGGGTCGGCGGTGCCCGGCGATCGGGGCGGCCACCTCGAAGTCGACAAGGGCGACCCGGTCGTCCGGCCGGATCATGATGTTGAACAGGTGCAGGTCTCCGTAGACCAGGCCGCGCTCGTGGATCGCCGCGACGACGGATTCGACCTGCTCGTAGGTCTGGCGGGCCCACCGGGCGTACGCCGCCCGGTCGTCGTCGGTCGCGTCGGCGTCGATCAGCGGGTACCGGTCGACCAGCACCTTGTTCAGCGGTCGGCCCTCGATGAACTCGAGCGCGAGGAACCGGTGCTCGCCGAGGACGAACTCGTCGTGCACCCGAGGCACCTGCGGCAGGTCGGCGAGTTGCCGCAGAGCCTGCGCCTCGCGGGCCAGCCGGGCGACGGCGTCGGTGCCGTCGGCGTCCAGGCCGGCGTGCGGTCGGGCCTCCTTCAGCACCACAGCGGTGTCGGTACGCAGGTCCCTGCCCACGTACAGGCCGCCACCGTTCGAGAAGTGGATCACCCGCTCGATCCGGTACGGCACCTGGTCCGTGCTGGTGCCGCTCCGGGCGGCCAGGTGCGGGCCGAGGAAGTCGGGCACTGTGACCCAGGACGGTACGTGAAAGACGGGCTCCCGGCGGTCCGGCACCAGCGTGCCGGACTCGTCCTCGATCGCCGGCACCACCTGGCCGTCGGGCGAGTGGCAGTAGCGGGCGGCGAAGCCGCCGTAGCGCACGTAGACCGGGCCGGTGCCGTAGCGGAGGTCACTGAGGATGTACGGCCCGGTCTCGCCGGTCAGCAGTTCGTCGAGTTCCTTGCAGGCCAGCTCCAGCTCCGCGTCGTCGCGCGGATAGACAGTGATGAACTTGCCGCTGGCGGCCCG
This sequence comes from Micromonospora noduli, assembly GCF_003264365.1. Taxonomy (GTDB): domain Bacteria; phylum Actinomycetota; class Actinomycetes; order Mycobacteriales; family Micromonosporaceae; genus Micromonospora; species Micromonospora noduli. The sequence continues at coordinate 226,326 of NZ_PYAK01000001.1, forward strand.
GGCGGCGTACTTGGAGTTGCGCAGCAGCAGCGTGCGCGGGCCGCGCAGGAACTTGAAGGACAACCCGCGGGGGACGCAGTAGTTCCAGACCGCGTCCAGCACCCGCTCGGCGTTCGCCAGACCGGCCGACACATGAATCTTCCAGCCCTGCTGCGGCAGCGAGCCGCCGTCGGGCGCGTAGATCAGCCAGTCGTCGAGCGGCTCACGGCGCCAGCCGGTCGGCGTCGGCCGGTCGGCGGCCGGGAAGACGGGCTGTGCGACGGCGCTGCCGAGCGAGTCGTAGAACAGCCGATCCGCGGCGCAGTAGCTGTCGTAGCGTTCGTCCACCGTCTCGCCGCCCCTCGAACTCGGCCGGCTGGTGTTCCGGCGTTGAATCGAGTCTCATCGACGGGACGTGGTGGGCTCCAGTGCACTTAGTCACGACGTTCGATGCGTGGTGCACAGGTACTCATGACATTAGTCAGGGCCGCGCACCGTAGACGGCGGCGCCCATCGGCTTGTCGACTTCCAGGTCCGTTACCGCGGCGACCCGGGCGATCATCATGTACTGGCCGATCACCATCAGGAGTTCGACCACCTCGCGCGGGGAGAGCAGCCCGGTCAGTGCGGCGGTGGTGTCGTCGGGCGGGCGGACGTCGCGGACGACTTCGGTGGTGAAACGCAGGACGATCTGCTGGTCTGACGTGAAACAGTCGTCCCCGATCTCGTCGCGGCCGAGCGCGTGGATCATCTCGTCCGTGGCGCCGACGGAGCGGGCGATGGGCTCGTGCTGGGCCCACTCATATGTCACGTCGCTCAACTGGGCAACTCGCAGGATCGCGATTTCGCGGAGCAGTGGGTCGAGGGCCAGGCCCTTGAGCAGCGTGCCACCCCAGCGCATCCAGTCCGGAAACGCCGTCTCGGCGTGGGCCATGACGCGGAAGAAGCTCAGGGGAAGCGCGGCCTGCAGCGCCTCGCGGACCGGCGCCGGGGCGTCGGCCGGGTTCACGTACGGCAAGCGACTCATGTTTCCCCTTACAAGCGGCAAATCGGGTGCAACAGACCATATCCAATCCCGGTTGCGCTCGCCGCAGATCCGTTCCGGGGGCCGGCGGCGGTGCGGCGATGAGCACCCGCACACGACGAAGGTGCGGGTGACCGGGCCGAATTCACGCTGATGCTCGTCGATGTTGCCAAAGCCGATCCAGACGTGTTGGAATGGCTCATATCGCCGCAGCGCGGGGGCAACCGCGCTGGGAACGGCCAGCACGGGAGCATCGCAGCGCCGCCGGCGCGCCGCCTTGGCGGACGCTCGCCTGGCGGATCGCCGGGCCATCTCTACGACGACGGGCGCCTTGCCGGGCAGTCATTCTCGCCCGCCGTAGGCAACCCCGGCACGTGTCCCCGACGGCTGACGCGCTCGACGCCTGACCCGCCGGGGGCGTCCGATTCGGCCTGCCAGCACCAGAACCGGCGACGAGGTGAGAAGCAATCATGATTTCCCGAGAGAACTTCGCGGGTTGGTACCGGAACCGCTTCGTGTGGGTGGCGGTGATCGTGCTGGTGGCGTCGGCCGGCGCGGTCGTACTGGTCAACCGGGCCGGCCCGGAGGCGAAGCCGGCGGATCTGCAATCGCAGATCATCGCCCGGATGCGTACCACACTCGAACAGGCGGACCCGGGACAGCACAATCACGCCGGACACGGGGCCCAGCAGGCGGCCAGCACCGCGAAGCCGGCAGTGATCTGCGGGGTTCGCGTCTACGGCTACGAGCCGACCGAGGCCACCGCGCTCGCCGACGTGCGAACGGTCTACGGCTTCCACCTCTGCGGGGTCGCCGAACAGAAGCGCCCCTGGGACGTGGCGGTCAAACTGGCCGGTCCCGTGATCATGGACATGTCCACCGAGCCTCCAGGCATCCAGGTGGTCGAGGCGACCGCCGAGGTCATGTTCACCGACCGGGTGCGGCAGATGCTCCCGCCCAAGTACGCGGAGCTGGCGCTCAAGGAAGCGCTGACCGAGTCGGAGATGGCCGACCAGCGCCGCCGGTACGACGCCGCAGCCGACCTCTGACCACGTCGGCGGCAGGTGGGGCGGTCGTTGTCCACACCCGGATCCGAACCGGGCGGCTGCGGACACCCCGGTCAGCTCGATCCACATCCGACCATAGATCGATAAACATTGATATCTAGGCCGATAGATGCAACAGTTGGTTTGGGAGCGTTCCCATTCTGATCTGTACCCGAAGAGCGGAGGATGAACAGTGCGTTCACTCAAGTCCGATCGATCCGGCGGACGATCCCGGTCACCAGTCCGTCGGTCCCTGCGAGCATTCGTCATGGTGTTCGCCATCGTGGCCGGCATGCTGCCCTTCACCGGGGCAGCCCAGGCGCACGGCACCATCATCAACCCGATGAGCCGCGCCTACCAGTGCTGGAAGACCTGGGGAAGTCAGCACATGAACCCCGCCATGCAGCAGCAAGACCCCATGTGTTGGCGGGCGTTCCAGGCAAACCCCGACACCATGTGGAACTGGATGAGCCAGTTGCGGGACGGCCTCGGCGGCCAGTACCAGGCTCGCACCCCGGACGGGCAACTGTGCAGCAACGCCCTGTCCAGGAACGACAGCGTGAACCAGCCCGGGGCGTGGAAGACGACCACCGTCAGCCGCAACCTCACGGTTCAGCTGTACGACCAGGCCAGCCACGGCGCTGACTACTTCCAGGTCTACGTCACCAAGCAGGGGTTCAACCCATCCACCCAGAAGCTCGGGTGGGGCAACCTCGACCTGATCACGACGACCGGGCGCTACGCGCCGGCGCAGAACATCTCGTTCAACGTCTCGCTCCCGGCGCGCAGCGGAAACCACATCCTGTTCGTGCTCTGGAGGGCGTCGCACCTGGACCAGACCTACATGTGGTGCAGCGACATCAACGTCACCTGATCGGCAGTACCAACAACTGCGACACTGATCCGGCTCAGGGCGTTGACGCCCTGAGCCGGATTGCTCCTTCCGTCGGAGGTCACGCGTCGGCTTCGAGGGCGAAGGTGTTGCCGTCCGGGTCCTGGAACCATGCGATACGTCCACCTCCGGCCCGCGCGGTGATCCCCTTGTCGTCGTGCTCGAACTGCTCGTAGCGAACGAACTCGACGCCGGACGAGGTGAGCTCGTCGACGACCTGGTCGATGTCCTCGACGTACCACGTCGCCACCGTCGCCGAGGTCTTCCCGGCGGTGACCGACTGGTACACGTTCAGCGCCGGACCGCCACCGGAGCCATAGACGCGGCTGCCGTCGGCGATGGTGGCGCTGGGGCCGGACCGCAGCGCCCGCAGACCCAGCACCCCTTCGTAGAAGGCCACGGCCTTCCGAATGTCGGACACGGCGACCGAGGCTCTGAGGTGGTACGTACTCAAGGGCATGAACCACTCTGGCAGGTGCTCGACGAATCGGGGCGCCGAATCGGAGACCCTCAGGTCCGCGCACTGCGGGAGATGCGGTACAGCACGTTCGAACGCAGTGCCCCTTCGGGTTCGGTGGGATCGTCGAAGTCGTCGGCCGGGTTCCGGGTCATGCCGATCCGGCGCATCACGGCCTGGGAACGAAGGTTGGTGGCCGTTGTGACAGCGAGGATCTCGGGAAGAGCAAGAGCGTCGAAGCCGTGGGCCAGGACCCTCAGCGCCCCCCCGGTGGCGTAGCCCTGACCCCAGGCCGAGCGGGCGAGCCGCCAGCCGATCTCCACTCCTGTGAACGGCATGTCCTCGTCCACGTCATCCAAGCCCGCGAACCCGATGAACTCGCCCGTGACCTGCACCTCGACCGCCCACCACCCGTAGCCTCGCTTGTCGAAATCGGCCTGGAACCGCGACACGGAGGCATCGCTCTGTTCGCGGGTGAGCAGGTCGCCCAAGTGCTCCCGAACCTCGGGATCGGCATTCATGGCCGCCCACGGTTCAAGGTCGGAGTCACGCCATCGGCGCAGGACGAGGCGATCCGTACGTAGTTCAGCCATGCTGACCAGCCAACGTGAGCTCTGACTCCGGGGCAATCCCTTTTCGACCCAACCCACCGTCGGCCTGCCCGGCGCCGGGGCCTACCCCTGCGGAGGACCGTCGCCCGCAGTGGCGGCGCGTAGCTCCTTGAGCACGTACGTGGCGGCCCTCTCGACGACGCGGATGCCCTCTTTCTGACTCACGTGATGGTCGGAGAGCACGGCTATCAGCCAGTCATGACGAGCCTCGACGATCCGTCCGATGCTGTTGACCAGCCAGCGGCCGCCGTCCACATCAGCGGTGTCCCAGCCGTTCTTGACGTACTCGGAACGACTGCCCGGCTCCCGCGCGGCGGTGACTCCCCATCGCTGCTCGGGAATCACCTTCTTCATGAGACCCATGATGAAGGTACGGTCCTGCGGGGTCAGCGGTCCCGTCGGTGACGTCAGCCCGGTCAGCAGACGGAGCTGGTCGGCGACCGTGGTCGTGGTGAGTCCCCAGTGCGAGTTGGGCTTCGTCTCACGCAGACCGAGCGCGCGGTTCGCGGCCTTGAGGCCGCGCGAGCCCTCGATCCGCTGCCACAGGGCCACCGCCGCATCGTTGTCACTGGACACGATCATGGCCTCGGCCAACCGCCGGGTGTCAGAACCCAGGGCCTTGCCCGGCGGGTTCTGGCGCAGCAGAAGAGCCGCGAGGATGTTGACCTTGACGATGCTGGCGGTCTCGAACCGTTTGGCACCGACCGTCACCGCAGCCGTTCCTTGTCGATCCAGTGCCGCGACCGCCAGGTGGCCGTCGTACCGTTGCACGTAGGCCTTGATGCGCGTTCTCGCCTGGTCGATCCGGTCGACGGCCGGCGTCGTGGGAATCGGACTGGCAGGGGAAGAACCGTGCGAGGGCCCGGCTCCCTCGCCGTCGCGACCGCGCGTGGCACCGAAGGCGGCCGTCGCGACGCCGGCCAGCGACATGGTGGCCGCGGAGAGAACCCAGCGTCGCGGCAGCTGCCGACCTTTCCGCTCAGCCAAGGCGGGCCACCGCCCTCGCCGCGATCTCGTCCACCACAGCCCGGCTGCCCGGATCGGGCAGGCGGACCGTCGAGACCGTCTCGCCTCGTTTCACCATCACGAAGTACGTGACGGTGTTCGGGGTGTCCGCACGCGCGATGCGACCTCGAACGAGCATGGCGGTGCCCTCCAGATATTGCGGATCGACGACATCGAAAGAGACCTGCGATCCGAGGACCGGGTAGGTCGCGCACCGTAGGAGGACCCGACGGACGTCATCGACATTCCGCTCGGCCCATCCAGGCTCGTACGTCTCCACGACGTGGTGGGCCGATGACGAGCCGTCAGACAGCCGGTAGTAGCGCTCCACGGCAGCGCGCCGATGCGACTTGGCCGGGTAGTCGCTGCTCTTGTAGTTGGGGCAGCTGTCCTGTTCCCACGGCCAGGACGCCAGACCGGTTCGCGCATCGTCCGCATGCCAGTCCGCTCCCAGCTCGCCCGCCCCCAGCAGCGGGCTCGGATCGCCCCGTTCCGCGTTCGCGGTGTGTCGCTCGTCGGGGCCGACACCGGACTCCCCCCGATGGCACCCTGCGGCCATCACCAACAACGCCGACAGGACCGCCGGCACGACGGCGATCGAACCTCGGCCTCTGCCGCGAATCCGGCCTCGGCTCGTCCTGCTGCTCGACACGGACACCGAAAACCTCCCCCAGACGCAGATACTTGCCACCGCAGGTGGCGCTTCAGCCGACGACGCGTGGCGGCACATTCGTCGCCGCCGCAGCACCGACGCGGCGGTTGCCGGCCGGCGGTCCCACGCCACCGGGACCCGCCGCACCCCGGCGGCAGACGAGACCGGTCAATGGCGTTCCTCGGCGAACAGCTCGGAACGGGTCTCGCCGAGCAACTCGCGCAGGCGGTTGAGGGAGCGCATGCTCTGGCTCTTGACGACGGCGGTGGAGACGCCCACAACCTCGGCGGTTGTCTCCACGCTCAGGTCGTCCCAGTAGCGCAGGACGATGATCGCCCGGTCCCGCAACGGCAGGGTGGCGACCGCGTCCAGCAATGTCATGCGCAGCTCGGCCGGATGTTCCTCGCTCCGCTCCGGCGGCGCCGACATCGCCAACTCGCGGCTGGAGCGACGTCGCTGCTGGTCGATCATGCAGCGCAGCAGTATCTTGCGGGCGTACGCGTGGGGGTCATCGGCCCGGCGGACCCGCCTCCAGTTGGCGTACACCTTGGCCAGCGTCGTCTGGGTGAGGTCCTGGGCGAAATGCCAGTCGCGGCACATGAGGAACGCGGCGTCACGCAGCCGGCCGGCGGTCGCCTGCGCGAACTCCACGAAGTCTTCGTCAGCCATTCGACCGGTCCAGCGTCGGGAACCGCTTGGCACCGTTGAGGACGAACTCAGCCGGCAGTTCCGTCCCCCAGATCGGGTTGCCGGCGATCTCGGTCGCCTCCTTCACGGAGAGGACGGGCGGTGCCGGCATGGTTCCCTTGGCGTCCCAGACCAGACAGGTGGAGATCATCAGATCGACCTGGAGGCCGCCGCGGTGATGCACGGTGACCATCTGGTTCTGCACGCAGTTGTCGGGTATTTCGGTCAGCTCCACCGTCCCCGGGACCGGGTCGCCACCCAGGTTGTCCCGGTAGATGGAGAGCCGCACCATGCCCGGTCCATCGCCTCGGTCCAGGTAGAGCTGGACGTACGGCATGCCGGGGCCCACCCCGCTGCTCTGCAGACTCGCATAACCGCTGGTCTTCCCCTTGGGCAGCAACCGGGTCAGCAGTTCCAGTGCGCCCTGCGGTGTGGTGGTCAGCAGTTCACCGTCCGGCCCCGCCCCCATCCTCAGGGTGTCAATCACCGTGGTCGAGCGAGCCGGCGGCGCTGGCCGACGGGGGTCCCCGCCGGTGCCCGGCTCCAACCCGCCCGGGGCACCATCGGAGGACCCAGTCGGGGACGGCGTGGCGGTGTCGACCGACCCACCCGGCGAACCGACGTTCAGCCCACCAGGCTGGCCAGCGTCATCCGCACCGACGCCGAGCGGCCCGGCGGCCAGGCCGATCACGAGCAGCATCGCCAACGCCGATCCGCCGGCACCGAACTGCGCCAGGCGGCGCCGGCGGCGCAGCCGGCGGCCCTGCACCACCGACTGCTGGACCAGGTCACCCAACGGCGGGGCGGGATGTTGGGCCAGGTCGTCCCTGAAACGCCCACGCACGTCGCCCATGTCCCTACCCCTCCTCGGCCGACCGCCCGCAGTGGCGATCCGTCACTGACCTGACGGGTTGACGCGCCGATTTGGTTACCGAATCTCGGGGCGAATTTTCCGCGCAGAACCGGCTCTGCCGCAGGGGCGACCCGGTGGGTGGAGGCACAACCCGTAGAGCATCCTAGGAGGTTAGGTCGTCGACGTGGAGGCTGACCGAAAGCCGCAGGCAGCTCAGAAATCTGGATGGTCGACGCTCTCCGGCGATCCGGCGTGCGATTGACCTTCATCGAACCGGTTCCATAGGATGACCATCGATGAGGATCGCGGGTTGGAGTCGCGCCACGCCAGCCGAGGCAGCAGCGCTGGCAGCGCTCTTCCAGCGCGCCGAGGCTGTCGCCCCTGTCGGCATGGAGCAGCGCGCTAAGGACGTCCGGAATCGACTGGCCACTCTCGGGCCGGACAGTGCCGGACGCACCCGGGTTGGCCGCGATGACACCGGCAGCGTCGCCGCATACGGTGAGGTCGCCGACATGGGAACAGCGGACGACGTGCTCCGGATCCGCCTGACCAACGTGTTCCATCCCGACATTGCCGACGACGTCCGTGCAGAGCTGCACCATTGGCTCATCGACCAGGCGAAGCAGTTGCGCGATAACCGAGGATCGGCACGGGCCGTCCTCGGCATCCGTTGTGCCGAGAACGACCGGGCCGGCCACGAGCTGCTGATCCGTGGCGGCTTCGCGCTGGCCCGACACGAACGGGACCTCGTCCTGGCGGTGCCTGACGAGCCGCCGGCTCCCGCGCTGCCGCCCGGTCTGGTGCTGGCACCTGTCGACGAGCGCTACGACGAACTGGCCCGGCTGGCCCACAATGAGGCCTACGCCGACAGCCCGACAGCGGTTCGACCAGACCAGCGCACCTGGCCCCAGCACGCGACCGGACATCCGCGGTTCCTGCCCGACCTCTCCTGCCTGGTGCTCGCCGAGGTCGACCGAAGCGACAACCCGGTGGCCGCCTTCCTCTTCGCGCTCGCCGACGGCAGCACGGACACACCGACGGTGGTTCTGCACTGTCTGGGCACCCGAGCACCCTGGCGCCGCAGTGGCCTGGCCACAGCGATGATCTCGCGGGTCCTGCACCGTGCGCGCTCAGCTGGCGTCAGACAACTACGACTCAAGGTCACCGACAGCAACCACCCCGCTCTGGCGCTCTACCGGAAACTGGGCTTTGTGGAGTCGGGGCAAGGGTTCGCGGTGCTGATGCGGCAGCTCACCCCCGAGGCCGACGAGCAGCCGTAAGCCCAACGGTTCGTCGACTCGCGCCCTGCGCCGCGTACACGGAACGTTCCGCGATTCGCCACAGCGCGTGGAGCCCGCCGATGCGTACGTCCAGCTTGTCGCTGCCGAGCTGGTCCATCGCGTAACGCGGGTCGACCAGCCACGGTGCGCGGAGAGTCCAACACCACCGCTCTGATCCGTAACAGGTCCGAAACTACCGGTTGAAAACTCTGGAATTTTCTGCCAGCCTGAGAGCCATCGACAAGTGTGAACGTTAACAAGATCCCTTAGCACTGGAGGCGCTTCACGCGACCGTCGGGCCCACCCACCTGCCAGGTGACCACGTCCACCACCGAAAGAGCCCAACGCCCGCAACCACCCCCCGACGGGCGACCGGGCCACCTGTCACCGCCCTCCACCCGCTGGCCAGATAGCCCGAACGACTCGCATCTGGGCTGGTGCCCGACGTGATTCCCGGCCCGCTCGGGCGGACTCGACATCGTGCCCGCCGCCATCCGAGCGCGGCCTCCCAACGGAACAGCGACAGGAATCTCTCACCCCCACCACAGGAGGATCAGCATGGTTCCCCGGACCCGTCCCATCAGGCGCACCCGACTGCGAACGCTCACTCTTTCCGGAACAGCCGCGATAATTCTGACCCTGGTCGTGTCGCTGCTGCCCAACCTGGCCCAAGCCGCCGAGACGACCCTCGGTGCCGCCGCAGCCCAGTCCGGTCGGTACTTCGGTGCCGCCGTCGCCGCCAACAAACTCAACGACAGCGCCTACACGACGATCCTGAACCGCGAGTTCAACGCCATCACTCCCGAGAACGAAATGAAGATCGACGCGACCGAGCCGCAGCAGAACAACTTCACCTTCAGCAATGCGGACCGGATCGTGAACCACGCCATCTCCCGGGGTTGGAAGGTCCGGGGCCACACCCTGGCCTGGTACTCGCAGCAGCCGGGCTGGATGCAGAGCATGGAGGGCACCGCGCTGCGCAACGCGATGCTGAACCACGTCACCCGAGTGGCCACCTACTACCGCGGCAAGATCTACTCGTGGGACGTGGTGAACGAGGCGTTCGAGGACGGCAACAGCGGCGCCCGCCGCAACTCGAACCTGCAGCGCACCGGCAACGACTGGATCGAGGCGGCGTTCCGCGCCGCCGACGCGGCCGACCCGAACGCGAAGCTCTGTTACAACGACTACAACACCGACAACTGGACCTGGGCCAAGACGCAGGCCGTGTACAACATGGTGCGCGACTTCAAGTCTCGTGGCGTGCCGATCGACTGCGTCGGCTTCCAGTCGCACTTCAACGCCAACTCGCCGTACAACAGCAACTACCGCACCACGCTGTCCAGCTTCGCCGCCCTCGGGGTGGACGTGCAGATCACCGAGTTGGACATCGAGGGATCCGGCACGACGCAGGCCAACACCTACCGCAGTGTGGTCAACGACTGTCTTGCCGTGGCTCGCTGCAACGGGCTGACCGTGTGGGGTGTGCGGGACTGCGACTCGTGGCGCTCCAGCGGCACTCCCCTGCTCTTCGAGTGCAACGGCAACAAGAAGGCCGCCTACACGGCCACCCTGGAGGCGCTGAACAGCGCCGGCCCCACCAACCCGCCCACCGACCCACCCACCGACCCGCCCACCAACCCGCCCGGCTCCGCCAGCGAGATCGTCGGCACGCAGTCGGGCCGGTGTGTCGATGTGCCCAACGCCTCGACCAGCAACGGCACCCGGGTGCAGCTCTACGACTGCAACAAGCAGACCAACCAGGCCTGGACCTACACCTCGGGCAAACAGCTACAGGTGTACGGGAACATGTGCCTCGACGCCGCCGGGACCGGCAACGGTGCGGCGGTGCAGATCTACAGCTGTCACAGCCAGACCAACCAGCAGTGGAACGTCAACTCCAACGGCACCATCAGCAATGTGCAGTCCGGACGATGCCTGGACGCCTGGAGCACCGCCAACGGTGCCCAGATCCAGCTCTACGACTGCCACGGACAAACCAACCAGCAGTTCCGGCTCGCCGCCCTGGGCGGCGGCTCGACCCCGACGCCGACCCCGACGACGCCGCCGCCGACCGGCGGCACGTGTGACCTTCCCTCGTCGTACCGCTGGTCGTCGTCGGGTGCGCTGGCACAGCCGAGGTCGGGGTGGGTGTCGCTGAAGGACTTCACCGTCGCGCCGTACAACGGCCAGCAGCTCGTCTACGCCACCACCCACGACACCGGCACCACGTGGGGCTCGATGAACTTCGGCCTCTTCAGCAACTACTCGCAGATGGGCTCGGCCAGCCAGAACGCGATGAACTCGGCGACCGTCGCACCGTCGCTGTTCTACTTTGCGCCGCGCAACATCTGGGTGCTGGCCTACCAGTGGGGCGGCCCGGCCTTCTCGTACCGGACCTCCAGCGACCCGACCAACCCGAACGGGTGGTCGTCGCCCCAGACGCTGTTCAGCGGCAGCATCTCCAACTCCAGCACGGGCCCGATCGACCAGGCGATCATCGGTGACGACCAGAACATGTACCTGTTCTTCGCCGGGGACAACGGCAGGATCTACCGGGCCAGCATGCCTATCGGGAACTTCCCGGGCAGCTTCGGGTCGAACTACACGACGATCATGACCGACTCGACGAACAACCTCTTCGAGGCCGTCCAGGTCTACAAGCTCCAGGGCCTGAACAAGTACCTGATGATCGTCGAGGCGATCGGTTCGCAGGGCCGGTACTTCCGTTCGTTCACGGCCACCAGCCTCGGTGGTACGTGGACGCCGCAGGCCACCAGCGAGAGCAACCCGTTCGCCGGCAAGGCCAACAGCGGCGCCACCTGGACCAACGACATCAGTCACGGCGAACTGATCCGCAGCAACGCCGATCAGACCATGACCGTTGACGCCTGCAACCTGCAACTGCTCTACCAGGGGCGCTCCCCCAGCTCCGGCGGCGACTACGGCCTGCTGCCGTACCGGCCGGGTCTGCTGACGCTGCAACGCTGACGACGGACAACGCCGGGGCGGGCAGGTTCGGCACCACACCGGGCCCGTCCGCCCCGCACCCATCCACCACCAGGAGGTAGCGATAGTGCGAGGACACGGACACCACCCCCCACCCTCGGGGAAGACCCACACCGACCGAGTGGCGCCCCGTTTGCGGGGACGCCTGTTCAAGCTGGCCGCGGCCGGGATAGCCGTCGCGGTCGGGTTGTTCACCATCACCGTGGCGACCGGGTCGGCGTCGGCTGCCGACAACCCGTACCAGCGGGGCCCGGATCCCACCCGGACCAGCGTCACCGCCGTGAACGGCCCCTTCGCCAACACGTCGGTCAGCGTCCCGACCGGGTACGGCTTCAACGGCGGCAGGATCTACTACCCGACCGACACCAGCCAGGGCACCTTCGGTGCCATCGCGATCTCGCCGGGTTACACCGCGTTGTTCTCCGCCGAACTGGCCTGGATGGGACCGTGGCTGGCGTCCCACGGCTTCGTCGTGATCGGCATCGAGACCAACAGCCGCAACGACTTCGACACGGCCCGAGGCACCCAGTTGCTCGCCGCACTGGACTACCTCACGCAGCAGAGCCCCGTACGCGACCGGGTCGACCCCAACCGGTTGGCGGTCGCAGGCCACTCCATGGGTGGCGGCGGCGCGCTGAGCGCAGCCACCCGACGCCCGTCGTTGAAGGCAGTGGTCGGCATCGCGCCGTACTCGCCGTCGTCGAACCTGGCCAACGACCGGGTGCCCACCATGATCTTCTCTGGGCAGGCGGACACGGTGGTCACCCCGTCCTACGCCACCGGCCTGTACAACAGCCTCCCGGCCACGACGGAGAGCGTCTACCTGGAGGTCGCCGGCGCGGATCATGGCTTCATGGTCGGACGGTCGAACCCGGTGATGGTCCGGACCATGCTGCCGTTCGTCAAGATGTTCATCGACAACGACACCCGGTACAGCCAGTTCCTCTGCCCACTGCTCGACTCCAGCGGCGTGGTCACCTACCGCAGCACCTGCCCGTTGCTGCCCTCGACCCCGACCGACCCGCCGACCCCGACCGACCCGCCGACCCCCACCGATCCGCCGACCGTTCCGCCCGGCTCCGCCAACGAGATCGTCGGCACCCAGTCCGGCAGGTGCGTCGACGTACCCAACGCCTCACGTAACAACGGCACCCGGGTGCAGCTCTACGGCTGCAACAAACAAACCAACCAGGCATGGACCTACACCTCAACCAAACAACTCCAGGTGTACGGCACCATGTGCCTCGACGCGGCAGGCACCGCCAACGGCGCGGCAGTGCAGATCTACAGCTGCCACAACCAGACCAACCAACAGTGGAACGTCAACTCCAACGGCACCATCAGCAACGTCCAGTCCGGACGATGCCTCGACGCCTGGAGCACCACCAACGGAGCCCAGATCCAGCTCTACGACTGCCACGGACAAACCAACCAGCAGTTCAGGCTCGCCGCCCTCGCACGTTGATCACTGCCGACTCCGCGCAGCACCCGTTCGAGGGTGTCAGGTCGACCAGCGGCAGGGCGAGGTCCAGCACGCCTGAAACGGGCGGACCCGGCATCGCGCCGGGTCCGCCCGCATCACGTGGCCGGAGGGCGGCGACGCCTGGCGTCTCGGACGAGCGTCAGGGCGATGACGAGAAGGCCGAGCAGGGCGACGACGGCATTGGCGGTTGTGAGGAAGACCTTCTCGCCACGGGTGGCGTGGTGGAGGTGGGTCAGGTGGAAGAAGAAGTGGGGTATGGCGAAGGTGGAGAATGCCGCCGCGGCGGGGATGGTGAATGCGGCTCGAGGTGCGACAAGCGCTATGCCGAGGACGACGGCCAGGCCGAGGGTGGCTCCGCCGAAGTCTCGCGCGTAGTGCTCGCTGAACGGCGGGGTGAGGGTGACGGTCGGGAAGTTGTTGTAGAAGCTTGCGGGGAAGACCTGGTTCCAGAACCCGACAACGAGTTCGTCGAGGAAGAGGACGGCCAAGGCGATCCGGATCAACGCGGTCAGCGCGGTGTCCCGCCCGTCTGTTGACGTTGCCCGCGGTGCGGCGGGAGTGGGTGACCGGCCTTCGTTCATCGGGTCCGCCTGGCGTCGTTCTGCGCTGCCGGGCTGGCCAGCCACTGGTCGAAGGTCTGTGTGCCCCGCGGACCGGGGCCGGTGGGCAGCAGGCCGTGTCCGGCCATGGCTCGACCGGTCGCTCCCGGAAGGCGGACGGGCAGGACAAGGCGGTGACTCCCGCGGGTGCGTAGCAGGCGGCGGGCCATGTCAGACATGCGCAACTGTTGCGGGCCGGCGATGTCGGGCGCCCGGCCGGTCGGATCTGCCAGGGCGAGGTCGACGAGACAGTTGGCGACCTCGTGGGCCGCGATCGGCTGCATGAGCATCTGGGGCACCACTGCGATCGGACCGGGAATGGTGGCGAGCATCTGCGCGGCCAACTCGTAGAACTGCGTCGAGCGGAGCACCGTCGCGGGAACCGCACCGTCCAGGACGAGCTTCTCCTGGCGTCGTTTGCCTGCGTAGTAACCCCAATTCACCCGATCGGCGCCGACGACCGACAGCGCGACGTGGTGCCGCACCCCGACGCGCCGGCCTGCGGCGAGCAGGTTGGTTGTCGCCGTGCCAAAGAAGTTCTCCGATTTCTTCCGGTTGATCGTCGACACGTTGCTGACGTCGATCACGACCGGTACGCCGGTCAGCGCCTCGTCCAGCCCGGAACCGCGGATCAGGTCTACGCCCGTGGAGCGGGCGAGGACGACCGGCTCATGGCCGGCAGCCCGTACGGCGTTGACGACGAGACGTCCAACCCCGCCGGTCCCGCCAGCTACCGCGATACGCACTGAGCTACCTCCCGATTCGTGTTCGCCGTAACGCCGCGATGGCGCGTAGCCCGGACCGGGGGCCGGGGTGAAGGGGGGATAAACCGCTGTGATGTCACTGTTGGTTCTACCTCTCCGAGACTTCTCGTCCAGTAATAGACTGCGCAGACAGCCCTAAAGGGTGGAACGGTCATCTGCATCGGTGCGCTTGTTGGCGGCGTAGACACCGCGTGAGAGCGTCATGATCGCGAGCAGGAGAGCGATTACGGCTACACCTGAGGCGGCGTACAACGCGACGACTCCGCCGTGCGTGAGACGGGCCCGAAACGGATTCGCCGCGGCAGCCGCCGCGGCTTCCGCTCCCACAGTGAACTCCGCCGTGCCGGTCACCGGGTGTCCGTCGGTGAAGGTGGCTCGCCAACTGATCTCGTACCAGCCGTCAGGCATATCCGCTCTCACCTGATGGCGCAGCGTCGCTCCGTGGACAACCGGCCGACCGCCTGCCCAGTCCGTCCCCGTGTGGTCCGTCACTGTGACACTGCTGTCCGACGTGATCTCGGCGGCGAACACCACCTCGACCCGTTGGGGGGCCTTCGCGAGCGCGGCACCGGCGGTCGGCGTGATCGAATGCGTCGCGCCGTGCGCGAACGCGGGCGCGGGCGTGACCGTCAGCGGGAAACCGGTAGCAAGCGCGACCGTGACGATCAATCTGACGCTACGACCAATGCGAGGCGCCCGACCCGTGTCTGACTCGTCGGTCACGCGCGCCGCAACGCTTCTCTTCATGGCGTGCTCCCTCCGCCGCGAGCGACCGCGCGGCGTCTACGAACTGGACCGAGCGGCCCCCCGATTCGTGACAGCAGAGGTCGCGGCCGGGGCCGAGTGTCACGAATCGGAGACCTGCCCGGTCCGTACCTGGTGACACTCGCCCACCACCGGCGGGCTCCTGAGATGTCCAGCCACGTCGGCTGGCGTGCCAAGGAGGACATCGCGGACGCCGAGCCGGTACAGCGCAAGGAGCGACGATCATGAACGCCATCATCCGCATCGCACTGGCGATCTTGTTTCTCGACAATTTCGTGGTCGGAGCCTGGAACGCGATCTGGCCGGCCAGCTTCTACGCGAACTTCCCGACAGTGGATCTCACGCCACCGTTCAGCGAGCACTATGCGCGGGACTTCGGTACGACATCACTGGCGATCGCCCTGCTGCTGGGCATCGCGGCGGTCAAACCCAAGGCCCACTTCGTCATCCCTGCCGCGGCTGCCTATTCGGTCTTCGCGCTGCCCCACTTCTTCTATCACCTCACGAACATGCAGGGGGCGACCGTGGGTGAGGCGATCCTCCTCACCACCGCAAACGCGGCCGTCGCGCTCATCGGCCTGGTGATCATCTTGCTGACGGCGCTACGCGACCGTTCGGCGGCTCGGCGCGACCTCGCCTCGGCTCGGGCCGCCCGCTGAAGCTGCTGCGTCAACCACTGGGAGAGCCGATGGTTCCCGAACCCCTCCGGCCACTTCGGTCAAACGCGCTACCCAGCGCGTTCTGCGTCGTCGTCGCCGAACGACGCCTCCTCAAGAACCTCGCGTACCACCTGCTCGGTTCAGTCGACGCCGCCGAAGACGCGGTACAAGCGACGTACACCGTCTGGTACACGATGCCGGACGACAAACAGGATGGCCTCGACAGTCCCTTTACCTGGCTCGTCGGCATGCTCGTGCAGATCTGTATCGGTCTGCTCGAATCGTCGCCGACCCAAACGGCTGGGCATACCGCCGGTCACGTGCTGTAGTACGGCCCCGCAGGGGTACCTGTGTGGCTGGCGCTCGACAGACAGCAGCGATATCGGCGGTAGTTCCAACTCACCTGCACATTCAGGGATGGAAGCGACGAGGCGGCGGCCATGGTAGGGCGAGGAAAAGACGGGGCACTTGTCGACGCGTTAGCGGTGTTCGACGCGGTCCGTCCGCGGCTCTTCGGCATCGCCTACCGGATGCTCGGCAGTGTCGCGGAGGCGGAGGACATCGTCCAGGAAGCCTGGGTCCGGTGGCAGCAGACCGAACGCAGCCGGGTACGGGACCCGATCGGGTTCCTGGTCACGACGACGTCTCGGCTCGCTCTGAACGCCGCGACGTCGGCTCGCGCCCGCCGCGAGCTGTATCCCGGACCGTGGCTACCCGAGCCCGTCGACACCTCCGCCGACCCGACACTCCAGGCCGAACGCAACGAGTCGCTCGAACTCGCCGTGCTACTCCTGTTGGAACGGCTCACCCCGGTCGAGCGGGCGGTGTACGTGCTGCGGGAGGCGTTCGACTACCCGTTCCGGCGGATCGGCGAGGTACTCGACGTCAGCGAGGCGTACGCACGACAGCTCGGCCACCGCGCCCGCACGCACCTGGCCCGGCAGCGGCGCGAGCCGGTCGGCCACGCCGACCGCGACCGCCTGCTGCATGCCTTTCTTGCCGCAGCCCGATCCGGTGAGCTGACCCAGCTCGAGGAACTGCTCGCCGAAACAGCCATCTCCTACGCCGACGGCGGTGGCGCCGTCCGGGCCGCCCAGCTACCCGTCGTCGGACGGGACAACGTCGCGCGTTACGTCCTGGGACTGATCCGGAAGTTCGGCCGCGACCTCTCGCCGGAGATCGTCGAATCCAACGGCCAAGCCGCGATCCTCGTCTCGCGGCCCGGGACAACTGTCGCTCTGGTCACCATCGACGCCTCACCCGCCGGGATCGAACGAGTGTTGATCATCCTCAACCCGCAGAAACTAGCCCAGTTCCAGCGGTGACCATCGGCACCGGCGCCTGGTTCGTCGACGGCACGTACGTCGAGGTCGATGGTCTGGCGCCTGAGTCGTCGCCGAACCTGCCGGCGCTGCTCACACGAATGGGATCGTTGCTGAGTGACGAAGTCGCTTGACCTCCATCTGGAGTTCGATCGGAGTGCGGGTTTCCCGGGTCGCTCGCTGGAGAGCGCATTACGGGAGAGCATTCGGACAGGTCGGCTGCAAGCCGGGTCGCGCCTACCCGGGAGCCGGAGCCTGGCCGCCGACCTGGGCTTGGCCCGGGGCACTGTGGTGCAGGCGTACGCGCAACTGGTGGCGGAAGGGTGGCTGCTGGCGGCACCCGGCTCGGGCACCCGGGTCGCGGACGTACTCCATGATCCGCCCGACTCGCGCAGGCGACCGCGACCGTCACCCCCGGCCGGGCCGTTGATCGAGTTGCGGCCGGGGATTCCCGACCTCGCGTCTTTTCCCCGAACGGCCTGGGCGGACAGTGTCCGCCGGGCGTTGACAACGGCTTCACGCGGCACGCTGGACTACTCCGAGCCGACCGGGCTACCCGCACTGCGCGCGGCGGTGGCCGGCTATCTCGCGCGCACTCGTGGAGTGCTCTGCGACCCGGATGCGGTGGTGATCACGGCGGGCTTCACCCAGGGCCTCTCCCTTCTGGCGCGGACGTTGCACCGGCGCGGCGTCCGCGCCATCGCCACCGAGAACCCCGGTCTGGCCCATCACCGCATGGTGTTGCGTGCCGCGGGCCTGACAGTCACCCCGCTCACCGTCGGCCCCGGTGGGGCCGACCCGGATGACGCGGCGGGTCAGGCCGCGCTACTCACCCCGGCGCACCAGCATCCGACCGGAGTGGTGCTCGCCCCGGGGCACCGCTACCGGCTCATCGCGTGGGCACGCAAGCACGACGCGTTTCTGATCGAGGACGACTACGACGGCGAGTTCCGCTACGACCAGCGGCCGGTGGGCGCCATGCAGGCGCTGGCACCAGAGCGGATCGTGTACGCCGGCAGCACGAGCAAGTCGCTGGCGCCGGGCGTCCGCCTGGGCTGGTTCGTCGTACCCGAGCCACTGCGTCGAGAACTGACGACGACGATCGTGGAGGCCGGCGCGGCAGTCTCCGCGATCGACCAGCTCACCATGGCCGACCTGCTCACGCACGGCGACTACGACCGGCACATCCGCCGCATGCGCCTGACCTACCGGCGTCGCCGGACCGAACTGGCCGGCCGCCTGGCCGAGGTGACCACCACTGCGTTGGAGGGCATTGCTGCCGGCGTGCACGCGCTGCTACCGCTGGCGTCCGTGGCGGAGGAGCGCTGGCTGATCCAGGCCGGGCGCCGCGAGGGATTGCACCTGATCGGCCTGCACAGCAACGGCTACTGGCACGACCCCGCGGATGAGCGGCAGTCGGCAGCCCTGGTCCTCGGATATGCGGCGCCACCGGCGCATGCCTGGCAGGAGGCGCTGTCCGGACTCTGCCAACTGGTCCATCAGACCGGTCACCAACTGGTCCATCCTGCTGGTCCGGTCGGGGATACGTTCGATTCATGCAGACCATGAAGATCGGAAACAACGAAATCGTGCTGCTGGGCACGGCCATGCCGCCGGAGTTGCCGGAGGGCTCCCATGTGATGACAGCGACGATCGAACTGCCACCGGGCGACCCGGGCACGCCGCCACACCGGCACTCCGGCCCTGTCTTCGGCTACCTGCTCGAGGGCGAGATGATCTTCGAGCTGGAGGGCGAGCCCGAACGGGTGATCAAGGCCGGCGAGGCGTTCTGGGAGCCTGGCGGCGACGTCATCCACTACCGGTCCGCAAACAACCTGTCCGATCGGGTGACCAAATTCCTGGTCGTGATGGTGTGCGCGCCCGGCCAGGAAATGCTGGTGCTGGTGAGCCCCGAGGAGCTCGAACAGCGTAAGAACCGCCGCTCAAACCGACCGAACTGACGGAGAGGCACGTCATGCGAATCGTTCTCGCCGGTTCGACCGGCGTCATAGGCCGCCGTCTCGAGCCGACCCTGACCGCTCAGGGGCATGAGGTCATCGGGTTGGCCCGTAACGGCCCGGTCGCCGTCGACGTGCTCGACCGGGACGCGGTGGCGGCCGCCGTCCGCGACGCCCGGCCTGACGTGGTGATGCACCAGTTGACCAGCCTGAGCACGGGCGACTTCGCCGCCAATGCGCGACTGCGTCGGACCGGGACCCGCAACCTGGTCGACGCGGCGCTCGCCGCCGGGGTACGCCGCATCGTGGCACAGAGCATCGCCTGGGCGTACGAGCCGGGCGCCGAGCCCGCGACCGAGGAGACCCCGCTCGACCTCGGCGCCCCCGAGCCACGCCAGACCAGTGTGGGTGGTGCCGCCGCGCTCGAATCCGCCGTCCAGGAGGCGCCCGAGTGGGTCGTGCTGAGGTACGGCACCCTCTACGGCCCGGGCACCTGGTACGCCCGCGACGGTCTGATGGCCCAGTTCGCCGCCGCCGGCAAGATCCCCGCCGACGCGGACGTGAGCAGCCTGCTGCACATCGACGACGCCGTCGACGCTGCGGTCGCGGCTCTGGAGTGGCCCGTCGGCGTCGTCAACGTCTGCGACGACGAGCCAGCCGCCGCCTCGCAGTGGGTGCCCGCGTTCTGCGCGGCGGCCAACGTGCCAGCGCCAGCGGCGACCGAGGGCGAACGGCATGGCTGGGCGCGGGGAGCGAGCAACCACTACGCCCGCACGCACCTCGGCTGGAACCCGGCCTATCCGTCCTGGCGGCAGGGATTCGTCACCCTGTGAGCCGTCCGCACATCTTGATCTTGTAGAAGCAACGGAGACGAAGAGTCATGTCGGATCAACCCGAACTGGCCGCGCTGAGCGACGACTATGCCCGCTTCGGGCTGGAGCGCGATGCCGTACGCGAATGGGAGGACGGCGCCCGCACCGACAATCGCGCCGGGTCGTACGAGTGGTGGTACTTCGACGCCCACCTCGACGACGGCGCGAAGGTGGTCGTGGTGTTCATGAACAAGGACCTCGGCGCGGCGGGTAGGCCGCTGTCTCCGCAGCTGCGGGTCAACCTGGAACTGCCTGACGGGACGATGTCCAACAACACGATCTCGATCCCCGCGGCCGAGTGGTCGGCGGCGAGCGGGCGTACCGACGTCCGGATGGGGCCGGGCAACCGCTTCCAGGGCGAGAAGCTGCGCGAGTACCGGATCCAGGCGACCGCCGGAGGGTTGCGGGTCGACTTCACACTGACGTCCGAGGTCCCGGCCTGGCGTCCGGCCACTGGGCACATGCTGTTCGGCCCGGAGCGCGACCTCGAGTTCAACTGGCTGCCCTCGGTGCCCCAAGGAGCCGTGCGGGGCTCGTACACGATCGGCGGGGTACGGCACGAGACGACCGGCGTCGGCTACCACGACCACAACTGGGGCAACGTCGGGCTGCCGAAAATCCTCAATGACTGGTACTGGGGGCGGGGGCACGCCGGACCGTACACGGTCATCGCGTCGTTCATCACTGGCGCCGAGAGGTACGGCTTCGCCGAGATCCCCATCTTCATGCTGGCCCGCGACGGCCGGATCATCGGCGACGATCCAGCCAAGATGACGTTCGAGCGAGACGGGGTCTACACCGACGCGAAGACCGGCAAGCCAGTGGCGAGCATCGTCCGCTACACGTACGTGGACGACGACGACACGTACGTGGTGACCTTCGACCGCGAGCGCGACCTGGTCCGCAACCCCCTCACGAAGGACCTGCCCTGGCTGAAGCGGACAGCGGCGCGGTTGATCCGGTTCGACGGCGCCTACCTCCGCTTCGCCGGCCTGCTCACGATCGAACACCACAAGGGCGGGCACGTGGTCGAGGAGTTCGCCGAGGACGCAATCTGGGAGCTCATGTATTTCGGGCGCGCCCGAGGCACTGCCGGGGATCCGTCACTGCCCGGTCGGCGGGTCGTCCGGAAGCGGCCCTGAGTCCACGGGCTGGCGAAGGCGCTCGATCAGCTCGCGGGCCGCGTCGGCGTACCGCTGCTCCGATCCGCGGGGCCGGTGTCCCTGGATCGGCGGCGGGACGCTGTCGCCAGGTAGCGGCACCACGTCGGCGGGATCCCGTAGCCGGCGGTCCACCGTTGCCGCGGTCCCGTCGAGGGTTACCGGCGCGGCTGTCCGGTGGGCGGTGAATACCCAGCCGCCAACCGAGTCGGTGTCGCGCCACAGGTTCACCCACCGCCAGTCGACGCGAGCGCCGATCTCGTGCAGCACCTCGTCGTCGACGAAGGCGGGGAACAGTCGCGCGTAGAGGCGGCTCAGAGGTGACCCATGGGTGAGCAGAGCGACTCGACTGCTGACCTGCGGCGGTAACTGGAGCACCGTCGCGGCGGCCAGGACCGAACCGTGGCTGTGTGCGGTGAGCAGCACGAGGTTGCCGCGTCCGACCAGGTACGTGATTCGTCGGGTCAACTCCGGCACGGCTCGTTCGGCGTAGCAGGGTGGCGCGAACGGGTGGGCGGCGCGGGGCCAGAACGTGCCCAGGTCCCACAGGACACCAACGTGGCGCCTGAATTCGGCTGTCCGGTAGGCGAAGATTCCACCGAGGGCCAGGCCGAGGATGATCGCGGCGATCCCCCAGCTTCCGAACGCGATGGAGAAGGTGATCAGGTCGCCGGGCACCCGTGCGTACCGCTGCACAGACTCGCTCGGCAGCAACTCCAGCAGACCGAGGGTGGTCGTGGCCGTGCCGATCCCGGCCAGGCAGGCGTAGACCACCGCCAACGGAATCAGTCTTTCCGTGAAGCGGGCCCTGGCTATCGCCTTCTGCACCTGCCGCAGTCGGGTCGCGGCTGCGGGCGGGCGGTCCGGGTAGTCGCAGGCGACAATCGCCGCAGCGGCACGAAGTCGACGGCGTCGAGAGATGAGGATGACCGGAACCGCTACCACCAGCGTGAACAGCACTGTCCGGAGAAAGCCGAAGATCGCCCAGGTGAACGCCGGCGGCAGACCGGAGGCCAGGCCCGCTCCGGTCGGCGCGTCGCGATCCAGGAAATCCGCCACCCGGTAGACCAGCTCGGCGGACACTGCCACCGCCAGACTGACCGCGCTGGCCGCCATCACCAGCGCGCCCAGCCCGAGCAACGGGATGGCGTCCCGCCGCCGAACCCGGCGCCAGAGCAGCACAGCGCCGAGGGCGGTCAGCAGGGTCGTCTGGGCAACGAACAACGAGGTGAGAATTGCGCCGTAGCCGGGTAGGCCGCCCCCCTCGTGCCACGGCGCTGGGCTGGCGAGGACGTGGGCCGTCACCACGATGGTCAGGGCCACGGCTACCGTCCGCACCGTGCGGGTGATCCGGTCCAGTCGCTGATCCGAGGCGGCCCGGTCGAGCAGCGGAGGCATGCAGAGCAGGACCACGCAGCTGGCCAGCACCGTCCCGGTGGCCACGGCCAACGCGATCGTGCTGGCCGAGGCGCCGTTCGCGGCTCGGGCGGCGAGCAGAGCGACGTCCAGTGTCGCGAACGCCGCCGCGACGTGAATCGAACGCAGCCGACCCACCAGCGGCCCCGCATCCCACTGACCGATCCCGCTGAGTCGATGCTCGGAGACCTCGTCCGCGGGAGCGCGGAACGCGTCGAACATCTTTCGCGGCCGGGTGCTGGCCCGCCAGAGCAGGCCGATGGCGGCGGCCGGAACCACAGCGAGTACCGCGAGGCGCAGGCCCACGGGCTGCCCACCCAACCAGGACAACCAGGAGCGCCCGGCCAGGCAACGTGGCGAGCCCATGCACTTCCACGCGATCAGGTCCAGCGTGACGCCGGCGAAGGCAAGGACATACAGCACTGTGAGAGTGAGCGCCAGCAACCGGCACAGGGATCTGACCATCGCGTCGGAGCCAGGGCTCGCCGGTCGCATCCAGATCGCAAGGTTGGCCAGCATGAACGGCAGGAGGAACACCAGCGTCAGTGTTCGGACCACGCTTCCGGCGGGCAGGTCACCCCAGTGGTACGCCTCCGTCACCCGTTCGCCGCTGCCGCACGAACAGGGGCGGTGGGGTCGGTAGAAGCCCCCACTGCGGTCGCCCGCGACCTGCTCGACCTGCGCCACGTTCAACACCTCGGCGGCGCTTGCGCTGGCGGCCCCGTGTACCCGCAGCTCCACCACGTCATCGGACATCCCGGGCCCGCTTGACCGCGCTGACGCACCCGACATCGGCCCCTCCGAAGCACCTTCGGTGGCCAAGCCGGGTGAACCCAGCCCCCGCGCCACTCGCGGCGGTGTACCCCGCCCGACCGGGGCCAACCGTGGGCCCGCCTCATGGTTGTTTCGGCGCTTACAGGTCCTCGGCAGCACAAAATTCCCGTGTCGATCTGGTAAGCGGTGGCTAGCGTACGCGGATGAGCATTGTCCCGAGAACCGGACTGCGGCTGCGGTTCCTCAGCGATCCGGGCGAGTTCCTGGCCGCTGCGGGCGACTACCTGGGCGCCGATCCGGTCATCAGCACGGTCG
This sequence comes from Micromonospora noduli, assembly GCF_003264365.1. GTDB lineage: Bacteria > Actinomycetota > Actinomycetes > Mycobacteriales > Micromonosporaceae > Micromonospora > Micromonospora noduli. The sequence goes on from NZ_PYAK01000001.1 coordinate 249,908, forward strand.
TGACCACCATCGCGCACCGGCTGTTGTCGCAGCGGGCCGAGGGGATCCCGCAGCCCGACCGCAACTGGTGGCTGGTGGTCAGCGACGACTCCGGCACCGTGGTCGGTGCCGGGATGCGCTCGGCGCCGTATGCCCCCTATCCACCATTCCTGCTGCCCATGCCCGACGAGGGGGCCGTTGCGCTGGCCCACGCGTTGCACGATCGCGGGGAGGAGGTCCTCGCGGTCAACGGGGCCCTGCCCACGGTCGACCTGTGCGCCACCGCGCTGGCCCGGCTCGGTGGGGGTGAAGTCCAGGTCTCCCAGCACACACGGCTGCACGAGCTCGGCGAACTGACGTGGCCGCCACCGGTGCCTGGCGGCTTGGTGGCCGCGACCGAGGACGATGCGGGACTGGTCACGGAGTGGCTCGCCGCGTTCGTGGGCGACGCCGACGAACAGGCGGGCCGCCCGCGCGGTACGAGTGCGCACGAAGCGCCCGACCACGCGGAGGTGCTGCGTCGGCTCCACGCCGGACGGCTGTGGTTCTGGGTCGACGAGACCGGGGAACCGATGCACCTCACCGGTGCCAACCCACCGTCGTTCGGGGTGGCCCGCTTGGGCCCGGTGTACACACCGCCGGCCCAGCGCGGGCGCGGTTGGGCCAGCAACGCGGTCGCCGAGGTTTCCCGCCGAATCCGGGCCGAGGGCGCGCGGGTCTGCCTGTTCACCGACCAGGCCAACCCGACGTCGAACAAGATCTACGCCGCCCTCGGCTACCGGCCGGTCGTCGACATGGCCAACCTGGTCATCGTGCGATGAGCAGCCGGTGGAACGGCTCCACCGATCGGGTCGTGGTCTGCTCGCGCAGTGCACTGGTCGAGTTGGCGGCGGTGTTACCGGCAGCGGGCAGGTTCGTCGTCGCCCGGCTCGACGGAACGAGGATGACGGACGCGGACCACGCCTTCTACGAGTTCTCCGACGCGCTGTTCTTTCCGGGCTACTTCGGCTGGAACTGGGACGCGCTGTCCGATTGTCTCCGCGATCTGCACTGGTTGCCGGCGGACGGGTATCTCATCGTCGTCGAGAACGCGCCCCGGATGCTGTCGAGCAGTGCCGAGGATCGGCGCACGCTGTTCCGGATCCTGTCGCAGGCCGTACATCACTGGGCCAGCCCGTTCGGCCAGCCAGAGTTCGCGGTGCTGCTGCTCTGCGACCGCGACGACGAGGCGGCGCTGTTGCGGCAGGAGATCGCCCGCGCGGACGACGGTACGCCTCACCGAGACGGGTTCGCTGATCGTCGGCCGTAGGAAACGGTTGTCCCAACCAGCAGCACTGCTCCTGCGAAGAAGTAGGTGTTGATTCCGATACCGGTCCAGAACTCGCCAGTGGAGATGTCCGCCACCCCCACGAAGCCACCGCGACGGATACCGCTGACCATGAGAAGATTCTCCACCATCCCTGGAACACCCCGGATGACGAGCAGGATGCTGCCGAACAACAGTGGCGTCAGAAGTAGCCACCGGGGAAGACGTCGAGCCGGCGGGCGGACCGTGGCCAGAACGACGGCTGCTCCGATGGCCGACATCGAGATGAGCACCACGTTGAAGATCACGTAGGCCCTCATGCCCCACGGTCCATCACCGGTTGGATCGGGCCCAGGGAAGAACACCAGGATCACGTGGGACACCACGAAGAAGATCAACCAAGCCAAGGCGCCGTACGCCCAGCGACGGCCTCTGCGAGCGGGCATACCAGCACCCTCGCCGAGGCAGCACCGTGACGCCTCCCGCCCTGGGCGGGTCTCACTCCCCCAGCAGAGCGAGGTGCGGGAGCGTCAGATGCTGCTACCGGGGTGCCACTCTCGGCATGATTCTCCGTTCGCCGGTGGCGGCCATCGAGTGCATCGCGCCGCTGGCTAGCGGGATCAGCCGGGCCAGGCCCGGCTGTCCGTTGCGTCGGGCCAGGTCGGGCCCGAGGCGAGCCATCAGCAGGGTGAGCGCAGGCAAGGGCCGGACGTAGAGGGTGATGTGACTGATCAGGCCGTCGGGGCCCAGGCGCAGTCGCTGGGCTTCGTGGAGACGCACTGCGCCGACCTGCGCCTCGTAGAAGAGCGCCACGGTACGGCGCTCGGCGACCTGGTCGGTGTAGGTGATGTCGTCGATCGCGGCCAGAGCCGCCTCGAGCAAGGTGCGTACCTGCTGGCGGCCCTGGAAGGTGAACTGATCCGTGATCGGCGAGACCACTGTGACATCGGGGCTGAGGGCGGCGACTCTGGTGCTCATACCGCTGTCACGTCAGGACCGCTTCGGGAGACGGCTCTCCCGCCGTCGGCACGTTCGTCCGCAGCGGTCGTTCGGCATTCACGGCTGGGGTGTCCACGTCCAACGTAGACCGTCGATGGCGTACGCGAGGTCCCCCGGTTGACAGGCGGGATCGCCGCCGCCCTGCTGGATGTCCTGCCCGCCGTGGCGGACGACCTCTCTCCTTTGACAGCCGGAACTCACGGTCCGCGACGGTGGACGCGTCTACAGCCAGTCGTGTTCGCGGGCGTAGCGGGCCGCTTCGTGGCGGGTCCGGGTCTGGGTCTTGCGCATCGCGTTGGAGAGGTAGTTGCGGACGGTGCCCGGAGCGAGGTGGAGCCGAGCGGCGATGTCGACGACCGAGTAGCCCTCGCCGGTGACCCGCAGGACGTCGGCTTCACGGTCGGTGAGGGGGCAGTCCTCGGTGACGGCGAGCACTGACACGTCCGGGTCGATCCAGCGCTTTCCCGAGTGCAGGGTGGCGATGACCGAGGTGATGTGGGCTGGCTCGGCGGACTTGCTGACGAAGCCCTGGACACCGAGCTTCAGCGCCTTGCGCAGGACGCCGGGGCGGGCATGCCGGGTCAGCATGAGGATCACCTGCTCCGGTCGCTCGCGGCGGATCTCGGCGACCGCGCCCAGGCCGTCCACGCCCGGCATCTCCAGGTCGATGACCAGCACGTCGGGCCGGTGCCGCAGGGTGGCGGCGATCGCCGTCCGGCCGTCCTGCGCCTCGGCGAGAACGGTGATGTCGCCCTCCATCGGCAGCAGCGCGGCCAGGGCCGTGCGCAGCAGCGCCTCGTCGTCGGCGAGCACGATGGTGGTCATCGGCCGTCCTCCCCGCTGACCGTCGGGGCCGCGTCGGCCCGAGCGGGTGGGAAGACCGCGGCGGTCAGGAACCGCCCATCCTTCTGTTCCACGGTCAGCTCACCCCCGTCCCCCGCCACCCGTTGCCTCAGCGCCGCAAGTCCCCTGAGTTCGAGGGCCGTGGTGGCGGTCACGCCGTCGTTGACGATGGTGATGCCCGACGCGGCGAGCGTGATCTGCACCTGGGTGGCCTGCGCGTGCCGCAGGATGTTCGTGGTCGTCTCCCGCAGCACCTGCCCGAGCAGTTCACTGGCGCGGGCATCGACCTCGGCCTCCCGGGTCACCCGGACCCGGATGCCGGCGGCCTCGAACAGGTTCTTCGCGTTCTCCATCTCGGCGGTGAGGTTGAGCCGCCGTTGCGCGTAGGCGAGTTCCTTCGTCTGTGCGATGGTGTCGCTGACCAGCGTGTACGTCTCCCGCAGCTCCTTCTCCGCCCGAGCGGTGTCGCGGAGCAGCAGTCGCTGGGCCAGGGCGATCTTCAGCTTGACCACGTGCAGGGTGTGGCCCTGGATGTCGTGCAGGTCGCTGGCGAACCGCACGCGCTCCCGGACCACTGCCAGCTCCGCCTCGCGTTCCCGGGTCTGTTCGAGCTCCCGGATGAGGTCGTAGAACCGCTCGCCCACCACTGTGAAGACCGTCACGATGACGGTGAGGGCGGTCGGGATGAGAACGTAGGTGACCAGGACGTGACCGATGTCGTCCCGCTGCACCAGCAGCCGTGCCGCGCCGACGGCGGCGACGTAGGTGAACAGCCCGGCCATCACCAGCTTCCGGCGTCGTCGCACCTCGCGCAGGGCAAGCGAACCTACGGCGCAGACACCCCAGTAGGCGTTGGGGCTGCCGGTCACCAGAACCCCGAGCGGCCAGACCGCCGCTGCTACGACCAGGCAGGGCAGCGCGACCCGGGCGAGGTCGTTGGCCGTCCACCGTTCGAAGGCCACCACGGCCGCCACGGCCCCCGGCGCCAGGACGACGACGTGCCACCAGGTACGCGCATCGGTGTAGAGCAGGACCACCGCGGCGAACACCACCGGCGGCAGTGACGTGGCCAGGTTGAGCCGCCGCAGTCTTCCCTGCGTCGACTCGGTGAAGCGCGCCGATCTCCCGGTCACCACCTCAGTATCCGGCAGCCAGGGGCCACGACCAGTGACACCACGTCACATGCGGTGATGACGTGGTGCCACTGACGGGTCGGCCGCGCCCGCGCTGTCATAGGTGCATGTCCACCACACCCGTCATCGAAGTCGAACGGCTGAACCTCACCTACGGCGACTTCCACGCCGTCAAGGACCTCTCCTTCGAGGTACGACCGGGAGAGCTCTACGCACTGCTGGGCACCAACGGAGCCGGAAAGACCTCGACCCTGGAGGTTGTCGAGGGACACCGGAGGCCAACCTCGGGCACCGTACGCGTCTTCGGGCACCGCCCCGACGACCGACGAGCGGTACGTCCCCGAATGGGTGTCATGCTCCAGGAGAGCGGATTCTCCCCGGACCTCACCGTCCGTGAGTCCGTCGGTCTGGTCGGTCGGCTCACCCGGCGCACCGACGATGTCGACCGGGTGCTCGACCTTGTCGACCTCACCGGCCGAGCCGGCCGCAAGGTGTCGCAGCTGTCCGGCGGGGAGAAGCGGCGGCTGGACTTCGCCACCGCGGTCTACGGCACCCCGGAGCTGATCTTCCTGGACGAGCCGACCACCGGCCTCGACATTCAGTCCCGCGACGCCGTCTGGACGACGGTGGACCGGCTCCGGGAGAACGGCGCGACCATCGTCCTCACCACGCACTACCTGGAGGAGGCACAACAGCGCGCGGACCGGATCGGGCTGATGCACGAGGGCGCCTTCCACCGGGAAGGCACCGTGTCCGAGCTGACCCGCACCCTGCCCGCGGTCATCCGCTTCTCGCTCCCGGCACCGGCGCCGGCGCTGCCGGTGCGGGCCGCCGTCGACGCGGACGGGAAGGTCACGGTCGAGACCTTCGAGCTGCAGAAGGACCTGCACCTCCTGCTCGGCTGGGCCCAGGACCACGCCGTGGAACTGCGGGACCTGGCGGCAGGGCCGACCCGGCTCGACGACGTGTTCCGCGCCATCAACAGTTGATTCGATCTTCCGCGAGGAGCCTCACCGTGTTGTCCATCGCGTCCAGCGAACTCATCCAGATCTTCCGCAACCGGCTGGTGCTGATCACCAGCCTCATCATCCCGTTCGCGGTCTGTGCGTTCTTCGTCCGTCAGCACGAGACCTACGCCGCCATCGGGAGCCTCGGCTACATCGCCGCGATCGTCGTGTTCACGGTGGCCGCGTTCGGGCTCTACGCCACGGCCGTCACCACCCTGGCGTCCCGGCGGCAGAATCTCTTCCTCAAGCGGCTGCGCTCCACCGCCGAAGGCGACGCCGGCATCCTCGCCGGCCTGCTGCTGCCCGTACTTCTTCTCGCCGTGGTGCAGGTGACCGCGATCCTGACCGCTCTGGCCGTGGTCGCCGGCGGACCGGCGAACGTCGCCCTCCTGGTGGTGGCGGTCCTCGCGACCGTGGCCATGATGATCGGCCTGGCGCTGGCCACGGCCGGGCTGACCAACTCTCCCGAACACGCCCAGGTCACCACCCTGCCCGTTACCCTCGGCGTGATCGCCATGGCCAGCTGGGTGGGAATCTCCGGCACCGAGAACCTCGCCTGGCTCAAGCGGCTGCTGCCCGGTGGCGCGGCCACCGAACTGACCATGAACGCCTGGAACGGCGGCGTCGCCGTGACCGACTCCCTGCTCCTGCTCGCGCCCACGCTCGGCTGGGTCGTCGTCGCCGTCGCCCTGGCCAGCCGACTCTTCCGCTGGGAGCCCCGCCGATGACCACCGAAGCCCGGTCGGACGCGCCGACAGTGGTGGAAGATCTCCTGCTGCTCCTGTTCCAACCCCGGTCCGGGACCATCGCGGGAGAGAACACCCTCTTCTACGTCCTCGGCGGCGCCGTCCTCGCAGACCTCGCCCTCGGCGATCACCTGACCACGACGGACCGGGAGCGGCTCAGGAGCGTGTCGGGTCACCCACCATCGGATGGTCTCCTGCGCCCGGCGTGGGACTACCTCGCCGAGAAACCGAGGGGGGTGCAGACGGCCCTGGCCGCGATCGGTCCCGCCCTGCGCAAGCCGGTGTTGGAGCGGCTCATCGCGCGAGGCGACATCGACCAGGAGCCCCGTAAGGTGCTCGGCCTGTTCCGGACGACGGCCCTGCTCGAGGGCAGGACCGAACGACGGGCCCGCCTGCTCGCCGACGTTCGTCGGGTCCTCGTGGACGGCGCGGAGCCGCAGGCCCGTGTCGCCGCGCTCGCGGCGTTGCTCTCGGCGAGCGGAACGCTCCCGCAGTTCCACCGCGAGATCCCGTGGACGTCACCGGTGATCAGCCGAGCCAGGGAACTCGAGCGGGGCAACTGGGGTGCCGACGCCGCGGCGGCGGCCGTGACCCGCACCGTGACGGCCACCGTCGTCAACAGCGCCGTCGTGGCCATCACCGTGCTTCCTCGAAACTAGGGCGCGTCCGCCGCTCACTGCCTGGAGTTGGCCGGGTGCGGCCGTTCGGGCGGTTTCCCCCTGGCGTGGGCGGCGTCGGAAGCGGCGATGCCGGCGAGGACGATGACGGCGGTGACGGCCACGGCCAGCGGCGGCAGAAGGATCATGAACGGCGAGGCGCCGGCAAGCGCCAGAGCGCCGATGATCCGGGAGTGGGACACCCGGGCGAAGACGGCATGTTCCACCAAGGCTCGCCCGATCAGGAAAAGCATCGGTCCGCCGAGGACAACGAGGATCCACGCGGCCTCGGTGTGCCCGAACGGATGTTCGATCACGATTTCGTATCCGACGGCAACGGCGACAATCCCGGCAACCATGAGTACGTGCGCGAGGAAAGCTTCCCGGATGAGGTGCGCCGGCTCAGCGGCGGCTCTGATGGCTTCGGGCAACAACTGACCCGCCCTGAAGACGTAGACGCGAAACAGCAGCACAGTGGTGATGAATGAAACCGCGAAGGCCGCTGCGGCTCCGCCCTGCCGGAACGATGTGTCGCTGTAGGCCGAGCCGGTCGTCAAAATCAGTTCGCCCAGCGCAATGATGAAGAATTGTCGGTAGCGCTCAGACAGGTATTCGGCCAGGACGGGCCACCGCCGTTGGGTGGGGCGGGACCACGGCGCGGGGTAGAACAGCAGCAGTGCCGCGCCGTCGATGGCGATCGCGAGCGTCCACAACAGGCTGCGGGCCCAATCCGTCACGATCGCGCCGGCGATCCAGGGCACGGCCGACAACGTGAACCAGAAGAACACTCCAGCCGCTCGGCGCTGGGCTTCGTGGCCACGCAGTATCGGCACGATGACCAGCCCACGAACGATGTGGACGGCGACGTACGCGCCGGCGAAGGCCAGACTTCTGTCCCCGAACGCCTGCGGCACCGCGACTGCCATCACCAGCGCCCCGAGCATGGCGGTGTAGACCAGCACCTGAAGCTGCGGCCGCTGCGGATCATAGAGGTCGGTGACCCACGCCGTGACGAACCACAGCACCATGAAGGCCAGCAGCAACAACAGCGTCTCGGCGGCCTCGATGAGGACGACTCGCTGCTCGGTGAGCTCCTCGACCAGCCGCTGCGAAACCCGGTTGAGGGCAAAGATGAAGACCAGGTCGAAGAAGAGTTCCAGAAGGCTCGGTCGTTGCGGTTGCCCAGGCTTTCGAAGCAGCGCTGCTGCCCTTGTCGACATGGGCCGCCCATTCCTGCCGGCTTCGCCTGTCTGGGTATTGGTACCACGCCGGGCAGGTCGTCGAGTCGATAAGCCAAGAACGCCGGCGCAGACCCGAAGCGCCGCGATGTGCTCGCACTGCTCAGAAGTTGGGTTACGGGTAGCGGACAGCCGACACCAGAGCACGATGTAGCCGACTGTGACCATCGGATCACTACGTGCACACTCCTCTCCGACATGTTCCCGTCGACTGGAGGAACAGATGCGTCTCCGATCGTTCGTCACCACAGCACTGGCCGCCGTCCTGGCCGCCGGCGCGCTCGCGCCGGCGGCACCGGCCGCGGCGGCCACCGCCGACCGCTGGGGCTTCGCGTACGTCAAGGACCCCACCGTGCCGGCCTGGACCGTGCTGGACACCAGCCGGCAATGGGGTAGCTGGAAGACCGCCTTCCCGGCCGCCTGGGCCGACGGCATCAAGCTCGCGCCCGGCCGGTTCCAGGTCCGCTTCCCGCAGATAGGTGCCAGCTCACGGGGTGTGCCGCACGTGACCCCGGTGAACCGGACCGGTCACTACTGCGAGGTGGTCCGCTGGTTCCAGTCGGGCGCCGACGAGATCGTGGACGTGCAGTGCCACAAGCCGGGCGGCACGCGCGATGACACTCCGTTCACAGTGCTCTGGACGACCAGCTCGGGCGTGCTGCCAGCCGCTACCGCCCACGCGTACGTGCAGTGGACCAGCGGCCTGGTGGCGCAGTCGTACAACTCCACCGGCGTGGTGAACACTGCCGGGCCGGTGGGCGTCGGGCAGTACCTGGTGCGGCTGCCCGGGGTGGGATTGGCCGGGCTGCTCGCCGGCAACGTGCAGGTCACCGCAGTGCAGCCGAACGCCGGTCCCCGCCGCTGCAAGGTCAACTCCTGGAGCGCGGTCGGCACCGGTGTGCAGGTGTACGTCTTCTGCTACGACCAGGCCGGCGCGTTCATCAACACCGACTTCGTCCTCTCGTACCACCGTCGGCGGCCGGTGATCGGCTCCCTCGGCCCGCCCTCGTACTTCGGTTACCTGGGTACCGCCGTCGGCGGGCCGACCAACGACAACTCGGTGCTCGGCGTCGGTGCGAACACGGTGGCACCGCTGGCGCCCGCCGGCCGCTACCTGGCGACCTTCCCGCAGGTCGGCCTCAAGGAGACGCACGCCCAGGTGGTGGCGCAGGGCACGGGTAGCAACTACTGCCACCTCACCCAACCCTGGACCTACACCACAAACGCCGACGTCGACGTCATCTGCTTCGACAACGCCGCCGTCGTCACCCCGCACCGCTTCCTGGCCACCTTCACCTCCCGGCTCTGACGTCGGGCCGCGCCGGCGGTGGCGGTTTCCGTTGCTGCCGGCGCGGTCAAGGGCCAGCACTCTCGCGGCGAGGCTGAGCCCGCAGTGCCGGTGGTCGTCGTGGCCGCGCGCGAGGCGGATTCCGTCATCGCAGGAGCGGGGCGAGGCCGTCGAGGAGGCGCTGGAGGCCGAACTCGAAGAGCGTGTCCAGGCTCCAGACCATGTCGTCGGCGGTGATGAAGCGGGCCATCAGCGGGAGCCGCCCGTCGGCCAGGACCGCACCGATCCGTTCTCCGTGGGCCGCCATCCACTGGGTGTCGGTCAGGCCGCTGTCCTGCTCGGCCTGCGCCTCCTCGGCCAGGTTCACCGCCGTGCCGCGCACGTAGTTGGCCACCGTCACCGCCGCCGTGAACTGTGCGTTCAGGTCGAGCCCGCGCCCGTCCAGGGCCCGCATCGCCCACTCGGTGTGGGCCATGGCGTGCGGGGCCGGCAGTGGCCGGGTGAAGGAGAGTGCCTGGGCCAGCCAGGTGTGCCGACGGTACATCGCCCACTGCAACTGGGCGAACGCCTCCAGGCAGACCCGCCAGCCGTCGTGGTCCGGGGTGAGGGCCGGGGGCGGGTTGTCGGCCATGACCTTGTCGATCATGAACAGCACCAGCTCTTCCCGGTCGGCCACGTACCGGTAGATCGCCATCGTCGGAATGCCGAGCTGGCCGGCGAGCCGGCGCATCGACAGGCCGTGCAGCCCCTCGGCGTCGGCGATGGCCACGGCGGCGGCGACCACCTGCTCGCGGTCGGGGTCGGGTGCTCTACCCGCACCAGCGGCGGCGACCACGGTGCCGACGCCCCGCACGGGTTCAACGAGACCCCGTTCGCGCAGCGTCGCCAGGACCTTCGTCGCGGTCGCCATCGCGATCCCGTACTCGGCCATGAGCTGTCGGGTCGACGGGATCCTCGCCCCGGGCGCCAGCTCGCCCGAGGCGATCCGGTCCGCGAGATCGGCGGCGATCCGGCGGTACGGCGGTTCCTCCACAGCAGCCTCCCGTGCACTAGTGCAGTCACGGTACCCCGTGGATGAATACGGGTGTCAGCCTCACTATTGCTGGTTGCTAGTGCACTCATACGCTGTACGGCATGACTGATTTCGTACCTCTGAAGTCGCTTCGCAAGACCTACCACGGCCCGGTGACCGCGCCCCACAACGGCACGTACGCCGACACCGTGGCCTCCCGAGGAGCGATGTCATGACTGCGCTCCGACCTGGTCAGCGGGGCCATGCCCTGGACGTGTCCGCCGAGAACATCGACGACGCCCGGATCAACGTCGTGGACGCGTTGCGCGGGGTTGCGCTGCTGCTCATCCTGCTGGTCAATGTGTGGTACTTCAGCTCCGGGTATGCGTTCCAACTGGTCAGTGATCCGTCGTACGGCGCACTTGACCGGCTGGTCGCAGGTGCGGTTGAACTGCTGTTCGCGATGAAGGCGTACCTGCTGTTCTCATTCCTGTTCGGCTACAGCTTCACCCTGCAACTCGACTCGGCGGCCCGGCGCGGGGCCGTCTTCGGCCGGTCGTTCCTGCGCCGGCTGACCGGGTTGTTCGTACTCGGCGCGCTACATGCGGTGCTGCTGTTTCACGGCGACATCCTCACCACGTACGCCTTGCTCGGTCTCGTGCTGCTCGCCGTTCGGCGGATCGAGCCGCGCTCCGCCCTGACTGCGGCGGCGATCATCGTGGGCGTTGTCGCGTTCCTGGTCGGTCTGGCCGCGGTTCTTGGTGCCGCGGTGGTACCGGACCAGGCCGCCGCGGTCACCGCCGGTGCGCGTTCGACGGAGGCCCTACGCGGAGGGCTCGGTGATGTCGTCCTGGAGCACCTGCGCTCGTTGCCGGCAATGCTCGGCGCACTCGCCGTGCAAGGGCCGTTGGCCTTCGCCGCGTTCCTCGTCGGTCTGGCCGCTGGCAAGCACCGGATGCTCGCCGCCGCGCACACCCACGAGAACGTGCTGCGCCGATGCGAGCGGGTCGGCTATCCGGTTGGTCTGGCCGGCGCCACAGTGTTCGCGATCGGCGGCGGCACGGCGAACATGACCGGACTGATGGTCAGCATCCTCACCGCGCCGTTCCTCGCGGCGGCCTACGCCGCGACTCTACTGCGCCTGTTCACACGGCGTCCGCGCGTCGCGGACGCGTTGGCGCCTGCGGGACGCATGGCGCTGACGAACTATCTGGGCCAGTCGCTCATCTGCGTGCTCGTCTTCACCGGCGTCGGGCTGGGCCTGGCCGGCCACACCTCGCCGGCGCAGACGCTGCTCATCGCACTGACAATCTTTGTGGCCCAGGTGGCTGCCAGTTACTGGTGGATGCGGCGGTTCCGGTACGGCCCGTTCGAATGGGCGTTGCGCGGGTGGACCCATAGCAGGCGACCCGCCATGCGACGGTAGGTCCGACAGCTCACACCTGCGCGCACCGGCTCGCGGCGGCTGGTGGTGGCTTCCCCGGCGAGATTGGCCAGGTGTCGGCAGCGAGACGGCCCGACGATCGTCGGCCCTCCGCGGAGGGTTGATCGCCGGGCCGTCCCGGTGACGAGCCGCGCGTGGCGGCCCGCCGGTCAGCCGGTCAGAGGCCGGCGGCGTGTGCGGCGGCGGTACCGCCGACCACGGGTAGGACGATGTTGCTGCTCTTCAGCGCGACCTGCAGGTTCGCGGCGGTGGTGTCCGCCTGGCTGGAGTACTGCGGGTAGCTGGCCACGATGATCACGCCGATCCGGTGGCCGGGCTTGAAGACATAGTCCTCCGGCAGCAGCGGGAAACTGAAGTTGTACGACTCCCCCTGCACCAGCGGCACGGCGACGCGGATCGACTGCCGGTTCTGGGCGTCCATGATGCCCTTGGTGACCAGCTCGTAGTCGGCAGTGGCCACCCGCTTCGTGGTCTGCTTGTAGCAGCCGTCGTCGGTCGGGCTGCTCTGGCCCCAGCAGTCCTCAGTGGTCAGGGTGATGATCCCCTCACCGGAGGCCCGGTGCGCGACCCGCTCGTCGGTGCCGTAGTCGACCAGGATCGCCCCGAGGTTGGTGTCGGTCTGGTCGGCGGAGGCCCGCAGTTGCACGGTGGGTGTGCCGGAGATGTGCAGCGGCGCGGAGAGTGGCGCGGAGAGGAAGGCCAGCCGGTTGGGCTGCACCACGTCCGGGTTGAGGATCATGGTGTTCTGGCTCTGCGTGCGGCTGTCCTGGAACGCCCCGGTCGCCGGCTTCGCGGTGGGCACCAGCCCGAGACCGCCCGCGCCGGTGGTGCCGGGCTGCAGGAACACCTCCGTGTCCGCCTTGCCGGGGATCGGCCAGTCGGCGTGGGTCTCCCACACGTCGGCGGACCGCTCCAGGTCAACCCGCGGCTCGTCCATGATGCCGTTGGCGACGTTCTGCAGCCAGAAGTCGAACCACCGGTGCAGCGTCGACACCCACACCGCGCGGCGCGAGTCGAACGGGTCGACGTGGCCCTCCTGCGACAGCCACAGCTTGCGCGGCACGTTGTTCTCCGCCAGGGCGTACCAGAACTTGCTGAAGTGGTCCGGCCGGACGTTGTCGTCGTTGAGGCCGTGATAGAGCAGCACGCTGGCGGTGACGTTGGGGACCTTCTTGACGTAGCTGCGCTCGTTCCAGAAGGCCGTGTAGTCGCCGTGCTCGTCGCCATCGGCGGCGCCTATCGCGTCGCGCACCGGCTTGCAGTACTCCCGGCGCTCCGGGTTGGTGACCGTGTTGGCCAGCGAGGACACGTAGCTGTTGCCACGGGTGACCACGCCGTTGCTGCGCACGTAGTCGTAGTACTCGGTCGGTCCGCTGATGGGCACGACAGTGGTCAGGCCCTTCACGCCGGTCACCGCCGTGGCCATGGCCAGCGAGCCGTCGTACGACTTGCCGATCATCCCCGTCCTGCCGTTGTGCCAGTCCGCCTTGACGACCTCACCGGCGGCGTTGCGGGCGGTGGCCCGGCCGTTGAGCCAGTTGATGGCCTGCTTGGCGCTCAGGTTGTCCTGGTTGGCGTTTGTGGTCGGGCAGCCGGTGGAGTTGTTGGTGCCGACCATGTCCAGCAGGATGACCGCGTAGCCGCGCGGCACGAAGTAGTTGTCGTAGAACAGCGGCCACTTGTCGAGCAGCCCGTCGCCGTCGAGGTCCGCCTTGCATTCGGACTCGTTGCCCCGGCAGACCGTCGAGTAGTAGGGGCTGGCGTCCATCACCACGGGGGCCTTGAGCCCCTGCGCGGTGGCCGCCGGCCGCATCAGGTCGAACGCGATGATGTCGCGCAGACCGTCGTTGTCGCTGTCGAAGGTGGAGTCGATGAACAGGCGTTCCCTGATGGCGTCGGCGTAGCCGAACACCGGCTGGGTGACGCCGTCCTGGACGACGATCGACGGCGGGCCGTCCGCAGCCGACGCCTGCGGCGCCGCGCCGAGGGCGGCGAGCACAGTCGCGGACAGTACGGCCACGCCTGTGCGCCAGCGCGTTCCCACTGTAGGCATGCAGTCTCCTTGATGTGTCCGAGGCTGCGTACGCTACGAGCCGGTGGCCTGCACCACCATCTGCACGTGTAGGAACTTCACCGGGTGTGGTTCGACGCGGGCCGCACCGAGGTGCCTGCGCGACGGGACTATGGCTGGTCGGCCAGCACCAGCTCCCGCAGCCGTCGGTCGAGTGTCGGGGCGTCCAGCCCACCCGGCCAGCCGCGGAGCAGGGCGCCACCCTTGGCCACCAGCACGACGGCCGGGGGTTCCCGCACCGCGTACGAACGCCAGATCGTCTGTTGGTCGTCCAGGACGACCGGATACTCCACCCGGTGCGCGCGGAGGTAGTCCTGGACCTCGTCGGCCTGGTCCGCGCCGGCCACGCCGACGAAGATCACCCGGTCCCGATAGCTGCGGGCCAGCTCGCTGAGGGCGGCCTGGCTGCTGGCGCAGGTGGTGCACCAGGAATTGAAGAAGATGAGCACCACGGGACGCTGCGCCCACAGCTCGGCGGCGGCGAACGGTGTGCCGTCGGTCAGCGCGCCGGTGAACGCCGGGGCGGCCGGGGCGGTGCCGGGCGCCGGGCGTAACGCCAGGTCGGCGGGGACCGGCCCGGGCAACGCCGCCGCCCCTCCGGCGGGCGCCGGCGCGGGCGCGGGCTCGGGCTCGGGCTCGGGCGTGCTGCATCCGCCCAGCAGCGCCGCTGCCAGCAACAGCGGCAGGAGTGCCCGCCTCATGACGGGACCACCGCCACCAGCGCCGGGCCCTCGCTGCTGTCCGGCGTCAGGTCGAGCGCCGGTCGGCCGTCCACCTCCAGCCGATAGGAGGTCCGCTGCGGCACGCGCACTCCGACGGCGAACTCGCAGTAGGTGGGCAGGCGCTCGACCCCCAGATCCTCGGCGAAGGCGGCCACCGCGGTCCCCGCCGGCAGTTGCCCGCTGGCCAGCGCCGCTCCGTCCGGGTCGAGCACGCGGAACGGCGCTCGGTTGTGGAAGTGCTGGTACGGACCGGTGCCGGCGCAGTCCACACCCGCGGCCCGGATGTTGATGTCGCGAACCAGGACCCGGACGGTCGTCGGATCGACCGCCTCCTGGGCGGCGCCGACGGTGCCGCAGCCGGTCGCGCCGGCCAGCAGCAGGGGCAGCAGAGTCGTGATGCTTCGCCGCACGTCATCCTCCTTCCGTCCGCCTGCCGGGTCCGTGGCGGCCTACCGCCGCGGACCCGGCAGGAACGGGGTCAACCTCGGACGCCGGTCAGGACTTCTCGACCCGGCACTGCTTGGTCACCGTCTTCGTCGGGTCGCTCTCCGAGGTCGCGGTGAGCTTCACGAAACCGGTGTTCGCGGCGGCGGCGGTGGCACCCACCGACACCTTGACCGTGGTGGCCTTGCCGAACTGCGCGGTGGCGAGCTGGTTGGGCAGCCAGGTCCGCCAGCCCTTGCCGGCCACCTCCGCCGACAGGCGGTAGACGTCCGACTTCAGGTACGCGCTGACGTCCTCCGGGTGCTGCTGCCCGCCGGCCGAGTAGGAACCGGTGTTGGTCAACTCGAACGAGCAGGTCACCCCGCGGTTGGTCGGCTTGCCGCCGCCGGTCACCTCGCCCTTGCCCAGCAGCACGTCGTGGCTGCTCGGCCCGCCGGTGCCGTCGAGCGAACGCACCGCCACCGTGTAGGAGAGCGAGCCGGCCGAGTCCCGCTTGAGGTCGATGATGTAGAAGTGCAGTCGGTTGGCCTCGTCGACGTACTCGTACTGGCTGCCGGTGTCCGCGCCGGCGTGGAACAGCGCGTCGGAGAGCTGCCGGTAGTCACCCATGGTGATCTTCTGCGGGGTGCCGTCGGGCCGATAGAAGTCGATCATGTCGATGTCCTGCGGGTTGGCGTCCACCACCCACTGGAAGGGCGCGCTGTCGGCGTTCTTCGTCTTGCTGACCAGCACGCCGCTGTCCGGGGTGAAGGAGTCCGCGCCCATCCGGTCGACGACCTCGACCGTGTAGTTGTTGAAGTTGCCACCGTCGCACAACGGGTCGGTGGTGACACCACACGTCGGCGACAGGTCCTTGTTCAGCGCGATGTTGACGCCGCTCAGGCCCTTCTGGCCGGCGTCGACCGCCCGGGCCGTGACCTGGGCGACCACGAGGCCCGAGGAGGCCAGCGACTCCCGTGACAGCCGCAGCACGTGCTCCTCACCGAGCAGCCCGATCTTGAGCTTGTCCCGCACGGTGTGCAGCGAGCCCATCGAGCCGCCGTTGGTCGGCGGAATCTGCCAGCGGGTGTGCGGACCACCCGGGCCGTTGAACGACCCGCGCGACATCATGCTCCAGATCCCGGTGTACGCCCTGCGCAGCGGCTCGCCGTACGGGTTGTTGTAGTTGTCACCGATGCCCAGCAGATGGGTCAACTCGTGGGCGTAGACGCCCATGCCGGAGCTCTCCCCCTGCGTCGAGGAACCTCCGCCGGCGTTCGGCCACAGTGTCGCCGCCGCCTTCCACGAGGTCCAGTCCACGTAGCGCGTCTTCGCCCAGTTCGGCAGGTTGGGGTCCGGCGGGCCCCAGGCGTCCGGCACGTCCTCCTTGTTCTGGAAGATCATCTGCCCGAACTCCTGCCAGGTCGACGACTCGTCCTGGCCGGCGCTGAGGATGAACACCAGCTCGTACTGGTTGGCGACCTCCTCGCCGACGGCGGCCCGCCAGGCGCCCAGACCGTCGGTGCGGATGTTCTTGCCGCACACGTCCCCGCTCGGGCAGGCGCCCGGGTTGAACCCGTTGTCCAGCCCGTACTGGTAGGACTTGGACGGCATCTGGTACGGCCCGAACCCGGTGAGGTCGACGCCGTAGCGGCCGTTGGAGTCCTGCATCCAGTACTCGTGCAGGGTGTGACCCTTGTTGAGGGTGTTCGGGGTGTTCAGGAAGTCCTGGTAGAACTTCGGCACGTCGGCCCGGGGAATGTTGGTCGCGACGGACTGGGGGTTGCCGAAGACCGTCGAGCGGGCCCGCTGGGAGACCGCGAACGTCTCGTCAGGATAGTCGAGCGCCACCAGGGCGATCTTGAAGTTGCGGACCGAGCCGGACACGCTCGGGTCGGCCCAGTTCTTGCCGGGCACGGCCTTGTAGTCGTTCCAGGTCATGGTGTCCGGGTTCTGCCAGGCCTGCGGGTCGAGGACCTGGAACGGCGCGGTACCGCCGGCCGGGTTGGCCGGTGCCGCGGCGGCCTGCGCCGCGCCGGTCGCCACGAGCGTGGTCACCACGGCTGCGGCCAGCACGGCCCGCCTCAGTCGGGTGCGGTGGGGGGTAGCACGGTGCACGGAACCACCTCTCGTCGGAGGGAACGCGGCGCTGGCGTCCCGGTGGGGGTGCCGCGGAACATCTGTCAGCAGGCCGCGCAGCGAATCTAGGAGTACGGGCCGGTGCCGGTCACTGTGCAGATGTCGGCAGGTGGGCCGGCGACTTCCGACACCTGAATGACCGGCGCCCACCGGCGGATCAGCCAGGGCCGGCCCCGGAAGCCGGATCGGCCGTTGCCCCGAGGGCCCGCAGCACGTCCCGGCGCACCCGGTCGGCGGCAGTCCCGGACAGGGGTCCGCGTGGTGGGCGGCACCGCCCACCGAACCGTCCGGCGCACTCCATGGCGAGCTTGACGGCCTGCACGGCTTCCGGCCGGGAGGCCCAGCCGAGGATCGGGTGCAGCTCCGAGTAGAGCGGCAGCGCCCGGCCCAGGTCGCGGGCCACGCACAGCTCGTACAGGCGCACGGCCTGGCGGGGCAGCGCGTTGGGCAGGGTGGCGACCCATCCCGTGGCGCCGCACAGCACCAGTTCGAGCACCACGTCGTCGGCGCCGACCAGCACGTCGACGTGCGGGCAGAGGTCGCGCAGGCGGTGCAACCTGCGTACGTCGCCGGTGACCTCCTTGACCGCGACGATCCCGTCGATCTCGGCGACGGTCGCCAGCAGGTCCGGCGTGAGGTCCAACCGGGTGTCGTACGGGTCGTTGTGGGCGATCACCGGCAGACCGACCGCCGCCACCTCCCGGTAGTGGGCGACCACGTCGGCGGCGCGGGCGGCGGGCCAGTCGGGTGGCCGTGCGAGCACGCCGTTGGCGCCGGCCTCGGCGGCCTGCTCCGCCCACCGGCGGGCCTGCCTGCTGCCGTAACCGCCGACGCCGGGCACCACCGCGCAGCCGGACGGCGCGGCCTGCACCGTCGCCCTCACCACGGCGGCCCGCTCGTCGTCGGAGAGGGCCCGGTACTCCCCCATCGACGCGCAGGGCGCGACCCCGTGGCACCCCTCGGCGGCGAGCCAACTGACGTGTTCCTGGAGCTTGTCGAAGTCGACCGACAGGTCGGCGCGAAACGGCGTGGTGATGGCGACCAGCACGCCCCGCCAGGGCCTACCAGTTCCCACTCGGCAATCCCCTCCCCACCGGCGCCGCCCGTCATCCCGCCCGGACCGTGCGCGGCGGCGCTGGTGCGATCCGTACCGGAACCCTAGGAACGTCTGTCGCCCCCGGTCTTCGGACAGATGCCGGAACAGTCGCGACGCCGTCCGTCTTTTTGTCGTGACTTCGACAGTGGACCTTGCGCGATGACCCACCCGCACCGGAGGGTAAGGACTGGCGGTCGCGCGATCCCTGTCACGCAGCGCAACCATGGGAGTTATATGCACGGCGAGCTCCAGCGAATCGTCGACGCCGTCGCCGCCCGGGTGGGGCGACCCGCCCTCATCGAGGACCGGCGACAGCGGGTGGTCGCCTACAGCGAGCACGACGGCCCGATGGACGACGTCCGCCGGACGTCGATCCTGCGCCGGCAGACGACGCCGGAGGTGATCGCCTGGTTCCGGGGCATGGGGGTGCTCACGGCGCACGTGCCGGTCCGCACCCCCGCGTGCGCCGAGCTGGACCTGCTGGCGAGGGTCTGCGTGCCGATCCGGCACGACGACCTGCTGCTCGGGTTCGTCTGGTTCATCGACGCGGACGGTTCGATGACCGACGCGGACATCGCCACCGCGACCGGCCCCTTCACCGACCTGTCGCTGGCCCTGTACCGGGAGAACCTGCTCGGGGAGCTCGCCTCACAGCGGGAGACCGAGGCCACCCGCACCCTGCTGGTGGAGAGCCGGCAGGCGCGCGAGCACGCGGCGCGGGCGCTGTTGGAGGAGGGCGTGGTGGTCGCCGACGGGTCGACGGTCGCGCTCGTCGCCCAGCTCGTGCCGGCCGCCGGGCGGCAGCCGGACGAGGTGGCCCGGATCGCCCTGGAACAGGCCCTGGTCACCACCCGCCGGTGGATCGGCGTACGGGAGACGCTGCACCTGGTCTGGCACGACCACGGCGTACTGCTGGTCTGCGGCGACCGGGTCGCCGGCCGGCCCTCGCCGGAAGCCTCCGCCGGGCACCTCAACGACGCGCTGGGCACCGCGACCCGGGGCCTGGCCTCGGTGGACCGGACGGTGACCGGGATCGGCCAGCCCCGCGCCGGGCTGTCCAGCGCTGTGGAGTCCTACCAGGAGGCCGCGCAGGCCGCCCGGGTCGGCACGCAACTGCCCGCGCTGGGCGGGGTCGTCTCCTGGGCCGGCCTCGGCATCTACCGGGTGCTGTCCCAGCTGGACAGCCAGCACCTCGACGTCGCCGGTGTCCATCCCGGGCTGGAGCGGCTGCTGCGCGACGACGCTCACCAGGTGCTGCTGGAGACCCTGGAGGCCTACCTCGACCTGGCGGGCAACGCGCACGCGACCGCCGAGAAGCTCCGACTGCACCGGACGACCCTCTACTACCGGCTGCAACGGGTGGAACAGCTCGCCGGGACCGACCTCAAGGACGGTAACGAACGGCTGTGCCTGCACCTGGCTATGAAGCTCGGCCGGCTCAGCGGCGACTACCGCACGCCGTGACGCCGCCGGTGCCCGTGGTACCACCACCGGCAGCCGCGCGGCTGGACGGTCCTCGTCACACGAGGCGGGTCATCCAGCCGTACGGGTCGGCGGCCCGGCCGTACTGGATGTCGAGCAGGTGGCGGCGCAGCCGCATGGTCACCGAGTCCTCGGCGCCGGCCTTCGGGGCGGTCACCTCGCCGCCCTCCCAGACCAGGCGCCCGACCGGCGTGACCACCGCGCCGGTGCCACACGCGAAGACCTCGGTGATCGCGCCGGAGGCCACGCCCTCCTGCCATTCCCGGATCTCCACCGGGCGCTCCTCGACCTCCAGGCCGAGGTCCTTGGCAAGGATGAGGATCGACCCCCGGGTGACGCCCTCGAGGATCGTGCCGAGTTCCGGGGTGATGATCCGGCCGTCCGCCGTGATGAAGTAGACGTTCATTCCGCCGAGCTCCTCCACGTAGCGGCCCTCGGCGGCGTCCAGGAAACAGACCTGCTCACAGCCGTGCTCGGCGGCCTCGACCATCGGCGCGAGGCTGGAGGCGTAGTTGCCGCCGCACTTCGCCTCGCCCGTGCCGCCCCGCGCCGCCCGGGTGTACTCGGTGGACAGCCAGATGGAGACCGGCTTGACGCCACCGGAGAAGTACGCGCCGACTGGGCAGGCGATCACCATGTAGGTGATCTCCTTCCCCGGGCGGACCCCCAGGAACGGCTCGGACGCGAACATGAACGGCCGCAGGTAGACGCTGTATTCGTCCTCGTCCGGCACCCACACCTGATCGGCGCGGACCAGTCCCTCGACCGAGGCCATGAAGTCCGGCACCGGCAGTTCGGGCAGTGCCAGCCGCCGGGCGGACCGGGCGAAGCGCTCGCCGTTGGCCTGCGGCCGGAACGACCAGATGGAGCCGTCGTCGTGCCGGTACGCCTTCATCCCCTCGAAGATCTCCTGGGCGTAGTGCAGTACGGCCGCCGCCGGGTGCATGAGGATCGGACCGAAGGGGATGATCTCGGAGTCCTGCCAGCCGCCGTCCGGTCTCCACACCGCCCGTGCCATGTGGTCGGTGAAGTACGTGCCGAACCCCGGATTCGCCATGATCTCGGCTCGCCGCTGCGCGCTCGCCGGGCTCGGATTCTGGTGCAACGGGAACGACAGGCTCATCGCCGGGTCCTCTCAATGGCCGCATCCCTGGGCGCTCAGGTCACCAGAACGAACACGCAGGGGAAGGTTGTCGGATGACCAGTGCAGAATACCGACCGTAATGTCGCCGGTCGCAGACCGCCGAGCTGCCGCCCCGCTTCGTCGAGATCGCGCATCGCACCGGCATCCAGCTCGACCACGAGGCCGCCGCCGAGGTGACGGAATTCTGAAACCGCGGTGGTCGAACGGCGAATGGTTGGACGCGGGTGCCCTTGCCCGACTGCTTGACCGAGGGCACCCGCCGGATCACCCTGGCAACGGCCCGAGCGGCGATCTACCTGCTGCATATCCGCGGCCGGGGCCCTACCGCCACCGGGACGGACGGCGCGCTACGCCTGCCGCGAAGTCGATGCGTATCGTGGATAAGAAGGTCGCCTGGCACCTGGGCAGGAGGGGTGGAGGCATGCTGGACGGCACCGTCTACTCCGGCTCGCACTGGCAGCGCTACGCCACCGCTGAGACCGATGAGGCGCACGACTACATCCGGCGAGCCTTCTTCGACGTCAAGGTGCGGTTCGCCGGCGGGAGCCGCGACGGAGCCGGCCTGCGCACCATCACCACCAGGCTCACCGACATCGGCGTGACCCGGCTGCACTATTCGGCGCGCACCCAGGTACAGACCGCACCGGACGGGGACCTGACCATCACCCACCTGATGAGCGGTCGCTTCATGATCGCAAGGAACAAGGACGAGTACCGCTTACGGTCCGGCGACGTGGTGCTGATGCTGCCGGATCAGCCCCAGGAAGCTGAATTCGACGACGTCGACTCTTTCACCACCCGCCTTCCCCGCGCCCTGCTGGAGGAGGCCGCCCACGCGCAGACCGGCATCAGCGGCGCGGATCTGCGCTTCGACAGCTCCCGGCCCATCTCGGCGGCGCTCGGCCGCCACTGGACCCAGACCCTCTCCCATCTGACCCGCAGCGTGCTGTGCGACCCCGCGCTCATGGCCAACCCGCTGGTCGTCGGGAACACCCGCCACCTGCTCGCGGCGACGGCCCTTGCCGTGTTCCCCAACACCGCCCACGACTCGGCCCCGCGGGCGACCGGCGAGGTCACTCCGCAGGCGTTACGCCGAGCCGTTACCTACGTCGACGACCACGCGGACCAACCGATCACGCTGGACCAGATCGCCGCCGCGGCCGGCGTGCGCCCCCGCGCTCTGCAACTCGCGTTCCGCCGCCACCACGACACCACTCCGATGCGGTACGTCCGCCAGGTCCGCCTCGAACGGGCGCGCCGCGACCTGCAGGCCAGCAGCCCGACCACCGGTGTCACCGTCAGCATGATCGCCACGCGTTGGGGCTTCACCCATCTCGGACGCTTCAGCACCGACTACCGCGCCGCCTACGGGTGCAGTCCTAGCCACACTCTGCGCACCTGACGTCGGCCTCACCAGGAGGGAGCGCGTATCCGGCTTGCGCCGGCTCGCCTCCCGGTGGGCGTGTGGCGGACTGCCGCCCGGGTAATCGGCGGACTCGGACGCCGATGACCCGAGAGGCGGCAGACATGCCCGACCAATACGTCATGCGCGACCCGACCACCCAGTACCCCAAGTCCGGGCCGGAGTTCAGCCAACAGCAGCCGGGGCCGGGCCTGCAACAGCAGATGGGGCCGCAGCCGGACGCCGGTGAGCACAGCTACCGGGGCACCGGCCGGCTGACCGGTCGCAAGGCCGTGGTCACCGGCGCCGACAGCGGCATCGGTCGAGCCGTGGCCATCGCCTTCGCCCGCGAGGGCGCCGACGTCGTCCTTTCCTACCTACCTCAGGAGGAACCGGACGCCCAGCAGGTGGTCCAACTGATCGAGGACGCCGGGCAGCGGGCGGTGACCATGCCGGGCGACGTCACCGACGAGGCGTACTGCACCGAACTGATCGAGACGGCGCGACGCGAGTTCGGCGGGGTGGACGTGCTGGCCAACATCGCCGGCAAGCAACAGGAGGTCCCGGACATCGCCGACCTCACCACTGAGCAGTTCGACGAGACGTTCAAGACGGACGTCTACTCCCTGTTCTGGCTCTGTCGGGCGGCGGTGCCGCAGATGCCCGCCGGTAGTGCCATCATCAACACCACCTCGGTTGAGGCGTACGAGCCGGCACCCATCCTGCTGGACTACGCCGCAGCGAAGTCGGCCATCAACACCTTCACGAAATCGCTGGCCCGGCAGGTCGCACCGAAGGGCATCCGGGTCAATGCCGTGGCGCCCGGTCCGGTCTGGACTCCACTGCAGGTCGTCGGTGGCCAGCCGGCTGACGCGCTGAAGCAGTTCGGTGCACAGACCCCACTGGGACGTCCCGCGCAGCCGGCGGAGATGGCCCCGGCGTTCGTGTTCCTCGCCAGCCAGGAGGCCAGTTACGTCATCGGGGAGACGCTGAGTGCCACCGGTGGCATGCCCACCCCCTGATCGCAGGGGCCCCACCCTGCCAGCGGTCGGCCGCCGGGTTCGGAAGACGGCGTGACGGGTAGTCCGCCATGTGGCCGCTTCCCGATCCGAGCCCGGTGATCACGCACCGCTCGACGCGGTGGGTGGCCGCATCCGGAGCTTGACGGCCGGTACCCGACGTCGGGGAAGTCGGGCGGGTCGGCTGCGGCGGCGCCAAATGGAGATCATCGGGCTGATCGCGGTGCAGGCAGGACTCGCGGCGGCGCTCGCCTGGTGGCTGGCGCACGACCTGTTGGGTAATCCGAACCCCGTCTTCGCACCGACAGCGGCGGTGGGCACCATCGCGGCGGCGATCGGCCAGCGGACAAGGCGCACCGTCGAACTGCTTGTCGGAGTGGGGCTCGGCATCGCCATCGGGGACGGACTGGTCCGGCTCATCGGCACCGGAGCATGGCAGACAGGCATCATCGTCGCCTTCGCCATCGCCATCGCCCTCGGCCTCGTGGGCCGAGGCGGCACCGTGGTCAGTCAGGTGGGCGGTACGGCCGTGCTGATCGCCACGCTCTCCTCCAGCCAACGGAATCTGGAACTACCCCGGGTCGTCGACGCAGTCACCGGCAGCGTGGTGGGCCTGGTCGTGGTGGCGTTGCTGCTGCCCCTGAACCCCATGCGCGTCATGCACCGCGCGGCCGCGCCGGTCTTCGACGCGCTTGCCGCGTACCTGTGTGACATCGAGACGGCGATGCGCACCAGCGACCGGAACCGCGCGAGACAGGCACTGAACGGACTCCGCGCCATGGGACCGGATGTGGAACGACTCCGCGAAGCCCTCAGCGGCGCCGAAGAGGTGGTGACTGTCGCACCGGCCCGGTGGCACTGGCGGCGCCACGTCGAACACTACGACCGAGGTGTCAACTACCTGGTTCGGGTCATCGACGACAGCAGAGCGCTGGCCCGACGGTCAGCCACGATGATCCAGTATCAGGAAAAGCTGCCCGGCCACCTTCCCGACGCCGTCGCCGCCCTGGCCGAGGCCATTCGCCAGTTGCACCGGGAGACACGGGCCGACAAGCCCCACGAGCGCACTCGACGCCATGCCCTGCGGGCCGCGGACGAAGCCGGCCGGGCCATGGCCACCGGTTTGCAGAACTTCGGTGTCACCACCGCCACGCAAGTCCGGGTGACGGCCAGTGATCTGCTCAGGGCAACCGGCTGCTCGGCGGACGAGGCGAATCGGCAGGTTCGGCAGACAGCACGTCACGCGGAACAGGCGGCCTCCGCCGAAGGGTGACCATTGACTCGTAGCCGCGCCGACCCGCCGGGACCTACCAGCCAGCATGCTGCCTGCGAACGCGTGCGGTGCCGGCACCCGAGAGGGTGCCGGCACCGCCGCATTCGTCATCGCTTGGCGTCGTGTTTGGCCATCTGGGGCCGCTCGCCCTTGCCGACCTTGCGCAGGGCATCACGCAACTGATCCTCGGTCATCTTGGAGTTACCCTCGATGCCCGCGTCGTGGGCCTGTTGGCGAAGATCGTGCAGCTTATCCCGGTCACCCATGTCACCCTCCCCGTGGTGTCGTGGCGCAGGCGGCTCCGCGCCACCCTCGCCCATCGCCTTCCCGTCGCTACCGGGTGCAAACTGCCTCAGCCGGCACCTGCCAGGCGGATTGTCGGGCGTTACGGACGCGAACAGGTCGAGCACTGGACTACCGTCCGGTGCTCCGGTCCACCGCGCCGGGGAGCGGGGTGCTGTCCGGGAATGCGTCGTCGAGCAGCGCCACCCCGTCCTGGGGATGTGCGTGCTCAACCAGCTCCGAGCGGGAGGCGCGCTTCTCGGCGCGGTCGACGTCCATGGCCTGATTGCGGTGCTGCTCCAGGGCCGGATCACACTGCCCATCGCGGTTGAACGACCACATCAGCATCGGCTCGCCCAACGGCAGCGTGTCCCCCGGGCCGGTGTCAAGGCGACCGGTGTGCCAGGTGTGCCAGGTCTTGCCGTAGCTGTTCATCAACATCGCCATCAGCGCCCGCTCGGCGGGCTCCGGCAGGCCCGGGGCGATCAGCGAGCCGCCGAGCACCTCGAAGTTGTGCGGGTGCCAGTACCCGCGTTCGCCCTCGGGCAGCGTCCCGTACAACCGTTCGGAGACGATGTACTCGACGCCGATGAGGTTGGCCTCGGCGGTATTGCCGTCGAACAGCACGCACTGCAGGAAGTCGTCGTTGACCTGACGGCAGTAGTGATGTGCCTCCATCTGCATCGACGGGTCGTCCTTGGCGGGGTGGAACCCGACAACGTAGGCATCGAAGCCCTTCAGCGGCGTCGTTTCCTGAAGGGCTTTGGAACCGAGCGACAACCCCTGGTGCCACAGGCTCGTCGACTCTCCCGGCGGTCGTACCGGGGACGGGCGCCGTTGCATCAATCACTCCTTCGCCAGGCTCGTGTCGTCTTCAGCAGGCTAGGTGGGCTGAAGACCAGCTTCCGCGTTTTCGGGGTGCCGCCCCGCGTTCGGGTATTCCCCTTCTCCGCCGTGTGCTACCACAGCGCCGGCCGGACCTACCCCGCCGTGGCGGCGGCGCGAGTTACCAGGTCGGCGAAGATTGACGGGGCGTCGGAGGTGGCCGTTGGTGGTTGGGTTACACCGGTGACGTACCCGGTCCCGGCCGACGAAACCGTGCCAGCCCGACCCCCGCTTCGACCGTGTGATGGACGGCCGACCTGACGTCGAGGCAGTGCCGCGGGAGCCAGCATGGGCGGCATGGGGTTTCCGGGAGGTGGCGGACGGGATCTCCTGGAACGCCGCGAGGACGTGCGACAGGCGAACTTCCTGGAACTCTTCGTCGACCTGGTGCTGGTCTTCGCCCTCTCCGGAGTGGTGACCCGGGTGGCACGGGACGCCACGGCAGTCGATCGCGTCGTGCAGTGGCGTTCGCTGGCTTACCTGCTGGTGCTCGCCCTGCCGTTGATCTGGTTGTGGATCACCACCGCGCACATCACCAGCTGGTTCGACCCCCGCCGCCGCAAGATCCAATGGGTGGTGCTGGCCAGCGCCTTCGGCCTGCTGGTCATGGCCTCGTCCCTGCCCTATGCGTTCACCGGCAAGGGCTGGTCGTTCGTCCTTCCGTACGTGGTCCTGCACTGCGTCCGTCCACTGATCCTGCTGCCCAGTCTGCACGGGCATGCTCTCCGCGATCTCTACGCGAGATCGGTGGCGTGGTGCACGGCCGGCGCGGGCATCTGGGTGGCCGGCGCGTTGGTCAGCGGAAACGCCAGAGCCGCCCTCTGGGCAATCGCCGTTACCGTGGACATCGTGGCCGCCCAACTGCGATGGCCGGTCTACGGCCGGGCCCGACCACCGGTCAGCGCCTGGGCCATGGACAGCGGCCACCACCTGCCGGAGCGCTACCAGCAGTTGCTGATGATCGCCCTCGGCGAGACCGTCCTGGCCGTGGGTATCACCTTCACCGACCTACCGGCCACCACGTCCACCTGGGCGACGCTGGTGGTGGCGTACCTGTCGACAGTGCTGCTGTGGCGGATCTACTTCTACCGGTCCGGGCAGGTCCTCGCCGAGGCGGTCGCCGCCGCCCGGGACCGGCTTGCTGCCGGCCGCGCCACCGGCATCGCCCATGTCGTCATGGTCGTTGGCATCGTCACCACCGCCGTGGGCTACGAGATCGTCCTCGAACACCCTGCGGACCGGCCGGAACCAGCCTGGCTCGCGATGATCCTCGGCGGTCCGGCCCTGTTCCTCTACGGCCGCATCCGGCTGGAACGGATCGTGTTCAACCGGCTGTCGATCCGCCGGGTCGTCGCCATTGCCGCACTGGCGGCGGCTGCCGGACCGCTGCATCACGCCCCGCCGCTGACCGCCTCCGTCGTGGCCGCGTTCGTGCTGCTCGGTGTCGCTGTCGCCGACGCCCGCCGCGCGGCCCACCAGCCGCCAGAGAAGCCTTCCCCAGCGAGCTGAGAACGGGCGTCCCTGGGTTCGCCGCCGCTGTCCGGCCCGGCCACTCCCCAACTTCCCGGGATCTGTAAACAACCCTTGATATTAGGCGTCACGAACGTCAATATGTGGAGGTCGCGGGTCATCTAAGCCTGGGGAGTGAGCCATGAGAAGCCGTCGAATTTTCGCAGTGGTAGCCGGGGCGGCGATGACCGTCACGGCCGCCGTCGCCTTCGTCCCCAGCAGCATGGCGGCCGTGCCCTCGGCCAACGCCGTCCCGATGGTCGCCTGCACCGCCCCCACCTGGACCGAGGGCCCCACCTACCAGGCGGGTGCCCAGGTCACCTACAGCGGCCGGCTCTACCAGGCACTGGTCACCCACACCGCGCACCCCGGCGCCGGCTGGAACCCCGCCTCGACCCCATCGCTCTGGCGTGACCTCGGCGCGTGCTCGGGAACCACGCCGCCGCCCACCACGCCACCACCCACAACCCCGCCGCCCACCACCCCGCCACCGACCACACCTCCCCCCACCACCACGCCCCCAACCGGTGGGACCTGCGCGGTGAAGTCGCGGCCCACCGGCAAGGTGTTGCAGGGCTACTGGGAGAACTGGGACGGGGCCTCCAACGGCGTACACCCCGGCCTCGGCTGGATCCCGATCACCGACAGCCGGCTCAACCAGCACGGCTACAACGTGATCAACGCAGCGTTCCCGGTGATCCGCTCGGACGGCACCGTCCTCTGGGAGAACGGCATGGACGCTGGCGTGAAGGTGGCCACCCCGGCCGAGATGTGCCAGGCCAAAGCGGCCGGCGCCACCATCCTGATGTCGATCGGCGGAGCCGCGGCGGGCATCGACCTCAGTTCCGCCGCCGTCGCCGACCGGTTCATCGCGACGATCGTGCCGATCCTGACGGCGTACCACTTCGACGGCATCGACATCGACATCGAGACCGGCCTGACCGGCAGCGGCAACATCAACACCCTGTCCACCTCGCAGGCCAA
Organism: Micromonospora noduli; assembly: GCF_003264365.1. Taxonomy (GTDB): domain Bacteria; phylum Actinomycetota; class Actinomycetes; order Mycobacteriales; family Micromonosporaceae; genus Micromonospora; species Micromonospora noduli. The sequence goes on from NZ_PYAK01000001.1 coordinate 277,990, forward strand.
CCTGATCCGGATCATCGACGGCGTGCTGGCCCGGATGCCGCCGAACTTCGGCCTGACCATGGCACCGGAGACGGCCTATGTCACCGGCGGCAGCGTGGTCTACGGCTCGATCTGGGGCTCGTACCTGCCGATCATCAAGAAGTACGTGGACAACGGCCGGCTCTGGTGGCTGAACATGCAGTACTACAACGGCAGCATGTACGGCTGCGCCGGCGACTCGTACCCGGCGGGCACCGTGCAGGGCTTCACGGTGCAGACGCAGTGCCTGAACAACGGGCTCACCATTCAGGGCACCACCATCCGGGTGCCGTACGACAAGCAGGTCCCGGGCCTGCCGGCGCAGAACGGGGCGGGCGGCGGCTACATGTCGACGTCGTTGGTCACGCAGGCCTGGAACTCCGTGCCCGGCCTGAAGGGCCTGATGACCTGGTCGGCGAACTGGGACGGGTCGAAGGGCTGGACCTTCGGCGACAACGTGAAGCGCCTGCAGGGCCGCTGACGGATGACGGCGTCGGGCCTACCGCCAGCCGGTCCTCCGGCAGGCGGTAGGCCCGGCGCTCCGCTTTCCGGAGGTCGGCATCAGAACGGCACGTTCGTACTCGAGGACTGCCGACCCCGCGCGACGAACATCGCCAGCCGATAGCCGACGAGAGGAACGCGACCGCCGCCCACGACCGGTGGACGTACCTGTTGGCAGGGACGCTGTTGGCGACCGCCGGGGTGCTCACCGTCCGCAGGTGGAGACCCTCTCAGGAGTCACCCAAGGCATGCCCCGCAGTGCTGTCCACATGATCAGGAACCTCACCCTCGTGGCGATCGCCGGTAGTGGAGGTCCCGGTTGGCTCGAACATCAGAATCGAGCCGCCCGGCGAGGAAGGCTTGTGTTCGATGCCCTTGGGAACCACGAACGTATCGCCCTGGCGCAGGACGACGGTGTGTTCCTGCCCGTCGGCGTCGCGGTAGGCGACATTGAACTGGCCGTCCAGGACCAGGAAGAACTCGTCGGTGTCCTCGTGGACGTGCCAGACGTGCTCGCCCCGGGCGTGGGCGATCCGCACGTCATAATCGTTTATCCGGGTCACGATCCGTGGGCTGTAGATGTCGTCGAACGACGCAAGCGCCTCGGACAGGTTCACGACGGCGAGGTTGACGGGAGTGATCGACATAAGCCGAGCCTCCACCGTGGCCGCCGCGCCGGTCTTGGACGTTCTTGACGCCGACGGCACACGACCGCCCGGTTGCCGAGTCCGGGCCTGGCGGCCACGAGTCCCAGGGATCAGCGAGGTGTTTCACGCCCAGATCGTCGACTACGCCTACCCGCTGCATGCCCACGACACCTGGACGGTGCTGATCCTCGACGCTGGGGCCATACGCTACGACCTCGACAACCGCCACTGCGCGGTAAGCGGCGGCGACTATGTCGCTGTCCTGCCACCCGGAGTGGTCCACGACGGCCGTCCCGCCGCCAACGCCCCCGGCTTCCGCAAACGCAACCTGTACCTCGACCCCACCTTCCTACCCGCCAATCTGATCGGCTCCGCCGTCGACCACACCACCTTCCGCGACGGGCCACTGCGGCGCGCCCTCGCCAGGCTCCACCATGTCCTTGACGCCGACGAGGACCCGCTGAACGCCGAAGCCAGGCTGGCCATGATCGAGCAACGGCTCACCGACCACCTGGCCGCCGCCCCTTCCACGTCCACACGTCCGGAGCCGCAGGCCGCCCGCGCGCTGAGGGCGCTGCTCGACGAGCACACTGTGCAGGCTGTCAGCCTTGCCGCCGCCGCTCGCCTCCTGGACCGGTCGGTACCTCACCTGGTCCGCAGCTTCGGCCAGGCTTTCGGGATCAGTCCGCACGCATACATCATCGGTCGACGGATCGAGGCCGCCCGCAAACTACTCCTCGCCGGCATCCCGCCGGCCGAAGTGGCGATCACCGTCGGCTTCTGCGACCAGGCCCACCTGACCCGACACTTTCGCCGACACACCTCCACCACACCGGCCCGATACGCCTCCGTCACAGGTAGCCGCGCTGCGTCCATCTGACGTCAAAGCTCGTGGAGGAAGACCAAGGAGTACGCCGGGTCTGGTAGCGCAGCTGCCCACATGGCGCTCGCACTACCCGGCGGGACGGGTCTACTCGCCTGGGCCCAATGAGACAGGCATCGATCCTGCCCGCTGCTGCGACTCGTCCAGAAGGCGACGCGGGCTGCGGCGGGAACGCACAGCGGCCGAGTTCGCCGGAGGTCATCCCTCAGCGGCGGGTCGGCTGTGCACCACCAGTTCGTCGATCTCCAATCGGCCGACGCGCAGCTCCCGCACGACCGCCCGGCGGATCGCCAGCCGCCCGATGACCAGCGCCCCGACTGCCACGGCCCCGACGGCCAGCGCCCCCACGGCGAGGGCGCCGAGCGAGGCCGCTCCCGCAGCCCGCGCCCCGGTAGCCGCCGCGCCTGTCGCCACCGCGCCGTTGGCCCGCGCCCCGGTCAACCGCATCAGGCTCACGTCTCGCTTCATTCCCCCATTGTCCGCATACCCTCGGCCGCCCGCTCCTCATAGGTCCGGTTGTGTGCTTCAGGGTGCCGCCGACGATGCCGAGGAGCATCGGCCGGACGACTTCGGCGGCGCACACCGAGCCAGTCCCAGCTGGGGCGAGCCACAAGAACACCTTCCACTGAATCCGCTGCACCGATCGGGGTGGTCTCTTAGGCTGCGTGGGCGGGGCGCCCGGTTCGACGAGTGCGTCGCGGTGGCGCTGTACGGGCTGGTCAGGGTGCTCCTCTCGGCGGCTCGGCCGTACCGCTACGTCAGCCGGCACGGGGAGCTGCGGCGACGGCGCCTGAGGCCCCCGGTTTGTTCGCCGTCAGCGGCCGAGCCTGGCTACCGGTGAGGAGCACCGATGACGCAGAGTGAACAGGACCGCCCGGAGATCGTCGTCGGACTGGTGGCAACCCCGCCGGACCACCCGGCCCGGGTGGCCGCGCGGCTCACCGCCGAGCTGACCAGCGGGCTCGCCGAGCGGGTGAACGCCGACGTGCGGTGGATCGTCCGGGAAGGTTGGGGCGAAGTGGCACCGCGCCGCGACGGCGGCGTAGAGGCGCTACTCGATGATCTCGCCCAACGGCGTGCCGACGACCAGTGGGACGTCGCCGTCTGCTTGACCGATCTGCCGCTGCATGCCGATCGGGTGCCGCTGGTCGCGCAGACCTCCGCTCGGCGTCGGGTCGCTGTGGTGTCCCTGCCCGCGCTGGGACTGCGCCAGCTGCGAGCGGCCCGCGCCGCCGTTCCGGATCTGGTGAGCCGGCTGCTGAACGAGGCTTCCGACCAGCGGTTGCCGCCGGCCGGCCGGGCATCGACCGAGATGACAAGCCGGATTCCCGCCGTCCACCGGGTGGTCGGCGAGGCCGACGCCGGTGAGCGGCGCTACGTCGCCTCGCGACTCATCGGCCGGTTACGACTGTTGATCGGCATGGTTCGAGCCAACCGTCCGGGGCGTGCCCTGCTGGGCCTGTCGAAGCTGTTGGTCGGCGCGTTCGGCACGGCCGCGTTCGCACTCACCACGGACACCATCTGGCAGATGGGCGCTGCGCTCGGCGGACTGCGGCTCGCCGTGATCATGCTGCTCGGGCTGACAGCGTTGGTGGCCTGGTTGATCGTCGCGCACGACCTGTGGGAGAAACCAGGCCGCGAGACGCCGACCGAGCTGGCACGGCTGTTCAACCTGGGTACGATCCTCACCCTCACTCTGGCCACGGTGCTGTCCTACGTGGTGTTGTTCGTGGGAACGGTGCTCGTCGGGGCGCTGCTGATCGACACCTCCGTGCTGGAGCAGACCCTGCAGCGACCAGTCAACCTCACCGACTATCTGACGCTCGCTTGGATCACCAGCTCGCTGGCCACCGTCGGCGGCGCGATCGGCTCCGGGCTGGAAAACGAGGAAACGGTACGGGCTGCCGCGTACGGCTACCATCCCCAACCCGACGGCTGGCGGGACGAGAAGAGCGGACAGTCCCACAGGGGGAGGTAAGTGGGAGTAGTCCCTGGTCGCGACGGTCAGCTGGTTGGCTGGAAGACGGCACGTACACATCCGTCGAGTTTCTGCTTGAACATCTCGTAGCCGCGCGGCGCCTCGTCCAACGTCATGGTGTGCGTCGCGAGATGCTCCGGGACCAACTCGCCGCGGGCCATTCGCTCGAGCAGCATGGGAATGTAGCGCTGTCCGTGCTGCTGCGCGCCGCGCAGCGTCAGCCCCTTGTTCATCACCGCCCCGAGCGGGAACTTGTCCACCAGGCCGGCGAACACGCCCAGGATGAACACACTGCCGCCCTTGCGACAGTTGTAGATCGCCTCCCGCGCGGCGATCGGGCGGTCGGACTCGATGCGCAGCTGCTGCTTGACCTGGTCGTACCAGAATTGCGGACCGCTGCTGTGCGACTCCATGCCGACGGCCTCGATGCACACGTCCGGGCCTCGACCACCACTGCGTTCCAGCAACTCGCCGCTGACGTCCTGCTGTTCGTAGTTCAGCGTCTCGACGCCGAGATGCGTCTGGGCCATCTGGAGCCGGTTGTCGAGTCGGTCGATCACGATCACCCGATCGGCACCGAGCAGCACGGCGGCGCGGGCCGCCATCTGCCCTACCCCACCGGCGCCCCACACCGCCACGACATCACCCGGTTTGACCCCGGCGAGGTCGGCGCCCATCCAGCCGGTCGGCGCGGCGTCGGAGGCGAACAGCGCGCGCTCGTCGCTCACCTCGTCCGGGACGGTGAAGGCGCCCTGGTCGGCGTAGGGGACGCGGATGTATTCGGCGTGGCTGCCGGCGAAGCCGCCGAGTGCGTGGGAGTAGCCGTAGCAGCCTCCGGGCGCGGCACCCCAGACGTTCTCGGTGATCATCGGGTTCGTGTTCCCGTTGTCGCACAGCGAGAACTGTTGTTGCTGGCAGTACCAGCACTTGCCGCAGGAGACGAACGAACAGACGACGACCCGGTCGCCTACCTTGTGGTTGCGTACCTGCGGACCGACCTCGACGATCTCGCCAAGGAACTCGTGCCCGAGGACATCGCCGCGTTCCATGAACGGGATGTACCCGCCGAGCAGGTGCAGGTCCGACCCGCAGGTCACCGTCCGACGGACCCGGACGATGGCGTCCTGCTCGTTGCGGAGTTGCGGGTCCGGAACCTGCCGCACCGCGAGCTCGTTGGCTCCTTCCCAGACCAGTGCCTTCACAGTCGTCCCTCCCGCCGACCCTGTTGGGTGGCCATCCGCAGTGGCTTGTTCATCGGAGTCGGCTCGGTGGTGGGTGGATAGTCGGGATGGAGGACCTCACTGGTCTCGATCAGTTGCTTCGACTCTCGCAGCGCAGCGCGGATGGCCTGCTCCGGATCCCGGCCGGTGGCTCGTCGAGCGGCGGCGGCGACAGGTAGTCGAGAACCGTCGCGCAGCCGTACGGCGATCTCCGTCCCCTGGTCGCCGGGGGCAGGCCGGAGCTGGACCTCGACGGCGTCCCCAAGCCCGGCCAGCGGCTCGGGGAGTTGCCCGCCGGGGGCGACGTCACCCGCTGGTCGGTTCACCGTCGCCACGTGCCACTGCGGCCCGCGCCGCCGTGCCTGACCCCGTTGCCGGTGGCCGTCACCCTGGTCGGTCCCGCCGAGCAGACGCCGCGCGACCACCCCGCCGGCAACCACGACCGCTCCGCCGATCAGCCACCTCATGTCCGCCCCTGTCGCTTGGTCTGCTCGTGCGGGTGCCGTCAATTATTGGCAACTTTCAGGGCAAACCCTTTCATAAACGGCGACCGCGTCGCGGCGGTTCTGGCACTGAATGAGTTCCTGCCGGTCGGGTGTCTCCCGCCGGAACGGCCGCTGGTCCTACAACATCTCCAGCGGTTGCGGGGCTGCCGGCGGCGGGAACGCCGTGTCGAGTGCCGCCACGTCCTCCTCGGTCAGCTGCACGTCGCGCGCCTCAGCGTTCTCCTGGGTGTGTTCTGGCCTGGACGACCGGGGGATGGCCGCGACCATCTCCTGCCGTAGCAGCCAGGCCAGCGCGACCTGGGCGGCCGTGGCCCCGCGCCGGGCGGCGACCTCCGCGACCTGGGGGTGGCCGAGCAGTCGACCCTGCTCGATCGGCGAGTACGCCATCACCGGAATCCGATGCTCACGTAGCCACGGTAGGAGGTCGTACTCGGGACCACGGCGGGTGAGGTTGTACAGAATCTGATTCGTCGCGCAGGCACTTCCGCCCGCCTCAAAGAGGTCCGTCATGTCCGAAAGATCGAAGTTGCTCACGCCCCACTGTCCGATGTCACCGGCGTCGACAAGTTCGGCGAACGCCTCGATCGTCTCCGCGAGTGGATGCGTGCCACGCCAGTGCAGCAGGTAGAGGTCGATATGGTCGACGCCGAGTCGTTGCAGGCTGCGGCGGCAGGCCTGCACGGTTCCCCGTCGGCTGGCGTTCGACGGCAGCACCTTGTCGACCAGAAAGACGTCGGCCCGTCGTCCGACGATCGCCTCGCCGACGAGTTCCTCGGAAGCGCCGTCACCGTACATCTCCGCAGTGTCGATCATGGTCATGCCCAGGTCGAGCCCGGCACGCAGGGCGGCCAGCTCGTCCTGGCGCCTTGCAGGGTTCTCGCCGAGGTACCACGTTCCCTGCCCGAGCACGGGCATGGGCTGGCCGGACGGCATCTCGATCGCATCGCTGGCGAGGGTCATGTCGACCTTTCCCGGTTCCAGTTGGGTTGTCTGCCTTACCCGCTGCGACAGGCAGCACACGCGCACGACGCGCCACGCTCGCCCACCGGCACCGGTTGCGCAGCGTGCAGGCGGGAAGGATCGTCCACCATCGGGCGGGCTTTGCTGGCCTGTTTGCCCGTCCCCCGCACCGGGAAGGCGACCGCGATCCAGCGACGCGACGCCGACCGGGCGGCGCCGCGAAGGGGAGGCCACCGAGATGGCGCAGAGCCAGCAGCCACTGACCGGCAAGCGAGTCGCTTGCCTCGCCGCCGACGGAGTGGAGGACGTGGAATACACCCAGTCCCGAGCCGCCGCGGAGCAGGCGGGAGCCGAGGTTCACCTGATCTCGTTGCAGTCCGGCGAGATCCAGTCGATGAACCAGGACATCAACCCTGCCAACCGCTACCGGGTGGATCGGACCGTGAACGACGTCGATGCGGCTGACTACGACGCCCTGTTGCTGCCGGGCGGGACGGTCAACCCCGACCGGCTCCGGATGAACGCGGAGGCGATGAACTTCGTCCGGGCGTTCTTCCAACAGCACAAGCCGGTGGCGGCGATCTGCCACGGGCCGTGGTCGTTGGTCGAGACCGGCATGGTCAACGGCCGGACCCTCACCTCGTTCCCCAGCCTGCGCACCGACATCCGCAACGCCGGCGGAAACTGGGTCGACCAACAGGTGCAGGTCGACAACGGCCTCGTCACCAGCCGCAGCCCCAGCGACCTTCCGGCCTTCTGCGCCAAGATGGTCGAGGAGTTCGCCCAGGGCGAAGACGTCCGCCAGATGGCGACGGCCTGACCGACGGGGCTCAGGGCCGGGAGCATCAAGCCGGTCCTGAGCCCGTGACGACGGCTGTCCCGCCGCCCGACACGCCGCCGCTCCCGCCGAACAGCGGCTGTCATGACGGCGGACTGAGCAGCGGGACAGGGATCGCCTCCCTACTGCGGCCGATGGGCGGGTTGAGGTGGTTTCCGAGGGGTATCCGGGCCCATACGGGTCGCGCTCCGGACCGTCGTGAACCGACAAACGCGGCCGGGCGCGACCGGATACGGAGGCTACCCGTGACTCAACTAGCAACCCGAGAGGCAGCGAAGGCAAGGCAGGACGACGTGCAGCGGCGAGGACGCCGGCTCGGCTGGGTGAGTCTCGGCCTGGGCGTGGCACAGCTGGCGGCACCGGGCACGGTGCGCCGAATCAGCGGAGTGGACGACTCCCCGACGACCCGGGCGGTGGTGCCGCTGGTCGGGGCGCGGGAGTTGGTACACGCGGCCGGGCTCCTGACGAGCCGGCGAAAGAGCGTTTGGGCGTGGACACGGGTCGTGGGTGACGCGATGGACCTGGCCTCCCTCGGGGTGGCCATCGCCCACCGCAGCGGGCGCCCCCGGCGTCGCCTCGTCGCTGTCACTGGCGCCGTCGTCGGGATCACGGTGGTGGATCTGCTGACCGCCGTGCAGGCCACCCGGGCGAAGAAGATCGGCTCAGCGCCGACGGCACGAGGCTCACGCGAAGGAGGACCCATGGAGCTGACAGCCACGACGACCATCCGCAAACCCCCGCCCAAGGTCTACGCGTTCTGGCGCGACCTGGGCAACCTCCCGACGTTCATGGCCCACCTCGAGCAGATCCGCACCACCGGCGACCGTACGAGCCACTGGTCCGCCAGCGCTCCGTTCGGCACTAACGTCGAGTGGGACGCGGAGATCGTCGACGAGGCACCCGGCGAGAAGATCGCCTGGCGGTCGACCGGGAACGCCGACGTGCCGAACGCCGGCACGGTCCGGTTCGTGCCCGCCCCGGACGGGGTGAGCACCGAGGTGCACGTCGTTCTGTCGTACGACATCCCGGGCGGCGCGGTCGGCAAGGCGGTCGCCAAGTACTTCGGCGAGGAACCGCACCAGCAGCTCGACGACGACCTGCGCCGGCTCAAGCAGGTGCTGGAGACCGGCCAGGTGGTCCGATCCGAGGGCGCCCCGTGGGGCAAGCGGGCACGCAAGGAGTTCCCGCAGCGTCCGGCGCAACCGCTGTCGGATTCCGAGCTGGCGAAGGGGGCCGATTCGTGAGGGCGAACACCTGGGCGGGTCGCAACAAGGTCAAGGTTCGTGACGTGCCGGACCCGAAGATCCTGAACGAGCGCGATGCCATCGTAAGGATCACTTTGACGGCGATCTGCGGCTCGGACCTGCACCTGCTCGATGGGTATGTGCCCACCATGCAGGACGGCGACGTCATGGGCCACGAGTTCATGGGCGAGGTGATCGAGGTCGGTCGGGGCGTTGATCCGGGCCGGCTGCGCGTCGGGGACCGGGTTGTCGTGCCGTTCCCCATCGCGTGCGGCGCGTGCGGCGCCTGCGCCTCCGAGCTGTACTCCTGCTGCGAAAACTCCAACCCCAACGCCGGCATCGCGGAGAAGATGTTCGGCCACCCGGTCGCCGGAATTTTCGGCTATTCGCATCTGACCGGCGGCTTCGCGGGCGGTCAGGCGCAGTACGCGCGGGTGCCGTTCGCCGACGTCGGCCCGCTGAAGATCGAGTCGGACCTGACCGACGAGCAGGTCCTGTTCCTCTCCGACATCCTGCCCACCGGCTACATGGGTGCCGAAATGTGCGACATCCAGTCCACCGACGTGGTGGCGGTGTGGGGGGCGGGTCCGGTCGGCCAGTTCGCGATGGACAGTGCCCGGGCACTCGGCGCCGCGAAGGTCATCGCTATCGACAAGGAGCCGTACCGCCTGCAGATGGCCGAACGGGCGGGCCACACACCGGTGAACTTCGAGGAAGTCGATGTGCGGTCGCGGCTGCTGGAACTGACCGGTGGGCGGGGACCGGACAAGTGCGTCGACGCCGTCGGCATGGAGTCCAGCCACGGCAGCGCGCACGTGCACGCGTATGACCGGATCAAGCAGGCCGTCCGCTCGGAGACCGAGCGACCGCACGCGCTCCGGCAGGCGATCCTGTCGTGCCGCAGCGGTGGCACCGTGTCGGTGATCGGCGTGTACGGCGGCTTCCTCGACAAGTTCCCGGCCGGGGCATGGATGAACCGGGCGCTGACGTTGCGTACCGGCCAGTGTCACGTGCAGCGCTACATGAAGCCGCTGCTGCAGCGCATCGAACGCGGGGAGATCGATCCGACCCGGGTCATCACCCACACCCTGCCGCTCGACCAGGCAGAACGCGGCTTCGAGATCTTCAAGAACAAGCAGGACAACTGCGAGAAGGTCGTCCTCAAGCCCTGACCACCATCACCCACGCATCCGGCCACCGCAGCACGCTCGGTGGCCGGATGCGTTGTCTGTCCACAGGCGCGGATCTGCGGGCGGCCCTGCATTCGCCACCGAGCTGCCCAGCTGTTTGCCGCAGACGACCCTGGGTAGGCGCGGTCGGTGAGCGGGCCAGACACAGACCTAGGCACCCGATCGGACACCAGCCGTGCCGTGGCGTTCAGCGATGCGATCTTCGCCATCATCATCACGCTGCTCGTCCTGGACCTCGGGATACCGGACGTCCCACCTGGTCGTCTCCTGTCCGGTTTGCTCAGTCAGTGGCCGTCGTACGTCGCCTATCTCGCGTCCTACTCGTACGTGGCCGTCGTCTGGCTCAACCACAAGGCGGCGTTCAACCGCATTCGGCAGGTCGATCGTGGGCTGCACTGGATGAACCTGCTCGTACTGTTCAGCACGGCGCTGCTGCCGTTTCCAACGATTGTCGTGTCGCATGCGCTGCAGGAGCACAACAACGCGGACCAGCGTGTGGCCATCGCCTTCTATGCGCTCATCGGCGCGTTCTTGTGCGCGACGTGGCTGGCGTTCTACCACTACCTGGCCAGGCACCCTGATCTGCTGAAGGAGCAGGGCAAGGGCGGTTTCTTTCACGGCGAGCGGTTCCGGGCCCTTGCCGGGGTCGTCCTGTACCTCCTCGCGGGGGTGATCGGCTACCTGGTGGCACCCTTGATCGGCTTGGTCATCTTTCCCTTCCTACCCGTCTTCTATGCCCTCACCAGCGCCGGCCTGTACCAGTTGCGGGTGACCCGGCGTATCACCCACCGCCCTTCGCCACCATCCTGAGGGCGGGCGAACCGCCGTTTCACCCGGGCGTGGGTGGGAACCCGCCGCAATCCGTTTCGAGAGGGGACCCGAGGTGAACTACAGCGAGTTCATTCAGTCTGTGGCAGCACGACCCAAGGTTTCACCGGGGCAGGCGGAACCGATTACCCGCGCCACGCTCGAGACTGTGGCAAAACGGATCACTGGTGGCCAGGCAAGGGACCTCGCCTCCCAGCTCCCCGAGGAGCTACGAGGCCTGGTGTCCAGGCCCACCGAAGATCCGGAACGGTTCGGTCTCACCGAATTCCTGGAACGGGTGCAGTCCCGGGCAGGGGTCGATCGCGAGATGGCCACGGAGGGAGCGCGGGCCGTGATGGATACCCTGCGTGAGGCTGCCAGCGCGAAGGAGTACGGAGACTTCGTCGACCAGTTGCCGCAGGAGTTCTGGCAGTTGACCGGGCCTGGCTCTGGACAGCTCCAGCCTCGCCGGATCGGCACCTAGGCCACACCGATAGGTGGGCTCGATTCGGTCCGGATGTTAGGCGAGGCCCGAGGAGTGCGGGATGACCGAACCGGAGAGCCGGGACACGGGCGCACGAGAGTTGCCCGCCCCGACGAGTGGTGAGCACGGCCTTCCCCAGCCGGCTGGTGGGCACAGCAGCAAGACCATGTCAGACCCGGACGTCGTCCTCCAGATTCCGCAGGTCAAGGTCGAACAGATCTACGTCGAGGTCGACGATCTGGACGCCTCTGTTTCTCTGCGAGCCCGGCTGGGTAGCCTGCTCCAGCTCGACGTGGGCGTTCAGGCGCGTCTCGGCACGGTGAAGATCGATATCAAGGGCGTCGAGGCCGAGGCGATGCTCGAGGTTCGGCTCGACGAGGTACGGGGAATTCTCGACAGCGCCCTCCGCACGATCGAGCGCAACCCTCAGATCATCGAGTCGGTGGTGAAGACGGTGGACAAGGCCGTGGACCAGGTGGGGCAGACAGCGCAGGAGGCGCTGGGGCCCAATGGTCCGCTGTCGCAGACGCTGCAGCAGGCCACCCAGCAGGTCGGTCAACAACTCGGGCAGGCCGCCCAGCAGCTCGGGCAGTCCACCCAGCAACTGGCTCAGACCAGCGGAACGACGGCTGGCGGCGGTGTGGAGGGTCTCGGCAGCGTGCTGGGCGGGTCTCCGGCCCGAGCGGCGTGGCGACGGATGAAGAGGACCGTCCACAGTAGTCAGCCACTGAGGCAGGTCACGACGCGGCTAGCAGGACCGCAGGGGCAGCAGCCGCCGGGCTGATCGACGTCCACCGTGGTGGCGACATGGCAGCGGGCCAGGTCACGCCACTGCATGCTCCGCGGGGGTCATGATTGGCCCAGGTTGGTGACCAGGTTGACGGCGACGGCCAGGATGCCAGTTCCGAAGGTGTAGGAGAGCAGGGCATGCCCGAGCGCGATCCGGCGCATGCGGTTGCTTGTGGGTTCGTTCTCGCCCGGGGCGTAGGACATGCCGACGGTGAAGGCGACGTACGCGAAGTCGGCGTAGGCCGGTGGATCTTCCCGCTTGAAATCGATGCCGCCATCGTGGCGGTAGTACAGCCGCGCGTACTTGAGTGCGAAGACCGTATTCACCAGCGCCCACGCCAGGACCACCGCGACGACGCTGAGGATCACCAGCGTGACAGCCACCACGTCCTGCTGGTTCGAGGCGCGGATGAGCGCCTCGGCCACGGCGACGAGGCTGATGACGGACGCGATCAGGACCGCCGCATCGGTGGAACGGGACTGCTGCTCCGCCTCGGCAAGCTGCTCGGTGCGCCGTGGGCTCGCCGGCCAGCAGGCCCGCCACACCCAGACGAGGACCGTGCCCGCCGCGATCGTCCAGATCACCAGCGGCGTCAACTCCGGTGCCCCGACCAACGCGATGGCGGTCCCTGCCACGACACCGACGGCTAACGACCACAGGGCACGCCTGACCGACAGGAGCCGTCCCCGCGCCGGTCGTCCCGATTGCTGCTCCACCTGGTCAGCGTTCCAGCTGAAGCAGATCACGTAGGAAAAACCGGAAGCGATTACCGGATCAGGTTGTGAATATCCTGGAATCGTGGAGAGGTCTCAGCCCTCCATTCCGGTGGCGGTGTGCGCCACGCCGACCGGCTTGGATTGTGAGGACCCTCGCTGTCGCAGGTAGATCGAAAGAACGACCATCGGGAGACGGCCAGTAGGTCCGACTGCCAGTTCTCCAGTGTGCGGTTCCAGAAGTCGGGCTGGAGCAGGTACCCGGCCCCAAGACGCCCGCTGGACTCCCAACGGAGAGAGGAGGCCCCGGGCGCCATTGACGGGTTGCCCTCAAGAGATGCGGGCTGAACGGGGTCGCCATCGAGCGGATTTGAGCTCAGGCCCCGCCCATTCAAGGCTGATACTGACTGCGGGTGCGGGGAAGCCACTGGGGATGGCGGTCGCGCAGGTAGCGCACCAGTCCCTCGCGCAGGTCGCAGCGCAGGTCCCAGGCGCTGGCGCCGTCGGCGGCCGAGGCCTGAACCTGGATGACCGCTGTCTGGGGGGTGGAGTCGACCATCTGGAGCACCCACTGGTGGCGATCCCACAGCGGTGAGGACTCGACCAGCCGGCGCGTTTCCCGTCGTAGGTCGTCCAGGTCGGCGGTGTGGTCGACATGAATCTGGATCTTGCCGACAACCCTGGACTCGTTCCGGGTCCAGTTCTGAAACGGCCGCTCGGTGAAGTACGTGGTCGGGAGGATGAGCATCCGCTCGTCCCAGAGCCGGATCACCACGTTGGTCAGCTTCACCTCCTCAACCCGGCCCCATTCGCCGTCCACCACCAGCACGTCGCCGACGTGCAGGCCGTCGGCGAACGCGACCTGGACACCGGCGAACGCGTTGCCGAGCGCGGTACGGGCCGACAGGCCGATCAACGCGCCGACCACCCCCGCCGACGTCAACACGGAGACGCCGAAGAGGCGTACCGGCCGAAAGGTGATCAGGATCAGGCCGATCGCGACGATGGTGACCACGGCGACGGTGAGCCGCCGCACGGGGCGAATCTGCGTCCGGGCCCGCCGGACCCGCCGGCTGGCGACCGCGTCGCCAGGCAGTCGACTGAACGCGACCGCCTCGGCGACGTGCAACGCCTTGTTCACCAACCATGCCCCGGATATCACCAGCGCCACCCGGGCGACGTGCCGCAGCTGAGGCTGCCACCCGACCGGTCCCAGAGGCAGCGCGTAGTACAGCGCCCCGGCCAGCAGGACCGCTGCCGCCGGGCGGCGGCAGGCATGCCGCAGCGGCTCCAGCAGCCAGCGGTAACGGCCACGGGCTATGCGGCGGACGACCATGCCAGTGATCAGGTCCACGACCACCGCCGTCGCCAGCGCGGCTACTACGATCAACGCGGTACGCATCAGAGGCCGTTCACCGTAATCCCGATGCCAGCTTCCCCCGGCTCACTGCCCTGTCCACGTGCTCAGGGTGCCACCCCGTCCAGTGGCAGGCGGCCAACATCGGGGAACAACCGCTGACCACACCTGCGTCAGTCGCCCGAGTCGCCTTCCCGGAGCAGTACGGCGGACCTGCAGTCGTACGGCGGGTCATTGAACTGGTCCGGACGCAACGCCATGCGGCGAAGACCAGTGCGGCAGCCCTTCGCCGATCAGTCCCCGGCATGCTGCGAGAAGGATCCCGTGACGCGAGTCGCCACGAGGGGGTACTTGTGTCCGGGCAGCGAAAAGCGAGATCATCACGCATGCTCGACCCCTCGCCCGAGGACGACGGGACCTCACCGACCGTCTCCACTCCGCACTTCGTGGGTCGTGATCGGGAGCTGGCGGCGCTTCGGGGCGCCCTGGCCCGGCCACCGGCGATCGTGCTGGTCGAGGGCGAGGCGGGGATCGGGAAGAGCCGACTGCTGCGAGAGTGGCTGGCCGCACCGGGCCAGCGCACCGCCTTGGTGTCGGTGTGCCCACCGCTTCGCGAGTCGCTGACGTTGGGGCCGATCGTCGACGCGTTCCGTGGGATCGACCGTCCGGTGTCGCGATTGCGGCTCACCGAGCTTGCGGGTGCGTTACGGCCCCTGTTCCCCGAGTGGTCCACGGACCTGCCGCCCGCATTGCAGCCCCTGGGCGATGCGAAGGCGGCGCGGCATCGCCTGTTCCGCGCCCTGGAGGAGCTGCTGCGGGCTCTGCATGTCGATGTTCTCGTGCTCGAGGACGCGCACTGGGCCGACGAGGTGACCCTGGAGTTCCTGCTGTTCGTCACCTCCCGACAGCAGTCGCAGGGGCCCAGCCTCGTGATCTCCTATCGGCCGGAGGAGGTGGACGACGGTTCGCTGTTGCTGCGGCTGACGTCCCGGTTGCCTGCTGGCGTGACCCAGCTGAGGATCGCCCTGGCGCCGATGCGACCCGACGACACGGCAGCGCTGGTGTCCTCGATGCTGGACGGCAACCCGATATCCCAGGAGTTCACGACCTTCATGCACGAGCGGACCGGCGGTGTTCCGCTGGCCGTGGAGGAGTCGGTTCGCCTCATGTGCGACCGCGCCGACCTCGTCTTCCGCGACGGGCAGTGGGTCCGGCTGAAGTTGCGCGAGCTACAGGTGCCGCCAACGGTGCGCGACTCCACCCGGGAGCGGGTGGGCCGTCTGTCGCCGACGGCGCAGCAGGTGTTGCGGGCCGCGGCGACGTTGGCTGAGCGGTCATCGGTGGAAACGATCGCGATGACCGCCGGTCTGTCACCAGCCGCGTGCCGAGGCGCTGTCGCGGAGGCGGCCGGCGCCGGTGTCCTGGACGGAGACGACCGCGGCCGGTGGCGATTCCGTCATGTGCTGGCCGCCACGGCTGTCTACGAAGCGATCCCGTTGACCGACCGCAGGCACTTCCACCTGCGGGCCGGCCGGGCCGTGGAGCACATCCATCCACCGCCGGTGGCACAGCTTGCCCACCACTTCCGCGAGGCGGGCGAGACGCAGTCCTGGGCACGGTACGCCGAGCAGAGTGCCGAGCTGGCCATGGCCTCGGGCGACCACACCAAGGCGGTCGACCTGCTCGTCGACCTGTTGACGTGGGCCGTGCTGGCGCCTGTGGACCGGGCACGGGTCGCGCGCATCGCCGGAGTCGCCGCACTGGGCCGTCGTGAACCGGTCGACGAGGTCTACCACCGCGTGATCCGTACCTTGCGCTCGGTGCTGGAGACCCCCGGTCTCTCCGCCCGCCAGCAGGCCGAGATCCGCAACCCCCTGGGTCGGCTCCTGATCACCGGGGGTGAGGCGCAGGCAGCACTCAGCGAGCTGGAGCAGGCGGTGGCCAACCTCGACCATGACCCGGTCGAGGCGGCTCGGGCAATGACCTACCTTGGCTGGGCCTATGCGGGACCGTGGCCGGCGGCGACCCATCGACGTTGGCTGGATCGCGCCGCTGAACTCACCGCCGACTTCGATTCTCCCGCGGAGCGACTGAACCTGGCCGGCAACCGGGCCGCGGCGTTGCTCATGCTCGGCGAAGAGGAGGCGTGGGACGTCGTCGCCGACCTCCCCATCGACGGCGCGACGCCGGCGGAGCGTCTCGACGTGGCCCGCATCCACGCAAACGTCGGGACCGGCGCACTGATCTGGGGTCGGTACGCCGACGCGGAGGAACACCTCGCCGTGGCCATGCGCCTTGCCGAGGCCGAGCAGGCGTCCCGGTTGCACCACAACGTCGGACTCGAACAGGCCAACCTGGCGTGGCTCACCGGCCGGTGGGAGGGCCTCGCGGAGCGAAGCACGGCACTCGCCGATGCCGACCGGGACCGGCCGGCGCACTACCTCGGCAGCATTCGCCTCGCTGCGCGGCTGGCAGCCGCAGCCGGTCGGCGGCGCGCGGCGGAGGAACAGTTCCGGCTGGTCCTCGAGGAATCTGCCCGTCTCGGCGCAGCCGACGACACGATGGAGGCAGCCGCCGCGTTGGCCAGGCTGTGGCTGACGGACGGAAACAGCGGCCGTGCACTGCAGATCACGAATGAGCCGATGGACACCGTCCGGAGGAAAGGCATCTGGGTCTGGGCGACGGACCTCGTTCCCGCCCGGATCGAGGCGCACCTCGCCGCGGGGGATCTGGAGGCCGCGACCCGTCTGGGCGACCAGTTCGCCAGAGGACTGCGTGGCCGTACGGCGCCTGCGCCTCGCGCCTCGCTCACCGTCTGCCGTGCCCTGCTGCTCGCCGCAGCCGGAGACCACGCCCGCGCGGCTACGGCATACGGTCGGGCGGCCCGCGCCTGGAGCGCGTTGCCGCGCCCCTACGACGCCATGCTCGCCCGCGAGCGTCAAGCCGAGGCGCTCATCGCGCAGGGCCAGATCGAGCAGGGCCGAGAGCTGCTGGCGGCACAGTACGAGCAGCTGTTCAGGCTCGGGGCGCGCGGCGATGCGGACCGGGTCGCACAGCGGCTTCGCGAACAGGGCGCCGACGTCCCGCGACTGTGGCGCGGCGGCCGACGCGGGTATGGCGACCAGCTCTCCCCTCGCGAGCTCGACGTGGTCCAACTGGTCGTCGCCGGCAAGACGAACCGGGAGATCAGCCGGATCCTGGCCAAGTCGCCGGCCACAGTGGATCAGCAGCTTCGTGCCGCGATGCGCAAGTTGAAAGTGAGCTCCCGGACCGCGCTCGCGGTCAAGGCAGTGGAGGCCGGAGTGTTCGCTGAAGAGGACTCCCTCCACGACGCGTCGTGAAAATTGACGTATCCGCTGGATAGCGACTGTCACTCGTCCCGCCGAGCATGACTCCATGATTCATAGCCGTCGGGCAATGCATGCCTGAGCGACCTGTCGCGGGTGACGACGCCGCCATCGAGCACCCGCCACCACCCGAGCCGCCCCGCGAGCCGGACGTCAGCGGCCCCGACGCCCGTGACGTTGACGGTGCCGACGACCACAAGAACCACGACCCCTACCAACCCCTGTAGGTCAAAGGACTCCCATGAGACTCAAAGCCCTCGCGGCAACGCTTGCCGCAGCGGTCGGCCTGAGCATGATCCAGGCTCCACCGGCGTCTGCCGCTGAGCCGGATCCCGGCGCCGCCGTCAACAAGATCGCCCCGAGCCTGAAGGATCGCTTCCGCACGTCTCCGGCTTCCGACTTCTGGATCAGGTTCGAGACCACTGCCGACCTCGGGCCAGCGAAGAAGCTCACCGACTGGGCCGCTCGTGGCCAGTTCGTCTACGACGCACTGACCGCAGCGACGAAGGACTCCCTGGCATCCGTCTCCACCGACCTCGACCGGGCGGGCGTCAAGTACACCTCCTACCCGATCGCCAACGCCGTGCTCGTCAAGGGGGGCACCGAGAAACTCGCCCTCAACGTGGCCTCCAAGGTGCAGGTCGCCGAGATCCACGCGACGCCGCAGGTCGCGCTGGTCGAGCCCGTGGACGAGAAGATCCCCACTGACCAGGCTGCCCGCCCCACCGCCCCGAAGAACGCCGCCGAGGCGGGCACCGTCTCGTGGGGTCTGGACGCCATCCACGCCCCGCAGGCGTGGGCCATGGGCGCCACCGGTGCGGGCATCACCGTGTCCAACCTCGACTCGGGCGTCCAGTTCGACCACCCCGCCCTGGCGCACCAGTACCGCGGCACGAAGCCCGACGGTACCGTCGACCACAACTACAACTGGATGGGCGTCCGGGGCACGTGCACTGGCGCACCGTGCGACGACAACGGACACGGCACGCACACCATGGGCACCATGGTCGGCGACGACGGCACCAACCACGTCGGCGTCGCCCCGGACGCGCAGTGGATCGCGACGAACGGCTGCTGCGACAGCACCGGCGTCGAGTCGCTGCTGCGGTCCGGCTGGTGGCTGCTCGCCCCGACCGACGTCCAGGGGAACAACCCCGACCCGTCCAAGCGCCCCCACGTCGTCAACAACTCGTGGGGCCAGACCGTCGAGCACAGCTTCGACGACTTCTTCCAGGCCATCGACGAGGCGTGGAGCGCCGCGGGCATCTTCAGCGTCTGGTCATCGGGCAACACCACGCCGTACGCGGCCTGCGACACCGTCTCCTCGCCCGGCTCCGCCGAGAGCGCCTACTCCGTCGGCGCGTACTCGTCGGACGGCACGCTCGCGTCGTTCTCCCGCAAGGGCGAGGGTGAAGGTGGCCGGATCAAGCCCGAGATCTCCGCTCCGGGCGACGCCGTTCGTTCGTCCTATCCGAACAACAGCTACACCGAGATGTCCGGCACCTCGATGGCGGCACCCCACGTCGCCGGTGCCGTCGCGGCGCTGTGGAGCTACGACCCGACCCTCATCGGGCAGGTCGAGGCAACCCGCCGCCTGCTCGCCGAGTCGGCCGTGGACGTCGACGACACCGAGTGCGGAGGCACCGCCCAGGTCAACAACAAGTACGGCGAGGGCCGGCTCGACCTCGTCCGCCTGCTCGAGCTCGCGCCCCGACAGGGCGGCACCCTCACCGGTGTCGTCACCGCCAACGGCGCCCCGGTCCCCGCTGCCGAGGTGACGATCAGCGGACCGTTCAGCCGGTCGATCGGAACCGACAAGGACGGCCGGTTCACGACGAACCTTCCGGTCGGCGCCTACCAGCTCAGCACCAAGGTCTTCGGCTACCTGACCGCGACCGCCAACGTCACGATCACCCTCGGCCAGGACACCTCCGTCAAGCTGCCGCTCACGGCCGCCGTGCGGCACGACATCAGCGGCACTGTCGTCGATGACAAGAAGCGGCCCGTCCCGAACGCCGACGTCTCCGTCAGGGACACGCCGCTGAAGCCGGTACGCACGGATGCCAACGGCGCGTTCACGATCACCGCTGTTCCCGAGGGCGGGTACACGCTGGGTGTCAAGCCCAACGCCTGCTTCTCCCCCACGTCCGTCCCGCTGACCGTCGGCGCGCAGAACGAGTCGCGCGAGATCCCCGTCGGGCTCGTCGTCGACAAGGGCGGCTACAGCTGCGCCGTCTCGGACGGCGCGTACCTGCGCGGCACCGACCCTGTCGCGTTCACCAGTGGGGTGTGGGCGACGGTGAAGCTGCCGTTCCCAATCGCGCTCTACAACGGCAGCCACGACACCCTCGGCGTCGGCCTGCGTGGCGTGATCTCCCCGGACACCAGCACCGGCCCCGGCAGCGGCGGCGCAGGCATCTTCCCGTTCTACGTCCAGAGTCCCGTCGAGTTCGCCCCCGGCGGGGGTGTCTTCACGGCAGCCACCAAGGTCAACGGCGAGGATGCGTTCGTCGTCGAGTACCGCAGGGCCAAGCTCTGGGCCTATCCGATCCGGTCGGAGTACACGGAGCCGGTCAGCTTCTCGGCCACCCTCACCCGCTCCGGCACGGTGATCTTCGGGTACGGCGACGGCGTCGGGTCCGACGACCCGGTGACCGCCGGCGTGCACGCCACCACGGGCATTCAGGGCTGGGCCGGTGTCGACGGCATCCGGTTCTCCGACAGCGCCCCGGTGCTGCGCGACGGGATGATCGTCACCTACGACATGCCTGACTTCGGGTACCTGGACGCGACAGTCGTCGACCAGAACGACGGGCTGCCGGTGGCCGGGGCCAAGGTCTCGTTCACGGACAAGCTGGGGCTCGTCGAGACCGTCACGACCAACGGGACGGGCATGGTGCATCGCCAGCTTCCGGTCGGCGACTACACCATGACTGTCGACGCGCCGAACTACACGACCGCGGCGTACCCCTTCTCCCTGGACAAGCTCTACGCCAGTGCCAAGATCGACGCGCGGCTGACCACGGGTGCCGCCGGCCTGAAGGCCGACGGCCTCGACGCGCTGTTGGGTACCGACCAGAACGGCGCGGGCACGCTGACGCTGACCAACAACGGTTCCGCCCCGCTCACGTACAACCTGGGCGAGGCCGCGCGCCACCCCGAGCTTGACGCCGCCGGCGCCACCGCGCGCACCGGGAAGGGTGCGGCCAGCACGATCGACCTCACCGCCTGGAAGGCCGGTGCGAGCGGCATGAAGCCGTCGAACGTCGACGGCAAGGCCGCGACGGCGAGCGCCGCGGAAGCGCAGGCGGCCGCCAAGGTCGGTACGACCTCCGGCGGTGACGTCATCACCCGGATCGCCATCCCGGGCACGATCGCGGAGAAGGAGCCGTCCGGCGTCGGGTACGACGGCGACGTCTGGGTCCACGACTACAACGCGCGGACCAACACCGCCTGGACGGTGACGGGCAAGCCGACCGGGAAGGTCTTCGACGCGTCGTGGAACCCCGCGTACCGGGCGTTCGACATGGCGCTCGACGCCAAGACCGGTGACATGTGCCAGATGGAGGACAGCCCGGCCAGCTTCATCCACTGCTTCGACCGGCAGACCGGGAAGGAGACCCGGCAGATCAAGGGTGACTGGTCCACGCTGCAGCTGACCGGCCTCGCCTACAACCCCACCGAGGACGTGTTCTACGTCGGCGGCCGGGCGAACGGCATGATCGGCACCGTCGCCGGGACGTCGCACGACAACCCGGGTGCGCTGCTGTCCTTCTGCGCCCCGCCGCTGCCCGAGGTGATGGGCCTGGCCTACAACCAGGCGTCCGACACCATCTGGTACACCGACCTCACCTCGAACCGGCCCACCCGCCTGCTGCAGGTCGACCCCGACGACTGCTCACTGGTGAACGCGTGGTGGTTCCCGGGCCAGAAGGCGGGCCAGGGCGGCGGCCTCGAGACCGACTCGACCGGTGCGCTGTGGGCGGCGGACCAGGTCGCCGACGACGTCGTGCTGGTCGACGTCGAGGACGACCTGCTCACCGACCTGCCGTGGCTGTCGCTCTCCTCGACCGGCGGCACCCTCGCCCCAGGTCAGTCCACGACCGTCAAGGTCTCGATCTCCTCGAAGGGCACCAGGCCAGGGGCCCTCGGCGCGAACATCGTGGTGCGGTCCGACTCCGGACGCCAGTCCAAGACCTACGTCCCGGTGACTCTCACGACCACGAAGTACCAGGTCGGCGTCAACGCCGGCGGCCCCAGGTTCACCGACGGCTCCGGCTACACCTGGTCCGCCGACCAGGCCGCCAGCAGAACGACGTGGGGTTACGAGGGGAAGACCAAGGACGCCTCCACGAAGGCCGGGATCGCCGGCACCACGGACGACACCCTGTTCCAGTCGCAGCGCACCACGCCGGACAAGCAGTTGTTCTACCGCTTCCCCGACGCGCCCAAGGGCACCTACGCGATCGATTTCGGGTTCGCCGAGATCGAGAAGGTGGCCAAGGGCAAGCGGGTGTTCGACGTCCTCGTGGACGGAACGCTGACGGAGTACGCGTACGACCCGGCCGCGGCCGTGGGGCCGAACGCCGCCGACTGGCGCACCGCCGTGGTGAAGCACGAGGGCGGTCCGCTGACCGTGGAGCTGCGGGGCTCGAAGGGCCTGAAGCCGCCGACCATCGCCGCGTTGCGGGTGACGCTCGACCCGCGGGCAGACACGGCGGAGCCCGAGCCCCAGCCCGAGCAGCCGGAGCCGGGCCCCGTGCCGGTGGCCCCCGCCGGTCGCTCGTACTCGATGAAGGTGACCGACGGCCTCTACCGCCAGGGCACGCAGGAGTCCGGATGGCACGGCGACGACCTCTGCGGCGTGCTGTGGTTCGACTCCAGCTTCCTGGCTCCGTTCTACGACACGGCCTGGGACGGCGTGTGTGTGACGACGAACGGCGCGCTGACCTTCGACCGCGCCAGCACGCAGGGGAGCAACACGGCGCTGCCGTCGCCGTACCCGATCGACGCGATCTACCCGCTCTGGGACGACCTCATCGTCGACGACGAGGCGGGCATCTACTTCGGCACGACAGAGGTGGACGGGCTGGCGGCGCAGGTCATCGAATGGCGCAACGTCGCCTTCTACAGTGACCGGGCGGCTCGGGTGAGCTTCTCGGTCACCCTGATCGCGGACGGACGGATCCAGATCGGGTACGGCGACGGCGTCGGCGGCGACAACCCCCTCACCCGCGGGTCGTCGGCGACGGTCGGCGTGGAGAGTCTGACGCGCAACCCCGCGAGCCAGTACTCCTTCGACCAGCCCGTCCTGAGGGCCGGTCTGGGGTTGGAGTACACCCTCCCGGCCGCGGGCACGATCGAGGGTACGGTCACCGACAAGAACGACGGCAAGCCGATCGAGGGCGCGATCGTCACGCTCAAGGGGCCGGCCGGTGAACGGGTCATCACCACCGACGCAAAGGGCCGGTGGAAGGCTCAGGCGCTGGTCGGCGAGAACACCGTGCAGGTCGAGGCGCCGAACTACATCACCGCCAGCCACCCGGTGACCATCGCCAAGAAGGATCAGGCCGAGGTGGTCGACACGGCGTTGACGACCGGCGTCGCCACCGTCACCGGAGGTGACTTCGACTGGCTCCTCGACAAGGCCCAGAAGGCGCCGGCCGACGTGACAGTGACCAACAGCGGCTCCGCCCCGCTTGAGGTGCGGATCAGCGAGCAGAAGCGCACCAGCGACGGTGGGCACGAGGCTGCCGACCTTGCCTGGCTGACCCTCACGGGCCCGGCCGCGACCGGCACGGTCACGCTCGCGGCCGGCGAATCCACCACGGTCACGGCGACGGCCGACAACGCCGGGGTCCAGCCCGGCGTGCTCGTCGGAGACGTGCTGGTGACGTCGAACGCCGGCAAGGGCGAAGCCCAGCTCAAGCCGGTCCGCCTGGCGACCTCGGCCTACTGGGAGGGTGTCGACGTGGGCGGATCCGGACACGTCGGTGCCGACGGCTTCGTCTGGTCGCCCGACCAGCAGCTCGGCTCGCGGCCGTGGGGCTACGTCGGCGGCAAGACGCGCGCCACCAAGGCCGACATCGCCGGCACCGAGGCCGACGCGCTGTTCCGCACCCAGCGGACCGGCGAGACGTTCAGCTACGTGTTCAAGAACGCCCCCGCCGGTAAGTACCGGATCGGCCTCGACTTCGCCGAGATCGAGAAGGTCAAGGTCGGCAAGCGTGCCTTCGATGTGCTGGTCGACGGCAAGGTCGTGCTCTACGACCACGACGTGCAGGCGAAGGTGGGTGCGCTGACCGCGGACATGAACGCGGTCACCGTCGAGCACACCGGTGGCGATCTGAAGGTCGAGCTTCTCCGCGAGAAGGGCGAGAGCGACCCGATTCTCAACGCCCTGAAGGTCCAGCAGGACCCGCGCCTCTGAGGTAGCCAGACCTATCCGCCAACAGTGGTCAGAGCCTCCTCGGAAAGGATCGCCGGGGAGGCTCTGACCACGACGCCCGCAACCGTCGACTGACACACCGCTGAAGGCCACTCCTGGCACCTACGCCAAGAGCACTGAGGCTTACGCCACCGATAGCCAGCGAGGTTTGCCGACAGCCGCCACATCAGCGTAACCTGGACGATATGGTCCAGTTAATTTACGCCAGAGTGCGGGCATCCGCCCTCAACCCAGGGCGGGGCGCATGGCGGTGATCACACGCGGTTTCGGTGGCCGCAGACGCGACGACGCCGACCTCCCGCCTGGCCAGTACCGCACCGACGACTTCCCGGTACTGTCGGCGGGACCGACACCGCGCATCGGCCTCGACGAGTGGGAGCTCGCCGTCGTCACCGAGACCGGCGAGCGGAGCACGTGGTCATGGGCGGAGTTCACCGCCCTCCCTGCCGACGAGCCGACTGTGGACATCCATTGCGTCACGCGCTGGTCGAAGTTCGGCACGAGCTGGCGAGGCGTCTCCGTGGACACGCTGCTGGCCGACGTCGACACTGCGGCCGAGTACGTGGTCGCCCACTCCTACGGCGGCTACACCACGAACATCCCGCTCGAGGGCCTTCTCGACGGCCAGGCCTGGGTGGCGTACGAGTTTGACGGCGCGCCGCTGGCTCCTGTGCACGGCGGGCCGGCCCGCCTCCTCGTCCCTCACCTGTACTTCTGGAAGAGCGCGAAATGGCTGCGCGCTCTGGAACTGCGTCTCGACGACGAGCCCGGGTTCTGGGAGACGGCCGGCTACCACAACGACGGTGACCCATGGCGCGAGCAGCGGTACCTGGAGGACTGACCTGGCAGCCGGCAACCGTCGCCGCCACCCGCGCGGAGACTGCGACGGCGCGGACCCTGGTCCTCGACGTCGACGGCTGGACAGGTCACGTGCCGGGCCAGCACGTCGACGTCCGGTTGACGGCTCCCGACGGCTACATGGCGCACCGCAGCTACTCGATCTCGTCCGCCCCGGGGCCCGACCGACTCGAGGTGACCGTCCAGGCGGTGATCGACGGCGAGGTGTCGCCACACCTCGTCGAGGTTGCGGAGCCGGGTGACCACCTCGAGATCCGAGGGCCGCTCGGGGGCTGGTTCGTACGCCGACCCTCCGACCCGCGCCCGGCGTTGCTGATCGGCGGCGGCTCCGGCGTGGTGCCCCTGATGTCGATGGTGCGTGCGGCGACGAATCCCACCAGGCTGCTCTACTCGACCCGATCCCCGTCGGATGCGCTGTTCACGGCGGATCTTGCGACTGCACAAGCCACAGGCAATACTCCTGTCGCCGTCACCCACGTCTATACCAGGGTCGCGCCCCACGGCTGGCCGGCCCCACCTCGACGACTGGACGCGGACATCCTTGCCCGCGTCGCCTGGCCCCGCGATGCCGACGTTGTCGCGTTCGTGTGCGGGCCCACCGGATTCGTCGAAACCGTGGCCGACCTTCTCGTCGAAATCGGCCACAACCCCGCGAACATCCGCACCGAGCGTTTCGGACCCACCGGAGGATGACCGTGCCGACCACCAACGTCGGAGCAGACGATCCACCCTGGGTGGACGGTAACGCCCTCGCCGGACCGCTCGGTGAGATCATGGGGACTGACCTCACCGTTGCCGAGCTCACCTGCGCCGGCTGCCGGATGACCCGTCCGCTGGCCGCGATGCGCGTGTTCGACCGAGCGCCGGGCCTCGTCGCCCGATGTCCCGGCTGCGAGGACGTTGTCATGCGCCTGGTGCGCACGGCTGATCGGGCCCTGGTCGACCTGCGTGGGTCCCTCGTCGTCAGCATTCCGGTGCCGATCACCTGAGCACCAAAGAATCCGCAACAATCGGGGCGGAGTGACAATCAGGAGGAAAATTGGCGAACAACACCGAAGACATGATCACGCTGACCAGCGCCGAGCAGGACTCGGGTGGCTCGAACCTGTCGGTAGCCACCCCGGCCGGCGCGGAAGACTTCGTCATCACCAACAACACCGCGAGCGGCATCTACGAGGCTGCGATAGGGGGCCGGACAGCCGCAGGGTTGGTCTACAGCATGGTCGGAAGCCGCGTCATCCTGTCGGCGACATCCGTGTTCCCCGAGTTCCGGGGGAAGGGAGTAGCGAGCAGGCTCATCGGTGGCGTCCTCGACGAGCTGCGCATGCAAGGGAAGACCGCTACCGTGACGTGTCCGTTCGCGGCAGCATTCGTCGGTGCTCATCCGGAGTACGCCGACGTGCTGGACCTGGCATTCCCTCGGTCGGACCCAGCCAAGGGGCATTGAACACGGGTCGTCGGGCCCTGAACGCAGGCCGGCCGCCGGAGAGGCTCAAGTGTCCAACGGCCGGCGGACAATCGCATGAATCGCGCTTTCGCCGAGGGTGCGCCCGGCGGTCGCGGGCTGCGAACGCGTGGGCACGTCCGCAGCCCCGCTCGCTGTCCCCGAATCCTTACGAGTGAGCGCGGATGATCGTCTTCCCGGTGACCCGCTCGGTCGGGTTGAGAGCGGCGACGGCGTCGTCGAGGTCCGCGACATTGCCGATGTTCGTCCGCAGTCGCCCGTCCCGTACCCGCCGGACGATTTCCCCCAGTTGTCCACGATCAGACGTCACGACGAAGTCGATCGCCAGGCCGTCCGCGGGCCGCGCCTCGGTCGGCCCGACAACGGAGACCAGTGTTCCTCCGGCTCGAATCAGGCCTGCCGACCGCTTCCCGATGTCACCGCCGATGACGTCGAAAACCAGATCGACTCCGCCGACGTCCTCCAGGGCCTCGTTGCCGAGGTCGACGAACTCGTGTGTGCCGAAGTCGAGCGCCCTTTCACGGTCGGCAGCGCGCCCGGTGCCGATGACATAGGCGCCGAACTCACGTGCGAGCTGCGTCACCATCGAACCGACCGCGCCGGCCGCACCGTGCACGAGGACGCTCTGCCCCGCCTGAAGGCGGCCGTGCTCGAATAATCCCTGCCAGGCGGTCAGGCCGGAGATCGGCAGGCTCGCGCCCACCGTGAAGTCGACGTCGCCGGGCAGCGGCGCGAGGTTACGCGCCTCGACGGCCACATACTCCGCCAGAGTGCCGTCGCGGGTCCAGTCCGTCAGGCCGAACACCCGCTGTCCCACCGACAGTCCCGTCGTGCCATACCCGAGAGCGCTGACCACTCCGGCCAGTTCGTGCCCGGGAATCGACGGAGTCCGGTCACGGCCGAGGCGATCGGTCCAGGTCGAGGGCCATGCCATCTCGGTCGGGACGAACCCCGACGCATGAACCTGAACGACGACGTCGTTGAGGGCCGGTTCGGGCTCAGGCCGCTCTGCCAGCGTCATCCCGGCCGTTCCCGCAGCCTCGTCCGTCACCACAATCGCCTTCATCAGGTACCTCCTTGTATTCAGCCCCCGTCTGCACTGCCACGAGGAGCACCGTTCCGTTTCCCAGCAATGACGGCGCCACGCCTCCGCGCCGCACCACGCCACGCCACGGTGATCGGGCGCGGGTGGGGCGCGAGGATTCGCCGTAGGTGGCGGGGATGTCTGCCGAACCCGACGTCGGCGGGCAAGTCGGGCAGCTCGTCGCTGCCCGGAGGCGCCCCGTCGGACGTCCCGAACCTAGTCGCGGCAAAACTGGTCTGTCAAGTCCACTATTGGGTCACGTGGTTGTTGATGTGACTACGAGAAGTGCCAGCTCAAGCCCTATGCATACGGACGGTTTGGCACCGGCCGAGCCCGTCTTTCGGACCTAGGGGTCCAGGGAGTGTGGAGGCTGCGGGAATACCACCGCCCCGGAGAGCGTCTGTACTTGCGCGTCCAGGTGCACTCCACCTGGCTCCGCAACCGTGCGTGGCAAGGCCGTGAAGGGAGAGCTGTGGCCCAGCAGACCCAGTACCGCAAGAACCCGGAGACCGTTTCGGGGCTCAACCCGGAGCAGTACCGCGTGACCCAGCAGGACGGCACCGAGCGACCGTTCACCAATGCCTACTGGGACAATCACGAGCCCGGCATCTACGTCGATGTGGTGTCCGGCGAGCCATTGTTCGCATCGGTCGACAAGTACGACAGCAACTCCGGCTGGCCGAGCTTCACCAAGCCGATCGCCAAGACGAACGTTGTCGAGCGCAAAGACTCCAGCCACGGAATGATCCGGACTGAGGCCCGCTCGCTGCACGGGGACAGCCACCTGGGTCACGTCTTCAACGACGGCCCGCCAGAAAAGGGTGGACTGCGTTACTGCATCAACTCGGCATCGCTGCGGTTCATCCACCTCGACGACCTGCAGGACGCAGGGTACGGCGAGTACCGCATTCTGTTCACGAGTGCCACCGACACCGGCACGACGACACACAAGGAGACGACGTGAACACCGAAAAGGCAATCCTCGCCGGCGGCTGCTTCTGGGGCATGGAGGAGTTGTTCCGCCGCCAGCCCGGCATCGTGTCCACGCGCGTCGGCTACAGCGGCGGCGACGTCCCGAACGCCACCTACCGCAACCACGGCACCCACGCGGAGTCCATCGAGGTCGTCTACGACACCGACAGGACCGACTTCCGCGCGCTGCTCGAGTTCTTCTTCCAGATCCACGACCCTTCGACGAAGAACCGCCAGGGTAACGACATCGGCATCAGCTACCGCTCGGCGATCTTCTACACAAGCGATGAGCAGAAGCGGGTCGCGGAGGACACCATCGCCGACGTCGACGCCTCGGGTCTGTGGCCCGGCAAGGTCGTCACCGAGGTCACCGCGGCAGGCGACTTCTGGGAAGCCGAGCCTGAGCACCAGAACTACCTACAGACCTACCCCAACGGATACACCTGCCACTTCCCCCGCCCCGGATGGAAGCTTCCGAAGCGGGCGACGGCCTGACACCTCCGGCGCGCGGACCCCGGGTCCGCGCGCCGGTCCGGGCCGAGGCGGACCGAATAGTCCAATACAGCTCCTGCCGACGATGACCTGGCGATGTCGGCCCCGTTCATCGAGCCAACGACGCGCAGGCGCGCCCTTCACCGCCGCGTGAATGCGACATGACATCGGATGGACTCCAAGGTCCCGTTTTCCCTAGATTATCTGGCGCGCTGGATACACTTGACAGATGAGCGACGAGCAGGTGGCTGCGCCGACGAATAGGCGGAGGATCAGTCAACGGGGCATCGCGACGCGAGAACGGATCCTCGAGGCCGCGAACCGGCTGATGCTCGTGCGCGGAGTGAACGCGACGACCCTTGACGACATCCGCGAGGCAAGCCAGACGAGCAAGTCTCAGCTCTACCACCACTTCGCCGACAAGCAGGAACTTGTGCGCGCCTTGGTCAAATATCGAGGCGCGCTTGTGCTTCAGCGTGAGCGTGCAGGGCTCGAACGACTGAGATCATTCTCAGGGCTGGTCCGGTGGCGCAACGCCCTGGTCCAGGCCAACTCGCTGAACAACGGCAAATACGGGTGCGGCCTCGGGTCGATGGCTCTCGAACTGTCCGATCAAGATGAGCAGGCTCGATCGTCTCTGTCGGAGACGTTCGCGGCATGGGAAAAGCTGATCAGTGATGGCCTGCACCGGATGCAGGACAGCGGTCTGCTGCGCCATGACGCCGACCCGGAGAAGTTGGCCACTGGCTTGATGGCCGCATTGCAGGGCGGCTACTTGCTGGCGAACGCCTCGCACGACATCGCACCCATGGAAGTCGCTCTGGACATGGCGCTGGAACATATCAAATCGTTCCTCACGCAGCCGTCCGGTGAGCCGACCCGTTAATTCGAGCAACGCTGCTCACATCCGCATCGACTTCCCGGGCCGACGCGCCAGCGCAAGGGACCATTTGGTCCATTTTACGACTTGGATCCGATCGGGCCCAGTCCGGGAGTGTTGGACCTAGCCGCCCCTCGGTGCAGTCTGCGCCACCACACCGTCCAGGATCACCAAGGGCGCAGGGTTCGGCCAGCGAACAGTCGTTTGGACTATCCAGTCCACACAGGCTAGCCTGCGGAGGTACCGGCCCAGGGTGATGCGCCCGGCCACAGCCTCCGCTCGGACTTCGGCTCGGCTGTTGCTGGGTCCGTATCCCTGGACCCTCACCACTGGATCCACAGGAAGGCGCGGCTGATGGAAACCGATCAGGATCATGTCGTCGCATCGGCCCGAGTTGTCCTTCCGGCCACAGAGCGCCGGCGCACGGACATGACGACCCGCGGCTTCACGTTCATCGCCGATGAACCGCACAGCGGCGCGCTCGGTGACGGCCCGACGCCGACGGAGTACCTGTTGATGGCGCTCGCGTCGTGCACTGCTCAGACGCTGCGGCAGTACGTCGACTACAAGTACGACACCGCCGGCGACATCACCGTCGAGATCGACTACCACGAACCCGAGCAGGAAGGCGCAGAGCGCTACCTGCAGCGCACGATCACGCTCAGCGAGGAGCCCGACCCTGACGACCTGAAGGTGATGCACGACATTGCCGAGAGGTCCCCGGTGACCCTGCTGATTCAGTTCGCATGGAGCGTGCGGACCGCGTTCGTCGGGCCGCGCTGAGAACAGACCGTCTGCTGCTCGGCGATCACGGCCGTGCAGCAGACGGTTGCCATTGCGCCCCAGCGGCGACAGTGTTTCCGTCGACCGCGACCGCTGGGGCGGCGCGATCAGTACTGAACCGGACGCCTGGTGCTGCTGAGTGGCGGCCAGCAGCGCCGGGTCCGGGGGTCGCGCGCCTCATTGCGCCACGTGGTCTAGCTGTCCGTGCTGGCCCGGCCAGCACGTCGAAGGGTGACGTGTGACCGAAACCAAGAGCGGCCGAACGATCTGGAAGCGGAACCTGGCGTCACCGCTGTGGGCATTCTTGCGAATCGAGTCCGGCAGCGCCGGCATACTCGTGGCCGCCATCGTCGCCGCACTGTTCTGGGCCAACATCGACCTTGGCTCCTACGAAGCCGTATGGCGCACCCAGTTGTCCCTGCGCCTCGGGCACCTCGAACTCTCCCGCGACCTGCAGACCTGGATCAACAGTGGCTTGATGACGCTGTTCTTCCTTGTCGTCGGCCTTGAGGCGCGGCGCGAGTTCGACCTCGGCGACCTCCGCGACCGGCGACGTTTCGTGCTGCCCAGCGTGGCCGGCCTGATTGGCATGCTGATCCCGGTACTGATCTTCCTGGGGATCAACCACGGTGGGCCGGGTGCGCATGGTTGGGGCGTGGCCATGTCGACCGACACGGCCCTTGCGTTGGGTCTGCTTGCACTGCTCGGCCGAGGTGTGCCCGACCGGGTCCGGATCTTCCTGCTCACCGTGTTCGTGGTCGACGATGTGATCGCACTCATCGTCATCGCCCTGGTCTACAGCGAGGACATCAGGGTTCTGCCCATCGTGGTGGCCGTTGTCGCATTCGCGGTCATGTTGGCCATCCACGCAGGCGGCGTCCGACGGGGCTGGGCGTACGTGCCGGTCGCCGTCGTGATGTGGGGCGCGTTGCTGGTCAGCGGAGTCGACCCTGTGGTGACCGGCCTGGCCATCGGATTGACCGCGTTTGCCTACTCCCCCGGCCGATCTGACCTCGAAAAGGTCACCGGGCTGTTCCGGTCGTTCCGTGAGCAGCCGACGCCCACGCTCGCGCGTACGGCCTCGATCGGCTTGGCGAACACGCTGTCGCCCAACGACCGCCTTCAGCGCATCTACCACCCATGGTCCAGCTACGTCATCGTGCCGCTGTTCGGCCTGGCCAACGCCGGCATCAGCATCGACCGTCCGTTCCTGGCCCAGGCGTTCGCGTCGCCTGTCACCTGGGGCGTGCTGCTCGGGTATGTCGTCGGCAAACCGCTCGCCGTGATCGGCACCTCGGCCGGGCTCACCTGGCTCTCCCACGGGCGTATCCGTCCGGCCGTGGGCTGGGCGGGCGTGCTCGGCAGCGGCACGATCGCCGGTGTCAGCTTCACGGTGTCACTGCTGGTCGCGAGCCTGGCCTTCACCGGCGACCAACTGGCCGAGGCCAAGGTCGGGGTGCTCAGCGCCGCGATCGTATCCTCAGCACTGACCTGGGTCGCGTTCCGCGTCACCAACACGTTTCCCCAGGACAAGCGCGTCCGTGCGCTCTTCGGCGACATGACGGAGCTGATCGATCTCACCCCAGCGGTCGACGAGAAGCAGGACCACGTCCGCGGCCCAGCCGGTGCATCGGTAACGCTGGTGCAATACGGCGACTTCCAGTGCCCGTACTGCGGGAAGGCCGAACCAGTCGTCCGGCAGCTGCTGGGCGACGCCGACCTGCGCTTCGTGTGGCGTCACCTGCCTCTGTCAGACGTGCATCCGCAGGCCCGACTGGCAGCCGAGGGCGCCGAAGCAGCCGCCGCTCAGGGAAAATTCTGGCAGATGCATGACCTGTTGCTCGACCACCAGGGCGAACTGGACATCACCGCTCTGATCAAGTACGCCGACGACCTCGGTCTGGATCAGAGACGATTCCACGACGATCTGACCAACCAAGCCCACGCCGCCCGCATCGACAGTGACATCGACTCCGCCGACAACAGCGGAGTGTCCGGCACCCCGACGTTCTTCATCAACGGCCGCCGCCACTACGGCGCCTACGACATCACGGCCTTGACCGCGGCCATTCGCATGGCCCGAGCCCGCGCCCGCCTCGGCCACGACGCACCACCGATTCGTCATTAGACGCGTTGCGTTGACACGACGGCACGCCCGTCGGCCCGTCGATCCGGGCCATGCTCCTGATTCATCGCGCTCGCGGGCCGGTCAGCAGGGTGGCCGCGCGCAGCGACTCGGCAGCTGTCAGGAGGGCGGCGCCGAGAAGCACTGTGTCTTTGAGCAGGAATTGTCCCAGCTGAGAAAGGCTCAATATCCCCTGCCCTTCCTGCCGGGCCTCAGGCGTCGTGGCCAGGAAACTGAGCGTGGTAACGAACATCCCCGTCGCACCGAAGCTACCGATCGCTGAGGCTCTGGGCGCAAAGGGCTTGGCGACGATCAGGGAACCCAGAGCGATCTC
This sequence comes from Micromonospora noduli, assembly GCF_003264365.1. Taxonomy (GTDB): domain Bacteria; phylum Actinomycetota; class Actinomycetes; order Mycobacteriales; family Micromonosporaceae; genus Micromonospora; species Micromonospora noduli. The sequence continues at coordinate 310,914 of NZ_PYAK01000001.1, forward strand.
CGTGACCCCGATGAGTCGGTTGAGCTTTTCTGCGCCCAGCCTCGCGCGGAGCCGCGAGAACAGCGGACTCGAGGTGACCAGGGGCTCGTCGTTCTCCACCTCGTACGGCTTGAACTTGAGCGCACCGATCCACAAGATGTTCGTCGCCAACGCGCAGCGCAGGACTGAGAAGCCCACCGAGGCGAGGCCATCGGCGTACGAGTGTCCTGTGCCCATCGCTCGCTCCTGTTCGCCGCGTCGACGCTCGGCCTGCTGGGGACCATTACCCGCTGGGACCGGCAACACGCATCGAGGGCGCGCCTCCGGAGGGGCCGGCGAGTGATTCCCGCCGACCCCTCCGGGCGAGGTCACTTTTGGTAAACCTCGAATTCGTAGAGCGAGAACCCGTACGAGGTGGCCCGCTTGACCCCGTACACCCGCACGTAGCGGGCGGTGACGGGGGCGAAGGTGGCGTTGTCGACGCCGCCGTTGCCGGTGGCGTTGGTGAACACCGGCGTCCATGAGGTGCCGTCGCCGGACACCTCGATCCGGTACGAGGTGCCGTGCGCGGCCTCCCAGCGCAGCACGACCCTGCTGACGCTGCGGGCCGCCCCGAGGTCGACCCTGAGCCACTGGTTGTCGTTGTAACTGCTGGCCCACCGGCTGCCGAGGCTGCCGTCGACCGCCTTGTCCGGTGTGTGGCTGGTCAGAAACTGGGTGCTCGACGCGATGGTCGGACGGCCCTGCGCCAGGTTGGTGACATCGTCGCCCCGGCGCGCCGGGAACGAGACGACCTGCTGGTAGGTGGGGCGGTTCTGCCAGGCGATCACCGGGTGGGTGATGCCGCCGAGCCCGGACTGGGCGATCGAGTCGGCACACCACTGGTCGCCAGCCCCGCAGGACTTGTCTCCGGGGTAGACGGTGGTGGCCGGCACCGCGGCGGCCTGGCCGAGCGCGTCGAGCAGTGCCTGCCGGCACGCGCCGAGGTTGCCGTTGCCGCAGTACGCGCGGCCCAGCCCACCCGCCACCGGGTCGCCGAGTACGGTCCGCAGGTCCTTGTCGACGTAGCCCCACCAGCCGTACTGGAACGACGAGCCCTTGTGCGCCTGCCCCTGCAACGCCCAACTCGCGGCGCCGTCGCGTCCGCCGTTCTGGCCGCCCGACGGCGCCTCGTTCACCTCGATGGCGTCGACCAGCGCGGCGTAGAGGTCCGACCCGAGGCCGGGGCGGAACTGCGCCGAGGCCAGCAGCGGCCACCAGGCGTCGAAGATCCGGATGGCGTCGGCGTGCTGGTAGACCTTGGAGCCGGAGGACGTCTCCACCCGGCGGGCCCCGGCCTGCTGCCAGGCCCGCAGCTTGCCCACCGCGTCGACCAACGCCGGATCCGTGACCGGTGTGCTGTCCAGCACCCGCAGCAGGTCACCGAGAACCTGCTGGCCGCGCAGGTCGGTCACCGCCGCATCCGCCATGATCGTGACGACGTCGGCGCGGCCGAGCTTGCGCTGGGCGATCGCGGCGCGCACCGGGCCGTCGAGCAACTGAGCCCGGTGTACGGAGCCGAAGCTGAAGTTGCCGTCGGCGGCCACGAAGTCCCGCGCCTGCTTGTTGTTCCAGCTGACGTAGTAGTCCTGGTTGACCGACTGCGGATGCGCCGCCGCCGGGGTGTAGGTGGCGTCGTTGGTGTCCGGGTTCCAGCCGGCCCACTCGTACGCCGCTTCGGCCTTGGTGGGCAGGTTCGGGTCGGCGGTGGCCGGACGGACCGGGTTCGAGCCGGAGTTGTAGTACGCCGCCTCGGTCGAGTTGACGTAGAACCAGTTGAACGCGTACCCGACGTCGGCCGCGGACGCCTGGAAGGCCGCGGCGCTGCCCATCGCGGCCGGGTCGTTGAAGGCCTGGAAGCCGATCGCCGAGTCAGCCTCGTGCCGGTAGGTCGAGCGCAGTTTGGTGAACGCGGTCGGCTGCCCGTTCACCAGGCCCCGGTGGGCCACCAGCCCGTACTTGGTGCGCAGCGCGCGCAGGGTGTACGAGCCGGCCGGGGTGGAGTCGGCCAACGTCGGTGACCAGGAGTTGCGCTGCTCCAGCGCCTCCATGGCGAGGCACTGCCCGTGATAGAGGTAGCGGTTGGTGCGCAGCGTCGGGGCGCTGCCGTCGGTGGTGCACAGCGGCACCGCGTACGTGTCGGTGAGGTCCTGGGAGGCGGAGGTAGCGCTCCACGCGTAGTCCTGGCCCCGGCCGAGCAGCACGTAGAGGTTGAGCCCGGCGAACGCGGCGCCCCGAGCGCTGATGCCCGGGCCCTGCAACTCCTGGAGCATCAGCAACTGCGGCGCGAAGTAACCGGTCTGCGGCCCGAACACGGCCACCGGGTTGCCGGTGGTGGTGTGCCGTCCGGAGACCACCACCGCGTTGGACATGCCGTGAGCGCGCAGGTTGGCCAGGCCGCCGAGCAGTTCCTTGGTGGCGGTGCTGGCGCCGGTGCGGGCGGCGGCCCCGCCGGTGGCGTCGTAGGCCAGGGGTTCGGCGACCACCGAGCCGGCGTCGGGGAGCACCGCGCTGGTCGCGCCGGGCGGCGTCGCCCCGTACGGGAAGCTCTGCCCGTCGTGCAGGGTGAGCACGGTCTCCGGGTCGTTCTGCGAGCGGAAGGCCGCCCACACCCGGTCGCCCTCGGTCGCGCCGTACTTGGCGCGGGCGGCCACCCGGACCAGCGCGGACTGGATCTCGCTGCCGCCGCCCCCGCCGAAGAGTCCGCCGATCACGCCGGCGGTGGCGATCAGATCGGTCATGGTGAAGTGCTTCGGCTTACCGGCGCCGGCGAGCACGTACTCGCCCGGGTAGTTGTCCTCGGCGATCGACCTGTCGATGTAGGCGTTGATGCCAGCGATGTAGTCGACCACGTCGGTGTAGAGCTGCTGGCCCCGGGCGCCCTTGGTGCGCAGCGCGTCCACCTGGGCCTGGAGGTCCGCCTCGGTGTACGGCGAGTTGGCCCAGACGCTCTGCTCCAGCTCACGGTTGCCAGGGGCGCCGCCGGCGAACGAGGTGACGTTGCCGCGGCCGACGTGCCGCAGCAGGTCCATCACCCAGAGCCGGTCCTGTGCCCCGGCGTAGCCGGCGCCGAACATGGTGCCGGCGCGGGTGGTGCCTGTGACGTGCGGGACGCCGGTGGCCTTGTCCCGCACGATGGTGACGTCCGCGCGCGGTGAGACGGTGCTCTCCACCTGTGCGGCCGGGACACCGAACGAGGCGTCGTTGTAGAAGTGGGCGATCTGTTCGTCGGTCAGCCCGGCGTAGTTGTAGACCAGGTTCGCGTACTCGTCGAGCTGGTCGCTGGAGTGCGCCGGGCGGGTGCCGAGCGCCTGGTGCGCCAGGATGGCGACCAGCGTGGCGTTGCCGTTCTGCCCGGGGGGCAGGATGTCGGCGCACTGGCCGAGGCAGTAGTCGTTGGCGGCGAACGTTGTGGCGGCCAGCGCCGGTGACGGCGGGGTCACCGTCAGGACGCTCGCGGTCAGGACGGCGGCGGTGAACGCCGCGAGCCGGTTACGGAGAGCGGGACGGGGCATGGCGATCCTCCGGGGACGCGGAGTCGGGCCGTTCGGTCACGCCCGGCTGCCGGTGCCGACGTCTCGCCCTCCGCGCCCGGGCGATCCGCCAGGAGGTGAGAGTGACTCACATCTATCTCCCGGCAATGATCGACGTAGGACCCCCGCCCGGGATACCCGTCGTTCACCACGCGCCAATGCCGACGTTTCGCCGATTTCCCCTCACCGACTTCCCGGATCACGGCTTTGGTGGTGTCCGGCGACCGCACCGACACCGCACCGAAATGAATGGCCTCGCCGACCCGATCCGACCTACCGTGCAACGAGGTATCCGTCTCCGACGCATCCACGAGAGGACCTCACCCGCGTGACACCGCCTGCTCTCTAGACCTGACACGTTCCCCGCGCCTGGGTTGCCGACGTCGCCGTCGGTTCGTTCCCATGCCTTCCGTCAGGTCTTTGGAGAGATCATGTCTACGCGTCCACATACCGCGCTGCCCTGGCCCGCCGGGCACACCGGGCTTCCCCTGCTCGCACTCGGCTGTGTCCACTGCGATTCCGGCATCGGCGACCGGCCGTTCCGCATCACGGCCGACGGCGGAATCGTCCACAACAGACCCCTGGTCGCCTACGGCGCCGGCTTCCCGGGCCAGCATGCGCACCCGATCCTCGTGACGGGCCACTCCGGCAGGTCCTCGGGTCGACGGCCGCCGTTGGGGCGAGAGCATCGCTGGCCCCGCCCGTGGCTGCATCAGGCCGCGGTCCGCGCGAGGTCGCTCCTGACGCGCGAACGAACGTCAGGACCGGCCCGATACCGACGGAGGAGGTGACCGCCCGGGGTGCGTACCCTCGGCCCGCGCTCCGAGCGACCGCCATCAGGCGAAGCCGGACGCGGGCCGCCCGCACCGGCACGCCGAACGGAAGAGCGTCATGGCCACGGCCATGTCGAGCATGCCCTGCGCGACGGCCTCGGAGCGGCCGGCCCGCAGCATGTCCTCCGCGGCCTCATCGCTGGGCGTCGTAGGCGCGCCGTGCGCGTTCGACCTCTCCGAGGCTGGCGTCGGCCCACGTGGCCAGGTGCGCGAAGAGCGGGCCCAGGCTGGCGCCCAACTCGGTGATCTCGTACTCGACTCTGGGAGGCACCTCGGCGTGGTAGGTGCGTGACACGAGCCCGTCACGCTCGAGTTGGCGAAGCCGCTGCGTGAGCACCTTCGGCGTGATGCTCGTCAGTCGGCGCTCCAACTCGACAAAGCGCTGCCGACCGTACTCGTTCAATGCCCACAGGATCGGTGTGGTCCACCGGCTGAAGACGATGTCGACAACCGGCGCGACCGGGCAGGCCAACTCGGGATCTGCCGACTGCTTCATGTGTCCCCCGTCACAAACGCATTACTATCCTCTAGGTACCTACTATATCGACGCTATTAGCGTCTTCTTCGGCCGTGCGAACGACACGGTCGGACTGGAGACCCAGACATGTTTGTCGTGGTAGGAGCAACCGGAAACGTCGGCCGTACGCTCGCGTCAACCCTCGCGGCCTCGGGTGCCGCGGTGACGGCGGTGTCCCGGGGGCGACGTCCGGGCGCCGTACCAGAGGGCATCCGCCACCATCGCGCGGACCTCGAGCAGCCGGAGAGCCTGCGCCCGGTGCTCGCCGGCGCCGAGGCGCTGTACCTGCTCGTGGAGGGCGCCGGAGCCCACGTCGAGATGCGCGAAATCCTGCGGGTCGCCGCGGCCGGCGGCGTGAAGCGCGTTGTGCTCCAGTCCTCGCAGGCGGTCGCCACACGACCGGACTCGGCGTCACACGCGCCGCTGCGCGCCATCGAGGATCTCGTCCGTCGATCCGAATTCGACTGGACGATCCTTCGCCCCGGCGGCTTCGCCTCCAACTCCTTTGCCTGGACCGAACCGATCCGGGGCAGGCGGACCGTGGCCGCACCGTTCGGCGACGTCGGTCTGCCCGTGGTCGACCCGGCCGACATCGCCGAAGTGGCGGCCACCGTGCTCCTCGACCGCTCGCACGATGGCCGTACCTACGAACTGACCGGCCCGGTCCTGCGCACGCCACGCGAACGGGTCGCCGATCTCGCCGCCGCGCTCGGCGAGCCGATCCACTTCGTGGACCAGACGCCCGACGAAGCCCGCGAGCAGATGCTGCGGTTCATGCCGCCGCCGGTTGTCGAGGGGACGCTGGCGATCCTCGGTACGCCGACCGAAGCCGAACAGCGGATCAGCCCGGACGTTTCCGAGGTCCTGGGCCGATCACCACGCCCCTTCGCCGCCTGGGCCACGCGCAACATCGACGCCTTCCGCTGACAATCGGCCGGGGCCGCCAGCGGCGGCCCCGGCCCCGGATCAGCTCCCGCAGATGCCGTACCCGTTGAGGCTCCACCAGCCGGCGAAGCCGTCGGCGTCCTCGTCCGCTCGCAACCGCACGGTGTTACCCCCGGTGATGTTGACCGCTGTCAGCAGCACCTGACCATTGCCGGCGTTGATATCCGCACGGCTGCACGAGAAAACCGGCGACCGGCACGGCGCGGCGCTGACCTGGGACAGCCTCGGTTACGTCCGGCACGGCCTCGGCGGCCAGGATCGGGCGGCGGACTGCTACCGGCGGGCGCTGGCGCTGCACCGGGAACTCGGCGACCGGTACGACGAGGCGGAGGTGCTGGACAACCTGGGCGACAGCCTGCAGGCCGCCGGTGACCTCGACGCCGCGCGTCGGGCGTGGCGAGAGGCGCTGACGGTCTTCGACGAGCTGCGCCACCCGGACGCCGACCGCCCCCGGTTGAAGCTGGCCGCCCCAGCCGTCCCGGCGCCAGCGGGCGGCGGAGAACCGTAGGTGACGTGGTACAACGTGCGGGCTCAATCCTCTTCACTGGCGACCGCCGGTCGCCGGCGGGACAGGTGAGACGTGAACGCCCTGACTCCCGCTAGCCGACGGCCGCCTCACGCTGGATCTGCTCGAATTGATCTGCCATCGCGGCGGCCAGGGCCTGCGCGGCGGACAGCGGACGAACCATGACCGTGAACTCATCGATCAAGCCGCTCTCATCGAGGTGCAGGAAATCGCAACCCTCGACGGCGACACCGCCTATCCGCGCCTCGAATACCAGCGCGTGATCGCGACCGCCCTCGCCGCTCAGCTCCCGGACGTACCGGAAGTCCTCGAACACCCGCAGCACACCCCGCAGGATCGCTGCGGTGATTGCCTTGCCCGGATAGGGCTTGAACGCCACCGGGCTGCGAAACAGCACGTTGTCGGCGAGGGTCGCCTCAAGGGCATCGGGGTCGCGTGCTTCGACCGCCGCACGAAAGTCGATCACCACCTCAGCGTACCGGCAGTCCGGCGTCACGGTCGCGGTGAAGCCGCCCGGCCAAGTAATGCCCCGCCAGGCCGACGACAGCTCAGGCAGACCGCTGCGCGGTCTCGCCGCCGCGCAGGCGGTCCAACTCGGCGAGGTACATCGCCTGCATGCGGTCGTAGTGCCGGACCAGCAGCATGACCTCCTCGACGCTGTAGCCCTCGATGAGCTGCTCGGCCCCTTCGGCGAACCGCTCGTACGGTCGCTTCAACTCGGCGGACCGCTCCGGCCGCAGGGCGACGATCACCCGCCGCCGGTCCGCCGGATCGCGCTCGGCCGTCACGTAGCCCGCCTGCTGGAGCCGGCGGAGCATGCTGGTCACCGCCCCGGTGGTGAGGTTGGTCCGCTCGGCGACCTGCCCCGCGGTGGCGGATCCGACGTCCGCCAGGTAGTCCAGGCACTCCAGGTCGCTCACGGTGAGGCCCAGCCGCTCCGCGATGGCGTACCGGAACACCATGGACAGCCGCGACGTCTCCCGCCCGGCGCGCATGAGGTCGGTGATCGCGGACGCACGGGCCGGCTCGTGGGACATGCCGGCAATCATCCCTGCGGCACGGTGACCCGGTGCAGCCGAGGTAACACGCGGGTCAGCACCCAGTGCGGTGCGGCCGCTCCCCCGGTGAGGCGGCGCATCAGCCTGGCGGCGGTGTCGACGGCGCGAAAGGCGTAGGGCGTCATCTCGTCCTGGTAGCTGGCGATCGCCTCCTCCACCGGCGTGCCACTGGCCCGGGCCTCGACCAGCTTGTGGCCGAGCAGGGCAGCGTCGCGCAGCGCGGTGTTGCCGCCGTGCGCGCCGAACGGCGGCATGACGTGCACGGCGTCGCCCATCATCGTCGCCCGGGGCACCGCCCACCGGCGCGGGCGCTGGCCGGTGGCGAAGAGGTTGAGCACTGTGGCGTCCAGCTCGGCCGTGCCGACCAGCCGCCGGATGACCGGGTGGAAGTCCATGCTCATCCCGGAGGCCAGTCTCCACAGCGCCAGCAGGTCGCCCCGGATGCCCATGGGCACCTCCTCCTGCCGGAGCAGCAGTCCCCACATGACGTAGTCGTCGCCGGTGGGCGCATAGCTGCCCGGGGCCAGGCGCGCGAACGCCTCCGGCGGGCTCTCGCCGAACCGCATGGAGGTGAAGAAGAAGGCCCGGCCCGGCCGGTCGGCGATGGCCAGGACCCCGCTGGTACGCAGCGCGTCCGGGATGATGCTTTCGCCGTTGCGGCAAAGGGGCGACCGGCCGTAGATGCCCGCCATCGGGGTGTTCGCCGGGTTCGCGTCCGGCATGATCTGCGCGCGCAGCGCCGAGCCGACGCCGTCCGCGCCCACGACGACGCTTGCCGCCGCGCTCCCGCCGTCGGAGAACAGCAGCCGCGGCCGCGCCGGGTCGCCGCTGTCCACCGCGACGGCGTCCTTGCCGTAGTGGATGCGCCCGTCCAGCCCGGACTGCAGGATCGACCGCAGGGTCAGCCGGTCGACCTGGCGGGTCGCGTGCGGCTCGTCCTTGAAGGTGATGGTGAATGCGTCCCGCAGCCGGCTGTCGGTGAAGCGTAGGTGCCCGCCGGGCTCGTCGCCGGTGGTCAGCGCCAGGTTGTACAGCGAGCGCGGCAGGCTCTCGCGCAGCGCCTCGATGCCATACCGGTCGAGAATGATCCGGTAGCCCTGCCGCCGGACGAAGGGGCCCGAGTCCCGCTCGTAGACGTGCACGTCGACGCCGGCGCGCATCAGGTACTGGGCGAGGCAGAGGCCGGAGAGGCCGGCGCCGGCGATCGCCACCGAGAAGTTCGTCGATATGCTCACACGGTTATCTTAACGACTAAGATGATTTGGGCAAGGCCGCCGGCATGCCACGCCGCAGCCCGCCAAGCCGCCCGGCGGGGGTGGATTAGTGTCGATGCATGACGCCAGTCCTTGCCGCCAGTGCCTTCGACTCACTGCGCCTCGACGCCGTGCCCGACCAGGAGTCGCTGCGCCGGGCCTACGAACTCCCCAGTGACGCGGCCGTGCGAAAGCAGATGACCGAGCTCACCGAACAGACCCGGCGGTTGATCGGCTGCTCGTCGCTGGTCCTGGTCGCCACCGTGGACGCCAAGGGCAACTGCGACGTCTCCCCGCGCGGCGGCCCGGCCGGCTTCGTCGCCGTCCTGGACGCACGGACGGTGGCAATACCGGATGCCACCGGCAACAAGCGCCTGGACACCCTGCAGAACGTCGTCGCCACCGGGCGAGCCGGGCTGCTGTTCATCATCCCAGGGCGCCCCACGACGCTCAGGGTGAATGGCCGGGCCTGCGTCTCCACTCGCCCCGAACTGCTGTCGCAGCTGACCGCTGTGGGCAAGCCGCCGGCCAGTGCGTTGGTGCTGGGGATCGATGAGGTCTACCCGCACTGCCCCAAGGCGCTGCTGCGCAGCGGGGCCTGGAAGCCCGAGCAGTGGCTGCCGGCGGACGCCCAGCCGACCTCGGCCGAGGTGACGCTGGCCCAGCTACGAATGCCCGAGCTGACGATCGGTGACATCGAAAAGGCCGAGGCAGAATCGCTGAAGTACCGGTACGAGTAGCAAGCCGCACAGCGATCGTTGGGGTGTCTCGCGCTCTTCGACGAACGACTGACAGACATTGCTTGATTTCAATGAATTCAAGCTTGTGTCTGGTGAGTTTCCGTGGGACTGCTCTAACCTCGACACATGGTTTCGCGTCGATCCGTATTGCGGGCGGTCCCCCTTGCAGCCGCTGCCCTTACCGCCGCCCCAGGTGCTCCCCGTTGGCTCGGTCCGCCGTCCACCTCGACGGCAGTGGACCGCGTACCACCCGACCCGGCCACGATGCAGGCCGCCGCTACCGCAGTTCGCGGCTTCACGGCCGACCTCTACCGCACGGTGGCATCGACCCGGGCAGGCAGCAATGTGGTGTGCGCGCCGTACTCGGTCGGGCTCGCGCTCGCGATGACCAGGGCGGGCGCCGGGTCGACCACGGCGGACGAGATGGACACGGTGCTCCACGCGCCGCATCCGCGCCCCCGCTCGCTCGACAGCGGGCTCAACACCGTTGAGCAGACGCTCGCCGGCCGCTACCAGGACGGTGACGGAGTCAAGCAGCCTCGGCTGACCACGGCCAATGCGCTGTGGACACGACTCGACCTGTGTCTGCGACCCGGGTTCCGGGAAACCCTGGCCGGCTATTACGGTGCCGCGCCGCGACCGGTCGACTTCCGTGGTGCGCCGGAGGTGGCCCGCCAGGAGATCAACACCTGGGTGTCCGATCGGACCAACGCGAAGATTCCGGAGCTGCTGCAGTCCGACGCCGTGGGCCCCGACACCAGCCTGATGCTGACCAACACGATCTATCTCAAGGCGGCCTGGAAGTACCCGTTCACCGCTACGGCCACGTCGGTGGGACAGTTCACCAGGGATGACGGGAGCGTCGTCGACGTCCCGGTCATGCGCGGACCGTTCGACAGGATGGGCTACCTCGAGGGCGACGGGTGGCACGCAGTCGACGTGCCGTACGCGGGCGACGGGCTTGCCATGGCCATCGTCATGCCGACCCGGGACGATCTCGCCGCGGTCGAGGCGAGCCTCGATGCGACCTGGCTGGGCGCCTTGCTGAACGGGTTCCGGATCACCGACGTCGAACTGCGCCTGCCCCGGTGGACGTTCCGCCTGCCGGCCGAGCTGGGTGCCGCGCTGAGCAGCCTCGGCATGCCCACGGCATTCACGTCACAGGCCGATTTCACCGGCATGAGCACCGAACCGACCCTGTGTATCGACGACGTGGTGCACGAGACGTTCATCGCTGTGGACGAGAAGGGCACCGAGGCCGCAGCCGCGTCGGCCGTCATCGTCCGGCCGCCGTCGATTCCGCAGGGGCCGCAGTTCTTCGTCAACCGGCCATTCCTGTACGTCATCCACGACCGGCTCACCGGCGTGCCGCTGTTCCTCGGCCGGGTCCACGACCCGCTGGTCAACGGCCCAGCCTGACCGGGCAAGACCAGGCGACATCGTCGGCCGATTCGTACCACGAGCCGGGAAGGGCCGTGCCCCTGTGTGATGAGCGAATCGCGGCATCAGCAGATGTCGGCCGCCTGGATTACGGACACGGTGGTTGGCGGCTCAGCTGACAATTACGCAACGTCAATTGGCCCCGAGCAGGTCCCACCGGTTGCCGGCGATGTCGAGGAAGACCGCGACCCGGCCATAGGGCTCGGTCCGCGGCTCCCGGACGAAGGTGACGTCGGCCGCGACCATCCGCCGATAGGCGGCGTCGAAGTCGTCGACGCGGAAGAAGAACCCGACTCGGCCGGCTACCTGGTTACCGATTGCGGCGCGTTGGTGTTCTCCGTCGGCGCGAGCGAGCAGAATCCCGGTCTGGGCGCCCGGCGGCCGAACGACCACCCACCGCTTGGCTCGACCGTCATTGGTCAGTGATGGGGAGTCCTCGACGAGGTCGAAGCCGAGCACGTCGGTGAAGAACGCGATCGCGGGGTCGTACTCGTCGACAATCAGGGCAACCAAGTCGATCTGCACCAGGGCAGCTTATCTGGGACCAGGTTCTGCTGGCCTGCTCCCCGGTCCGCACTGGACCACCCTCGGATCGTCGGCTACTGCATCAACGCCCGCATCAAGGCAGCCGTGGGCTTGGCGACGAACCCTCAGCCCTCATCGGCGACTTCCACCGCGGGTGCGAAGCGGCGGACAGCCGCCTCGATGCCCGGGCGGTGCAGCCGCCAGAAGGTCGCCGGCCGGCGGTCGGCGAGGACGGCCGGCGGCACCTGCGGGACGAGCCTGGTTCATCCGCCGCAGACTCGCCGGCAGTCACGCACACCGACCTGGTGGAAAAGCCGTGGCTACACTGCACGACCGTTGGCCTTGGTGGACGCTCTGTGCCACGAATGCGGTTGCAGCGCCCCGTAGGATTCCTGTCATGAGTTGCTTCGCTGCTTGGCGTACTCGCCACTGAGGGTCGGCTTGCCGCCGTTCCGGCCGCTGGCTGGCCATCTGATGCCCGCTTCGTTGGCTTTCAGAACCTCAGCTCGAGAGGCACACTCACATGCGCATCCGCTCGTTTCTTCAGCATGACCTGGCCCAGCTCACCGAACTGACCATCGAGACGTTCGGACCGTTCTACGAAGACTCCTTCCGCCCTCTCATGGGCGAGACCGTTTTCGCCAACCAGCACGGCAAGTGGCGCGACGACTACGTCAAGCAGGTCGCCGGGCTCCACGACCCCGCCGAGCACCGGTATGTCGCGGTCGCCGAGACCAACGGTGCCATCGCCGGCTACGTGGCCTGGGCGGTAGAGCCTGAGCGCCGAAATGCCAGCGTCACTATCCTCGCCGTGTCCGCCGAGCATCGCCGGCTCGGCACGGGCACCGTGCTGTGCGAGCACGCGTTCGCCGCGATGCGGGACCTCGGCGCCGAGGTCGTCACGATCGGCACGGGCGGGGACGGATTCCATGCGCCCGCCCGAGCCCTGTACGAAGCACTGGGCTGCACGCCGCTGCCGGTCGCCGTCTACTACCGGGAGCTCTGATCTGATCCGGGGTGGGTTACGGCGACGCAACCCGCCCCGGTCACAACGGCATGATGGGCTGGTGACCGAGCCGGTGTTTCGATACCACCCTGATCCTTTGGCCACGGGCTCGGCGGTGCGGGTTCAGCACGAATGCAGCGTCTGCGGTCAACTTCGGCAAGTCCGCTACCGGGGACCGGTCTACGGCAGACAGCCCGAGAGTCTTTGCTTGCACTGCATCTACTCCGGGGCGGCCTCCAAGGCACTCGGCGTCGTTGCCGTCGCCACGGATGGCAGCGAAACCCTGGAGATGCCTGCCGAGCTCAGCGACGCGGTCGACGTGCCTGATGACGTGCCGCATCACGTCATCGAGGAGGTCACTCGCAGAACCCCCGGCTTCACCGGTTGGCAGCAAGAGTCATGGCTCTACCACTGCGGCGATGGCGCGGCCTTTCTCGGCCCGGCCGGCTACCGCGATGTCGAACCTCATCCGGACGCCCTGAACATGCTTCGCGCGAGCCACCGGCAACTCGGCTGGTCATCCGAGGAGACCGACGAGTTCCTGCACCGGCTCGACCGCAACGGTGAGCCCACCGCGTATCTGTTCCAATGCCTGCACTGCGGTACTCATCTCGCGTCCTGGGATATCGGTTAACTGCACCTCATCGCCGAGACGCAGACGCACTCTCTGCAGCACACACCACGATCGCGGCCCGTGACGCAAAGCTCGCCCAGCACCGGGCCGCCCTCGACACGGCGCAGATCCCGCACTTGTCGCCGGCTGGATTACCCCAACCCAGGCCGAACGGCCACGAGCCGAAGCCGATCTTCAACGACTCAGCGCACGGAGCCACGCCGGATGAGCCGGTCTCGGCAGCTACCCGACCATAGGTCCGGCGTGTTCGAGCCAGCTGCGCAACCAGGCCGCCGTGTGGTCGTCGGAGGCGGCCGCGTCCTCGAGGAGCCGGCCGAGCACCTCGCCGACGGCCGGGCTATGCGGCTGGTCAGCGAGGGCTTGGACGGCGGCGCCCGGCTCCGATTCGCGACCGAAGCGATCTCGCACGAAGGCGGACAGGGACGCCCATGCCTGTTTGCCGGCTTCGTCAGCAGCGCCGCTCGCCAGCGGAACCACGGTGGCCGCGACTATGCCGGCCGTGATTGGTTCTATCGACACCTCCGGTGCCTCTGCTGATCCCGACGGAGACCGTTGACGGTCAGAGAGGGGTAGCGGCTGCTGGCGGCGGGCGCGCTCGGCGGCGAGGTGATCTGCCCGGCGGGACGGCATGCCGGGGAAGGGCGCCTCGGGGATCGGGGGAAGGTCCACCCGCGTCTTCCCGGTCCCACGCGGGTACCGGGGTTTGTTCAGCAGCCAGCGCAGCACGAGCGTCGCGTGGGGATCGTTCACGGGGCGGCGCTGGATGCGGGACAGATCAGCCGGGACCGGCGCGTCCATGCCGTCGGGCAGCACCACGATGAGCACCTTGCGCTGGAAAGCGGCCTGGTCCGTGTCGAACAGGCCGTGCAGCGCATCGCACTCGCGAACCGACCCCGCGCCCTCGTTCGCCGGGTTGCGGCCCGACCAGCGGTCCCACAGGGGCACGCTGCTGATCATGATGACGGTGTCCGCCCAGGACACTCGGTCCGGTCCCCAGCGGGTGAAGTCGATCGTCCGGTCCTCGCTGTGGAAAAGGTCGATCTCCACCTCGATACCTTCGACTCGGTCGAGCGTGTGGGCGAAGGCGAGCACCGCCGCCCGGTAGCGGGCCTGTTTCTGGGCGCTCCAGCGCCGGTCGCGGTGCGCCCACACAATGAAGACCCGGTGCGGCATCGTGCTCATCGCCAGATCGGCGTGGTCACGACGGCGCGCAGGGCTTCCGGGTCGTCGTCGGCGACAGCCGCCGCCGCGGCCCGCGACAGCGTCCACGGATGGTCCGGCCCGTAGAGCGCCGCGCTGCTGTCCGCCGCCTCCCGGAGCAGGACACCGGCGTCGATGGCCCCGGCCAGGGCCGCGAGCCGGCCGATGTTTGTCCGCCAGCAGATCTCCTCGCCAGCGGAGGGTTCGACGACATCGTCCGCGAGCAGGTGCCGCAGACGGTCTGCCTCCCAGCCCGGCCGGGCCGAATCCACCGGTGGCTGACCGTGCTGCCGGAGATCCTCGGCAAACCCCCCGCCCCCCGGCCGGGACAGAGAGTCCAGCATGGTCAGCAGGACACGCCCGGCGGCGGTCCGTAGCGGGCGTGGGCGGCGGGCGGCGTCCCGGCGCAGCAATACGAGGCGGGCACTGGACAACAACGTCAGTGGGTGACCGGAGCCGAGAGACCGGGCGGAGTAACGGACGGCCTTCGCTGCGGATGCGATGTCGCCCGGCTCGACGGTGTCGGGGTCGGCCAGGCGCCAGGCAGCGAGGGCGTCCCGGGCCATCGCGGCATAAGCGGTGTCTGGGCCGAAGAGCCGTTCCACCGCCGCGGCCAACTCTCGGATCGTCTCCGGCGGCTGTGCCGCGAGGCCGGTGAGCCACGCCGCCCTCAGCCGGTGGACGATGGCCCAGACGGAGTCGGACCCGTTCTCTGCCCGGCAAGCTGCCAGATCGAGGAGGACGGCTTGGTGGGCGGCCCGCCGGTCACCCCGGGCCAGCTGCAACTCGGCCAGGGCCAGCCGCCGGATCAGGGTCTCCCGGTCCTCGTGTCCGAGCCGGTCCCGCAGGGTCTGCCAGGAACCCTGAACCAGGGCGAACCCCTCGTCGGTGTCGCCGAGGTCGTAGGTCACCAGCCCAAGGTTGCACTGGGCGATCGCAACGTCCGTGCTCTGCGCCGCCGAGCGGTCCAGCAGCCAGTGCAGCCCGCCGTTCAGCCGGTCGCGTGCGGACCGTAGCCGCCAGGTCAGATGCTCGGTACGCGCCAAATTGTTGTCGATGTTGTTAAGTACCCCGGCACCCTGCGACTTCTTCCGTGCCAGGTCCGCGGCGGCGCTGAACTCCGCCACGCCCTGCTCGTATCGGCCGGTGTCGAGCAGCAGCAGCGCGCGGTCGTTGAGCAGTTCGGCGTACTTGCTCTCGGCGCCACCGCCGGGGAAGGACAGCAGGTGACGGATCGCCGCGTCGTACACCTTCGCGGACTCCGGGAACCTCTCCCGCAGTTGGAGGATGAAGCCGAGGTTGTCCCCGATTTCCAACCGGATCATCGCCGACCTGGGGACGGCGTCCGCGTCGACGGCTCCGCGGGCTCGACGGGGAAGGAGCGTCAAAGCCCTGCGGGCGTACGCCTCGGCCTCGGCCAGATCCACGTCCGTGAGCAGCGAGTCGGTCTCGTTGAGCCACCGCGCGGCCGATGTCCGCGCATCGGCGCCCGCGACGTCGCCGAGCCGGTCTGCGGGCACCACCATGGCCGGGTCGAGGTCGTCGAACGCGTCGACCACCTCGGCGGACACTCCGGGCACGGCCGCTGCGGCGACCTCGTCGCCGTGCATCGCCAGCGCCAGTAGGGCGACCCGGTAGGCACCACGGGCCGCGCCACGCTCGTGCAGGTACGCCCGGGGCAGCCAGAGCGCGTGATTTGCCAGACCACGCAACCGGTCGGGCGCGACATTGCCCGGGCGTTGCCGGGATCCGTCGAGGACAAGGTGACAGGCCGCCACGGCGACCGCGGACAACGCCATGGTGCGCGACCACAGATCGGCGTCGTTGACGTCCTCGTCGTCCAGCAGCCGCCCGGCGACGGCGGCAACCATCAGTGCGACCTGGGCGGTGTCCGGACCGGCCTCATCGCGGACCGCACCGGCCAGCAGTGGATGGACCAGAAAAGTCTCCTCGTCGGCGCCGGTCCGGATCAATGACTGGGCCCGCAGTTCGGTGACGGCGGCGTCACGACGTTCGGTGTCGGCGCACACTGCGACGGCGGGGTTGTCGCCGTAGTCCCGGCCCAGTCCGGACAGCAGTTCGCCGGAGACCGGGGCGGGCTGGGCGCAGGACAGGATGCCTAGCAGCGCCAGCGCATCCGGATGACTGACGCGCAGAGCCGCCAGGCGGATCCGCCAGGCCTGTTCGAGAGCAGCCGCCCCGGCGACGGGCGCGTCGACGTGACGGTCCAGCCAACCGCGCAGTGATAGCCCGTCGACGACAGCGGCCGCCGCCTGCTCGAGCGCCAGCGGGAAGCCGCCGAGCCGGCGGGTGACCTCGGCGGCCAGCCGCTCGTCTTCGGCGCCGGTACGGGCCAGCAGGAACTCGATGCCGTCCGACTCGGACAGCGGCTCCAGTTCGACCGTGGCGGCTTCGGCGCGCCAGCGGACCGACGGTGAGGTGACGAGCACGTGGACACCGGACATCGACGGCAGCGCGGCCGCGAACGCCGTCGGCTCCGGGGCGTCATCCACCACGATCAGAGCCGGCCGTCGTTCGCCGAGCGCCTCCCAGAGGTCGTCCGGATTGGCGCCGTCGATGCCTAGGCGTTCGGTGAGCAGGGCGATCGAGGAACGCCAAGTCGTGGAGTTTGTCGCGGATAGCCAGCCGACGACGGTGTAGCCGTCCGCCAGGTGTCGACACATCCGTACCGCGAGGGAACTCTTGCCCATCCCGGAGCCGGCCACCAGCGCGACCCGGATTGCTGCGGTCCGGTCGGCGAGCAGCTGCGCGAGCCGATCGACCACGTCGTGGCGGGTGCGGTCTTCGGCAGGGTTACCGCGCCCGGGAACGGCGACGACCCTGCCCCGCACGGCCGGCGTCGCAGCCGGCGCCTGCCGGGCGAGGTCCACCGTCCGGGGCCAGCTCGCCAGCACCCGGTCGGAGCGCTGCACGGCGGACGCCAGAACGGCGGGGTCTTCGATGCGGACCGTCAACAGGCCGGCCACATCGGCAGGCCGCGGCACCCGCAACCGGCGCAGGCGGGCGTGCACCTGCCGCCGGCGTTCCGCCGTCGCGCCGGCGCCGTGCATCGCGGCGAGCACCGTACGGGCACGGGTGTGCCGGTCGCCGCGGATGACCTCGGCGGCGAACCGGTCACTGTCGAGAGTGACCGCGGCGCGGCGGGCCAGCGTCCGCAGAGCAGCGAGCAACTCGTGCTGCCCGGCGGACGAGTCCCGAGGGAGCACGAGCACCGTGCAGTCCTCCGGCCGCCCAGGATCGAGCAGCGCGGCGATCTCCGCCGCCACCCCGTCGCGCAGACAGCGGGCCAGCATTCGCCCGCCGCCCGCCGTCGCGTCGATCCGCACCTGTACATCCGCGCCGGACGGCTCGATCCGGACTAGCGCGGGCGGCGCGGCCATGCCCAGCACCGGTATACCGGCCGTCACTCCGGCGACCGCCACTCGTATCAGGTTCCCCGCGTTCTCCGCATCCACGTCGGCCCCTTTGCACGCGCAGAACATGCCACTGACCGCGATGGCCGGTTCCGCCACCGGGCTTGCTGAAGGAGAATGTATCGACAACTCATCGTATCGGGGGCTGCCGATGACCGGGTCCACCGATAACTTCATGGACGGCACCGCCCACATCGTCGTTCAGGCAGGTAGCGTACGCGGCGGAGTCCACATCAAGGCGTCGCCCGAGCAGCCGCTGCCGCTCCCTCGTCAGCTACCGGCCCGGCCGTGGCTGCTGGTCGGCCGGGACGACGAGGCCGCCGCACTGGACGAAGTCATCCGCACAGGTGATCTCTTCGTCGCGGCGATCGACGGTCCCGGGGGCATCGGGAAGACCACGCTCGTGCTGGAGTGGGCATATCGGCACCTGGACCGTTTCCCGGACGGGCAACTTTTCGCCGACCTCGGTGGTTTCGGCAAGGGCGAGCCGGGACCGCCGCCGCTCACGGTGCTCCGCGGCTTCCTGGCCGCCCTCGGCGTTCCGGCCAGCGCGGTCCCCACCGACACCGGTGCGGCATCGGCGCTGTTCCGCAGCCTGCTCGCCGGCAGACGTATCCTCATCGTCCTCGACAACGCCGCCGTCGCGGCACAGGTCGTTCCGTTGCTGCCCGCGGCAGCGCCCGCCGCGGTCGTCGTGACCAGCCGTCAACACCTAGCTGGCCTGGGCGCCGGACGGGTCCGCCGGATCCGGCTCGGTGTCCTGGACCGGGCCGGATCGGCCGCGCTGCTCACCGAGAACCTCGGCGAGTCAGCGGCTGGCGTCGAACCGGCCGCCCTCAACGTCCTGATCGACCACTGCGGCGGGCTGCCGCTGGCCCTGTCGATTGTCGCCGCCCGGGCATCCCGGCATCCCGGGCATCCTCTGTCCACCATGATTGACGAACTCGGTGCGGCGGAGGCGCACCTGAGCGGCTTCGACGCGGGCACCGAATCCATGCGCCTACAGTCCGTCTTCTCCTGGTCGACCTCCCGCCTCACTCCGCCGCAGGCCCGGGCATTCCGGCTCGTCGGCACGGCGCCGGTCGCCCCGCTCGGGCAGCACGCGGCGGCGAGCCTGCTAGGTCTTGCGCCGCGGCGGGCCACGGTGCTGCTGAACGAACTGGAGAGAGCGAACCTGCTGGAGGAGCCCACCCCGCGCCGCTATCTGATGCACGCCCTGCTGCGGCGGCACGCGGGGGAACTCGCCGAGGAGGACGAACCGACGGCGGACCGCGTCGCCGCCGTGCGACGACTGACCGACTCCTACTTGGGCACCGCCTACCAGGCGGACCGGCTGCTGTTCCCCTACCGCACGCTGGTGACGCTGGACCATCCGGCACCCGGGGTCAGCACGGCGCTGCTCACCGACGAGTCCGCAGCCCTGGCCTGGTTCAGCACCGAGTACGACCAACTGCTCGCTCTCCACCGGCACGCCGAACAGCTCGGCTGGTGGCGCCACGTCTGGCTACTGGCTCGCCTGCTCGACACCTACCAGCACCGCTGGGCGCTGCTGCGCGACAATGTGGACACCTCACGCCGGGGCGTCGCCGCCGCCCACGCCCTGGCCGACCGGTATGCGATCTCCCTGGCGGAGCGGCAGCTCGGCCGGGCGCTCACCCACGCACAGCGTTACGACGACGCGCGCCGTCACCTGAACCTGGCTCTGCAGGCCGCCGACGACCGTGACGACACGCTCGCCGTAGCGCACACCCGGCACGACCTGGCGCGCCTGTCGTCACTCGTCGGCGAGCACGATGCCGCCCTGCGCCACGCCCGCGAGGCGTTGCGCCTCTACCGCGACTGCGGCGACCCGGTCGGCGAGGCCCACGCGCTGAACCGGGCGGCCCGCCAGCTCGCCGAACTAGGCGATCATCAGGCGGCTCGAACGGCCGCCCAGCAGGCTCTCGCCCTGCACGAGCGGAACAGCGACCCGGCCGGTTCCGCGGCCACCCTCGACAACCTGGGCCACATCGCCCGCCTGCTGGAGCAGCCGGACGAGGCGATCGAGCACTACTCGCGCGCGCTCGCGGACGGCGGGGCCAACCCGTACCTCGAAGCCGCCATGGTCGAACATCTCGGTGACGCCCACGCCGCCGCGGGCGACGACCAGCGTGCGGGCTTCGCCTGGCAGCATGCGCTGACGCTCTACGAGGCGCAGTTCCGCACCGCGGAGGCCCGTCGCGTCTCCAACCGAATCCTGGGCCTGGGCGGCCCGTAAGGCCGACCACCCTTCGACGATCTGGCCGTCGTAGCCAGTTGGTCAACCACCATGCTCACACGAACCCGGCGTCAACCACCTGCGCCAAGTCCAGTCCGGAAATCGGCTGGATGCCCGGATTAGCGGCACGCCAGGGTGGTACTGGTCGCTCCGTGCCGTTGATGGTCGTTATCCGGCATCGCTACGCGTTGACGGTCCTCCTCACGCTCCTCAGCCTCGCCGCCCAGACCCGCATCACACGGCGCACCCGCGGCTGACGGACGCTTGGCACAGCGCCCATCAGACTCGATCAGCCGGCCCGCGACCTTCAGGCCGAGGCCGTCCAGGCGGGTTGGGTGGTCAGGTCGGGGCAGGAGAAGGTAGGAGCGTGACTTCGACTCTCCCCCGCCGCGCGACCCGCCAGCCCGCCCAGACCGGTCAACGGCGCACCCGATAGCGCAGGTGAAGCACCCGGTTGCCCTGAACCACCACGTCAGGATCCTCCAACAGGTGTTGCGCGTGGACCGACCCGAAGTAGCGCTTGCCAGACCCGAACACCACGGGTACCACGTCCATGCGCACCTCGTCGACCAGGCCCGCGGCTAGCACCTGGCCGCCGACGTCGCCAGCGGCGACCTCGACGATGCGGTCACCCGCGAGCTCCTGCGCCTTGGCCATTGCTGCCTTGACGCCGTCGACGAAGTGAAACGGCGCCTCAGGGTCCCAGCCCTCGGGCTTCGGACGGTGCGTCACGACGACCACATGGTCGATCCCGCTCGGTGGCTTCCCGTCCCAGCCGTCCGTCATGTCGAAGACGCGGCGGCCGGCGATTGTCACCCCGATCTGGTCCCAGTACGGCCGGGTGTGGTCGTAGGACGCTTGTGACACCTTCAACACACCACTGTCGTCCAGCGGGACGTCACCGCTGGTCAACCAGTCGAACAGCGGTCCGGGATGGTCGTTCTCGTCCGCGATGAAGCCGTCCACCGACACCGAGCTGTACAGGACTACTTCGCCCATGGGCGCGCTCCTCTGCTTGGGGATGCCCTCAGGCTAGAGTTTCGTGCGCTGTCGCTCTTGTAAGGAATCAATCGATCGGTAGCGGCCAGCCGTCCAGAACGTGGCCGGGGTGTTCGCGCAGGAACCGCCGCCTGACGTCGACGTACCGGGTCGGTGTGAGCCCGGTGAAGGCCCGGAACTCGTGGCCGAAGTGGGCCTGGTCAAAGTAGCCGGCGCCGCCGGCGAGGTCGGCCCAGTCGATCGGTTCGGCGGGGTTGATCGAGAGCACGGTGGCGGCGAAGCGGTAGGTGCGGGCGAACCGCTTCGGCGTGACGCCGATGAACTCCTTGAACCGCTGTGCCAGGTGAGTGCTGCTGACACCGGCGGAAACCCTCAGGTCGTCGATCGCCACCGCCCCGCTGGTGGCGGCGATGATGCGGCTCGTGTGGCGGACCAGTCCCAGGCCGGCCGCCTCGCCCAGCCGTCGCGTCAGCTCCTCCTCGAGCAGCGTCAGCATCTCGTGAGGTCCCTCGGCCGTGGCCAGCCGGTCTCGCAGCTCAGCAGTGGCGGGCCGGCCCCACACCTGCTCTATCGTCGCCGGCCGGTCACACATCTCCGCTGCGGGCATCGGCAGGAACGGTGCCAGCCCCCACGGCTTGAAGTGCACGCCGACGGACCGGGTCCGGAGTGGGTAGCCGAACTCGAACGCGCGGGTGGGCGTGGTGACCACGCAGCCGTCGGCGTACTCGGCCGTCTCGACGTTGGCGCCGGCACGAATGCGGAACGGTGCCCCGAGGTTGACGATGAGGAACGCCGCCGGACTTGCCGGCAGCGTCAGCCGGGCGTACGGCGGCGCGCCCTCCAGGTAGTAAAGGTCGTCGATCAGCCCGTCCAGCGGCGGTCGCGGCACTCTGGACACGTACTCCACGCCGACAGTATCGCCGACGTGGCCCCGGTAGACCTGGCTCACCACCAGTCGAAGTAGCGGCCCGCGTGGAAGATCCCCACTCCGATGGCGGCGACGATGCCGACCACGAGCACGACCGGGGCGACCACCACGCTGCCGGCCGCGATGCCGATGGCACCCGCGGCGATGGCCAGACCTGCCCCGATGCCGACGCCGCCGGCCACCACCCCTGGCGTGTCGCCGGCCTCGGCGGCCCGGTTCATGCTGACGTACGAGACGGCGGCCAGACCGATGCCACCGATCACCAGTCCGGCGGTCATCGCGCTGACGGTGGCGACAGTGGCACCGGGCACGGCGATGGCGTACAGCTCCAGGCCACCGCCCACCGCGCCGAGCGCGTCACCGATGCCCATCTCCCAGTCGCCGTGCTGGTAGTCGCCCCACAGGGCGAACGCCGACAGGCCGAATCCGACGACACCGAGCCCCTTGCCGAGCATGCCGGTCCGGCCCGGCAGTCCGCGCACGTGCTCGGGCGCCGTGGCACTGGCTGGGATCTTCCGCCCGCGTCCCGGGTTGGTCGCCGTACGGATCGCGTTTCCCGCGCTGGCCGGCGCGTCGGTCTCGGTGATGATGACGGCCTGGGATCGCTTGCCGGCCATGGTCGGGTTGGCCTGGATCGCCCGGTTGGCGTCCCGGGTCGCCGACCGGGCGATGTCGCCGGCCTTGCCGTATACGTCGGTCGACTTGATCTGCTTGACCGCGGTGCTGGTCTCCAGGTCGAAGTTCGGCGTGTTGTCGCGCCACGGCATGCCGTACAGCCATTCGAGGATGTTGCCGCGGAACGTCCCCCGGCCGCCCTTGAACTTGAAGTTCCAGATGAACTTCTCGGCGGCGGGCGCTGTGTGCGCGGCGGCCCCGCCGACGGCGCCGGGTGCGGCCGGCGCGGACGGCCGCATATGCTGGCTGGTGGAGATCTCGCCTCCGCCGGCCGGCCCGTCCCGCCCATG
>NZ_PYAK01000002.1 GCF_003264365.1 Micromonospora noduli
CGCCGAACCGGCCCTCACCGGGTGATCCACTCGGGTTCACGGAAGTCGGGGCATCCCGGACGCCCGGACACCCCGACATCATGAAACCCGAGTCGATCATGCTGGGCCCGACCCGCGCATGCCGGGCCTCCGATCCCCGCACCCCGGCCTGGCCCGCGTGTCCGGCCTCCGATCCCCGCCGTCCCGGGCCCGGGACGGCCGTGCACGGCCTCCGATCCCCCATGCCGGGGTCGGCCCGTATGCCGCCTACGAGCCTCGGCGGGTCAGGTACCCAGGTAGCGCAGGATTGCGAGGATTCGTCGGCTATAGCCCGTTGTGTGCGCGAGGTCGAGTTTGTCGAAGATGGCGTTGACATGCTTCTCGACCGCGCTCTGCGATACATGCAGCCGCTGGGCGATGGCGAGATTCGTGTGCCCCTGGGCCATCTCGTGCAACACGTCCCGTTCCCGGGGCGTGAGCCGACCGAACGGGTCGGGCCGGTCCGAGCCGGCCACCACCTGACGGACCACCTCCGGGTCGAGGGCGGTTCCTCCGGCGGCGACCCGGTCAAGTGCGTCGAGGAAGTCGTCCACCTGGGCGACCCGGTCCTTGAGGAGGTAGCCGACTCCCTCGGGACGGTCCGCGAGCAGCCGCCCGGCGTAACGCCGCTCCACGTACTGGGAGAGCACGAGGACGCCGGTGTCGGGCCACCGACGACGGATCTCCAGGGCGGCCCGTAGCCCGTCATCGGTGTGGTTGGGTGGCATCCGGACGTCGGTGACGACCACGTCGGGACGGAATTGTTCGACCGCCTCGACAAGCTGGTCGGCTGTCCCGACCGCCGCGAGCACCTCGTGGTCCTCGTCGGCGAGCAGCCGCGTCAGGCCCTCCCGGAGCAGTGTCGAGTCTTCGGCGAGGACTAGTCGCACGGCAGCTGCGCCAGCACTGTCGTCGGACCGCCGGCCGGGCTGGTCACCAGCAGCCGGCCGTCCAGCGCGGCGACCCGTCGCGCGAGCCCGGACAACCCGCGTCCGGTCGGGTCCGCCCCGCCGACGCCGTCGTCATGTACGCGCATCCGGATCCACCCATCCCGTACTCCGATATCGACCGTGACCAGGGTAGCGGCGGCGTGTTTCGCGGCGTTGGTGAGCGCCTCGCAGGCCACGAAGTACAACACCGTCTCGACCTGCCGCTCGGGGCGGACCGGCAGCTCGCAGCGGATCCGCACCGGCACCTCGGATCCGCGGGCGACGATGGCCAGGACCTCGCCCAGATCGCTGTCGTCCAGCGCTGACGGGTAGACCCGCCACGCCACCTCGCGCAACTCTTCGATGGCCCGCTGCACATCCTCGTGGGCCTGGGCGAGCAGTGCGTGTGTGCGATCGGCGTCGCGGGCGCGCCGGGCCCGGCCGAGCAGCATGCCGAGGGCGACCAGCCGCTGTTGGAGTCCGTCATGCAGATCGCGTTCGATGCGCTGCCGTTCGGCGTCGACAGCGGCGATGACCCCGGCCCGACTGGTGGTCAGCTCATGGACGCGCCGCGTCAGCTCGGCCCGACTTCCCGGCCCGAGCAGTCGTCGCGCCAGCCGGATGTCCAGCGCGGCGATGCTGGCAACGGCTTGGACGTTGAGCAGTAACAGCACCGCCCCGACGGCGATCTGGGACAGGGCGTCGAGGAGGGTCAGCTCTCCGCGCACCGCCGCACGCAGCACGATCCCGGCCAGCACCACGCCGACGCCGAGCACGGCGTACGCCAGCAGGCCGAGCGTTCCGGGTAACAGTCGGGCGGCCAGGTAGCCGAGCTGCCGCCGGGTCGCCACGGTGTTCGGCGCGGGCAGATCCTCCGCGGCGAGCAGCCCGGCGAGGCGGCGATGTTCCATCCGCACCAGCCGCTCCCCGTACCGGTCGGTCAGGCCAGCAACGCGACGGCCGGCCGCAGGCGCTACCGGGCGCACGCTGGATGCGACGGCCGCGACGGCGAGGAAGGCGAACTCGACGGCGGCCGTCACGATTCCGACGGCGACGCCGAGCGGCAGCCGGAGCCACCACCTGCCGGTTCGCCGTTCCGCCACCACCCCGCCCGCCTTCCGCATCACGCCTGTTCCCCCTTGCTCTGCGTCGTCTGACCCGCCCGCAAGCGACCCGGTGGCGCGTGGGGTGAAGTAGAAGACAAGGGCTGGCTAGCGCTCGTCGGAGGCCCACGATCCGCTTCGGTAGAGGGTGCCGCGACCGCCCGGGTCGGGCATCCCGTTCAGTGCGCTCTGCTCGGGTTCGGTCGGCTCGGGGTTGCGGGCGGCACGGCGGGCCTTCAGCACGCGGGACCCGACGAACCAGGCGGCCGCCGCCACGCAGACCACGATCACCACTTTCTGGAGCGTGCCGACGTAGCCCTCGACGAGGTGCCAGTTGTCGCCCAGCAGGTAGCCCGCGAGCACGAAGGTGGTGTTCCAGATCAGGCTACCCAGCGTGGTGTAGAGCAGGAACGTGGTCACCGGCATCCGCTCCACGCCGGCCGGAATGGAGATCAGGCTGCGGAAGATCGGGATCATCCGGCCGAAGAAGACCGCTTTCACACCGTGCCGCAGGAACCACGCCTCGGTCCGGTCCACGTCGCTGAGCTTGACCAGCGGAAGCCGGGAGACGATGGCGCGCATCCGGTCGCGCCCCAGGGCCGCGCCGATCAGGTAGAGCGCGAGCGCGCCCACCACCGAACCCAGCGTGGTCCAGAAGATCGCACCGACCAGACTCATCCGTCCCTGCGCGGCGACGAACCCGGCCAGCGGCAGGATCACCTCACTGGGGATCGGCGGGAAGAGGTTCTCCAACGCCACTGCCAGACCGGCACCCGGCCCGCCGAGTCGTTCCACCAGGTCAGTGACGTAGCCGACGATCCCGTCCTGTGGTGGTTCCGCTGCGGCGGCGGGGGTTCCGGTGGCGAACACGGCGTGGGACGTTCGAATCATGCGCCCACGTTACGAAGTCATCCTGAGAGTCGACCATGGGGCCGACCGCCCGACCGCGCGGGTCGACCACACCGGTGGGGGTGTGGAAAGCCGCACCCCGCTGCGGCTCGCGGTGGTCCAGCCGCCGTGCGTACCCCTGGATGTCGCGGCAAACGCGCGGGCGCACGCCGCCGCGGTCCGCGCGGCGCGCGCCCGGGTGGTGGTCTTTCCGGAGCTGTCGCTGACCGGGTACGAGTTGGACGCGCCGGTCGTGTCGGTCGACGACCCGCGGTTGGCGCCCCTGGTCGAGGCGTGCGCCGAGGCGGGTGCGCTGGCCCTGGCCGGTGCGCCGGTCACCGGCGACCACATAGCGATGCTGGCGGTGACCGGCGGCGGTGCGACGGTGGCGTACCGGAAGATGTGGCTGGGGGACGCGGAGGCCCGCCGGTTCCGGCCGGGCGATGCCCCGGTCGTGCTCGATGTGGACGGTTGGCGGGTGGGGCTGGCGATCTGCAAGGACACCGGCGTGGCCGCGCACGCGGACCGGACGGCCGCGCTCGGCATCGACGTGTACGCGGCGGGCGTCCTGGAGTCGGCCCGCGACGCCGCCGTGATAGACCAGCGGGTGCACCGGATCACCACCGCGCACCAGGTCTGGGTGGCGGTGGCGAGCTTCGCCGGGTCGACCGGCGGTGGCTACACCGAGGCGGCGGGGCGGTCGGGCGTCTGGACGCCGGACGGCGCGGTGTACGCCCGCGCGGGCACCGACCCGGGCGAGTCGGTCAGTGCCAGCCTCACGTCGCCCGACCGGGGCGGCGGCGCGGGCGCGGTTAGGGTGACGGAATGATCTCCGGACGGGTGGTGCAGCTGCGGCGGTACCCGGTGAAGTCGCTGCTCGGAGAGCGGACCTCGGCCGCCGACATCGGCGAGACCGGCGTCGCGGGTGACCGCGTGCTGGCGCTGCTGGATCGGGCCAGTGGACGGGTGGCCAGCGCCAAGCAACCCCATCGCTGGCGCGACCTGCTCACGCTACGAGCGACCGGCGGGGTGACCGATCCGGTACGGATCACAGTGCCCGACGGCCGACACCTGTCGGTCGAGGACCCCGACATCGACACGGCGCTCAGCGCTGCGGTCGGCCGCCCGGTGACCCTCGTCGACGCCGTACCGCCCGGCGCCACCCTGCTGCGCTCGCACCCGGAGGCGGTGCTCGCCGCCGG
Source organism: Micromonospora noduli (assembly GCF_003264365.1). Lineage (GTDB taxonomy): Bacteria > Actinomycetota > Actinomycetes > Mycobacteriales > Micromonosporaceae > Micromonospora > Micromonospora noduli. Next base: position 4,141 of record NZ_PYAK01000002.1, read on the forward strand.
CCTCACCGACGAGGTCCCGGCCGACGAGAGCCGGCTCGGGTCGGTGCTGCCCGGCACCTTCTTCGACTTCGCTCCGATCCACCTGGTCACCACCGCGACCCTGGACCGGATCGCCGGGCAGCTGCCGCCCGGGGCGGGGACGCTGGAACGCTACCGGCCCAACCTGGTGCTCGACACGGGCACGGATGCCTTCGCCGAGAACGGCTGGGTCGGCCGGGAACTGCGCGTCGGCCCGGACCTGGTGCTTGCCGTGCTCGCCCCGACGCCGCGCTGCGCGGTGCCCACGCTCGCGCACGGCCCGCTGCCCCGCGAGACCGAGGCGCTGCGGGTGCCCGCCCGGCTCAACCGGATCGAACCCCTACCAGGAATGGGTCCCCAGCCGTGTGTCGGCGCGTACGCCACCGTGGTCCGGTCCGGGCGGGTGGCGGACGGCGACCAGGTTACGGTCGGCCCATGAGCACTGTCCCCTCCCGACTGTCCGTGGTCACCCTGGGAGCACGCGACGTCGCCGCGCTGCGGTCGTTCTACCGGTCGTTGGGTTGGCCCGAGCTGCCGGCCAGTGACGACGGCTGGTCGGCCTTTCTGCTCGGTGGTGTGCTGTTCGCGCTCTTCCCACTACCGGAGTTGGCCGCCGAGGCGGCGCCGGGCGTGCCCGCGCCGGCCGGTGGCTGGTCGGGGGTCACCCTGGCCTGCAACGTCGACAGCCGCGACGAGGTCGACACGGCGTTCGAAGCGGCGGTCGCGGCGGGCGCGACGGTGGTGGCGGAGCCGACCGACCGGTCCTGGGGTGGGCGCTCCGGCTACATCGCCGACCCGGAGGGCAACCGTTGGGAGATCGCGTGGGCGGGCACCGCCCGCTTCGACGAGCGCGGCGCTCTTCTCTCCTTCGGCTGAGCAATGGTGTTTGCGCGTCGACGATGACCTTGGAATGCTTCGGGCATGACCTCCTTTCCTCCGACCTTCGCCGATGATGTCGTCGGCCAGTCAGCGCAGGCACAGTTCGAGGCGTTCATCGACGAGCACCGCAAGGCGCTCAACGGCTACCTGGACGGGCTGACCGAGGAGCAGGCGCGCCGGTCGTTGGTGCCGTCCCGGACGACGCTGCTGGGTCTGGTGAAGCACGCCGCGTTCGTGGAGAAGGTCTGGTTCGACGAGGCCGTCACGTGCCGGTCACGCGCCGAGATCGGCATCCCGGCCACGCCGGACGAGTCGTTCATCCTCGACGACGGCGACACGATCGCCACCGTTCAGCGCGCGCACCGGGAAGCCTGCGAAGCCTCCCGCCGCGCCACGTCCAGCCTGGGCCTCGACGACCTGCTTCGCGGCAACCGGCGCGGCCCGCTGCCGCTGCGCTGGGTCTACCTGCACGTGCTGCGAGAGTTCGCCCAGCACTGCGGGCACGCGGAGATCCTGCGCGAGCAGATCCTGGCCGCCGACTAGCACCGCCGCATGCCCAAGCTGGTCGCGCCCGCCGTCCGCCTGCACGCCGCCTGGCTGGAGGCGCACGACGAGTGGGGTCCCGGCCTCCACGAGGACGGTTTCGGTCTGCAGTCGACCGATGAGGTGCGCTCGCCGGACGGGTTCGCGACCTGGGTTACCCGGCTGGCCGACCGGTCGGGTCCAGACGGGCCGCTGGAGGATAGTCGGGTGCGGTGCACGTACCGATGGATCGTCGAGGACGACCGGGTCCTCGGCGGAATCGCGCTGCGACACGAACTCGACGACTACCTGTTGCGGGTTGGCGGACACATCGGATACGGCATCCGCCCGTCCGCCCGCCGCCGCGGGCTGGCGACCTGGGCACTGGACCGGATGCTCGGCGAGGCCCGAGCGCTCGGGTTGGATCGGGTGCTGCTCGCCTGCGAGGCGGACAACACCGCGTCGGCGAAGACGATCGAACGCCTCGGCGGCGTCCTCGAGGACATCCGAGACACCGAACTCGGCCCAGCCCGGCGGTACTGGATCACGCTCTAGCCCACCCCCCGGTGTCGGCGAAGCGACGCAGCGTCCAGCGGGCCGGCGGCCAACCGCCGGGGTCGTGGTCGGTGGTCCATTCGGTGATCGAGGCCGGGGGCACGTCCAGGTCGAACGCCCGGAAGACCGGCTGCGCGGCCAGCGCGTGGAACGCGCCCTCGACTGTCTCGCTGTGGCCGACCAGGACCACTGTGGAGCCCCGGTGGCGGTGGGCGATCTCCATGATCGCGCGGCTGACGCGGACCACCAGTTCAGCCCAGCTCTCGTTGCCCTCCTCGAACGGTCGGAACACGCCGCCACCCGCCACCGCGTGGTCGGTGCGGAAGAGTGCGGTCGGCAGGCCGTCGGCGTACGGGGGTGTGTGCCAGGTGCAGAGACCACAGTCGGCCACGGGTCGGACGCCGAACGCCGCGCCGATCGGTTGCGCGGTCTCGACGGCCCTGCGCAGCACGGACGAGTAGACCGCCACCGGCCCGTCGGCGGCGACCTCGCCGGTGAGCCGGTTGGCCAGGTCGTGTGCCTGCTCGTGGCCGAGGGCGGTGAGGCCCCGACAGCCACGTGGCCCACCGACGATTCCTTCGAGCTGGTGGACCGACTCGCCGTGTCGCACGAAGATCAGACGTGTCCGCATCGGGACATCATGCCAGCGGTATCGACAGAGGTATCAGTCGTCCGTACGGCTGGTGGAGAAGCTGTCGGCCCGCGCGAGCAGAGCGTCCAGTTTCGCGCCCGTCTGCGCTGATAGGCGGCCCCGCCGCACCAGCTCGGCGATGTGGTCCCGTAGGTCGGCGACACGCTCGGCGCGGTCCCTGGTCCGGCGGTTGAGGTCGGCGAGGTCGTCGCGCAGATCTTCGGCGGTCTTCCGTTCGACGTCACCGCGGGCGACAGCTGTGGCGAGGACGGCGGCGAACTCGCTGCTCACCTCCCGGAAGCTGACCGGTAGCTGCTGCCCGACGGTCGAGGGCGCGGTGCTGGCGGCGGGGGGTGGCGAGGACGGTGCGGTCGGCGTCGGCGAGTGCGTCGTGGGCGCGGGAGCCGGTGCCGAGGTCGACGGCGCGGCGGCGATCTCGGCCGGGTCGGGTGTGCCCGGGTTGCCGAACGGATCCTCCGCGAGCAGGACGCCGACGCCGATCAGCATGGCGAGCACGGCCGCGACGAGCGCGGCGAGGGGCCGACGCGACCGACGTCGGGCCGCTGCGGCGGTTGCCGGGACGGGGCGGGCCACCACCGACCGGTCGATCAGGGTGGGCGGGTGGGCGGCCGGCCGGATGCGCAGCAGTTCGGTGGGCGGCTCGACCGGCTGACCGGCGCCGAAGCGGCGGGCCAGGTGCGCGGCGCTCGGCCGGTCGGCCGGGTTGGCGGCCAGGCAGGCGACGGTCAGCTCGGCGATGTCGGCGGGAAGGCCGGGCACCCGCAGCGGCGGCACCGGGGTGCCCCGCCGGTGCACCTCCAGCGCGTCCTCCCAGCTCTGCACGGGCAGTGGCGCCTGCCCGGTGAGGGTGCGGTAGAGCAGTGCGCCGAGGGCGTACACGTCGCTCGCCGGGTCGGGCGGGCCGGCCTTCAGCCGTTCCGGGGCGAAGTAGGCGGGGGTGCCCATCAGCGGTTCACCGGACTGGCTGTCGAGGCCGCCGAGCGCGGCGATGCCGAAGTCGAGCACCTTGGCGCCGGTATCGGTGAGCATGACGTTGCCGGGCTTGACGTCGCGGTGCACGACGCCGATGCGGTGCGCGGCGGCCAGCGCGGCGGCGATCTGCCCGGCCACCCGGACCGCCTCCGGCCAGGGCAGGGGCCCGGTCCGCAGCCGGTCGGCCAGGTTGTGACCGTCGACGAGCTCCATCACCAGGTACGGGACCACTACGCCGCCGGCCAGGGTCGCCTCGGCGTAGTCGTACACCTGGGTCACGTGTGGGTGGGTCAGCCGGGCGGCCGCGCGGGCCTCGCGTTGGATGGTGGCCCGCAGCTGTGGGTCGGTGGCGAACTGCCCGGCGAGCACCTTGATCGCGACCGGCCGCCCGAGCACCTCGTCGTCGCCTCGCCACACCTCGGACATGCCGCCGAGGCCGATCCGCTCGTGCAGTACGTAGCGGTCGTGGAGGCGGAGAGTGGGCGTGAGCGGTGACATGGCTTCACCAGTCTGCCTGGTAACACCGCACTCGACCACTCTGCGTGCCCGGACCCACACTGTTCGTCCCGTGCGTACCGGAATGGGATTGGTGCGGGTCAGGAGCAGCGCGGGGTGCCGGGCAGCGGTCGCGGCTGGATGCGGTCGGCGAGCCGGCGCAGGGCGAGGGCGGTAGCCTGCCGGGTCGGGGCGAGCAGGGCCCGGCGGGGGTGTTCGACCTGGACCGGGGCGTCCGGTCGGGCCGAGTTGACGTGCCGGTTCATGGCGTCGAGCGCGGTGATGTATCCGGTGGGAAGTTCCATGGTCAACTCCTCGGGACAGGTCCGGTGGAGCCCCGGACGACGAGTGCGGTGGGCAGCAACACGTGACCGGCCGCGGCGTCCGCGGGCGGGTCGAGCAGCAGTTCGGCGGCGATCCGGCCCTTCTCCTCGGCCGGTTGCCGGACGGTGGTGAGGCCGGCCGCGGCGGCCTCGGGGACGTCGTCGAAGCCGGTCACCGAGACGCTGGGACGATCATGGGCAGGCCGCGCGGCCAGGGCGTCCAGCACACCGAGCGCGAGGACGTCGGAGCCGGCCAGCACGGCGGTCGGCGGTGCGGGCTGGTCGAACAGCCCGGCGATGGCTGCGGCTGCCGCCGGGCGACTGTTGCCGGGGACGTTGACCAGTGTCAGCTCGGCCCAGTCGAGACCGACCTCGGCGAAGGCGTCGGCGAACCCGCTGAGCCGACCGCGGGTGGTCGGATGCGGCACCTGGTCGACCCCGGCCACTGTGAGCGGGCCGGCCGGCGCGTCGGGCAGCACGGAGTCGGCGAGCAGCGCCACCCGACGGTGCCCGAGCCCTGCGACGTGCGCGGCGACACTGCGTGCGGCAGCCCGCTCGTCGATGCCGACGAACCGTTCGTCGGCGCCGGCGTCGTCGCGGGCGGCCGTGCTGACGAACGGCAGCCCGCGTTGGCGGATCACGTCCAACGCCCATTCCTCGTCGGCGACGCAGTAGACGCAGAACCCGTCGACGGCGGCGTTCTCCACCGCCCGCCGGGCGTCGGTCACCGCCGGAGGCAGCGGCACCAGCAGCATGCTGGTGCCGTGCCGCTCGGCCGCCGCGCCGACACCGGCGAGGAAGCGGACCGCGAACGGGTCGGTGAAGGCGTACGACAGTTGCGAGGTGAACAGCACCCCGATCGACCCGACGAAACCTCGCCGCAGGGAGCGCGCGGTGGGGTTGGGGCCGGGGTACCCGAGTTGCCGGGCGGCGTCCAGGATCCGCTCGCGAAGGGTGGCGGAGAGCTGGTCGGGGCGGCTGTAGGCGTTGGACACGGTGCTGCGCGAGACGCCGACGGCGTCGGCCACGGCTTGCAGTGTTGGCTTCACCCGGCACCTCTCTGTATCGATCCAGTCTGTATCGATACAGAGACTAGCCCGGCCGGTCGGCATCGGTCAATACGTGGGCTGGAAGTCCCCCATCGGGGCCTCAGCGGTCAGGGCAGGCGGGCTGACGCCGGTCCCTGTCCACGGTCGTGGACCAGGCCAGGGCCGACGCGGCCGGGAGTCAGGCCGGGTAGAGGTCGTCCAGCAGGCCGCCGAGGATCTCCGCCGTACGCTCGGGCGGCTCGGCCTCGACGCAGAGCCGCTCCATGGCCACCGCGTAGTAATCCAGATCGTCGCGCTTGTCCAGGTAGATGGCGCTGGTGAGCTGTTCGATGTAGACGATGTCCGGAAGCTCCTGGTCACCGAAGCGCAGGATGGTGAAGGCGCCCCCGGCGGCGGCGTGGCCACCGGCGGCGAACGGGATGACCTGCAATCGGATGTGGGGCGACTTGGTCGCCTCGATGAGCGCGGTGAGCTGACCGCGCATGACCTCGGCGCCGCCGATCGGCCGGCGCAGCGCCGCCTCGTCCACCACGGCCCAGAGCTGCGGCGGGTTCTGCCGCTGGAGCAACTGCTGGCGCTGCATCCGCAGCGAGACGCGCCTGTCGATCTCACCCGGACCGGCCGCGCCGTGCCCGAGCAGCACTACCGCCCGGGCGTACTCCCGGGTCTGCAGGAGGCCGGGCACGAACTGGACCTCGTAGCTGCGGATCAGCGCGGCGGCGGCCTCCAGGCCCAGGTACGACTGGAACCAGGACGGCAGCACGTCGCCGTAGCGGTGCCACCAGCCGGGGCTGTTCGCGTCGCGCGCGAGCTTGAGCAGCGCGTCGCGTTCGTGGTCCTCGGTGACGCCGTAGAGGGTCAACAGGTCGGCGACGTCGCGCTCCTTGAAGCCGACCCGACCCAGCTCCATCCGACTGATCTTGGATTCGGAGGAGCGGATCTCCCAGCCGGCGCCCTCCCGGGTCACCCCGCTGGACTCCCGCAGACGGCGCAGTTGGGCGCCGAGCAGAATGCGCAGCACGGTCGGCCCGGTTGTCGGGCCACCCTCGGCGGGAACCATCGTCACGTGCGGACCTCCGGACACCGACCCACGACAGCCGGGCGCCCCGGCCCGGCCGACGTGTAAGCATGCCATGGACCGACAGTGAGGTGAACTCCTCCGCGCCGGTGAATCAGTCCCGTCATCGGGACGACCCACCCCCGGACGGTCAGTTGATCAGGTGGTCGAAATCTCCGTCCCGCGCACCGAGAACGAAGGCGGCGATCTCATCGACGGTGTAGATCAGTGCCGGCCCTTCCGGGTGTCGTGAGTTGCGGACCGCGATGCCCGCTCCCTCGGGCAGTTCGGCCAGTTCGACGCAGTTGCCGCTGGGGTTGCTGCGGCGACTCTTCTGCCAGCTCAGCGGAGGCAACTGGTGGATCGGTACGCCATTGGGTGGCTGCTGCATGGGGGCGTCTTTCTGTTACGAGCCCGCCGGTGGCCGTGGGAGGAGCGGTGACGGCGAGGGGGTGCGGTATCGACATTGGACGGTTCTGCACGTGCATCTGCTATTGCATCTGCATCCGACGGCGAGCATGATAACGCACATGATCGGTGCCCATCCGTTCACTTTGAGTTACCCCCACACGGGCAACGATCAGGCAAAACTGGGCCCGACGCGGCGCGCCGCGTCAACCGAAGGCTGGAGGCGGTCGCGGCGATGGGAGGGTTCGTGCCGGATCCGATGAGTGTCGCCTCCGGCGTCTGCGCTGCGGGCGCGCTGCTCTCCTCCTGGCAACTACGCCGCCGGGCGGTGCGCGCCGAGGCCGAGATCGGTCACCTCCAGGCTGAGCTGGCCGCCGAACGGCACGCCGCCAGTCACGACCCGCTCACCGGGCTGCCCAATCGGCGCGCCTTCTACCGCCTGGCAGCCGCCCTGCTCACCGACGCCGCCGGCCAGCCGCTGATCGCCGTGGTGCTCGACCTGGACGACTTCAAGCAGATCAACGACCGGTACGGGCACGCCGCCGGCGACCAGGTGCTGATCAGCGTGGCCGAACGGCTCGCCGGCTTCGCCGGGGACAACCTCGTGGCCCGCCTCGGCGGCGACGAGTTCGCCGGGCTGCTCTCCAGCCCCACCGTCGACCGGCGCTGGATCGAGCACTCGACCCGCCGGCTCAGCGAGACCGTCGCCGCGCCGATCCGGCTGAGCGGGTGCAGCGTCCGGGTCACCGCGTCCGTCGGGCTCGCCCCGGTGACCGGCCCGGCCCAGCTCACCGACGCGCTCAGCCGCGCCGACGCGGCCATGTACCAGGCGAAGAGCCTCGGTGGCGCCCGATCGCCCCGCCAACTGGTCGACAGCGCGTTCCTCGGCGAGCGCTGACCGTTCAGGTGACGGGCGCGCCGAACCACCTGGGCAGTTGGCTGAGCAGGTCGGTCTGATCGTCGCCGACCCACGCCACGTGACCGTCGGGTCGTAGCAGCACGGCGGGCACGTCCAACTCCTCGCTGACGTCGACGACGTGGTCGACCCGCTCCGCCCAGCCGGCGACCGAGAGCCGGCCGGTCTGGTCGAGCAGCAGGCCGCGGCCGCCGTGCATCAGCTCGTAGAGGCGCCCCCGCTTCAGCCGTACGTCACGCATGTGGCGCCCGAGCATGTCGTGGCCCGCGCCGAAGTCGTAGCGGACCCCGATCGCGGTGATCTTCTCGATCAGGTACCGGTTGACGTCCTCGAAGTCCAACAGCTCCGACAACAGTTGGCGCACAGACCGCGGCCCCGGCTCGGGTGAGAGCAGCAGCATCTGCGCCCGGGTGTTGTTCAGCACGTCCGCGGCCACCGGATGCCGTTCGCTGTGGTAGCTGTCCAGCAGCCCCTCCGGCGCCCAGCCGTTGAGCTCGGCGGCCAGTTTCCAGCCGAGATTGAACGCGTCCTGGATGCCGAGGTTGAGCCCCTGCCCGCCGGTCGGCGGGTGGATGTGCGCCGCGTCGCCGGCCAGCAGCACCCGGCCGACCCGGTAACGCTCGGCCAGCCGGGTGGCGTCCCCGAAGCGGGAGAGCCAGCGCGGTGAGTGGACACCGAAGTCGGTGCCCGCGTACACCCGCAGTTGGTGTTTGAAGTCGTCGATGGTCGGTGGGACCGTGCGGTCCTCGACCACCCCCTCGGCCGGGACGAGGACGCGGTACACCCCGTCTCCGAGGGGCCCGAGACCGAATCGGAGTTGGGTCCTGCGGACCTCGGCCACCACGTCGGCCACCGTCTCCGGCGGCACGCCCACCTCCATCTCGCCCAGCAGCGTCTCGACGCTGCTGGGCTCGCCGGGAAAGCCGACACCGAGCAGCCCGCGTACGGTGCTGCGACCGCCGTCGCAGCCGACGAGATAGCGCGTACGCAACTGCGTGCCATCGGCCAATCGCACGGTCACCCCGTGGTCGTCCTGGCTCAGCCCGACGAGTTCGCTGCCGCGCCGGATCTCGACGCCGACCTCGCTGGCGTGCTCGCTCAGGAGACGGTCGGTGGTGGTCTGCGGAATGCCGAGGACGTACGCGTGTGCGGTGTCCAGGCCGCCCGGCGACGGCTTGGGAATCGCGGCGAAGAAACCCCCGACCGGGTGCTGCTGTCCGAGGGCGAGGAACCGCTCCAGCAGACCTCGCTGGTCCATCACCTCGATGCTGCGTGCGTGCAGGCCGAGCGCACGGACGTAGCTGGTCGGCTCGGTTTCCTTCTCAAGCACGAGCGCGTGCAGACCGTGCAGCCGCAACTCACTGGCCACCATCAAGCCGGTCGGTCCGCCGCCAGCAATGATGACATCGATCATGGAATCCCCCGATTTTCCCAGATTTGGGCGTCGGGTGGAGATTCTGCGGCACCACCCGGGTCTTGCCGCAAGGCCCCCGGTGCGATATATGTTGCAAGTGGCAGAGAGCGAATCCGCTCTTTGCCTTACTTTTTGTCAGGCGTAGACGACGTGGTCGCCGCTCAGGGCCGCCGGTCACTGTCGCGCAACGCCGCGTGGGCGAGAGTGACCAGACCCGCCGGTGACACCAGCCCCCGCACGATCCGCGCCGCCCGATCCCGGTCGGCCGCCTCAGCGTCGAGGTCCAATGCCTGACGGGTCCAGTCGCTGAGGTCGTCGAGCGCGCGGACCGCGAGGAACCAGGCCAGGCGCACCCTGTCGACGTCGGGTTTGCCGTAGCCGGCGAGCACCGCCTGCTGCTGCTCGGCGGTGATCGGCGCGAAGGCGAGCACCCCACCGAGGACGAACATGAGGTCGCACTCGGGAGGGGCGAGCACCGCGTCGTCCCAGTCGATCAACCACACCTGCCCGTCCGCGCCGAGCAGCAGGTTGCCCAGGTGCGGGTCGCCGTGGCAGACGACGTTCGCACCGGGCCGGTCGCGCTGGTCGACGGCGCGGCGCTCGACCTCGCGGGTCAGCACCCCCAGCCGGTCGGCCACCGCTGACCACACCCCTGCCAGCTCCACGACCAGCGGATCCGCGAGGTCGAGCGGGTCCGGGTCGCGCAGCCGCGCGGCCATCGCGCGGGTCGCGGTCACGATCGAGGGGTACGCGGCACCGCCCGCCGGTAGCAGCCGGCTCAACTCGTCGGTCACCGGCACCTCGTGCACGGCGGCCAGCACCTCGCCGTACGCACGCCAGTGCGCGCCGGCCATCGGACCGTCGAGCGCCCGCTGGTCGGAGACCCAGGGCACCACCGAGAGGCGGCGGCCGTCGTGGTCGATCGACAGCCGCCCGTCGTCGGCCCGCAGCGGCGCGGCGATGCCCGGCACCCCCTGCTCGGCCAGGTACGCCGTCACCACCAGCCCGGCCGGGGTGCCGCCACCGCTCAGCTTGACCGCGTACCGAGAGCCGTCGGCGGCCTGAGCGAGCCACAGTCGGGCGTGCTGGTCCGCGCCGGAGGTGACCCGCTCCATCGTAGACAGTTGCAGGCCGAAGCCCGTCCGTACCTGGTCGGCCACCTGCCGTGCGACGTCCTGCGCCATGCGGACACCATGCCAGCGCTCCGGCCACCGACCCAGCGGTTTTGCCGGTCGCCGGGGTGTTCTGAGACGTCCTGTCCGGGTATGAAAAGGCAGTAATCGCATCACGACCGCCGAGAGGACCCGACGTGGCGACCATCCGCGCACTCGTACTCAACTGCACCCTCAAGCCGTCGCCTGGGCCATCGAGCGCCGAGCAGCTCGGTCAGGAAGTGCTCGCCGAGCTGGCCGCGCAGGGCGTGGAGGGCGAAATGATCCGGGTCGTCGATCACGACGTGCGTTTCGGGGTGTCCACTGACGAGGGCGACGGCGACGGTTGGCCGGCGATCCGCGCCAAGCTGATGGCAGCCCAGGTGCTGATCATCGCCACGCCGATCTGGCTCGGTCAGCCCTCCAGCGTCTGCAAGATGGTCCTCGAACGCCTCGACGCCGAGCTCTCCGAGACCGACGCCGAGGGCCGACTCCGCACCTACGGCAAGGTGGCCGGTGTCGCCGTGGTCGGCAACGAGGATGGCGCCCACCACACCATCGGCGAGGTGCAGCAGGCACTCAACGAGGTCGGGTTCACCATCGCCGCCGCCGCCGCGACCTACTGGGTCGGCGAGGCGCTGCACACCGTGGACTACCGCGACGCCGGCCCCAAGCCCGACACCACAGGCCGCACCACGAAGGCTTTGGCGCTCAACACCGCGCACCTGGCCCGACTCCTCGCCGACCAGCCGTACCCGCCGCCGGACGCGAAGAGCGCCGCGGTCGGCCCGAGCCGCGAATAGACCTCACCGCCAGGTGCGTCACTGCCTGGGCTGCCCCACTGGAGCCCGGCGCGGCTCGCTACAGGTCAGCGCCAGCCGTAGCCGGCGCGCAACGCCTGCCCGACCCGGTCGAACCGGGGCCGGTCCAACACGGCGCCCTCCCGGCGGATGCTGTCCTCGCGCATGGTGAGCACCCGGTCCAGCCGGACCCAGCTCGGCCGGTTGTCGCGGTCCCACTCCCCCGGCCCGAGCGCGAACCAGTGCCGCTGCCCGTCCCGCTCGCTCTGGCTGGACAGCATCAGCCCGAACAGGGTCCGGCTGTGCCGCCCGACGACCAGCACCGGCCGGTCCTTGCCCTGGCGGGGGTCGTCCTCGTACGGCACCCACGTCCAGACGATCTCGCCCGGGTCGGCCTGACCGTCCCGCTCCGGAGCGTAGGTCAGCTCCCGACGCTGCAACGCGCTCACCTGACGGCGGCGGGCCACCTGCGCGGGCGCCGGCCCGGTACGCCGGGGCAACGGGATCACCGCACCGACCCGGGAGATACGCGCCGCGACATTCCTCAACAGACCAGCCACGGCGGGCAGCCTACCCGCCGCCGGAGCGGGCGGTACGACAGACTGGCCCGATGAACGAGCTGCCCCGTGACCTGCCGATCCTGGAGCGCCGCGCGGTGCGGGTCGTGGTCACCGACGGCACCGACCGGGTGTTGCTGTTCCACACCCGCGACCCGGACCACCCCCGGCTGGGCACCTGGTGGGAGCTGCCCGGCGGTGGCATGGACCCCGGTGAGACCTATCGCGACACGGCGGTGCGGGAGCTGCGGGAAGAGACCGGCATCGTGATCACCGCCGACCAGGTTGGTGCGCCGAACTGGCGGCGGCGGGCGAGCTTCCTGCACCGCCAGTTGCGGCACGTCCAGGACGAGGTTGTCGTCGCCGTACGGCTGGCCGGCCCTGGTCCAGACGTGGACGAGGCGCACCGGCTCGACTACGAGCGGGAGGACTACTTCGGCTTCCGCTGGTGGCCGTTGCCGGAGGTGGTGGCCAGTCGGGAACGGTTCTACCCCGGGCAGCTCCCCCGGCTGATCACCCCGTTTCTCGCCGGCACGGAGATCGACGAGCCGTTCGAGCTGTGGTCGTGAGCCGGGCCGGCGGGCAGAGTGGGGGTATGAGGACCGATCTGCACGGGCCGCTCTCCGCGTACGCCGCGCGGCTGCACGCCACGGCCGGCGACGGACACCACGTCGCCTCCCCGCTCGGCGCCTGGCTGCTGCTCGCGGTCACTGCCACGACGGCCGACCCGGCCACCGCGGAGGGAGGCACCGCGGAGCTTGCGCAGGCGCTGGGCACCGACCTGCCGAGCGCGGCCGAGGTGGCCCGAACACTGTTGGACGCGCCGCACCCGCTGGTCGGGTCCGCCACCGCGCTCTGGCACCGAGCGGGGCAGGGCGACGGCGGGCCGGCGGCGTGGCAGGCCGCGCTGCCCAGCACGACCGCTGTCGGCGCACTGCCCGATCAGGCCGGGTTGGACGCCTGGGCGCGCGAGCACACCCTCGGCCTGATCGAGAAGTTTCCCCTGAAGGTCGATTGGGACGTGGCGTTCATCCTGGCCAGCGCGTTGGCCACCCGGGTGTCCTGGGCGACCCCGTTCGACGTCGCCGACGCACGCGCGCTCGGCGCCAACAGCCCGTGGGCCGGTCGACTGCGGCGAGCGCTGCGCAGCCCGAGCCGGGGCCACCGCTGCGCCATCGTGTCCACCGCGCGGGCCGGTGATGTGATCGTGCACGCCGCACCCGCCCAGACGACCGACGGCGCGGGGCTGGTCGTCCTCTCGGTGGCCGCCGCGCCGCAGGTGCCACCGGCCGAGGTGCTGGCCATCGCGTACGACCTGAGCGCCGGCGCGGCCGACGGCGCGCCACCGGCGAGCAGCCGCTCGCTGTTCGACCTGCCGCTCGGTGAGACTCCGCTGTGGACGCTGACCGAGGAACGGGTACACACCTGGGCCCGCGATGGCCGCGAAGAGCGGCACAATGCCGTCCTGCCCTGCTGGTCCGCTCGGAACGACCATGACCTGACCGCCCCGGCGCTCGGCTTCGGGGCCGCGGTGACCACGCTCGCGACGGCGCTCGCGCTGCCGGTCGAGCGCTTCGAGGCACGGCAGACGGCGGTGGCCCGGTTCGACAGGTACGGCTTCGAGGCGGCGGCGGTGACCGGCATGGCCGGGGTGACCAGCATGCCGCCGGAGGGCGTCGCCCGCACCGCCGAGCTGCGCTTCGGCCACCCGTACGCGGTGGTGGCCGTCGCCACCGACGCCGGGGCCGACGGCACCACCGGCCCGTGGCACGGGGTGCCGGTCTTCTCCGCCTGGGTCGCCGAGCCTGAGGAGGTGTCCGAGGCATGAGTCATTTTGCGGAAGAGCAGGCCAGAGGAGCTGCCGGTGGCCGACGTCGCCGACGGGCGACCCAGGCCGAGGAGTCCTAGCCCGATCAGTCCTGCGAGTGGATCTCGCCGCGGCCGCCGGGTCAGGGCATGTAGGGGCCTGGAGGTGTGGGCGCGGCCCCACCTCCGCCGTCGCGCGGCAGTCGCGCGACCATCTCCCGGAACTCCCGTACCGTCATCGCCGTCCGCAACGTCGCGAAGACGGCGCCGGTTCCGGCCCGGGCGGTGGCCGGGTCCACCCCGGCACGCTGTTCCACCCGACGAAGGAACTCCGTCGGACCGGCCCCCATCGGGGTCGCGCCGGCACCGCCGACCTCCAGGCCCACCCCGCTGGTCAAGCCTTCGGCGCCGGCATCCGGGCCGACGGCCCCGGCCGGATCCGGGGCTGGGAGGGCCGTCCCGGCCGCATCCGAGGCAGGACCGGAGGCCCCGGCCGGATCCGGGGCCGGGCCGGTCAGGTAGCCGTCGACCTCGTTCGGAAGGTGCCCGACGAGGTCGCCGGGCGCGTCGCTGGTCACCCGCTCGGCCAACGTCTGGAGCACTGCGCGGGCGAGCACGGCGGCCTCCTCGGCCGGCAGGCCGGACCGTTGGGACACCGCGTCGATGAAGTACGGGAACCCGTCGCCGTCGGTCACGCTCGGCCGGTTACCCCTGGCCGGCCGCGACAAACTGCCGCTAGGCCAGCAGACCCTCGGCCAGCAGGTGGTCGAAGATGATCTGGTCGACCGGCGAGGTGCGGTGTCGGTCCGCGTACCCGAGCCAGGCCATCTCGGCGATCTCGCTGGCCGGGCGCAGTTGTCCTCGATAGCCGGCCCGGTAACAGGTCATCCGCACGCTGATGCCGGTCGTGTGACCGTGCGCCTGAGCGGTGAAGGTGCCCAGGTGCACGGCACCGGGCACGTCGACCTCGACGCTCAACTCCTCGTCGATCTCCCGACGCAGGGTCTCCAGGTCGGTTTCGCCCGGCTCGCGCTTTCCGCCCGGCAGGTACCAGACGTCCTTGCCCACCGACCGGGTGCTCAGCACCCGACCGTCCTCGACGAGGATCCAGGCCACCTTGTCGATCTCGCGCACGTTGCTCCTTACGGCCGCCGGGATCGGGGACGCTACCACCCGGCGGCGCGCTCAGTCGGCGAGCAGGTCGAGCAGCAGCGCGGCGGTCCAACTGAATGCCGGTGAGCCCAGACCGGCGCCGGTGTCCGGGTGGAAGTACTCGTGGCAGCCGGCCCCGGCGACCAGACCGATCATCGAGCGGCGCAGCCCGGCGGCCAGCTCCGGGTGCCCGTGCCCGAGCAGCCCACGCCGGACCAGCCAGCCGATGTTGAGCCAGCTCGGCCCACGCCAGTAACGCAGCGGCTCGAAGTCGGGTGCGGTGCGGTCGTAGGTGGGCAGCGGCCGGTCCATGAGACTGGCCACCCCGAAGCGCGCCGACCGGGCCTCGACGACCAGCGCGTCGGCCTGCCGGGTCGGCAGGTCGGGCAGGATCAGGGGGGTCAGCCCGAGCACGGTACGGGCGCTCACCAGGCGGTCAGTGCGCAGGTCACGGGGCTGGAACGTGCCGGTGTCCCTGTCGTACAACCGGCGCAGGAGAGCTTCGGTGATGCGGGCCGCGCGGGCCCGATGAGGCCCGGGGTCGTCGCCGACGAGCGCGGCGATCTCGGCGAGGGCGTGTTCGGCGGCCCCGAACGCCGCGTTGAACAGCGGGCACTCCACCAGGAACGGGTGCCCGGCGGCCAGGTCGCGGTCGGAGTAGCCGTGGTCGCGGTAGGCGGCGACGATCGCCAGGTAGCGCGCGTAGTCCAGGTCCGTGGGGCGGTGCGCGGCGTCGGCGTGCGTGGTGTCGTGCCGACGGTACGCCCGCATCACTGCCGCCTCGGCCGGCACCGCGGCCATCGGCTGGTCCCACGCCGGGCTGTTGTCCAACCCGGACTCCCACGGGTGCACGATGCAGACCAGCCCGTCACCGGCCACGTCCCGCCGGTCGGCAAGGTAGCGCTGTTGGGCGACCAGCGCGGGGTAGAGCCGGCGCAGCGCGGCCAGGGCGGTGGGGTCGGGCGCCCGCCGGTACGCCAGCAACGCGGCGAGCGCGTGCACCGGCGGCTGGACCAGGCCGGAGGTGGCCACCATCGGCGCGCCCGGCACGTCGGCCGAACGCCACATCTCCGGCCCCGGAAAGTACGCGCCGACCCGCAGCGCCGGGTTGAACACGATGTGCGGCACCCGTCCGTCCGCCCACTGCGCCCGGAACAGGCTGGCCAGCTCCCGCCAGGCGCGGTCGGGACGGACCTGGGCCAACCCGATCGCGATGAACGCGGAGTCCCAGCTCCACTGGTGCGGGTAGAGCGTGCGCGAGGGCACCGTGTGATCGTGCTCCCAGTTGGCGTCGAGCGTGTCGACAGCGAGTCGACGCAGCCCGGCCGCGTCAGCCGGGCCACCCGTGCCGGCGGCGTCGGCGCGCTTCGCTCCGGCGTCGGCGGCCACGCCGACGCTGGGCTCGGCGTCGGCGGGCGCACCAACGCTGGTCGGCTCGGCGTCGGCGGGCGCGCCGACGCTGGTCAGCCTCGCGTCGGCGCTCACGCGGCGGCCCGCCGGGGCAGCGCGTGTCGCAGCACGGTGGCGGCCTGTTGCAGGGCCCGGACCGGGTCGCCGCGGAGCCGGCACTCCAGTGCCAGCCAGCCCCGGTAGTCCAGCTCCAGCAGGGTCCGCACCAGCGCCGGCCAGTCCAGGTGCCCGGCGCCGGGCTGGTAGCGGTTGGAGTCGCTGACCTGCACGTGCCCGAGATACGGCGCGGCGGCGCGCAGCGCGCGGTGCACGTCGTCCTCCTCGATGTTCATGTGGAAGGTGTCGGCGACCACCCGGACCGACGGCAACCCGAGCGCGGCGCAGAGCGCCACCGCCTCGTCGAGACGGTTGACCATGTGGTCCTCGTACCGGTTGAGGGGTTCCAGGAAGAGGGTGACCCCCTCGGCCCGGGCGTGTTCGCCCAGCTCGCCGAGGGCGTCGAGGAGCACCTGCCGGTCGCCGTCCGGGGCCCGGGGCGGATCGAACGGCGGCAGTCGTCGGGAGAACATCCCCCAGGCGGCCGGGGTCATCACCCCGACGCCGCCCAGTTCGGCGATCACCGAGAGTTGGGAGCGCAGGTTACGGACGGCGTCGGCGGACCGGGCGGGGTCGAAGTCGCCGATGAAGTGGTCCATCTCGACGCAGACGGTGGGCATCACCACCCCGGCGGCGCGGGCCCGGCGCAGCTCGGGCAGCCGGCGGGCGAACGCCAGGTCGCCCCGGCCGCGCAGCTCGATGCCCTGGTAGCCGAGGGCGGCCGCGAGGGCGTACTTCTGGATCAGGTTGGTGCCCGGCAGGAGTTGTTCCTGACAGGCCAGCGCGATGGTGGTCATGAGAACCTCAGCACGACTTGGAGGACGTCACCGGCGCCGCGGTCGAGCAGCGCGAGGGCGTCGGCGACCGCGCTGGCGTCGACGATGTGGCTGACCAGTGGCAGCGGGTCGACGCTGCGGTCGGCCACCAGGTCCATGAAGGTCTGCGCGACCCGGTCTCCGGTCCACCGGCCGGCCATGCTCGGCGCGGGGGTGGGCCCGGAGACCTGGGCGGCCACCAACTGGATGCGGTTGTGGTGGAACTCCTCGCCGAGGCCGAGCGCGTCGGCCTGGCCCTGGTAGAAGCCGGCGGCCACGACCCGGCCGGCGTGGGCGGTGGAGCGGATCGCCTCGTGCAGCGCCGGGTACGCGCCGGACAACTCCAGACAGACGTCGGCCCCCCGACCGCCGGTTGCCTGGCGCAGCACGGCCGCGGCGGAGGTGACAGTGGCGTCCACGGTGGAGTACGCGCCGTACCGGGCGGCGTACTCCAGCCGGTCGGGAACCGGGTCGACGGCCACCACCCGGGCCCCGGAGAGCACCGCGAGCCGGGTGGCGAGCAGCCCGATGACGCCCTGGCCGAAGACGCCGACCCAGTCGCCGAGGTGCAGGTCACCGGCGAGCACGGCGGTCAGCGCGATGGCGCCGGGGCGGGCGAAGACCGCGGCGAGCGGATCCAGCCCGGTGGGGAGCGCGCGGACCGCGTCGGCGGCGAGCACGGCCTCGGCCCGGTGCCCCCAGATGCCCCAGACGAGCTGCCCCGGATGCCGGTCGGTGACCTCCGGCGCGACCTCGATGACCTCCCCGACCTCTTCGTAGCCGAAGCCGATCAACGGGTAGGGCACCGGCGTCTGTCGGGGGACGAACATCCGGGCGGCGTCGTCCCAGTCCTTGCTGAGCCGGGGATTGCTGCCCCGGTAGAGGGTCAGCTCGGTGCCGGCGGAGATGCCCGAGTAACAGGTGCGGACTCGGACCTGGCCGGGGCCGAGCGGATCCGGCGGGCAGGGCTCGAGGCTGATCCGTCGAGGCCCGGCGAGAGAGACCACCCAGTTGCCCATGTGTCACATCCCGGTAGCACTGGGCTCCAGGATAGCAAAAAATCGCGATATGTCTTGCTATTGATCAATCGAAGGTGTTGGATCCTTGATGTACCCTTCGAGAGGAGTGCCATCGATGTCTGCACCTCCGAGGCGGATACTCGCCACCACCCTGATCCTGGCACTGACCACGTCCACCCTGCTGGCCTGCGGCGACGACGAACCAGACAGCAACAGCAAGAAGATCACCGTCTGGAGCCTGGAAGACGTGGCCGACCGGGTCACCGCCACCAAGGCGATCATCGCCGACTTCACCGCCAAGACCGGGATCCAGGTCGATCTCGTGACCGTCAACGAGGACCAGTTCCCCTCCCTGATCGCCGCCAACGCCGCCGCCGGCGACCTGCCCGACGTGGTCGGGTCGGTCTCCCTCGCCGGCATCCGTACGCTCGCCGGCAACGAGCTGCTGCACACCTCGGCGAACGCGGAGGTCGTCGACAAGCTGGGCAAGCAGACGTTCTCCCCGCGAGCGCTGGAGCTCACCTCCGACGACGGCAAACAGCTGTCCGTGCCCAGCGACGGCTGGGGGCAACTGCTCGTCTACCGCAAGGACCTGTTCGCCGCGGCCGGTCTGCCCGCCCCCGACACGTACGAGCGGATCACCGCCGCCGCGGCCCGACTGAACACCGGCGGCGTCGCCGGCATCACCGCGGCGACCGCCCCCAGCGACGTGTTCACCCAGCAGACCTTCGAGCACCTGGCGTTGGCCAACGGCTGCCAGCTCACCGACGACTCGGGGAAGGTGACACTGGATTCGCCCCAGTGCGTCGAGGCGTTCCGCTTCTACGGTGACCTGATCCGCACCAGCTCGGTGAAGGGCGCGCAGGACGTGGACACCACCCGGGCCACCTACTTCGCGGGCAAGGCCGCCATGGTGATCTGGTCGCCGTTCATCCTCGACGAGCTGGCCGGGCTGCGCAACGACGCCAAGCCGACCTGCCCGCAGTGCCAGGCGGACCCGGCGTTTCTGGCCAAGAACAGCGGGTTCGTCACCGCGATCAAGGGCCCCAACGGCGCCGAACCGGCCCAGTACGGCGAGATCAGCTCGTGGGCGGTTCTCGACGGCGCGGTGAGCGACCCGGCGAAGTCCTTCGTGGAGTACATGCTCGGTGACGGCTACCCGCGCTGGTTCGGCATGTCGCCCGAGGGCCGCTTCCCGGTGCGCAAGGGCACCCCCGCCGAGCCGGAGGCGTACCTGACCGCCTGGAACACCAGCCAGGCGGGCGTGGACGCGAAGAAGCCCCTCACCGACGTGTACGGCGACGAGGTGCTGGCCACGCTGCGCCGCAGCCCGGACACCTTCGGGCGCTGGGGCCTCAGTCAGGGGCAGGGCAAACTCGTCGGCGCCATGCTCGGCGAGTTGCCGGTGCCCAAGGTCCTGGGCGACCTCGTCTCCGGCAAGTCCGACGCGGCGGCCACCGCCGACCGCGCCACGAAGGACGTGGACGCCATCAAGGCGGGCGTCAATTGACCACCACCGCGCCCGGCCCCGGCCGCTCCCCCACCAGGGAGCGGCCGGCACCACCCCGGCGCCGACCGTTGACCCTGCGCCGCCGCGAGTCCCGGGCCGGGCTCGCGCTGGTCGCACCGACCCTGCTCGTCACCATCGCGGTCATCGGCATCCCGATCGTGTGGACAGTGGTGCTCGCCTTCCAGCGGGTCCGGCTGGCCACGCTGCGCAAGACCGGCCTGTTCGGCGAGTTCACCATGGACAACATCGACCGGGTGCTGCACACCCCCGGCTTCGCCGAGACGCTGTGGGTCACGCTGATCTACAGCATCGGCGGCACCGTCGGGTCGATCCTGCTCGGCCTGGTGGCCGCACTGGTCGTCCGCCGGCCGTTCCGGGGTCGCACCCTGGTCCGGGCGTCCATGCTGCTGCCGTACGTGGCACCGGTGGTCGCCGTGACGTTCGTCTGGCAGGTGATGCTCGACCCCCAGCTCGGCATCGTCAACGCGTGGGGTCAACGCCTGCTCGGCTGGGACGCCCCGGTGCCGTTCCTCACCCAGGAGTCGACGGCGCTGGCCACGGTGATCGTCTTCGAGGCGTGGCGGTACTTCCCGTTCGCCTTCCTGTTCCTGCTGGCCCGGCTTCAGGCGGTGCCCGGCGAGTTGGAGGAGGCCGCCCGGGTCGACGGCGCCACCCCCACCCAGCGCTTCCGGCACATCCTGCTGCCGCAACTGCTGCCGGTGATCGCCCTGCTGGGCGTGCTGCGCTTCATCATGACGTTCAACAAGTTCGACGACGTCTACCTGCTCACCGGTGGTGCGGCCGGCACCGAGGTGGTCAGCGTGAGGGTGTACGAGTTCCTCACCGCCCGTACCGACATCGGGGCCGCGGCCGCGCAGGCGGTCGTGCTGGCCGTCGTACTCATCGTGTTCGTGCTGATCTATCTGCGCTTCTTCGGACGGAGGGTGAGCTGATGGACCGGGACGTGGTCGAGACGGTGAGCCTGCGTTGGCTGCGCCGCCTGGTGATCGCCGTGTTCCTGGTGATCACGGTCTTCCCCTTCTACTACATGCTGGTGCTCTCGGTGCGCCCCATCGAGCGGCTGCTGCTCGACCCCGGGGCGCTGGTGGTCGGCTTCGGTGAGCTGACAGTGGCCACGTACGCGGAGGTGCTCAAGGCCACCGACGACGGCGGCCAGGGTTTCCTCACCTTCATCCGCAACAGCGGGCTGGTCGCCGTCGCGGCGACCGTGCTCACTCTGCTGGTCGCGATCCCCGGCGCGTACGCGGTGGCCCGGCTGCGGTTCTTCGGCCGGAGGCAGGTGGACTTCCTGTTCCTGGCGGTCTACCTGTTCCCGTCGATCGTCATCGCGATCCCGCTGTTCGTGGTCTTCACCCGGGCCGGGCTGCGCGGCTCGTTGTTCGGTCTGGTGCTGGTCTACATCTCGCAGACGTTGCCGGTGTCGGTCTACATGCTGAAGAACTACTTCGAGACCATCCCGGTCAGTCTGGAGGAGTCCGCCGCCATCGACGGCGCCGGCCGGCTCGGCATCATCCGCCGTGTCAGCCTGCCCCTGGCGATGCCGTCGATCATGGCGGTCGCGCTCTACGACTTCATGATCGCCTGGAACGAGTTCCTCTTCGCCCTGCTGTTCCTGGTCGACAAACCCAACCGGTGGACGGTGTCACTCGGGTTGTCCCTGCTCGCCGACGGGGTGGAGGTCCCCAAGACGGTGCTGATGGCCGGGTCGGTCGTGCTCACCCTGCCCATCGTGATCCTCTTCTTCGCCAGCGAACGGCTGCTCACCGAGGGGCTGACCAGCGGCGCGGAGAAGGGATGATCGTCTCGTCCGGGTCGCCCGCCAGGCCCCCACCAACCCGGATACGGTGGCCTCATGGCCAACCCGACCCGCTGGGCGACCGACACCGGTCCTGAGCACTCACAGTGGTATATCGACCGGTTCCGCAAGCTCGTGGCCGAGGGCGCGGACCTGGCCGGCGAGGCCCGACTGGTGGACGCCCTCGTCGCGCCCGGCTCCCGCATTCTCGACGCCGGCAGCGGCACCGGCCGCGTCGGTGCCGCGCTGGCCGAGCGCGGGCACACGGTGGTCGGGGTGGACGCCGACCCCGCGCTGGTGGATGCCGCCCGCGCCGACTATCCCGGCCCGACGTGGCTGGTCGCCGACCTCGCCGAGCTGGATCTACCGGCGCTGGGTGAGGCGGAACCGTTCGACGCGGCGGTGCTGGCCGGCAACGTGCTCGCCTTCGTCGCCGTCGGCACCGAACCGGAAGTGCTGCGCCGGGTGGCAGCGCACCTGCGACCCGATGGCGTGCTGACAGTGGGCTTCGGCACTGAGCGCGGCTACCCGCTGACCGCGTTCGACGCCGACGCGGTGGCCGCCGGTCTGCGCGTGGAGCAGCGCTTCGCCACCTGGGACCTGCGCCCGTGGCGCGACGACGCCCCGTTCGCGGTCACCGTCCTGCGCCGCCCGGCCGACTGAGCACCGCGTTGCTTCCCGGCGATCAAGAGCTTTGCGTCAGGCTCGCGCCACGTTCTGACGCAAACCTCTTGATCACCGCCGGCACGCCTCACCGCCGGCAGGCGGGTCGCCCTCAGTCCGGGGCGGCGACGGCGCGGGCGGCGGCCGGGTCGAGGGTGGCGCCGGCAGGCACCAGGCTGACCAGCCCGGCCGGTAGACGCACCGGCCGCACGTCGCGGTAGCCCAGCATCGGGAGCACCTCCCGGTCGGCCAGCACGTACCGTCGGCCCAGGTCCGTGACCACGGAGACTGCGCCGCCGGTCGCGCCGGGCGCCGCGGCGGCCTCGACCACCGCGCCGCGGCCCGGCTCCACCACCACGTGGTCGGCCAGCACCGCTCCGCCGGTCGGCGCGGTGCGGGGCACGGCCGTCAGGTCCCGCAGCGGTACGCCCCAGCGCACCTCACCAACCCCGCCGTCGTCGCCGATGCGGGTGCAGAGCGCCCCGCCGTCGCCGGCCGCGAGCCGGGGCGGCGTCGGTGGCGGGGCGTTCGGGCCGGTCGGGGCGAGGTCGGGCACCGTGGGCAGCGCGGCGAACCGGCCCAACGTCATCGGCACCGGCTCGACCTGCCCGGTGCGGGCCAGCAACAGCCCCGCCTGCAACTCGGTGATGCCGGCCAGGCCGGCGTCGAGCGCCACCGCGTACTGTCTGCCGCCACCGGAGTTGCTCACCAGATAGACAGTGCCGATCGCCGCACCCGGCACCCGGGTGGCGGGCCGACCCAGCGCGGGCAGGTCGAGTGGGGCGAGGTCGGTGCCGGCGGGCAGCGAGTTGAGCAGTGCCGGCGCCACCCGGACCGCCTGGGCCCGGGTGGTGGCGAGCGCCGCCAGCACCCGGCTCGGATCACGGACGAGGTAGCGGCGCTGGTGCCAGACCAGGTGCAGCCCGCCGTCGGGGTGGCGCAGCAGCAGCGCGTCATCGCCCAACGGTCGACCGCCGTCGGGCTCGGTGCCGATCAGCAACGCGGAGCGGGGCGCCTCGACGCCCGTACCGGCCGGGACCGTCGAGCAGACCGTCCACGCCGTGGCGGCCAGCCGGCCCGGGGCGGGCAGCGAGTCGGGTGCGTCGGCGATGCCCAACGGCAGCCCGCGCGGCACCCCGTCGATCGTGCGTCGGGACACCAAGACGGTCTTCGAGCGGTCCGCACCGACGATGAGCAGCGCCGAGGCGTAGTTGAGCACCGGGTGCAGCTTCTGCTCGCGGTAGACGAACCGGGCGCCGGACTCCTTCTCCACGATCACCGCGCCCGGGTCACGCCACCCCTTCCCGCCGCCGGCGAACAGGCCGTAGAGGGCGAAACCGCCGAGCCCGATCGCCGCGACCAGGACGCTGGCCAGACCGGCGCCGGCCAGCCGCCGAAACGGCGACTGCGCGGGGTCGGTCTCCCGCATGACCAGGGCGGCGACTGCCCGTTGGACGCTGAACTGGTAGGAGTGCAGCTGGTCCTGCCGCGACGGCATGAGTCCCCTCCGGTGGATCGGCCGGGCACAGGATATGCGCTGCGTCGATGTCCCGTGGACCCTGCGTGGCCGCCCGTCGCGGGGCAACCGGTACCATCCGTGGACGAATCCGGCGGCGAGAGGGCACCCGTGGGCGCGCGTTTCGAAGAGCTGGCCTGGCGGGAGACCCCGATCGGCGCGATCAGCCTGCGCCGACGCCGGGACCCGGCACTCCAGGTCGAGGTGTACGAGGTCAAGCTCGACGACGAGTACCTGATGTCCAGCCTCTTCCCGGTCGCGGAGATCGAGCTGGCCCGGCTCGGCCTCGCCGAGGTGGCCGGTGACTCGCTCGACGTGGTGGTCGGCGGTCTCGGGCTGGGCTACACCGCCTGCGCGGCGCTGGGCGACCCCCGGGTGCGCTCACTGTTCGTGGTGGAGGCGATCGAGGACGTGATCGACTGGCACCAACGAGGGCTGCTGCCGTTCGCAGCGGGGCTCGCCGAGGACCCCCGGACCCGCTTCGTGCAGGCCGACTTCTTCGCGGCGGTGGCCGGTGACACCGGCTTCGACACCGAGGTGCCCGGCCGGCGGTTCGACGCGGTGCTGCTCGACGTCGACCACTCCCCGCGTAACGTCCTGCACCCCAGCCACGCGGCGTTCTACCCGCCGGCCGGGTTGCGTCGCCTGGCCGCCCTGCTGCGCCCCGAGGGCGTCTTCGCGCTCTGGTCGGACGACCCGCCGGACGCCGAGTTCACCGCCGCGCTCACCGAGGTGTTCGCGAGCGTACGCGCGCATGTCGTGCCGTTCGCCAACCCGCTGACAGGCGGGGAGTCGGCCAACACCGTCTACGTGGCGCGTACCGGCCCCTGATCGACTCCGGCAGGCCGATCGCGCATGGTGTCGGCCGGACGGGGAACGAGGAGCCGGGCCGGCCGCACCAGGCGCGGCCGGTTACGGGAGGTCGACATGCGTGCACTGCTCTGGGTTGTCGGCGTGGTCGCCGGCGTGCTGATCCTGCTCGGGTTGATTCTCGAGGCGGCCCGCTGGCTGATCATCATCGGTGTGATCGCGCTGGTGATCGTGATCGTCTGGGGCGTCGTCAAGGGGCGGCAGGCAATGAACCACCAATCCCGCCGACGGTGACGGGCGGCGGGGCCGGTCAGAACCAGTCCGGGCGCATGTCGAGCGTGGTTCGGTCCCGGCTCTCCAACAGGTCGAACTGCGGGCCGGTCCGGGGCAACTCGACGGTGAAGAAGTAGCGGGCGGCCTGCCGCTTGCCGGCGTGGAACGCGTCGCCGGCGCTCTCCGCCGGGAGCGCCAGCACCTGCTCCAACCACATCCACGCGATCACCACGTGCCCGACGGCCTCCAGGTAGGCGCTGGCGTTGGCCAGCGCGAGCACCGGGTCACCGTCGGCCCACAGTCGACGGGTGACAGCGGTGACCCGGTCCACCGCGGCGGCCAGCCGGTCGGCGAACTCGGACGCCTCTCCCCCGACCTTGCGGGCCCGCTCGACCGTGTCACCGATCGTCGTGGTCAGCAGGGTGAGACCAGCGCCACCCTGCATGATCATCTTGCGCCCCAGCAGATCCAGTGCCTGGATGCCGTGGGTGCCCTCGTGGATCGGGTTGAGCCGGTTGTCCCGGTAGTGCTGCTCCACGTCGTGGTCGCGGGTGTAGCCGGCACCTCCGAGCACCTGGATCGCCAGGTCGTTGGCGGCGAGGCACCACTGCGACGGCCAACTCTTCGTGATCGGCGTGAGCACGTCCAGCAGCAGGTGCGCGCGCTCGCGGTCGGTCTCGGCCGGTGCGGTCTTCTGCTCGTCGAGCAACCGCGCGCAGTAGAGCACCAGCGCCAGTGCCCCCTCCACGTAGCTCTTCTGAGCCAGCAGCATCCGTCGTACGTCGGGGTGGTCGATGATCGGCACCTGCGCGGCGGCCGGGTCCTTCGCGCCGACCGGCCGGCCCTGCGGCCTCTCCTTCGCGTACGCCAGGCTCTTGAGATAGCCGGTGTAACCCAGCGCGGTGGCGCCCGCCCCGACCCCGATCCGGGCCTCGTTCATCATGTGGAACATCTGCGCCAGGCCCTGATGCGGCGCGCCGACCAGGTGACCGACCGCTCCGGCGCGGCCGGCCGGGGTGTGCGCGCCGTCGCCGAAGCTGAGCAGGGTGTTCGTGGTGCCCCGGAACCCCATCTTGTGGTTGAGCCCGGCCAACGCCACGTCGTTGCGCTCGCCGAGCGACCCGTCCGGGCCGACCAGCACCTTCGGCACGATGAACAGCGAGATGCCCTTGACCCCGGGCGGCGCGCCCGGAATGCGCGCCAGCACCAGGTGGACGATGTTCTCGGCCAACTCGTGGTCGCCACCGGAGATCCACATCTTGGTGCCGAAGAGCCGGTACATGCCGTCCGCCTGCGGCTCTGCGCGGGTGGTGATGTCGGCCAGCGAGCTGCCGGCGTGCGGCTCGGACAGGCACATGGTGCCGAAGAACCGGCCGTCCAGCATGGGCCGGACGTAGGTGTCCACCTGCTCGGGGCTGCCGTGCGCCAGCAGCAGGTTGGCGTTGCCCAGGGTGAGGAACGGGTAGGCCGAGGTGGCCACGTTGGCGGCCTGGAACCAGGTGAAGCAGGCGGCCGCGACGGCGTGCGGCAGTTGCAGGCCACCGACAGTGGCGTCCAGCCCGGCGGTGAGCAGGCCCGTCTCGGCGAAACTGTCCAACGCCGCGCGGACCTGCGGGATCAGCCGCACCCGCTGCCCGTCGAAGGTGGGCTCGGCCAGGTCGGCGGCGCGGTTGTGCGGGGCGAACTGCTCGGTGGCCACCCGCTCGGCGAGATCCAGGGCGTCGTCGAAGGTCTCCCGCGAGTGCTCGGCGTAGCGGGGGCGCTCGACGAGCTCGGACACCCGCAGCCACTCGTGCAGCAGGAAGTCGAGGTCACGGCGGGAGAGCAGGGTTGACGGCACGGCACTCCTCAGCGGGCACGGGGTCGGGCCGGGGCGACGGCCCACTGCCGCCCCGCCCATCCTCGCGGATCGGCAGGGCGGGCACCACCGGCCCGGGCGGCGTTCGAGGAGCGGAACTTGTCACACCGACCGGTTAGCGTCGTTGTCCGTGACCGCACCCGGAGACGTCCCGCCCGAGGTCCTCGACCGGCTGCGGCCGATCTGTCTCGGGCTGCCGGAGACCTACGAGGAGCCCGCCTGGGTGGGCATCCGCTGGCGGATCCGCAAGCGGACCATCGCCCATGTGCTCACCGTCGACCCCGATCGCCAGCCGGTGCACGCGCGGGCTGCCGCAGTCGACCAGCCCGCCTGCCTGCTGACCTTCCGGTCGCCACTCGACGAGATCGCCGGGCTCCTCGCCACGGGGCACCCCTTCTACAAACCGGACTGGAGCCCGAACGTGATGGGCATGGTCCTGGACGGAAACACCGACTGGGAGGAGGTGGGTGAGCTGCTCACCGAGAGCTACTGCGTCATGGCCCCGAAGCGGCTCGCCGCCCGGGTCGGCCCCCCGGCACCGCCGATTGACTGAGCGCCGAGGGCACCCTGCCGCCGGTTGAGCGCCGGCGGGTCCTGCGACCGGCGGTTTCGGCCGGCACGCTCCGGGGATACCGCGCCGGACGGCCGTAGCCGTCGGTTACCGGCTGAAGCCGAGGCGCCGCCGGGCGGGTGAGGAGCAGGTCGATGTCGTCGCTGCCCACCGAGGAGGATCACCGGTTGACGCCGGTGTTCCAGGAAGACCGGGTGTGCACGGGCGTGACCACAGTGCGCGGGCGGGTGTTCCTGAGCTACCCGTCGGCGGATCGGCCCGGCGTGCAGGTGGTGGAGGCGCTGCCGGACGGCCGTCGTGTCCCCTACCCCGACGCCGCGTGGAACCGCGCCGACCAGCCGCCGAGCGGGGCGTTCGTGCACGTCAACGGGCTGCGCGCCGGCCCGGATGGTCGGTTGTGGATCGTCGACTCGGGTTCGCCGCGGATTGGCGGCGCGCAGGTGCCGGGCGGTGCTCGGCTGATCGCGGTCGATCCGGACGACGACCGGGTGGAGCGGGTCTACCACCTCGACGAGGCGGTGCACCCGGGCAGCTACGTCGACGACGTCCGATTCAACGGCCGGGTGGCGTATTTCAGCGACGCCGGGGCGGCTGGCCTCATCGTGCTCGACCTCGACTCCGGTCGGGCGAGACGGGTGCTGGACGGGCATCCGAGCACGGCGGGCGGCCCGGTGGTCGCCGACGGTCGGGCGCTGCGTGACCCGGACGGCACCGAGGTACGCCTGCACGCGGACCAGCTGGAGGTGTCACCGGAAGGTCGCTGGCTCTACTACCAGCCGGCCTCCGGCGGGATGTCCCGGATCGCCGCCCGCTGGTTGGACGACCCGTCGGTGCCCGCCGACGAGCTGGCCCGGAGGGTCGAACGCTGGTGTGACACACCCAGCACCGGCGGCACGGCCATCGACGCCGCCGGCAGCATCTACCTCAGCGACCTGGAACGACGGCGCGTCCTCGTCCTCGCACCCGACGGCGGCCTACGGACGCTCGTCGCCGACCCCCGACTGGCCTGGGTGGACGCGATGTGGCTCGACGCCGATGCCCGGCTGTGGATGCCGGCGGCCCAGCTGCACCTGACCGCCGGGCTCAACGGCGGGGTCTCGACCGTCGAATACCCGGTCCAGATCTACCGGATGCCCGTCGGGATCGGGCCGCCCGCCCGGGACCACGCCTGAGTGCTCAATCCGGCAGCCGCCGGATCCGCACCGGGTCTCCCCCGGCCGGGGTACGAAATCCCGGTGGAGAGGGTGCGGTCCGATGGGTGAAGATCGCAGGGTGTCCGTTCCTGCCCGCCAGATCCGTGCTCGATTCTCGGCCGACACGATCACCGTGTACCAGGCGTACCCACCGGAGATCGCGCTGCCGGCGGTGGCCGCCGGTCGCTTCGTGGCCCCCTTCAAGCGTGAAAGGATGACCTGGATCAAGCCGTCGTTCCTGTGGATGATGTACCGCTGCGGTTGGGCCACCAAGCCCGGGCAGGAGCGCGTGCTGTCCATCGACATCACGCGGGAGGGCTTCGAGTGGGCGCTGGCGCGAGCCTGTCTGAGTCACTACGACCAGGGCCTGCACGGTGACCGGGCGACGTGGTCGCAGCAACTCAAGGCCAGCCCGGTACGGGTGCAGTGGGATCCGGAACGGACACTGCACCTGAGCGCGTTGCCCCACCGGTCGTTGCAGGTCGGACTGTCCGGCGAAGCCGTCGCCCGGTACGTCGACGACTGGACGGTCAGCGTCACGGACATCACCCCCACTGTCCACCGCTTACGGGAACTGGTGCGGGCCAAGGACGTGCGGGCGGCCGCGGACCACCTGCCGGCCGAACGAAGCTATCCGCTGCCCAGGCAGATCGCGGCCCACCTCGACGCCACCGGCTGAGTCCGCGCGGTCAACGGCCCTCGGATGCCACGCGCCGTCCAGCAACACATTCACATTCTCGATATCCTGGCCGGCATGCACCGAAGCCGCGTGTACGCGCTACTGATCGACGCTCCCAAGGCGGAGGCCGCCCGGGCGGCGGAGTTCTGGTCGGCGGCGCTCGGCGTCAGCACCCGGTCCGATCCCGCCGAGCCGCAGTTCGTCGGCCTGCACGAGGCGCTGCCAGGGCTGGTCACCGCGGTCCAGGCGGTCGACGATACGCCGCGCTTCCACCTCGACATCGAGACCGACGACGTGCCTGCTGAGACCGAACGGTTGATGGCCCTGGGTGCCACCGAGGTGGCGCAGTGGCTGGAGTGCCGGATCCTGCGGGCGCCCGGTGGCCACCTGCTCTGTGTGCTTCCGGTGGAGAGTCCACCGGAGGTGTTCGCGGCCGAGGCCCGCACCTGGTCCTGACGCACCGGGGCTGTCGGAGGGTGCGGCTAGGGTCCCGCCCATGGCTGAATTCGTACTGGTGGCGGGGGCGTGGCTGGGATCGTCGGCATGGGACGAGGTGGTGGCACCACTTCGGGCGGCCGGCCACGGCACCCACGCGTTGACCCTCTCCGGCCTCGCCGAGAAGCGGGGTGTGCCCGCCGGGCAGCAGACCCACGTGCAGGACATCGTCGACGAGATCGAGCGCGGCGACCTGCGCGACGTGGTGCTGGTGGGGCACAGCTACTCGGGCATTCCGGTGGGTCAGGCCGCCGAGCGGATCGGCGAGCGGTTGGCCCGGGTGGTCTTCGTGGACTCCGAGGTGCCGGTCGACGGTGGGTCGTTCGCCTCCGGCTGGTGGCAGGGTCAGGCGGCCTTCGAGGCGCAGATCGCCGGCAACAACGGCTACTGGGCTCCGCTGGGTGCGGCCGACCTCGACGGTCAGGGTCTCACCGACGAGCAGGTCGCCCGGCTGATCGAGGGCTCCACGCCGCATCCGGGGGCCACGCTGACCGAGCCGGCCGTGCTGACCCGGCCGTTGGGTGAACTGCCGGCGACGTACGTCAAGTGTCTGCTCGACGGGCCTGAGCCCAACGACACGGTGGCGAAACTGCTGACCAGCGACCACTGGCGGTTGGTCACCATGGGCACCGGCCACTGGCCGATGTTCTCCCAGCCCGCCGAGCTGGCCCGGATCCTGTTGGCCGAGGCCGCCTGACCCGCGCCGCCTGACCCGGGGCCGGCAGGGCCGGACCGACGCGGAGCGAGCTGCTGACAGGGCAGCCGCACGGTCAGTCCAACGAGCGGTATACCTCAGTGGCATATTCATGACTCTGAGGTATGTCGCTCGTCCGGGTGGGTGCCGCCCACCGCGGCGCGGTCAAGCGCCGCCGCAGCCCTCAGGCGGCGTCGAGGGTCTGGATGTGGCGCACCGGTGACGCGAGCAACCACAGCACGGCGAGCACGCCACCCAGGCCGGCGATGGCCAGGGTGGGTCGCAGCCCGATGGTGGTGCCCAACGCACCGCCGACCAGCGCGCCGAGCGGTCGGATGCCGTAGTTGACGGCACTGTAGGCACCGGCCCGGCGTGCCAGCGCGTCTTCGGGTGTCACGGCGATGAGCAGGGCGTTGAGGTTCACGTCCATCAGCATCACGCCGACGCTGGAGACCAGCTCGATGGCCGCCAGCATGGCCACCTTCGTCCAGGTCGGTCCGGACACCAGCGCGGTCAGCGCCAGCGGCGCGGGGAAGAGCACCGCGCCGATCATGGCGGTACGGCCCAGGCCGATGGCGCGTGAGATCCGAGGTGCGAGCGCCGCGCCCGCGAATCCGCCGAGCGCTCCGAAACCGAGGGCGATGCCGATCGCGCCGGCTGACAGGTCGAGTTCGCGGCTGGCGTAGAGCACCAGCAGCGCGCCGGCGATGAAGGTGAAGAAGTTGACAGTGCTGGTGCAGCCGAGGGCGGCCCGCAGCACCGGGTGCCGCAGCACCAGCACGAGCCCTTCGCGGACCAGGCCGAGAGTGGACGTCCGACGCGGCGGGGGCGGGGGCTCGGTCACCGGGATGCGGCTGAGCAGCAGCGCGGAGCCGAGGAAGGAGACCGCGTCGACGACGATCGCGACCGGCGCGCTGAGCGCCTGGACCAGCCCACCGCCGACGGCCGGGCCGGCGATGAAGGACAGCGAGCGGCTCATGCTCAGCTTGCTGTTCGCGTCCACGTACGCCGATCGCGGCACCAGGCCGACGAAGAACGCCTGACGCGCCATCGCGAAGAGCACCGCGCCGAAGCCGGTGAGCAGTGCCACCAGGTAGAGCTGGGTGAGGGTGATCGCGTCGAACAGGTAGGCCACCGGCAAGCTGAGCAGCACCGCGGCGCGGATCAGATCCGCGATGATCAGCAGTCGCCGCTTGTGGGTGCGCTGGTCCACCCAGGCGCCCAGGAACAGGCCCAGCAGGTTGGGCAGCCAGATCAGCGCGGTGAGGACGCTGACCTGCACGGGTGTCGCGGTGAGCAGGGTTACGGCGATCAGCGGTAGGGCCAGCTCACTGATCCGATCGCCGAAGTGGGAGATCGTCTCGCTGATCCAGAAGGTGCGGAACCGCCGGTCACGGTGCAGGGCCGGCGGGGGCCCGGGGTCGGTGGCGGCGTCGGTGGCGGCGGTCACGACGTGGCCGTTTCGTCGTCGCCGGGCTCGGCCGGGGCTTCGTCCCCCAGCTCGGGCAGCAGGTAGCGCAGCATCCGGACGATCCGCGCGTCGGGCGGAGCCGACCCCTCCTTGCGCCGCACGTACGGGGCGATCAGCTCTTCAATGGACTCCTCCAGTTGCCGCAGCTCGTCGGCGGTGGCCACGAACCGCGTGTCGGCCATGCCGGCCAGCGTGCGCCACTCGGGGTCCAGTCGGGGCTCCTCATGCAACAGCCACTGCTGGGGTGCGTCGGCGTTGCGGGCGAACATCTCGCCGCGTAGCTGCTGGCTGGCGGACTGCCCCTCGGTGCCCTCCGGCACCGTGAAGCGGAAGCCTCGGGCTACCGCCTGCCACCAGCGCTCCCGCTTGCTGGTGGCACCGTCCCAGTCGAGGACCAGGCCGAACGTCGCGAGGTGCCGCAGATGCCAGCTGACCACCGACGGTGTGGCGCCGACGTGCGGCGAGAGCCCGGTGGCCGTGGCCGGGCCGTGCCGCTGAAGGTGCTCCAGGATCGCCAGCCGGACCGGGTGGGCCAACGCCCGAAGCGCCTGCGGCTCGCTGATCTCGAAATCCCCATACGGATTCTTGAGAGACATGTTTCGAGAGTAGTCTCTCAGGTTGAATCGGGGCAACCCCGAGCCACCGCCTCCGGCGCGTTGATCAGGCGATGCCCAACCGCGCCAACGGCTCGACCAGCTCCCGCTCCTCGTAGCTGAGGTGCGACAGGAGGGCGTCGGTCAGCAGGTCCACCGCGGCCCGCAGCTCGGCCAGGCCGTCCGGAGACCCGACGTACGCGACCAGGGCCCGGTCGACACCCTCCAGCACGTCGTGGATGACGTGATGCTCCTGCTCCAGCCGGTCGACCACCGGGCCGAGTCGGGGGTCACGTGCCCGCAATCTGGGGAAGAACGACTGGTCCTCGATCGTGTGGTGGGTGGTGACGATGCGGCAGTACGACTCGCAGTAGACGCCGAGGGTCCACCGGTTCTGCCTCATGGTCATCGTGTTGATGTGGGACCGCGCCGCGCCGGCGTCGATCTCGCCGGCCGCCACCTGCTCGATCAGGTCGTGAATCTGGGCCAGCTCGGCGCGCAGGCCGTCGTGGATCTGCACGAGATGCGCGCCGGTGGCCTGCTCCTGCGGGGTGTAGGTGCGCTCCGGGTCGGGCGCGGGCCCGGTCGGCCGGGTCGACTCGTCCCACACCTGCTGCTCGCTTCGCCGTACGCCGTCGTCCGGGGTCGGCACCACGGCGAACGCACCACCGGTCGCGGTGGCGCGGCTCGCCCGGACCGGCGGCGCAACGACCGGCTCCGGCTCCGGCGTATGCTCCGGAGTCGCGCCCCGGTCACGTTCGGCGGCGACCAGCTCGCGGACGGCAGGGGCCACCTCGCCGGCGAAGCGGCGCAGGTCGTCGGGGTCGTCGCTGCCCAGGATGAAGGTGCCGACCCCCTCCTCCAGTGCCAGTTCGGCCAGCTCCTCGGCCCACTGCTCGGCGGGCCCGTTCAGCGGACCGCGCCCGACGGTCGAGAACTCTCCGGCGATGTTGAGCAGCCGACGCACGTCCCGCGGGGATCGGCCGGCCTGCTGCGCGGCGTCGTCGATGATCGCGTTGCCCTTGGTCAGGTCACCGGGCTGGAGGTAGCCCAGCGTGGGCAGCCAACCGTCGGCCCGACGACCGGTGAGCTGGAGCATCCGGGGCTTGTACGCACCCAGCCAGATCGGCACCGCGTGTGCCGGAGCGGGACCACGCTTGGCGCCGACGACCCGGTAGAACTCGCCGTCGACCCGCACTCCGCCACGCGTTTCGACGTCCCAGAGCTGACGGACGACCTCGATGGCCTCCTCCAGCGCTCGTACGCCCTGGCCGGGGGTCAGCCGCCGGCCGCCCATCGCCTCGATGGCATCCCAGAACGCCCCCGCCCCGAGGCCGAGGTTGACCCGGCCACCGCTGAGCAGGTCCAGGCTGGCCACACTGCGGGCGAGCACCGCCGGCGGACGCAGTGGCAGGTTCGTCACGTTCGCCGCCAGGTGCACCCGGTTGGTGCGGGCCGCCACGAAGCTCAGCAGCGTCCAGGTGTCGAGAAACGCCGGCTGGTAGGGGTGATCCTGAAAGGTGACCAGGTCCAACCCGACCTGCTCGGCCAGGACGGCGACGCCGACCGCACGGCCTGGATTGTCAGCACTGGGCGTGACGAAGGAGCCGAAGACCAGGTCGTGGCCGTAGTCGCTCATCTGCGAGCCTCCCGATTTCCCCCGACGCCTCGGACGATGCGTCGCAACCGTAACCTTATGCCACACAGAACATCTGCTGCCAACAAGGTCTGAGTCACTGCGCTATTGTCGGGGCATGACGGGTGCCACTCACCGGCCGGACCGGCCCGATCCGCTCGACGACGACCTGGGCTGGATGCTCGGGATCGTCTTCCGCGGCTACGTCCGGGCGGCCGAGCACGCGCTCACCGACTTTCCCGGTGGCCCGCGCGGCTACCAACTGCTCACCGCGGCCTGCAACGGGCCGGCTCGAAACCAGGGCGCGATCGCCGAGGAGATCGGCATCGACCGCACCGTCCTCACGTACCTGATCGACGACCTGGAGCGGCCCGGGTTCGTCGCCCGGCGCGCGGACCCGGCCGACCGACGCAACCGGCTGGTCGAGGTCACCGACGCCGGCCGTGCCGCGTGGGAGCAGCGGCGGTTGGCACTGCGGCAGGTCGAGTCGCACCTGCTGGGGGCGCTCACTTCAGCCGAGTCGGCGACGCTGCGGTCACTGCTCCAGAAGGTCGCCTGCTCGGCCCAGGCGGTGGACCCGTTGCGCGACCTCTGCGAGGTGGTGACACAGGTGCAGGCCGATTCGGCGACGGCGGCGCCCGCTGCCCGCCGGACCGGCGCCGCGACGGCGCGGAGCGGGCGAACCGCCACCCCCCGAGCCCGCCGCAGCAGGCCCGACTGATCTGGATGCGGCGGGGCGGGGCCGCCCCGCACCGCCCGACGTCGTCCGTCGAGCGGTGCCGGACAGGCCCGTGATGTCGCTACCGAGCTCGATCAGCGCACGTGCACGAACACCGGGTTCGAGTAGAACCACAGGTCGTCCCACGGGCTCTCCAGCCCGTCGGCGAGCGGCTCGGCCTCGTCGGTGCTGGTGCCACGCACCCGCGCGTAGGTGTCCGCCTCGACATTGCGCAAGGTGTGCCGGATGACGTAGCTGTCGCCCTGCCGACGCCAGTCGCGCGGGCCGAACCGGGCCGCCACAGTTGTGGTGGGGTTGGTGTCGGCGTCCAGGCTGGCGCTCGGGCCGGTGATCTGGCCGACGATCAGGTCGACCCTGCGGACCTCGGGCCGGTCGCCGTTCGCGTTCACCCCACCCAGCGGGCGGAAGGTGATCTCGATCTCGACATCGGTACGGCCACGACGGCTCACCGTGATCGTCTCGCCCACCTCGGCGGTCCTGCCCTGGGACGTGGCGGTGACGTCGAGGCTGCGGATCAGGTCACCGGTGGTGACCCAGATCCGGCCGTTGCGCAGACCGTCCATGATGTCGCCGTAGTCCTGGCGGGCATGCACGTAGGTCTTGCTGTACTCGCCCGGCCAGAAGTCGGAGCCGCCCCGGGTCCAGTGCACGTGCGAGTCCGAGGTCGCGGTGATCCACCAGCGCCGGCCCTCGCCGAGCAGTGAGTCCCACAGGCCGCCGACCCGGGCGGTCATCTGGTCGAAGCCGCCGTAGGTGGGGTGGTTGCCGTAGCCGCCCCGCTTGCCACCGTTGAGCGGGCCGGCCTGGTGACCGGGCGCGCCCTCGAAGCCGATGTAGACGTCCGGCGCGGCGTTGTTGCCGTTGCGGAACTCGCGCGGGGTGTCCTGGCCGTAGACGCCGAGACCCGGCGCCGAACGGGACGCGTGGTGGGCGATCACCAGCGGCTTGTGTGGCATGCCCCGGGCGACCTTGAGGAACTCCACCATCTTGGCCTCGGTGTCGCGGGCCGGGTCGGTGGGGAACGCGTCGTACTTGGCGAACCGGCTCTCCAGCTCGAAGAGCTGCTTCGCCTCGTCCTCGTGGCGCGGGATCATCAGCGTGTGGTGGTCCAGCGAGGGCGCGTCGAACTCCATGCCCCAGAACTGGAGCACCTCGGGGACCAGCTTGCGCGACCGCAGCAGGTCGGGGTACGCCTGCTCGATGTTCACCTTCGAGTGGGTCGGTCCACCATGGTCGGTGCACATCGCCCAGGTCAGGCCGAAGTTCTTCGCCATGATGGCGTTGGTGACGATCGGGTAGACCGCGTCCGCGCCCTTGTGGAAGACGATCGGGGACTTCGTGGTGTCGAACTCGCCGCTGTACTCGGAGTGGATGTGGTGGTCGCCCGCACGCCACGCCCGGTTCTTGGAGTTGCCCCGGTCGGTCTTGTCGTCGTCACCCGGCCGGCGGTCCTCGTCGGCCCAGGCCGCGCCGGCCCCGACCAGTGGGCTGGCCGCGGCCAGCGTCGCGCCGACGCCCGCGTACTTGACCAGCTTGCGCCGGGACAGCTGCGCGTGCTCGGTCTCTTCGGGATGCTTGTCTCTCACCTGAGAGCCTCTCCTCGATCAAGCGAATGCTCTTTCGATCAAGGAGCCTCGGAGAAGGCGGTGAACAACCGCCGTACGCAGCGGGTGCGCACGATGAACACCCTGCCCCGACCTGCGGGCGACGCCGGGTCGGGCAGCAGCGGGTCACCCCGTGCTCGCGCAGTGTCCAGGCGGCACCGGCAGCGAGCTGTCCGGTTCAGGGCACCGGGCGACCGGTGCCCGTCGACGACCCGGTCAGATCCGGGCGCGCGGCAGCCAGCCCAGGAATCGGAGCCGGACCCGGGGCAGCGGCAACGTGGGCAGGTCCTCAGCGGCGGCGACGAGGCAGGAACCGAGATAGACCGCGAGGGAGGCGCGCGCGCCACCGAACTCGGCGAGCAGTTGGCTCTGCTTGGTGGCGCAGGGCCACTCTCGGCCGCATCCGGTGCAGGTCCAGCTCGGCGGGTTGGGGAGGTGCTCCGGCAGCTTGGTCCGGCGGTACCGACCGACGACGCTGTTGTCCGAGCGCACGTCGCGTCGCCGTGCCGCGGGACTTTCGTTGTGGTGGGCCACCGGACGGGCACCGGGCAGGTAGCGCCCGACGGTGCCGAAGAGCACCCCGACGCGGATCAGGGCGTCCGGTCCGACGTGCTGGGTCAGCAACGCGGTCATCAGATAGTGCCCCAGCAGGTCGAAGGCGTCACGGTGCAGACCCAGGTCGCGGCAGAGGTCGACGAACTCGGGTGTGGTCACTGGCACCCGGTCGTCGAGTGCGCGGCGCAGCACCTCACGGAGCCCACGCCCGAGCCTCTCCAGCGCGTCTCCCTCGCCCAGACCCAGGCTGTCCTCGTCCGCCACCCGGGCCAGCGCCTCGGCGACGGCCAGCCGAACGACGCGGTCAGGATCGGTACTGTCCAACGCTTCCCCCTCCGTGGGTCGGCCTCCCGGCAGTGACCCGGGTCGTCCTCCGACGAATCATGAACAAGATTTCGCTGTCGGCCACGAGGGTGGCTAGGACAGCAGACGTAGAACCATTTGGCGCGCTAGCCGGAAAACGAAGTCGAGCTGCCGACACAGCACAGTGATTCGCAGGACGGCGCGTCGGTGATTGTCGTATGGTGACATTCCCATCTACAGATATTGCGTCTCAGTCGCTTAATGGTCAGACCAGATCCGACACGCTCAACCGGTCGCTGCCGT
The DNA here is from genome assembly GCF_003264365.1 of Micromonospora noduli. Lineage (GTDB taxonomy): Bacteria > Actinomycetota > Actinomycetes > Mycobacteriales > Micromonosporaceae > Micromonospora > Micromonospora noduli. The sequence goes on from NZ_PYAK01000002.1 coordinate 41,489, forward strand.
CCCGCTCGCGACGTTCCATCCCACCGCACCGCCGGCCAACGATGTGCCGGGTCACCGCCGAGCACCCCGGCACGTCCCGAACCTGCCGTCGGCACCCGTTCCAGCACCCGGCGGCACCTCCACCGGACGGAGACAGCGGATGACGTCATCGCCAGTGCAGACCCACGAGTTCGACAGCCGTGATCCGGCGACGATCCAGGAATTCCTGTCCGCCACGTACGACCCGAAACTGCGTATTCAGAGCAGGAACGGATACCGGCTCACCCACCACCGCGTCGACGCCGGCCCCTTCGCGCTCGCGACCACCCGCCAGACCGGGCACCTCGAGATCGATGCCAGTACCCTCGGCGGGCTGGTCATCGCTCACAACCGCACCGCGCACGGCGATCGTTCCTGCGCCGGATCGGCCCACCGGTTCGGCCCCGGCGACGTCTTCCTCGTCACCAGGCCGGAGGAGCCGTGCACCGTCCACTGGCATCCCGGCGAGGTGGAGCTCTGCGTACTGGACCTGTCGGTGCTGGCGCAGGTGGCCACCACCGCGCCGGCCCGTCGGCCGGGTCGGATCGAGTTCACCGAGCTGAGCGCCGCCAGCACTGCCCTCGCCCAGCAGTGGCGCAACACCACCAGCTTCGTCCGCGAAGTCGTGTTGAACAGCCCGGCCGCCGGGGCACAGTCGCTCGTGATCGGCAACGCCGCCCGGATGCTGGCCGCGGCGGCGCTCGCGGTCTTCCCCAACACCGCGTTCACCGAACCGACCGCCGCGGACCGGAACGACGCCACCACCGCCACGCTGCGACGGGCGATCACGTTTCTGGAGGAGCACGCCGACCGGGACATCAGCGCTGCCGACATCGCCGGCGCCGCCGGCGTCTCCCTCCGGGCCGTGCAACTCGCCTTCCGCCGTCACCTCGGCACCACCCCGATGGCCTACCTGCGTCGGATCCGGCTCGTCCGGGCACACCACGACCTGGTACGCGCCGACCCGCGCCAGGAGACGGTCTCGGCGATCGCCAGTCGGTGGGGATTCGCCAGCCACAGCAGGTTCACCGCGCGGTACCACGCCAGCTTCGGTGTGCCGCCGCGCGAGACGTTGAACACCTGAGACCCGCGCTCAGGACGTCAACCAGCCCGGCGTGCCCGGTGTTCACCGGAGGACGCGGGCGAGGCGTCGAACGGCCTCGTCCATGAGTTCGGGTGCGGCTGCCGCGTAGGTGAGGCGTAGGTGCGGGGCCGGGGGTTCGGCCGCGTACCAGGGCCGGCCCGGAAAGACGGCGACGCCTTCGGCCGCCGCGGCAGCGGCCAGTGCCCCGTCGTCGGTGCCGTCGGCGAGGCGCACCCAGAGATGCATGCCGCCACGTGGGATCGACTGTGGAGCAAGGCTCGGCAGATGCCGGCGTAGTGCGGTCAGCAACGCGTCACGGCGCGTCCGAAGGGCCATGCGCAGTGCCCGGCGATGCCGCGACCACGCCGGAGAGGTGAGGAAGTCGATCGCCGCCTGTTGCAGTGGTCCGGCGACGAAGAAGTCGTCGAGCAGCCGGGCGGCGCGCAGTCGCGCCCCGGCCGGGCCACGGGCTCCGATGGCGGCGACGCGCAGCCCGGGGGCGGTCGACTTGGTCAGCGAACGCAGGTAGATGACGTGACCGTCGGGATCATCGCTGGCCAGTGGTGGCGGAGCCGGATCGTCGATGGTGAGGTCACGGGCGTAGTCGTCCTCGATCAGGAACGCCCCGGCGTCGCGTACGGCCTCGGCGACCTGCGCCCGACGGTGCTCCGCCAGCGTCGCGCCGTGCGGGTTGGCGTACAGGGGCTGGCAGTAGAAGAGCCGGGCGCCGGTGCGGGCGAACGCGGCGGCGAGTTGGTCGGGCCGTACCCCGTCGGCGTCAGCCGGCACGGGCACCACCCGCAGTCCGGCCGCGCGGGCCGCGGCCAGGGCACCCAGGTAGGTCGGCGACTCGACGAGCAGGGCGTCGCCGGGCGTGGTGAGCGCCCGCAACGCCGACGACAGGGCGGCCTGCCCACCGGGGCAGATCACCATGTCCTCGGCGTGCAGCCCCGCCCCGGCCTCGCGGGCGAACCAGGCGCGCAGGTCCGCGCGACCCTCGATGGGCCCACGCTGCCAGCTCGCGGGCTGGCGGGCGGCTCGGGTGAGGGCGGCGCCGAGCGCAGCCGCAGGCTGTAGGTCCGCGTGGAGGTAGCCACCGGACAGCGGGATCGTTCCGGCGGGCGTCAGCGCCAACAGCGCCTGCATCTCATCCTGACCGAACCGGCGGGGCCCGAGCGCGACGGTCTGCCAGGACAGGTCGGGTACGCCCGGCTCGTCCGGAGGAGTGGCCACAAAGGTGCCTCGGCCGGGTCGCGCCTCGATCAGCCCCTCGGCCGCCAACTGACGGATCGCCTCGGCGACGGTGACCGGCGAGGCCTGATGTCGGGCGGTCAGCTCGCGTACCGAGGGCAGCCGCGCACCGGGACCGGCGGCGGCCGCGAGACTCCGCAGATCTTGGATAACGCGCTGAGCTGCGTTACCGTTTTCCATGAGGGATAAGAGTAGCGCTACTGCCAGAACCACGGTAACAGCGGATCGGATCTTCGGGCTCGGCCTCGGCGCCCTGGGCGTGCTCGGCTTCAGCCTGTCGCTTCCCGCCACCCGCATCGTCGTGCAGCAACTCGACCCCTGGTTCGTCGCCTTCGGCCGGGCTGTCGGCGCGGGGCTGCTGGCATGGGCGTACCTGCGTGTCACCGGCGCACCGCGGCCTACCCGCGGTCAGTGGCAACGGCTGCCGATCGTCGCCCTCGGAGTCATCGTCGGCTTTCCTCTGTTCACCTCGATGGCGCTTCTCACCCAGACCTCCGCGCACAGCGCTGTCGTCATCGCCGCGCTGCCCGCGATGACGGCCGTGTTCGCGGTGCTGCGGGCCGGCGAACGCCCGCCGCCGCTGTTCTGGATCGTGAGCGCCGGCGGACTGCTGGCGGTGCTCGCCTTTCTTGGCGCCAGCGGCGCGGTAGGCGGGGCCCTCACCCTGCCCGACCTGTTCCTGCTCGCAGCGGTCGTGCTCTGCGGCCTTGGCTACGCCGAGGGCGGCGCGCTCGCCCGCGAGTTGGGCGGCGCTCGGACGATCTGCTGGGCGTTGCTGCTCGCGCTGCCCATCACCGTTCCCATCACGGCCGTTGCCGCCGCCGCCAGTCCGCCCCGGGCCGACGCTCTCGGCTGGTCGGCGTTCGGCTATCTCACCGGGGTCTCGATGTTCCTGGGCTTCTTCGCCTGGTACGCGGGCCTGGCCCGGGGCGGCATAGCGCAGGTGGGCCAGGTCCAACTCGCCCAGCCGGTGCTGACCCTGGGGTGGTCCGCGCTGCTGCTCGGCGAGGTGGTCTCCCCCGCCTCGATCGCGGCGGCGCTGGTGGTGCTGGGATGCGTCGTGGCGAGCCAGCGCATCCGCCAGAGCCCACGGACGGTCGTGGCGCGACGCGAAGCCGGCGCGGGAGCGTCCTAGCCCCGGTCGCGCTCGCGGCTGTCGCGGGCGGTCTGCAACTCGGGCACCGAGGCCTCCAGCAGATCGGCGAGGCCACGCAGTTGCTCGGCGACCCGGGCGCCGAGCGGTGTCAGCGAGTATTCGACGCGCGGTGGGATCGCGGTGAGCACCTCGCGGGTGAGCATTCCGTCGCGTTCGAGGGTCTGCAGGGTCTGGGAGAGCATCCGCTCGCTGACCCCGTCGATGCGGCGACGCAGCGCGTTGAACCGGTAGCGGCCCTCGCCGAGCGCCAACAGGGCCAGCGAGGCCCACTTCGAGGTGACGTCCTCGAAGGCCGCACGGGAGGTGCAACCCCGCGCGAAGACATCGCTGACGAATTCCTGGGTAGGCCCCGCCGGGTCCTGGGCCGGCATGTCGCTCACCTCACCAGCCTATCTCATGCCGCCTATCGGTTAGTGCTGTAGATTCGTAAGTGCTTACTTATCTGTTCCCACCCTCCGGAGGTTCCCATGCCCACCTATGCCGTCACCGGCGCCACCGGCCGGCTGGGCCGCCTGGTGATCGAGCAGTTGCTCGACAGCGGCGTACCCGCCGCCGAGATCGCCGCCATCGTCCGCAGCCCGGAGAAGGCCGCCGACCTGGCCGCACGCGGAGTCGAGATCCGTAAGGCCAGCTACGACGACCCGTCGACGCTGCCCGGCGCCGTGGCCGGCGTACGCCGCCTGCTGCTCATCTCCGGCGACACTCCCGGTCAGCGCGTCGCGCAGCACACCGCGGTCATCGACGCCGCCAAGCTGGCCGGGGTGGAGCGTCTCGTCTACACCAGCATCCTGAGGGCCGACACCACAGCGAACCCGCTCGCCCCGGAGCACAAGGCCACCGAGGAGGTCCTCGCCGCGTCCGGTCTGACCTACACCGTTCTGCGCAACAGCTGGTACACCGAGAACTACACCGACCAGCTCCCGCAGTACCTGGGGTCCGGCACGATCCTCGGCGCCACCGGCGGCAGCAAGATCTCCGCGGCGACCCGGGCCGACTACGCGGGGGCGGCCGTGGCCGCGCTGACCCGGGAGGAGGACGGCAACGCCGTCTACGAACTGGGCGGCACCGCGTTCACCTTCGACGAGCTGGCCGAGGCCGTCACCGAGGTGACCGGCACCACCGTCGTCCACCAGGACATGTCCGCCGCCGAGCTGGCCTCGGCCCTCGAGAACGTCGGCCTGGACGCGGGCACCGCCGGCTTCGTCGCCGCGCTCGACCACTCGATCGCCAATGGCGAGCTGGCAACCGACAGCGACGACCTCAGCCGGTTGCTCGGCCGGCCGAGCACCCCGCTGCGCGACGCCATCCGGGCCGCGCGGGCCTGACCGGGTTCATCGCCGAAGCGGGCGGCGGGGCCCAGCCGCCGTCGCCCGCCACGCGCTGAACCCCACACGTATCCTCGACGGCATGGTGAGGCACGTCGATGAGCAGCTCTCCCGGCCCGTCGGGTCACCATGTCGGCACGCTTTGCGGTCCGGCCTGGACACTGCGGGGTCGGCCCGGTGAGCGGCGGCGACTTCGTCGTCCGCGCCGCCGTGGCGCAGGACGACCCCGAGCTGGTCTTCGACGTGCTGTGGCAACTCGCTCCCGACGACGCACGGCCGGACACCGCTCGGCTCGCCACCGCCTGGCGCGACCTGCACGCCCAAGCCGGCCGCCGCCTCCTGCTGGCCGTCGCCGGGGACACCTTCGTGGGCACCCTGGACACCCTCGTCGCCCCCAACCTCACCCATGGCGCGCGACCGTACATGGTGGTGGAGAACGTGGTGGTCGCGCCCGGCTGGCGCCGTCGGGGCGTCGCCCGGGCCCTCATGCTGGCGGCGCTCGACGAGGCGACGGCGGCCGGTTGCTACAAGGTCCAACTGGTGTCGAACGCCGCGCGTGTCGACGCCCACCGGTTCTACGCGTCCATCGGGTTCGCGCAGTCCGCTCACGGCTACCGCCGATATCTCACCACCGCGACGTGACCGCCCGGGTGGGGGCGTTCCCGCGTCCCGCTTCCGCCGCCGACAAGGCGGCGTTCGAAGAACGGCAGACTCCACCGGTACGCCGGAGGCGGTCAGCCCGCCTCGGTCGAATCCCCGAGCAGCAGGCCGGTCAGCAGACTGCGCAGGGTCCGTTCGACGAGGTCCGCCCGGGGTGCCGGTCCGGAGGGTTGACTGAACGCCGCGACCAGGTGCGGGTACGCCGCGAGGTCCACTCCGGCGAAGCTGAACGCCCCGGCGGCGGACTCGCGGCGGGCGAAGAGGCTCACCACGCCGGTCATCATCGCGATGGTCTCGAACTTGGCGGCGACGGGGCAGCGCACGGGTTCCAGGATCCGGATGCAGTTGTCGAACCAGGCCAGGCTCTGCGGGCCGATGCCGGAGGGCCGGTGGATCACGTCGAGCAGCCACGGGTGGGCACCGAACACCGCCAACTGCCGGCGCCCCAGCAGCACCATCGTCTCCGACCAGTCGCCCTCCACCTGCGGGTACGGGCGCAGCTCCCCCACGGCCCGGTCGGTCATCAGGTCCAGCAGGTCGTCGCGGGACGACAGGTAGCGGTAGAGGGAACCGGCGCCGGTGCCGAGCGCGGCGGCCACGGCGCGCATCGACACCGCGGCCAGCCCTTCGGTGTCGGCCAGGGTGATGGCGGCCACGACGATGGCGTCCCGGCTGTGCGCCGGAGCGGGGCCTCGGCTGCCGCGCTCGGGCCTGCTCCAGATCGGCTGCCGGTCGGGGCCGCTCGCGGCTGTGTCACTCACTGATCCACTGTAAACCGCAAACGCCGTTCCCGATTTGTGTCGTCGCCGCACGGATGGCGCCGACGCGCAGCGAACGAGTCACGCTGCACGGACGGCGTGGTCGCGCAGCGTCGTTGATCTTGGCTAGGCTGGTGGGCATGCCCGCACACCAGCCGCACCGCCACGACGACGGCCAGAGGTGGGCCCCGGCCCCGGCGCGCCCCATCGAGCCGGCCGACTGGTGAGTGACGCACCCGCGCCCGCCCAGCGGGGTGGTCCGTCCACACCGCCGCCGCACCGCTCGGGTTGGACCGACCGTTGCGACCTGCTCGCCCGGTCGCGGCCCTTCGAGGTCACCATCGTCGTGGTCATCCTCGCCAACGGCATCGTTCTCGGCCTGGAGACGTACGACGATCTGAGCCCGGCCGGCACCGCGCTGCACGCGCTGGAGCTGTTCTTCCGGGCCGTCTTCGTCGTGGAGATCGCCGTCCGGCTGGCCGCCTACGGCAGGCGCCCACAGGACTTCTTCCGGCACGGCTGGAACGTCTTCGACTTCGTGGTGATCGCGGCGATCTTCATCCCGGGCCTGCACGGCGACCCGGCGCTGCTGCGGGTCGTCCGGGTCGCCCGCATGGTCCGCCTGGTCCGGTTCTCACCGGGTCTGCGGACCATCGTCTCCGCGCTGTGGCGCAGCCTGCCGGGCGTCACCGGGTTCCTCGCCCTGGCCGTGGTGACGCTCTACGTGTACGGCATGGCCGGCTGGCTGATCTTCGGCAACAGGTATCCGGAGGAGTACGGCGACATCGGCCGATCGCTGCTGACGCTGTTCGTGCTGTTGTCGCTGGAGACGCTGCCGGACCTCATCGAGCAGGGCATGGCGATCTCACCATGGACGCTGCTCTACTACGTCAGCTACGTGGTCATCACCGTCAACCTGCTGCTCAACATCCTCATCGCGGTCATCGTGAACTCCATGGAGGAGGCCCGCCGGTTGGAGATGACCGAGCGGCTGGCTCCCGGGTACGACGAGGACGGCGACGGCGTACCGGACGAGGTGGACCGGATCGCGCTCACCCAACGGCTGGACGACCTGCGGGCGGTCATCACCGAGTTGGAGCGCGAGCTGCGCATCGACCGGGACGACGGGCACGGCCGACCCCACCGGGACAACGCCCGCGCCAGACGGTGATCCGACGCTCGCGCTGCGTCTTCGGGTTCGGATAGTGTCGACGGCGGTCCCATCGGCCTGCCTTGAGGGGTTCCGAGCATGACGACCACTGTCGACAATGCCCAGACCGCCACCGATCCCACGGACGCGCTCGGCACGGTGATCGACGACGTGATCCGCCCACAGGCACCGATCGTCGACCGGGATGGGGCCTTCCCGCGCCCGGGTGTCGACGCTCTCGCCGCAGCCGGCCTGCTCGGCCTGGCCTCCTCGACCGAGGTCGGCGGCGCCGGCCGCGGCATGCGGGCGGTCGCCGAGGTGATCGAGCGGCTGGCCGCCGAGTGCGGGTCCACCGCGATGGTGGTGCTCATGCACTACGCGGCGACCGCCGTCATTGAGGCGCACGGCCCGCACGACGTCCGCGCGGCCATCGCCTCCGGCGATCACCTCACCACGTTGGCGTTCTCCGAGTACGGCTCGCGCAGCCACTTCTGGTCGCCGACCGGCACCGCGACAGCCGCCGACGACGACACCGTCCGCCTCGACGCCCGTAAGAGCTGGGTCACCTCGGCCGGCGAGGCCAACAGCTACGTCTGGTCGAGCCTTCCGCTGACCCGCGACGCCGGCCCGATGACGCTGTGGCTGGTGCCGGCCGACAGCGCCGGCCTGAGCGTGACTGGCGACTTCGACGGGCTGGGCCTGCGGGGCAACGGCTCCCGGCCGATGACCGCCGACGGACTCCGGGTGCCGGCGACGGCGAGGATGGCGGCCGACGGGGCCGGGCTCGACACCGCGCTCGGTGCGGTCCTGCCCTGGTTCCTGGTGCTCAACGCCGCCTTCTGCCTCGGTCTCGCCGACAGCGCGGTGGCCGAGGCCGGCCGACATCTCACCCGGACCACGCTCACGCACACCGGCGCCGCCCTGCGCGACGCGCCCGTCACCCGACGCGACCTCGCCCGGCTGATGATCCGCACCGACGCGCTGCGAGCCTTCCTGGGCGACACGCTCACCGCACTGGAGACCGGCCGCGACGACGCGATGCTGCGGGTGCTCCAGGTCAAGGCGCTCGCCGGCGAGACCGTCGCCGACGTGACCGATGGCGCGATGCAGCTCTGCGGCGGCAGCGCCTTCCGCAAGGAGCTGGGCCTTGAGCGCCGTTTCCGGGACGCCCGCGCGGCCCGGGTGATGGCGCCGACCACCGACGCGCTGCACGACTTCGTCGGTCGGCTCGCCACCGGGCTGCCGCTGCTCGACGAGGCCAACCGCTGATGCCCGCGCCAACCGTGCTCATGGGCGCGGTCGCGTACGACCCGAAGGTGGTGACCATCTGGGAGGGCTTCCGCACCTGGCTGCGCGGGCGGGGCCTGGATTTCGACTTCGTCCTCTACTCCCACTACGAGCGACAGGTCGAGGACCTCCTCGCCGGGCGGATCGACGCGGCCTGGAACTCTCCCCTGGCCTGGGTACGGGCCGAGCGGCTGGCGGCCGTCAACGGCACGGCCGTACGCGCGCTCACCATGCGCGACACCGACCAGGACCTGACCTCGGTCGTGGTGGTTCGCGCGGACTCACCGGTGCACCAGATCGCGGACCTCACCGGACGGGTGGTCGCCGTCGGGGCGGTCGACAGTCCACAGGCGACGCTGATTCCGCTGGACCACCTCGCGGCAGCCGGGGTGGCTGTCGACGTACGCCGCTTCGACGTGGGTGTCGGCCTGCACGGCGACCACATCGGCGGCGAGCGCGACGCGGCCCGCGCCCTGGTGGCCGGGGAGGTCGACGCCGCCTGCATGATCGACGCCAACCACCTGGCGTTCGTCCAGGAGGGCACGTTACCGCCCGAGAGCACCCGGATCGTGGCGCAGACCGCACGCTACGACCACTGCAACATGACGGTCCGCGCGCCGGAGTCCGACGGGGTCCGGCTCTTCGGCACGCTGCTGCTCGGCATGTCGTACGCCGATCCGCAGGTGCGTCCGCTGCTCGACCTGGAGGGGCTGACGGCCTGGCGGGAGGGCCGCACCACGGGGTATGACGCCCTCGCCGACGCGGTCGACACCAGCGGCTTCTACTCCCTCGACGGGCGGGTGACGGCCACGGACTACCGGCCGTGAGCGCGACACCGGGTGCCGCTGTCGACCTGGGTGACCTGGGTTTCGGCCGGGGCGCGCACCTGCTCGTGCAGCGCGCCCTGGCCGGGTTGCCGCCCGGCGGCCGGTTGGCGGTCTCCGGGCGCGACCCGGCGCTGCGCGTACACCTGCCCGCCTGGTGTCGTGGCCGGGGCCATCGGGTCGAATGGCCGGATCGGGGCGAGCCGAACGAGCTCGTGGCGGTGGTGGTCCGGGGGTCGGCGGATGACGACCGCTGGTTCGGCGCGGAGCGGGCCGGGCCGGCCCTGCCGTCGGCGCTCAGCAGTCGTCCACCCGCAAGGTGGGCGCTCGGCGCCCGGGGCGCGCTGCTCGAGGCCGGTGGTCCGGAGGCCCGGTTCGACCTGGACGACCGCGATTTGGTCTGGGCCGACATCGCCCCCCACCTGTACGCGCAGGCTGCCGCCCGACAGTGGGACCCGCAGACCGCGGTGCCGTGGAACGACCCGTTCGCGCTGCCGGCCGACGTCGAGGCAGCGGTGGTGCAGGTGATGACCTACCTGGTCGAGAACGAGCAGGCCGCCCTCGTCGTGCCGGCCCGCTTCGTGGGGCGCATCCATCCGCACTTTCGGGAGGTGGTGCAGCTTCTCGCCGTGCAGATGGCCGACGAGGCCCGGCACATGGAGGTCTTCAGCCGGCGGGCGCTGCTACGGGGCGCCGAGATGGGCACGTCATCCGCGGGCGGTCGGCAGTCGCTGTTCACCCTCGTCGCGGAGTCGGACTTCGCGTTGGCGTCGTTCCTGCTCTCCGTGCTCGGCGAGGGCAGCTTCGTCGACCTGCTCTCGTTCCTGCACGAGAACGCCCCGGACCCGGTCACCCGCCGGATCTGCTGGCTCGCCATGCAGGACGAGCGCCGGCACGTGTTGTTCGGCATGGCACACCTGGAGCATCAGGCGCGGCTGGATCCGCTGCTGCGGGACCGACTGCGGGCGGCCATCCACCGCCGCCACGACGCGCTGGTCGACACGGCGGGGCTCAACGCGGACGTCTTCGACGCGCTGGTGCTGCTCGCGGCGGGTGGTTGGCATCCGGACGACGTGTCCGCCGGCTTCGACCGGGTGCAGGCTCTGCAACACGCGATGGATCAGGGCCGTCAGCGCCGCCTCGTCCGCCTGGGTTTCCGGCCCGACGAGGCGGCGGCGCTCTCCGCGCTGCACACCCGCAACTTCATGTAGCCGATCCCCGCGCACGGCGGGGCGTGCGCGGGGATCGCGGTACGGCAGGTCAGCGGGCGCTGGTCACTGGCCGAGCAGGGTTCGGATCTGACGCGCGTAGCCGGCCACAGTGAAGTCCGGGCCGACGGAGTCCACCAGGACCAGGTCGTTGATGGTGTGATCGACGCGTAGCGCCAGGATCGCCTGGTACTCGGGCGAGTTGTACCAGGTCATGGCGGTCTCCGCGTCCGGGAACTCGATGAGCACGACCGAACCGGGCCAGCTGCCCTCAAGGACCTGCACCTGGGCATCCAGGACGAGCCACCTGGCGCCGTACGCCTCGGTGGTGGCCTGTACCTGCTCCAGGTAACGCAGGGACTCCTCGGTCGGCACTCCGCCCGGGATACGCAGGTGATTGATCAGGTACGTGCTCATGTCTCACTCCTCAATGCGGGTGCTACTTCCCGGTCGAAGGCGTACGACCGGTCGTCTTGGATTGGGTACGGACCGGGTCGAAAGGAACGACGCGGACTGTTACCGAGGGGACCGGACGCGGATCAGGTGAGGATCCGGGCCGTGGTGATGGTGAAGAACTCGCGCAGGGCGGCCGGGTCACCGGATGCCTTCGCCCGCGCTGCCGCGCCCTCGTAGCTGGAGACGACGAAGCCGGCGAGATCAGCGGCGGGTTCGTCGCCGTGCAGTTCACCGGCAGCCCGCGCCTGCTCGATCACCGTGGCGAGCGCGGCGACCCAGCGGCCGAAGCCGGCGTCGACGGCGTTGCGCAGGACATCGCTGTGCGCCGGGATCTCGGTGGCGAAGTTGCCGAGCAGGCATCCGCGGTCACCCATGGTGTCGCCGAGGCCGGTGATGTAGCTCAGATGAGCGGTGATCCGCTCAAGCGGGGTGCCGCCCTGCTTCTCGTCGAGCATCTCCAGCCCCATCGCTGCGGAGTATCTCGCCACCGAGTCGAGGGCGAGGTCCTCCTTGCTGGCGAAGTGGTTGTAGAAGGTGCCCTTGGGCGCCCCGGCCGCGGCGACGATGTCCTGGACGCTCGTCCCGTTGTAGCCCCGCAGGTGGAACAGGTCCAACGCGGCGTCGGACAACCGTTGCCGGGTCCCGGCGGAGGCCGGCGACTTCGTTCGTGGCATCTCGTGGCACTCCTCTCGCCCGGGGTTCCGGCTGACTGGCAGACACTACGATATGACCGGTCGTCTCGGAATGCCAGTGATGTGACCGCCGTCATCCCCCAGGTACTGTGGAACGGCCATGAACAGGGATTCCAGCGCGGTCCGCGAGGAGCTGCTGCGGCTGCGCGAGCAGACCCAAATCCAGGCCACCGCCCTGGACGGCGACCTCCGGAGCCTTTTCGAGGCGTCCCGGTCGTCCAACGCCGATGACGAGCACGACCCTGAGGGCAGCACTATCGCCTTCGAACGCGCGCAGCTCACCGCCGTCCTGGACGCCACCCGCCGACGCCTGGCCGAGCTGGACGTCGCGCTGGGACGGGTTGACGACGGCAGCTACGGCGTGTGCGAACGGTGCGCCCGGCCGATTCCCGCCGAGCGACTCGTCGCCCGCCCGTCCGCGCGTACGTGTGTCGCCTGTGCCAGCCGACGGTGACGGTGCCTGCCTTGGCGGTGGTCCGCCCGGCCGCGCCCCCGGCAGGAGGGGGTCTCACTTCGGGGGGACCGTCCGACTACGCGGGCTGCCCGGCGTCTCGCTCTGACGAGCGGTATACCTGTGGGTCATAAATATGACTCACAGGTATACCGCTCATCGCGGTGAAGCCTCCAGGAGCACCGTCGTAACCGGTGATCAGCTGGCGCAACAACCTCCTGCGGGCGTGGCGTCGAGGGCGATGAGGCTGATCGGTGCGGACAGCAGCCCTCCGGAGATGCCGGTCGACAGTCCGCGCCCTGTCGGTTGCGGCCCACAGCAGTCGTCGCCGCCCGCCGAGACGGCGGAGTCACTGCTGCACACACCGGTTTCGGGCAGGTCGAGCTGGACGTCGCGGGCGGCGGCCCAGTCACCGGCCAGCGCGGCGACCACGGAGCGGACCTGCTCGTAGCCGGTGGCCATGAGGAACGTCGGTGCCCGGCCGTAGGACTTCATACCGACGGCGTAGTAGCCCTGCTCCGGGTGAGCGAGTACGTCCACGCCGTGCGGCGGCACGGTGCCGCAGGAGTGCTCGTTGGGGTCGATCAGCGGTGCCAGGGCACGGGTGGCACCCAGCACCGGGTCGAGGTCCAGCCGCAGCTCGGCGGCGATGCTGTGGTCGGGGCGGAAGCCCGTGGCCGCGACCACACGGTCGACGGTGATCGACTCGACCCTGCCGTCGCCGTGCCGTAGGGCCACACTCACCCGGCCGCCCGTCGGGGTGAGCGTCTGCACGGAGAAGCCGGTGAGCAGCCGGATCCGTCCGGCGTCGACGTGCGCACGCAGCCGTACGCCGAGCGCGCCCCGCGCCGGGAGGGCGTCGGCGTCCCCGCCGCCGTAGGTACGCGTCGGCGCGGCGGCCCGGATGGCCCAGGTGACCTCGGTGCCGGGCTCGACGGCAGCCAGCTCCGCCAGGGACAGCAGGGTGTTCGCGGCCGAGTGACCGGCGCCGACCACCAGGGTGTGGCGTCCGACGAACCGACCCCGGTCGGCGCCGAGGACGTCCGGCAGCGCGTGCTCCAGGTACGCCGCCGCGTCGGCCTCCCCTCGCGCGCGCAGACCGGACGCGCCGAGGACGTTCGGCGTGCTCCAGGTGCCGGAGGCGTCGATGACGGCGCGGGCGACCAGCTCGTCGCCGTCGGCGAGGCGGAGCAGGAACGGTGCGGTGTCGCGTCCGGCGGTACGCAGCCGGTCGAGGCCGAGCCGGCTGATCGCCTCGACGCGTGCCCCGTACCGCACGTGTGGCTTCAGTTGTGGCAGCTGCGCGAGGGGCCGGAGGTAGTCGTCGACCAGCTCCGCGCCGGTGGGCAGTGCCCCCGGATCGGGGGCGACCCAGCCGGCCTCGTCGAGGAGCCGACGGGCGGCCGGGTCGATGTTGTAACGCCATGGCGAGAAGACCCGCACGTGCCCCCACTGGCGTACCGCGGCACCCGGGGTGTCGCCGGCTTCGAGGACGGTGAAGGGCAGCCCGCGTTCGTGCAGGTGCGCGGCGGCGGCGAGACCGGTCGGGCCGGCGCCGATGACGATGGTGGGAAGGTCGTCCAGAGCGTTCATCAGTGGCTCCTCGGTGTGGTGGCCCGTCTTGAGGGCCACGGCTGGTCAGGTGATGGTGGGGCTGCGACGTTCCAGCAGGATGACGTCGCGCCAGCGGTCGTGATGGCGACCGACGCGCTCGCGTACGCCGATGACCCGGAAGCCGGCCCGCTGGTGGAGGGTCAGGCTGGCGGTGTTCTCCGGGAAGACTCCGGATTGGATGGTCCAGATGCCGGCTGCCTCGGTGGAGGCGATCAGCGCGGTCAGCAGCAGCCGGGCGACGCCCCGGCCCTGGGCGGCCGGGTCCACGTAGACGGAGTGTTCGACCACTCCGGCGTAGACCGCGCGGGTCGAGGTCGGCGAGACTGCGACCCAGCCGAGGACGGCCCCGTCGCGGTCGGCGGCCACGAAACGGTGCGCGCTCAGGCGCGCGGCGTCGAACGCCGCCCAGGTCGGGGCGGTGATCTCGAAGCTGGCATTGCCGGCGTCCAGACCGGCCTGATAGATCGCCAGGACCCGCTCGGCGTCGGCGTCGGTCATGGGGCGCACGGTGATGTCGGCCATCAGCGGGTTGCCTTCCGGAAGAGATCAGCGGACTGTCTCGACGTCTGTCGAATCAGACAGTTGCACACTGATTAGAGAAGTGTCAACCTAGAGGAATGTCGAATCAAGCAGGTCCGACCGTGGACGTGTCGTGCTGCCTCCCGCTGGCCGAGCGACGCGTACCGGCCGAGGCCGCCGCTGTGCTCGCGCCCGCGTTCAAGGCCCTCGGCGACCCGGTGCGGCTGCAGCTGCTGTCGATGATCGCCTCCGCCGAGAGCGGGGAGATCTGCGTCTGCGACCTGACCCCCGCGTTCGACCTGACCGGTCCGACCATCTCGCACCACCTCAGGACGCTGCGCGAGGCCGGGCTGGTCGACGCCGAACGCCGGGGCACCTGGGTCTACTACCGCGCCCGGACGGGCATCCTCCGCCAGCTCGCCGCACTGCTCACCGTGGCGCCGGCGACATGACGACGACCCTGCAGAGCGACCCGGCCGAGAGCGCCGTCGTCGGCCGCCTCTCCCGACTCGACCAGTTCCTCCCCGTGTGGATCGGGCTGGCGATGGTCGCCGGCCTGCTCCTCGGTCGGCTGATCCCCGGGTTTAACAGCGTCCTGGACGCGGTGCAGATCGGCGGGATCTCGCTACCGATCGCGGTCGGCCTGCTGATCATGATGTACCCGGTGTTGGCGAAGGTCCGCTACGACCGACTCGACACCGTCACCGGCGACCGGCGGCTGCTGATCTCCTCGCTGGTCCTCAACTGGCTCGTCGGCCCCGCCGTGATGTTCGCCCTGGCCTGGATCTTCCTGGCCGACCAACCCGCGTACCGCACCGGGCTGATCATCGTCGGCCTGGCCCGGTGCATCGCCATGGTCATCATCTGGAACGACCTCGCCTGCGGCGACCGGGAAGCCGCCGCCGTCCTGGTCGCCCTCAACTCCGTCTTCCAGGTCGTCGCCTTCGGCGTGCTCGGCTGGTTCTACCTCTCCGTACTCCCCCAGTGGCTGGGGCTCTCCGGCGCCGAGCTGACGGTCTCGGCCTGGGACATCGCCGGTAACGTGCTCATCTTCCTCGGCATCCCACTGCTCGCCGGCTACCTCACCCGCCGCCTCGGCGAGCGCGCCAAGGGCCGCACCTGGTACGAGGCCCGCTTCCTACCCCGCATCGGCCCGGCCGCCCTCTACGGGCTGCTGTTCACCATCGTGATCCTGTTCGCTCTGCAAGGCGACGCCATCACCACCCGACCCCTGGACGTCGTCCGCATCGCCCTGCCCCTGCTGGTGTACTTCACCCTCATGTGGGCCGGCTCCTACGCCCTCGGCCGGGCCATCGGCCTCGGCTACCAACGCACCACCACCCTCGCGTTCACCGCCGCCGGCAACAACTTCGAACTCGCCATCGCCGTCGCGATCGGCACCTTCGGCGTCACCTCCGGCCAGGCCCTCGCCGGAGTCGTCGGCCCCCTGATCGAGGTACCCGTCCTCGTCGGGCTCGTCTACGTCTCCCTGTGGGCGCGGCGCCGCTTCTTCACCCCCACGAACTCCGCAACCGCGTAACCCGGAAGGCACCCCCCGTGAGTGACAAGCCCAGCGTCCTGTTCGTCTGCGTCCACAACGCCGGCCGCTCCCAGATGGCCGCCGGATGGCTGCGCCACCTCGCCGGCGACACCGTCGAGGTCCGCTCCGCCGGCTCCGCCCCGGCCGACACCGTCAACCCCGCCGCCGTGCAGGCCATGCGCGAAGTCGGCATCGACATCACCGACCAAACCCCGAAACTTCTGGAGTACGCCACGGCGGAGTCGTCCGACGTCATCGTGACGATGGGCTGCGGCGACACCTGCCCGGTCTTCCCCGGCAAACGCTACGAGGACTGGAAGCTCGACGACCCGGCCGGCAGGGGCGTCGACGCCGTGCGCCCGATCCGTGACGAGATCCGGGACCGGGTGGAGAAGCTCCTCACCGACCTGAACCTCGCCACCGGACCGAGGCACACCCCTCAGCGGCCTCCGGCGTAGCGGGCGCGCTCGCCCAGCTCCTCCTCGATGCGGATGAGCTGGTTGTACTTGGCCGTGCGGTCGGAGCGCGACAGCGAGCCGGTCTTGATCTGACCGCAGCCGACGCCCACAGCCAGGTCGGCGATGGTGGTGTCCTCGGTCTCCCCGGATCGGTGCGACATCACCACCCGGTACCCCGCCTTGTGCGCGGCGTCCACCGTCGCCAGGGTCTCGGTGAGGGTGCCGATCTGGTTGACCTTGACCAGGATCGCGTTGGCGTAGCCGCCGTCGATCCCGTCGCGCAGCCGGTCGACGTCGGTGCAGAAGACGTCGTCGCCGACCAGCTGCACGCGCTCCCCCGCCACCGCAGTCAGTCGCTTCCAGCCGGCGATGTCGTCCTCGGCCATCGGATCCTCGATCGAGCTGATCGGGTACCGGGAGACCAGGTCGAGCAGGTAGTCGATGTGCTCCTCGACGGTGCGCCGGCGTCCCTCGCCGACGTAGTCGTAGACGCCCGCGCGGAAGAACTCCGAGCTGGCCGGGTCGAGGCAGATCCGCACGTCGACGCCGGGCTGGTAACCGGAGTCCTCGATGGCGCGCAGCACGAACCGCAGCGCCTCGTCGGCGTCCGTGACGTTCGGCGCGAAGCCGCCCTCGTCACCGACGTTGGTGTTGTGCCCGGCGGCGGCCAGGGACGCCCTGAGGGTGTGGAAGACCTCCGCGCCCATCCGGACCGCCTCGGCGAACGTCTGCGCTCCGACCGGGGCGATCATGAACTCCTGGAAGTCGAGCGGATTGTCGGCGTGCGCGCCACCGTTGATGATGTTCATCATCGGCACCGGCAGCAGGCGGGCGCCGACGCCACCGACGTAGCGGTACAGCGGCTGCCGGTGGGCCAACGCCGCAGCCTTCGCCGTCGCCAGGGACACCGCCAGGATCGCGTTGGCGCCCAGTCGACCCTTGTCCTTGGAACCGTCGAGAGCGATCATCGTCTCGTCGATCAGGGCCTGGTCCTCCGCGTCGAGCCCGAGCACCGCGTCGGCGATCTCGCCGTTGACCGCGGCGACGGCCGTGCTGACGCCCTTGCCGTGAAAACGCGTCCGGTCCCCGTCGCGCAGCTCGACCGCCTCGTTCGCCCCCGTCGACGCGCCGGACGGCACGGCCGCCCGGCCGGTCGACCCGTCGGCGAGGACCACGTCGGCCTCCACTGTCGGGTTGCCCCTGCTGTCGAGGATCTGCCGAGCACGCACCCGACTGATTGCCGTCATCACACACTCCCTGCTCAAGCTGCCTGTTCGCAGCCAGACTGGCAGGAAACGGCGGCCCTGACACCGCGACGATGGACACGTTGACCCGTACCCCGGGGTGCGGGTTTAGGGTCGCGGGATGCGGGTGGGTGAGTTGGCACGCCGGACCGGAACCACGGTCCGGGCACTGCGGTACTACGAGTCGGCCGGGCTGGTCGTACCCCGGCGGCTGGGCAACGGCTACCGCGAGTACGACCCGATCGCGGTGCGGCTGGTGGCGCAGATCCGGGAGCTGATGGCGCTCGGCCTCACCGTCGAGGAGACCCGCCCGTTCGTCGAGTCGATCGCCGATGGTTCCGACGACACCGACGTGTGCGCGGCGGCGGTGGCCACGTACCGCAGCACCATCACCAACCTCCAGGAACGGATCGGCAAGCTGACCGCCCAGCGGGACGCGCTGGACGCCCGCCTGGACGCCGCCGCGACCCAGGTCGTACCCGGCAGTCCCGCCGAAGGCGCCGACCCCACCACGCTGGTCGGCGTCAGATTGCCAGCGCTGTCCTTCTACGGCACCGACGGCCGCCCGGTCGATCTCGGCGCGCTCGGCCCCGGCCGCAGCGTCATCTTCGTCTACCCGCTGACCGGACGACCGGGCGTCGACCTGCCCAACGGGCTGCTGGAGATCCACGGCGCGCGCGGCAGCACCGAGCAGGCCGCCTGGTTCCGCGACCACCACGCCGAGCTCCGCGCGGCCGGCGCCGCGCGGGTGTACGGCCTGTCCGCGCAGTCGACCGGGTACCAGCGAGAACTCGCGCACCGACTGCGGCTGCCCTACCCGCTGATCCCCGACCCGAGGCTGACCCTGGCCGACGCGCTGCGGCTGCCGACCCGCACCGCCGGCGACATGACGCTCTACGAGCGGCTGACGCTGATCGTCGCCGACGGCGCTGTCGAACACGTCTTCCACCCGATCCCGGACCCGGCGTCGCACCCACTGCACGTGATGCGGTGGCTCACCAAGCGACGCCAGGCCCCCGGATCGGTTGCCGCCTAGAAATCGTCGTCGAAGGCGACAGTGCCGGTCACCCCGACCTGGTACGCCGACACCCGCCGCTCGAAGAAGTTGGACAGCTCCTGGACGTCCTGCAGCTCCATGAAGCCGAACGGGTTGCTCGACCCGTAGTGCGGGGCGATGCCGAGCTGGGCGAGGCGGCGGTCGGCGACGTGCTGGAGGTACTCCCGCATGTCGGCCAACGTCAGACCGGGCACACCATGGCCCAACAGGTCCTCGGCGAACTGCACCTCACACTCGACCGCCTCGGTGAGCATCCGGCGAACCTGGTCGGCGAGGTCGTCGTCGAACAGGTCCGGTTCCTCGGCACGGACGGTGTCGACGACGTCGAACGCGAACGCCATGTGCATGGACTCGTCGCGGAACACCCAGTTGGTGCCCGAGGCGAGGCCGTGCAGCAGGCCGCGGGAGCGCAGGAAGTAGACGTACGCGAACGCGCCGTAGAAGAACAACCCCTCGATGCAGGCGGCGAAGCAGATCAGGTTGAGCAGGAACGTCCGCCGGTCCTCGCGGGACCGCAGCTCCCGCAGGTCGTTCAGTGAGTCGATCCATCGGAAGCAGAACTCGGCCTTGCGACGGATCGAGGGGATGTTCTCGATGGCGGCGAAGGCCTCGAAGCGCTCCGTCTCGTCGGGCACGTACGTGTCGAGCAGGTTGAGATAGAACTGGACGTGCACGGCCTCCTCGAACAGCTGACGGGACAGGTAGAGGCGACCCTCCGGGCTGTTGACGTGCTGGTAGAGGTTGAGCACCAGGTTGTTGGCGACGATCGTGTCACCGGTGGCGAAGAACGCCACCAGGCGGCTGACCAGGTGCCGTTCTGCCGGCGACAGCTTGTCCAGGTCGGCGAGGTCGGCGTGCAGGTCGACCTCCTCGACCGTCCAGGTGTTGCGGATCGCGTCGCGGAACCGGTCGAAGAAGTGCGGGTAGCGCATCGGGCGGAGAGTCAGGTCCATCCCGGGGTCGAGCAGCATGTGCGTGGTCCTCGTGTCGGTGGTGCTGGCGTCGGTGGTGGTGGCGCTGTCGGCGGGGGTCACTGGCAGGCCTCGCACGACTCGGGGTTCTCCAGCGAGCAGGCCAGCGCCTCCGCGTCAACCCCGACGGCGGGCGCGACAGCGCTGACGGTGGCCTGCTGGATCCGCGTCGCGGGGCGCGAACGCAGGTAGTAGGTGGTCTTCAGGCCGGCCTTCCAGGCGTACAGGTACATCGACGAGAGCTTGCCGATGGTCGGCGCGGCCAGGAACAGGTTCAGCGACTGGGACTGGTCGATGAACGGGGCGCGGGCGGCGGCCAGGTCGATCAGCGCCCGCTGCGGCAGCTCCCACGCGGTGCGGAACAGCTCCCGTACGCCGGCCGGCAGCTCGGCGATGTCCTGCACCGACCCCTCCGCCCGCTTGATCGCCGAACGGATCCGCTCGGTCCACAGACCGCGGGCCTTCAGCTCGCGTACCAGAGCGGTGTTGACCTGGAGGAACTCCCCCGACAGAGTCTCGCGCTTGAACAGGTTGGACACCTGCGGCTCGATGCACTCGTAGCACCCGGCGATCGAGGCGATGGTCGCTGTCGGCGCGACCGCCACGAGCAGCGAGTTGCGCAGCCCGTACGCCTCGACCCGCTCACGCAGCGCGTCCCACCGCGCGGTCTGCGTACCCTCGACACCCCACAGGTCGGGCTGGAGCTGGCCCCGCGCGGCCCGGGTCTGCGGGTACGCCGGATGCGCGCCGAAGTCGCGCGCGAGGTCGGCGGAGGTCTCCAGCGCGGTCAGGTACAGCTCCTCGCTGATCAGGGTGGACAGCTCCCGCGCGGCCGGCGAGTCGAACGGCAGCCGTAGCGCGAAGAAGACGTCCTGGAGGCCCATCAGCCCGAGTCCGACCGGCCGCCACCGGGGGTTGCTCGCCGCCGCCTGCGCGGTCGGGTAGTAGTTGATGTCGATGACCCGGTCGAGGAAGGTCACCGCGGTCCGCACCGTGGCGCGCAGCCGCTCCCAGTCGATGCCGCCGTCGGTGAGGTGGGCGGCGAGGTTCACCGAGCCGAGGTTGCACACGGCGGTCTCGGTGTCACTGGACACCTCGACGATCTCGGTGCAGAGGTTCGACAGGTGCACCACGTTGCCCGGCTCGGCGGTCTGGTTGCAGAGTCGGTTGGCGGCGTCCTTGAAGGTCATCCATCCGTTGCCGGTCTGGGCGAGGGTCCGCATCATCTTCCCGTACAGCTCCCGTGCCGGGACCTGCCGCACGTAGCGACAGTGCGCCTCGGCCTCCCGGTACGCGGCGTCGAACCGCTCCCCCCACAGGTCGGGCAGCTCGGGCACCTCGTGCGGGTCGAACAGCGACCACAGCTCGTCGGCCTCGACCCGGCGCATGAACTCGTCCGGGATCCAGTTGGCCAGGTTGAGGTTGTGGGTGCGCCGGGCGTCCTCGCCGGTGTTGTCCCGCAGTTGCAGGAACTCCTCGATGTCCGGGTGCCACGGCTCCAGATAGACGCAGGCCGCGCCCTTGCGCCGGCCACCCTGGTTCACCGCGGCGACGCTCGCGTCCAGCGTGCGCAGCCACGGCACGATCCCGTTGGACTGCCCGTTCGTGCCCCGGATCAGCGCGCCTCGGGAGCGGACCCGGGAGTACGCGATGCCGATGCCACCGGCGAACTTGGACAGGTTGGCGACCTGGGCGTACCGCTGGTAGATCGAGTCCAGCTCGTCGAGCGGGGAGTCGACCAGGTAGCAGGAGGACATCTGGGTGTGCCGGGTGCCGGAGTTGAACAAGGTCGGTGAGCTGGGCAGGTAGGCCAGGCTGGACATCAGCCGGTAGAAGTCGACCGCCTCGTCGGCCGTCCGGGACAGTCCGCAGGCCACCCGCAGCAGCCAGTACTGGGGGGTCTCCAGCACCAGTCGGCTGGTGGGGTGGCGCAGCAGGTAGCGGTCGTACACGGTGCGCAGGCCGAAGTACTCGAACCGGCGGTCGCCGTCCGGGTCGATGGCGTGGTCGAGGGTCGCGGCGTGCGCGGCGACGAACGCGGCGGTGTCGTCACCGATCAGGCCCTCGGCGTGGCCGACCCGGATCGCCGCGCTGAACGAGGTGATGCCCTGTCGACGCACCTCCTTGTCGACGTAACCGGCCAGCAGCCGCGCGGCGAGGCGCGAGTACTGCGGCTCCTCACCGATCATCTCGGCCGCGGTCTGGATGGACAGCCGGTCCAGTTCGGCAGTGGTCGCGCCGTCGTAGAGGCCGCTGATGGTGCGGGTGGCCACCCGCATCGGGTCGACGTCGGTCAGGTCGTCGGCCCACCGTTCAACCGCTCGGACGATCTTGTTCACGTCCACGGGTTCGGTGCCGCCGTCGCGCTTGCGGACCTGCATCGGCGTCCGCCGCACTGTCGCGTCGCCGCTGGTCGGGACTACCTCGGTGACTGTCACCACTCGCTCCTCGGAGTTCGAGACCTGGTGGCCCGGACGCGAGGAGACAGACACCAACGGACGCCACGCCAGCCCGGCGTGGGTCAGGGGGCGTCAGCCGTCCCACGCGGCCTCGGACCGCCGCCCACCCGGGTACGGGTACGCGGCGCGCTGGCAGGTCTTCGGACTCGCGGGCACGACCGGTGTCGCCGGTCTCCTACTGGCCGTCGCTTCCCAGGCCGATTGGTGGCCCAGTGCTGTTGACGGCGGTCGTTCCCACTCACCGCTGCGGGACAGTCCCGGATTTCCACCGGGTTCCCTGTTGCCTCGACCACCCCGGATGAGCGGCCGAACCAGCTGCGCTCGACACCATATATAGGGACGCAGCCGTTGTCACACCCCACATGTCGTTCTCGGGCGTGTCGGCACCGACTCGGTGACCACCGTCACCACCCCGGCCGGCCACGCCACGCCGACCGACGCCCGGCACCGGAGACGGGCTCTCCGGGCGGGTGTCGACAGTCGACAGAGATTTGACGTATCGAGGCCAGGGTGGCGCAGGCCGCACTCATACGCCACCGTCAATGCCCTGTGATGGGATGGAACATCCAATCTCCACGGACCGCCACTCCCGCCACCTTCACCCGTCAACCGGCACGATGGGCGGCAAGGCGGATCGGCACGGCGAGGCAAACATCATATGTCTGTGGGCCTGCGATGATCGACATCGTTGACGCGCCGGAGCGGCCCTCCGTATACTCCCAGTGATCATCTGATCTTTAGCCTAGCCGGGCGAGGAGCGCATGCCGCAGATCACCGCCGTCACCGTCGAAGACGTCCGCTTCCCCACCTCCCTGACCGCTGACGGGTCAGACGCCATGAACAAGGACGGCGACTACTCGGCGGCCTACGTCGTCCTGCACACCGACGGCGTCGACGGCGTGGGCGCGCCACTCGCGGGGCACGGCCTGACCTTCACCATCGGTCGAGGCAACGACATCGTCGCGGCGGCGGCAGTCCACCAGGCACAGCTTCTGGTGGGCCTGGACGTGGCGACGATGGCAGCGGACATGGGCGCGGTCTACCGCCTCCTCACCTCCGACTCGCAACTGCGCTGGCTCGGCCCCGAGAAGGGCGTCGTCCACCTGTCCCTGGCCGCCGTGCTGAACGCATCGTGGGACCTGGTCGCCCGGCTCGCCGACAAGCCGCTGTGGCGGCTGCTCGTCGACATGTCCCCCGAGCAACTCGTCGACATCGCGGACCTGCGCTACCTCTCCGACGCGCTGACCCGTGACGAGGCACTGGCCATCCTGCGGGCCAAGGAGGGCACGAAGGCCGCCCGCCTCGCCGAGCTCGACCGGACCGGCTACCCCGCCTACACCACATCCGCGGGTTGGCTCGGCTACGGCGACGACAAGCTGCGCCGGCTCTGTCAGGAAGCGGTGGACACCGGCTACGGCTACGTCAAGCTCAAGGTGGGCGCCAACCTCGACGACGACATCCGCCGATGCGCGATCGCGCGGGAGATCCTCGGGCCGGACCGCAACCTGATGATCGACGCCAACCAGGTGTGGGACGTCGGTCAGGCCATCGAGTGGGTCACCGCCCTCGCCCAGTTCACGCCACTGTGGATCGAGGAGCCGACCAGCCCCGACGACATCCTGGGCCACGCGGCCGTCCGCCGCGCCGTCGCGCCGATCGGCGTCGCCACCGGCGAACACTGCCACAACCGGGTGATGTTCAAGCAGCTGTTCCAGGCCAAGGCCATCGACTTCTGCCAGCTCGACACCGGCAGGTTGGC
The DNA here is from genome assembly GCF_003264365.1 of Micromonospora noduli. Taxonomy (GTDB): domain Bacteria; phylum Actinomycetota; class Actinomycetes; order Mycobacteriales; family Micromonosporaceae; genus Micromonospora; species Micromonospora noduli. Next base: position 65,430 of record NZ_PYAK01000002.1, read on the forward strand.
CAGCATCAACGAGATCGTCGCCGTGCTGCTGCTCGCCGCGAAGTTCGACGTCCCGGTGTGCCCGCACGCCGGCGGTGTCGGGCTGTGCGAGATGGTCCAACACGTGTCGGTGCTCGACTACGTCGCGATCTCGGGGGACCTCACCAACCGGGTCACCGAGTTCGTCGACCACCTGCACGAGCACTTCACCGATCCCTGCATCATCCGGGACACCGGTTCCGGCAGCGGATACGTCCTGCCCAGCCAGCCCGGCTACTCCACCCGGATGCGTCAGGAGTCGGTGGCGCTCTACCGGTTTCCCGACGGCCACTACTGGGCGGCGACAGACCCGACTACCGTGTCATCTCCGGAGGCGGCGTACGTGATCGCGGGTGGGAAGGCCACCCCCGCCGGCCGCTAGGGGGGTCGGTCATGTCTCGCACTGACGAAGTGGTCAACGGCATCAAGCGGATGATCCTCGAAGGGCAGTTCAGGCCCGGGGACCGGTTGCCCATCGAGAAGGACCTCGCCGAGCAGCTCGGTGTCTCGCGGGGGTCCCTGCGCGAGGGGATGTCAGCCCTGTCGATCCTCGGCATCGTCAACATCCGCCAGGGCGACGGCACCTACGTCACCAACCTCGACGCGCCACAACTGCTGGCCCCGATGGGTTTCGTGGTGGACTTCCAGGGCCAGGGCGACCCCCGCCACATCCACACCGTTCGCCGTCTGCTGGAGTGCGAGGCCGCCTGCCTGGCGGCGACCAGGATCACCGACGAGGCCCTGACCCAGGCGGGTGACCTGCTCGACGAGGCGGCCCGGTTGATCGGCCAGTCACCGCCGGACCACGAGCGGATCATGGAGATCGACATCGCCTTCCACCGGATCATCGCGGTGCACGCCGAGAATCCGGTGCTGGTCGGCCTGATCGAAGCCTTCGCCGGGCGCACCATCCGTGGCCGGCTCTGGCGGAGTCTGCACGAGGAGGGCGCGGACCTGCGGACCCATGACGAACACGTGGCGATCCTGAAGGCCCTCGTGGCGCGCGACCCGGAGCGGGCGCGCACCCGGATGGCCAACCACCTGATCGGCGTGGAGGAGTCGTTGCAGGGGTTACCCGACGACGCTGACGCCAGCATCGAGACGGCCCGGTCGTGACGGCCGATCCTCACGGCTGCACGTCGAGCAGCCCCTCGTCGTACAACGCCGTCCAGAGCTGATCCGGGACGTCGACAGCAGATCGACGCAGGGTTTCGGTCACCTGGGCCTCGTCACGCATGCCGACCACCGTCGAGACCACGGCCGGGTGACGACGGACGAACGCCAACGCCGCCTGGGGCAGCGTGACGCCGTACATCTGACAGACCCGCGCTATCCGGCGGGCCTGATCGATCACCTCTGCCGGCGCCTGCTGGTAGTCGTAGACGGCGTCGGTCGGCGGCATGTCCCGGGCCAGCAGCCCGGAGTTGTAGACGCCGGCGACCACCACGCCGACGTGGCGGGCCTGCGCGAGGGGCAGCAGGTCGGTCAGGGCGCCCTGCTCCAGCAGGGTGTACCGGCCGGCGCACATCACCACGTCCACGTCGGTCTCCGCCACGAAGCGGGCCAGCATCGCGGACTGGTTCATCCCGGCCCCGACGGCACCGATCACGCCCTGTTCCCGCAGCTCCACCAATGCCGGGATCGCCTCGCGCGTGGCCTGCTCCCAGTGCTCGTCCGGGTCATGCAGATACACCACGTCGATCCGGTCCAGGCTGGTGCGCCGAAGGCTGGCCTCCAGGGAACGGTGTACGCCGTCGCGGCTGAAGTCCCAGACCCGGCGATGGTCGGCGGGAACGTCGAACCCCTCCGGATCACGCCGGTGCGCCGTCTCCGGTGACGGCACGAGCAGCCGGCCGACCTTCGTTGAGACCACGTACCCGCCGCGCGGGCGGGAGCGCAGGGCCGCGCCCAGGCGCCGTTCGGACAGGCCCAGCCCGTAGTGCGGTGCCGTGTCGAAGTATCGGACGCCGCCTGCCCACGCGGTGTCCACCGCGGCGGCGAACTGCTCGTCCGACGTCGCGCGGTAGAGATTGCCGCCCTGGGAGGCGCCGAAGCCCAGTGGACTCAGCCGCAGCGGCGAACCGACGCCGCTGCGGGTCGTCGGACGGGCGGGATCGCGCGCGCCCCGCTGGACGACAGCCGTCACCGCTCGTCCCGATCCACGTTGGTGCTGCCGGTCATCGCCGCGACCAGATCGTCGGTGGTGACCTCGTCGGCGCGGAGTTGGGCGGCGCGCCGACCGAGGCGCAAGACCTCGACCCGGTCGGCGATCTCGAGCACCTGCGGCATGTTGTGGCTCACCAGCACCACCGACATGCCGGCGTCACGGGCACGCCGAACGACGTCGAGCACCCGCCCGGTCTGGACCACACCCAGGGCCGCGGTGGGCTCGTCGAGGATGACCACGTTGGTTGCCCAGATGATGGCGCGGGCCACCGCCACGCACTGCCGCTGCCCACCGGAGAGCATCGCGATCGGGGTGGTGACCCGGGGGATCCGTACGCCGAGTTCGTCGAGGGCGGCGGCGGCGCCGTGGCGCATGGCGCGCTTGTCCAGCAGCCCGAGCCGGCCGAGTGGTCCGGAGCGGAGGATCTCCCGGCCGAGATACAGGTTGGCGGCCACGCTGAGGTCGTCGGCGACGGCGAGGTCCTGGTAGACCGTCTCCACTCCCGCCCGTCGGGCATCGACCGGAGTGGAGAACTGGACCGGGCGGCCGCCGACCCGGATCTCGCCCTCGTCGGGTGGGTGCACACCGGACAGGGTCTTGATCAGGGTGCTCTTGCCGGCGCCGTTGTCACCGATCAGCGCGACGACCTCACCTCGACGGACCGTGAAGTCGGCGCCACGCAACGCCTCCACATGCCCGAATCGCTTGACGATGCCGCGGGCTTCGAGGACCGGCGGTTCCGCGTCGGTGGGTTGCTGATGGCTGTCCGCGGTGGCAGTGGGGATCGCGCCCATCACTGCACCGGCGGGCGGGCGCAGCTGGGCTCGAGCACCGCCTTGATCTCCGCCGAGTCGATGTTCTCCTTGGTGACGAACGTGACGCCGGTGTCGGCCGACGCCAGCGGCGCCTTGTCCCGAAGGTGCTTGACCATCTTGTCGACGCCGAAGTAGCCCATCTTGAACGGGTTCTGCACGACCAGCGCGGAGATCTGGCCGTTGCGCACCCCGGCGATCTCGTCCGGGGCCGCGTCCCAGCCGATGATGACCACCTTGCCGGACTTGCCGGCGGCCTGGATGGCCTGGGCGGCACCGAGCACGCTCGGCTCGTTGGCCGCGAAGACGCCGGCGAGCTTGGGGTTGGCGGTGAGGATGTTCTCGGTGACCCGTCGGGCCTCGTTGACGTCACTGCGGCTCGGCTGCTGGCCGACCAGCTTCAGGTTGGGGTACTGGGCGAGACCGGCCTTGAAGCCGTCGACCCGCTCGGTGTTGGTCTGCGATCCGGGCTGGAACTCGACGAGCGCCACCTCGTGGTTGCCGGGGCCGAGTTCGGTGGCGAGCAGCTTCGCCGCCTCGGTCGCCGACGCGCGGTTGTCGGTGGCGAAGAGGGGCACGTTCGACGGCTGCGGGCTGGTGCCGGAGTCGATCATGGCGACCGGGATGTTGGCGCTGAGTGCCTTGTCGGTCGCCGGTGCCAGCGCGCTGGAGTCGGTCGCCGCGTAGACGATGCCGTCGACCTTCTTGGTGACGAAGTTCTGGATCAGGTTGACCTGGCCCTCGACGTCGGTCTCGGTGGTCACCCCGTCCCACTGGACGGTGACGTCCCCGGCGCGCTGCGCGGCGCACTCGGCGCCCGCCTTGACCGTGTTCCAGTAGTCGGCCCCGACCGCCTTGGGTACGACGGCGAGCTTCAACGGGCCGCTCGCGTCCTTGGTCGCGCCGTCGCCGCCGTCACGGACCTCGACCCCGCCGCAGGCGCTGAGCAGGGCGGTCGCCGCGGCTGCGGCCAGGATCGCCTGCGTGCGCAGGAGTCGTCCTCGCGTCCGCCGGCTGGTGGTGGTGTGTGCCATGGTGTGTGTCCTTCCTCGTTCGGACTCTCGGAATGGCATGTCAACCCCGTGATTCCAGCCGCCGGCGGCGGTACTGGTCGAAGTAGACGGCGGCCCAGATGATCACGCCGACGATCACCTGCTGGTAGTGGATGCTGATGTCGAGCAGGACGGCGCCGTTGCGGACCAGGGCGATGAGGAACGCGCCGATGATGGTCCCGACGATCCGGCCCTGCCCGCCGAACAGGCTGGCTCCGCCGATGACGGCGGCGGCGATGACGTCGAGTTCCAGCGAGATCCCGTAGTTGGGCTGGCCGGAGTTGACCCGGGACGCGGCGATCATGCCGCCCAGCCCGACCAGCACGCCGGCCAGCACGTACACCCCGGTCAGGTGCCGCCCGACCCGGATGCCGGAGCGGCGGGCCGCCTCCAGATTGGAGCCCATCGCGTAGGTGTACTGACCGAAGCGGGTCTGGGAGAGCAGGAAGGCGACCCCGACGGCGACCAGGACGGTGATCACCACGGCGAACGGAATGCCGAGGATCTGCCCGTTGCCGAGCAGTTGGAAGGACCGGGGAAGGCCGTAGACGCCGACCGCTCCGGTGATGATGAAGACCAGGCCCCGACCCACGGACATCGTCCCCAGCGTCGCGATGAACGGCGGAATCCGGGCAACCGTCACCAGCAGGCCGTTCAACAGCCCGGCCAGTGCGCCGACGCCGATCGCGACCGCCGTCGCCGCCCAGAGCGAGAAGCCGAGGTCGCGCACGACCATCGCGCCCAACACGCCGGCGAGCGCGGCGACGGACCCCACGGACAGGTCGATGCCCTTCGTGATGATGACCATCGTCTGGGCCGTGGCGATGATGGCGATCACCGCCGTCTGGGCGCCGATGTTGAAGAGGTTGTCCGCTGTGAGGAAGTAGGGACTCGCGAAGGTCAAGGCGATGAACAGGACGACCAGCGCGGTCGCGGCGGTGAACTCGGAGACGGCGTGGGAGATCCGTTCCCGGAACCAGTCGCTGAGTTCGCCGCGCTGCGTGCCGGCGGTTGCCTCGGCGCTACTCATCGTCGGACCTGACCTCCCCAAGCGCGGCGCCGGCGTCCGACGGGGACCCGCCGACGAGCCGAACGCCTGTGAGCGACCGACCCCGCTCGGACGGTGGTGCGGCTAGATGGCCACACATCCCTTGGAGATAGGTCGGATGTTTCCCACGATCAGGCGTTACCTTGCCACGCATTCACGTATGTTGCCAAGGTCTTGCGAGCATGTTTTGCCATCGTTACTTGCACCGCCGAAGGCATACGTCCGACCACATCGACATCGCTGCCGCCGCCAGCGTGTTATCGATAACATGCTATGTCCCCAGTTGGGAAGGCGCTGCCGTCTCAGGACGGGGCCAGCCGGTAGACCCGGCTGGCGGTCTGACGCCAGATCGCGGTCCGCTCGTCGTCGGACAGCGGGTCCAGCAGGTCATTGAGGACTGTGACCCAGCGGGTGTACGAGGTGGCGAGCAGGCACACCGGCCAGTCCGAGCCGAACATCAGCCGATCCGGGCCGAACACGTCCAGGGCGTGCTCGACTGCGGGCCGCAGGTCGGCAGCCGTCCAGGGCTGGCCGTCCACCTCGGTCACCAGGCCGGAGAGCTTCGCCGTCGTGTTGGGCTCGGCCGCGAGCGCCAGCAGGTCGCGCTGCCAGTCACCGAGATCGGCGCGCCCGAGCGGGGGCTTGCCGAGGTGGTCCAGGACGAACCGCACCTGGGGCAGGTCGTGGACGAGCCGGGCGGCCGCCGGCAGCTGATGATGGCGCACCAGGAGGTCGAAGGCGAGGCCGGCGGCACCGACCGCGGCGATGCCGTGCCGCACGTCGGGGCGGTCGAGATAGGTCGGGTCGGGTTCGGACTGGACCAGGTGGCGGATCCCGACCAGCCGTTCGCCGCCGCGGGCCCTGCGTAGCCGGGCGAGGCGACGGTCGACATCGGCGGCGGTGAGGTCGACCCAGCCGACGACCCCGGCGACGAGGGGGTCGTCGGCCGCGATGCCGAGCAGCTCGGGCGTCTCCGACCGAACGGCGACGGACTGGACGACCACGGTCTGGGTGACCCCGGCGGCCCGGGTTGCCGGGGCGAGCTCGACCGGCGTGAAGTCGTCGTCGATCGCGGCCATGGTGTGCGGGTCGATCCAGGGCTGTGGGTGCCGCGCCCGGACCCAGAGGTGATGATGCGCGTCGACAATGCCCTGTCGTCGCGCAACCTCGCCGGTCGTCACCGGCCCCGTCCTGGTGTGTTCGTCCACTCTGCACCCCGCCCCGCCGCTGATCGAAACCCTCCGGGTCGACCCGGAGCCACAGAGCCGATCTGGCAGGTTGACCATGTTAGCGGTAACAGAGTGTTCACGAGTCGCGGAACGCGCGCTACGACCGGCTGGCGGCAGTGTCGCCTTTTGGTCTGACGAATCCGCCGGCACCCTGCGGCTCAGTCGGCTCGTTGACCGAGCGATGGGTGCCGCGTTCGGTGCCCGGGGTCCGGGTTGACCGCCCGAGGCGGCACCGCTACCGTCGACCCACTATCTGCGGCGACGCGAGGGAAGCCGGTGTGAATCCGGCGCGGTCGCGCCACTGTGAGCGGTCCCCAACCACAACTGGGGCCGCGAGCCAGGACGCTCGGTCGTCCGCAGCCTTGCGATGGGGACGCGTCATCCCTGGGGAGGTTCGTGTATTCATGTCTAGCTCCGCTTCCAGCCAGCCGGTGGTGCACCCCGCTGGCAGTGCGCGTCTGATGTGGACGGCTCTGGCGACCGTTGCCGTGCTCACCCTGCTGGCGTACCTCGTCGCCTTCGACCAGGGGGCGGTGTCGCGCAGCGGGATGTACCTGCACGAGCTGATGCACGACGGCCGGCACCTGCTGGGCGTCCCGTGCCACTGAACACCACCGCCGCTCCCCCGTTCCTCGCCGTCCTCGTCCGCGGGCTGCTGGCCGGCCTGATCGCCGGCCTGCTGGCCGGGGCGTTCGCGTACGTCGCTGGCGAACCGCACGTCGAGGCAGCCATCGCCATCGAGGAGGCGGCGACGCACGCCGAGCCCGCCGCCGGTGCGCACGATCACGAGGACGCCCTGGTCGGCCGGTCGGGTCAGCGCGGCGGTCTGTTCCTGGCCACCGGCCTGTTCGGGGCCGCGATGGGTGGCCTGCTGGCCACGGCGTACGTCCTGCTGTCCCGGCGGCGTCGCGGCGACGACGACGGGCGGTCGGGTCTGCTGCTGGCCGGCGGGGCGCTGCTCGGTGCGGTGATCGTGCCGTTCGTCAAGTACCCGGCGAACCCGCCGGCGGTCGGCGACCCGGCCACCATCAACCAACGGACCGTCACCTACCTGTTGATGGTGGTGCTCGGGCTGGTGGCCGTGTGGGCCGGCTCGCTGGGCTACCGGTCGGTCGGTGCCCAGGCGCCGACGTGGCTGCGCGCCGCCGGGGCCACGGGCGGGTTCCTGCTGGTCACGGCAGTGTCGTACGTGGTGATGCCGTCCTTCCAGGAGGTTCCGGCGGACTTCCCGGCGACCCTGCTGTGGAGTTTCCGACTGGCCTCGCTCGGCACCCAGGTGGTGCTCTGGACCGGCATCGGCCTGCTGTTCGCGGCCCTGATGCACCACGAGCGGCGTCGCCGGGCCGGCACCGCACTGCCGAGCACGTGACCGGCACCAGCCTTCGGCTGGTCGCCCACGGTCACACCGCCGCTCTGCGCCGGGCCCGCTTCGGCGGCGCCGACGACGGCCTGGACGAGGGTGGCCTGCGTGCCGCACTCGCCCAGGCCCAGGCGGGCGCAGACCGGCGCGGGCCCCTCGGCGTCAACGCCACCTGCCTGTCCAGCCCCGCGGTGGCCGCCCGACAGACCGCCGACGCCTTCGGCCTGCTGCCGACGATCGAGACCGCGTTGGCCGACTGTGACTACGGGGACTGGTCCGGACGGTCGCTGGAGGAGATCGCTGAATCGCAGCCGCAGGCGCTGCACGACTGGCTGTCCGCACCGGGGTCCGCGCCGCACGGCGGTGAGTCCGTCACGGCCGTGCGGGATCGGGTCGGCAGCTGGCTGGACGAGCAGCAGGAAGCCGGTGGACGCGTCATCGCGGTCACCCACCCACTGGTGATCCGGGTCGCGGTGGTGCACGCCCTCGGTCTTCCGATGGCGACGTACCGGCAGGTGGACGTGGAGCCCCTGGCCGTCGTCCGGCTCACCAGCCGGGGCGCGCGCTGGCAGCTCCGACTGGGCGCACCGCGAGCAGGTTGAGGTCGAACCGAACGGCGCAGGCCGTGTCCACCACGAGTGGACACGGCCTGCGCTCGTTCGGCGACTGTCAGCCGCCTGCTCAGTGATGCCGGTGGGGCAGGTGCAGCTCGACCGGCTCGGGCGGAAGGTCGTCGACACCGGCGGCGACGGCCTGTTCGTGACGGCGACGCGCCGAGGGCAGGGCCAGTGCCGCGAAGACGGCCAGGACCGCGACGCCCGCGCACACCCAGAAGCCGGCGGTGAACGCCGCGTCGGTGGGCAGCCCCTGCGGGGTGCTGTTCGACGTGATGACGGCCGCCACGACCGCCGCGCCGATGCTGCTGCCGATGGTGCGGGCGATGGTGTTGACGCCGCTCGCCTCGCCGGTCTGCCCCGCCGGGACGCTCTCGATGATGGCGTTGGACATCGCCGCGAACGCCAGGCCGATGCCGGCGCCGGTGAGCACCCCGGAGAGCAGCACCTGCCAGGTCGCGCCGTGCGCGAGAGCCGGCAGCGCGAATGCGACGACGACCGCGACAGTGCCGAGGAACATCGGAACCTTGGGACCGAAGCGACGGTCCAGCAGGCCCGCGAGGGGACCGAAGACCACCATCATCAGGACGGTGGGCAGCAGGAACAGGCCCGCCTGGGACACCGTCTTGCCGAACCCGTACCCGGTGGCGGCAGGAAGTTGCAGCAGGGTCGGCACCAGCACGAACGTCCCGAACATCGCGAAGCCGAGGATCAGGGCGACGAGGTCGGTGGCCCAGACACCGCGAATCCGCATCAGGCGCATGTCGATGAGCGGCTCGCGTACGCGAAGCTCGACCCGGACGAACACCACCATCGCGACCGCGCCGAGCAGGAACAGGCCGATTGTCTTCGGCTCGGTCCAGCCCCAGCCCTGCCCCTTGCTCACGGCCAGCAGCAGCGAGACCAGCGAGACCGACAGGATGGCCGCGCCGAGCATGTCGAGCCGCCCGGGCGTGCGGACCCGCGACTCGGGCATTCCGAAGATGGCTCCGAGCAGCGCGACGACGACGAGGACCAGCGGCAGCCAGAACAGCCAGTGCCACGACAGGTGCTCCACGATCGGGCCCGCGGCCACGATGCCGACACCGGCGCCGACCCCGAAGATCGCCGACAGCAGGCCGACGGTGACGCCGACCTTCTCCCGGGGCAGTTGGTCGCGGACGAGGCCGATCGACAACGGCAGGATCGCTCCTGCGGCTCCCTGTAGCGCCCGCGCGACGATCAGCACTGTCAGGTTGGGGGCCAGGGCGGCGAGCAGGGTGCCCGCGGCCAGGGCCGCGAGGACGCCGATGAGGACCCGACGCTTGCCGATCATGTCACCGAGACGTCCGAGAATGGGCGTCAGCACCGAGGCGGCCAACAGGTACGCCGTGAGCACCCAGCTGATGTCTCCGGTCGAGACGCCCAGGTCCCTTCCGATGGTCGACAGCGCGGGCGCCACCAGCGACTGGAGCACCGCGAACGCCAGGCCGCCCAGCGACAGGTACAGCACCAGAAGCGTGCTGTTGGCGCGCGGGGCGGCGCCGGGCGCGGAGCCGAGGCGGGTCGGCTCCTCGATGGTGTGGGTCATGGAATCCCCGAACTAGATGTAAACGTTTGCTGACTTAGCCAGTATGCGCAGCCTGGGACCCATGTCAACAGTCGTTTACGTCACCCTCGGACCGCACCGGACGTTGCGGTCGGCGGAAAGTCAACATATGTTTACTTACTAGGCACCGACGCCGAGCCAGAGCGACAGAGAGGACGCGTCGTGACAGCAGAACCGCCTGTCCCCGCGACCAGCAACACCGCCGGCGAACCGGCCCAGCGTCGCCGTCGGGACGCGGCCGAGACCCGGCAGTTGCTGCTCGACGCCGCTCGCCAACGCTTCGCCCGGGACGGCTACGCGGCCACCACTGTCCGGGACATCGCCGACGACGCGGGCGTCAACGTGGCGCTCATCAGCCGCTACTTCACGTCCAAGGAAGGCCTGTTCGAGGCGTGCCTGCGCGCGGCCGGCGACGAGCTGCGCCGAACCACCGGCCAGACGCCGGCCGACCGGGTGCCCGAGGCCATCGCCCGGCACATCGCCGACCTCGGCGCGGCAGGCCTGTCGAGCCAGCTGTCACTGCTGTTGCGATCGTCCGGAGACGCGGGAGCCGACGAGATCCGGCGCGGCGTGCTGGTCCGTTCCAGTGAACAACTGGCGGCGGCTCGCGGGTGGCGTCCGGGCGAACCGGGCAGCGAACAGCTCCTGCTCCGCGCCCAGATGGCCCTCGCCGCCGGCATCGGAGTCGCGGTGCTGCGATCGTCGATCCGGCTGGAACCGCTGAGTTCCGCCACCGAACAGGATCTGGTCGGGCCCCTGCGCGACCTGGTCGACGCGCTGCTGCCACCGCGCTGAAATTTGATCTCTGCGATGCGGCGTGGGGCGGGCCGTGATCACGGCCCGCCCCACGCGGCTGTACTGTCCCCGGCTCGGTGCTAGCCGGTGACGGTGAACGGTCGGGAGACCTTCGTCGCCGACGTGGCGCCGTTCAGCGTGACGCTGGTCGCGCCCGCCTTCGCCGCACCCGGAACGCTGACCGTCGCGCCGGAGATGACGCCGTCACCGTTCGCGCGCACGGTGCTGACCGCCAGTCCGGCCCCGAAGGCGATGGTGACCACCTCGTTCGGCGCGAATCCGGAACCGTCGACCATGATCGACGTGCCGCGCGGGCCCGAGGTGGTCAACAGCGCCACCCGCGGCTGGTAGGTCCGCGCCTCCGGCTCCCCGGTCACCTGGACGGTGGCCGTGGCCGGCGTACGCGAGGACGCGCCCGTCGCGGTGACGGCGTACCGGCCGGGTTGTGCGTCACCGGAGGTCGGCACCGAGGCGCGGACCGTTCCCGACGCGGAGGCCGCGACCTTCATGGTCCGGCCCGGGTCGGTGCCGACGCTGACTGTCACCTGCTCACCGGCGGCGAAGCCGCTGCCGTTGACGGTGATCGCGCCACCGGTGGTGACGGTGCCGGCCGCGGACAGCGCGATCGCCGGCTGCGATCCGCTCCGAGCCACGGTCACGGTGAAGGACCCGGTGCTGCTCGACAGCGTGTCCCACGCGGTGACGCGCACCGTGTAGGTGCCCTCCCGCGCGTAGGTGTGCTGGCCGCTCATCGCGCCGGACGCGCCGATCGTGACGTCGTCCGGAACCGTGCCGTCACCCCACTGGACGCGGGCGCGGTAGCCCGTCGTACCGGGAACGCCGCCGGTCACCGCACCGAGGTTCGCCGCGAGGGCCTGCCCGGCGGTGGCCGTCTGGTTCTTCGGGGCGTCGGTCGTCAGCGCCGGGGCGGGCGTGCCGTCGTTGGCCACGGCGAACACATGGATCCGACCCGCCGAGCGAGGGTCACCGGTCTGCGTCGGCAGAGTCACCGACACCAGCGTCCTGCCCGCCGGAATCTGGTACGGCGCGGTGGCGAAGAGGAACGGCTGGGCGCCGTCGCGGCTCGTGCCCTGCAACCGGTACGCCGTCCGGGCGACGATGACGTTGCCGTAGGACGGGGTGCCGTTGGCGTTGCCGCCCAGCGTCCAGTCGCTCAACTGGATCGGAATGCTGGCCGTGCTGCCGTCGCTGAACGTCGCCGTGCCGGTGGTGCTCTGGTTGCCCTGCGTTCCGGCGCCGATGAACGAGATGCTCTTCGCGTCCTGCGGGAGGTCGAGGACGATGGTCGCCCCGTTGCCGGTGGCGTTGTCCGGCTGCCCGGCCGGGATCACCGGCACTGTGAACCGCAGCGCCGTTCCGGGAACCTGCAGCGGCTGGCCCTGGGTCACACCACCGGCCGCCAGGGCGGCCCGCGAGTACGCCCACGACTTGGCGTCACAGTCCGCCGCCAGGACCCCTTCGTCGCCGACGCAGACGCTGTCGAACGCGGCGGTGAGACCGGAGGCCGGGGCGTACGCCACCTCGACGCCGACCGTCGCGGAGCTCTGGCTTTCGCCGTCGGTTACCGTGACGTTCGCCTGGTGGTAGCCGGGTGTGGCGTAGGTGTGCGACCCGGCGATGCGGTAGACGGCCCGCGAGCTCAACGTCACGGTACCCGCGGTGACCGGCGTGCCGTCACCCCAGTCGATGGTGGCCTGGTAGCCGCTGGCGTCGCCGCCGGTGACGGTGGCCAGCGGCACCGAGACGGGTACGCCGGTGGTCGCGTGCACGCCGTCCGCTGCGGTGACCGTGATGTCGCCGCCCCCGAGGTCGAGGTCACCTCCGGCGAGCAGCTCGACCTCGGCGAGGTTGGTCTGCGCGGCGCCGACGGTCTTCGTGACGGCGAGGCGGAACTGGGCGAACCGTCCCGGCTTGTCGATCGAGTACGGGCGGGTCTGGTTGCGCCACGGGAACACCTGGGCGGTGCGGGAGTCCACTGTGGTCCAGGTGAGGCCGTCGTTGGAGCCCTGCAGACGCCAGTCGGCCGGATCGCCGGCACCGGCCCCGGACGTGACCGTGTAGTACTTCGGCTTCTGCTTGCCACCACGGAAGGCCCAGGTGATCTGCGGGGTCGCCGAGGTGAAGGTCAGCTGCGTGGTCGACGAGTCGTCGAACAGCTTCGACGCGTCCTGACCGCCGGTCGCGGTCGCGGTGCCGAGACCGGGGCCGGTGACGTCCTGCAACGGCTTCGGCGCCTCGTCACCCTTGGTCAGCGACGGCGGCGCGTCGTTCTTGCCGCTGCCCCAGGACGACGGCTTGGAGCCCATCTGGAAGTCGATGGTGCCGCCCTTGGCGAGCGTCGCGACGTCCACTGACAGGCCGCGCTGCTTCTTGCCGTTGACCGTCACGCCCTGCACGTAGACGTTCGCCGTGCTGTTGTTCGGCGCGTTGACGACGATGTCGCCGCTGCTGCGGTGCACGGTCATCCGGGTGAACTGCGGGGAGCCGATCGCCCACTCGGACGACCCGGCCTGCAACGGGTAGATGCCCAGCGAGCTGAGGATGTACCACGACGACATCTCGCCGTTGTCCTCGTCGCCCAGGTAGCCCTGGCCGATCTCACTGCCGACGTAGAGACGGCGCAGGATCTCCCGTACCGTCTCCTGGGTCCTGGCCGGCGCGCCCGCGACGTTGTACATGTACGGGATGTGGTGCGACGGCTGGTTGCTCATGCCGAGCTGACCCATCCGCACCGCGCGTGCTTCGAGCATCTCGTGGATGACGCCGCCGTACCCACCGGGGCGGTCGGCGTTCTCCGGGGTGGTGAAGAACGCGTCGAGCTTGTCCCGCAGCGCCTTCTGTCCGCCGTACAGGTTGATCAGGCCCTGGCCGTCCTGCTGGGCGGTGAACGCGAAGTTCCACCCGTTGGTCTCGGTGTAGACGCCACCCCAGTCCAGCGGGTCACCGGCGAGGAAGTTGCCGGCGGCGTCGCGGCCCTGGAAGAGCTTGGTCTTCGGGTCGAAGAGGTGGACGTAGTTGCGGGCCCGCTCCAGGAAGTACCGCGATTCCTCCTTGAGACGGGCGCGCTCCGACTTCGGCGTGGCCGGGTCCTTGGCGAGCGCCGCACCCATGTTGCCGATGCCGAAGTCGTTGATGTAGCCCTCCAGCGCCCAGGACACCGACTCTCCGGTGGACGTCGGCGTGTAGCCGAGGAACAGGGAGCTCTCGATGCCCTTGCGCCCGACCGCGCTGCGCCCGGACGCGACGGTCGCGTCCTTGACGGCCGCGTCGTACGCCGCGAGCGGGTCGGGCAGCTTGACCCCGGTGAGGTACGCCTGGGCCAGCGCCACGTTCGCGCTGGTGCCGGTCATCAGGTCGGCGTAGCCGGGGGACGACCAGCGGGCGATCCAGCCGCCGTCGCGGTAGTGCTGGACGAACCCGTCGGAGATCTTCGCGGCGACGTCCGGGTACAGCAGCGCGTAGGCGGGCCACACGGTGCGGTAGGTGTCCCAGAAGCCGTTGTTGACGTAGATCTGCCCGTCGACGATTTTCGCGCCGGTCCGGGTGGGGGTCGACGCGCCGGTCGGCGCCGAGACCGGGCTGGCGTACTGCCAGCGCGGCGCGGCGGCGGTGCCGGTGTTCTCCGACTGCGAGTTCGGATAGAGGTTCAGCCGGTACAGGTTCGAGTACATGGTGACCAACTGCGACTCGTTGGCGCCCCGCACCTCGACCCGGCCGAGCCGGTCCTTCCACGCGGCCGTCGCGGCGGCGTGGATCTGGTCGAAGCTCTTGCCGGTGACCTCCAGATCGAGGTTACGGCGCGCCTGGTCGACGGAGAGGAACGACGTGGCGAGACGCATCGTCACCTCCCGCGAGCCGAAGATGTCGAAGGTGGCCGAGGTCGCGGCGGACGCCGTCGGCGCCCGGTCGAAGGCGCCGGAGACGAACATCCGGCTACGACCGGCCGACAGGCCGCTTCCGTTGTCGACCCAACCGGTGAACGTGCCGTCCGTGCCGATGGTGAACGTGCCGTTGTGGAAGACGAGGCTCCCGGTCTGCTGCCCGGTGGGGAAGGTGAACCGCATGATCCCGGCGTGGTCGGTGGGCGACATCTCCGCGACCAGGCCGTTCTGGAGCGTGACCCGGTAGAGGTCCGGCTGCGCCGTCTCGTCGTCGTGGCTGAAGGCGAGCGCACGGCCGGCGGGCTGACCGGTGAGCGGCCCGCCACCGACGACCGGCATGACGGACATCTGGTTGCGGTCACCCATCCAGGGGCTGGGCTCGTGGGAGATCGCGAGGCCCTGGAGCATGGGCAGGTTGGCCTCGTTGTTGATCCGGTGGTACTCGTACTCCCACGAGTCGGAGGTCGCGTCGGTCACCGGGGTGAAGAAGTTGAACCCGTTCGGCACGGCGGTGATCGGCAGGTTGTTGCCGCGCGAGAAGCCGCCCGTCGAGTTGGTGCCCCGTCGGGTGTCGACGTAGTTGGTCAGCTTCGAGCCGTCGATCGACGCCGGTGTGGCCGTCAGCTCGATGTCGTCGAGCCAACCCTGGAACCGGGTCTCCCCGGTGGCCTGCGGATTGTCGTACGCGAGCAGGATGCGGTCGATCGTCTTGCCGCGCGCGACGGTGCCCAGGTCGGCCTGCACCAGGTTCCACTGGTCGGCGAAGAGCACCTTCGAGGCGCCCTGACCGGTACCCGTGAGCGGGTAGCCGTGCTGGTCGGCGGGCGAGCGGCCACTCAGGTAGCTGCCGTCGGTGAAGTGCAGGTCGACGGCGGTGTAGGTGGACGGGTACCGGCCGTCTCCCCCGGTGAACTCGGGGAAGATCTTGTACGACAGTCGGGTCGTCGGCCCGACCGGGATGGTGACGTCGAAGAGCTTGTTGGTCGCGTACGACCGGCCGTTGCCCTCGGCGCCGCCGGAGTAGCGCAGCGCGGCCAGCCCGGTGAACCCGACGTCCGGCTTCGTGGTGTAGCCGCCGTTCGGGCCGGCGGTCGCCTCGCTGACCATGGGGGTGGCCGGCGGGCGGACGTCCGAGCCGTCGCTGATGTTCCAGGCGGCGAGCTGCACGAGCGAGTCACCGGAGTTCGCTGTGACGTTGAGCCGGTAGAAGCCGTAGGCGTTCGGGTTGGTGAAGCTGTACGTCTTGGTGGCGAAGCGCCCGCTGAACTTCTCGCCGGCGCGCTTGTCCAGGTCGGTCCAGGTGCTGCCGTCGTTCGACCCCTGGACGACGAAGTCCCTGGGGTCGCGGGTCGGTGCGTCGTTGGCAGCGGTCAGCGAGTAGCGCACCACAGTCGCCGGCTTAACAAGCTGGTAGGTCACCCAGCCGCTGGACGCGAACACGAGCCACTTGGTCGACGGATCGTCGTCCTTGAGGTTCGCGGCGATCTCTCGCGGCTGGTTCTCGTCGCTTGCGGTCACGGCGCTGACCTGGCCGAGCAGGCTGCCGGGCAGCGTGGAGACCTTGCCGCTCAGGTTGGCCTGGACCGGCTTTCCGTTGGGGCCGACCTCCACGGTGCTGGTGGCGGGCTGCGGGTCGGCGGACTCGAACGAGGAGGTGAAGTTGCCCGGCGGTGCGGGGGTGGGGGCGGCGTTCGCCAGGGGCGCGGCGACGAGCAGGCCAAGCGGTAGTAGGGCGGCTGTCGTCGCCGCGATCAGGCGGG
This sequence comes from Micromonospora noduli, assembly GCF_003264365.1. Classification (GTDB taxonomy): domain Bacteria; phylum Actinomycetota; class Actinomycetes; order Mycobacteriales; family Micromonosporaceae; genus Micromonospora; species Micromonospora noduli. The sequence goes on from NZ_PYAK01000002.1 coordinate 81,775, forward strand.
GTGAGAGAGGGCGCGCAAGGGGGGTGTGCGACATGAGGGACGGAGCCTTTCGACTCGAACCGGGTCGAGTACGTCGAACGTCTGGGCAGAGTGGAGCGGGTGGTGGGTCGGGGGCCCTGACATCGTTGTCATTGGACTTCGTGAACAACGAGGATCGGGGCGGTGGACTGCCGCTGATAGTTCCGGGCGCAGCACGGCCGTGTCAACGGGCTGATCGCGCCGAAACGGCCGGGACCCCCACCGAGGCCCGGCCGCCGATGCGCCGGGCCTCGACTCCGTCCAGGACGTAAGCCGAGGCCCGGCCACGGATCAGCAGTAGAGGTTGGCTCCGGCGGACACCCCGAGGATGCCGACGAACTGCTGGTACCTGGTGACGCGGCTCTGCACCTGGGCGGGGTTTCCGCCGTTGCACTCGATCGAGCCGTTGATGCTGCGGATCGTCTGACCGAACCCGGCGCCGTTGACCATCGCATTGTGGGCGGTCATGGTGCCCGGCCCGTTCTGGGTCATCCAGTACCAGATGCCGGTCTTCCAGGCCACCGCGGCGTCGGTCTGCACCAGCCACGGGTTGGTCAGCAGCGGCAGGTTGAGGGCGTTGCCAGCGGCGTTGTAGTTGAAGTTCCAACTGAGCTGGATCGGCCCCCGACCGTAGTAGGCGGCCTGCCCGGCGGGGCAGCCGTACGGCTGACCGTAGTCGCAGTAGTGCGGGTAGTTCGCGGTGTTCTGCTCGACCACGTGCACGAGCCCGCCGGTCTCGTGGTAGACGTTCGCCAGGAAGGCCGCGGCTTCCTGGCGCTGGACGGTGGCGCTGCCGGTGCGCGCGAACGCCGGGTAGGCGCCGAGCGCGGCGACGAGCCCGGAGTACGTGTAGAAGGAGTTGCGACCCGGGAACATCTGGTTGAACTGGGCCTCGGTGACCACGAAGCCACCCGGGTTGGTGGGAGGCGGGGTGGTCGGTGGCTGACCGCCACAGGTGTAGGGCTCCCAGTACCAGGTGCTGACGACGGGGTCGTACCCCGGATTGTCGTGCTCGGCGATGTAGTAGGAACCGTTGGTGTACCGCACGATCGCTCCGGCGGCGTACCAGGTCCCGGCGGCCCAGTTCGGGTAGGTGCAGGTCCCACCGGTGGGCGGCGTGGTGCCCCCGCCGCACGCGCCGAGGTCCTCCCAGACGCCGGTCGTGCCCGGCGGCGCCTCGTTCTGGGTCCACCACTTCGCCCGGTAGTTGCGGCCGTTGTGGGAGACCTGGGCGTCTCCCCAGTAGACGGCCGAGGCCTGCCACGATGCCGAGCAGGCCGCCGCCGAGGCGGCGGTGGCCGGGATGACCGCAACCAGCCCACCGGCGACGATCAGTGCCGCCAGCGCGACCAGCGCGCGCAGTCTCGTCATGTGCTCACTCCTCTCAGGGACCTCACTGGCCGAAACCCCAGCGGATATCGACCGAAGTGACTGTAACACCTTCTGTTCACAATCTTTACTATTAGATGTGCGGACGCGACGGTGGGCCCGGAGATCGACGATCGATAGTTCCGGCCACTTTCCGGATCATGCGACGGGTAGACCCATCGATTGATCGGATCGAGGCGGCGTGCGGGCACCGCCCCGGCCGAAGGCACGCCTGCACCAACCGCCGGGCAGCTTCCTGCGTTGTTCCGAGGATGTTCCGGAACTTGTTGACGCGTTGGAATTCTCGCTGTAATACTCCGATCCACTGAGGTCAATGCGATCGGCTTCGTTGCGGTTTCCGCTCCACCTACCCACTCATCCACACCTGTCCGGACTGTGCTGCCCACCCCCGGGCGCGTCCGGGCCTGCGCGAAGGGGCACCAGATGAGCAGGCTCTTCCCCCGCACGGCCCTGTGGTCCAGGCGGTTGCGCGCGGCGCTCGCCGTCCTGGCCACCGCCGTCGCCATGTGCGGCGTCGTCCTCGCGGCCACCTCCACCCCGTCGAACGCCGCCGCCTGCAACGGCTACGTCGGCCTCACCTTCGACGACGGTCCGACCGGCAGCACCAGCGCGCTGCTGAACGTGCTGCGCACCAACGGCGTACGGGCCACCATGTTCAACGTCGGGCAGAACGTCCAGAACAACCGGTCGGCCGCGCAGGCACAGGTGGCCGCCGGCATGTGGGTGGCCAACCACAGCTGGAACCACGCCCACATGACCTCGATGAGCCAGGCTCAGATGCAGTCGGACCTCTCCCAGACCAGCTCGGCGATCCAGTCGGCCACCGGCAGCCGACCGGTGCTGTTCCGGCCGCCGTACGGCGAGACCAACTCCACGTTGCAGTCCGTCGCGTCGTCACTGGGCATGCGCCAGGTGATCTGGGACGTGGACTCCCAGGACTGGAACGGCGCCAGCGTCAGCCAGATCGTGGCCAACGCGAGCCGACTCCAGGCCGGTCAGGTCATCCTGATGCACGACGGGATCCAGAACACCCGCGACGCCATCGGACAGATCATGGCCAACCTGACCAGCCGCAACCTGTGCCCCGGCATGATCTCGCCGTCCACCGGCCGCGCCGTCGCGCCGGACGGCACCACCCCGCCGCCCACCACCACCCCGCCGCCCTCCGGCGGCACCTGCACCGCGACCGCCACGACCCCCAACGTCTGGGGCGACCGGTACAACACGTCGGTGACGGTCAGCGGCGCCAGCACGTGGACGGTGGTCGTTGCCATCACCTCGCCGCAGCGGGTCACCACGATCTGGAACGGCACCGCCACCTGGGACAGCAGCGGCACAGTCATGACCATGCGGTCCAACGGCAGCGGCAACACCTTCGGCTTCACCACGATGACCAACGGCAACAGCAGCGCCCGCCCACAGATCCGCTCCTGCACCTCGGGTTGACATCGCCCAGGTTGAGACGTGCGCGGTGGGTGCGCCCGGCACCCACCGCGCACCTGCCTGCCCGCCGCACGTGGCCACTAGCCTGCACTGATGCGACACACCCTCACGCCCGGGGACGACAGCCTGCACGGCCACTTCTCCCCCGACTTCCCGCCGGTGCTCACCATCGACCCCGGCGACACCGTCACCTATCGCACCCTGGACTGTTGGTGGTCCGCCGGCCCGTACCCCGGGGGACCGAACCGGGACCGCCCCCGGGTCGCACAGCACCGGCCCGACCACGGACACGCGTTGATCGGTCCGGTCGCGGTCCGCGGTGCGCGCGCTGGCCAGACCCTCGCGGTACGCATCGACGCGGTCGTCCCGGGCAGTTGGGGAACCACAGTGGCCGGCGGCTGGCCGAGTGGGTTCAACCAGCGCTACGGCGTGCTGGACCAACCGGTGGTGCACGCCTGGGCGCTGGACCCGGTGACGATGACCGGCCGCAACCAGCACGGCCACACGATCGCGCTGCGGCCCTTCATGGGAGTGCTCGGCATGCCACCCGCGGAGCCGGGGCTTCACTCGACGATCCCACCGCGCCCCTGGGGCGGCAACCTGGACTGTCGGGACCTCACCGCCGGCAGCACCCTCCTGCTGCCCATCCCGGTGGACGACGCGCTGTTCTCCGTCGGCGACGGGCACGCCGCACAGGGTGACGGCGAGGTCGGCGGCACCGCGATCGAATGTCCGATGGACGAGGTGACGCTGACCTTCGACGTACGCGACGACTTTCCGGTCACCGGCCCGGTGGCCCGTACCCCCGACGCGTGGCTGACCCTGGGCGTCGGCGCCTCCCTCGACGACGCCACGTTCACCGCGCTGGACTCGATGCTGACAGTGATGCAGCGGCTGCATGGGCTCAGCCGCGCGGACGCGGTGGCGCTGGCCAGCATCGCGGTCGACGTGCGGGTGACGCAGATCGTCAACCAGAGCGTCGGCGCGCACGCGGTGCTCCGCGACGACGCGCTGCGCTGGCCAGATCAGTGACTGACGATGCCACCGCGAAGCCCTCGGGACACAGCCCAGGGCGGGCCAGTGCCATCGCCAGAGGGGAGCGTGTCGGCTAACGGTCAGTGCGGGCTGCTTTCACGTTGTTGAATCTAATCTGACTCCGGGTTTTCACAACCGACGAGGAGGCACAGTGCCGGTCACGATCGAGTCAAAGGAAGACGCCGGTGCCGCGCTGGAGCGGGTGGGATTCCTACAGCAGCAGGTGGACGCCGGACAGATCGACCCCGCATCGGCCGGGCCGGAAATCGTCGATACTCTCAACGCCGTCGTCAGCTTTTTCGTCCTCATCGGTGCCACCGGGAATCTCTACACAGCGCTCGTCGAGCCACTGATGCAGTGGAACATCTACTCGGTGTCACTGAAGTTCCTGCGAGGGCCGGAGACTCCCGAGACGCAGAGCGCCCGGGAGCTGTTCGAGATGATATCCACCTTCTATCACAAGTGGGAGGTCCTCAAAACGGAGTAACGGCGGCTCCGAACCTCAACCCTCGGCGACAATTGCCCGAGTCAGGTCGACCACCTCATCGACTCGATGGTGCGGTGACATCGACGACCGCTCGTCGAAAAGCGTCCGCAAGAGCGGCACCTCCGATAGCGGCCACTTGCAGGCCATCAACAGATCGTGATCGCCCGGATGGCGGTCCAGATGGTTCGTGACCTCGATGAAGCCGCCCAGGTAGATGTGATCCTTGATGTAGCCGCCAGGCGCGGAAGTGTCGATCAGCCCCCGCTTCACACGGAGTGCGAGATCGAAGGCCTCGTTGGTGGTGGTATGTGGCAGGACAGCGTCGAAAACGGCTCGAAAGCCAGCCCGCAGCGCCGTGTCGCAGGCAATTACCCGCAGCGCGTACCGTCGCATGACATCGGGATCGATCATCCCCGCCTGCTGCTCGTGCCAGACCGCGAGACCCTCCTCGGTCCCCAGGTACCCAGGGATCCCGTGCGCCAGGAGATGCAGTGGCTGCCGCAAGCCGTTGGCCGTGCGCAGCACGTGGGTGCCGATCTCGTGCACGATCAGTCGCTGCACCGTCGGACCGGTGAAAGTGACCCCCCGCTTGACTCGCACCTGACGCCGCCGGCCGACCACACTCATTCGCGCTGCCATGCGATCGCTGTGGTCGACGGTCCACTCGTCCAGGCCCAACTCGACAAGGACCCGGCCCATGGTGGCTGCTACCCGGTCGGAGTTCCACGTCGCCTCGGTGTCGGCTGTCGGCGGCTGCTCTCCCAGGCGCCGGTACGCGTCCACCACGACAGCGGCGGCAACATCGCCGAACTGGCTCTGCGAGTAGCTCGTCATCGCCTCCGGGTCACGAGAGTGCAGTGCCGCGAGACCTGCCCGCGCGTACGCCAACTCTCGTTCAAGGGCCTCTCGCCACGGCCCCGCCTCCGTCGGTGCGGCGCGCGCCGCGTCGAGAGCGGCCGCGAGCTCACCGGGTATCGGCGGGTATTCGAAACGTGGATCCACGGCACGGCCGGCCCTGTGTGCGTCGAGAAACTCCGTCCGCACCTGTGTCAGGTTGGTGGGGGTGATGTAGTGGGCGTAGCGAACAGGGTGAACGGCGTCGAGCACCACCCGGGTGGCGTGGTTGATGGCATCCAGGTCGACGCCCATTGTCTGTTCCCTTCGCGGCATGACGGCTGCATGAGATGCTCTCACAGAGTCGAGCCGGACAGACGTTCGGCGACAGCATCCGGACGATCGGCCCACGGTTGAGGCATTGATGGGGCATTGCCCTCTCATGTCGTCGTCAGAAGAATAGTTCGAATGGATGTGCCACAGCCACGTTCCACAAGCGACAGCCCGATCCCGGACTTTCTTCCAATGGAGCGGCTGATACTGGCCGTCTGCGCCACCCGCACGCCCGCTGACGGGAGGTCGATCGCCGACAAGACGGTACGTGCGGATTTTCTGGAGCGGCTCGTCACCGGCCAGGTCAAGGGATTGCCCGGCGAAATCCGCACGATCCACCTCATCGGAGCATCCATCGTCGGCGAGTTGGTCCTGACCGGCCTCGACATCGGCTACCCACTGACTTTCGACTGGTGCAAATTCGACCAGGCTCCCCGGCTCTGCGACGCCAACCTGCTGAGTCTGTCACTGACGGACTCGACAATTCCCGGGCTCGACGCCACCGGAATGAGGGTCCGAGGATCGGTCAGCATGGTTCGGGTCGTCAGCACCGAGACGATTGATCTGCGCTACGCCCAGATCGACGGCGTGCTCCACTTCCGAGAGTGCGATCTCCGTAGTTCCTCGCACGCGGTCCGCGCGAGCCAGATGGCCGTCAGAAGTAACGTGTCCTTCGCCAAGACGGTCGTCTCGGGTCAGATTCGCATGATCGGCGCCCAGATCGGCGGAGCCGCCATCTTCCGCGGCGCGGATCTGCACAGTCCAAACGACGTGTGCCTGCAGGCCGAGCGTACGGAAATTGATGAGGGCCTCTGGTTCGATGCGGACGCCACACGACGAGCCGCGACCGTCGAGGGACGGATCATTCTCGACAACGCCAGGGTCGGTGGGTCCATCCTGTTGAGTGGCGTCGCACTGACCCAACCGCACCGGGGGTCGACACGCAAGCGGTTGAAAGACCGCCCCACCAGCCTGCAGGCGTACGGGCTCAAGGTCACCAGGGACATCAGATGTGACCAGGAGTTTCGGTCGGACGGGGCGATCGGTCTGTGTTTCGCCAGTGTGGAGGGGACGGTCTCGTTCGACACGGCGACCTTTGCTCCTGGTGCGGCTGACACAGCGGCCGACCCGAGTCTGGTCGACCTGTCCGGGACGTCTGCAGGAATGGTCGACCTCGACTTCGCACAACCTCCGGCGACGCTCGACATGACCAACGTGTCTGCCCGGGTGGTGACGGACAACCCGAGCACCTGGCCCGCCGTCATCGTGCTCGACGGGTTCGCGTACGACCGGTTGAGTTCACCCCAACCGGTCACCGTCCGCGAGAGGATCAGGTGGCTCACCAGGGGTGACACCAACTACCGCCCGCAGCCGTACGAACAACTGATCGCGGCGTACCGGCGCGCCGGCCAGGAGCACGAGGCGCGTGTCGTCGGTTACCGGAAACAACACGCCCGCGCGAAGGAGGTCAGAGGGATCTCGAGAATATGGTCGGGGATCCTGTGGGCCACCGTGGGCTACGGCTACCGCACCTGGCTCGCTTCGGTCTGGCTGATCGGGCTGACGGCCCTGGGGTGGTCCGTCTTCACGCCGATCGGCGAGAGCGCCATCGCCGCAGTGGAGAAGCCACCGCAGTTCCACTCACTCGTCTACTCGGTGGACCTTCTGATTCCGGTGGTGAGCCTCGGGCAGGACTCGACCTGGCGCTTCGACAGCGGTGCCCGATGGGTGGCCTGGGGCCTGATCTTGTCGGGATGGGTATTGACCACGGCCGTCGCGACCGCCATCGCGCGCGTCCTGCGCCAGGGCTGATCCGGGGCGGGGTGCCCGCCCTCGACGGGCACGGCAGGAGTCGCGGACCAGACCGACGCGTCACACGGGCCCAGCCCTCAGCGTCAGCCGATTCTGTCGGGGGGCGCCGTTAACGTGTGGGCACTGTCGCCGCGCCGGCCGGATCGCGCCGCTCGCTGACCCTCGGAGGCCCCCCATGTCCCAGGAGACGACCTACCTCGAACTGTCCGAAGTGGACGGTGCGCACAAGTTCTACGAGGTCATCGTCGACAACGCCACGCTGACGGTGCGCTACGGCCGGATCGGCGACCAGGGGCAGGTGAAGGCGAGTGCCTATCCGGACAACGCCCGCGCCCGGGCCGCCGCGGCGAAGAAGATCGGGGAGAAGGTCCGCAAGGGCTACGCGCCGGCGGTCCCCGGCGTCCGCCAGAAGCGCACCGTGTCGCGGCGGCAGATCGTGAGCACCCGCTCCACCGCCCGCACCGCCCCGGTGCTCTGGCGCTACGACTCCGGCGCCCCCGCCTTCGGCATCTTCGTCGACGGGCAGCACTGCATGGTCGGCAACGAGCACGGAGTCATCACCACGCTCGACCACCACGCCCAGGTGCGCAGCCAGGTCCGCCTTCCCGACGGGGTGAAGTGCATCGTCGCCGACGACGCCTGGATCTACGCCGGCTGCGACGACGGCAACGTCTATGACCTGTCCGGCAAGGTGCCCCGCGTGGCGTACGCGATCGCCCCGGAGATCGACATCTACTGGCTGGACATCCACGACGGCGTCCTCGGCGTCTCCGACGCCGACGGCGGGATCACCGCCGTCGACCACGAGGACGAGTTCCTGTGGCGTCGCCCCGGGCGGGGGCGTTCGGCCTGGATGGTGCGGTGCGACGACGACGCGATCTACCACGGCCACTCGCAGGGCGTGACCGGCTACGAGTGGCGCACCGGCAGCGAGCTGTGGCACACCAGTACCGGTTCGGTGCTCTTCGGCTGGCAGGAGCACGGCAGTGTCTTCGCCGGCACCAGCAGCCGGGAGGTGGTGCGGCTGTCCAAGTCGGGCCGCCGCGAACGCACCTATCTGTGCGACGCCCCGGTCTTCTCCTGCGCCACCGCCGAGGGCGGCGAGTACGTCTTCGCCGGTGACAGCCAGTCCTCGATCTACTGCTTCGACGCGGCGGGCACCCGGCTGTGGAAGCTCGGCACCGGCTGCGGCTCGGCGTACTCCATGCAGTACCACGACGACCGGCTCTACGTCGTCACCACCGGCGGGCATCTGGCCTGCATCGACGCGAGCGAGCCGGGGATCCGCGCTGCGCAGGCCGGGAACGTGCCCGAGGTACGCGACGTCAAGGCCCCCCGCCAGGCGCCCCAGCCGGTGCAGCCGACGATCGTCGAGGTGACCAGCGACTCGGGCGCGGGCGTGGTCGTGCAGTGCCTGGACGACCGGGGGCGGCTGCGGATTCAGGTGCTCTCCGACGGTTACCGGCGCGACTGGTCGGTGCAGTTCCCCAAGGGGATTCGCGAGCCGGGCGCCCGCTACCTGGTGACCGAGGTGCGCGAGTCCAGCCGCGGTGGCTACTACCGCGCGTACGGCGACATCCGCCGGCTGCGCTGAGCCGCGAGCGCACCGCCTCGCTACCGAGGGGTCCCGGCCGCGCCCGCCCGTGTCGTAGGGTGCCGCCATGGCGCACCCCGTCCGGGCCAACGGCGACGCCAGCAGGGCCTGGTGGGCTGCCCCGCCGACGGGGCGGGTCAGTCACCTGCCGGGCATCGAGCCGGAGCTGCTGCGGGTGGCACTCGACCCGTTACCACCGGCAGCACCCGCGATCATGCACTACCGGCCCACTGTGACACGTCCTCTCGGTGACGTCGTGGACACAGTGCTCGACCAACTGGACACCGCGGCCCTCGCGATGTTCCCCCGCTGGCTGACGGGGGCCGACCATGTCGACAGCGAGGGCACGCTCGGCGTGGCGGCGGTGCGGGCCCTCGCGGCCCGCACCGCCGCACGCTCCCGGCACTTCGGCCCGTTCCTGGCCGACCTCGCCGAGCGAGGACTGCGCGGCCCGCACCACCCCGGCGGCCGGTCCCGCTTCGCCCCGGGGGTACGCGCCGCCGGGCTCGCCCGGGTGATCGCCGACGCGTACGACCGGCAGAGCTGCGTGCTCGTCGTGGCCCTGCCCGACGCCGACGCCGACGCCGAGCGGACGCTGGTGGCCGCCGCCGAGTGGCTCGTGCGGCACGGTGGCTTCACTGTGTGGTTGGCCGGCGGACCGCTGCGACACGCCGACCGGGTGCGCTCAGTGCCCATGCCGGTGCCGGCGCGATTCGCCGAGCTGGCCAGCACGACCGAACGGCTTCCGGCGCTCGCCGCCGAGCCGGAGTCGACGGTGCTGGCCTGGCCGCCGATCGCGGGCGTGCCCCGCCGTGACAGCGCTGCCGAGCAGGCGTTGGAACGTGCGCTCGCACCGCACGACTGGGCGCGGGGCCGGCGGTGGAACCAGACCTACGAGTGGCACGTCCTGGCCACGGCGTACCGTCTGGATCTGTTTTGGCCCACGGAGGGTCTTGCGGTCGAGGTGGACGGCCCGGAGCATCGTGGGCGAATCGCTTTCGCCAACGACCGGCGGAGAGACGTGCAGCTGCAACTCCTCGGGCTGGACGTGCTCCGCTTCACCAACGAGCAGGTGCTCACCGACGCGCCGGCGGTGGTCGACGGGATCCGTCGGCTGCTGGCCCGGCGACGCGCGGGCGGCACGCACCCCCACGGAGATGAGACATCATGACGAGCCCGGCGGACGTCCCGCACCTGACGCCGAACCAGATCAACGCCCTCGTGGTGCTGATGGTCGAGGCACGCCGACTCACCAACGTCGAGCTGAAAGAGCTGGCCGGTTTCACGCTGACCGGCAAGGACAACACGAAGCTCGTCGACCTGGGCCTGGTGGACACCGATCGGACGCACCGGCCCTTCGCCCACGAGCTGACCGAGCAGGGCTGGCGGGTGGCACGTCAGCTGCACACCGCCGCGCCGCCGAAGCAGGGTGGCTCGACGACCCGGTCCCTGTTCGTCGTCCTGTCCAACCTGCACCGCTCGCTGGACCGGCTCCGGGTCAGCCACGGCGATTTCTTCAAGCAGACCGAGGCAACGGCCGCCCCGGCGACCAGCGAGCCACGAGACGGAGCACCGGCACCCACGAAGACCGCTACGACGGCTGCACCGGCTGCTGCGGCACCGGTGTCCGCGGCGGAGGTGGAGGCACTGGTTCGCTCGGCGTACCGGGATCTGGCCACCGCGCCGGGCGCCTGGGTGGGCCTCGCCGACGTCCGCGACCGGCTCGCCGACACCGATCGGGCCGCCCTCGACGCGGCGTTGCGGGCGATGGTCGGCCGGGAGGACGTCCGCATCATCCCGGTGGCGAACACCAAGTCACTGACCGCACGGGACCGGGCTGCGGCCGTCCGCATCGGGAACGAGGACAACCACGCCCTGGCGATCGGCCCGGCATGATCTCGGACGACCAGCGGGCCGCGCTGGAAGCGGTCAGTCTCAACCCGGCGGTCACCCCCGACGACGTCTGGCGACCCAGCCCGCACAACGTGCCGGAGCTGCACGAGAAGGTGGCCGCGGAGATCCTGCGCGGGGTGGCACGGGCCCGCACCGACGACACGAGCATGCCGCTCGGGGTGGCCATGCAGGGCCGCGCGGGCGCCGGCAAGACGCACCTGCTCGGGGCGGTCCGCGAACGGATCCAGGGCGACGGCGGCTACTTCTTCCTGGTCGACATGGTCAGTGGCAAGACGTTCTGGGAGAGCGTGGCCCTGGCCCTGGTGGAGGGGATGGGCCGCCCCCACGTCGGCTGGGGCACCCAGTTGAAGACCTTCCTGCGTCGACTCACCCCCCAGCTCGGCCTGCCGGTGGAGGTCCGCGACGCGGTCGCCGGCGCCCGACCGGTGACCCGTGCGCAGCTCGACACCTTCATCTGGGCGCTGCGCGAGCGCGATCGGGAGGTCGGGCGGGACGCCCAGGACACCGCGCGGGCGCTCGTCCTGCACGGCGCCATCGACTTCGAGGCACAGGACGTCGGTTACGCGCACCTGATCTCCGAACCGGGTGACCCGGCCGCGCGGGCGGCCTGGGGGTTGAGCGCCGCGATCCGCACCCCGCAGCAGGTCGTGCAGGACATCTCCCGGCTGATGGCCCTGACCCTGGACCCCACTGTCATCGCCGTGGACCAGCTCGACACGCTGTTCGCCCAGACCAGCACCTCACTGCTCAACCAGCATCAGGGGCTGGAGGACGGCCAGGCCAGGGTGCTCGGCCCGATCGCCGACGGCCTGCTCAAGCTCCGCGACATCACCCGCCGCACGCTGGTCGTCGTCTCGTGCCTGCCGGACACCTGGGTGCTGTTGACCCGCACGGCGCCCACCCCGGTCGCTGACCGCTTCCGTACGGCGACCCTGCCGGACCGGATCCCCACCCCGGAGATCGGGCAGGCCATCGTGTCGAAGCGCCTCGCCGCCGCCTTCGCGGGTATGTACTTCGGACCACCGCACCCCACCTGGCCGATCGCCCCCGCCGCCTTCGCCGACGCACCCACCCTGACGCCACGCGCCCTGCTGCGTCGGGTGGACCGCCACATCGCCTGGTGCCGTGATCGCGACGAGGTGGTCGAGCTGGACCGGCTCATCGACGGCGCCGACTCGACGCCGACGGTCAGCACCGCCCGTGGCGCTTCCGCCGATCCGACGACCGACGAGCGCCGCCTGCACGAGTTGGACGCGCGGTTCGCCGAACTGGTCGAGGCCGCGGACGTGTCGGCCGCCGTCGACCCGAAGGGCGAGGACGAGCACATGCCGCCGCTGCTCGCCGCCGGCCTGGCCGCCTGGATCGCCGAGCAGGCGCCGACCGGCGCCACCTACAAGTACGATCCGCCGCCCGGCCGCAAGCCCGCGCTGCACGGGCGGCTCATCGAGGTGCTCGACGAGGCCACCGAGAACGAGGCGCACTGGTGCTTCCGGGCGATCGCACACCCCAATGCCATCGCCGTCACCGCCCGGGTCAAGGCCGCCTGCACCCTCGCCGGGTTGGACCGGGACCTGCCACAACGGCGGCTGATCCTGCTGCGTAACGGTCCGTGGCCGACCGGGAAGCGTACGACCGAGGTGTTGACCGGCTTCGACGCGGCAGGCGGCGTGCGGTGTGCCGTGCCGGAGGCGGACCTGCGGGTCTTCGCGGCGCTGCGGGTGATGGCGGCCGAACCGTCCACGGCCTTGCAGGAGTGGCTGGTGGCCCGCCGTCCGGCCAGCGGCACCGAGCTGTTCCGCGCGGTCCTGCCCGGGCCCGACGGGACGCGCGGCGGTGCCCAGTCGCCGACGCCCGACGACGACGAGCCACCGTCGGGTGGCCCCGAATCCGACCCGACGAACGTGTCGGAAGCCGACGTCCCCGCTGGCATGTCGACCGGCGCGGCGGCCGAGTCCGTACCCGCCGACCCGACCGACCTCGTGGTCGGCGAGGGCGGTCGGGCCGTTGGGCTGGGGCGGACCGTCGACGGCGGTCACCCCTTCACGGTGCCCCTGGAGTCGTTGCGCCGCCACGCGGTCGTGTTCGCCGGGTCCGGCTCGGGCAAGACCGTGCTGATCCGCCGGCTGGTCGAGGAGTGTGCCCGCGAGGGGGTCTCCGCGATCGTGCTCGACCCCAACAACGACCTGGCCCGGCTCGGCGACCCGTGGCCCGACCCGCCGGGCGGCTGGGACCCCGGCGACGCCGAACGTGCCGCCGACTACCTCGCACACACCGAGGTGGTGGTGTGGACGCCCCGGGTCACCGCCGGTCGGCCGCTGAGCTTCCAGCCGCTGCCCGACTTCACCTCCCTGCGGGACTGGCCCGACGAGTTCGACCAGGCCGTCCGCTCCGCCGTGGAGGCACTCGCGCCACGGGCGGGCGTGGACCGCTCCAGCCGGCTCGCCCAGCAGGGCAAGGCCGTCCTCACCGAGGCCCTCCAGGCGTACGCGCGCAGCGGGATGGTCGGCCTGCCCGGCTTCACCGAGTTCCTCACCGATCTGCCCGAGGGCGTCAGTCGGCTGGCCCGCGCCGGGAAGCTCGCCGAGGAGTTGGCCGAGGCGCTCAAGGCGGCGATGGTCACCGATCCGCTCTTCGGCGGGGTCGGCGCGCCGGCTGACCCGGGGCTGCTGCTGACGCCGTCGGCGGGGCGGCGGGCCCGGGTGTCGGTGATCAGCTTTGTCGGCCTCACCTCCGACCAGGAGCGGCAGAGCTTCGTCAACCAGTTGCAGATGGCGCTCTTCGCGTGGATCAAGCGGCACCCCGCCGGTGACCGACCGCTGGGCGGGCTGTTCGTGATGGACGAGGCGCAGACGCTCGCGCCCTCGACCGGCACCACGGCCTGCACCGCCAGCTCGATCGCGCTGGCCTCGCAGGCCCGCAAGTACGGCCTCGGGCTGGTCTTCGCCACCCAGGCGCCCAAGGGTCTGCACAACCAGATCTCCGGCAACGCGACGACGCAGTTCTTCGGGCTGCTCAACGCGCCGGCGCAGATCGACGCGGCCCGGCAGCTCGCCGAGGCCAAGGGCGGGCGACTGCCGGACATCGGCCTGCTCAACAGCGGTGAGTTCTACGCGGCCGGGGAGGGGTTCTCGTTCGTCAAGGTCCGCACCCCGCTGTGCCTGACGCACCACCCGAAGGCGCCGTTGACCCCCGAGGAGGTCGTCGCCCGCGCCCGCCCGGCTGGGTAGCCTGGGGCCATGATCTTCATTACCGCCAAGTTCCGGGTCCTGGCCGAGCACGCCGACAGGTGGCCGCAGATCGCCGCCGAGTTCACCGAGGCGACCCGGGCGGAGCCGGGTTGCCTGTGGTTCGACTGGTCCCGCAGCGTGGGCGATCCCACGGAGTACGTGCTGGTCGAGGCGTTTCGCGACGACCAGGCCGGCGGGGCCCACGTCCAGTCCGCGCATTTCCGCACGGCCCAGGAGACCCTGCCCCAGTACCTGGCCGAGACGCCGCGGATCGTGAACGCCACGGTGCCGCAGGAGGACTGGTCGCTGCTCGGCGAGATGGCCGTTCCCGAGGGTCGCTGACCGCCACCGGTCCGCGGTCAGCGACCGTCGTCAAACGCAGCCCGTCCGCGGTCCGCGGTCCGCGACCCGCCGTCAGCGCAGCCGGCGGGCGGTGAACCGTGCCGGTGGGTCGGCGATGACGTCCTGTGCCGCGATCAGCTGGATCTCCCGGGTGCCCGCCGCGAGAGTGGCCTCGAGCACGGCGTAGACGGAGGCGATGGTGCGTTCCAGCGCGGTCGCGGGTGAGCCGGTCGTCCACAGGTGGGCGAGGTACAGCGCCGCAGTGACGTCGCCCCCACCGTTCGGGTTGATCGGCAGCAGCGGCGTGGTCACCGCCCAGGCGCCCTCGTCGGAGACCGCCACCACCTCCAGCGAGTCCGGCGGCAGGTCGCCGTGGAGCACGCTGGTCACCAGGACCTGCCGTGGCCCGGTGGCGCGCACCACGTCGACCGCGTCGAGCACCTCGGCCAGTGAGTTCGTGGTGCGACCGGCGAGGAAGTCCAGCTCGAAGTGGTTCGGCGTGATGATGTCCGCGCGGGGCACGACGGTGTCCCGTAGGTACTCCGGAATTCCCGGCCGGACGAACATGCCCCGACCGGCGTCGCCCATCACCGGGTCGCAGCAGTACACAGCGGCCGGGTTGGTCGCCTTCACAGTCGCCACCGCGTCCAGGATCACCGCGCCCATGGCCGGGTCGCCCTGGTAGCCGGAGAGCACCGCGTCGGCGCTGCCAAGGACACCGCGGTCCTCGATGCCCGCGATCACCTCCGCCACGTCTGCCGCCGGGAGCATCGGGCCCCGCCACGCGCCGTACCCGGTGTGGTTGGAGAAGTGAACCGTCAGGACCGGCCAGACCTCGTGCCCGAGGCGTTGCAGCGGAAAGGCCGCCGCCGAGTTGCCGACGTGACCGTAGGCGACCGACGACTGGATGGACAGGATCTTCACCGGCCCATCATCGCCGCTGCGGCTGACGGCGCACGGACGGCCCGCCGAATCTGTCGGGTGGCCCACTCGCCGCTCACCCGGGACGGCACGAACGGGCGACCCGGACCGTGCCGTCCGGGCCGCCCGAGCGGTGGCGGGGCGACCGGCGCGCTGGCTGGCCGTCCCGTCGTACGGTCAGCCGCCGAGGCTCGCCGCGGCCGAGGCGATCGACGAGGCGAAGTAGCTCACCTGGGTGTAGACACCCGGGTAGTTGGGCCGGGCGCAGCCGTTGCCCCAGCTGACGATGCCGACCTGGATCCAGGCGTTGCTGGCGTCGCGGCGGAACATCGGGCCGCCCGAGTCACCCTGGCAGGTGTCCGTGCCGCCGCTGGCGTAGCCGGCGCAGATCTCCTGGGCGGGGATGAGATCCCCGCCGTAGTTGGCGTTGCAGGTGGAGTCGCTGACGAACGGCACGTTCGCCTTGAGCAGGTACCGCTGCTGGCCGCCGCCCTCGCGGGCGGCGCCCCAACCGGCCACGGTGAAGGTGCCGCTGTCGTACGCGGTGGTGCTGGCGATCGGCAGCGTGCTCAGCCCGGTGACGGGGCTGGCCAGCCGGATCAGCGCCCAGTCGCGGCCGGCGCCGTTGTAGCCGGGGGCACGGTAGACGTAGTTGGACCGGACGGTGATCCGGCTGGACGACTGGAGGTCGACCGTCCCGAGCGTCGCGGTGATGCTGGTGTTGGTGCCGGTCGCGCCCACGCAGTGTGCCGCGGTGAGCACCAGCCGGGGGCTGTACAGCGCCCCGCCGCAGCCCATCGAGAGACGCACCATGAACGGGAACTCGCCCTGAGCGGCGCGGGTGCCGCCGACGACGTTCGGCGTCACGGGGCTGTCGGCCGCGGCGGCCGGCGCGGTGAGGGTGAGGCTGGCCGCGGTCACCGCGGCCAACGCGGTGGCCAGCAGGCCAGTGAGGGTACGCCAGCGAACCATGCATTCCTCCGCATCAGGATGGCACGCCTCGTGAGCGCACCGCAGTCGAGATAGCGGTCATCATATTGAGGAGTATGGATCTAGCGGGTCATCCTCTCTGGGTCGTACCACCGGCGGTATGGATCTCGCGGGGCTCGCGGGCGACCGGTGGTCAGGCGTCCGGCGTGCCGGTGCTCTCCCGGCGGAGAAGCCGGAACGGTGTCTGCACGGTCAGCGGCCCCGTGACCTCCGCGCCCTCGATGCGGGCGATGAGGCGGCGTACCGCGAGACGGCCGATCTCCCTCTTGTCGGGGGCGATCGTGGTGAGGGTCGGGGTAGTGAACCGCCCCTCCTCGATGTCGTCGATCCCGACCACCGCGACGTCCTCGGGCACCCGGTGACCGGCCTCGGCCAGCGCCCGCAGCGCGCCGATGGCGACCAGGTCGTTGTAACCGAACACCGCGTCCGGCGGGTCACCGAGGGCGAGCAGGTCACGCATTGCGCGCATGCCGTCGAGCCGACCGAACGCGTCGGTGCCGGCGACCAACAGTGGTCGGTACGGCAGGCCGGCGGCCGCCAGTGCTTCCCGGTAACCCCGGACCCGCAGGTGGGCCGACTGTCGGTCACCGCCCGGGGTGGCGCCGATGAACGCTATCCGGCGGCGGCCGATCGCCACGAGATGCCGGATAGCCGCGTGGCTGGCGGCGACGTTGTCGATGGCGATGTGGTCGTGTGGCACGTCGTAGACGCCCTCGCCGATCAGCACGAGTGGGCTGCCGGCCGTCCGGGCCAGCACCTCCTCCCGGCCGATGCGAACCGGGCTGAGGATCAGGCCGTCGATGATGCGCTGTCGCGAGCCGTCGAGGAGCGCCAGCTCCGCCTCCCGGTCCGCGGCGGTGTTCTCCATGACGAGTGTGTAGCCGAGCGCGGCGGCCTCGGAGATGGCTATCTCGGCGAGCTCGGCGAAGTACGGGTTGGTCAGTTCCGGGACGGCCAGGGCGATCAGACCGGTACGGCCCCGACGGAGATGCCGGGCGCCGAGGTTGGGGCTGTAGCCGAGTTCGTCGATCGCCTGCTGCACCCGTTGTCGGGTCCGCTCCCCCACCGGCCGGTACCCGTTCACCACGTTCGAGACAGTGGCCAGGGAGACACCGGCGCGCTGGGCGATGTCCTTCAGGTTGACGCCCATCCCCAACCTCTCGCGAATTCGACCGGCGGGCCGACCGGACATTGATGAACAAGCATTGACGGGAGGGTCGGCGCGGCTCTATAACGTTATACAGGTGATGATGGATGTCAATATGCCGGTCACCGTTGGCGTGTGGAGATCCCACCGACATCCGTCGCTGACGCCCGTCCCCCCGTCAATGACCACCCGATGCCCACCACCCACGCGCTTCGGGCCTGGCTGCACCGCCCGCGGCGACTCCTCTCCCGGAGACGGCATGACACGTCACGTCCCCATCCGCCCTGCCCTGCCACTGCTGCTCGCCATCGCCCTGGTCGCCGGCGTTCTCGCCGCGCCCGCCTCGTCGGCGTACGCCGCACCGGCCAAGACGCCGCCACTGAGCACCCCCTGGACCAGCCAGGCGCTGGCCGGCACACCACTGCCCGAGTACCCGCGACCCCAGATGACGCGGCCGGACTGGCTCAACCTCAACGGCGAGTGGCAGCTACGCCAGTCGACGACCGACGACGCCCCGCAGTTCGGCACGAACCTGCCCGAGCGGGTCAACGTGCCCTTCCCGGTGGAGAGCGCCCTGTCCGGCATCCAGCGGGCCGCCAACGACAACCGCAACTACCTGTTCTACCGACGCACCGTCACCATCCCGGCGAACTGGTCCGGTCGGCGCACGCTGCTGCACTTCGGCGCCGTCGACTGGCAGAGCACCGTCTGGGTCAACGGTGTCCGCGTCGGCGCGCACACCGGCGGCTACGACGCCTTCACCTTCGACGTGACGCCCCAGCTCACCACCGGGACGAACGAAATCGTCGTCAAGGTCTGGGATCCCACCGACACCCGACAGAACGGCAGCCTGCCCGCCATCGGCAAGCAGACCAAGACACCTGGCGGGATCTTCTACACCCCCAGCTCCGGCATCTGGCAGACGGTGTGGATGGAGCCGGTGCCCGCCGCCTCGATCAGCAGCGTGGACGTCTACCCGAACCTGAGCAACAACACACTGCGGGTCCGGGTCTTCACCCGGGGCGACGTGAGCGGCCACAGCGTGCTCGCCGAGGCGCTGAACGGCACCACAGTGGTCGGCTCGGCCACCGGCGGCTTCACCGACTTCAGCGTGCCGGTGCCCAACGCCCGCCGCTGGTCACCCGACGACCCGTTCCTCTACAACCTCCGGGTGACAGTGCGCGGCGCCACCGGCGCCACAGTGGACCGGACCACGCACTACTTCGGCATGCGGGAGATCACCACCGGCCTGGTCAACGGTGTGCTGCGCCCCAAGCTCAACGGCCAGTTCGTGTTCCAGGTCGGCACCCTCGACCAGGGCTTCTGGCCGGACGGGCTCTACACCGCGCCCACCGACGCCGCCCTCGCCTTCGACCTGCAGAAACACAAGGACCTGGGCTTCAACATGGTGCGCAAGCACATCAAGGTCGAGCCGCAGCGCTGGTTCTACCACGCCGACCGGCTCGGCCTGCTGGTCTGGCAGGACATCCCGTCGCTGACCGCACAGGACGTCAACCCCACCGACGCCCAGCAGGCGCAGTTCGAGGCCGAGGCACGCGAGATCGTCGACGAGCACCGCAGCTCACCCGCCGTGATCGCGTACACGCCCTACAACGAGGGCTGGGGCGAGCGGTCCCTCGCCGACACCCGGCGGGTCGCGCAGAACATCAAGAACCAGGACCCGACACGTCTGGTCAACCCGCACAGCGGCCACAACTGCTGCCAGTCCCTCGGCAACCCCGGCAACGGCGACATCGACGACTGGCACGTCTACCTCGGCCCGGACTCGCCCGTACCGTCGAGCACCCGGATCGCGGTGCTCGGCGAGTTCGGCGGCCTGGGCCTGCACACGCCGGGCCACGAGTACAGCCCCAGCGGCAGCTTCTTCGCGTACGAGTGGCAGTCCAGTTCGAACGCCCTCACCGACCGGTACGTGGGGCTGGTGCAGGGCACCCAGAACCTGATGCTCGGCAAGGGACTCAGCGCCTCGATCTACACCGAGATCACCGACCTGGAGGGTGAGCTGAACGGGTTCCTCACCTACGACCGACAGGTGATCAAGATGGACCAGGCGCGGGTACGCGCCGCCAACACCGCCCTGATCAACGCCTCGAAGGCCATCGGCAGTTCGGCACCCGTCGCCCTGCCGGTCAACACCCGTCGGTCGTTGCAGGTGACCACGCCCGGCTTCACCAACCGCTACCTACGCCACCAGGACAGCCTGGCCTACACGGAGGTGGTCGACGCCGCGAGTTCCAGCCTGCTCAAGGCCGACGCCACGTACACCATCCGGCCCGGCCTGGCCGGTGCCGGCTGCTACTCGTTCGAGTCGGTCAACTTTCCCGGGCAGTACCTGCGCCACCAGAACTCCCGGGTCCGCAACTCGCCGGACGACGGCTCAGCGCTGCTGCGCGCCGACGCCACCTGGTGCGCCCGTACCGGCCTGACCGGCACCGGCGTGTCGCTGGAGTCGTACAACTTCCGAGGTAGGTACCTGCGGCACTACAACGCGGAGGTCTGGCTCAGCAACGGCGCCGGCGGCGACGCGTACAACACGCCGACGTCGTGGACCGCCGACAGCACCTGGAACATCGCCGCCCCGTGGGCGCCCTGATCGCTGGGCGCTAAGCGGGCCGCTCCGACAACAAGAAGCGCGGGGGTTCCGGCGTGGGCCGGGACCCCGCGACGCGTGGACCGTGTCGGGGCCGGGGCTCGGCCTCTTCCGCCAGCGCCGGCGCCTTCCGTCGCGGTCGGTGACCGGACGCCGGCGTCACTCGTCGTCTCGGGGCTCGTTTCCCCGGTCATGAGCGAAAGCGGTGAGTTGATTGCACCGTCCGGCCGGGTCGACTTCAGGGCAAGGACCGTGCCGCAACATGCATCTGGCCAGGTTCGCTCCGCTGTTGCAACACGCAATCATGCCGGCCAATAAATAGACGGACACCAATCTTGACTTGCGCGGCCGGCCAGCGCACCGTAAAGAGCCAGAGGCAGATGCACGCCATTATCGGCCCGGCTGGAGTGGATCGCCAAATGGGGGCGCTGCCGGTTTCGCGCCGCGTGCACCAGGAGGCTTTCCATGCGGTTGAATCCGTTCACCGGTCTCTATCTCACCGATCCGGCAAGCATGTGGCGGCGCATTCTCGACGATCCCGACGGGGTGCACTACGCCGAGGATCTGGGCCTGTGGTTGATCAGCCGGCACGCACACGTCCGGCGGGCTCTCGCCGACGCCACGACATTCGCCAACGCTCTCACCCTCGCCCCGGTCTACGAGGTGTGTCCACCGGCGCTGAACGTGATCATGCAGATCGACGCGCCACCCACGACGGCCGCCGCGGACCCACCGGAGCACCCGCGCACCCGACGGGCCCTACGGGCGACCTTCGCGAACACCGCCGAGCGGGTCGAGGCTGAGTACGGGGAGATCATCCGACGCCGGGTCGACCAGCTGGTGTCCCGTCTCGCCGCCCGCCAGGGCGATCAGGTCGACCTGATCCCGGAGTTCGCGACCGAGCTTCCCCTGCTGGTGGTCCTGGACATCCTCGGGGTGCCCGACGCCGACATCGGGCGCATCCGGAGTTGGGCGGACGGCCAGATCGCCCTCATCTGGGGGCAGCCGGACCCGGCCGAGCAGGTCCGCCTGGCCCAGGGCCTGCTGGAGTTCTGGCACTACTGCGAGGACGCGGTCCGCCAACGGCTGGACAGTGGACACCGGGGCGAGGACTTCATCAGCCGCGCCCTGGAATACCGGGACGACGACGACAGCGTGCTGACGGTGCCCGAGGTGGCGAGCCTTGCCTTCAACCTCCTGGTCGCGGGCCACGAGACCACTGCCGGGTTGCTCGCGCACGCGCTCGACCAGGCCCTGTCCGCCCCCCAGCGCTGGTCGGCGATCACCGCGGACCCGGGACTCGTCCCCGCCTTCGTGGGCGAGACGCTACGGTTCGCGCCCGCCATCGACGGTTGGCTGCGGGTGACCACCCGGGATGTCACAGTGGGTGCGGTGAGGATCCCCGCCGGCGCGCGTTGCCTGCTGTTGATCGGAGCCGCGAACCGGGACCCGGCGGCGTTCCATGACCCGGACCGGTTCGACCCACACCGGGCCGATGTGGGCAATCACCTGTCATTCGGCCACGGTCCACATTTCTGCATCGGCGCGGGATTGGCGCGGCTTGAGGCCGGAATCGCCCTCAGCCGGCTCGCCGAGGCCATTCCCGGGCTGAGGCTGTCACCGGAGCAACATCGCTCGTACAAACCCAATGTCGCATTTCGTGCGCACCGCACGCTGCTCGCGATAATCGACGTTCCGGCACCCGCGGACGTGCCGGCGGCACGGAATGGCGCGACGGCCGAAGTGCACGCCGCCTGAGAGCCCGCGAGCGCCAGCGGTGCTGACCTGCGGACGGGTCGGGGGTGGGATGGGCGGCGTGGCCGGCTCCACCCGGCGCATCCGGGTGCCGACACCGGGGTCGGCGCGTACCTTTCCCGCTTTTCCCGACGATCCATACCGGTGAACGTCTTCACACCCATCGCGTCATGGGTTAAGAATTGCCCTCTGTGAATGTTCGGCTCATCGGCCAATCTCGATCTGGTGGCCGCCGCTGAATGTCCGTTCCACGAAGGTGAGCGCATGGAGCACACGTCCCCGTCGAGCTCGGCTCACTCCGCTGCCAGTCAGCGGTTCCGACGGGAGTTGCGCGACTGCCGCGTCCAACGGGGCCTTACCCAACGAGCCCTGGCGGACCTGGTGCGGTTCAGCCGGGAGACGGTCGCGGCGGTCGAGTCAGGGCGCCGGTTCGGCAGTCACGAGTTCGCGCTGCGCTGCGACGACGTGCTCGGCACCGGCGGCCGGCTGGCCGCACTGTGGCCGCAGGTCGCGGCCGAGCAGTTGGCCGCCGACGGTCGCCGAGGCCCCCGCGCGCCGGAACCGGCTCGACTGGA
Organism: Micromonospora noduli; assembly: GCF_003264365.1. Lineage (GTDB taxonomy): Bacteria > Actinomycetota > Actinomycetes > Mycobacteriales > Micromonosporaceae > Micromonospora > Micromonospora noduli. Next base: position 104,202 of record NZ_PYAK01000002.1, read on the forward strand.
TCGGCAGGTGCCGCGTCAGCGTGGACGGCGTGACGCGCGCGACCCGGGCGCCGTGGTGGACGCGATCGACGAGCTGCGTGAGCTGATCGGCCAGGTGCTCAACGGTCAACCCGAAGCGGACGAACCGGAGCGGCGGCACCCGGCCGGGCCCCTCGACCACCAGCGCTGACCCGACGAATCCGGTACGACCTCGGGGCGTCACCGGTCGCTGACGTTGGGTACAGATGCTGGTACGGGCAGTTTGTACCACGGCCAGGTCTGGTCTACGAGCGCGGCTTCCGGCCGAATGGGACTTGCATTCGGCAACGTGCGTATAGACCGTCATCGACGAGTCGTGGGAGTCAATCTTGGCGTCGAGCACCCGGTCCCACGCGGCCAGACCCTACCCGACCCGTCGACGCGGTTGGAAGATCGCCGGCCGAATGCGGCTCATCGTCGCGGCCCCGCTCGTCGCCGTGATCGGCTTCGCCGGTCTCGCGCTGACCGAGAGCGCACGCCAGACGGCCCGCGCCAGCGACCTGCGGATCCTGGCGCAGGTCGGTGCCGAGGCCGGCGACCTGGCCTACCGTCTGCAACGCGAACGCATCGCCGCCGCCGACCTGCTCACCTATGCCCGGCCGGAGCAGCAGGACGCCTTCGGCGTGGAGATGGCCGCCACCGATGACGCCGTCGTCCGCTACCGCGGGCAGCGTGGCCGGCTGTCTGCCGACAGCGGCACCAACACGGCTCTGCTGCGGCGCATCGACGCGGCACTGGACGGCCTCGCCCCGCTGCGCACCCAGGTGCGCACCGCCACGCACGCGTCGGTGTCGGCGATGACCTTCAGCTACCGCATCGCGATAGCCGACCTCATCAACTTCCGGGAGAACGTCTCACACGGCGTGGTGGACGCCCCACTCGCCGACGGGATCCGGGCCTCGGCGGCGCTGTCGAAGACGGCCGAGGCCATCGGTCAGCAGCAGGTGGCCGTGCTGCGCGCCGTCGCGGGCGGCGAGCTGACCCCGGCCATGCAGCAGGACATCACCGCGGCCCGCACCAGCTACACGGAGTCGAGCCTGTCGTTCCTGGCCCTGGCCCCACCGGAGTGGAGCGTCTGGTGGGAGCAGGCCGGCACCGGCAAGGAGGCGCTCGCCCTGCAACGGATGCAGGACGAGGTGTCCCGGGCCCAGCCGGGGTCGCAACTGAAACTGGAGACCGACTCCTGGGTGTCCACCACCCAGACGCGCGCCGCCCGGCTGGCCGACCTGCGCGCCCGGGTCGACGGCGCGGTCCGCGACGACGTTCGGGCCGCGCACGCCGACCAGCGCCGCCGTGCCGTGGCCGAGGCCGCCAGCGTCCTCCTGGCCCTGATCCTGACCGCGTTGGTGACCTGGGCCGTCGCACGACAGATCACCCGGCGGCTGCGCCGGCTACGGGACGCCGCCAACGCGGTGGCCTTCGAACAGCTCCCCGCCGTGGTGGCCCAGCTCCAACAGCCCGGCAGCGCCACCGTCGACCCACAGAAGCTGGCCCACCAGCAGTCCAGTGCCGCCCTCGAACCGTCCAGCGACGACGAGATCGGCGAACTGGGTCAGGCGTTCAGCGCCGTGCACCAGGCCGCCGTGCGGACCGCCGCCGAACAGGCCGTCATGCGCGCCAACACCGCCGACATCTTCATCCACCTGAGCCGCCGCGAACAGCGACTGGTCGACGCCGTCCTCGCCCAGGTCGACCTGGTCGAGCGGGACGAGACCGACCCCGACCGGCTCGACCAGCTGTACACACTGGACAACCTGGCGACCCGGATGGGCCGGATCAACGCCAGCCTGCTGGTGCTCGGTGGTGTCGGCGTGGGTCGCGTACGCCAGCGCGACGTCCCGCTGCAACAGGTACTCCAGGCAGCACTGTCCCAGATCGAGCACTACGCGCGGGTCCGGCTCGGCATGATCGACGGGGACGTCGCGGTGGCTGCCAAGACCGTCGACGAGGTCGTGCACCTGCTCGCCGAACTCATGGACAACGCCACGACCTACTCGCCGCCGGGCAGCGAGACCTGGGTGAGCGGCCGGAGCCTGGGAGACCGCGTCATCGTCCAGATCAGCGACGAGGGTGTGGGGCTGTCCGCGCAGCGGATGCAGCAACTCAACGAGCTGCTGGCCCGCCCGCCGGCCATCGACGTGGCCGCCGTACGGGCAATGGGGCTGGTCGTCGTGGGCCAGCTCGCGGCCCGGCTGGGCGCCACCGTCCAACTGCGACGCGGCCCCCGACGCGGCATCCTCGCCGAGGCGACACTGCCCGCGGCGATCATCCGGTCGCTGCCACCGGAGGAGTACCTGCTCGCACCCGGCCGGCTGTCGCGGCGGGCAGCGCGGACTACCAACCCCCCGCCGCCGTACCAGCCGCGCCCCGAACCCAGCGCCGGACGCCCGCCGGCCGAACGGACCCTGCCGGCCGCGCCGGTCTTCCGACCGGCTCCCCCACCCCCGGACCGGGGTGACGCGCCCACCGAGGAGCTGCTCATCTTCGAACAGGTCAACCACTGGTTCCAGAACGACGTCGTCGACGGCCAGAGCGGCCAGAACGGCCAGAACGGCCAGCAGTGGTCCAGCCCCGCCGACGACGCCTGGCGTACGGCCGCCCAGGCGCACACCCCCGAGGTCGCCACGACCACCAACTCCGGCCTGCCCAAACGACAGCCGCAACGGCACCTCGTGCCCGGCGGTGTGACAGTGCCCCAGCAGCAGCAACGGTCCGAGTACCGCGACCCGGCACAGGTGGCGACGGCGATGGCCGCGTACGCGCGGGGCGTGGCGAACCGACGGCGCACCCCGATCAACCTCGGCAACAAATGACGCGACAGGAGAGCACGTGACCGACCAACAGGATCTCGGCTGGCTGCTGGACAACTTCGCGGCGCGCGCGACCGAGGTCAGCCACGCGATCGCCATTTCCAGCGACGGCCTGATGGTGGCCGCCACCCGCGACCTGCCACCGGACCGGGCCGACCAGTTGGCCGCCACGGGTAGCGGGCTGGTCAGCCTGCTGCGGGGGGCGGCGGCCTTCTTCGACGCCGGCGCGGTGATCTCCAACGTCACCCAGCTCGAGGGCGGGTTCATGTTCTCCATGGCCTTCAACGACGGCGCCTCGCTGCTGGTGCTCGCCGCGCCCGAGTGTGACGTGGGCAAGGTCTCCTACGAGATGACCGAGCTGGCCAACCGCATCGGGGACGCGCTGACCCCCGCTGCCCGAGCGGCGCTCGCCCGCAGCCGCTGACCACCCCGGCGCCCCCACGCCGGAAACCCCTTCCCCTTCCTCTGGAGTCAGACATGCCTCTCATCACGCCTTGGCGCAGCCGTGCCCTCACCGCCGCGCTGCTCGCCGCCGTGCTGACCACCAGCACGGCCTGTGGCGACGACGCTCCGGGCACGAGCGCCGGCGGCTCGATAAAGATCGGCCTGCTCGCGTCGCTGTCCGGGACGTACCAGGCGGTCGGTACGGAGATCCGCGACGGCTTCCAGCTCTACCTGGACACCCACGACGGCAAGTTGGGGGGTCGGCAGGTCGACCTCATCGTCGCGGACGAGGGCAACGGCGCCCAGACCGCTGTCCCGGCGGCGACCAAGCTGCTCAAGCAGGACCGGGTGTCCGCGCTCACCGGCATCGTCGGTGGCGGCTCGGTCGCCGGAGTCACCCCCGTGCTCAACGAGACCAAGGTGCCACTGGTCGGCTCCAACGGCCGGCCGGAACTCAAGGACGTCTCCCGGGTCTGGCACACCTCGTACCTCTCCGACGAGCCCGGGGCGGCGATCGCCCAGCACGTCCGCGACAACGTGAAGGGCTCCGTGTACGCGATCGGCCCGGACTACCAGGGCGGTTGGGACGAGCTGCGTGGCTTCACCGACGCGTTCGGCAAGATCGGCGGAAAGCTCGCGAACGCCGACGGCAAGACGACCTTCACGCCGTTCCCGGCCACCACCAACTTTCTCCCGTACTTCGCCCGCATCAAGGCATCCGGCGCGGCGGCCGTCTACACCTTCTACGCCGGCAGCGCCGCCGTCGACTTCGTGAAGCAGTACGCGCAGTCCGAGATCAAGGACATCCCGTTGTACGCGGCCGGGTTCCTCACCGAGGGCGGCGTGCTCAACGCGCAGGGCGAGGCCGCCCGGGACATCTACTCGGTGCTCAACTACTCGCCCGACCTCGACAACGCGGAGAACCGCGCCTTCGTGGCCGCGTGGAAGGCGAAGCACGACGGCTCGCCGACGACCTACGCGCTGGCCTCGTACGACGCGGCGGCGGTGCTGGACCGAGCGATCGGCGCCGCCGGAAGCGACCCGACCCCCGAGGCCATCAACACGGCCATCGGCAAACTCGGCCAGATCGCCAGCCCGCGCGGCACCTGGCAGTTCTCCACCACCACGCACTCCCCGGTGCAGAAGTGGTACCTGCGGCAGGTCCGCCAGGACGGCCGGGCGCTGTCCAACACCGTCGTGGGCGACCTCGCGACCGTCGGCCGGTGATAGCGGTGGCGGCCGGCACGAACCGGATCGACCCGTACCTGATCCCGGCGTTGGACGGAGTCGCCTACGGGCTGCTGGTGTTCGTCGCCGCGTCGGGCCTGGTCTTCTGTTTCGGCGTCGCCAACATCCTCAACCTGGCGCACGGCCTGCTCTACGCGATCGGCGGGTACACCGCCGCGGCGCTGCTCGACGGCGGCTGGGCGAGCCTGGCGTTGGCGTTGGCGGTCGGTGTGCTGGCCGCCGCCGCGGCGGGGGTGCTCCTGGCCGGTCTGCTCACACCGGTCGCCACCGGCAATCACCTGAGTCAGGCGCTGCTGACGTTCGGGGTGGCGCTGGCCGGCGGCAGCCTGCTCGTCGCCGGCTTCGGACCCGACAACCCGCAGGTCCAGGTGCCCGCAGCCCTGGAGGGGTCGGTGATGGTGGCCGGCCACCGCTACGCCGCGTACCGGTTGGTGTTCATCGTCGTCGCCGCCGTGCTCGCCGCCGCCCTCTACCTGGTGGTGCGACGCACCAGGGCCGGGATGCTCGTCCGGGCGGCCGTCGACGACCCGGAGATGGTCGCCTGTCTGGGCGTGAGCCCGGCGCGGATCCGGGCCGGTGTGCTCGCCGCCGCCGGTGCGCTGGCAGGCGCGGCCGGGGTCCTGGGCGCGCCCATCATCGGCCCCGGCACGGGCACCGCAGACACGGTGCTGCTGCTCTCCCTGGTGGTGGTCGTCCTCGGTGGTCTCGGGTCGATGGCGGGCACCCTGCTGGCCGCGCTCGCGATCGGCGAGATCCAGACGCTGGGAGTGGCGCTGCTGCCGTCCGCCGCGCCGTTTCTGCTCTTCGCCGCCATGGCGGCCGTGCTGGCCGTGCGGGCGCGTGGCCTGGCCGGCAGGTGGAGGGCGGCATGAGAGGCGAGGTGATCCGGCGAGTTCCGGGCGGCATCGCGGCACTCGTCCTGGTCGGCCTGGTCGTGGCGCCCTGGGTGGTCGACGACTACACCACGGCGATCCTCGCCCGGACGCTGGCGCTGGCCCTGGTCGGGGTGAGCGTGGCCCTGCTCACCGGCGTCGCCGGCATGCCCACCCTCGGCCAGACCGCACCGTACGCGGCGGGCGCCTACGCCTGCGCCGTGGTCGGGAGCCGAGTCTCCGACATCGGCGTCGTGCAGCTCGTCGTCGCGGCGGCCGCCGGGGCGTTGCTGGCCGCGCTGACCGTGCCGCTCGTCGTGCACGCCCGAGGGGTGATCGTCCTGATGATCACCCTTGCCATCGGCGAACTCGTCGTCATCGTCCTCGGGCGGTGGCGGTCGGTGACCGGTGGCACGGACGGGCTGGCCGGCATCCCACCGGTCCGCCCGTTCTGGGGGCTCCCGGCCCTGGCCAACGATCAGGCCCGTTACCTGTACGCCCTGGTAGTCGTGGCCATGCTGGTCGGCGCGGTGCTGGTGCTGCTGCGTACCCGGGCGGGGTTGGTGCTGCGTGCCGGCCGCGACGACGAGACGCGGTTGCGGGCCAGCGGTCACCGGGTGGCGCTGCACCTGTCCGGCGCGCACATCGCCGCCGGGGCGATCGCCGGCGCCGCCGGCTCGCTCCTGGTCGTCGCCCAGCAGTACATCTCCCCCGCCGACTTCGGCTTCGACACCTCCGCGCTGCTGCTGCTCGGTGTCGTCATCGGAGGCACCGCCTCGGTGGGCGGCGCCCTGGTGGGTGCGGCGTTGGTCATCGCCGTCCGGGACTGGCTGTTCGGGGTGCTGCCCGGCCACGCGCCACTGGTGCTGGGCGCGCTGTTCGTGGCGACGGTCTACCTGCTGCCCACCGGCGTCAACCGGGCCCGGGGTCGGCTGCGCCCGCCGAACGCCCCGGCGCCACAGCCGGACCAGCCAGCCGCCCATGATCAGACCACCGTTGCGGAGCTGCACCGATGACCGGCCTGCTGGAAGCCCAGGAGATCAGCGTGCGGTACGGCTCGCTCGCCGCACTCGACGGCGTGGACCTGCGCATCCACGACGGCCAGCGGCACGCGTTGATCGGCCCGAACGGGGCCGGCAAGACGACCCTGCTCAACGTGCTCGGCGGGTCCACCAGGCCGCACCGCGGCACGGTGCGGTTCGACGGACGGGACGTCGGTCGGCTCGGCCCGGCGGCCCGGGCCCGGCGGGGCATCAACCGCATCCACCAACGACCCGCTGTCTTTCCGACGCTCACCGCGACGGAGAACGTCGTGGTGGCCGCGCTGCCCCGGGTCATCCCACGCCGCCGGTGGTGGCCGGGCGGACGCCGACGCGCCGCGCAGCGCCTGGCCGGCCCACTGCTGGACCAGATGGGGCTCACCGCCGTCGCGGCGGTGCCTGCCGGGCACCTCGCGCACGGGCAACGACGCCAGTTGGAGATCGCGATGGCCCTGGCCGGTCGCCCCCGCCTGCTGCTCCTCGACGAACCGGCGGCCGGGCTGTCCGCCATCGAGGTCGGCCGGCTGGTCGAGTTGCTCCAGGCGCTACCCAGGGCGGTCGCCGTGTTGCTGGTCGAACACCGACTGGACCTGGTGTACGCCCTCTCCGACACGGTCACCGTGTTGCGCGACGGTCAGACGTTGGCCGCCGGCACACCGGACGAGATCCGTACCTCGCCGCTGGTGCGGCAGGCCTACGCCGACGGGGTGGCCTGATGCTCACTGTGGATCGTCTCTGCGCCGGCTACGGCGGGGGAATCGTCCTGCACGAGGTCAGCCTGCGGGTACGCCCGGGCAGCATCCAGGCCGTGGTGGGCCGCAACGGGGCGGGCAAGAGCACACTCGTACACACCATCGCCGGGCTGGTTCGCGCGTCCAGCGGTCGCATCGAGATCGGCGGCGTGCACGTCGCCGGCCGACAACCACATCGCATCGCCCAGTCCGGCGTCGGTCTCGTCCCGCAGGGCCGCCGGGTCTTCTCCCGGTTGACAGTGGCCGAGCACCTGCACCTGGCGGCCGCACCGTGGCGGGCCCGCACCTCCGGCGGCGAGGGCTGGACGGTCGCCCGGACCCTGGAACTGCTGCCGAGGCTGGCGGTACGGCTGCGACACCGCGGCTGCGAACTCTCCGGCGGCGAGCAGCAGATGCTGGCGATAGCCCGTGCGCTGCTCGGCCAACCCCGGGTGCTGCTGCTCGACGAACCATGCGAGGGCCTCTCACCCGATCTGGCGGCGCGGGTCCGCGAACTCGTCAACGGTCTCGCCGCCGACGGCCTGACCGTGCTGCTCGTGGAGCAGCAACTCCAGCACGCCATCGAACTCGCGGACCGGGTGGCGGTGCTGGAGTACGGCCGGGTGGTCTACGACCGGCCGACCGCGGAGGCCCGCCGCGATCCGGCCCCACTGGCGGCGATGTTGAGCGTCGCCGCCGTTGCGCCGCCCCCGGCCAACCGATCGACCCCTCGGCTCTGGGCCGACACCCCGTAGTCACCCGACCCTTCACGGAGAGGTAGACACCGATGACCACCGCTACGAGCGATGACACGTACACGTTCGACAACGGCGCACCCGACGCCGTTCCCCAGATGCACGCGCTGGAGTCCTTCCTGGACCCGATCACGACACGTCGGCTGGCCCGCCCGGTGCTGGAGCCGGGCGCGACCTGCTGGGAGGTCGGGGCCGGTGGAGGCTCGATGGCCCGCCGGATGGCCCGCGCGGTCGGCGACGGCGGCCACGTGCTGGCCACCGACATCGACCCCACACACCTCGTGGCCGAGGGCAACCTGCACGTACGCCAGCACGACGTGCGCACCGAACCGCCACCCGGGGACGCGTTCGACCTGATCCACGCCCGCCTGGTGCTGCTGCACCTCCCCGATCGACGACGGGTCCTGCGCACCCTCACCGGTGCGCTGGCGCCCGGCGGGTGGCTGGTGGTCGAGGAGTTCGACTGCACGGTGCCGCAGCGGGTGCTGACCGCCCCGACCGACGACGCCGCGAAGCTCTTCGCGCAGGTCATGGACGCCATGATGGGTGTCCTGGAGGACCACGGCGCCGACCTGGGCTGGGCGCAGGACGTGCACACCGAGATGGCCCTCGCCGGTCTGACCGACCTGGACACCATCACCCACTCGCAGAGCTGGGCCGGCGGGTCGACCGGAACGTCGCTCTACGAGACCAACTCCCGCCAGTTGGAACCGGACCTGCTGGCCGCCGGGCTGTCGCCCCAGCAACTGCACGCCTTCCGACGGCTGCTCCGTGACCCCGGGTTCGCCGTCATGTCGTACCACTTCGTCTCCACGCGGGGCCGCCTACCGAGCTGAGCAGGTGGACCACCGCGCGGAGCGCGGTCACGCCGTCCGTACCTCTCCCGCCGCAGCACCTCCCCCCCTCTGCGCTCCGGACAGCTCTACGACGGCGTCGACCGCGCCGGCCGGGCTCCCCGCAAGGGAGCCCGGCCGGCCCGTGCCCGGCGTGTGCTCTGACTGGCCCGCCATGTCGTCGTGCTGTTGAGCGGTATACCTCGGAGGTATGAATATGACTCTGAGGTATACCGCTCACGACCGCATCCGCCCCGACGCAGGTGACCGTCGGTCACCGGCGGCCGCCGCGCCGGATCCATCCGAAGGTGGCCCAGGCAACGAAGCTGTGCAGGAGGGTCTGACCGGGCCCGGAGGAGACGATGCGGGCACCACCGAGGCCGGCACTGGCTCAGCGCGGAGTGGTTTCCTGGTGGGCCAGGACAATCAGGTCGTCAGGGCGGGCCGACAGCGGCGCCGTCGCCCCGTCGAGCCACACGAGGTAGCCCACCGGCGGACCGGACGAACCCCACCGGGCACCGATGATCGTGGCCGACCGCGCGTCGTGCGGCTGCGTGAGCAGGCGTACCCGGGTGCCCGGCGCGTGGCCGTCGTCGGCGACGATGAGCAGCGCGTCGAGGATCTGCCGGGCACCGGCGACAGGCAACCCCGGAACGTACGGCTCGCCCGCGTATCCCAGACGCGGCGTCATCATCGTGCTCAACAGCGCGGTCTGCCGGATCGCCTCCTGGCGGACCTGCCCGTCCACAATGCGTTCGGCCACGGTCAGCGCCTTCTGGATGCGCGACCAGAGGGCCAGTGGCTCCTGGTCGAGCAGGCGGCGGGCCTCGCGGTCGATCTCGGCGCAGGCCGTGTCGAGCGCGGTGTCCTCGCCGAGTTCCGCGATCCAGGCGAGGTCCCCCACCTCGGGCAGCCACCCTGGCGACTCGGCCACGATCACGATGTACAGCATCGCGAGCAGTTCCTCGCGGCCCTCGCCGTGATAGAGCGAGCCCACCCCGCTGCCGGTACGCCCACGGCTGGGCGGGAACCGCTCGACGAGGTGCTGCGCGCGGCCATGAGGTAGGGCAGCGGCCCGCCTGGTGTCCGACACCCGCTCCTCGAACGACCGCCGCTCACGGCGTTCGACGAGCAGCTGGCGATGCGGGTCGAACCCGATCGGATAGATCGTCCGCCCGTACCGGGAGAGGGTTTCGCCGGGCCGGAGGCCGACCGACTCAAGCTGGCGGGCCGCCTCCGAGTAGGCAACGCCGGCACGGGCTGCATGCTCCCGGATGGCGCGCTTGCGGGCGCGTCCCGGGGCCGGGGTCCGTCGGGGAATCGGATCAGACATGACGCCTCCGGTGCAGCCCCACGCACTCCACCGAACGGGCGGCGTGACCGGCACGCCGGGAGTCGACACATCGGCGCGGAGTCGGAGACTCTTGGCCCAAGCATGTGGTCAGGCGTGGGCCACCACATCGGGCGCTGGCAGGCGCTCTGCCGTGGCCAGCATATCGTGACGCCGACCGCCGGTGTGGATGTGCACACCCTGGCCGCCCTCTCTCCCAGCCCCGGTGTCAGCCCGTGTCAGCCGATGTCGGCGGCGTGTCGGGGCGGTGTCAGCGGGCCCGCGCAGACTCGGCGCATGACAGCTGACCTGGTGATCGAGGCCGAGGGCCTCGTGAAGACGTTTGGGAAGACGAGGGCGCTTCAGGGCGTGGACCTCGCCGTACCCCGTGGGACGGTGCTCGGGGTGCTCGGGCCCAACGGCGCCGGCAAGACCACCGCCGTGCGCATCCTCTCCACCCTGCTCACCCCGGACGGCGGGACCGCCCGGATCAGCGGTTTCGACGTGGTACGGGACGCCGAACGCGTTCGGCAGAGTATCGGCCTCACCGGCCAGTACGCCTCGGTCGACGAGGACCTGACCGGGCGGCAGAACCTGGAGCTGTTCGGCACCCTGTTGGAGCTGGGGCGCGTCGGCGCGCGGCGACGGGCCGCCGAACTGCTCGACTGGTTCGACCTGACCGATGCCGCGAACCGCCCGGCCAAGACCTACTCCGGCGGCATGCGGCGACGGCTGGACCTGGCCGCCAGCCTCGTCGGCTCCCCCGACGTGATCTTCCTGGACGAGCCGACGACCGGGCTCGACCCGGCCAAGCGCGAGGACATGTGGGACGTGGTCCGAACGCTTGTCAACAACGGCTCGACGGTGCTGCTGACCACCCAGTACCTGGAGGAGGCCGACGCGCTCGCCGACGCGATCACGGTGATCGACCACGGCCGGGTCATCGCGCACGACACCCCCGAAGGGCTCAAGCGGGTGGTCGGCGGGCAGACCCTGGAGGTCCGGCCGTCCGATCCGGCTCAGCTGCCGCGCACCGCGGAGATCCTGACCCAGGTCGGTTCCGGCGCGCAGGCCGACGAGATCCGTAAGGGCGTGCTCGCGGTGCCGGTCACCGACGACGCGGCCCTGACCGAGAGCGTCGCGCGGTTCGCCACGGCCGGCATCGGGGTCACCGAACTCTCCCTGCACCTGCCGAGCCTCGACGAGGTGTTCTTCACCCTCACCGGGCGTACGGCGTCTGAAGACGACACCACCCGCCCCACGGAGGTCGCGGCATGAGCACTCTGACCGACACAGCGCCCACGAGAAGCCGCGTGCTCTCGAACTCCGCGCCGAACCCTCGGCCGTTCCGGCTGGTCCGGCATTCGTTGGCGCTCGCCAAGCGCAGCCTCATCAAGACCTGGCGTACGCCCGAGGCGCTCATCGACGTCACCCTGCAACCGGTGCTGTTCCTCATCATCTTCGTGTACGTCTTTGGCGGCGCGGTCGCCGGATCGACCCACGACTACCTGCAGTTCCTGCTGCCCGGAATCCTGGCGCAGACGATCGCGACCGGCGCCATCGCGATCGGCGTCAACCTCAACACCGACATCGCCAAGGGCATCTTCGACCGGTTCCGGTCGTTGCCGATCCCCCGCTCAGCCCCACTGGTCGGCGCGGTCCTCGGCGATGTCGTCCGGTACGTCATCGTCACCGTGTCGACGCTCGCGATCGGCTACGTGATGGGTTTCCGGATTGACACCGACCCGTTCCGGGCGATCGCCGGGTGTCTGCTCGCGGTGCTGTTCGCGCTCTGCCTGAGCTGGCTGCCGGTGCTGGTGTCGATGAAGGTGCGGACCGCGGGTGCCGTGCAGGGTGTGATGTTCGCGTTGATCATGCCGCTGAGCTTCGCGTCCAATGTGTTCGTCGGCGCCGACACCCTGCCGGGCTGGATGCAGGCGTTCGTGGACGTCAACCCGATGACCCATCTGGTGGCGTCGGTACGCGGGCTGTTCCTCGGCACCCCACTGGGCAACCACGTGTGGTGGACGCTCGCCTGGTGCGCCGGCTTCGTTGCGGTGTTCATGCCGCTGGCGCTGCGGGCGTACCGCAAGAAGATCTGAGTCAGGCGAGCAGGTCGTCCATCAGCTCGCGGATCCGGCTGACGGCCGCGGCGGGTGGCCGCTCGCGCCACGCGGCCAGCAACGGCTCACGCTGCTCCTCGTTCCCGAGGATGGCGTTGAGCCGTTCGCCGTTTTCAAAGGGGAAGAACATCTCGATCTGGGTGCCGATCCGCTTCGCGAGTACGGCCAGTTCGCGGGCGCTGTCGACGTCACCCCGGTACGCCGCGAACTCCGCGCCGCCCGAAGCCCACGCCCCGATCACCGGCAGGTCCCGTGAGGTCAACGCATCGTCACGGGCGAGCGACAGCATCGCGGCCGCCTGGATGGTGGCGTCGGTGCCCGACACCCGCCCAACCTGGGCCACGCGCAGGTAGATGATCGCCGCCGTGGCCCGGAGCATCACGCGCGGCTGTGGCTGCGGCCCGACCCAGCCGGCGAGGACGCGCGTCACCTCGTCGGCGTGGGCGAGCGCCTCGTCGTACCGCTCACGCTGCCAGGCGAGGTGCGCCAGGCCGAGCAGCGCCTGCGCGGAGTCGATCTGCTCGGCCTGGCCCAGCGCGGCCGTCTCACCCAGTCGCCGCTCGGCCTCGGCGTCGCCGGTCAGGGCGAGCTGCACGTCCAGCCGTACCCGGATCGACCGCGCGTCCTGCGTGGCGCCGACCAGCTCCATGTGCCGGACGCTGCGGGTCAGCCACTCGGCCGACCGGGCATCCCCGCCCGGGACCAGGAACTGCCCGACCGCACCCGCCGCCATCGCCATGCCCCAGTGGTCTCCGGCGGCCTCGAAGCGGTGGTAAGCCTGCTCGGCGTCGCTGATCGACGCTTCCGGCAGGCCGCCGTTCTCCCGCACCGCCGCGCGCGCGAACAGCCCCAGCGCCTGCACGTACGGGTCCGGGTGCGCGACCATCTCGGTCGCGCTCTTCAGGCTCTGCTCCACGTCGGACGCGTCGAAGCCGGGCAGCGCCGCCGCAATAGCGGTCATCCGGGACGACACCTCGCCGGGACGTTCGGTCTGGAGCGTCCGCAGCGCCCGCCGGGCGAGCACGGCGGGCCGCAGATCGGCGCTGACGCCGGCGTTCACGCTGATCACCACGCACGTCCAGGCCAGCCGGTCGGCGTTGGGCAGTGGCCGGCCGCTGGCCGCGCCGCGCAGGATCGCCGACCGCAGCCGCCGCTGCGGGTCGTCGATGTGCAGCAGCCCGCGCGCCCAGGCGAGGACCTCCAGGTGCAGGCCCCGCACCGACCAGAGGTGGAACAGCGCGGCGGCGACGTCGACGGCGGCGGGCTCGTCGTCCGTTCCCATCGCCCACCGCAGGCCGGCGACCAGGTTGTCCTGCTCGGCGGCGCAACGGTGCAGCGCCTCGACCTGGCCGGGGCCGATGAAGCGGCCGGTCAGCGCGACGGACTGCTCCCGCGCCCAGCTGACCAGGCCGGCCATGGCCTGATCCCGGGCACCGGCCGCGTCCAGCCGGGCCTCGCCGTACTCGCGGACCGTTTCGAGCATGCGGTAGCGCGGCGGACCGTCCCCCTCGACCAGGGTCAGCAGGGACTGTTCGACGAGGGTCGCCAGGCCGCGACGGACGTCCGGGGCCTGCGCGACGGCGGCGGCGAGGTCCGCGGTGAACGGCGCGGGAATGACCGCGACCCGCTGGAGCAGGTCGCGGTCGGCCCCGGCGAGCAGTTCCCTGCTCCAGTCGACAAGCGCCCACAGGCTCGCGTGCCGCTCGGGCAGGCCGCGTAGGGCGTCGTCGAGCAGGGCGAACCGGTCGGTCAGCCCGGCGAGCACGTCGTCGATCGGCATGTTCCGCAGTCGCGCGGCGGCCAGTTCGAGGGCCAACGGCAGGTTGTCGAGCCGGTGGCACAGGGCGAGCGCCCGCTCGGTGTCCCACGTCGGTACGGCGCCACCGGCCCGTGCCCGGGACTCGACCAGCGCGAGCGCGTCGGCGTCCGGCAACGCGGTCAGCCGGTGCACCAGCTCGCCGACCAGGCCCAGTGGGGCGCGGCTCGTCGCGAGCACCGCGACCTCCGGCGAGGCCGCCGCGACCAGGTCCGCGACGACGACGGCCACCGCGTCGAGCACGTGCTCGCAGTTGTCCAGCACCACCAGCCCGTCCAGGTCCGGCGCCACGGCGCGCAGCCGCTCCTCGGGGCTGAGGACCCGCCGCTCCAGACCCAGGTTGCCGCCGGTGGCCGTGGTGTCCGCGCCGCCGAGCGCGGCGAGCACAGTGGGCAGAACCTCGTCGGGCGAGCGCAGGCCGGCGAGTTCGATCACGCGTACCGCCCGCCCACCCGCCGCCGTACGCCTGGCCACCTCGGCGGCGAGCCGGGTCTTGCCCGCCCCGCCGGTCGCCACGATCGTCACGACGGGTGTCTCGGCGAGCGCGTCGGTGACGGCAGTGACGTCCCGCTCCCGCCCGACGAGGGCGGCCATGGGGCGGCGCCACGCGGCGGGCAGCGTGATCCGCGCCTGCTGCCGGGGCGGCGTCGGCGGCGCCGCGGCGGGCGGCGCGGTGAGTTCACCACGCAGCAACGCCAGGTGGACGCTCGTGATCACGGGCGACGGGTCGGTGCCGTAGCGGTCGGCCAGGTCGGCGCGCAGCCGCTCGACCACCTCCAGCGCCTCCGCCTCCCGTCCCTGCGCGGCAAGCACCCGGACGAGCAGGGCGGCGGACGGCTCGTCCGGCGGTGTCCTCGCGACGAGTCGGCCCAGGTCGACCTCGTCGAACGGGCCCACGCCGGCGAGTGCCGCCTGCGCGCGCAGCGCGGCGACCTCCGCGAACAGGCGGGTGTCCTCGGCGCTGACCAACTCCGGCACCTCGGGGAACAGCGCCCGCGCCTGATCGGCCAGACCGCGGGCGGCACTGACGTCACCGCACCGGAGCACGGTGCCCGCCTGATCGACGAGCGCGCGCGCCTCGACCGCGTCGACGGTGATCTCCTCGGCGGGCAGCCGGTATCCGCCCGGCACCGCGACCACGGGCAGCCCGAGTCGGCGTACCCGGGACACGAGCGCCTGGACGGCGCCGGTCGCGTCGTCGGGTGGGGCCCCGTCCCAGACGGCGTCCACGAGCAGGTTCACGGAGACCGCGCGCCCCCGCGCGTCGACGAGCGCGCGGAGCACCGCCGCGAGCCGTTCACCCCGAACGGGCTGGCCGTCGACGGCGAGTGGGCCGAGGGTCGCGATCTGCACGGACCCAGCATCCCCCACGCGCGCACGGACCCGACGACCACCGGTCCGCCAGGCCGGTCACGGCCCCACGACCGGCTTGACACGGCGGCGTTTGGTTAGGTTAGCCTAACCTCATGCAGAACGAGTTGGCGTCGGTCAACGGGGAACGCAGCCTGTCCGGCGTCGACCTCCGTCTGGGCTATCACGGTGTGCCGGTGGTGCACGGTGCCGTGATCAACCTGCGCGCGGGTGCCGTGACCGCACTGGTGGGGCCCAACGGCAGCGGCAAGTCCACCCTGCTGCGGGCCCTGGCCCGGCTGCACCCGATCGAGGCCGGAATCGTGCACCTCGCCGACGGCGTCACGGCCGCCAGCCTCGCGGCCCGGGAGTTCGCCCGGCGGGTCACCCTGCTCGCCCAGAGCCGGCCGGTGCCCAGCGGAGTCACCGTCCGCGACGTCGTCGGCTACGGCCGCCACCCCTACCGGGGACGCTGGCGCACCGAGGACCCGGACGGTCCCGGCGCCATCGCACGCGCCATGGACGTCACCGGCGTCGCCGCGATGGCCGACCGTCCCGTCGACGAACTCTCCGGAGGCGAGTTGCAGCGGGTCTGGTTGGCCACCTGCCTCGCCCAGGACACCCCGGTTCTGCTCCTCGACGAACCCACCACGTTCCTCGACCTGCGCTACCAGGTGGAGATCCTCGACCTGGTCCGTGACCTCGCGGACGATCACGGCGTCGCCGTCGGCGTCGTGTTGCACGACCTCAACCAGGCAGCCGCCGTGGCCGACGAGGTGGTCCTGTTGCAGCAGGGCCGGGTCCGCGCCACCGGCACCCCGGCAACGGTGTTCACCGAGAACGCCCTCACCGAGACCTACGGGATCCGCATCGAGGTGACCACCGATCCGGTCAGCGGACTGGTCACCACCCGCCCGGTCGGGCGGCACCAGATCCGCGCCCTGGTCTGAACCACCCCCATCCACAGCAGAGAAAGACCGTCATGACCCGTACCCGTTTCACCGCCCTCATCGCCGTCGTGGCCGCGCTGACACTCGGCGCCTGCGGCACCACCGAGAACGCCGCGGCCCCCGACACCTCCGCCTCGGCGGCCGGCGGCCCGGTCACCGTCACCGACAGCCGGGGCAAGGAGATCACCCTCAAGGCGCCGGCGACGAAGGTCGTCGGGCTCGAGTGGGGCGAGGTCGAGCTGCTGGTCAGCCTGGGCGTCATGCCCGTCGGTGTCGCCGACCCCAAGGGTTACGGCACCTGGGTCACCTCCGCGAAGCTCGACCCGGGCGTCAAGGACGTCGGGGTCCGCGGCGAGCCCAGCGTCGACGCGATCGTCGCCCTCCAGCCCGACCTCGTCGTGATGGAGGACGACCGGGGCGCCAACATGGTCAGTCAGCTGGAGAAGTTCGTGCCCGTGGTGGTCGCCAAGGGCAGTGACGCCACCGACAACCTCGGCCGGATGCGCACCGACCTCAACATGATCGCGAAGGCGGTCGGCAAGACCACCGAGGCGGAGAAGCTGCTCACCGACTTCGACGCGGCCATCGCCGACGGCAAGAAGAGAATCGCCGACGCGGGTGCCGCCGGCCGTCCGTTCGCCATCGCCGACGGCTGGAAGGAGGGCAGCACCGTCAGCATCCGGATGTTCGGCACTGGCGCGCTGGTCTCCCAGATCGGCATCCAACTCGGCCTCACCAACGCCTGGACCGGCAAGACCGATGAGGTGTGGGGCCTGGGCCAGACCGACGTCGAGGGCATGACGGTCCTCAAGGACCCGAACATGCACCTCTTCTACAACGCCTCCGACGGCGACGACGTGTTCGCCGACGGTCTCGCCGGCAACGCCATCTGGAAGTCGCTGCCCTTCGTGCAGAAGGGCAACCTGCACAAGATGCCCAACGGCATCTGGACCTTCGGCGGTCCTCTCTCCGGCAAGCAGTACATCGACGAACTCGTCAAGACGTACACGGTGTGAGCGTGCTGAACGCGCCCCCACGCCCGGCGCCGGCCACCCGGCCGGCTCCGGGCGGACACCAGGCCGTGCCCCGCGTCGCCGTCGTCTTCGTCGCCGCGACCCTGCTGCTGCTCGTGGTCGGCGCGGTGCACCTCACCCAGGGCACCTCGAACGTCGGCGCCCTCGACCTGCTGCGGCTCGCGATCGGCGCGGACGACGAGGCGGCCCGCGTCCTGATCGCGTCGCGGCTGCCCCGGCTGCTCGCCGGGCTCGCCATCGGCGTGGCGCTCGGGTTCGCCGGGGCGGCGTTGCAGTCGATCGCCCGCAACCCGCTCGCCTCCCCCGACACCCTCGCGGTCAACGCGGGCGCCCACCTGGCGATCGTCGCCGTCGCCGCGTTCGGCGTCTCACTGCCCGCGCTGCCCGCCGGCGGCCTCGCCTTCTGCGGCGGGCTGGCCGCCGCCGGCCTGGTGATGGCGATGTCCTCCGGTGGGCAGGCCGGCACCACCCGGCTGATCCTCGCCGGCTCGGCGACCGCGCTGGCTCTCGGGTCGGTGACCACACTGCTGCTGCTCCTTTTCGAGCAGGCCACCATCGGGCTGTTCGCCTGGGGGAACGGCTCGCTGGTGCAGAGCGACCTGACCGCGCTGACCCAACTCGCCCCGGTGATCGTCGGCGCCACCATCGTGCTCGTGCTGCTCGGGCACCGCCTCGACATCCTCGCCCTCGGCGACGACACCGCCACAGTGCTCGGCCTCGACGTGCGGCGCACCCGGCTCACCGTCATGGTGCTGGCCGTGCTGCTCTCCGCCGCGGCCGTCACCCTCACCGGTCCGGTCGGCTTCGTCGGCCTGTGCGCCCCGGTGATCGTCCGGCTGCTCGCCCCCGTGGTGCCGGGCGTACACCGGCACCGCATCCTGCTGCCGTTGTCCGGCATCGCCGGGGTCATCATCGTGCTCGGCTCCGACGTGCTGCTGCGGGCCGTGATGGGCGGGCAGGCCGGGGTCGACATCCCCACCGGCGTGGTCACCACCCTGTTCGGCGCGGCGATCCTCATCTGGCTGGCCCGCCGGCACCGCGACGCCGGCCCCACCCGTCGTCCGCCCGGAGGGCACGCGGCTGTCCGCTCCGCCGCCTTCCACCGCGGCGTCGTCGCCGTCACCGCAGTCCTGACCGTCTGCGCCGTGGCGGTCGGCATGCTCGCCGGTGACACCTGGGTGCTGCTCGGCGACGTCGTCAACTGGGTCAACGGCACCACCGGGCCCGCGTACACCTTTGTGCTGGACCAGCGGTGGCCGCGCGTCGCCGCGGCGGTCCTGGCCGGCGCGGCGCTCGCGGTCGCCGGCACCACAGTGCAGGCGGTCTGCCGCAATCCGCTGGCCGAACCGGGCATCCTCGGCATCACCGCCGGCGCCGGGCTCGGCGCCGTCTCCCTGCTCACCTTCGTGCCGCTGGCCGGGGTGTGGGCCGTCTCCGGCGTCGCCGGGCTCGGCGCGATGCTGGCGTTCGCCCTGGTCTACGGCCTGGCCTGGCGCGGCGGACTGAGCTCCGACCGACTTGTGCTGATCGGCTTCGGCGCCTGGCAGGGCGGCATGGCGGTCATCACCTACCTGGTCGTGGCCTTCGACCCCTGGAACACCGGGAAGGCGTTGACCTGGCTGTCCGGCTCCACCTACGGCCGGATGCCCACCCAGGTGCTGCCGGTGCTGATCGCCCTG
Organism: Micromonospora noduli; assembly: GCF_003264365.1. Classification (GTDB taxonomy): domain Bacteria; phylum Actinomycetota; class Actinomycetes; order Mycobacteriales; family Micromonosporaceae; genus Micromonospora; species Micromonospora noduli. The sequence goes on from NZ_PYAK01000002.1 coordinate 123,235, forward strand.
CTGGTGCTCACTCCGGCCGTGGTCGCCGCCCGTCGGGAACTCGACCTGATGGCGCTGGACGACGACACCCCCCGGGTGCTGGGCGTCCGACTGGAACGCACCCGGTTGATCGCGCTCGGCGCGGCGGCGCTGCTCACCTCCACCGCCGTCTCGGCCGTCGGGGTCATCGGTTTCGTCGGTCTGGTCGCCCCGCACGCCGCGCGGGCGCTCGTCGGCGGCCGGCACTCCCGGGTGCTCCCGGTGGCCGCCCTGCTCGGCGCGGCGCTGGTCAGCATCGCCGACACCCTCGGTCGGACGGTCATCGCTCCGGCCCAGATCCCCGCCGGCCTGGTCACCGCCATGATCGGCACCCCGTACTTCGTCTGGCTGCTGTGGCGCTCCCGCGCCGTGGCGAGCACCACCCGGTAGACGCGAGCCCGAGTCGAGAGAGGCACCATGACCGAGACCCTGCCCATCGCCCCGTGGCGCGTGTTCGCCGTCACCGTCCGGGCGGTACGTCGCCTGAGCCCGTCCTTCACCCGGGTGACCTTCACCGGGGCGGACCTGGACCGCTTCGCCGACAACGGTTACGACCAGCGGATCAAGCTGGCGCTGCCGCTGCCCGGTCAGGACCGGGCGACCCTGCCGGACGGCGCGGACTGGTACGCGACGTGGCGGGCCCTGCCCGAGCACCTGCGCAACCCGATACGCACCTACACGGTGCGGGCGGTCCGGCCGCACCTGGCCGAGGTCGATGTCGACCTGGTGCTGCACGGCGACAGTGGCCCGGCGACGCGCTGGGCTCGGCGGGCCAGCGTCGGCGACGAGATCGCCCTGGTCGGGCCGGATGCCGGCTTCGACGGCAACCACGGCGGGGTCGAGTTTCGACAGCCCACCGGCGGCACGGTGCTACTGGCCGGGGACGAGACCGCCGTGCCGGCGATCAGCAGCATCTGCGAGCAGCTCCCCCTCGACACCCGGGGCACTGTCGTGCTGGAGGTGCCCGACGCCGCCGACGTGCTGCCGCTGCTCGCGCCGCCTGGCGTCGAGGTCCGCTGGCTGGCCCGGGGTGCCGACGGGTACGGCAGCCGGCTGGTGCCCGCCGTCGTCGCGGCGGCCGGGGAACTGCTGGCCCCCGGCGCGTCGACAGCCGCCCAACCCGTGCCGGACGTCGACGTGGACACCGAGATCCTGTGGGAGGTGCCCGAGCGGGTGGCCTCGGCGCCGCTCTACGCGTGGCTGGCCGGGGAGGCCGGCGTCATCCGTAACCTGCGCCGGCACCTCGTCGCCGAGCGGGGTATGGACCGGCGGGCGGTGGCCTTCATGGGCTACTGGCGTCTCGGCCACGCCGACGCCGACTGACAGCGCCGCGAGGCGCACCACGCCGAGCGGCCGCGAGGTGCGTCGGAGGCCGTGAGGCGCGTACCGTTTCGGGTCGGACTTGGGGCGGGTCGGCTGGAGCCGGCACGGGATACGGGACGAGACAACGACGCATGACGGTGGACAACATTACCGAAAACGGTCAAGAGGGTATTGACCGAAGCCGGCTGGAGGCCTGCCTCAGCGTCTTCGAGGCGTTGGAGGCGCTGCCCTCCGACCACCCCGACGTGGTGCAGGTGCAGCGGGCCACCGCCCGGCTCTACAAGGTGATCAAGCAGCGGCGGCGGGAGGAGCGGCGGGACGCCATCCTCGCCGCCGACCGCGCGGTGACGGAGGCCACCGCCACCGGCGCTCCGGGGCGGATCGACGACGAGACACAGGGCATTCCGCTCGCGTCCTCCGTCGCGGGCGAGACGGCCGGCTTCCTGCACAACCCGCGCGGCTGCTACGTCTGCAAGCAGCGCTACCGCGAGGTGGACGCCTTCTACCACCAGCTCTGCCCGTCCTGCGCCGCCCTGAACCGGGAGCGCCGCGACGCCCGCACCGACCTGACCGGCCGGCGTGCGCTGCTCACCGGCGGCCGGGCCAAGATCGGCATGTACATCGCGCTGCGGCTGCTGCGCGACGGCGCGCACACGACGGTGACGACCCGGTTCCCGCACGACGCGGTCCGCCGCTTCGCCGCGATGCCCGACAGCGCGGACTGGCTGCACCGTCTGCGCATCGTCGGGATCGACCTACGCGACCCCGCCCAGGTGATCGCGCTCGCCGACGACGTCAGCAGCCAGGGCCCCCTCGACATCCTGATCAACAACGCGGCGCAGACCGTCCGCCGGTCCCCCGGGGCGTACGCGCAGCTCATCGCCGCCGAGGCCGCGGCCCTGCCGGACGGCCCGCTGCCGGAGCTGATCACGTTCGCCAAGCCGGACGGGCAGGGCGGCCCGGTGGGCAGCCTGACCGCCGGGCCACAGTCGACAGCGCTCACCCCGCACGCGCTCACCGCGCTGGCACTGACCAGCGGATCGGCCTCGCCGGAACGGATCGCGGCGTCCACGGCCATCGACGCCGGAGGTCTCGTGCCCGACCTCGACTCGGTCAACAGCTGGGTCCAGCGGGTCCAGGAGGTGGACCCGGTCGAGCTGCTCGAAGTGCAGCTGTGCAACGTCACCGCGCCGTTCGTGCTGGTCAGCCGGTTGCGTCCGGTGATGGCCGCCGCGTCGGCCCGCCGCAAGTACGTGGTGAACGTGTCGGCGATGGAGGGCCAGTTCGGTCGCGGTTACAAGGGGCCGGGGCACCCGCACACCAACATGGCCAAGGCGGCGCTGAACATGCTGACCCGCACCAGCGCCGAGGAGATGTTGACCGACGGCATCCTGATGACCAGCGTCGACACCGGCTGGATCACCGACGAACGCCCTCACCCGACGAAGATGCGGCTGGCCGACGAGGGCTTCCACGCCCCACTGGACCTGGTCGACGGAGCGGCCCGGGTGTACGACCCGATCGTCCGCGGCGAGCAGGGCGAGGATCTGTACGGCTGTTTTTTGAAGGACTACGCGCCCTGCGCCTGGTGATCGCCCCGCAGGACGAGGACGATCGCCCGCACCAAAAGGAGAAGAACATGTCAGCTGACCGTGAATCGTGGCCGACGCTGGACGAGCTGCTGCGCGAGGAGAACGAGCTGGAGCTCGCGGGTCTGTCCGAGACCGACGCGTACGAGCTGGGGATGCTCGCCGTCACCGCCGCGACCGAGCAGCGGCTGCCGGTCTCGGTGGGCGTGTGGCGGGCCGGGCGGCAGCTGTTCCACTGTGGCCTGCCGGGGTCGACGGCGGACAACGACGCGTGGCTGCGCCGCAAGGGGCGGGTGGTGATGCGGTTCGAGCACTCCTCGCTCTACATGGCCCGGCTGTGCCAGGACAAGCAGGTGACGCTGGCAGAGAGGTTCGGCCTGCCGGCCTCGCGGTACGCGGCGGCCGGGGGCGCGGTGCCGCTGCGCGTGCGTGGCACCGGTGTGGTGGGCTGGGTCGGTGTCTCCGGGCTGCCGCAGCTGGACGACCACCGTTTCGTGGTCGACATCCTCCGCAAGCTCCCCCGGTAATGGGCTGTCCCGGCGGCCTCCTGCCGAGGCCGCCGGGTCACCCGCTCAGTGTGTGCGCCGGTTGGCCCGCAGGGCGCCCAGGAGCACGCCGGGCCGGGCCAGTGAGCGCGGGTGCTCGCGCATGGAAACCACGTCGTTGAACCGCCGCGCGGTCGCCACGTCCGTGACGGTCGCGGCGATGATCTGCCCACTGGCCCACCTGGAGAGCCGGTAGCCGCGCGGGTAGGGCCCGTCGACGTGGGGCAACGCCAGGTCCGCCGAGGTGGAGAGCGACCAGGCGGCGTCGACCACGACCTTCTGGAGCGCGAGGTAGTGACGCGCGGGCGCCCGCAGATCCGGACCGGACCGCAGGTACGTCGACAGGCAGGCCGCGTGCAGGGCCGCCGCTGTCATGCCCTGCCCGTACACCGGGTTGAACGACGCGACGGCGTCGCCGACGCTGATCAGACCGGCCGGGAACCGCTTGAGCGCGTGGAAGTCCCGTCGTCGGCTGTCGGCGTGGTGGTAGGTCTGGACGTCACCGATCATCTCCTGGTCGGCGACCTCGCCGAACTCCGGTGGGAACTGCTCGCGCAGGCGACGGACGAAGTCGTCGGCGGTGCGCCCCGGGCGGTCCTTGCCGTAACCGGCCATCATGGCCATCCACCGGCCGTCCTCGATGGCGAAGAACGCAGCCCCGGCCACGTCCGCCTGCGCCCTGGCGGTGTTCAATGCCAGCACGACCGTCGAGTCCGGCGTCACCTCCGGGCGACGGAACAGGGCGGTCGCGTAGTTGAGGTGCACTGTCATCCGCCGGGTGACCGGCCGGTCCCAGTCGGCCTGCTCCAGCCAGTCCGACAGTTTGCTGGACCGCCCCATGGCATCCACCACGAGGTCACCGCGCTCGACACCGGGCACCCCGCTGACCTCACAGCGGACCCCGGTGACAGCGGAGCCGTCGAACACGAGGCCGGTGGCGCGAGCCGTGATCGTCTTGACGTTGGGCAGTCGGAGCACCTGCTGGCGGATCAGGCCCTCCAGCAGCGGCCGACTGCCCGCCAGACTGTCGGCGTCGTCGGGGACGACGACCTTCAGACGTCCGTCGAGGTAGTTGCGCCGGGCCGCGGGCGGCGCCTCGACCGCTCCGCGCGCCAGTGCCTCGTCGCGGAATCCGGGAAACAGCCGCTCCAGCTGGAAGAGGCCGCCGGGCAGCAGCGCGTGCAACTGCGTCCCCTGGGGTACGCCGGGCCGCGCGCCGGTCACCTGCGGGTCGTCCCGGTCGATGATGACGACGGTGTCGGCGTGGTCGGACAGCACCCGGGCGGCCAGCAGACCGGCGACACTGCCGCCGACCACGACGGCCGTGCCCATCGTCGGGGACGGCTGATCAGGGGGTCGAGCCGCATTCAGCTCTGCGAAGACCCGGGACGGGGAGAGGGACATCGTGCTCTCCAAGGGGGTAACGGGGTGTGTGCCCTCCCCGGTTACTGTCCGCGACCGTGCGCGGACAGACCGGTGGACGGTCGTTCGACGTTTTGCCCGCCGATCGTCGCACAACCACCTGAACGGCAACCGCGTGTGTCCGCCAGATGACCGCCTGTTGACCGGCGGGCCGGACGGGTCCGACGTTCGGACGGGTCAGTGGCGCGTACTCTGGCTGGCTGTCACGATCTCCGGCATGTCCGTTGCACGTCGAACTCTGCTCGGGGCCGGCCTGGCCGCCGCGGCCTCCGCCCTTACCGGTTGCGGTGCCACCGGCGCGCCGAACCCCGGTTCGGACGGCCCTGGCGACGCCGCGACCGGGAAGGGCGCCACCGGCAGCCGGGCCGGATTTGGTCCGGCGGGAGACGCCGGGCCGCCGCTCAGGGCACCGGACGCGCCGGTCGGCGGCAACCCACCGGTTCGTGAGGCCCGCTACGCGCAGGACGTGACCGCTCTGCTCCGGCGACACCTGCCCGCGACCCCGCAGACCGTGCAACACAAGGGTTTTCCCGGTGCTGTCGCTCTCGTTCTGGTGGGCGGGAAGGTGACGGTGCACAGCGCTGTCGGTGAGGCGTTGCGTTATTCGGCGGGTCCGAAGCTGCTCGCGGCGAACCAGCGCGTCGCGATGCGCCGGGACTCCATCTTCGACCTCGCCTCGGTCAGCAAGGTGTACACGGCCATCCTGCTGTTGCAGCAGGTCGACAAGGGGCGTGTCGACCTCGGCGCTCCGGTGCGCGACTACCTGCCCGCCTTCACCGGCGCGGGCAAGGAGCGGATCACCGTCGAGATGCTGCTCACCCACACCAGCGGCCTTCCCGTCGGCGCCAAGGTCACCGGCCTGCCCGACAACGCGGCCCGCTGGAACGCCGTGCTCGGCACGCCGCTGGTCTCCGGCGCCGTGCCGGGGAAGACGTTCCGCTATTCCAGCGTCGGGCTCATGGTCGCCGGCAAGATCGTCGAGAAGGTCACCGGCCAGCGGCTCGATCAGGCGCTCAAGACCAATCTGACCGACCCGCTCGGCCTGCGCGACACCGGCTTCAACCCGAACGGCTGGCTGTCGGCCGCCGCGAAGGCCAGCCGGCTGGTCTCCACCGACGCCCGCTCGTCCCGGGGGCTGCTCCGTGGCGTCGTCCACGACGACGTCGCCAATCACCTCGGTGGCATCGCCGGCCACGCCGGCATCTTCGCCTCCGCGACCGATCTCGCCGCCATCGGTCAGCTGCTCCTCAACGAGGGCACCCACCGGGGCGAGCGGATCCTCGCCGCGGCGACGGTGCGCCGGATGCTCACCAACCACAACGCCGGCAAACCCGCCATCGACCCCGAGCGCCCCAATCGGACCTCGGCGCACGGCCTCGGCGTCGTCCTCGACCAGAGCTGGTTCATGGGGAAGCTCGCCTCGGCCCGGACCTTCGGCCACACCGGATTCGCCGGCCCCTCGCTGCTGGTCGCCCCCGACCGCAAACTCGTCCTGGCGCTGCTCACCAACCGCGCGCACCCCAACTGGAGCTGGTCGAACCCCGACCCGGTCCGCGCCGCCGTCGGCGACCTGCTCGCCACAAAGGTCAACTGACCGGAAGGTGTGGACCATCGCTCCCCACCCTGACACGATACTTGCGCTAGTAGTGCAAATACTTCGTCCGTCCAGGTGGAGGATCGATGCACACATCTCGCCGGAGCCTGCTCTCCGTGTTGGCCGGGGTCGCCCTCGCGGCCAGCCTGTCCGCCGTCGCCGTTCCACGCGCCGCCGAAGCCGCCGCCACACCGACGTACCGTCCAGTGATCTTCGTACACGGCAGCGCGGGATCGGCGGCGCAGTTCGAGACCCAGGCCAAACGGCTGGCCAGCAACGGGTACCCGATCGACATCATCGAAGCCCACGAGTACGACTCCCCGAACGTCGCGACGATCCTGCCCCAGGTGTACGCGGGACTCGACGCACGGATCTCCCGCCTGCTGGCGGCCACCGGCGCGGACCGGGTCGACCTCGTCGCGCACTCACTGGGCACTTTCGTCTCGCAGGCCTATCTCAACAGCTCGCCGGAGCGTGCCGCCCGGGTCGCGCACTACGTCAACCTGGACGGGCGGCCCGCGACCTCCCCGCCGGGTGGTGTGCCCACGCTCGCCATCTGGGGCGAGGGTGACCCGGCCCGCGCCGTCGTCGGCGCGACCAACGTGCACCTGCCGGACCAGTCGCACACCCAGACCGTGTCATCGGCGGAGTCGTTCACCGAGATCTTCGGCTTCCTCCGGGGCCGCGCGCCCCACACGACGCGGATCGTGCCGCAACTCTTCGGTGCCGCCCGCGTCTCCGGCCGTGCCGTGCTCTTCCCGAGCAACGTCGGTGTCACCGGTGCGACTCTTGAGGTCTACCCGGTCAGCCCGCTGACCGGCGGCCGACTGTCGCACCGGCCCGCGCATCGGCTGTCACTCGGCGGCGACGGCTCGTTCGGCCCTCTCCCGGTGCTCGCCACGGCTCGCTACGAGTTCGCCATCGTGCGCCCGGGCGCCGCGACGCACCACTTCTACTTTCAGCCGTTTCTCCGCTCGGATTCGTTGGTGCGCCTGGCGACCAGCGAGCCGGGCGAGGGCCTCAGCGGCCTGGTCGAGACCAGCGACCGGCACACAGCGCTCACGATCCAACGGCAGAAGGAGTGGTGGGGCGACCAGGGCGACGCCGGCGACCACCTCTGGATCAACGGCAGGGATGTCCTGAACGCGGCGAACACACCCCGCGCCAAGCGGACGATCGGCATCTTCGCCTTCGACGACGGCAGCGACGGCGTCACCGACCTGACGGCCCCGTTGCCGGAGTTCTTCAGCCAGACCTTCATCACCGGCATGGACGTCTTCGTTCCGGCGACGCCGGCACACCTCGGCCTGGTACGGATCACCGTGGGCCAACGCGGCGGCGGCTACGAGGTGATCAACGTGCCCAACTGGAGGTCGAGCACCGACCGGGTGACGGTCAGCGTGGACGACTTCTGACCGCGTCTCGCGCACGGCCCGGCCACCTCAGGTCGAGACGGTGGCCGGGCCCCGCCCGCGCTCGTCAGACGGTGGCCGGGACCCGTTCGCGCACTCGTCGCCCGACGGCGAAGCTGACCAACCCCAGGATCAACCCGACGATCGCCAGCGCGACGCCCACCCGGGCCGGCGCGAGGTAACCGAGGCCGGCGGCGATGGCGACGCTGCCCAGCGCGGCACCCAGGCTGTTCGCGATGTTCATGGCCGACTGGTTGAGCGCCGCGCCCATCAGTTGCGCTCCCGGAGCGACGGTGATCAGGCGCGCCTGCAGGACCGGACCGAGATACAGGCTGGTGGCACCGACCAGGAACGCGCCCACGAACAGACCGACGCGGGACGACGCCACGAGACTGAACACGGCGATGCTCACGATCATCGCCACGAAACCGATGACCATGCTCCGGTGGAGGTCACGGTCCGCCAGCCAGCCGCCCAGGGCGTTGCCGACGGTCATCCCGAGACCCACCGCGACCAATGCCCACGGCACCGTCGCGGCGGAGAGGCCGGTGACGTCGGTGGTGACCGGAGCGATGTAGGTGTTCACCGCGAAGAAGCCGGCGAAACCGACCGCGCCGGTCGCGGCGACCAGCCAGACCTGCGAGGTCCGCAGCGCCCGCAACTCGGTGGCCGGCGAGCCGTCGACCGCCGCGGCGACCTCCGGCACGACCGCCAGCACCGCCAGCAGGGTGAGCACGAAGAAGCCGGCGATGACCAGGTACGCGACCCGCCAGTCGACGGCCTGCCCGAGCCGCGTGATGAGGGGTACGCCGACCAGGTTGCTCACTGTCAGACCGCCGAGCACTGTGGCGAAACCACGGGCCTCGTTACCGGGGCCCATCAGGGTCGCCGCGAGCAGACCCGCCGCACCGAAGTACGCGCCGTGCGGCAGCGCCGCCGCGAACCGGGCCACCAGCACCAGGTCGAAGGTGGGCGCGAGCGCGGACGCGACAGTGCCGACAGCGAACAGCACGAGCAGCCCGAGGACGAGCTTCTTGCGGGGCAGGCGCGCGCTCAACGCGGCGATCAGCGGCGCGCCGACGACCACGCCGAGCGCGTACGCGGTGATCATCCAGCCCGCCCGGGCGACGGCGTCCGACGACGACTGCGCGTACTCGTGCGGGAGCAGACCGCGGGCGATGTCGGGCAGCAGCCCCATCGCCACGAACTCGGTCAGGCCGACCGCGACGCCGCCCAGTGCCAGGGCGGCCAGCGCCGCCAACCGTCGACCTCTACTCAACTCGATCACCGAAAAAATTTAGCAACAGCGTTGCGTAATAGGGTGGTGAGATGACTCGCGTCACTGCCGACGTCACCTTCCTCCGCGGCTACAACCAGGCGCTGGTTATGGCGGTGGGGCGCACGGCTCGCACGTTCGAGCGCTCGACAGTGGTCGAGGCCACCGGCCTGACACCACAGGCGGTCTCCAAGGTCATCGCCCGGCTGATCGCCGACGGCCTGATCCGCCCCGCCGGCGTCCGGCGCCCGGGCATCGGCAAGCCCGCTGTCGTCTACGCACTCGTCCCGGACAGCCGGTACGCGATCGGCGCCCACGTGGCCCGACGCACGCTGCGGCTCGTCCTGGTCGACCTGGCCGGCACCGTGCACCACTCGGCGGTCAGCCCACTGCCCCGCGACTTCACCCCGGAGCAGCTCCTCGACGCCCTGAGCGTCGGCATCGACACGATGGCCGGCATCGGCGACCTGCGCAGCCGGCTCACCGGGCTGGGCATCGGCATGATCGGCCCACTCGACCACGCCAACGGCCTGGTCCGGGACGCCCACGGCCTGCGGCACTGGCACGACGTACCGCTGCGCGAGATCGCCGAAAAGCACCTCGGCCTCCCCGTCCACCTGGACAAGGACGTCACCGCGGGGATCACGGCTGAGGCCTGGCGGCACGGCGCGACGTTCGGCGACGCGGCCCTCATCATGGTCGAGTCCGGCATCGGCGGCGGCTTCTGGCTGGGCGGCGCGGCCCACCGGGGGGCGCACACCAACGCGGGCGAGTTCGGCCACACGGTGGTCGACCTGACCGGGCCCCGCTGCGTCTGTGGCCGGCACGGGTGCCTGGAGATCGTGCACCACCGGGCCGCCGAGGCCGGAGACATCGCACACGCCGCCCGCGTGCTGGCCGTCGGCGTCGTCAACCTGCTCCAGACCCTCGACCTCGCCCACGTGGTGCTGGCCGGCGCGGACCTCCTCCGACACTCGCAGACCTATCTCGCGGCGGTCACCGAGGCCGTCGGGGCGGATGCCCGGCGCGCGGACTGGCTCAGCACCACTGTGGCTCTGTCCAGCCTCGGCGCGGACGTGATCGCCGCGGGCGCGGCGATGCAGGTCCTCGACCAGCACTACGGCATCCCGGAGCTGGCCCATCCCTTGATCGTTGGCAGTTGAGCAGCTCGACACGCCGAGCGCCGCCCTGCTGAGCTGCTGCCACCGATCGCCGCGAGGTCAGAAGCCGGCGACCGGACTGCGTCGCTACGCCACCACGGCGTCGGTGTCCGTTCGGGTGCAACCGTTTGTCGGGCTCTCGCTGAGCGCGATGACCTCGTCGAGCCGCTTGCGCGCCTGCCGGAGTTGAGTGATCTGCCGATCGATGCGGTCGCGTTCGGCGCGGAGCATGGCCCGCGACTGCGGTGTGTTGACCTTCGCGTCGACGCAGGGCAGCAGGTCCAGGATGGTTCGGCTGGACAGGCCGGCGGCGTACAGCATCTGGATCAGATACACCCGGTCGACCGCGTCGTCGAGGTAGTGCCGCTGGCCGCCACTGCTCCGTGCGGCAGAAAGGAGGCCCTGCTCCTCGTAGTAGCGCAGGGCTCGTACCGACACCCCGGTCTTCGTGGCGAGTTCCCCGATCCGCATCGACCCTCCCCCGGCCGGTGACGCCGGTCACACAGCCATGTCCCTCACGTGAACGTCAGGTTTTACCGTAGCTCGCATACCGACTCTCCTGCAGCGCGGCGCGGTGACTCACTGACAGACGCGCCAGTCGCCGTCCTCCTTGATCAGCGCGACCCCCTGCGTGAACCTCGCACCGGTGGCCGCCTGGACCGCCTCGACCTGGACGGTCCCGGTGACCCGCCCGTTGTAGTTGTTGACGTTCACGCCGGTGATCTCGTAACTGCTGATCTTCAACTGCGCACTCTGGATCCGGGCGAAGTCCTCCTGCGGCATGGTGTCGCGCACCCGGTCGCACAGCCGCCCGTACGCGCCCGCGTAGTTGCCGGCCTGCACGTCGTCGAGGTAGGCAGTCGCCGCCCCCCGGACCGGTTCGACGGTGTCCTTGACCGAGCGGTAGAGCCAGAGGCCGACGCAGGTGCCGACCACGCAGCACAAGGCCAGTAGGGCGCCGACGACGATCAGGACCGTACGAAGTGTCTGGTTGGGCCTCGGGGCGGGAACCATCATCGGCTCGTACGTCATGGCCCGGAGGGTAGGGCTGCCGGGCCAGCGGCGAGAGCCCGCCGGGCAGCCGGTGGTTCAGCCTCCGGAGGCGGACGGCCCCGGCGTCGGCACGCCACCGGCGACCGCACGCGCGGGCGGCGTCGGGGCCGGGGCCGGTCGCAGATCCGCGGGTACGGGCAGCGCGCTGCCCTTGACGAACTGGCCCCAACTGGTGTTCCAGGCCGTCCAGCCGTTGCCCGGCTGGAGCCGGACCTCGGTGCCGGTGAAGGTGACCAGGTCACCGACCTGGGTGACGCCCATCAACCAGTCGGCGTTGGCCGCCGAGATGTTCGTGCAGCCGTGCGAGACGTTGCGGTGTCCCTGATCCGACACCGACCAGGGTGCCCCGTGGATGAACTCGCCGCCCCAGGTGAGCCGTTGCGCGTCCTTGACGTTCACCACGTAGCCGCCGTTCGGCTCGCCCCGCGTGTCGAACGTGGTGTACTGGTGCTTCTCCATGATCACCATCTTGCCGCTGGACGTGGGGGTGCTGCGCTTGCCGAGGCTGACCGGGATCCTGCGGATCAGCTTGCCGTCGCGCAGCACGCGCATCTGCTTGGTGGCGTTGTCGACTTCGAGCGCCACCTGCCGTCCGATCCGGGACGTCGCGGTGCGGTCGGCGTCACCGATGTGGTTCTTGCCGATGGGCAGGCCCTCCAGGCCGGCCCGGACGCTGATGGTCGTGCCAGGCCGCCAGAAGTCGGGAGCCCGGTAGTAGACCTGGCTGCCGTCGTCCACCCAGGACCAGGCGCCCGGCTGGGCCGGCTTCGTGGTGACGAACAACCGACGCTGCACGTCGGCGCGGGCCGCCCTGGCGATGGGCGGATCGAAGCCGATGGTCACCGGCATGGCCGTGCCGTACGTCTGCTTGTCGGCGAAGTACAGGGTGCTGCTCACCTGCGGCTTCGTCGACGCCGCCGCGGTGGTGAAGGTGGTGGTGCGGGTGGTGGTCCGCCCGGAGTCGCCGGTGGCGGTCACCGACGCGGTGTAGGTGTGCTGCGGCCGCAACGGAGTGGTCGGCACCCAGGCCGAGCCGTCCGCGCGTGGCTCCGCCCGGACCAGCGCGCCCGCGTCGTCGACGATGCGCACGGTGGTGATCTTCCCGCCCGTGACGAGCGGAACCACCTCGGCGCTGAGCGGCACGTCCCGGGAGAGATCGGCGGGCGTGAGGGTCAGTTCGGGCGAGGGCACCACCTGCTCGGCCTGACGCACGGCGGCCTTTCGCTCGGTGGTGCACCCACCGAGGACCAGCGGTGTCGCCGCGACGGTCACCGCAACGAGCGCCATACGCCTTCGTAAACCCATCGAACGTCCCCCGGCTTCCGCGTGCTCCGTGGCGGCAATTCTCTCCGCGTCCGCGGTGCCCTGCGCCGTTTTCGGAAATCACGCAGCGAAGGTGGGAACGTACGGCACGGCACGCGGTCCGGGCCCTCGGTTGCGCTTCCCTTTCGTGATCCTCGGGGCATCGAAGCGTGATGCCGCCGTGGAATGCTGCCAACATGCGCGGAAGACGACGTCCATGGATTCTGCTCCCGCTCCCCCTCCTTATCCTGACCGCCTGCTCGCCTGCGGAGCAGCCGATTGTCGCTCTCGCCGTCCAGGACGGCCGGCCGGTCGGCGTACTGGTCACCTGCGACGACCGTGACGCCAATATCCGTGTGTTCGAGAACGACCATAAGGGTGAACCGGGCAAACGATCCCTGATCAGGTGGCGCATCGGCGGCCCGCCCGCGAGCGAGGTCGTCGAGGTGGCGCTGTTGGGTCAGCCGCCAGAGGGTTGGGAGGTCGCCGACGCTGTCGACAGCTCTGCGACCGAGGTGGACGTCGAGCTGCTCACCGAATTTCGGGCCGGGGTCACCTACACCCTCGACGGGTCAAGCCGCAGCGAGGCCCTCTCGGTGGACTTCACCCTCGCGGACCTGCCACGGATCGGCCCGGATCAGGTGTTGGCGCCGCGCGAACACAACTCGACGAAGGTCGTGTCGCGGGAGACCTTCCTGCGCAAGGCACGCGACCGCTGCTGACCCGACACGGCCGACCACTCAAGAAAGTGGAGTGGCGCCACAGTCGCCGATTACAGTTTTTGAAGAAAAATCAAAAAATTGAGATTGATCCGACACCACGGCGGCTCCGCACAGCCGACCAGGCAATCGCAGAGCGATATTTAAGGGAGAATTAATCGTTTCACCTGGAAACGAGCAGGGGGCCGACTCGTATTCTTCGTGCTCGGAAGAAAGGTGCGCCCCCCATTGATAAATCTTCGATCCACCCCTCGACACCGCCGTTCCGTCACCGCCCTGCTGCTGGTGAGCGTGGCGCTCGCTGGCGGCTGCAAGGAGGCGCCGGGCACTCCCGGCGGGTCCGGCCCGTCCAGCGACACCGGCATCGGCTCGTCCGGCCCGGATGCGCCGACGCCCGCCGCCCCGGGCGACCCGTCGGCCACCCCGAGCGCCCCGGGCACCTCGGCGACCCCGTCCGCGCCGGGCAAGCCCGGAACGCCGGCGACCAGCGCATCCGGTGGCTGGATCACCATCGACGCCGCCGCGCAGGCCGCCGCGACGAAGGCGTTCTTCGCGCGCAAGCCCAAGCCGGTGACCGGCAATCCCGTCAAGGTGCCCGAATTCAACGTCGGCTGTACGACCAGCCACCACAACAGCGACGATCCGATCGTGCTGCCGAAGCTGGTGGGCGGCTCACACAACCACACGTTCTGGGGCAACAGGTCGACCGACGCCAACTCGACCGCCGAGTCGCTGCGGGCGTCCAAGGCGACAACCTGCAACTCGCCGGACGACCAGTCCGCCTACTGGGTGCCGACGATGTACCAGAACGGCAAGGTCGTGGACCCGAAGGAGGTGACCGTCTACTACGGCTCCCGCCTGAAGGACCCGAGCAGGACCCAGCCCTTCCCGTTCGGCCTGCGAATGATCACGGGTAACGCCAAGAACCAGGTCGACACCCCGGACAAGCAGGGCAACCATTTCTGGTGCGCCGGCATCGGCGGCGAGATCGGCCGCAGCGCCGACAAGACGTTCCCGGTCTGCGCCAAGACCGCGAACATCGTCCGGCAGATCACCTTCCCGGACTGCTGGGACGGCAAGCACCTGGACAGCCCCGACCACAAGGCGCACATGGCCAACGGGGACCACACCGGGGCCTGCCCGAAGAGCCACCCGGTGCCCGTCCCGTCGGTGTCCTTCGTGATCTCGTACCCGTTGAGCGCGAACACGGACGGCATCACCCTCGCGTCCGGCACATCGTTCTCGATGCACGCGGACTTCTTCAACGCGTGGAAGGACGAGGCGCTCGCCGCACGGGTGCGCAACTGCCTCGACCAGGGCGTCAAGTGCAACTCGGCCGGTAACTTCTAGTCGACGCGGTACGACGGCGGCGGCCGGTCACCCCCTGGGGACGACCGGCCGCTGTCGCGTGTGCCTCGTACTCGTACTGACTCTGGGGCTGACGGCGGGCGCTTTGGCTAGCCTGCCCTGTCGATGTGCTGGTGAGCGGTATACCTCAGAGGTATGAATATGACCCTGAGGTATACCCCTCACTGCCGCATCCGCCCCGACGGAGGTGACCGACGGTCACCGCCGACCGCCGGCTGCGCGCCCACCGCCCCAGCCACGGTTGGTACTTGCTCGTCTAGAGCCGGGCGGCGCCCGCCTCGGTGGCCTCCTGCACCGCCGAGGTACGGCGGACCTCGGCCCGCTCGTCACCGGCGTCCTCCCGATCCGGGCCGGCCACCCGGGCCGCACGGTTGGTGGCAGGTGCCGCCTGGTCACCGGTCACCCCGCCACGGATCCGGTTGTTCGCGGCCACCTGGGCGGCCGGGTCGTTGGACGTCACCGCCAACTGACCGTTGATGATGTTGTCGTCGACGGTGACGCCACCGGTGGTGCTGGTGACGCTCACGTCCCCACCCCAGTAACCGCCGGAGGCGCAGCTGTCGAGGGTGCCGTTCGGGCCGAGCTGCACACCGCCCAGGTTGCCGGCGAAGGTGGCCCGGCCCTGGACCGCACTGCCACACACCACGCTGCCGGTGGCGCTGTTGAGCACCGACAGCGTGCCGTCGACGAACGAGTCGTGCAGGTCGGTGTAGTAGGTGCCGGTGCTGCTGAGGTTGCGCTGCACCTGGGTGCCCCGGTCGAGCCGGACCTCGCCGGCACCGACGTTGACGTGCCCGGTGACCGTCGACGCCTCGGCGAACAGGAAGCTGTCGATGGTCGTGGAGCCCTTCGGCCGTACGGTGACGGTGCCGGTGCGGGCATCCTTGAGGAAGATGCCGTACCCCCCGGCCGCGAGCACCACCTGGCCGTCGACTGCCGTCTCGGTGGCGTCGAGGTACCCGTCGGCGGCGACGCGTACCTCACCGCTGACCCGGCCACCGGTCACCACCAGGTTGCCGCCGGCCGCGACGGTGACGTTGCCGGTGATCGTGGTGCCGGTGAGCGCGCAGGATTCGCCGGCGGGTACGAGCAGGTCGTTGGGCACTGTCACCGCGCCGCCGGTGCCGATGCAGTGGGTGACCAGGTCGGCGTGTGCGGTGGGCGCCACGGCCAGCACCGAGGCCGCGATGACGGCGCTCACGGTGGCGAGCTTGGCGACGGTTCGTCCGGGCATCGTGGTACTCCCTGTCGGTGAGATTCGAGGACTCATGCGCCGACGTCCGATCGGGCCGCGGCCCGGACGATGGCGCCCTGCTGCCGCCGGTCGAGCGTGCCGCCGGTCACGAGAGCGGCGGTGACCGCTTCGACGTGTCGGACGAATTCGGCGTGGCCGGGGTAGTCGGCGTGTTCGTCGATCAGATCGTTGATGGTGCAGCCGTCGCCGGTGTCCACGTTGGCCACACCGGTGTCGCCCCCGTCGATGACCACGGTGGCCCGGGTGTCCGAGTCGGGGCAGCGGTCGGTGCCGTCGACCACCACGGTGAACGACGTCGACTGCTCGGTGGAGGAGTTCCCCGCCGTGTCGGTCGCCCGGTACCGCACTGTGTGCGCGCCGGGTGCGCGGACGGCGACCGGAGCGGTGTACGCCGTCCAGCCTCCGGTGTCGAGCGCGTACTCGATCTTCGCCACGCCCGACTCGGCGTCGGTGGCCGTGACGGTGACGGTCGCGCCGCCGACGTACCCGCCGTCGTCGTTGCGGTCACCGGCCACCGTGGCGGCGACAGTGGGTGGGGTGGTGTCCTCGGCCTGCGGCTCGACGACTGTGAAGTGGGACATCTGCTCCGCCGACGTGTTGCCGGCGACGTCAGTGGCCCGGTAGTGCAGCATGTGCATCCCGGCCGCGTTCACCACGATCGGGTTCGTGTACGCGGTGAAGGCCGCCCCGTCGAGGGCGTACTCGATGGTGGCGACGCCGGATCCGCTGTCGGTGGCGGTCAACGTGGCGGTGGCCGTACCGATGTAGTTGCCGTCGCCGTCGCGGTCGCCGGCCAGCGCGACCGCCACCACCGGCGCGGTGGTGTCCTCCTCCCCCGGCTCGACGATCCGGAACGCCACCGAGCCGACTGCGCTGGTGTTGCCGGCCTGGTCGGTGGCGCGGAACTGCACCGCGTGGTCACCGATCGCGGTCACTCGCACCGGCTCGGTGTACGGCAGGAAGCTGGTGTCGTCGACCTGGTACTCGACGGTCTGGACCCCCGAGTCGGCGTCGGTGGCCGTCACGGTCACCGTGGCCGCGCCGAGGTAGTTGCCGTCCTGGTCCTGGTCGCCGGAGACCGCGGCGGTCACTGTCGGCGCGGTGGTGTCACCGCCGCCACCGCCGTCGGTGACCACCAGCTCACCGACCATCGAGCTGTGGCCGGGGATCGAGCAGAAGTACCGGTACCGCCCCGGGGTCAGCGTCACGGTCGCCTGGTGGCGGCCGTCGTTGGCGTCGAACGGGCTGGCCAGGATGTTGACTGTGACGTCGTGGTTGTAGCCCTCGGTGCTGGTGTCGAAGGTCAGGGTGTGCGGCATCCCGGTGGTGTTTCCGGTGGCCGCGCTGTTCTCCCAGATGATCGTGGTCGCTCCGGCCACCGCCGTGGTGGGCGCGGACTTGTACTGGGTGATGCTGTCGTCGGCGGTCCAGGTCAGCACCTGGTCGGCGGCGACACGCGGGGCGGCGGAGGCGGGCGCCACTGCCAACGGGATCACCGTGAGCAGGAGCGCCGCCAGCGCGGCCGTCAGTCGTCGGGTCATCGTCACTCCTAGAGTTCCCGCGCACGAATGTTGCGGAACTCGGTCAGGTCGTTGTCACCGTGGTTCTGCAGGCCGATGAAGCCGCGCAGGAACTGCCGCAGGTCGGTCGGCGGGTCGCCGGCGCGCGACGACTGCTTGCCCGGCGTGTTGTCGAACTCGTTGATCACCACGCCGTTGCGGATCATCGTGTAGTGCTGCCCGACGGCGCGGATCTCGTAGTCGTTCCACTCGTTCTTCGGCGTCACGCCGGCCTGGGCCAGCGGCACCGGGTCGAAGTTGTAGACCGAGCCGGTCTTCTGCGGCTCACCGGTGTCACCGTCGTAGATCTGGATCTCGTGTCCGCAGTAGATCGCCATCCAGGCCGGCGAGGTCCGCGCCGACCCGACCGTGCCGCAGCTGTCCGGTGGCCGCTGGTCGAGGGGCGTTCGCAGATCCGGGAACCGGATGAAGACTCCGGTGTTGGCCCGGCCGGTGCCCGGCGCGATGTCCCGGAACTGCAACTTCAGCGAGAAGTCGCCCAGCTCCTTGGTGTGCCAGAGCATGCCCAGGCCGCCGCTGGAGCGCAGCGACCCGTCCGGTTGGATGCCGAACTGTCCCGACGGTGCCTGCTGCCAGCCGCGCAGCGACTCGGCGGTGCCGTCGAAGAGCGGCTCGTACCCGGTGTGCCCGTCCCGGCCGATCTCCGACGCGGCGGCCAGGCGGGTGAGGGTGCCCGCTTCGCGGGTGCTGAGCAGGTCGTCGTCCTGCAACGAGCGGGCCACCGCGGTGACGTGCCGGACGAAACCGTTGTGGTCGGTCCAGGTGCTCTCGTCGTCGATCAGGTCGTTGGCCGTGCAACCCTGCCCGACAGTGCGACTGGGCACCCCGGTGTCGGTGTCGCCGAGCCACACCGTCGACCTGTCGTCGGGTACCGCGCAGCCCACAGTCACAGTGGTCTGCACCGTCGCGGTCTGACCGTCGGCGTACGTGACGGTGAGCTTCGCCGTGTAGGTGCCGACAGTGGCGTACGTGTGCCGGGGGTCCGCCTCGGTCGACGTGGCGCCGTCGCCGAACTCCCAGCGGTGGCTGACGCCGCCGGAGCGGGAACCGGTGAAGGCGATGGTCAGCGGCTTGTTCTGCACGGCGACCGAGGTCGCCGCCGGCGCCGGGGTGGGCGCCCCTCCGGTGTAGGTGATCCGGATCAGCTTCTGGTTCGCGTGCAGGCTGAAGAAGCCGCCGCCGTAGTCCAGCAGATAGAGCGCGCCGTCCGGGCCGAACTTCGCGTCCATCCAGCTCTGCAACCGGTTGTCGCCGTTGCCACCGGGGATGATGGCCCGCAGTGACTCGGCGTACACCGGTGGGGCGGCCTGCGGCACGCCGGCCGGGTCGACGGTGACCGCGACCCGGTTGGCGGCGTTCGACTGGTCGCCGATGAACCACTTGCCGTCCCAGTGCTCCGGCCACGCCACGCCGCTGGCGGTGTCGACGAGGCTGCGGTGGTACGTCGGGCCGGACATGATGGCCTGCCCGCCGCCGCGCAGGTACGGCTGCGTGTAGGTGGCGTCGGCCGCCACGTAGGTCGGCAGGCCGCTGCCGTCGGTCCGCTTCGGGAACACCGGGCCGCCGCCGTCGGGCGAATACCAGATCATGTTGTCCCGGGCCGCCGGGACGTCCACCAGTCCGGTGTTGCGCGGCGACTCGTTTTTCAGGTTGTCGCAGTCGTACCAGCCGGTCAGCACTGTCGCGTCGGTGTTGCTGCGGTCGCGGTACGGCTGCCGGTTGCCCATGCAGTACGGCCAGCCCTGGTTACCGGCGGAGGTGATGATGGTGGCCGTCTCGTACTTCGCCGGGCCCAGGGTGGGGCTGGGCGACGAGGCGTCCGGGCCGACCCAGCCGGCGGTCAGCCACTGGTGCACCGGGTCGATCTGAAGGCGGGCGATGTTGCGCACGCCCATCACGTAGATCTCCGGTCGGGCCTTCTCGGTGCCCGGTGGGAACAGGTTGCCCTCCGGGATGGTGTACGTGCCGTCCGGCTCCGGGTGAATCCGGATGATCTTGCCGGCGAGGTCGTTGGTGTTACCCGACGTGCGGCGGGCGTCCTGGAACGAGATCCCCTGGTACTCCTGGGTCCAGTTGTTGCCGGCGTAGCCCTGCGACCCCTCCGAGGAGTTGTTGTCGCCGGAGCCGACGTAGAGGTTGCCCTTGGCGTCGAACGCCATGCCGCCGCCGGCGTGGCAGCAGCTGTGGATCTGCACCGGGAACTGCAGCAGGTCCTTGCGGGTGGCCTGGTCGATGGTCTGCGCCTGACGGTCGTAGGTGAACCGCGAGACGGTCCGCTGACCGACCCGCTTCACCCGGTCGACCGAGTCGTGCGGCATCCAGTAGACGTAGAGCCAGCCGTTTTCGGCGAACGCGGGGTCGGGCACGATGCCGAGCAGACCCTCCTCGTTCTTGACCAACTCGGAGCCGCTGCCCCGGTTGCCCATCACCTCAAGGGTGGTGAGCAGCTTGACCTGCTTGGTGCGCGGGTCCCAGGAGTGGATGGTGCCGCAGCCCAGGCCGACCTTCGGGTTGCTCCAGTCCGCGATCGGGCCGCTCGGGCAGGCCGCCTTGCCGACGTAGAAGACAGTGCCGTCCGGCGCGATGGTGAGCCCGTGCGGCTCGCCGATCTGGTCCAGCTGCCCGGTCTGGTTGGCTGCGGTGAGTCGCTCCACCTTGTAGTTAGCGGCGATGGTGGCCTGGCAGTCGCCGCGTACCCGACCGGTGGTCCAGTTGAGAGCGCCGGCGAGGTGCGTGCGGAACGCCTCCTCGCCGTAGCTGCCCTCGGTGTGGCCCATGCCGGTGTAGAACGACCGGCCGCCGTCGTAGTCCCGGCACCAGGACACCGGGTGGAAGGCGCCGTTGGCGGCCGCCCCCGGGTTGTAGTGCCGCTCCTCGACCTGGGCGAGGGTGTGCACGGTGCCGATCGGGTTCGGGTCCCAGTTCTCCCAGCGGTCGGACCGGGTGATGGTCATCGGCAGCGACGCGGTGGCCGGGTGCTTGCGGTCCAGGATGTTCACCACCGCGCGGTTCACCGCGGGCGGCTCCGGGGCGGTGGTGCTGCCGGTGAACAGGCGCAGATCGGCGAGTTGGACCAGCGGTTCACCGCTGTTCGCTGTGACGTTCAGCCGGTAGCGCGTGAACTCCTGCGGCGCGGCGATGTCGAACCGCCGGGTCTGGTACCGGTCCGGGAAGGTCTGCCCGGTGCGGCGGTCCAGGTCGGTCCAGCTCTGACCGTCAGTGGAGCCCTGCAGGGTCCAGTCCTTCGGGTCCCGACCGGAGGAGTCGTTGGCCGACGTGAGCGCGTACCCGGTGATCTTCTTCGGTGCGCTCAACTCGTACGCCACCCAGGCGGTCGGGGTGCGGACCAGCCACTTCGTGTTGGCGTCGCCGTCGGTCAGCTTCTCCTTGGTCTCGTTGGGCGGGTTCTCGCCGCTGGCGGTCACCCGGGTCACCGGCTCGGCGACCGGGATGGCGCCGGCCGGGCGGGTGCCGATCAGCCCGGTGAACCAGGTCGAGTCGACCTGGGCTCGGGCGGCGTCGGCGATGCCGACGAAACCGCCGCCGGCCTTGACGTAGTTCTGGAGCGCTGACTCCTGGTCGCGGTTCAGCGCGGCGCCCGTCGCGGAGAGAAAGACCACGCTGCGGTACGCGGACAGCCCGGCCGCGGTGAAGGCGCCCGGGTCCGTGGTGGCCGTGACATCGATGTCATGAACGGCACCAAGCTGTTTGATGGTGTCCACCGCGCGAGAAACCGGGTCCTGCTGCTCGGCCACCGGGCCGTGGAATACCAGGACCGCGGTCTGCTGCGGCACCGCCGCCTGCGGGGCGGCCGCCGTTCGTGGTGCGGCCGCGGCCGCCGTCGTTGCCGGGAGCAGTGTCGCCAAGGCCGCTACCGCGGCAAGGGTTCGTCGTAGTTTTCTGGTCATGCCCGTCCCCACTTTCGGTTCGGTCAGCTTCCGTGCGTGTGGGTGTGGCCCTGGAACCGGTGGATCGCCTCCTCGGCACCCGGCGGCATGCTGCCGTCGGCGTTGCGCACCAGGAAGATCCCGGCCATGCCGCCGTCGGAGTGCGTCTGCACGTGGCAGTGGTACATCCACGCGCCGGGTCCGACGCCCTCCCCGGCCAGCACCTGGAAACCGAACGAGCTGCCGGGGTTGAGGTCCTTGTTGTCGACCACCAGGCTCGGGTCGCTCGGCCCCTCCAACATCCCGGTGCGGTTGTCCGCCCAGCGATGCGCGTGCAGGTGGAAGGTGTGGAACAGGTTGCCGTGGCCGATGGCGATCCACTCGACACGCTCGCCCAGGTTCGCCTCGAACATCGGGGTCGCCGGAGCCATCTTGTTGTTGATCATCATGTCGTGGAACACGGCCGTGAACTGCTTCGACGGCAGGGTGTCGCCACGCCGCCGGACGATCAGCGCTCCGTACAGTCCTTTCGCGACACCGCCGGTGCCGTGGTCGGTACCCATCGCGTGATCGTGGTAGTGCCAGTAGCCGGCGCTGCCCGGCATGTACCGCCGGCCGGCCGCGGCGACCATCTCGTGGGAGCGCCAGACGTACGTCCGCGTCTCACCCGGGTTGTTGAACGAGGCGTTGAACGGACTGCCGTCGGACTCGGTGCTGTAGTCCACCCCGTGCGGATGGATGGACAGCCGCTGGTTGGTGGTGTTGACGAGGGTGATCTCCAGCGTGTCACCCTCGTACATCTCCAGGATCGGGCCCGGAACGGTGGCCTGACCGGGCGCCAGGCCGTACCCGAACAGGTTGCCGGGCAACTGCTCGGCGTAGATGGTGATCTTCTTGGTGACACCGGCGGCGGCCCGGGCGGGGCTGCCACCGAACGCGGTGCCGATCGTTGGGGCGGACGCGCCCAACGCCCCGGCGGCGAGCGCGCCGGTGGCGATCAGCGATCTGCGGGACAGGTGGCGGTGAGGGCCACCAGCGTGATCGTCCATGGGTCTCCGTTCCCGACCGGGCGAAGACGCGACGAGGGCAGGGTGCATCGACCGCCGAGCTCGGGGGCGGTGGCACGACTGAGGGTGAGGCTCGTCGCGGACTTTGCTCGGAAGACTCAGAACTTTCGATGGATAACAGCAACTTATGTAATCCATCGACGAAAGTACAGGTCTGATTGCAAGAAGATTACCTTGACATCACGACGTCGGTCGATTGACATGAAGCTGACACGCATCGCCGGGGGCGCGGCTAGGCCGACGTCGACGTCTCGGCCGTGGCGTGGGTGTTGTGTGGGGCGCGCTGCGAGGCTCGCTACCTCTGGCCGCGGACGCCGACCTGTGCCCCGCACGAACGGCTAGTCGGGCGCGCCCGGCGACTGGTCGGGCCCACCGAGCTGCGCGACGTGGGTCGGGTCGAGGACCCGGGAGAGGAACGCGCGGGTCCGGTCGTGCTTCGGCGCGCCCAGCACCTCCTGCGGCGGCCCCTGCTCGACCACGACGCCACCATCCATGAAGACGACCCGGTCGGCGACGTCGCGGGCGAACGCCATCTCGTGGGTGACCACCATCATCGTCATGCCGTCCTCAGCCAGCTTGCGCATGACGGTGAGCACGTCGCCGACGAGCTCCGGATCGAGCGCGGAGGTCGGCTCGTCGAAGAGCATCAGCTTCGGCTCCATCGACAGCGACCGGGCGATCGCCGCCCGCTGCTGCTGCCCACCGGAGAGCTGCGCCGGGAAGGCGTCGGCCTTGTCGGTCAGCCCGACGCGCTCCAGGTTGGCGCGAGCGATCCGCTCGGCCTCGGCCCGACCTCGCCGGAGCACCCGGCGCTGGGCGATGGTGAGGTTGTTCAGGACGGTCAGGTGCGGAAACAGGTTGAACGACTGGAACACCATGCCGATGCCGCGGCGGACCGCGTCGATCTCGACGTCCGGGTCGGTCATCTCGACCCCGTTCACCCAGATCTTGCCGGCGGTCGGCTCCTCCAGCAGGTCGACGCAGCGCAGCAGGGTCGACTTGCCGGAGCCGGACGGCCCGATGACGCAGACGACCTCGCCCTGGCCGACCTCGAAGTCGATGCCCTTGAGCACCTTGAGTGGCCCGAAGGACTTGTGCAGGTCGCGGATCTCCACGGCGGGGCGGGAGGGCGTGGTCGTCATCGGGGTCACCGAGCCTTGGCGTAGCGGAGTTCGAGGCGTCGTACCACCTGCGACAGCGGCAGGGTGATCACCAGGTAGGCGAGGCCGGCCACCAGCAGCGGGGTCGCGTTCACCCGGTCGTTGAGCATGTCCCGACCGAACTTGGTGATCTCGATCGTCTGCGCCGTCACCCCGAGCACGTAGGCCAGCGACGAGTCCTTGGTGAGCAGGATGAGCTCGTTCGTCAGCGGCGGGATCACGATCCGGAACGCCTGCGGGATGACGATCGTGCGCATGGCGGTGAAGTGCGACATGCCGAGGGTCCGCGCCGCCTCCATCTGCCCCTTCGGCACGGCCTGGATGCCGGCCCGGATCGTCTCCGCCATGTACGCCGCGGCGGTCAACCCGAGGCCGATCGCGATCGAACCGAACACCCCGCCCGGAATCTCGCGCTCCGGGAAGGCGATCGGGATGCCGTACCCGACGAGGAAGAGCACCAGCAGCGCGGGCAGACCCCGGAACAGCTCGATGTACGCCGTCGCCACCCAGCGGTACGGCGCCACCCGGGACAGGCGCATCAGCGCCAGGATGGTGCCGAAGACGAGGCCGAAGGCGAACGCGCCCAGCGTGTAGAGGATGGTGTTGCGCAGCGCGACGGTGATGATCGTCGGGAACATCGACTTGATGATGTCGACGCGGAAGAAGGCGTCGGCCAACCTGTCCCAGTCCGCGGCGACGAGCACCGTGGCGATGATGGCGATGAAGACCAGGTACTGGAGCCCGAGGGACAGCCGCTCCCGCTGGCGGCGTCGCAGCTTCACGTTCGCTCGTTGCCTTCCCGGAGGTTACCGACGTCGGAGGGCGCGCGGGACGCGCGCCCTCCGGTAGTGCGTGGCGCTCAGGCGCTCGGCTGCTTACCGATCCACTTCTCGTAGATCGTGTTGTACGTGCCGTCCTGCTTGGCCTTGGCCAGCACCTCGTTGATCTTCTTGAGCAACTCGGGGTTGGTGTCCTTCTTGACGGGGAAGCCGTACTGCTCGCCGGTGTCGAACTCGGCGGCCACCTCGAACCCGCCCGGGTTCTCCTTCAGGTACTCGGTCCAGACCGGCAGGTCGTTGATGGCGGCCTCGACCTGGCCGTTGGAGACGGCCTGCTGGAGGGCGGCGAGGTCCTCGAACTCGACGAGCTTCAGGCCCTTCTCCGCCTCGAGCTTCTTGGCGTAGTCACGACCCGTGGTGGCCGCCTGGACGCCGAGCTTCCTGCCCTTGAGGTCGTCGAGCGACTTGTACGTCTTGCCGGTCTTCACCAGCATCGCCTGGGTGGCGTCGAAGTAGGGATCGGAAAAGTCGACCACCTTCCGCCGCTCCTCGGTGATGGTCATGCCGGCGGCGGCCGCGTCGCACTTGCCGGTGCTGAGGTCCTGGCCGGACTTGATCCCCTCGAACGGGGTGTCGATGATCGTCTGCTCGACGCCGAGCTCCTTGGCGACCAGGTCCATGATATCGACGTCGAGGCCGGTCACCTTGCCGCTGGCGTCCTTGGACTGGAACGGCGGGTACGGCAGGTGGGTGCAGACGGTCAGCTTGCCCGCCGCGACCAGCTTGACGCCACTCGCCTGGACCTCGCTGTCGTCCTTCTTCGCGCAACCCGCGGTCAACGCCAGGGCGGCGACGGCCACGACGAGGCCGGCCTGACGGACGGCGCTTGGGAACCTCACGGCTGTGTCCCTCCGATTCGGCTTCCATTGCACGGAAAGCCAATCTGGTTCATAGACATTGCGATAAGCGACCGTACCCGATCCGGCGGGTCGCCCATAGATCACGCCGTGACCGCTCGGCCGACCCGGCACGCCGACCTCTGCCGGCAAACCCGACACTTGCCCCGCAAGGTGCCTCAGCCACCGGTTCCCTCGGCCGCCCCGTCCGGGGTGAGGGCCCCTTCGTGGGGGTCTGTGTCCAGGAACACATGCTGGTGACCCTGGCCGGAATCGACGCTGATCTGGTCGAGCTGGGTCGCCGCGACCGACCAGATCGTCGCGGCCTCGGCCGCCTGCCGCGCGGTGACGTCCAGCAGTGCCGCACGCTGCGCGGCCGGAACGCCGGCCGCCAGCGCGTAGGCGTCGACGGCCAACGACGCCTGCTGGACCGCTCCGCGCAAACCTCCGCGCGCCACGTTGGTGGCGGTGGTCCCCGACGGCGGGTCGGCGAACGGCTCGGCCGCCTGGCGCATGACACCCTGCCACTGGCGCGCCTGCGCCGGGTCGGGCGCACGTCCGGCGGTCGTCTCCGTCTTGATGGCGGCCAGCACCGGGGCGACCTGGTCGCGAACGCGGCGGGCCGTCTCGATCAGCTCCACGATCTGCTGAGCGTCCCGCTTCGCGTCGTTCTGCTTAATGCTCGCGATGGTCGCCTCGGTCGCGTCCGGGCGGCCCAACTGGTAACCGATCAGCCCACCCAGCAACGCGGTGACCAGTGCGATCACGCACGCGCCGGCCACCAAGCGCAGTGTGCGGCGGTGACGCACATCGGCCTTGTCCAACTGGTAGGAGGGTCGGCCGGTACGGCGCGCCATCGCATCTCCTCACATCGATGGTGTGGGGCCAAAGATTAGCCGCCCCCCGTGACGTCCGTCGATAGCGAGGGCGGCGACAGACGCCCCTAGACCGGGTAGCCCCACTCGGCCAGCGGCTTCTCCAGCACCCGTTCGATCGCGGTGAGCTGCGCCGGGCTGAGTTCGTCCCGGTACGCCTCCGCCCGGCCCACTGTGAAGTCGTACCGGGAGAAGCCCTTCTCGAAGGCGGTCGACCACCGCAGGCCGAGGAAGTCGAGCATCCGCCCGACCTGCTCGCGCGGCTGCTCGACCAGGTCCTCGTAGCGCACGTCCAGCCACTGGTCGGCCGGGTGACGCAGCCGGGCCTGCGCGAAGGCGTCCATCAGCATCTTCCAGCCCAGCGCGGCTAGCACCTGGAAGGAGCGACCGGACTCGGCCCACTCCTCGCGCAGGTCGGACGGGAGCGGGCCGTAGATCCAGTTGTCCGGCCCGCGCCAGCCGTCCCACCAGCCCATCTGGAGCCACGAGTTGGCCACCGCCCGGCCGTCGCGCACCACGTTGACCACCCGCAGCTCCGGGTACGCGGCGTGCAGCAGGCCGGTCCGCGGCCACCCCGTGACGTGCTGCACCAACTGCTGACAGCCCTGCCGCGCGATCCGCTCGTCGAAGAAGGCCCGCAGCCGCCGGGCCACGAACGGGGTCAGGTCCTCGGCCACCAGGTCCCGACACGGTCGGGAGAAGCCGGCCAGCACCTGCCGGTCGAGCAGGTGGTACGCCTCCGACGGCGCCACCCGGAGCCGGCCCCGCTCCAGCAACCGTCGACTGTGTCGCAGCGAGGTCATCCCCGCCGGGCGCGGCGCCGAACGCCGGTAGAGCGCGCCGTTGAACCTGCCCTTCGGGTTGAGCCGGGCCAGTTTGTCGTCCAGGCCGGAGACGAAGCCGACCGCGGGATGCCGGGAGAGCAACTCCTGGACCAGGGTCGAACCACAGCGACCGGTGCCCACCACCAGTGAGAGCATCGTTCAGCCTTCCTGCCGGGTGGCCGGTGACGGGGAGACGGCCGGGTCCGCGGCGAGGCGGGCGGCGGGAGAGGTGACCGTCGGGCGGCGCAACGGGTAGCCGAACCGGGTCAGGGCCACGGCGGTCAGCCCGGTCACCACGGCGTACGCGCGGGTGGGGAGCCCGGTCAGCCACTCGGTGTCGGCGACCACGTCGACCAGCCCGGTGCGGTGCCGCGACGGATTGCCGGCCACCGAGTGGGTGGGGGTGAGCCGCACCGTTGCCGGTGTCGGGAACGGAAGCTCGTCGGGGGTCGCGCCGACGAAGCGGGCGATCCGGGCGGTGGCGCCGGCCGGGTCGGTCACGAAGTCCTCGTACCGCACCCGCAGGTAGCGGCCGGGCGCACGGCGGCGGTCCCCCCACAGTCGTACGGTCGCGGTGTTCCAGACCAGCCAGAGCAGCGCGGCCTTGCCGACCGGTGGCCGGCTCATCAGCTCATCGTCGGCGCGCCCGTCCAGCGGGCGTCGACGCCGCCAGGAGTACGCGGTGGCGCGCGGGTCGCGCACCACGTGCAGGACGTACAGGTCGATGCCGGGCAGGCTGCCGAGCAGGGCGCCGTACGGCGGCAGCTTGGAGGAGTCGACGATGACACCGTCCGACCGGCCGGCCAGGGCGTGCTCGGCGATCGAGGCGTAGAGCCGGGCCAGCTGCGTGTCGTCGGGGTGGCCCGCGACCGGCGGCTGTCCCCGACGCTGGCGGCGCAACAGTGCGGGTAACCCGCGCAGCCGCAGCCGCTGGGCCAACCGGGCGGCGATCCCGGCCGGGTCGGCGTCGGTCAGGTCGGCGCGCACCCGGGCCCAGAGCGGGCAGTCGGCGACCGGGGAGCCGCAGCCGCAGGGTCGGTTCTCCAGGATGCCGCGTCGCCACAGGTAGCGCAGCTCGCCCGCCGCGAAGAAGCCCGGCAACTGTCCCAGGACCGTGGTCACCAGCGTGCTGCCGCTGCGACCACTGCCGGCGAGGTAGAGCACCCGTACCGGGTTCACCGGGCCGCTCCCCCACCGGTGGTGGCCCGGCCGGCCCGCCGGCGCGACGGCAACGCCTCGGCGGCCTCCGCGTACAGCCCACGGATCCGCTCCAGGTGCCGGTCCGGGGCGAACTGGGCGGCGATCTTCGCCCGGCCGGCCCGGCCCATCCGGTACGCCTGTTCGGGGTCGGCCAGGAGGTCGTTCAGCGCGTCGCCGAGGGCCGTCGGCGCATCGGCGGCGACGACGTGGCCATCCAGCTCGGGCTCGATCAGCTCGGGAAGCCCGCCCAGGTCGGTGGCGACCACCGGCACACCGCAGGCGAACGCCTCCAGCACCGCCATCGGTTGGTTCTCATGCCACCGGGACGGAACGGCGACCACCGCCGCCGACCGGATCAACTCGTGCAGGCGCGGCTTGTCGAGACGGCCGTGGAACCGGACCCGGCCGGGCACCCGCCGCGCGGCGAGCGCCTCCAACTCCGGGCGGGCCGGGCCGTCTCCGGCGATGTCCACGCTGACTCCGGGCGGCAACGCGGCGGCCGCCTCGATCAGCACGTCGACACCCTTCTCCGGCGCCAGCCGGCCGGCGAAGACGACACCCCCGCCGGGCGTCTGCTTGGCCGCGACGCCGGTCAGGTCGACGAAGTGGTTGACCACCCGCAACCGGTCCGGGTAGACACCCGCGCGGCGCATCACGTCGGCCAGGAACCCGCTCGGGCTGACGAAGAGCTGCACCGGGTCGTACGCGTCGAGCTGACGGTGCAACCAGGACTCGACGGCGAGCAGGCCACTGCGCGACAGCGATCCGTCCTTGCAGCGGCGACGGGCCGCCTGCAACGGGCCACCGGTGACGCACGCCTGACAGGGGCGGCCCCGGTCCAGCAGTTGGTAGCTCGGGCAGGCGAGCTTGTAGTCGTGCATGGTCAGCACGCACGGCACACCCGCGGCGCGGGCCGCGGCGAGCACCGACGGGGAGAGCTGGTGGTAGATGTTGTGCAGGTGCAGCACGTCCGGCCGAAAATCGTCGATCACGTGGGCCAGTCCGCGGCGGCTCGTCGGTGACCACAGCATCCGGCCGACGGCCACCGCGCGGGGCCGCACCCCGCTCGGCGCCGGCTCCAACTCCACTTCGGACGGGAACCGCGCGGCGTACGGCAGGGGCGACTCGTTCTCCGGGTGGCTCATGCCGAAGTAGGCGACCGTGTCGCCGGCAGCCCGTTGCAGGTCGGCGAGATCGAGCAGATACCCCTCCGCGCCGCCACGGCGGTAGAGGAACTTGTTCACATGCAGCACGCGCATCGACTCGCCCTGCTCACATCGATCGGGCGAACCGGGCCCGGAGGTGATGACCGGGGTCTGCCCGCCCCGGCCAGGGCCCACGGTATGCAGGGCAGGTCGACGAGTCCAGCTCACGTTTCGCATGTGGCTGAACGGGTGATCTTCGTCTGCCCGTGCGGTCCGCGGCCTGGCCTCCCACCATGATCTCCCGATAGCCTGGCTGCCGCCGGTCGCACCCGCTCTGGTGCGGGGCCGGGCCGGTGTCCGACGAGGAGGACCGTGGCAGCCGACGACGAGGTCTCCGCGCTCGCGTACACCGCGCGGCGGGTCCGGCGGCATCTGCGCTGGGCGCGTACCGAGGGGATCGGACGGCTGATCGAGGAGGACCGCCTCAACCCGGTCGAGCGGATCGGCACCGCCCTGGCGAAGCGACGCTGGCGACGGCGGCACGGCCGGACGCCCGGCTCGGCGATGCCCGTCTACCTGGTCGGTCTGCAACGCTCCGGCACGAACATGCTGGTCCGGGGCCTGGACGCCGCCCCCGAGGTCGAGGTCCGCAACGAGAACGACAGCACCCTCTTCCACCGCTTCCAACTGCGCCCGGATCCGGTGCTGACCGCCACCCTCCACCGCAGCCGGCACGCGTACGTCCTGGTCAAGCCGCTCTGCGAGAGCCACCGCGTGGACGAGTTGCTGGCCCTGCCGGGGGTGACGCCGGGGCGCGCGCTCTGGGTCTACCGCGACGTCGACGACCGGGCCCGCTCCGAGGTCGCCAAGTTCGGTGACGCGAACCTGCGGGCCCTGAGCGCGATCGCCGACGGCAGCATCGGCCGCCGGTGGCAGGGGCAACGCCTCGACGCCGACACGGTCGAGCTGGTCAGGGCCCACGACCCGCGGAGTTTGGATCCGCACAGCGGCGCGGCGCTGTTCTGGTACGTCCGCAACTCGCTGTTCTTCCAGCTCGGCCTGGACCGGCGGGCCGACGTGCTGCTCTGCCGCTACGACAGCCTGGTCGCGCAGCCCGCCGCGCAGCTCCGACGGCTCTGCGCCTTCCTCGACTTCCCCTACCATTCCCGGCTGCACGCGCACATCGCCCCACGCGCGTCGCACGGCGCGGCGGGCCACCGTCGGCTACCGATCGACCCGGGCGTCCGGGCCCGCTGCGACGAGCTGACCGACCGGCTCGACCGCGCCGCGGCCGATGCCCGATTCGAGACGACGAAGGCGGTCGACAGTGGCTGACACCGGAACCCGTACCGCGCCGATCTTCCTGGTCGGCTGCCAGCGGTCGGGCACCACTATGGTGCGCCTCGTCCTGGACTCGCACTCGCGGATCAGCTGCGGCCCGGAGACCCGGTTCCTGCCGGACCTGCGACGGATCGTCGGCCGGGACTGGGAACGCCTGGCCCGCTTCGGTTTTCCGCGTGAGGACTGGCTGCGCCGGATCCGGGACTTCTTCGGCGGCGTGCACGCCGACTACGCCGCCGCGCGGGGCAAGACCCGGTGGGCCGACAAGACCCCGCTGTACGCGATGTCGCTCGACTTCGTCACCGAGGTCTTCCCGGACGCCCAGATCGTGCACCTCATCCGGGACGGACGCGACGTGGTGGTCTCACACCGCAAACGGTTCGGCTACTGGTCGGCGGTGAAGTGCGTGGTGAAGTGGCCGCGCTACATCCGCGCCGCGCGGGCGTTCGGCGCCACCCTGCCGGCGGACCGCTACTACGAGCTGCGGTACGAGCAGGCGGTCAGCGAGCCGGAGAAGGCGATGCGGGGCCTCTTCGAGTTCCTCGGCGAGCCCTGGGAGGACGGCATCCTCGACTACGACAGCAAGCAGCACGACGTGGCCCAGAAGTACACCACCGAGGCGGAGCGACGACGCGCAGCCGTGGGCGACACCGCGCCGATCTACGGCTCCCGGGTGGGCAGCTACCGCCGCGAACTCGACCCGTTCCTCCGCCTGCTGGTCTGGGTCTTCTCCGGTCCGACCCTGCGCGCGCTGGGCTACCGGTGACCCGCCCCGGCCGGCTGCGCGCGGTCGCCACCGCCGTCGCCGCCACGCTTCTACTCACCGCCGGCTGCACCGCTGGCGACGACGATCCGCCGCCAGCGGCCACCCCCTCCGCGACGGCGGCGCCCGGAGCCGGCACGCCGGGGCGCACCGCCGACCAGGTGAGCAACCCGTTCGGCGCGCACTGGGACTGGTCGCGGTACAAGCAGTTCGAGCCGTACCTGCGCCGGCTCGCCGGTTCGGCGACGTACGAGGAGATCTCCTGGTGCGAGATCGAACGGACCTCGGGGCAGGCCGACTGGGCAGGGCTTGACGAGATCGCCTCGCGCAGCCGGGAGCTGGGCATCACACTGCACCTGAAGATCCGCACCGGCGTGTGCTGGGCGACCGGTGGCACCGCCCGCTACACCCGGGGCGCGGCGAACAAGACCGAGTCGGCGATGCCCACCGACCTCGGCGCGTACCAGCGGTTCGTCCGCTCGGTGGTGCAGCGCTACGGCCCGTACGGGGTGCGGGAGTACGCCATCGAGAACGAGGTCAACGCGCCGAGCTACTGGGCCGGCAGTCCCGAGGAGTACGCGCGGCTGGTCCGCGCCGCCGCCGAGACGATCCGCGCGACCGACCCGAAGGCGCGGGTGGTCGACTCCGGCATCAGCAGCGTCGCGTACGGCATGGGTGTCGCCGACCGGCTGGTACGCGCCGGTCGGGTGCCCGAGGCCATCGCCGCCTACCAGGCGTACTTCCAACGCCGGGTCGGCACCCGGGGGCAGCAGATCCCGGCGGTGACCGGGGAGGCGCTGCTGCGCCGGGCGCTCGCCACCGAGACCAACAGCCGCAGCCTGCGCTTCCTGGCGGTGACCGAGTCGCTGCTGACCGACCGCACCGTCGACGTCCGTCAGGTGCACTTCTACGAGCACTTCAGCGGGGTGGCCCCGCTGCTGGACTACCTGCGCGCCACCACACCGCCGGGTGTGCCGATCCAGGCGTGGGAGGTCGGGCAGTTCTGGCGCGACGGCGACGGTGACCCGGCCAGCCGGGCGGCGGAGATGGTCAAGACGGTCACTCTGCTGGTCGCCGGCGGGGTCGGCGAGATCAGTTGGCTGCCGTTGGCGTACAACCCGAACAACGCCGCCGGCAGCGAGGTCCGCTACGGCCTGCTCGACCCGGACGGCGCCGAACGGGACGCCGGCCGGATGCTGGCCGCCCTGGCCGACGCGGCCCGGGACGCCACCGTCACCCCGCTGCCCGCCCCGGTGGCCGGCAGGCTGCACGGAATCGCGTTCGTCCGGGGCGGGTCGAGCACGCTGGTGCTCTGGTCGGCGACGAACACGCCGGTGAGCGTGCCGGCGACACCGGGCGGACGGACCGGGGCGGTGGGTTCCCCGCTCGGCGCGGCCGGCGGCGGCACCACAGTGACCGACGTCCCCGTCCTGCTCCGCGCCGACCAGCCGGTGGACCGGATCCTCGCCGCCGTCCGCTAGCGACCTCCAGCTTGCGCTCGCTGGCCCGCATGTCGATGTGCCGAGTAGCGGTATACCTCAGAGGTATAAATATGCCTCTGAGGTATACCGCTCATTGCCGCGTCCGCCTCGGCGGCGGTGACCGACGGTGACCGCCGTGCCCTAGCCGGGCCAGGGGTCGGGCCAGTTGAGCAGCGCGGTCAGGCGGGCGTTGTGCGGCGCGAAGTACTCGCCCAGCCGGTCCCGCAGGGCCGGGGTCAGCTGCGAGACGCCGTGGTCGACGCGACGGGTGTGCCGGGTGAACGCCTCGGGGGTGAAGGGCGGCAGGCCGAGGAAGCGCAGCATGTCGCCGTACGTGCCGGCCGGGTCGGTGTGCAGGTCTTCGGTCCGGGCGACGTGGATCCGCTCCCGCGGGACCTGCGCGAACCACCGGTCCAGCTGCTCGGCGTAGCGACCCCGGGCCGCGTACGAATAATTACGCAACGCCCGGTGCGCGGCGGCGCTGTCCGGGCCACCGCGCGTTGCCCGGGCCAGCCGCTCCTCCTCCGCGTCGAGCGCGTCGGCGAAGGACAGCGGCTCCAAGCCGTAGGAGCGGGTGTGCAGGTAGTGCGAGTACGCCCGCTGCACCGGATCGCGCAGCAGGACGACGAAGCGGGCCTGCGGCAGGGTCGCCGCGACCCGGGCCGGCACGCTCGGATGGAACAGGTAGTAGGGGCTCGCCTCGAACGTGCGCTCACCCGGGGCGAGGCGCGGGAAGTGCCCCCGGTACCACCGCACCCCCCGACCATGGTGGACGCTGAAGTACTGCAACTCCTTGCCGCTGGCCACCCGGACCTGGGGATGCGCGGCGAGATGGTGGTACAGCGACGTGGTGCCGCAGCGCTGCCCACCGATCACCAGGAAGTCGGGCAGCGGGCCGGGCTCTCCCGGCCGGGCCGCGCGTCCCCAGGCCCGCGCCGCGCGTACCCCCCGACGCAGCCGGTCGGTGACCTGACGCCGCGCGACGCCGGTCACGAGCGGACCACGGGGCGGCCGGCGCCCACACCGGCACCGTCGGCGGGGCCGGCGGGGTCGGCCGGGGCACGTCGACCACCTCGGCGGGTCACCGAGCGCAACACCATGACGTCCTCCCGACTGAGCCCGAGGGCGAGCACCACGGCGAGGTACGCCGCCACGATCGCGGCCAGACCGACCACAAGCTGCCCGGTCCCGCCCCCGACCAACCACCGCACACCGAAGCCGACGCCCATCGCGACCAGCGCGGCGACCAGGCCCTTGACCATGCCCGCCGTCACCGGCACGGTGTGCACCTGCGCGCGCACCTGCCAGACCCGGGCGACGTTCACCGCCGCCAACGACACCGCCCAGGCCACCGCCGCGCCGAGAATGCCGTACGCCGGGATGAGCCAGAGGTTGAGCAGGACGTTGAGCAGCAGGGCCGCGAGGTTGTCCACCATGTTGACCGAGACCCGGCCGGACATGTTCAGCAGCGTCCCGCATGGCCCGGTGGCGGCGTTGACGAGCTGGCCGAGCGCCAGCACCACCGTCACCGCCGCACCACCGGCCAGACCCGGCCCGCCGACCAACCGCAGCAACTGCTCCGGGAAGACCAGCAACGCCACGAAGGCCGGCAACGACAGCCGGAGCACCCAACCGGTGGCGACCCGGTAGATCCGGCGGACCTCGTCCAGTCGACCCTGGTGGTAGAGGTGCGCCAGGTGCGGACCGAACGAGGCGTTCACCGGTGCCAGCACGAACACCGCGATCGTGACCAACCGGGTCGCCACGTGGTAGACGCCGATCGCGTCGGGACCGTAGTCGAAGAAGCCGAGCAGCAACGCGTCCACCCAGATCAGCCCGGTGGACGACAGCGAGGAGACCCAGCTGACTGTGGAGAACCGGAACAGCTCGCCCGGCCGGTACGCGGGCCGGGCGGCGGGCACCCGGCGCACCAACCGCGCCAGCGCCACGAGAGCGAACCCGGCCGCGCTCCAGCTCGCCACCACCAGCGCCCAGAACGCGCCGGTCAGGCCCGCTCCGAGGGCGAGCGCCAGCGCGGTGAGCACCAGCCGGGCGCCCGGCTCGTAGACCTGGCCGATGAGCGCGTAGGCCCGTTGCGTGCGCCATCCCCGGGTGGCCGCGAGCGCGGCCTCGCAGACGGTGGCGGCGGGCAGGCAGAGCGCCGCCAACCGCAGCCCGGTGGTGAGCTGCGGGTCGTGCAGGGCGTCGGCGAGCCACGGTGCGCCGATCGCCAGACCGAGGGCGATCACTGTGGACGCCACGGCCGAGATGCCGATCCCGAGGCGGATCGCGCCCCGGAGGGCGGCCGGCTCGTCGTCGGCGAGGTGCACCGCCACGAACCGGGTCAGCCCGGCCCGGAAACCGGAGAGCGAGAGCAGCCCCAGCAGCGACAGCACGGCGTAGACCTGGGCGTACCGGCCGAGTTCGCGTACACCCAGGACCCGGGCCAGCAACAGCATGACCAGGAAGAGCGCCACCTGGCTGAGCACGGCGCTGCCCAGGTTCAGCACACCGCCGCGGGCCATGCCGCGTACCTGCTGGTCGCCGGCCTCCGGCGCGGCCGACGACCGGCCGGTCACCTCGCGCACCCGGCGGCCCGTTTCCCGACGGTCACGACCGTGCCGCGGTCACGGTCTCCGCCGGCGCCGAGGGGGCCGCGGTGGTCGCCGCCGGGGCCACCGGCCGGGCGGCGGTACGACCCCGGGAGAGCAGTTCGAGTACGCCCACCAGCAGCACCCCGAGCAGCAGACCGGCACCGCCCACCGGCAGGGCGGTGCGCACCAGCTCCGTCATCCGGCTCACCTCGTGCGCCTCGCCGATGCTGGTCACCTGCTTCGGATCGGCAGCCTGGGCCTGCGCCCGCGCCGCCTGCAACCCTTCCCGCGCCTGGGACAGGGCGTTGGTCGCCGCGTCCCGCTGGGCGAGCAGGGCCTGGTAGTCGGGGAGCTTCGGTCCCAGCTCGTCGAGCTTCTTCTGGGCGGCGGTGATCGCGGCGGTCGCCGCGTCGACACCCCGGCTGTTGCCGACCGCCTGCATGGAGAGCTGCTGCTGGCGCAGGCTGGTCAGCTCGCCCAGCGTGGCCTGGTAGATCCGGTCCGGCTGGGAGACCTTGTTCGTCTTCTCCCACTCACCGATCGCCTTGGTCGCCGCGGTGACGTCGGCGTTGGCCGCCTCGACCTCGCCGGTGGCGATGCCGACCTGGGAGGAGAAGAGGAAGGCCAGCGCCCGGGTGGTGGTCGCGGTCAGCACCGGCGCGACAGTCGCCCGGTCGCCGGCGGTGTACGTCACCTCCAACTGGCTGCTCGCGCCGACCTGGGTGATGGCGAGCCCGTCACGCAACCGCTCCGGCGGCACCCCGGTGTCAGCGGCCACGTCGGCGAGGACGCGGGGCGAGGTGACCGCCGCGCCGAACGCCGCGACGAACTGGTTCGCCGCCTGCGTACCGGTGTACTGCGTCCCGGCCGCGCCGCCCACCAGCGCCGGCGCCGCCACGTACGCGGTCCCGCTGAACTGCTGTGGCGCGAACAGGACGATGGCGGCCGCGGCGCCGGTGGCGAGCACCGGCACGCCCACGAGTACCCAGAGGCGCCGCCGGGCGACTCGCAGGTAGTCGACGATCTCCACTTTTTCCCCAATGCTGTCGTTCAGTCAAACCGGGACGGACGTGCCTCGTGGCTGCTCGCCGGTCAGGTTCGGAGCCGGTTGGCGGGCGATCACGCTGGCCGCCGCAGCGAACGCGACGAAGTACCAGAGGGTGACCACGTTGGAGATGACGTTGGAGGCGGCGCTGACCGCCACGAACGCGGCGGCGCAGCCGGTGAACCCGACGGCGACGCCACGCTCCAAACTGCCCGGAGGCGCGCGCCGCAGCGCGGTCCGGGCGGTGTGCAGAAAGGCGAACAGCATCAGCAGGTACGCCCCGAGACCGAGCAGCCCGGTCTCCACGTACGCCCGCAGGAAGTCGTTGTGCGGCTTCTTCGCCTCGTCGGTCTCACGCTGGGTCATGTTCGGCCCGATGCCGGTCACCGGGTTCCGGTCGGCGAGCGTGACGATCTCGGTCCAGTAGCCGATCCGCCAGGCCAGGGTGTTTCCGGTCGGGTCTCCGCCGACCGCGCGCGACGTACCGAGTTGGGCGAAGCGTTCGCCGACGGCGGGCACCAGGGCCACCCCGGCGACCGCCACCACGCAGAGGGTGACCAGCATCCGCTTGCTGCGGTGCAGCGCGGCGACCACCACCAGGCCGATCGCCGCGCCGAGCAGGGCGCTGCGGGTGTTGGTGAGCAGCAGGAACAGCAGCGAGAGCGCGAGCAGCACCCCGAGGGACGCCCGCAGGCGACGATCCAGGAAGCGGTACACCGCGAACCCGAAGATCACCATGAACATCAGGTAGCGGCCGAACGTGGTCGACTGGCTGAACGTGCCGCTGATCCGGGTGAAGTCGCCCTTAACCTCGGCTGGCGGGTTGCCGAGCAACGACAGCACGACGGTGTAGCCCAGCGCCAGCACCAGCGAGGCGTAGCAGGCGAGCAGGACCCGGCGGATCGCCGCGGTGTCCGGCATGAGCTGTTCCAGCACCACGAACATCACCACCACGGTGAGGATCCGCAGCGCCTCCAACAGGCTGTTCGCCGGCCGGCTGGCACCGAGGGCGCTGACCACGCTGCTGGCGCCGACGAGCAGCATGGCCCAGCTGAGCGGGGAGCCGCGCAACCGCCCGTGCCGGCTGAGCTGTGCGGCCAGCCAGAGCCCTGCGGCGAGGAGGAACAGCACCGCGAGCAGAGTGGAGGGGTCCACCGCCCGGGCCGTTCCGGCGGAGTCGGCCTGGCCGGCGCTCGGGCCGGTCAGCTTGAACAGGTCGACGCAGGAGCGCACCGCGAGCATCAGCAGCACGTACCCGGCGAACCGGGTCAGCGCGAGGACGGCCACCGCGATCCCCGCGACCGCCGCGAGCGGCAGCACCATGCCCCTGCGATCACCGGCCGCCATGGAGACGCCCGCGACCACCGCCACGACCGCGGCGGCCAGCGCCGCTCCGCCGGTGAGCAGGCGGGTCGGGTCGAGCCGCCTGGTCATGAGCGGAGTGACCTGCTGCGTGTGTTGTTCCACTGATCCCACTGAACTGAATCGGCGCTGCCCGGCCGCTGCCGGGCGCGGCCAACCGATGTCCTCCCGGCACAAGATCGGTTCAATCTAGTCCTGTCGCCTCGACGGCAGAAGGGGCCGTTGCACCGACTGCTCCGTCCCCCG
This sequence comes from Micromonospora noduli, assembly GCF_003264365.1. GTDB lineage: Bacteria > Actinomycetota > Actinomycetes > Mycobacteriales > Micromonosporaceae > Micromonospora > Micromonospora noduli. The sequence goes on from NZ_PYAK01000002.1 coordinate 161,516, forward strand.
GGAAGCTGATCCGACACTCCCCCGCCTGACGCCGGCCGGTCAGTCGGCGGCCCCCGTGGGTCGTGCCCGGGCCCGTCGGCCCGGCTCCGGAGCCAGCCGGAGATAGAGCTGCTCCAACTCGCGGGCGGCGGTGTCCCAGCTGTACCGGTTGGTGATCCGCTCTCCCAGCGCAACCGCACCGGCCCGTTCAGCCGGCAGATCGGCGAGCAGCGACGTCAACGCCCGGACCAGGTCGTCCTCGTCGCCGTCGCGGAACAACCGCCCGCCGGCGGTGTCGGACTTGAGTACCTCGACGTGCGGCGCGATGTCGCTGGCGACCACCGGCAGCCCGTACGCGGCCGCCTCCAGCAACGTCAACGGCAGTCCCTCCAACCGGGACGGTTGAACGAAGGCGGCGGCACCGGCGTACAGCTCGGCGAGCAGGTCGCCGTAGGCGAACCCGGTGAAGACGATCCGGTCGTCGGAGCCGGCTTCCCGGCGCAGCCGGTCCACGAAGTCGTCGGTGAACGACGACCCGCCGACGATCGCCAGGCGCATCGGGGTCTCGGTTCGACGGAAGGCCCGGATCAGCAGGTCGGCCGCCTTTTCCGGCACCAGCCGACCGACCAGCAGCAGGTAGCCGCCGGGGGTCAGCCCGAACCGTTCCTGGATCTGGCGGGTCCGCGTCGGCCGGGCCGGATTCACGCCGTTCGGGATGTAGGTCGTGGGACGGCCGAACCGGTCGGAGTAGTGGGCGGCGAGCCCCTGGGAGACCGCCACCCGCTGGTGCGGGACGTACCCGCTGAACCAGTGGGCGCTGCCCAGCACCGCCCGCGCTGCGAGCCCCCACTTGCCCCGCTGGTTGTCCAGCCCGTGCACGGTCAACACCACGCGCGCCCGGGACAGGGCACGCGGAAGTGGGGCGACCAGGGCCGGCCCGAGCCCGTGGTAGTGCACGATGTCGGGCCGCGCGGCCATCGCCGCCATGGTCGAGGTCGCCGCGTGCACGATGGCGTCGAGGTGCTTGCTCGCGATCGTGTGGGTCTGACGCAGCCGTACGCCCCGGTAGCCGTCGGCGGGTGTCTCGCCGTAGCTCCGACGGCAGTAGACGGTGACCTCGTGGCCGTAGCTCGCGAGCCGGCTGGCCATCTCCTCCACGTGCCGTTCAATCCCACCGTAGGTCGCCGGCATCCCCTTCTGGCCGATCATCGCGATCCGCAGCGGTCGCCAGGCGACGGCGCTGTCGGCGACGCCCGCTCGGGACCGCCGGGCGGGGACCACCCGCTGCCGGGGTATCGCAGGGCTTGCGGCGTGCTGGTCCACGTCCTCGGCCTGCAGGTCGGGATGGGCCACGTTGACTCCCTGCGTGACTAGGTCCGCGCCCGCCGCCCGGGCAGGGTCAACACCTTGCCATGGATGGGCCCGTCCGCCAGCTGATCAATGAGACAGGAAAATCATCCATGGGATTCGTCGCGAAGGGAATGGCACCGGGGGTGACATCAAGGTGGACGGCGCTGGTCCCGCGTCGAACGGCACGCAAAGGGCGACGAGCCCCGGTCGATCACGTGCGGATCGGCCGGGGCTCGTCGGTGGTACCTGTCAGGCGAGATCGAACCGGTCGAGCTCCATGACCTTGGTCCAGGCGGCCACGAAGTCCGCCACGAACTTGTCACGGGCGTCCTGGCTGGCGTAGACCTCGGCGAGGGCGCGCAGCTGCGAGTTGGACCCGAAGATGAGGTCGACCGCGGTGGCGGTCCACTTCACCTCATCGGTGGCAAGGTCGCGGATCTCGTACACGTGCTCGTCGGACTTCGACGCGCTCCACCGGGTGCCCGGGGAGAGCAGGTTGGCGAAGAAGTCGTTGGTGAGCACGCCCGGCCGGTCGGTGAGCACACCGTGCTGGCTGCCGCCGACGTTGGCGCCGAGGGAGCGCAGACCGCCGATGAGGACGGTCATCTCGGGCGCGGTCAGGTTGAGCATGTAGGCACGGTCGACGAGCAGCACCTCCGGCTGGGTCTTCTCGCCGGCGCGCAGGTAGTTGCGGAAACCGTCGGCGCGCGGCTCGAGGACCCGGAAGGAATCGGTGTCGGTCTGCTCCTGGGTCGCGTCGGTGCGGCCCGCCCGGAACGGCACTGTCACCTCGACGCCGGCGTCCCGCGCCGCCTTCTCGACGGCGGCCGAACCGGCCAGCACGATCAGGTCGGCGAGCGAGATGGTCGCCCCGCCAGCGGAGTTGAACTCCTGCTGGATGCCCTCAAGGGTGGCGAGGACGGTGGCCAGCTGCTCGGGCTGGTTGACCTCCCAGCTGCGCTGCGGCTCGAGGCGAATCCGCGCCCCGTTGGCACCGCCGCGCTTGTCGGTGTGCCGGAAGCTCGCGGCAGAGGCCCAGGCGGTGGAGACCAGCTGGTCGACCGTGAGACCGGACTCCAGGACCTTCGCCTTGAGGGCGGCGATGTCGGCGTCGCCCACCAGCTCGTGGTCGACGGCCGGCACCGGGTCCTGCCAGAGCTGCGGCTCGGCCACCCACGGCCCGAGGAAGCGCTCGATCGGGCCCATGTCGCGGTGCAGCAGCTTGTACCACGCCTTGGCGAAGGCCAGCGCGAACTCGTCGGGGTTCTCCAGGAAGCGGCGGGAGATCTTCTCGTACGCCGGGTCGACACGCAGCGACAGGTCGGTCGTGAGCATCGTCGGCCGGTGCTTCTTCGCCGGGTCGAAGGGATCCGGAATGATCGCCTCGGCGTCCTTGGCGACCCACTGCTTCGCACCGCCGGGGCTGGTGGTGAGCTCCCACTCGTAGCCGAAGAGGATCTCGAAGAAGCGGTTGCTCCACTGCGTCGGCACGTCGGTCCACGTCACCTCGAGACCACTGGTGATCGTGTCGGCGCCCTTTCCGCTGCCGTGGGTGCTCAGCCAACCCAGGCCCTGCGCCTCCAGCGGGGCGCCCTCGGGCTCCGGACCCACGTGGTTGTCGGCGACGCCGGCACCGTGGGTCTTACCGAAGGTGTGACCACCGGCGATGAGGGCGACGGTCTCCTCGTCGTTCATCGCCATCCGGCCGAAGGTCTCGCGGATGAAGTGCGCCGCCGCGGCCGGGTCCGCGTTACCGCGCGGGCCCTCCGGGTTGACGTAGATGAGCCCCATCTCGGTCGAGCCGACGCCGGCCGCCATCTCCTTCTCGGAGGCGTAGCGCTCGTCGCCCAGCCAGGTGTCCTCGGGACCCCAGAAGATCTCCTCGGGCTCCCACACGTCCTCGCGACCGAAGCCGAAGCCGAAGGTCTTGAAGCCCATCGACTCCAGGGAGACGTTGCCGGCGAGCACGATCAGGTCGGCCCAGGAGATCTTCTGGCCGTACTTCTGCTTGACCGGCCAGAGCAGCCGGCGGGCCTTGTCCAGGTTGGCGTTGTCCGGCCAGCTGTTCAGCGGAGCGAAACGCTGACCGCCGTCGCCGGCGCCGCCGCGGCCGTCCTCGATGCGGTACGTGCCGGCGGAGTGCCAGCTCATCCGGATCATGAGGCCGCCGTAGTGGCCGAAGTCGGCCGGCCACCAGTCCTGCGAGGTGGTGAGCACCTCGACGATGTCGCGCTTGAGGGCCTCGACGTCGAGCTTCGCGAACTCCCTGGCGTAGCTGAAGTTCTCGCCCAGCGGGTTGCCCTTGGACGAGTGGGCGTGCAGCACCGACAGGTCGAGCTGGTTGGGCCACCAGTCCCGGTTGGTGCGGGGACGACCGCCGGTCTTCGGGGTCGGCGAGTCGATCGCCGGGTTCTCGCTCTCGCTGCCGTGCGCGGTCACTGAGTCGTGCGCGACCGGGCAGCCTGCAGCTGCCTTCTGGTCCACGCCCTGCGCACTGACGGGGCCGTTGTCCTGGGTGTCGCTCATGTACTTCCTTCCGAGCTTGCGGATCTCTGGGGCGTGCGTTCGGTCGCGCAGTCGGGGCAGCTGCCCCAGTAGACGACCTCCGCCTCGTCGACCACGAAACCGTGGTCGCCCGAGGCGGTGAGACAGGGGGCGTGACCGACGGCGCAGTCGACGTCGGCGATGGCGCCGCAGGAGCGGCACACGACATGGTGGTGGTTGTCCGCGACCCGGGACTCGTAGCGGGCGGTCGCCCCGGCCGGTTGGATGCGCCGCACCAGGCCGGCGTCGGTGAGCACGCGCAGCACGTCGTACACGGCCTGGTGGGAGACCGTGGGGTGATCCGCGCGGACCAGCGCGATCACCGCGTCGGTGCCGGCGTGCGGGTGGTCACGTAGCGCCGCGAGCACCGCCAACCGGGGCCGGGTCACGCGCAACGAGACGGCCCGCAGCTGCGCCTCGAAGTCGGACATCACGGGTACGAACACTAGCTCACTATTTTGGAATGAATCAAGTTTTGCGCCGCCCGTGGTGCCCCGACGGCGGACGATTCACCCGAGGTTAACCTGCGGGAGGAAAAAAATCGGACAGCCATGTCGAGAAGTGCCGACCGGCTTCGTCCCCGGAGTGAACGTGACCACGATGGGTCACAGCCAGCACCGAGGAGCATCACGATGGCGAAGTACCTGCTGCTCAAGCACTACCGGGGCGGCCCGGCCGCGGTCAACGACGTGCCGATGGACCAGTGGACCCCGGCGGAGATCTCGGCCCACATGCAGTACATGCGCGACTTCGCGGCCCGACTCGAGGGCACCGGAGAGTTCGTCGACGGTCAGGCACTCGCCCCCGAGGGGACGTTCGTCCGGTACGACGGCGAGGGCCGCCCGCCGGTCACCGACGGTCCCTTCGCCGAGACCAAGGATCTCATCGCCGGTTGGATGGTGATCGACGTCGACAGTTACGACCGGGCCGTCGAGCTGGCCGGGGAGCTGTCGGCCGCTCCCGGGGCGGGCGGGAAGCCGATCCACGAGTGGCTGGAGCTGCGCCCGTTCCTGAGCGAGCCCCCCACCATCACGGAGTGACGGCCCCGATGGACGAGACGCTGCTGCGCAGCCTCACGCCGAGCGTCCTCGGGATCCTCGTCCGCCGCGGAATCGACTTCGCGGCGGCCGAGGACGCCGTGCAGGACGCCCTTGTCGAGGCGGTCCGGGTCTGGCCGGCCGACCCGCCGCGCGACCCGAAGGGCTGGCTCACCACTGTGGCGTGGCGACGGTTCCTCGACGCGGCGCGGGCCGACGCCGCTCGCCGTCGGCGCGAGGATCTCGTCGACGAGGAGCCGGCGCCAGGGCCCGCTCCCACGGTGGACGACACGCTCCAGCTCTACTTCCTGTGCGCCCACCCGTCGCTGACGCCCTCGTCCGCGGTCGCGCTCACGCTGCGCGCCGTCGGCGGGCTGACCACCCGGCAGATCGCCCACGCCTACCTGGTGCCCGAGGCGACCATGGCGCAGCGCATCAGCAGGGCCAAGCGCACCGTCTCCGGGCTGCGCTTCGACCGACCCGGTGACGTCGCCACCGTGCTGCGCGTCCTCTACCTGGTCTTCAACGAGGGCTACTCCGGTGACGTGGACCTCGCCGCCGAGGCCATCCGGCTCACCCGGCAGCTCGCGGCCGCGATCGACCACCCCGAGGTGGCGGGGCTGCTCGCCCTCATGCTGTTGCACCACGCCCGGCGCGCCGCCCGGACCGCGCCCGACGGCAGCCTGGTGCCACTCGCCGAGCAGGACCGCAGCCGCTGGGACACCCGGTCGATCGCCGAGGGCGTCGAGATCCTGCAGGCGGCCCTGGCCCGCGACCAACTGGGCGAGTTCCAGGCCCAGGCGGCCATCGCGGCGCTGCACGCGGACGCGCCGACCGCCGCGGAGACCGACTGGGTGCAGATCGTGGAGTGGTACGACGAACTCGCGCGCCTGACCGCGAACCCGGTCGTCCGACTCAACCGCGCGGTGGCGGTCGGTGAGGCCGACGGCCCCCGGGCCGGCCTGACGGCGCTCGCGGCGGTGGACGACGCGCTGCCCCGGTACACGGCCGTGGCGGCGTACCTGCACGAGCGCGACGGCGATCCGGCAACGGCGGCGCGGCTGTACGCCGAGGCCGCCCAGCAGGCCCCCAACCTCGCCGAACGCGACCATCTGACCCGCCAGGCCGCCCGGCTCAACGCCCTGCGGCGTCGCTGACCGCTCGAGCAACGGGAGCGTCTGCCCGTGCCACTGGCCACGGCCAGGCCACCTGGTCCGGAAAGTCTCCGGAACTTCCGGCAGCCCTCAGCCTGACCGGTGTTCGGCTGTTGCGACGCCGCGGTGACCGCCCTGGACTCTGATCGACTACTGACCTGGATGGATGCCGCTCCGGCGATGACGGCGGTGTTGCCACGCCGTTTCCGGAAATTGTTGACAAGTCGACGGCTGGGTTAATACGGTCGCCATCGACGGCGCTCGATTGTCGTCAGCACCAGCCACCACGACCCACTTCTCCGGTCGTCGTGCAGGACGACCGGCCCACCACCACCGAGCGGTACGACGCCGTGGCCGTTACCCGACCACCGGCAGCCTGCCGAGGCGTACCGCGCCGCTGGCCCCCGCCAGCCGTCAGAGGAGGCAACAGTTCCATGACCGACACCAGCCACACCAAACCGAGAGGCCGCGGCCGCATGCGGTTGCTCCTGGGCGCCGCATGCGCCGCCGTCGTGGCCGTCGCCGGCACGATGACGGCCACCAACGCGTACGCCGAGGCCGACCGGACCCTCACGTCGAACCTCACCGGCACGCACAACGGGTACTACTTCTCGTTCTGGAAGGACAGCGGCAACGCCAGCATGACGCTGCGCGCCGACGGCCGATACACCAGCAGTTGGGACAGGAGCACCAACAACTGGGTCGGCGGCAAGGGCTGGGCCACCGGCAACCGTCGGACGGTCACCTACTCGGGCAGCTACAACCCGGGTAACAACAACACCTACCTCGCCCTGTACGGATGGACGCGCAACCCGCTCATCGAGTACTACGTGGTGGAGAACTTCGGCAGCTACAACCCGAGCAGCGGCGCCACCCGGATGGGCACGGTCACCACTGACGGCGGCACCTACGACATCCTCCGCAGCCAGCGGGTCAACGCCCCGTCGATCGACGGCAACCAGACGTTCTACCAGTTCTGGAGCGTCCGCCAGCAGAAGCGCTCGAGCGGCACCATCACCACCGCCAACCACTTCGACGCCTGGGCCCGGGCCGGCCTGAACCTCGGCACCAACCACAGCTACCAGGTCATGGCCACCGAGGGTTACCAGAGCAGCGGAAGCTCCGACATCACCGTCCGGGAGGGCAGCGGCGGCGGCAACCCGACCACCCCGCCCCCCACCGGCAACCCGGGGACCGGAAACTGCAACGCGACGATCTCCGCCGGCCAGCAGTGGGGTGACCGGTTCAACCTCAACGTCGCGGTCAGCGGCACCAACAACTGGGTCGTCAGCCTCGGCCTCGGTGGCGGTCAGAGCATTCAGAACAGCTGGAACGCCGCCGTCAACGGCAACAGCGGCACCGTCACCGCGACGCCGAACGGCAACGGCAACAACTTCGGCGTAACGATCATGGCCAACGGCAACTGGAACTGGCCGACGATCAGCTGTCGCACCAGTTGACGCCGATCAGTTCCTGACATCGCACCACTGGCGTGGCGGCCTCGGTCGCCACGCCAGTCTGCGTTGCGCAGGCAACCCCCGTCCGCCTCGGCGTCCATGGCGGCCACGGGCCGACCCCGCTCGACGTGCCCTTTGCTCTGCACCCGCCGAGGCACCACCGGCCTACAGCTGGATGGCGCTTGCGCGGGTGCAGAGCAAAGGCGGATCTTGCGGCACGGTCCAGTCACAGGACCGTGGTCTTCGCCGCCGTCCGCTACGCCCGCGGCAGCGCGGTCTCGCCTCCGGCCGACGGTTCCTCCGCCGACGGGTCCGAGGTTGGGTCCGCCGCGGGGTCCTCCGTCGTCCCCGAGGTCGGCGCCACTGTCGTTCCACCCGTCGGGGCTTCCGTCGGCTCCGCAGGAGCGCTCTCGGACGCGGTGGGACCGGGCGCATCCGTAGTGCTTCCACCGGACGGCGTCGACGGATCCACCGTCCCCTCGGCCCGGGTGGGCGTCGGGGTCGGGGAGCCGGGCGCTCGGACCGGCAGGCCCGCAGAACTGCGGGTGGCTGGTTCACCGCCGCCGACGCCGGGGCCCGGTTCCCGCTGCGACGGCACCGTTGGCGACACCGCGGGCGGCACCGCGGGAGGCGTCGACGGGCGCCCGGCCGGGCCGGGCATGATCCCGATGGGATCGGCGAGAACCAGGACGGCAGCCGCGGCGGCCAACGATCCGAGAAGCACCGCGAGCGCTCTGGGCCCAGGAGTGACGGCCCGGCTCACCGTGCCACCGGGGGCCGACCGCCGGGCATCCGTGACCTCGGTCCGCACCCCGATCTCGGTCGCCCCGGTCGCGGTGGACAGCAGGTGGTCGGACGGGGCCGCGAGTGCCTGCGCCGCCCCGGCCATGGCCGCTGCCGTCGGAAAGCGGTCTGCGGGCTCTTTGGCCATCGCGGTGGCGACCACACGCCGGACCTCGGCCGGAACGTCCTCGGGCAGTGGCGACGGTTCCTCTTCGAGATGCCGCAGCGCCACCGCGACGGCATTCTCGCCCTGGTGCGGCGGCCGCCCGGCGAGGCAGTGGTAGACGACAGCCCCCAGCGCGTAGATGTCGATCGCCGGTGTGGTCTCGTTCTTCGCAACCTGCTCGGGTGCCATGTACAGGGCGGTGCCGACGATCTGGTTCGCTGCGGTCAGGCTCGTCGCTTCCCGCGTCACCGCGACACCGAAATCGACGAGTACGACGTGTCCGTCCGGCTCGATGATCAGATTGCTGGGTTTGACGTCACGGTGGACGACACCGGCGTCATGCGCGGCCTGCAGGGCACGGGCGGCCTGCGCGGCGATCGACATCGTCTCGGCCACGTCCAGCCGGCCGACCTCGGCGATCCGCTCCGACAAGGGCTGCCCCTGCACGCATTCCATCACGATGTAGGCGAGGACCGGCGCTCCGGACTGGGACACCTCACCGTAGTCGTAGACCTGGGCTACACCTGGGTGACGCAGAGCTGCCATGGCCCGCGCCTCGCGCCGGAACCGCTCACCGAAGCCGCCGTCGGTAGCCAACCGAGGTTGCAGCATCTTGACCGCCACGCAGCGGTCGAGGGTTTCGTCGACCGCCCGCCACACGTCACCCATTCCGCCGCTGGCGATGCTTTCGACCAGGCGGTAACGGTCTCCGACGACTTGCCCCACATTCGGCATAGCTTTCGGTACCCCGGACTCCTCGATCTCAAGCACAGCGAGTCTGGGCACCGCCGCGCGGCGCACCGCAGGAGTGACCCGCCCCGCCGCTGCCGGCGGGGCGGGCTCGGCCGTTTACGGCTCGGTCAGCTGTTCAGCCTGCCAATCAGGGCGGTGGCCATGCCCTGCTCACCTCGGGCGTTGGGGTGGAACGGCGCGGCCGAGTTCTGCGGCACCAGACCCTCGACCCACCGGGTGCCGCTGCCCTTGCATGCGTCGCGGCCGATCGACGGGGTGTAGACATCGGCGTAGGTGGCGCCGTTGGCGCTCGCGACGCTGGCCAGCATCGCGTTGAGCGACTTCTCGACGCCACGCAGGTACGGCACGTCCTGGTAGGCGATCGGAACGACCGGCCAGCAGCCGTAACCGCTGTCCGGCAGGATCGCCGGGTAGCCGAGCACCACGACCCGCGCGCCCGGTGCGGCCTGCCGGACCGCCTGGAGCACGGCGGTGACCTTCGGCGTGGCGGCGACGATCCGTGCCTGCAACTGGTCGACACCTCCGGCGGTGTACCGGTTCTTGCACGGAGATCCGAGCGGGCTGCTGACGCTCGCCTCCGCGCAGTCGCCGATGATGCCGGAGAAGCCGATGTCGTTGCCGCCGATCTGCACCGTCACCAGCGACGTGTTCGACGTGACCGCGTTGAGCTGCGGCGGCAACGTGATGCCCAGTTGGCCACTACCGCCGTAGAGGATGTCCTCCGTGGTGGCGCCGGAGCAGCTCACGTCGGCGAACGACGACGAGCCGGCGGACGCCGCCACCAGCGACGGGTAGTTACGGTTGGACCGCAGACAGTTGAGGTCGACCTGGGTGGGGATCAGCGGACCTGCTGTGTACGAGTCGCCCAGCGCGACGTAACGGCCGGTGGGCACGGCGGCGCTGGCGGGGGTGGCGACGGTGAGCAGCACGCCGGCGGTGGCCAGCGCGAGTGCGGCCAACCGGGTGGCTGCCCACAGGCGGGGCAGGCGGGGACGGGTCATGGCGCCTCCCAGGAGGGATCAGGGTGGTGGTGCCCGAGATCCTGTCGCCGTCGACGCCCGCCGTCAATATCGATGAACCTCACTAAATGCCGGTCCGGAGTGTGGGATGAATCGGTGTCGGTCAATCCAGCGAGGCGTACCACCGGGCACCGGTGACCCGGACCCGGGAGCGGCCGGCGCGGCGGCCGTCCCCGAAACGCCCACTAGTTTCCGGCTGGCACCTGGTCCTTGATTTCCTCATAGCCGACCGGAGTCGGTGCCGTGCCCGGCGCGTAGATCACCCGGAGGACGCCGGTCGGGAACGCTTCCGAAGCCAGCAGTCGCAGGTGGTACGCGGCGTCGCCCTCGTCGAACAGCTTGCGGCCCTTGCGCGCGGCCACCGGATGCACCAGCAGACGCAGCTCGTCGACCAGGCCGGCGGCGAGCAGTTGCTGCACCACTGAGATCGACCCGGGGATGAGGATTCCCCGGACGCCGGCATCGGCCTTGAGCGCGGTGACAGCGTCGAGGAGGCCACCGTTGATCAGCTCGGAGTTGCGCCAGGAGAACTCCAGCGGCTGGCGTGAGACGACGACCTTGCGCATGTCGCCGAGTTGCTTGGCGAACGGCGCGTCGTCCCCACCCGCGGCCTCCCGGCCGGGCCACGCCCCGGCGAAGCTGTCGTACGTCTCGCGGCCGATGAGCAGCACATCGGCGGCGTCATAGTCCTCGGTGACGGCGCGGCCCATGTTCTCGTCGAAGTACGGGAAGTGCCAGTCAGGGTCGATCTCGGCCACACCGTCGGCCGAGATGAACAGCGTGGAGATGACCTTTGCCATCGCGGGGATCCCTTCGAGTCGGGTGATGTCGGTAGGTCGACCGGCGCATCGTCCCAAACTCGTCAGCCACAGGCGGTCCCGATGGTGCGTGTCGTATCCCGTCTTTGTCAGCCCGACGTCACGGGAGCGATCCAGTGCCACGTTTCGAGCAGCTTCGGCTGCCCCAACCCATTCGTCCTCTCGACGACGGCATCGTCGCTCCGGACGTATCCGGCGGACTCGGCGACCCGCCGCGAGGGCACATTGCCCTGCACGATGCTCAGCCGCAGTCGGGTGAAGCCGAGTTCTTCGTGGCAGAACGTCGTCATCAACCGCAGAGAACGCGACGCCAGGCCTCGGCCGCGGTGCGAGGGGCCGATGGCGTACCCCAGCACCCCGCTCGCCACGTGCAGTGCGACGAGGCCACGCGGCTCCTCGCCGTCGCGCGTCACGGCCAGGTCGACAATGCCCTGGGCACGGCGCCGCCGAATTCTGACCAGAAAGGCGTCCGCGTCGAATGGAGAAGGAATATCGGTGTTCGCGGCGATGTCCGGCGCGTCGAAGAGGCCCGGCATGTGCGGCAGATCGGCGTCGAGCCAGTCCCGCAGCACAATCCCCTCCCCTTCCAGTGCGAGAGAGGAGGCGATTGGATCGACCGCCGACGACATTGTTGATTCGCAGCTCACACAACATCCTTACACGGACGTGGCCGCCGGCCTCAGCGCTGCCGTTGCTTGATCGACTCGCGTTCGGGAAGTCGCGGCGTCAGGACGACCGGTATACCGCGACTTCCCTGAACCCGAGTGGATCCCGGCGTGGTGCGGGCGGGCTCGGCGTGATACCGAGCCCGCCCGTCCGGGTCAGTCGAGCCTGATCAAACCGGGCGCTGCAGGGTCAGCAGACCCGGCCGGTACGGCAGGAGGCCGTAGTCGCCGCCGGAGCTGGGGGAACGACCCTGGTAGAGCAGTTGCAGGTTGCAGGGGTCGACTGTCATCGTCTGGTCGGCGTTGGTGCGCAGCAGCTCACCGTGGCTGATGTCGTTGGTCCAGGTGGCGCCGCTGTTGGCCTTGCCGGCGAACGGGTTGCTCTCGCTGGTGGCCTGCGGCGTCCACGAGCCGCCCAGGCTGGTGGCCGTGAACGAGCGGAAGTAGCGGCCCTGCGAACCGATCGCCTCGACAATCATGAGATAACGGGTCTGGCCCTGGAGCTTGTAGACCTGAACGGCCTCGAAGAGGTTGTTCGTGGTGTCGCTCATGATGGTCGTGTAGTTGGAGCCGAAGCTGCCGGGGAAGTTGCCGATCGGCATGCTGGCCCGGTAGATCTTGCCGTTGTCACCGGCGAAGAACAGGTACATGTTCGTGTCGTCACCGATGACCGCCTGGTCGATCGGGCCGGTGCCCGAACCGGTGATGCTTCCGCTGAACAGGGTCTGTGCCGCGGACCAGCCGTTCGGGTTGGTCGGGTTGGTCGAGGTCCGGTAGGAGAACGCCGGCCCACCCCACTGGTAGGCGAGCACCCAGATGTTCTTCGGGGCGAAGTAGAACAGCGACGGCGCGACGGTCGCGTTGTTCATCGCGTTCTGGCTGGCCGAGGCCATCTGCGAGTAGTTCGTGAAGAGGCCGAAGTTCATCGAGCCCCACCGGGTGCCGTTGTCGTGGGTGGTGGCGTAGACGAGTTGCTGGCCGTTGTAGGGGGCGACGGTGAAGTCCTTGAGTGACACCCAGCCCGACCTCGGGGTCGCCAACACCCCGGTGGAGGACCACCGGTACGTCGAGGGAAGGTTGCACGTGGTCGGCGGCGGATCGGTCGGCGGCGGGGTGGTCGGCGGCGGGTCGGTCGGCGGCGGAGTCGTCGTGCCGCCGGTGCAGGTGACGCCGTTCAGGGCGAAGCTCGCCGGGTCGGGGTTGCTGCCCGTCCAGGACCCGTTGAACCCGAACGACACAGTGCCGTTGGTCGGGATCCCACCGTTGTAGCTCACGTTCTTCGCCGTCACCGCCGACCCGCTCTGCGTCAGCGACGTGTTCCAGGCCTGCGTCACCGTCTGCCCGGCGCCGTACGACCAGGTCAAGGTCCAACTGCTCAACGGATCACCCAGGTTCGTGATCGCCACGCTGGCGCCGAAGCCGCCCTGCCACTGCGACGACACGGCGTAGTTCACCGAACAACCCTCAGCCGCGGCACCGGCCGGCAGCGCCGCGACAACTGTCGACGACATCAGTAAGCCGACGCCGGCCGCAACCAGACCGACATTGGTGGCTCTGGATCTGGTCATGTAGCACCCTCCTCGCGGGACGGCGGCCTCTGCATTGGTGGGGGTCATTGTGCGGTGACCGATTGTGAGCGTTAACAGGCCGCGTCAGGTATGTTACGGGAGCGCTCCCATACCCTCAACAGCATCTATCCCTCGTTCTCGCCCACATCGACTTCGCCGGTGCGGCTGGCCCAGCAGCGACCGTTCTCAGACGACGGTGAGGGTGAGGACACCGAACTGGTTGCCCCGCTGCACGTAGTGCGGCAGATACAACTTCCAGGTCACGCTCAGCTCGCGCCCGGCCCGCATCGAGGCTGGCACCTCGGCGACCATTTCGAACACGGCGCTGCCGCCGGCAGGGATCTGCGGGAGCGCGCGGCAGTTCAGCCGGTACAGCTGGGCCGAGTTCACCGCATCGTTCGTCGCGTCGCCGAGAGAGAACCGTTCCATCAGGTAGCCCGGGCAGGGGTCCAGCGCGAGGGGGCCGTCGGTCGGGTTGCCCAGCGTCACCCGGAAGGTGAGCCGCGACCCGGCGGCGGCGGTCGTCGGCCCCTGAACAGCGACGGTGAGCTTTTCGAGCGGCGAGGACGGGGGCTTCGACACCGTCACCGGCTCGGTGAACCCGCTCGCGGACAGCGTTCCCCGCGCGCGCGGGTGCACCCCCTCCCCCTGCGGACAGCCCGGACGCTCGTCGGCGGTGACCGGTGCGCGCAACCTGCCGCCGTCGTGCGGCAACTCGATCGCGAGCTCCAACGAACCCCTCACGGGCTGACAGAACGGCCCGGACCAGTCCAGGCGCAGGCTGGCGTGGCCGCCGACCGGCACGGCGACCACCCGGGTACGGCCCTCCTCGTTGATGCCGTGGGTGTAGAGCATCGGGATCTCGCGGCCGCCGGCGAGCATGGTCGTGGGCACCTCGCCCTGCAGGGTGCACTCGACAGTCGACGAGTTCCGTACGTCCACTTCGCCGATGAGCTTGCCGATGGCGGCGTCGAAGCCGCGAGGCGTCTCGCCGCCGGTGCCGGGCCGCGTCCAGGTGGTGAGCCGGCCGGTCAGCTGCTCCGCCCGGCACGGTTCGCTGCCGGGGGCCGGCGTTCTCGGCGCGGCAGGGCGGCCGTTGAGGTCCTCGCCGGTGATCTTCAGGTCGGCCCAGGGCACGCTGCCGTCGGCGAGCAGTTCGGTGGGCGCCGGCTCCGCGACTGACGGGTCCGAGCGACCCGGCTGGGCGTTCGGGTCGGCGCACGCCGCCACCATGGTGAGCAGGATCAGCAGTGGCACCAGTAGTCGACGCATGCCCGTCATCCTCACCCGAACGAACCGCAGGGGCCTGAGTAGCCGTGCTCAGCGCCCGTCAGTCCCCGGTGGTCCCGGGGCCCTCGGCGATCGCGACGGGAGTGCCGAGCTCGACGGTACGGGAGACAGTGCACAACCGATCGTGCGACTGCTGCAACGACCGGGGCAGCGCCGCACGGGCCGCGTCGCCCTCCGCGCCCTCCGGGAACGTCACTGCGAACTCGACCCGCAGGTTCCGCATCCGGTTTCCGCCGGCCTCGTCCCGGATCTTGTCACCGGTGACGGCGACGGCGAACTCGGTCGGCTCGGCCCGACGACTGGTGATGTGGTCCACGTCCACAGCAGTGCAGCCGCCGATGGCGGCCAGTAGCAACTCCACCGGCGTGAAACTGCTGTCCTCGCCCGTGCCCAACGACACCGAGCCGCCACGGGAGTTCCGCACGACGTAGTTGCCCAGGCTGGTGCGCTCGATCGCCACCGAACGGAAGGTGTCCTCAGTCATGACAGAAAACTACAGGCCTCCGCGATCACGAGTACATGAGATGCAGCGTCATCCCGGCATCGGCGTGCGCCAGGTTGTGGCAGTGATTGGCCCACATCCCCGGGTTGTCGGCCCGGAACGCCACCTCCCACACCTCGCCCGGACGGACGTCGAACGAGTCCAGCCACAACGGGCTTCCGGTCGCCGGCTTGCCATCGCGGGCCAGCACCAGGACGTGGTGGCCGTGCAGGTGCCACGGGTGCACGATCTGCGACCGGTTGACGATCGTGAACCGTACGACGTCACCCAGGCGTACGACCTGCGGTGGGATGTCCGGGTCGGCCGCGCCGTTGACGGTGTGGGCGTACCGCGGTAGCAGTCTGCGCAGGTCGAGGCCGCGATCGAGGACGAGGGTGAACGTCTTGTCGAACCGGGACCAGGGCACCGGAGCGGTCGCGCCGTAGCCGAGCGGGTCGAGCACCGGCCAGGCGCCGGTCGCCGTCGACACCGGGCCTGTCGAGTAGACCGCCCGCCCGTCGACGAACAGCGCCACCGGGGTCGCCGGCGCGTCGAAGACCAGGTCGTAGCGGCCCCCGGCCGGGATCAGCACCGCGGTGTCCGCCAGCGGCGTCGGGCCGCGCAGGTCGACGCCGTCGATCGCGGCCACCCGGAACGCGGTCCCGACCACTGCGTACCGGTGCGTCGTGCTGTCGGTGTTGATCAGCCGCAACCGCACCGGCAGGCCGGCCTCGACCTGCTCCACTTTCGGCGCGGGCAACGGACGGCCCGCCAGGGTGTGCACCGGCACTGTGACGTCGAGGCCGGTCGCCGGGCCCGGTCGCACCACCAGCACGCCGTAGAGACCCATCCGCACGCCGACATCGGAGGCCGAATGCGTGTGATACCAGTACGTTCCGGCCTGGTCGGCGCGGAACCGGTAGACGAACTCCTGCCCGGGCCGCACCGCCGCCTGCGTCACCCCGGGTACCCCGTCCTGATCGTTCGGCACGTCGTACCCGTGCCAGTGCACTGTGACGCCGCGCCCGATGTCCCGGTTGCGCAGCGTCACCTCCAGGACGTCGCCGACGGTGGCGGTGAGCTCCGGTCCGGGGACCTGCCCGTTGAACGCCCACGCCGCGACGTTCCGGCCGCCCGCGTCCACAGTGGCGGTCCCGGCGGTCAGCGTGAACCGCCGGGTGGGTTCGTCGGCGATCCGGGCCGCCGGAGAACCATGATCATGCGGTACGGCGGGCGCGGCGCCCGGAGCGACGGTCAGCCCGGTTCCGGTCAGCAGCGCCGCGACCGCCACCACGAGGGCCACCCGGGACACCGTCCGGGGCAGGTGCGCACCGAGCGCGCGCCCCGAGATCACCGTCGCCGCCACGACTCCGGCGACCGCGAGCAGCCCCGCCCCGGCCGACGCCGGATAGCCGTGCAGGATCGTCACGAGCAGGGCGCTGCTCGTGGCGTACCCGGCGAAGAGGAGCGGAACCGCGACGGCCCGGATGTCGCCCGGGGCCCGCAGCAACCGCGGACCGGCGATCCCCACCGCCGCGAGCGACAGTGGGGCAGCGATGAGGACCTTCTCCGCGGCGAACCACCAGCCGGCGCGGGCGAGGGCGGAGATCGTGATCGCGCGGGCGAGCGTGGCGAGCAGCGCGACGGCCGCCAGTCCCAGCGCGAGCGGGCGGCGACGGGCGGCGGACGCGGCGCCACCGCCCAGCCAGGCGGCAGCCGCGAGGACCGCGATCACGAGGTCGGCCGCGAGCAGCGACCCGGTGGTCACGCCGGCTCTCCTTCCCGGGTGACCAGCCGAGCCGTGACGGCGGGAACCGGGACGCTCAGCTGTCGCGCCGCCCGATGGACACCGACCACGACGTGCACCGCGATGATTCCGTTGAGCGCGTGCAACCCACCGATGGTCAGGCCGAGCGGGGTGCTGACACCCGACGCGTCAGTGGACGCCTCGGCCAGCATGGCGATGAGCGGCTGGAGGACGACGAGGCCGATCGGCAGGATCGCCAGGCCGACGACCCTTCCCGGTGCCTTCGCCAGGGCGGCGAACACTGCGGTGAGCACTGTGAGAGTCGGGATGACCGCCATGCCGTTGACGCTGTGCAGCGCGTACGCGTCGTCGCCGGCGGGTCTGGTGAACCCGCCCACGGCGGCGAGGACGAACTGCACGGCGAACGCGACGAGCAGCAGAGCGCTGATGATGACGAATGCCTTGCGCATGGGTTACCTCCTAGAGGCGCGCCGAGGCGAGGGCCCGGGCGACGTGATCGGTGGCCGTGATCGCCCCGTACGCGACCAACCGCACGAGGTCGGCGTCGGCGGGGTGGGAGAGCCGCCAGAGAGCGACGTCGCCCGGGCTGATCGCGCTGGGCGCGAACGCCGCCAGCAACGCGATCCGCGTCCCGATGCGGTCCGTGCCCGGCACGTCCCGGACCAGGTCGACGGCCCAGTCCGCCGGCCGGGCCGGGAACCGCCCGTCCTCCCAGCGCACCGTGGCCGTGACGGTCTGGCGCGCCACGTCGCCCAGCAGCAGGTCCCCACCCCGGGTGGCGGCGTCCCGCAGCGACGCGTAGGCGACGCCCACCGGGCTGTCCCCCGCCCAGGCGGGAGGTGATGTGGTCGGGTCGGCGTCGAGGAGCGGGAGGCTTCGGCCGGGCTCCTTCGGCTCCCGGGCCGCCTTGGCGTAGAGCCGGCCCCCGACCGAGCGCACCAGTGGGGAGCGTTGCAGGCCGCCGGGGAGCAGGTCGGGGTCGAGCAACGCGGAGACGACCCGGTTGATGAAGTGGAAGGCGAGCAGGGTGCCGGTGATCTCCGGGCCGTGGGTGCTGGTCCAGTCGGCGGCTCTGGGGCTGCGGCTCGCCTGCGCCCAGACGACGAGCGCGGCGTGCCTCGGCTCGGTGGGCGTCTCGCCCCGGGCGACGGCCTCGGCCAGCTTCGGTGCGCCCAGCGCGTGCAGCAGCAGCACGTGGGCGTCGACGCAGAACTGACAGCGGTTGGCCCGGGACACCGCTGCCGCGACGAGTTCGCGCTCGACCCGGGGCGCGTCGCCGGCGAGCAGCGCCTCCCGCATCAGCGCCCAGGTCGCGGCCAGCACCTCCGGCACGGCCGAGAGCGCCTGGAAGGTCGGCAACGGCCCGAGAAAGTCGTCGCGCAACTGTTGGTAGACGGCCGCTGTGCGGCCGGTGGCCGCCCTCGTCGGCGTGGGGGTGAAGAAGCGGTATGTCATGGGCTCGATGCTCGTTCCGGCGGGCCGGAAAAACGTCGTGCCGCCGCAGACACTTGCCCCGCCGCTCATACCGCGCCCGTGGTACGCCGCAGGTACCACGCGCGCGGGATGCTCCACCGACGACGGCCGTTCTACAGTGCGACCATGCGCCGCGACCTCCCGTACGCCCTCGGCGGGCTCGCCCTCGGCGTCCTCCTGCTCGGCAACGCCGTGCTCACCCCGGACGCCGCGCCGGTCGAGGTGCTCGACGTCGCCCTGGTCCTCGCCACTGTGGTGGCCCTGGCGGCGTGCCGGCGCTACCCGGTGGTGGCGCTGGGCGTGGTCACCGTCGCCATGCTGGCCGTTCACGTCCGGGTGCACCCCGGGGTGTCCGCCGCGTTCCCCGTCCTCTGCGCGGTGTACGTCAGCGCCTGGCAGGGACACCGGTCGGCCTCCGCCGTGGCGAGCCTCGCCTTCCTCGGTAGCTTTTTGGCCCGCGACATCTCGATGGCGCCGGCCGGCCGACCGGGCCAACTGGTCGCCGAGCGGACGGCCCTGCTGCTCGGCTGGTTCGTGGCGGCCAACGTCGCCGGGCTCGTCGCGCGGCAGCGCCGGGCGTACCTGGAGCAGGTCGAGCAACGGGCGATCGAGGCCGAACGCACCCGCGAGGAGATGGCGTTGCGGCGCGCCGGGGAGGAGCGCCTGCGCATCGCCCGCGACCTGCACGACTCCCTGACCCACAGCATCTCGGTGATCAAGGTGCAGGCCGGGATCGCCGTGCACCTGGCGCGCAAGCACGGCGAGGAGCCGTCGGCCACGCTGCTGGCGATCCAGGAGGCCAGCGGCGCCGCGATGCGGGAACTCCGTACGACCCTGGACGTCCTCCGCGCACCAACCGACGGCGATCGGGTCGGGCTGGCCCGGGTGGACGAGCTGGCCGAGCGGACCCGGGCGGCCGGCGTACCGGTGCAGGTGACCGTCACCGGCCAGCGCGGGGATCTGCCCGACGAGGTCGACCAGGCCGGGTACCGGGTCATCCAGGAGGCACTCACCAACGTGGCCCGCCACGCCGGGCCCGCGACAGCGCACATCCAGGTGGAGTACGCCCCGGCGGGGCTGACCGTCGCGGTCACCGACGACGGTCAGGCGTCACTGGCCGAGCCGTTGACCCCGGGCGTGGGCCTGCGCGGCATGCGGGAGCGGGTCAGCGCCCTGGGCGGCACGCTGCGGACCGCCGCGCACGACGACCACGGGTTCACCGTACGGGCCACCTTCCCGCTGGACGGCCCGCGATGACCGCCCGCCTCCCGGAGGAGCCGGGATGATCCGGGTGCTGCTCGCCGACGACCAGGCGCTGATGCGAGCCGGCTTCCGGGCACTGCTCGACGCCGAGGACCACCTGGAGGTCGTCGGCGAGGCGACCGACGGCACCTCGGCCGTCCACCTGTCGCGGTGTCTGCGCCCGGACGTCGTCCTGATGGACGTGCAGATGCCGGGCCTCGACGGCATCGAGGCCACCCGGCGCATCGCCGCTGATCCCGACCTCGCCGCGATCCGCGTGCTCATCCTCACCAACTACGGGCTCGACTCCTATGTGTTCGCCGCCCTCCGCGCCGGCGCCAGCGGCTTTCTCCTGAAGGACGCCGACCCCGCCGACCTGCTGCACGCCGTCACCGTCGTCGCGCGCGGTGACGCGCTGCTCGCGCCGACGGTCACCCGCACACTGATCAGTGAGTTCGTGGCCGGCCCACCGCCGGCCGTGCCAACGGCCGGGCGCGACGTACTGACCGCCCGGGAGCAGGAGGTCGTCCAGCTGGTCGCCCGTGGGCTGACCAACGACGAGATCGCCGTGCGCATGGTGATCAGTCCGCTGACCGCCAAGACACACGTCAACCGGGCGATGACGAAGCTGCACTGCCGCGACCGGGCGCAGCTGGTCGTGTGGGCGTACGAGTCGGGGCTGATCACGCCCCGTCGGCGGTGAACGCCGTCTCCGAGAAGGCCCCGATCAACCCCCCTTGGCAACATGAGGGAGGATCGACGCACTAGCATTGCCGCCGTCCGCGACGGCTCTGCTGAATCGAGGCGACATGCGTTGGCTCCGTCGATTGCTGGGCGGTAGGAAGGTCCAGCTCGACCCGGGACGCCAGCAGGCGCTGCTGCACGACGTCCAGTCCCGGTACGGCCCCCACGCGCGGATCCGGTTCAACGAGCAGGTCGACGCGCTCACCGGTTCGCTCGACAGTGACGACGGCCTGGTGGTGGCGACCCGGATCGTGAGTCAGGTCGCCGACGAGGCCCACGTGGACCTTCAGGCCCAGGCCCAGGAGATCCACCGACGGACCGGCCGACGGCTGCTGGTGCACCGCCGTAACTACCGGCCGCTGTGGAAGGAGGCGGGCCCGGCCCTGCGCTGGCCGCTGTTCGCGTTGCCGTGTGGCTTCCACCCGTACGCGCAGGTGGCCGCCGCCGTCACAGTGGTCGGCACCCGGGCGCCCCGGCTCGACCGGGTGACCGACCCGAACCCGCTGGTGACCCGCGTGTTCGAGGTGCTCGACCTGACCACCTCCGGCTGGGAGTACGGCCGGGTGCGGGTGGACACCGACGCCGCCACCCTGGCCGATCGACTGATCGTCAGTGCCGGGCAGGTCCTCGCGGCGATGGACGACCCGCCGCGACTGCCGCCCGCGGTCCGTGAGCTGATGCGTCGCAACAACACCGTCGCGGTGCACGACCCGTCCAGCCCCCGGGCGGTGGGCGGGATCAACCTGGGCGCGCGGATGCGGGAGGAGTTCCTGGTCTGAGCGCCAGCGGGCGCTACTGATCGGGGCGTCGACGCGCGAGATGCACGATGACGTCGGCGGAGAGCTCGACCGTCTCGGGCAGGACCTGTTCGATCTGGGCGAAGACCTGCTCCTGCTCCGAGGTCGGCAGCTCGAGATACGCCGAGATCGTCGACAGATGCCCGACGTAGTCGCGAGCACTCATCGTCAGCCGACGCTCGATCACGGTCTGCTGCACATCGGTGAACCATTCGGACCGCTGGAGCTCGGTGCCCGGCCACTGCATGGCCTGCCCCGCGGGCGTGCCATCGGGCGACGGAATCTCGTCGCTCTCCAGGAAGGGTGCCCGGGCGACGCGGACAGCGTCCGCCACCGCCGGGTCAACCAGCTGGGTCGGTCCACCGAACGAGGCGAACACGCCGCCGGGTTCCAGCAGCGCGGCCATCCGCGACCATCGCTCCTCCGGTTTCGTCCAGTGCAGTGCCGCTGCCGCGTAGACCAGGTGGTACCTCGCGCCCGGCCGCAGGTCCTCGAATGCGGCCCGCACGGTCCGGACGCCTGCTGGCACGTGCCTGCGCAGCTCGGCGAGCATGGCCCCGTCCGGCTCGGTCGCGGTGACAGTGACGCCCGCTCCGGCGAACAGCCGGGTCGCCTTGCCGGTTCCGGCGCCGATCTCCAGGGCCGTTCGAATGGGCCGATCCACGTACGTCAGCACCAGGTCGACAAGCTCGGCGGGGTAGCCCGGTCGGTACCGCTCGTATCGTTGGGCCACCATTCCAAAGCTCAGTGCGCGAGCAGGCATGCCGACAATCCTGTCACCACTCGCGTCGGCGATGCCCGGTCTTCCAGGCAACGGGTGGGCTACGCGCCGCCGTGACGACAACTGCGCGCAACCGCTTGCCGGCCCGCCGAACACCGCTCGACCATGTGCGGATGGGGCCGGAGCGTCGGGTGATCGTCGGTGTCGACGTGGGCACCACTGCCGTGCGGGCTGTCGCGTTCGCGTTGGACGGCACCGCACGACACGTCGCAACGCGGGAGTACCCACTGCTTGAGCCGATGCCCGGCTGGCAGGTACAGGAGCCGGACGTGCTGATGGCGGCCACAGTGGCGGCGATGTCCGCGTGTGTGGCCGGCACCGCCGGGGCGGAGGTGGTCGCCCTCGCGCTGAGCTCCGCCAGGTACGGCCTGATCGGGCTGGACGCGGCCATGACGCCGGTGACGCCGCTGCTGACCCGGCGGGACGCGCGGTCGTCGGAGGCGGCCCGTGAGTTGCGGTTGTCCGGCCAGAGCCGGGAGCTGCACCGGTTGACGGGCACACCCGTGCATTCGATGAACCCGCTCTGCAAGCTCCTGTGGTTCGCCCGCCATGAGCCGTACCTCTGCACGGCGACGCGGTGGTGGATCGGCCTCAAGGACTACGTGGTCCATCGGCTCACCGGGATGTTGGTGACCGAGCTGTCCTCGGCATCCGGCACCGGGATGTTCGATGTGCACCGCCGACTGTGGAGTTCCGCCGTACTCGATCTTGCCGGGGTGTCCGAGAGTCAGCTGCCCCCGGTGCTGCCCACGACTGCGGTGTTGCGGTTGTCGCCGACGGCCGGACGCGCGGTCGGCCTGCCCTCCGGCACACCGGTCGTCGTCGGCGCGGGAGACGGTCCGTTGCGGAGTCTGGGCGCGGCGGCGATCGACCCCAGCGTCGGTGGCCTGACGCTCGGGGCCACCGGGGCCCTGCGGACTGTCGTCGAGGCTCCCCTCACCGACCCGGGCGAGACCTTCGCCTGCGGTGCGCTGACCGACGACGCCTGGGTTGTCGGCGGCGCGGTCAGCAACGGCGGCAACGTCGTACGGTGGGCGGGACGCGTCCTCGGTGACGACAGTGCCGCGCCCGCGCTCCTGGACCTCGCCGAGCGGATCGCACCGGGCAGCGGTGGTCTCGTGATGCTGCCCTACCTGCGGGCCGACGAGGCCCCGCCGCAGGGCTGTGCCCCGCCGGGCGCGTTCCTGGGCCTGCGCAGCGAGCACTCGCGCGGGCACCTGGTCCGGGCCGCCGTGGAGGGCGTCTGCCTGCAACTCGCTGGTGTCCGTGACCGGCTGGCCGAGTTGACGCCGATCGGCAGCGTCCGCCTGACCGGCGGCGCCTTCGCGTCCCCGCTGTGGCGCGAGGTGATGGCGGCGGTGCTGGACTGCCCGGTCCGCGTCGCGGGTGTGGCCGACCACGTCACCCTCGGCGCGGCGACCCTCGGGCTCTTCGCGACCGGGCACACCGCCGATCTCCAGGAGGCGGTCACCCAGCTCGATCCCGCGGTCGCCGCCGGCGAGCCCGTCGCTGTGGACCCGGCTCTCGCCGCGGCCTATCGCGGTCTGCGGACGAGACTGCCCGCGCTCCTCACCGTCGCGGGTCGCCTGGGCGAGATCCTCGACGCCGGCGCCGGCCTCAGTGCTCCGGCTCGTCCTTGACCTGGGCCACCAGCTGGGTCGGGTTGACGTAGCGCAGCGCGACGACGAGGAGGACCAGCATCATCGAGGTGTAGATGACCGCCATGGCGTCGACCGACTGCTGAGCCCTAATACCGGACGCGGACATCGAGTAGTAGAGCGCCACCACCAGGGTCTGCGAGTCGGGCCCCGCAGTCAGGAAGGTGAGCTCGAACATGCCCACGGTGCGGACCAGCACGAGGATCGCGGAGGCGAGGATGCCCGGCACGAGCAGCGGCGTGAGGACCCGGAGGAACACCGTCCGCAGGCCCGCGCCGCACATGCGCGCGGCGCTCTCGATCCTCGGGTCGATCTGCTCGATGAACGGGGTCATGGTCAGGATGACGAAGGGCACCGACGGCACGAGGTTGGCGAGCACCACCCCGGACATGTGCCCGGCCAGGCCGAACTTGTAGAGGACTGTCGCCAGCGGGATGCCGTACGTGATCGGGGGCATCAGAATGGGCAGCAGGAACACCAGGAAGATCAGCCGTTTGCCCGGGAACGAGCGCCGCGCGAGGGCGTAGGCGGCCGGCACGCCGATCACCAGCGAGAGGCCCACGACGAGTACGGAGACCTCCAGTGTCACGACGATGACCTGGAGGAGCGCGAACTCGTCCCAGGCTCGGGCGTACCAGCTGGTGGTGTAGCCGTCCGGGAGCCAGGTGTCGAACCAGCGCTGGCCGAACGAGCTGACCAGCACGGACGCCACGACGCCCAGCAGGTTGAGGAAGAAGAAGATGACGACGCCCCACACGATCCAGGCGGCCGGGCGCGCGGCGATGCGCCGCCGCCGGTCGGTGCTGGTGGCGGGGGGCCGCGCTGGTGGGGCCTGGGTGGTCGTTGCCATCAGCCCTTGCCTCCGCTGGAGCCGGTGTAGAAGCGGCTACGAGCGGCCAGCACCACAGCGATGATGACCAGCTCGACGAAGCCCATGATCATGGCGATCGCCGACGCGTACGGGTAGTCGTACTGCTCGTAGGCCGCCTGGTAGGCGGCGAGGGAGATGACCCGGGTCTCCCCGGCCGGGTTGCCGACCAGAACTGCCGACGGGAACACACTGAACGCCAGGACGAACGTCAGGCAGAAGGTCGTGGCGAGGCCGGGCATCAGCAGCGGCAGGGTGATCCGGGTGAACCGACGACGCCAGTCCGCGCCCAGCGTCGCGGCCGCTCGTTCCAGGGTCGGGTCGATGCCGGACAGGTACGAGAGCACCAGCAGGAACGCGAATGGAAAGCCGGTGATCACCAGGGAGAAGAACACGCCCCAGTAGTTGTGGGTCAGCCGCACCGGCTCGTCGACGAGATGGGTGGCCAGCAGGATCCGGTTGAACCAGCCGGTGGGGCCGAGGAAGTTCAGCAACCCCTGTGCGGTGAGGACCGTGCCGAGTGTGATCGGCACGACCAGCAGCGTGGTGACCAGCCGTTTGCCCCGGAACCGGCCGCGCATCCGGTAGGCGATCGGCACCGCCGCGAGGACGTTCAGGAGCGCGGCGGGCAACGCGATCCGCAGCGTGATCCAGATCGTGCCGCGCTCGTAGGAGTCGGAGAAGAACCGGGCGTAGTCGCTGAACGGCCCGCCAGTGGTCGGCTGGAACGAGAGCGTCAGGCCGTAGAAGAACGGGTAGAGGAACAGGGCGATGACGAAGACCAAGGCCGGGACCAGCAACCAGAGCTGACGATCGACGCCCCGCTCGGCGAGACGGTGCTGCCAGTGCGCCAGCGGCCTCCCGGGCCCGGCGCCGCTCACCGCGTCGCCCCCGGGGCGTCCGCGAGCCGGTCGGGTTGCGTCGACGCGTCGGCGGGATAGACGAGCAGCCGCTGCGGGTCGACGGCGAGCTTGACCTGGTCGCCGGGCGCGATCCGCTGCTCGGTCCGCAGGTGCAGCAGCAGTCCGGTGTCGGTACGGGCCTCGGCCGCCAACTCGCGGCCCTGGTACTCCACCACCTCGACCGTCGCCGACATGGCGTTGCGGGTCTCGCCGGGCCCGTCGACGCGGATGTCCTCGGGGCGTACCGCGACCACCGCCTCCGCCCCTGGCTGGAGGCCCCCCACCACCTCACCGAGCAGGCGATGACCGGACGACTCGACGGTGGCCCGGGCGCCTTCGGACTGCTCCACCCGCCCCCGCCACAGGTTGCGGTAGCCCATGAAGTCGGCGACGTGCCAGTTCGCCGGTCGGGTGTGCAGCTCACGCGGCGAGCCGATCTGCTGCACCCGCCCCTCCCGCAGCACCACCAGTCGGTCGGCCAGGGACAGCGCCTCCTCCTGATCGTGGGTCACGTAGACGGTGGTGAGCCCCAACGACTGGTGCAGCCGGCGGATCTCGGTCCGCATCTCCAGGCGCAGTTTGGCGTCGAGGTTGCTCAACGGCTCGTCCATCAACACCAGGGACGGCTCGAACACGACGGCACGGGCGATGGCGACGCGTTGCTGCTGGCCACCCGAGAGCTGGCCGGGCAGCTTGTCGACGTGGTCCTCCAGTCGCACCAGCCGCACCGCCTCCGCCGTACGCCGGCGCGTCTCCTCCTTGGGCAGCCGCCGCATGCGCAGTCCGAAGGCGATGTTCGCCCGGACCGTCAGGTGCGGAAAGAGGGCGTAGCTCTGGAACACCATGCCGAAGCCGCGCCGCTCCGGTGGGAGCGTGTCGATACGGCGCTCGTCCTGCCAGATGCTCCCCTGCGTCAACGGCAGCAGCCCGGCCAGGCAGTTCAACGCCGTCGACTTGCCGCAGCCGGACGGGCCGAGCAGGGCGATGAACTCCCCCGCCTCGATCGTCAGGTCCAGCTCGGTGAGCGCGGCCTGGCCACCGAACCGGCGGGACACCCCGTCCAGCCGCAGCTGGGTGAAGGCGCTCATCCCTGCTTGACCTTGCCGCCGCCGATCTCGCGGTCCCAGCGGCTGAACGCCGCCACCAGGCTCTTCGCGTCGAGCGGGACCTCGGTCGGGTTTCCGGCGATCAGCGCGTCGTACTCGGGGCGACCGAACTCCCGGATCGCGTCCTGGCTCTTCTGCGGCGCCGACGAGAGCTGGACCTCCTTGATCGCCGGGCCCGGGTAGAAGTAACCCTCGTCGTACGCCTTCGCCTGCTGTTCAGGGGTGAGCATGAACGCCAGCAGGGCCAGCACGGCGGCCTGGGTGTCGGTCGACACGCCCTTGGGCAGGACGGCGTAGTGCGCGTCGGTGACCCAGTGGAAGCCGTCGATCGGGGTGATCCTGGCCTCCTTGGGCACCGTGCCGAGCACCCGCGGGTTGATGTCCCAACCGGTTGTGCTGACGATCAGGTGCGCGGTGCCGTTGGCGAGGTTCTTCATCGTCTCGGTGGTGCCGGACGGGTAGTAGTCGACGTACTGGCCCAACTCCTTGAGGAAGGCCCATGTCTTGTCCCAG
Source organism: Micromonospora noduli (assembly GCF_003264365.1). Lineage (GTDB taxonomy): Bacteria > Actinomycetota > Actinomycetes > Mycobacteriales > Micromonosporaceae > Micromonospora > Micromonospora noduli. Next base: position 188,432 of record NZ_PYAK01000002.1, read on the forward strand.
CCCGCGGTGGGGTCCTTGGGGTTCGAGTCGCCCAGGATGTAGGGCAGACCCATCAGGAACGTCCGGCCCGGGCCGGAGTTGGCCGGGCGGGCGTACTGGAATTTGCGTGGGTTGGCTCTGGCCCAGGCGAGTAGTGCGTCCGCGCTGGTGGGTGGCGTCGCCAGGCGCGACGGCAGATATTCGAGCAGCGGACCGGACGGGTAGTAGGTGACGGTGACGCCCGCGTTGCCGGCGAGCTTCTGCATCGCGGCGGCCGGCTCCAGGTAGTTGCTCATGCCGCCGAGACGGTCCTGGAAGGTCGGCAACACGTCGATCCAGAGCCCCTGCTCTATCCCGGCGGCCAGGCCGTCGACGCCGGTCAGCACGAGACCGATGTCCACCCGGTCCGCCCCCTGCTGGGCCTTGATCTTCCCGGCCAGCTCGGGCGCCGGCGCCTTCGAATAGGTCACCCGGGAGATCACGTCGGGGTTCTTCGAGACGAACTCGTCGATCATCCCCTGGGTCAGCTGGAGGTTGCCCGCCACGTCGAGGACGTTGAGCGTGACGGCCTTACCGGGCCGCTGTGGCACCTCCCCGGTGCTGTCGCCAGTGTTGTCGCCGGGGGCCTCGGGTGCCCCACACCCGACAGTGCCCACCAGGAGCGACGATGCCGTGACCAGGAGAGCGCCGCGCCGCGAGATACCCATGAGCCGTTCCCTCCGCCAGGTGTCATCACTGCTGATTGAGGCAGCCGGCGCGCCGCGGCGGCAACGGGTTGCCATGTATTGCCTCGCGCGAATGTGATCGGGCTGCTGGATTGTTGCGGGGGCATTGCCGAGTATTCACTGCCGCCATACCATGATCACGGCGCGTAGCCGGGAGGAGCATGCAGATGCCCGACCACATCAGGCCGCCGGGACAGCGAGTCACGATCTACGACGTCGCCCATGAGGCGGACGTCTCACCGTCCACGGTGTCCCGCGCCTTCTCCCGACCGAGTCGCGTCAATTCCGAGACCGCCGAACGGATCCGGCGGGTCGCCGAGCGGTTGGGCTACCGGACCAACCCCCTCGCTCGCGCCCTCACCACATCCCGTACGCAGATGATCGCGCTGGTCATCGCCGACATCACCAACCCGGTGTACGCCGAGATCGTGCGCGGCGCGCAGGAGGTGGCGGCCGAAGGCGAATACACCACAGTGCTGATCGACGCCCAGGAGTCCGACCGGCTGGAACGAGCGGCGGTCGAACGCACCATGTCGACAGTCGACGGCATCGTGCTGGCCAGCAGCCGGATGTCCGACTCGGCCATCCGGATGGTCGCCAAGCAGCGGCCGGTGGTGGTCCTCAACCGCGCTCTCGCCGACGTGCCGTGCGTCGTCACGGACGACCCTCGTGGGGTGCGGCGGGCCGCCGAACACCTCGGCGAGTTGGGGCACGACCACATCACCTACGTCGCGGGGCCGCAGGCGTCCTGGCCCAATGGTGTGCGCTGGCGCTCGCTGCTCGAGGCGGGCATGGAGCTGGAGATCAAGGTCCGCCAGATTGGGCCGTTCAGCCCCACCCTGGCGGGCGGTGAGCGGGCCGCGCAGGAGCTGTGCGCGCGTCCCGCGACGGCGGTCCTGGCCTTCAACGACCAGATGGCCATCGGGATCATCCGCGGTCTCAGCCGGATGGGCGTCAACGTTCCGGGCGACGTCAGCGTCGTGGGCTTCGACAACATCCTCGCCGCCGACATCGTCACGCCCGGGCTCACCACCGTCGCGGCACCGCTCTACGCGGAAGGCTCGGCCGCTACCCGGCACCTGCTCACGATGATCGAGGGGGCGCCCGGGCACACCGGCCGGCCGATGGTCCTGCCGGTACGCCTCGTGGTCCGCGACTCGACGGCCGTGCGCAACCCGAGCCCCGGTCGGGCCCGACCGGCGTGGGTGCGGCAGCGGCCCGTTCCCGGCCCGGCGGCCCACCTGCCGTGAGGGCCGCGCGGCCCCGCGACAAGAAACGACAACTCGTTGCCCGGGTGGAGCCACGCCGGGAAGGATCGACGCCATCCATCCAGCAACGTCGTTGCGCTCGCGGGACGGGCCGAACGGCGTCCCCAGTGAACGAACGAGGAGATGGTGATGAACCGAGCTTCGGTGCCCCGGCTACGGCGAACCCTCATCGTGCTGGGCACGGCACTGGCCACCGTCGCGGCCACCCTCACTGTCGCCACCACCACGCCGGTCGCCGCGGCCCCGTCGCCGGACGACTACAACGGCTCCGACCTGTGGCTGCGGTACGTGCCGGTCGACGACGCGAAGCTGCTGCGTGACTACCGCCGCGCGGCCACGGCGGTCGTGGTCGAGAACGCCGACGCCACGAAGGTCCACCGGCACACGACTGACCTCGCCATGGCCCCCGATTCACGCGAGAAGCTCGTCGAGACCACGCTGGGCGCCGCCCGGGACGAACTGGTCCGCGGTCTGGGCGGGCTGCTCGGCCAACCGACACCCGTGGCGACCGTCGACGGCGGCACGGTCCCCGACGGCGCGGTCGTGGTGGGCACGCCGACGAGTTCGCCGCTGGTGGGCCGCGCCATCGCCACCCGCGACCTGGCCAAAGTGGGCGACGAGGGCTACCTCGTCCGGTCGGTGTCGAAGGGCGGGGCACGCTTCACCGTCATCGCCGGCAACACCGACCTCGGCGCGCTGTACGGCACCTTCGCCTTCCTGCGGCTGCTACAGACCCAGAAACCCATCGACCACCTCCGCGTCGCGGAGTCACCGAAGATCAAGCATCGGTTGCTGAACAACTGGGAGACCGAGCGTCTCTACGCGGGCAACAACGCCTCCGGAATCGGCGGGCTGAACGGGGAGAGCGGGGCGATCTTCAACTTCGCAGCCACCGGCGCCAGCGCCGGTCGGAATCTGCCCGTCATTCTCGACCGCTACCTCGTCATGGCCCGCGCGTTGGCGTCGCTGGGCATCAACGGCATCACCATCAACAACGTCAACGCCGACAACGCGTACCTGACGAGCACCCGCATCGCGCAGGAGGCCGCCCTCGCCGACGCGCTGCGTCCGTACGGCATCAGGCTGGGCCTGTCGATCCGCTACACCGCGCCCACCGACAGCCGGTTCGCGCCGGACACGCTGACCAACAGCCAACTCGATCCGTACGGCGCGGATTTCCGGGGCTGGTGGCACCGCCGGGCCCAGCAGATCCAGGCCGCGATCCCGGACTTCATGGGCCTCACCGTCAAGGCCAACTCCGAGGGCCAGCCGGGGCCACAGGACTTCGGGTACGACCACGGTGACGGCGCCAACGCCATCGCCGCCGCTGTGGCGCCGCTCGGGATGACAGTGCACTGGCGGACGTTCGTCTACAACGCGGAGGTCGACAACGACCGGCTCAAGCGGGCCTACCTGGAGTTCGGGCCGATCGACGACGAGGTCCAGCCGGACGGGAGCCGGGGACGCTTCGCCGACAACGTGTTCCTCCAGACCAAGAACGGGCCACTGGACTTCCAGGCCCGGGAGCCCATCCACCCGATGTTCGGCCGGATGGAGAACACCAACCAGGCCCTGGAACTCCAGATCACCCAGGAGTACACCGGCCAGAACTGGATGCTGGCCTACCTCGGCCCGATGTACGAGGAGATCCTCAAGACCGACACGTACGCGACCGACGCGAACGGGAAGCTGCTCAAGAAGCGCCTGGTCGGCAACATCGTCGACGGGACCGCCCAGCACCACCCGGACACCGCCATCGTGGGTGTCGCCAACCTCGGCAACGCGGACAACCTGACCGGGCACCACTTCGCCCAGGCGAACCTCTTCACCTTCGGACGCCAGGCGTGGGACTGGACGCTCGACTCGGCGGACATCGCGGCCGACTGGACGCGGATGACCTGGAGCAACGACCGGCGCGTCGTCGACACCATCCACGCGATGATGATGGGCTCGTGGGAGTCGCTGGTCAGCTACCAGACGCCGCTGGGCATCGGCCACCAGTTCGCCGAGGGCGTCCACTACCGCCCCGACCCCGCCGACTGGGCGGGCCGCGACGACTGGAGCCCGATCTACTACAACAAGGCCGACAGCGTCGGTCTGGGCTTCGACCGCTCCCCCACCGGCAGCAACCTGGCCGCCCAGTACTTTCCCCGGTTGGAGCAGCGCTACGGGAACATCAACTCGGTCCCGGAGAACCTGCTGATGTGGTTCCACCACGTGCCGTGGGGCCATCGGATGGACAGCGGCCGGACGTTCTGGGACGAGTTGGTCTACCGCTACCAGATGGGCGTGCAGTACGTGACCTGGATGCGGGAGACCTGGGACAGGCTCGAACCTGACATCGACGCACGCCGGTTCGCTGAGGTACGCGCCAAGCTGGCGGTGCACGAGGCGGACGCCGCCGACTGGCGGGACACCTCGGTGAACTACTGGAAGGAGTTCAGCGGGCGGGACATCCCGGTCGACGACGCGCCACTGTCGGCGACGATCGTGGTGAACGGGAAGAGGTTCGGCGGCTTCAACCTGTCGGATACCTCGTACACCATCCCGGTGCCGGCCGGGGCGTCGCCGACCATCACGAAGGTGCGGACGGCCGACCGGAAGGCCCGCTACGAGATCATCTCCCAGGCGGCCGGCGTACCCGGACAGGCGGTCGTCAAGGTCACGACGGAGAGTTTCTTCGGCCCCCTGGTGAAGAACTACGTCTTCAACCTGGTGCCCGACACGACGCTGACGGCCCTGCGCGTCGACGGCAGGCGGCTGGCGTCCTTCGCGCCGACGGTGCTGCGCTACAACGCCCTCACACCGGCCGGCACGACGACAGTGCCGACGGTCACCGCCAGCGCCGCCGACCCCACCGCCACGGTCGCGGTCGAGCAGGCGACCAGCCCCACCGGGCAGGCCCGGGTCACCGTCACCAACGGCGGAGCCTCATCGGTCTACACGGTGGACCTGAACACCACCATCACCGGCAGCGACAAGTTCGACTCGGCTCAGCTCGGCCCGCAGTGGCAGTGGGTCCGGCCGGACGAGAGCAGCCGGCGTCTGGCCGACGGGTCTCTGGTCATCACCGCGCAGCAGGGCGACCTCCAGGGCAACGCCAACACCGCGAGGAACCTGGCCCTCCAGGACGTCGACGGCGACTGGACGGCCGAGTCCCGGATCGTCTTCTCCCGCCCACTCGCCACCAACAACGAGCAGGGCGGTGTGCTCGGGTACGCGGACGACAACAACTACGTGAAGCTCGCCTGGGAGATGGGCAACGCGACCGCCGCCGTCAACAAGACCCGGATCGTCTTCCTGCGCGAACAGAACGGCACGGCGTCCACCCTGGAGATCACCGGAGCCGATGCCCAGCGCATCGTCGGGGCCGACGGCGCCATCTGGCTGCGACTGACCAAGATCGGGGACAGCTACCGCGCCTACTACTCTACCGACGGGAGCGTCTACCGCTACATCGGCTCCACGACGCTCAACGTCGAGGCGACGAAGGCCGGGCTGCTGGCCTTCAACCGGGCCGGCACCTCCACCGACCTCGACGTCGCCTTCGACTACTTCCGGATCGAGAGCCGCGGCGAGCGCATCCCCTAGACGAGTAGGTCCTAACTCAAGACGGGGCTGGGGTCGCGGCAGCATGAAGTGGGCTGGCGGGCATGATCACCGAGGGACAGCGTCTCGGTCCACCGGGATCACTGCTCCGCCGCCTGGCCGACCACCTGGTCACCAAGAGGGCTGCGCCGGTACAGCACGTGCCGTCCGTCGCGGGCGCGAGTGATCAGGCCTGTCGCGTGGAGGACCTTCAGGTGTTGTGACACGGCGCTGGGTGTGACGGTGAGCCGGCGGGCGATCTCCACGGTCGGTAGCGGTTCGGCAAGGAGGTGGAGCAGCCGCGCTCTGGGCGCGCCGAGGAGCGATGTGACGGCGGCCGCGTCGGCGGTCGGTGTCGGCGCCCAGAGCGTTGCTACTCCACGGCAGGGGTATGCCAGCACTGGCGGTTCCTGCGGGCTGACTGGCGGGGCGGGCTTGTAGGAGAACACGGACGGCACCAGCAGAAGTCCTCGGCCGGCTGCCGCGACATGGTGCCTGCCGATCATCTTGTCGATGTGCAGGACGCCGTCCTGCCAGCGCAGATTCGGGTGCATGTCGGCGAAGAGCAGGCGCGCGCCTCCGACGGCCAGTTGTCGGGCGCGGTAGGTCATGTCTGCTTCCAGGACGAGTCGCATCTGCGGCCAGGTCGGCTTGATCGCGATCTCCCAGTAACGCTGGAGGTGGTCGCAGATGGCATCGCGGAGTGCGAGGACAGGAGCATCGTCGTCCGCGGTGATCTCCTGCAAGATGTCCGGAAGCCGGCCACGTACGTACACGGCCAACACGTCGCGGCGAACGACATCCGGAGGCGTCCGGCGTACTGCGGCCAACTCTTCTTCGAAGGTCTCGGCGAACTCCGTCGGCCGGGGCGTCAGGAAATCCGCAACGGCGCGGTCCGGCCCGACCAGGGACATCAGCAGGTCGGCACCGGGCGCATCGAGTCTGCCGAGAACCGACCTGCGCCACGGCAGGTGCAGCGCGTACAAGCCGGGCTCGCGCAATACCCGCAGGCTGAGCACGGTCTGGTAGATCGGTGAGATCGCGAAGCGGGTGTCCGCGAGGTCCTCGACGCTGAGCATGAAGCTGATCATTAAGCTGCAGGCTACATCGCTTGGCGTCGCCGCCGCCGTGCCGTGGACTATCCGGCATGACACAGATCAACATGACAGACCAGGCCATTCGGCGTACGGCGATCGTCACGGGCGCGGCACGGGGCATCGGCGCCGGGGTGGCCAGGCGTTTGGCGCGCGATGGCCTCGCGGTCGCCGTGGTCGACCTGGTCGAGGAAGACTGCGCCGGCACCGTGACTGCCATCACCCGCGACGGCGGAACAGCGGCGGCGTTCGCCGCCGACGTCAACGACGAGTCGGCCGTGACCGCCGCTGTCACTCGGATCGCGGCCGACTTGGGATCACCGACGGTGCTGATCAACAACGCCGGCATCGGCGGCCCCAACGCCGGCGTCGAGGAGACGAGCACCCAGCAGTGGGACGCGGTCACCGGGGTCAGCCTGCGCGGAGCGTTCTTCCTCACCCGGGCCGTGACCCCCTACATGATGGCGGCCGGCTGGGGACGGATCGTCAACATGTCGAGCATTTCCGCGCTCGGCGATTCCGGCCGCGTTGACTACGCCGCCGCGAAGGCCGGTCTGATCGGCTTCACCAAATCGCTCGCGCTGCGGCTCGGGCAGCACGGCGTGACGGCAAACGCCATCGGGCCAGGCTTCGTGGTCAGTGACATGACCAGGGTCGGGGCCCAGCGGCGGGGCCGCACCTTCGAGGAGCACCAGCGGATCGTGGCGCAGACCATCCCGGTGCGCCGGGTCGGCGAGCCCGAGGACATCGCGCACACCGCGTCGTACCTGGTCAGCCCCGAAGCCGGCTTCGTCTCCGGCCAGGTCATCTACGTCGCAGGCGGGCCGGTGGACTGACGTGACCGACGCTTTCGCACAGGCGGTTCGCACATGAGTCGCAGGCTGCTGGTGCTCCTCGCCCTCACCTGCGGGGTCGCCGTCGGAAACATCTACTTCCCCCAGACGATCAGCCCGCTGGTCGCCGCCAGCCTGCACGTCAGCGCTGACTCGGCCGCCCTGGTGGTGACCGCGGTGCAGTTCGGCTATGCCGCCGGGATCTTCCTGTTGGTGCCGCTCGGCGACCGGCTCCCGCACCGCCCGCTGATCGTCACCCTGCTCGGCCTCACCGGGCTGGGGCTGCTCGCCGCGAGCGCCGCACCCGCGCTGCCGCCGTTCGTCGGCGCGAGCGCCCTCGTCGGGGTCACGACGGTTGTCGCGCCGATCATCGGCCCCATGGCAGCCGGACTCGTTCCCGACGACCAGCGCGGCGTGGTCAGCGGCACCCTGCTGAGCGGCTCCATCGCTGGCATGCTGCTGTCCCGCACCGTCGCGGGCACCATCGGCGACTGGTTCGGATGGCGGGCCCCCTACCTGACGGCGGCGGCGTCCGTGCTGTTCATCGCCGTGGTCATGGCCCGCGTACTGCCGACAACACGACCGCCGTCCGGACACCGATACCCAGCGCTGCTGGCCGAGTCGCTGCGACTGCTGCGCACCGAGGCCGACCTGCGCCGCTCCTGCTTCTACCAGGCGACGGTTTTCGCCGGTTTCTCCGCGGTCTGGACCGCCGTCGCGCTGCTGCTCACCGGTCCCACATACGACTTGGGCGCACCGGCGGTCGGAACGCTCGCACTTGTCAACGCGGCGACAATGCTGTGCACCCCGGTCGCCGGACGGCAGGTGGACCGTAGGGGCAGCGACGCGGTGAATCTGGCCTGCCTGCTCGGGGTCATCGCCTCGGCCGTCGTCCTCGCGTTCGCCAGTCTCGGCGGGGCGGGAGGCCTCGCGGCACTGGCGCTCGGCACGTTGCTGCTCGACGTCGGGATGCAGTCCGGCATGGTCGCCAACCAGGTACGCGTCTACGCCCTGCGGCCCGAAGCCCGGAGCAGACTCAACACCGCCTACATGACCTGCGCCTACCTCGGCGGCAGCCTCGGCTCCTGGCTCGGAGCGCGCGCCTACGCCCATTTCGGGTGGCTGGGCGTATGCGCGGTCCTGGCGCTCCTCGCCGTGATCGCTCTTGCCCGCCACCTGACGTCAAGCCCGACCACCGGCCACCCTCGAACCACAGTCGCCGCCCGGAACACCGGGACCTCCGAGATCATCGCGGCACGGCCCACCTCGTTGGGCGAGAAGCCGCGACCGGGCCCGTCCCTGGTGGGGACGGGCCCGGTCGTGCTCCCCCGAGCAGGATTCGTTGCTGTCAGCCCCCGATCGCGATGGCGAAGATGTGCATGGTCGGCACGTTCGTGGCGGGCCGGGCGCTGATGTTGGGCAGCACGACCGAGGCCACCGCCTTGCTCTGCAACGCGACGCCCACGTAGTAGATGCAGGCGGCGGTGGCTTGGCGCTGGTTGTTGGGCCGGTTCTGGTACGCGGACACGATGGCCGCGGTGCCCCCGGAGTGCGGCCCGCCGTACCAGTCGGGCGTGCTCAACGTGAACGTCTGGCGGGTGCCGTCGGCGTAGACCACAGTCCCGGTCCCCGACACCGCGCCGTAGGTGCCGGTCAGCAGGAAACCGAGCGTGCTGCCGGTGCCGGTCACGCCGATGGTCTGGCCCGAGGCGATGGCGTTGTCGGCGGCCCCGGAGCTGACGTTGGGCCAGCGGAAGTTGACCCCGTTGCGGCTCACCGTGCCGCCCGGGCTGGCACCGGCCTGCGCCAGCGCCTGCGCGGAGAGCGAGGCCCCGCCGCCGTCGAAGTTCCCGACGTTGGTGTTGCTGTCGCTGGTGATGCCGACGTTGCTGAAGCTCTGCTCCAGCGTCGGCGTGGTGGCACCGGAACTGGTGACCCGGTAGGTGCGTCCGGCCTGCACTGTGACGTCGATCAGGTCGGACTCGATCCGGGTGGTCCGGGCCGCCGTACCATCGGCGGTGTCGACCACCGTGACGGTGCCGGTCAGGATCCGGGAGCGCAGGCGGACGGTGCCGGCCCGGTCCGGTCGGATGAGGATCTCGGTGGCCAGACCGCTCGCCCAGGTGATGCCGACCGTGTGCCCACCCCGACCGCGCAGGCCGGTCACCCGCCCGCTCGGCCAGGCCGGCGGCAGCGCGGGCAGGACGTGCAGCTCGCCGGTGTGGCTCTGCAACAGCATCTCGGCGATGCCGGCGGTGGCGCCGAAGTTGCCGTCGATCTGGAACGGCGGGTGCAGGTCGAACATGTTGGGCGCGAGCCGCGCGGTGGTGGCGAGGTAGCGGATCAGGTCGTGGGCCCGCTTGCCCTCCTCCATCCGAGCCCAGAAGTTGATTTTCCAGGCCAACGACCAGCCTGTGCCGTCGTCGCCACGCAGCGCCAGGGTCCGCCGGGCCGCCTCGAACAGCTGCGGCGTGCCGCGCTTGGTGATCTGGTTGCTGGGGGCCAGCCCGTACAGGTGCGAGATGTGCCGGTGGTTGGGTTCGGTCTCCACCCAGTCGTAGAGCCACTCCATGATGTTGCCGCGCGAGCCGATCTTCATGGGTGGGAGCCGGTCCCGGGTGGCGCGAACCTGCGCCCGGAAGGTGCTGTCCACGTTGAGGATCTCGCTGGCCCGGGCGCACGCGTCGAACAGGTCCCGCAGGATCTGGTTGTCCATGGTGGGGCCGGCGCACACGCTGGCGTTCGCGTGGTGGCTCAGCTCCGGCGAGTTCGACGGGTTGGTCACCAGGTAGCCGAGGGTCGGCTCGGTCACCAGGGTGTTGAGGAAGAACTGCGCCGCGCCCTTCATGGCCGGGTAGTTCGTCCGCAGGAACTCGATGTCGCCGTTGAACAGGTAGTGGTCCCAGATCAACGTGGACAGCCAGGCGCCGCCGGTCTGCCACATGCCCCAGAACGCGCCGTCCACCACAGCGGTGGCCCGCCACGCGTCGGTGTTGTGGTGGGTGACCCAGCCACTGGCGGCGCCGTACTGCACCTGGGCGGTGCGCGCTCCGGCGACGGCGAGGTCTCTGACCATGTCGAAGACCGGGTTGTGGCACTCGGCCAGGTTGGTGGTGTTGGCCGGCCAGTAGTTCATCGGCAGGTTGGCGTTGATCGTGTATTTCGAGTCCCACGCCGGGGCCAGCGAGTCGTTCCAGATGCCCTGGAGGTTGGCCGGCTGGGTGCCGGGCCGCGACGACGAGATCAGCAGGTAGCGGCCGTACTGGAACAGCAGCGTGGAGAACTGCGGGTCGTTGACGCTGTTGTGCTGGGCGATCCGGACATCCGTCGTCTGGTCGGCCGCGGACGTGCGGCCCAGATCGAGAGTGACCCGGCCGAACAGCGCCTGGTAGTCGGCCACGTGCCGGCTGCGCAGCTGGTCGTAGCTGCTGGCCCGCGCGGCGGTGAGGCGCTGCCGGGCGATGCCCTGGTAGTCGCCGCCGACGTTGCGGTAGTTGACGTAGCTGGAGCCGATGGAGATCAACAGGGTCACGCTGTTGGCGTTGGTCACCCGCAGGGTGCCGCCGGAGCTGGACACGCTGCCGCCGCTGACTGTCGCGTTGGCCAGGGCCAGGAAGCGGACCGCGCCGGTGACGCCCTCCATGTTTCCGGAGACGCCGTCGAGGCCGATCGTGGTGCCGTCCGGGCTGGACACCGTGGTGCGCTGCGGGCTGTCGAAGGTGGCGGTGAAGCTGATCGAGCCGGTCCGGTCGGCGGTCAGTCGCATCGCGATGACCTGGTCGGGCGCGCTGGCGAACACCTCCCGCTGGTGACGAACGCCGTTCAGCACGTACGACGTCGTCACGGTGGCGGTGGTGAGGTCGAGCGTCCGGTCGTACTGTGACGCTCCGCTGGCGGAACCGAAGGCGAGCCGCAGGTTGCCGACGGTCTGGTAGGCGAGCTGGCCGCCGGGGTTGCCCATCATGGTCTGGTTGATCAGATCCTGGGCCTGGGTCCACTGGTTCGCGTTGACCAGCCGCCGGATCTCCGCGAGTGCTCCCGCGCCTCTGGGGTTGCTGGGGTCGTGCGGCCCACCGGCCCAGACGGTGTCCTCATTGAGCTGAAGTCGCTCCGTGTCGACGTTGCCGAAGACCATGGCGCCGAGCCGGCCGTTGCCGATCGGCAGCGCCCGCAGCCAGTCGGTCCCGGCCCCCTCGTCGTACCAGAGGGCGAGGTCCCCGGCGGCCAACACCTGCGGCGGCGCGACCGAGTCCGCTCGTGCCACGGCGGTCCAGGGCACCGGCAGGAGAGCACCACCCGCGCTGGCTGCGCCGATCTTGAGGGCCTGCCGTCGGGTCAGGTCTGACATCGATCCTCCAAACGGTGACCAGTCCGGCCACCCCGAAGCGTGACAACTATGGGACTCGACATGGGGATCCGCTTGGTGGGGCCAACCGGGCCCTGCCTGAGCAGGCCGACGCCGGGCCTTGGCGAGCCAGACATCTGATGTGTTTCGGGAAGGTTACTCCGGGGCCACAGAATAGGCAACGGTCGATCGATGCGCGGACGTGGCGCCGCTCTGGCCGGTCAGCAACATGGACGAGCAGATGAGCAGCGGCGTAGCGACAAGGCACAGCACTGCGATCCGCCAGAATCACGCCGACGATCACCCACTCCGATGGGCATACATCAGATGTACGCAGGCAGGCAGCCAAGCCAGCCGCGCACCAGCTCCGAAGTGCGCCCCGAAGCGGCTCAGGACTGCGGCTCCCGTACGCAATCGGGTTGTTCTCTGCCGACGCACGGGTGACCATGGGCGGCATGGCGGGAGCTCGGGGGTGAGATCACCTCTGCAAGGTGGACTGCCGCCGGGCGGCGCGGTGGTGGTCGGAGCCGTCGTGGAGATCGCCTGCGACGAGTCAGGGTTCTCGGGTACGAACCTGCTGCACTCGACCGCCCCGGTGATCACGCACGCGAGCGTCGACCTGGCCGTCGACGAGGCGGTCGCGCTCATCACCGCCCTGCGGTCCGGGTTCCGGTTCGCACCGCAGGAGCTCAAATCCGGCCGGTTTCTGCGCGGCTCGGGTGCGCAGGAGGCACTGGAGTGGTTCCTGGCGGCACTCGCCGGCCGCGCGCACGTCCACCTCATCGACAAGGAGTTCTTCCTCGTCACCCGGATCGTGGACTTCCTGCTGACCGAGCCGTCGTACGCGGCGGGCACCCGCCTGGCTCGCGAGCACCATCCGGCGGCTCTCGCCCTGCACGAGGCCGGACGTTCGGCGGGAGGCGAATGGGGCGCCTTCCTGTCGGCGTTCGTCGATCTGGTCCGGATGAAGCGGCGACTTCCGGTCGACCAGACCGTGCAGCGGTTCTTCCAGGCCCGCGACGCGCTGCGGCGACACGGCCTCGGCACGGTGGCCGACGCCGTCCTCGACGGGCTCAGCCCGAGTTACGTGCGGGCCGTGGTGGCCAGGCTCGACGTCGACGACCGCACGGTCCCTCCCCCGCTGGAACCGCTGCTGCCGGCGCTGGCGGAGACGGTTCTGTCCTGGAGCGGCGGCCGGCGGCAGGTGCTGGTGACCCACGACGAGCAGAGCGCCCTGACGGCCGACCGGCTGACCCGCCTCCAGCGGGTGTTGGCCGACGGCGACGCGTCGACGGCCGGCGTCAACCGGGCTGGAGCACTGCCGAACGGCGTGTCACCCCTGGCGGGGCTGGTGGTCGTCGACTCCCGTGACGATCCACGCGTGCAGGTAGCGGATCTCCTCGCCGGAGTGGCCCGGCGGATGCCGGGCATCATCGACGACGCGCTCCGTCAGCCACCGGCCGCTCCCCCCGGGTGACGGGCAGCGGCCGGGTCACGACGCGGCACGGGCTCGGAGGGCTTGCGTGGTCGCCGAGTCAGCGGGAAAGAACGCCTCGACGGCCAACCCGGCGACTGTCACATCCCGCGGCGTACCGAAGAGGGTAGTGGTGCTGACGAAGGACAGTTCCTGGTCACAGTGCCGGTAGCGCAGCGGGACGAGAACACGTGAAAGGGCATCGCTGGCCGGTGTCGTGTCGACGTCACCACCGGGATAGCCGCGAAGCTCCTCGTGCAGGTCGTACAGGACCGGGTCGTTGGTTGTCGCCGCCTGCTGGTGCAGCCGTTTCAGCAGGTGGGCGCGCCACTCGGGCAGGTTGACGATGCGCGGCGCCAGACCGTCGGGGTGCAGGCTGAGGCGCAGCACGTTGATCGGTGGGGTGAGCAGGTGGGGCTGCGCATCCATTGTGAACAGGTCGATGGCAGGGTTGGCGTCGACGAGGTGCCAGTGCTGGTCCACGAGCAGCGCGGGGTACGGGCTGTGACCGTCGAGGATCTGCCGTACAGCGGCCCGTACCGGTGCCAGCTCGGGGTCGCTCAGTTCGTGGCGGGGGTACGCGGGCGCGTAGCCGCCGGCCAGCAGCATCGTGTTGCGCTCGGCCAGCGGCATCTCCAGGTGTTCGGCCAACCGCAGGAGGAGCTCGGGGCTCGGCCGGGATCGGCCGGTCTCGACGAAGCTCAGGTGCCGGGTCGACACTCCCGCCTCGATCGACAGGTCGAGCTGGCTCATTCCGCGAGTCTGGCGCCAGTCGCGCAGCAGCTCCCCCACTGGGCGCCCGTGCCGGGTCGAGATCGTCACTCACCGACCCTAATTCCGCACTGACAGCCGGGCCATTACCTGCGAGGTAATCGACAGCCCACCACGACGTTGGAAAGATCGCTTCCGGAACGACCGATCCGGTGCCGTGAAGCGGCGGCACCCACCGCGACCCACGTCAGAAAACCAGACGCGAAGGACGGACAATCATGACCGCGTACGCGCTCGCACACCTCCGCAAGGCACCCGTCCACGCCGAGGTGCTGACGTACCTGGAGCGAATCGACGCCACCCTCGCGCCTTTCGCGGGCCGGTTCATCGTCCACGGCGGTGCCATCGACGTCCTGGAGGGCGACTGGCCCGGCGACGTGATCGTCATTGAGTTTCCCGACCTGCAGCAGGCCCGCTCCTGGTACCAGTCCAGCGATTATCAGGAGATCAAGCCCTTGCGGACGAGGCACCTCACCGGCGAGGTGATTCTCGTCGACGGAGTCGAGTCCGGGCACGACTCGTCGCAGATGGCCGCGGCCATTCGCCGCGCCACCGATCGGTAGCACCTGACCTGCTCCCCGCCAGGGCACGAGCGCCGTCCCGAAGAACCGATGGCTCGCCGCCCGCACGGCACCCTGACACAGTCAGCCGGCCGTAGTCTCATCGGATGCAGGACATCCAGACGCACACCCTGGTCATTCCCGGCGTCGACCTGGTCTACGACGTCCGCGGCCCGCTACCTCCCACTGGCGCCCATCGCGCGCTACTCATGATCGGCCAGCCGATGGCGGCGGAAGGCTTCACCGCGCTCGCCCCGCACTTCACGGACCGCACGGTCCTCACCTACGACCCGCGTGGTCTGGGCCGCAGCGTCCGCAAGGACGGTCGGTCCGACCACACGCCGCAGCAGCAGGCCGCAGACCTGCACGCGCTCATTCAGGCGCTCGAGGTCGGTCCGGTCGACGTCTTCGCCAGCAGCGGTGGCGCGGTGACCGCACTCGAACTGGTCGCCACCCACCCCGACGACGTCGCCACCCTGGTGGCGCACGAACCGCCGATCAACGCCGTGCTCCCCGACGCCACGGCAGCCGAGCGCGCCCGAGCCGGCTTCTATGAGGCGTACCAGGCGAAGGGCTCGGGGGCGGGAATGGCCGCGTTCATCGCCATGACGTCCTGGCAGGGCGAGTTCACCGATGCCTACTTCGCCCAGCCCACCCCCGACCCGGCAATGTTCGGCATGGCCGCCGACGACGACGGCAGCCGCGACGATCCGCTGCTGTCGCAGAACTCGTGGGCGATCACCGACTACCGTCCCGACGCGAGCGTGCTCAACGCCGCGTCCACCCGGATCGTGGTCGCGGTCGGCGAGGAGTCGGCCGGCACGTACACCGCTCGCACCGCCCTGGGCCTCGCGGCGCTGCTCGGCCAGGAGGCCGTGGTGTTCCCGAGCCACCACGGCGGGTTCCTCGGCGGCGAGTTCGGCTACGCGGGCAAGCCCGAGGAGTTCGCCGCGCGACTGCGGGAGGTACTGGACGCGGGCTGACCCCTGCTCAACGGGTTGCGTCGGTGTAGACCTCGACGTCGTAGAGCAACTGCACGTCGCGACGGCCGTTGGTGATGCCGACGAAGACCGGATCACCGGCCGGGGTGCGGCCCTGACGCCACGCCTGCTCCCGGGCGGCCTCCCGCGACTCGTGATGGATCCTGCCCTCCTGGTGCAGTTGCAGCACGCGACGGGCAGTGGTCCGGTCGGTGTCGAGATGGATTCGCAGGAGAGGCATGCCGGGACCTCCTTGCGCCAACCGTCACCCCAACTTCCCTACGGACAATCACCTTACCGTCGTTAAATTGCCTGTCCATCTGTTTAGGATGCCTCCATGACCCCCGTCGAGCCCGGCATGTCCACCTCACCCTCGACGGCGCGACCGGACAATCACGCCGCGCCGCCGGTATGGCTGCGCGCGGCGCCGTCGCGGGCGCGGCGGAAGCCACCTTTGACCCTCGATCGAATCGTGGACGCTGCCGTGATCGTGCTGGACGAGCTCAGCGCCGAGGGCCTGACGATGCGCTGTCTCGCGCAGCGGCTCGACGTCACGGCGACCGCGTTGTACTGGCACGTGAGGACGAAGGACGACGTCCTGGACCTGGCCGTCGACCGGATCTTCGGCGAAGTGCCCGTTCCGGACACGAGCGAGAGCTGGCTGGAGGACATCCGCGTCCTCGCTCGCGCCTGGCGCCGCGCCATGCTGGATCATCCCTGGGCCGCAGGGCTCGTCGGCCGCCCCATGCTCGGTCCGAACGTGCTGGCCCGCACCGAGTTTCTGCAATCGGCGCTGGTACGCGGCGGCTGTAGCGGACTGCACCTCGCGGTGGCGACGCGCCTGCTGGCCAACTACGTCATCGGCGCCTCGCTCACCGAAGCCACCTGGCGACGGACCACGGAGCCGGAAACCAGGGCCGCGGCCCGCGCCCATATCGTGGCGAGCGCCAACGCCTATCCGACCCTCGACGCCTCCGGCCACCTCGACGACACCCGATGGGACGACGACCTGCTGTTCGAGGAGGGCCTCAACGGCATTCTCCGCACGGCGGCCCGAGGCTAGCGAGCGAGCCCCATCGGTACCGGTGCCACCAGGCGTCGCCAATCCCGCACCGTCCGGAACGAGGAAGAGGCTGGGACCTCGTGCAGATGGCCCGACCAGCCGTATCGTGGGACACGGAGGCGACGATCCGCCGTCTTCGATGAAGTTCCTCCCGCAGCGGTCGAGGAGAACGAGATGACTGGTCTGGCGGCCGTCAGCGCAATCGTGGGTGTCCTGCTCGTCGGTCTCGTGGTCCTGGTCCGCAAGCCGACCAACACCCGGTCGGTGCTCAGATGGTCGGCCCTGGCGATCACCGCGCTGGTGGCCGCCGTGCTGGCTCCCTTCACCGTGGACGACTCGGGCACCGCGGCCAGCTATCTGCTCGGCGTTCCCGTTGTCGCGGCACTGCTGCCCGTTCTCGCGCAGCGGATCGGTCGACTGGCAGTCGTCGCCGATGTGGTGGCCGCGCTCGTCCTCACCGGCTGGGGGCTGCTGCTCGGGTTGGGCATCGGTGTCGCGTTCCTACCAGCGGTGATACTCCTGATCGCCAGCGCCGCGGGCACCTGGGCGCCGCGACCGTCCACCATCACGTGACCCGGTCACTGCCGGTTGCACCGCCACACCAGCGGCCGATACGCCTGGTTCTCGTAGACGGCCCCGACCACCGTCAGACCGTCGTCGCTGATTCCCTCTGCCGTGTACGTGCCCGCCTCGGTCACCCGGACCTCGGGTTGGCCCGGCAACCGGCGGGAGGTGCCGTCCGGGGCCACGACCAGCGGCGCACCGTCGACGACCAGCACATCGCCATTGCCGGCGATGCCGCTCGCCCCCGGGAAGGGCAGCAGGCTCACCGCTCCGGTGGCGAGATTCCACCGCACCGGCAGCATCTGCACGGCGCCGCTCCGTCGGCCGCCGGGAACCATGCCGATCGCCCATTCGCCCCGCGCCGAGTCGACCGACGCCCGCGGGTAGCCGTCGGGCACTGCCAGCGCCGCCCCGACGCCCCGCGGCGTCCACCGGTAGGGCCGATCGCCCACGGTGCCGACGATCGTGCCGTCCTCGGTGATCCCGGTCGCGGACGACCCCCGCTGGCCGATCAGCCGGTACTTCTGGGGGTGGTCCGTCGACCACAGCACGGCCTGGTGCGAGTCGTCGGATTTGCGGGCGGTGCCGACGATGTCGCCCCGACCGTTGACGGCGTGCACGAGCACCGCGTCGTAGCCGGGCGGGGTGGCCAGGACACGCAGCTTCCCGTCCCGGTACAGCCAGCCGGTGCCGTCGCCGTTGGTGCCGACCACATAGCCACGGGTGTTGACCGCTGCCGCGTGCCGCGCGGTCGCCGGCAGGACGACCGGCCGGCCGTCGGTCCACAGCACGACCCGTCCGTCCTCCCGCCCAGTGCCGATGTCGCCGACGATGTGCCGTCCGGTGGGATCGACCCCGCTGGCCACCGCGACCGGACCGCCGACCGGCTGCGGCAACCACGACGCCTGGCAGGTGACCGTCGGGCGCGGGGCGGCCGACCCGGTCACCGCCGGTGACACGGCGATCGCCGGCGTGTTGGGAACTGGCGGGCTGGTGGTCCCGCCGACCTGGACGGCACCCACGACACCGACCCCGGCCAGCACCGTCAGCGCGGCGATTCCGCCGACTCGGCGACGCTGGCGGCGCCGCCGACCGTCGCGGACCGCCCGGCTCAGGTCGACCCGCGGCTCCGGTACCGGCACCGAGCGCAGCAGCTCGGCGATCCGCTGATCGTCCACCGTGGTCATCTCGGGCTCCTCACTGACATCTCGGTGACGTCGAGCACCTGGCGGACGGCCGCCAGCGCCCGAGCCGTCTGCGACTTCACGTTGCCTTCGGAGCAGCCCATCGCTGCGGCCGTGTCGCTCAGCGACAGGTCGCACAGGAACCGCAGGACCAGCACGGTGCGCTGGCCACGTGGGAGGCGGGCGAGCGCCGCGAGCAGGCTGTCCCGCTCGGCCAGGTCGTCGTGCGGCGTCACCGGCGAGCGCTCCGGCTCCGGCACCGACCCCAGCAGGCGAACCTTCGCCCAGCTCAACCGCTTCTCATCGACGAGCTTGTGCACCAGCATCCGGTGTACGTACGCGTCGACGTTGTCGGCCCGGCTGACCCGGCGCCAGTTCACGTAGAGCGCCGTGACAGTCTGCTGCACCACGTCATCGGCCAGATGGGCGTCGCCGCACATCAGGAACGCGGTCCGATGCAGGCTCGGCAGTCGCGCGGAGACGTACTCCACGAACTCACCCTCGGCATCCACCATCGAGGCTCCCTCCTCCGCAAGCTCGACGGGACCGGACCATCATCAGGTTGCGTCCCGTCGAAGAACGCTCGGAAGCCCTACCGCCCGGCCGCCGCGCGCCACGGTCTCAGCCGACGGCGCTGGCCATCCGGTGTACCGCCTCGATGATGAGCTCCGGCGCGGTGGCCAGGTTCAATCGGACATGCCCCACACCGCCGGTGCCGAACGCCAGTCCGGAGTTCAGCGCCACCCGGCCACGGTCGAGGAACACGCTGGCCGGGTCGTCGCCGAGGCCCAGGGCGCGGCAGTCCAGCCAGGCCAGATAGGTGGCCTGACCGGGCTGGTAGCGGACGGCCGGCAGGTGCTCGGCGAGCAGCGCGGTCAGGAGCCGACGGTTGTCGTCCAGGCCGGTCAACACTGCGTCGAGCCACTCGCCGCCGTCGCGGAAGGCAGCGGTGTGGGCGATCACGCCGAGGTGGCTGGTGCCGACGCTGACCCCGAACGGGACACGGGCGAGGTCCCCGGCCGCGGCCGGGCCGGCGACCAGGAGCCCGCCGCGCAGGCCGGCCAGGTTCCAGCCCTTGGAGGCGGACATCAGCGACAGGCCGTTCTCCGCGCCGGGCACCGAGAGGTACGGCACGAATCGCGCTCCCCCAGCCACCACGGGAGCGTGGATCTCGTCGGCGACCACCCGCACCCCGTGCCGCTGGGCCAGTTCGGCGACGGCGGTCAACTCGGCCGCGCTGTGCATGACGCCGGTCGGGTTGTGCGGGCTGCAGAGCAGGTACGCGGCCGGCCGGCCACCGGCGCGAGCCCGCCGGAACGCGTCCCCCAGCGCGTCGAGGTCGATCCGCAGGTCCTCGCCGAGCGGTGCCTCCACGATCCGGCGCTCCGCGTGCGCCACTGACTCATAGAACGGCGGGTAGACCGGGCAGTTGACGACCACCGCGTCTCCCGGGTCGGTGACCAGTCGCAGCGCCTCGACGACGCCGTGCATGACGTCGGGCACGAGCGCGGTGCGCTCCACGGCCAGCCCGTCCCAGCCCCACCGCCGTGCAGCGAACTCGGCCACCGCCTGTGGGTACGCCGTTCCGGCGGTGTAGCCGGTGTCGCCGCGCGCGACGGCGTCGGTGATCGCCAGTGCGACCGGCTCGGCCAGGGGCACGTCCATCTCCGCCACCCAGAGCGGCAGCACGTCGTCGGGGTACTCCCGCCACTTGAGGCTCGTCCGCTGCCGGAGCTGGTGGATCGTGAGCTGGCGGAGGGGATTGACAGCGGTTCGCGCACCACTGAGCAGGCCACTCATGTCCCCACCCTATTCCCTGCCTCCGGCCGACGCCTCGGGTAACCACTGATGTGTCCACTGTGGTCGTATCGGAAGGATTTCCGGAGACGGTTTTGGCATTGACCAGTGTCTTTGTGTTTGGGATCGTCGTACCGCTCGGAATCAACGGCGAAACATTGCTGCGGGTTGCTGGTTCATAACCTAGGCTCCCGAATATCCACATCGACGGCCCGCCCTCACGCCGTGCCAGCCACCGACCTCGCACGCCGGCCATCGCAACCCTCGACGCCGATTGGAGTATTCGATGACCTGGCGTCCCACCATTGCCGCACTGGCCGGCCTGTGCCTGGCGGTCAGCGCCACGCCGTTGCCCGCCGGTGCTGCCGCCGACGCTGCGCATGTCAGCGCTCACGCCGCGCTGGCCGGTCCGCCCGGCGCACCGCCCGGGGCCTGCCCGACGGGGGCCAGTTACGGTCCACCGCTGCCGGCCAGCACCATGACGGCCCCGCGCATCCAGGGCGGGTTCACGTTCCTCGAAGGGCCGGTCTGGGTCGCCGACGGCGGCTACCTGCTGATGTCGGACATGACCGCCGGCACCGGGCCGTACAACGTCCAGCCGTCGACGATCCGCCGGTTCACCCCGCCAGCCGGCTTCGACACGTTCATCGCCGACGCCGGCAGCAACGGCCTGGCACTCAGCGCCGACGGCCAGCAGCTCGTCGCGGCCACCCACGACCAGCGCAGCGTGTCCGCGTACCGGTTGAGCGACCGGGCCCGCAGCACCGTCGCGCCGAACTACCAGGGCCGGGCGTTCAACTCGCCGAACGACGTCGCGGTCCGTTCCGACGGCGTCGTCTACTTCACCGACCCCAACTTCCAGCGCGGCAACCGCCCAGACCAGATGAGCGGGCGTACCAGCGTCTTCCGCGTCTCCAACGGGCAGGTGTCGCTGGTCGACGACCGGTTGCGCCAACCCAACGGCATCTCGCTCTCGCCGGACGGGACCGCGCTGTACGTGGGCGCCTACTCCGAGAACAAGATCTACAAGTACGCGGTCCAGCCCGACGGCAGCATCGGCGCTCGCAGCGTCTTCGTGAACTACATCGGCGGCCCGGACGGCGGCACGATCGACTGCGCCGGCAACGTGTACTGGACCTCGGGCGGGGATTCCCTGGTCCACGTCTACTCCCCGGCGGGCACCCAGCTCGGCACGATCCGGTCCGGCAACTCCGGCACGACCAACGTGGCGTTCGGGGGCCCCGACCGGCAGACCCTCTTCGTCACGTCGGGCCGGTGGGGCGACTCCGGGCTGTACAGCGTGCGACTCAACGTCCCCGGCTATCCGTACTGACCAACGGCGGGATGGCGCGCCGCTTCCGTCGTAGCCCGACGAGGCGGCGCGCTATCCGGTGGTCGCGGCGATGAACACCACCGCCCCGACGACCACCAGGGCGGCGGCCAGGAAGGTCTGCCGGCGGGCCCGGCGCAACGCCTCCCGGACCTGCCAGGCGTGGGCCGTGGCGAGCAGCCAGCGCAGGTACGGGTCGGTCCGGGCGATGTTGCGGCGCGCGGTGGCGAGCCCTGCCCGGAGGGCGTCCCGCTCCTGCGGCGGGGCCGTCGACAGGCGATGGGTGATCTCCGCAGCGATCCGGCGATGACGCAGCAGACCGTCGACGTCACCGGCGTACCCGCCGAAGTGGTACCAGGGCTCGGCCTCCAGCCGCTCGCGCAGGCCGCGCAGCTCCGGCCCGGTGAGCGTCGCCGGCGTGGTCATCGGCGGGACGAGCACCTCGCTGGTCCGCCAGATCGCCCAGGCCACGCCGAGCAGCGTCACCAGCAGACCGCCGCCCGCCCACACCGCATGAGCCCAGTCGGTGACCTTGCCGGCGGCGATCAGCGGGCCGCCGCCGAGCAGCAGCGCGCCCACCGCGCCGGCCGAGGAGATGATCCACCGTGCCGCCGCCCGACTGTCCGCGACCGAGTCCAACGGGGACGGCAGCGCGTCCAACCCCGCGCCGCTCGTCGGCGATTCCCCGGTCATCGGGGGTCGTCGCGGAAGACGACACCCAGCGGGCCGTTGGCGTCGTCGGGCAGATCGGTGTACGGAACCCAGCGCTGGCCGTCGAAGAACTCCAGCTCGCCGCTGTCGTTGATCCGCACGGCGTTGACTTGCGCAAGCTCCTCAGGATCGTCAGCCATGGATACAGTATCGGTCAGTCCGGCAATCCACCCCGGCGTCGGGGCGTCCGCAGGGGGCCTTCGTGATCCGGTTGACAGTCAGCGCGACCGACGTGGTCCTGGCCGTCCGGGACGACCGGCGCCGACACCCGGTGGGCCCAGCCGATCAACGCACCGCCGACCTGCTCTGGCGGCTGCGCGGCGGCCCCTCGGTGGAGCTGTCGTACGAGGTCGGCGTCGCGCTCGGCCGCCGCTTCCTCGACGCACCCGGCGCGGCCCTGCGCGCCGAACTGGCCCGCCCCGGCCGGCACCGGCTCGGCATCGAGGTCGTCGGCCCGGCACTGGCCGACCTGCCCTGGGAGACCCTGGTGCTGCCCGGCGAGGAACTGCCGCTGGCGCTGCACCCCGACGTCGACGTCTGCCGGACCGGCTCCGACACACCGGCGCCCACGGTCCGGGTGGACGGCCCACTGCGGATGCTCGCGGCGATCGCGAGCCCGGACGACTCGACCCAGCCGCTGCTGGACCACGAGCGGGAACTCGGGCGGATCCTCGGCGCGGTGGAACCGGGGCATCGGCACGGGGTACGGGTACGCGTCCTGGAGTGGGGCAGTGCCGCGGCGATCCGGGCCGCCCTCACCGAGGAGCCGTTCCACGTCCTGCACGTCTCCAGTCACGCGCGCCCCGGCGCGCTGCTGCTGGAGACCCCCACCGGCACGGAGGACCGCGTGGACGCCGCGCGGTTCCTGGCCGAGGTGCTGCCGCCCGGCCGGACCGTGCCGTTGATCGTGCTGGCCGGCTGCTCCACCGCGCGTCAGGATCAACGGGAGCTGCCCGGGCTGGCCGGCGCGCTGCTGACCCACGGGGCGCCGGCGGTGTTGGCGATGAACGGGACGGTCAGCGACGGGTACACCATCGAGTTCTGCGCTCGGCTCTACGAACGGTTGGCCGCCCGCAGCGAGCCGGAGTTGTTGGCGGAGGTCTCCGCCGTACGCCGCGAGCTGGCCCCGACCGCCG
Source organism: Micromonospora noduli (assembly GCF_003264365.1). Taxonomy (GTDB): domain Bacteria; phylum Actinomycetota; class Actinomycetes; order Mycobacteriales; family Micromonosporaceae; genus Micromonospora; species Micromonospora noduli. The sequence goes on from NZ_PYAK01000002.1 coordinate 211,834, forward strand.
CCGAGTGGTGGATGCCGACGCTGTTCCTGGCCGATCCCGGGCTGCGGCTGGCCGGCGGACGGGGTGGTGCTGCCGTCGCCGCGCCGCCCGGCCAGTCGCTCGTCGGGGACGGCGTGGTGGGCGCACCCACGGACTTCGTGGGCCGCCGGGAGATCCTGCGCCGGCTGTCCCGGGGAAGGCTTCGGGTGCTCGTCCACGGCATCGGCGGGATCGGCAAGACCAGTCTCGCCGCGGAACTCGCGCGGCGGTTCCGCGACGCGGGCGGCATCGTCGTGGCGACCCACGGCGACGCCACCGTCGACGGGATCCTCGACGAGCTGCGCCGCCAGGTGGAGAGCCGATGCGCAGGAGCGGCCCCGGACGACCCGCTGCGGCGATGGCTCGTCGTCCTCGCCGAGCCGGGCCAGGACTGGCGGCGACGGTTGGACGCGATCGGCACCGGCGACCCGGCGCTACTGCTCGTCCTCGACAACGCCGAGGACGCCCTGAACGCCGAGCACCGGTTGGCCGACACGGACCTGGCCGCGTTCCTCGCCGCCTGGGCGTCCCGCCACGAACTGGTCGTGACCAGCCGACACCCGTTCCCGGTCGCCGGCCTCGAAACCTGTCACCTCGGTCCGCTCTCCTGGCAGGAGACCCGCAAGCTGCTCTGGCGGCTGCCGGGCGTGGGCCAACTGCCGCCGGCCGAACAGCAACGGATGTGGCACCGGCTGGGTGGCCACCCACGCGCACTGGAATACCTCGACGGCCTGCTGCGCGGCGACAACGCCCGATCCGACGAGGTGGCCGGCCGACTGGTCGCGGCCGGCGGTGGCCGGGACGCCGGACCGGCAGCGGCCGGCACACCGCTGGCCGAGGCCGGCGCGCTGGCCGCCGAGGATGTGCTGCTGCCCCGGCTGCTCGCCCGCCTGGAGGCCGTCCCGGCGGCCCGGCGGTTGCTACTCGGTGCGGCGGTGTACCGCACCCCGGTGGACCGGGCCGGCCTCGCCTGGCAGCTCGCCGACCCGGCGGACGGCGACGACCCACCGCCGGAACCGGCGGGGTTGGACGAGTCGGTCGAGACACTGTCACAGCTGGGGCTGCTCGCCCCGGTGACCGGGGGCCACCTGGTGCACCGGTGGACGGCGGCGAGCCTGCTGCGGATCGCCGGCCGCGACGCGGTGGTCGACGCGCACCGCCGGTCGGGCCGTTACTGGGGCTGGCGGACCCGGTCCAGCACCGACCAGCACGACTTCATCCGCCGGGCCGTCGAGGCGCGGTACCACCACCTGGCCGCGGGTGACACCGACGAGGTCGTCACCTACTCCGAGCTGGCCTGCCAGGAGTTGCACGCGGCCGGGCACTGGGCCTGGGAGGAGAAGATCTGGCGGGAGCTACTGCCGATGGCGCCCCCGGGCTCGGCGCGCGGGGCGAGCTTCCTGAAGGGACTCGGCGACGTGCACCTCAGCCGGGGCGAGTACCCGCAGGCCACGGCGCGCTACGAGGCGGCGCTGGCCGTCTACCGGGATCTCGGCGACGACAGCGGGGTCGGCAAGCTCCTGCACCAGTTGGGCCTGGTCGCCGACAACCGGGGTGACCGGGCGACCGCGGACCGGCTGTTCCAGGAGGCATTGGCGATCCTGAGCGGGCTCGACGACCGCGGGGCCGTCTCCCGGACCCTGCACCAGCTTGCCGGCATCGCCCGCGGCAACGGTGACGCCGAGCTGGCCATGTCGCGTTACCTCCAGGAGCTGGCGATCGCCCGGGAACTCGACGACCTGGAGGGGATCGCGGCGAGCCACCACCAGATCGGTGTACTCGCCTTCGAGGCCCGGGACCTCGTGAAGGCGGAGCAGTGCATCCAGGTGGCGATCACCACCTACGGACGGTTGGGCGTCCGGGTCCAGCAGGGCAGCGGGCTGGTGATGCTCGGGCGGATCGCCCTCGCCCAGTTCGCGTACGAAACCGCCGAGGAGCGGGTCCGCGCCGCCCTGAAAATCTTCGAGGAGGTCGGCAGCAACGGTCACATCGCGGAGTGCTCGCTGCTGCTCGGTCACCTCTCCCGCGACCTCGACGACCTCGAATTCGCCGAGAGCTGCTTCGCCCGCGCCCGGACGATCGTCGCTGCCCTCGGCGAGGATCGGCTGCTGCGCCGCTGCGACGAACTGCTCGGCGGCGTCCGCACCGTCCTCGGCCGGGCTGCCGAGGCGGTGCCGCACACCCTGAACGCGATCGGCGGGGACGACGAGCCGCCGCTCCAGGCGGCAGTGGAATGGCTGGCCGTGCAGCGCCTAGAACTGGGCGCGCAAGCCTTCTCCGCCCTGCTGGCCCGGCACCTCGACCGGCGGCAGGCGGCGCAGCGGGCCGAGTGGGTCCAGGCGTACCTGCGGTTCCGGTTCGACGTCTCGCACCCGACGCCGCTCGGCAGTGGGTACGTCCTGCTCGCCATCGCCGCAGCCCAGGCGGGTGAGTTCGGCACCGCCCGGATGTGCCTGCTGCGGGCGTTGCCGATCTGCGCCGCCGCCGGCTACCGGGCGGGAGTCGCCAAGTGCCACGAGGATCTCGGCGGGGCGGCCCTGGAGACCCGCCGGCTGGCCGAGGCCCGTTCCCGGTACGAGCAGGCGCTGGAGGTCTACCGCGTGCTGCGCCACGAAACCAACCAGGCCATCGTCCTGCACCAGCTCGGCCGGGTCTGCGAGGAGCAGGAGAACCTCGCCGGCGCGGATGGGTTCTACCGCCGCTCCATCGCGATCAAGAAGCGGCTCGGGAACCTGTCGGGCGTCTCCAACAGCACCTTCCACCTCGGCCGGGTGGCCGGCCTGCGCGGCGACCAGGCCCTGGCCGAACGGTGCTACCGGACCTGCCTGCGAATCGACCGCGAGCAGGGCAACTGGGAGGAGGTGGCGCTGGACCAGGTGGCGATCGGGCAGCTACGCGTCGAACAGGGCCACCCGGCGCAGGGCATCCCGCTGATCGTCGAGGCCCTGAGCATCGACCGGCAGATCGGGTCGACGAACGCGGCGCTCGACCTCAACGCGCTGCGCGAACTGCGGGCCCGGCTCGGCGACCAGGCGTTCACCGCCATCCTCACCGACGCCTTCGGTCCGGCCGGCGCCGTCGAGGTGCTCAACCTGATCGCGGTGCTACCGACCACGGCCGAGCCGCCCTGACCCACCCGGCCACCCGTACACTCGGCTCATGGCGAACCGCCCGTGGCACCACTGTCGGTAGACCGATGAGTGCGTCGACCGCAGACACCGTGATCGTCGATTTCGACGGTGTACTGCTGCGCGGGGACGCTTTCGGGCTGTTCCTGCGACGCACTGCTTTCGCGGGTGCTCGGCTCCCGCTCGCCGCCGCCGCGCTCGTTTTCCTCGCGCCCATCGCCACCGTTCCCGCCTTCCGTCCGTGGGCGGCCCGGTGGGTGAGCCGAATCGGCCTGTTGGGCCGGAACGCGGAGGAGTTGCGGGCGGAGTTGGCACGCTTCGGCGCCGACCTCGGTGCGGAACCAGGCCGGATCATCGCGCCCGGTCTACGGATGATCCGCACCCACCTCGCCGCCGGCGACCGGGTCATCGTGGTGACCGCGTGCGAGCACACCCTGGCGCGCGCGGTGCTCGACGCGATCGGCCTCGCCGGGGTCGAGCTCGTGGCCTCGCGCATTCGCGGGCCGAGGCTGATCGTGCACAACCACGGGGCGACCAAGATGGCGCAGCTCGCCGGCCAGGGGGTGACGCCACCGTGGCGGGTGGCCTACAGCGACTCGCTGTCGGATCTGCCCATCCTCGGCTCCGCCGAGCAGCCCGTGCTGGTCAACGCGAACGCGCGTCAGGTCGCCCGGGCACGCCGGTTACTCGGCGCCCGGCTCACCACCGTCACCTGGTTGGGTGGCCAGGGCCCGGAGGTCCGCCGATGAGAGGCCGCTACGACAACCTGACCCGCACCCGTGCTCTCGACCCGGAACGCGACTACCTGGCCATCTACCAGACCATGCTGCGCTACGAGTTTGCGTGGGACATGAAGCTCGGGCTCAACCTCGCCTTCAACCGCTCGTTCTCCATCCCCGCGATCGCCACCGTGCACACCGCCACTGGCGAGCTGACCGAACGCACCCAGAAGCGGATCGACGACACCGGACTGCTGATGTACGAGATGGTGCTCAACGGCTTCGACCAGCCTCGGGGCCGCGAGGCGTTGCGGCGCGTCAACCAGATCCACCGCCCGTACGACATCAGCAACGACGACTTCCGCTACGTCCTCGGCTGCCTGGTCGTGATCCCCACCCGGTGGTTGCAGGAGTACGGCTGGCGCCCACCCTGCTGCCATGAACGTCACGCCACATACCTGTTCTACCGGGAGCTCGGCCGACGAATGGGCATCACCGACATCCCCGGGTCCTACGACGAGTTCGAGACCTGGTTCGACGCGTACGACGCAGGTCACCTGCAACCCAACGACGACGCGGCGGCCATCGAACGCGCCACCCGCATGCTGATGCTCACCCGGATCCCCCGGATGCTCGCTCCACTGGGAAACGCGCTGGTCGGCGCCCTGTACGACGCGCCGCTGCGGCGCGCAACGCGGGTCGACACGCCGGCCTGGCCGGTCCGGGCGGGGTTGCACCTGGCCCTGCGGACGCGCTCACGGTTGCAGCGGTGGTTCGGGGCACCACGGACGACCGCTTTGTTCGCCGATGGGATCAAGACCAAGAGCTACCCCGACGGGTACGAGATCAGCCAGCTCGGCCCCCACCAGGACGGCGTGCGGGAGTAGCGCGTCCGGTTGTGCTGGCGTCGCCGGCTCGGACGCGCGCCGGCCCTGCGCTGCCCGTGCGAGATCATCGCGGAGAACCGGCGCGCGAGTGGGGCCGGTCCGCCGACTGTCCGCTGGGGACGGTTGGCGGACCGGCTCTCAGCGCACCTCGGTGGTGGTCCAGCGTGGGGAGGTGGTGGTGACCGGGACGGTGTCACCGACCAGCGTGGTCACCGCCTGGGCATCCCGCCGCGCGCTGGTGCCGACCCACAGCTCGACGTCGCCGGGCTCCACCACGCGGGTGAACGTGCGGTCGGAGAAGGCCAGACGGGTGGTGGGCACCGTCAGCTCGACCGTGACGGACTGGCCCGGTTCCAGATGGACTCGCCGGTAGCCGAGCAGCTGCGCCACCGGCCGGGTCACCGAGGCGACCACGTCGCGACCGTAGAGCTGGACCACGTCGTCGCCGGCGACCGCGCCGGTGTTCGTCACCCGCACGGTCACCCCTACCGCCCCGCTGGTGGGCGCCGTGGCGGGCACGGTGAGTTCGCTGTACGCGAATGTCGTGTAGGACAGGCCGTGGCCGAACGGCGCCACGGGCGTCGCCGGCAGGTTGGTCACCTCGTTGCCCGCACCGAGGGTGGGGTGCAGGTAGGAGTACGGCTGCGCGCCGGCCGACCGGGGCAGGCTGACCGGCAGCCGGCCCGACGGGTTGACCCGCCCGGAGAGCACCCCCGCGATCGCCCCGGCGCCCTCCTCGCCCGGGAAGAACGCCTGCACCACCGCCGCGCAGCGCGAGAGCGCCCAGTCGACCGCGTACGGCCGGCCGGTGACCAGCACGAGGACGACCGGTGTGCCGGTTTCCAACACCGCCTCGACCAGTTCGCGCTGGACGCCGGGCAACTCCAGGTCGTCCCGGTCGCAGCCTTCGCCGACCGTGCCACGTCCGAAGAGGCCGGCGTGGTCGCCGACGACCAGGACGGCCACGTCAGCGCCGGAGGCCGTGGCGACGGCCTCGTCGAAGCCGGATCGGTCGTCGTTGTCCACGTCGCAGCCGCGAGCCCAGGTGACGAGATCGCCGCCGAGCTCGGCCCGCACGGCGTCGAGCACTGTCGGCACCTCGATGCCGGTCTCCACCCCGGGGTGCTGGACGAGGACGTGGTTGAGGAACGAGTAGCACCCGAAGAGCGCGCTCTGCCGATCGGCGTTCGGGCCGATGAGGGCCACCCGTCGCCCGGCGGGCAGCGGCAGCGCGTCCCGGTTGGCGACCAGCACTATCGATTCCTCGGCGAGCCGGCGGGCGATCGACCGGTGCTCGGGCGAGTCGAGGTCGATCGCCTGGGGCGGCTCGTCGGTGAATGTCGCGTCGAGTAGCCCCAGGTCATGCTTCTGGCGCAGCACCCGCAGCACCGCGCGGTCGATCAGCGCCTCGTCGAGCTTGCCCGCCCGCACCGACTCCCCCAGGGTCAGATAGGCGTCGCCGGTCGGCAGTTCGACGTCGAGGCCGGCGGTCAACGCCTGCCCGGCCGCGTCCGCGTGATCGCTCGCCACGTGGTGCAGCAGGTTCAGGAACGCGACCCCGTAGTAGTCGGCCACCACAGTGCCGTCGAAGCCCCACTGGTCCCGCAGGATGCCGGTCAGCATCGTCGGGTCGGCGGCGACCGGCACCCCGTCGATCTCGGTGTACGAGTGCATGACACTGCGGGCGTCGCCGTCGATGATCGCCATCTCGAACGGGGGGAGCAGCACGTCGGCCAGTTCCCGGCGGCCGACGTGCACCGGGGCGAAGTTGCGCCCGGCGCGCGAGGCGGAGTAGCCGGCGAAGTGCTTGAGGGTGGCGTGCACCCCCTGCGACTGCAGACCGCGCACGTACGAGGTGCCGATGGTGCCGACCAGGTACGGGTCTTCGGCGATGCACTCGTCGACCCGACCCCAGCGGGGGTCACGGATCACGTCGAGCACCGGAGAGAGCCCCTGGTGCACGCCCAGGGCCCGCATCGAGGCGCCGATCGCCGCGGCCATCTCGGTGACCAGTTCGGGGTCGAACGCGGCACCCCAGGCCAGCGGGGTGGGGAACGTGGCCGCCTTCCACGCGGACAGCCCGGTGAGGCACTCCTCGTGGACGATCGCCGGGATGCCGAGCCGGGTGCCGGTGACCAGGTCCCGCTGGAACTTCCACAACCAGGACGCGCGTTGCGCCGCGTCCAACGGGCGGGTGCCGTAGGCGCGGGTGAGGTGACCGAGCCCGTGCCGGGAGAAGTCTTCGAGCTTGAAGGCGTCGCCGAACTCCCCCTGCAACGGTGCGACCGCCTCGCCGTCCGACTTTTCCCAGAAGCCGACGAGCTGGGCGATCTTCTCCTCGATCGTCATCCGGCCGAGGAGATCGCGTACGCGGGCCTCGCCGTCATGCCCGTCCGGTCGTCCGTGCACCGGACCGGCCTGAGCCGGCACCGGCCCGCCCACCACCGCGTGGACCTCAGTCATGCTGTGCCTTCCTGTGGTTGTGCAAGTACCGCTGCCGCTCAGCCCTTGACCGCGCCCTGCAGGCCACCGACGATCTGCTTCTCCGCGAGCGTGAAGAAGAGCAGTGCCGGCAGCATCGCCAGCGAGGTGAAGGCGAGTACGCCTGCCGTGTCGGTGGTGTACTGGCTGGAGAAGTTCTGCACGCCCAGCGGCAGGGTGTGCAGGTTGACGTCGCTGAGAACGAGCAGCGGCAGCAGGAACGAGTTCCAGCTGGCCACGAACGCCAGGACGCCAACGGTGACGAGCGCGGGCCGCGACAGCGGCATCGCGACGCGCCAGAGGAAGCCGAGCCGACTGGCACCATCGATGGCGGCGGCGTCCTCCAACTCTCTCGGGATGGCCGAGAGGAAGGGACGCAGGATCACGATCGTCAGTGGCAGTGAGAAGGCGACCTGCGGCAGGATCACCGCGTAGTAGGAGTTGATCAGGTTCAGGTCACGCAGCATGAGGTAGAGCGGCAGGATCGCCGCGCCGGCCGGAAACAGCAGACCGAGGGTGAAGAAGGTGTAGAGCCCTTCCCGCCCGCGGAAGCGGTAGCGGGCGAGCACGAACGCGGCGGCCAGTCCGAGCACGACCACGGCCAGCGTGGTTCCCAGGGCGATGACCGCACTGTTGAACGCCTGTTGCCAGAAGTTGCTCTGGGTCAGCACCCTGGCGTAGTTGTCCCAGACGAACGGGTCGGGCAGGCCGGCCGGGTCCGCGACGATCTGCGGGGTGGTGCGGAAGCCGCCGATGACCACGTAGATGACCGGGGCGATCGACACCGCGGCGATCGCGAGGGCGAGCGCGTAGGTGAGCGGTGTGCCCCAGGAAACCTGACGGCGTCCGGTGGACGGGGGGAGAACCGAGTTCACGGCCATCGTCACTTCGCCCTTCCGGTGATGGCGCCCTCGATGTCGCGGCGAAGCAGGAACCGCTGGAACAGCAGCGCCGCCACGAAGGAGATGACGAACAGGATTACCGCCACAGCGTTGCCGTAGCCCCACAGCCGGGCGAAGAACCCGTTGTCCACCATGTATGTGGCCATGGTGGCCGACGCGCCGAGGGACCGCACCGCGGGCACCGAGGTCACCCAGATCATGTCGAAGATCTGCAGCGAGCCGATCATGGACAGGAACATCCAGATCCGGATCGTCGGGCCGAGCAGCGGGATCGTGACGTGCCGTTGGATCTGCCACCAGCTCGCGCCGTCGATGGCCGCCGCCTCGGTCAGCTCATCGGGCACATTGGACAGCCCGGCGAGGAGCAGGATGATGGCGAAGCCGACGTATTTCCAGGTGAGGATGGCCAGCAGGGTCCAGATGACCACGTCCAGGTCCGCCAGCCAGGCCTGCACCAGGCCGCCCATGCCCAGCGACCGCATCAGCGCGTCGACAGTGCCGTCGCCGGTCAGCAGCAGCTTCCACATGATGCCGACGGTGACCTCGGCCAGCACGTACGGCACGAACACCAGCAGGCGGAACACCGCCCGCCCACGGAAGCGACGGTTGAGCAGCAGGGCGACGCCCAGGGCGATCGGGCCCTGGATCAGCAGCGACCCGAACACGATGATCGCGTTGTTGCGCAACGCGTCGAGGAAGATCGGGTCCTGGAAGGCGAGGGTGTAGTTCCGCAGACCGACGAACTCGGTGGGAGGGCCGACCCCGCGCCACCGGAACAGGCTGTAGTAGACCGCGAAGCCCATCGGCACCAGCACGAACATCACGTAGATCAGAACGGCCGGCGTGGTGAGCCCGATGATCTCGTACCACTTGCGGCGGTTGTCGGCTCGGCGGGCGGAGTCGCGCCCGGCCCTGTGGGGGCCCGCCGGCGACGCGGAAGCGCCGCCGGCGGGCATACGGATCTGGTTGGCGGAGGTCACTTGCTTGCGGCCGCCTTCATTGCCGAGACGACCTTCTCAGGCGTCCCGTTGCCGGCGAAGATGGCGACGATCGCGTCGTTCATCGCGTTGCCGACGGTGCTGCCGTAAGCCGTGTCCAGCCAGAGCTGCACGTAGCTCGCCCCGGAGGTGGCCTCCAGGATGGACTTCAACGCGGGGTCCTTCACGGCATCCGCCGCGCCCTTGGCGACAGGCAGGCCGGTGCCGGTCTCGGCGTAGCCCTTCTGCACCTCGGGGCTCACGATGTACTTGAGGAACTCGACGCACTCCGCCGGGGCGTTCTTGGCGCAGGAGAACCCGTCGCCACCGCCGAGAGCCGCCTTCGGGTCACCCGGGGAACCGGAGATCGCCGGCACCGGGAACCAGCCGAGGAACGACGCGAGCTTCGCCTTGTCCGTGGTGACGGTGTCCAGCGTGCCGCGGTTCCAGTCACCCATGAGCTCCATCGCGGCCTTGCCGTTGGCGAGCATGCCGTTGGCGCTGGTCGGGTCGTTCTGGCCCGGCGTGGCGATGAAGTTGGGCTGGAACGGCTTGGTGTCGATGAACGCCTTCAGGTCCTGGCCGGCCTTCACGAAGCACGGGTCGTCGAAGTTCTTCTCCGCGGAGGCCTTCTTGAGGGCGTCGACCGAGCAGGCGCGCAGCGCCATGTTGTACCACCAGTGCGCGGCCGGCCACTTGTCACCGGCACCCACGGCGATCGGAATGACGTTGATCGCCTTGAGCTTGGTGACCGCGGTGTTGAGCTCCTCGAAGGTGGTCGGCGGAGCCGCGATGCCCGCCTTGGCGAACATCTCCTTGTTGTACCAGACGCCCTCGATGCCCATCCGGAACGGCAGGCCGTACTGCTTTCCCTTGACCTGCCAGATCTCCGCGGCGCTGCCGATGTCGCCGACCTCGGTCTTGGTCTGGTCGGTGATCTCCTTGAGGTAGTCGGCCTCCACCTGCTCGCTCATCTCGCCGCCGCCCCAGGCCTGGAAGATGTCCGGCGGGTCGCTGCTCAGCAGCGCGGCAGGGAGCCGGGTGCGCTGGAGCTGGTTCGTCTCGATCGCCTCGATCTCGATCTTGACGGTGGGGTGGAGTGCGGAGAAGTCCTTGGCGACCTTCTCCCAGTAGGTCTTGCCGGGCCCGTCCTGTGAGGCGTTGTGCCACCAGCTCAGGGTCACCGGGTCCTTGTACAGCTCGCTCTGAGGGGCTGCCTCTTCGCCGCCGCCGGAACACCCGGCGAGGACGACAACACTTGTCATTAACAGTGCCAGAACGGCACTCGCACGCCGCTTCGTTGCCATCGATGTCTCCTCGACTAGTCAGTCGCGGTACTCGGCCTGCGGCGAAGTTTTACAGTCATGTAACTTGATGTCAATCGGTATCGATAACGTTTTCGAGTCGCTGGCGACGCGCCCGCAGCGGGGCCCTATCATCATCGACGTGGTGTTTCAGCAGCGCGTCAAGATGTCGGATGTGGCACGTACTGCCGGCGTCTCGGTCGCGACCGTGTCGAAGGTCGTCAACGGCCGCTACGGCGTGGCCCAGGCGACCGTGGAGCGCGTCCAGCAGGTCATCCACGAGCTCGGCTACGAGGCGAGCCTGGGGGCGCAGAGCCTGCGCAGCCACCGCACCAACGTGCTCGGCATCCTGGTCGCCGAGTTCGAGCCGTTCTCGACCGAGCTGCTCAAGGGGGCGTCGCAGGAGGTCGCCGGGAGCGGATACCAGCTGCTGGCCTACTCCAGCGGGGACGGCGAGGGCGCCGCCGTGGGGTGGGAGCGGCGCTCACTCGCCCGACTCTCCGGCACACTCATCGACGGGGCTGTGATCGTCACGCCGACCGTGGTCGAGACCGAGCACAGCTTCCACGTCGTGGCCGTCGACCCACACACCGGGCCGTCCGACCTGCCCACCGTCGATTCGGACAACTTCGCCGGCGCGGTGCTGGCGACCAACTACCTGCTGTCCCTCGGCCACACGCGGATCGGGCACATCAGTGGACGCACCGACCTGAAGTCTGCGCAGCTGCGCGAGGCCGGCTTCCGCAGTGCCATGGCCGAGGCCGGCGTGCCGGTGGACGAACGCCTCGTCCGCGTGGGCGGGTTCCGGATCGAGAGCGCCGCCGGCACGGCCGCGGAGCTGCTCGCCCTCACCGACCGGCCGAGCGCGATCTTCGCGGGTAACGACCTCTCCGCGATCTCCACGATGACCGTGGCCCGCGACATGGGCCTGTCGGTGCCCGACGACCTGTCGGTGATCGGGTTCGACAACGTACCGGAGTCGGCGCTTGTCAACCCGCCGCTGACGACCATCATGCAGCCGCTGCAACGGATGGGCGCCGAGGCGTTGCGCCTGCTGGTCGACCTGATCGCCGGCGTCGAACGCGACACCCACATCCGGCTCCCCACCGAGCTGGTCATCCGTTCCTCCTGCCGCCCGCTGCACTGACGCCCGGGCCCGGCGGGGGGCCGGCGCGGCGAGCGTTCCCGTCTAGTCCGGGTAGGAGTCGTCGATCACCATCTCTCGGATCTCGATGATGCCGGGCCAGTGCCGGGAGACCGGGTCGGTACCGCGGCGCAGCCAGAGGGTCGTGCCGTCGCCGGCCGTCGCGGTCTCGATGACGTGGTCCGCATCCGCCTCGATGCGGCCGGTCTCGACCGGGCCCAGGCCGAGCCTCTCCGCCTCGGTCCCAAGGTCGGCGCGGGCGAGGAACAACAGGGCCGCGCGGCCCGGGTCGACGCCCACCGCGGCGGGCTCGACGCGGGCCAGCCACGGCTCCAGCGCCTCCACCGTCCCGGCGATCGTGGTCGCCGCGACAGTGACGAAGAGCCGGGCGACGAACTCGGCCTCGGTCGGCCCGATCTCCATGGTCCGGTCGGGGGTTCGGCCGGTGCCGTGGGTCGCACCCTCCCAGCCCAGCTCCTGATTGGCCCGGTTGATCACCAGACGGGTGGCCGGCGGACCGGACGGGGGTTCCAGGGTTTCGGCGTAGCGGACGTTCGACGAGTAGACGAAGTCCCGCTCGCGCCACCCGAAGCGGTGCAGCAGCGGGCGCGCCATGGCGTGCATGGCGCGTTCCTCGCTGACGGCGACGAGGCGGCCCGACAGCAGCACGTCCGCGCGTTCGACGTCGACGTCCATCCCGTCGGCGCCGAGCTCGTCGGCGAGCGGAGCGTATCGGCGCAGAGTGGCGGCGGCATTCGCGGTGTCGCGTTCCAGCCTGAGCATCGCCCTCATCGCAAACGGCGGCTTGTTCCTGGCCACAACTGCCCCCTCTTCCGGTGCGAGTGGTACGCGACGAGCAGGAACGCCCTGAGGCGAGGTTGCCCGCACCGATGATCTTCGCAGGGCCCGGAAACGGTTTACTGTCAGCCGCGCTCCTCGTGCCCGGTCAGATCGGGTAGACGAGACGGGGCCTGGCGGATGGTCGGTGCAGGTTGTGCCACGCGACAGGGTGGCGGAACGTGAATCTCACCTAAGACGACAATTCCTCCCCTAGGTTCGGTGCGCAGGACGCAGCCGAACCGGGGAGAGACGTGGACAGCTATCCGGCGATCGAGGATCACGGGCTCATCGGCGACCTGCAGACCGCCGCGCTGGTGACGTGCGACGGGACAATCGACTGGTTCTGCGCGCCGCGGTTCGACTCGCCGAGCATCTTCGCCGCCCTGCTCGACAAGGAGAAGGGCGGCTACTTCCAGATCGCGCCGCACGACGTGCGGTACGTGACCAAGCAGCTCTACCTCCCCGGCACACCCATCCTGATCACCCGGTTCATCAGCGCCGACGGGGTGGCCGAGGTGACGGACTTCATGCCGGTCACCGGCGAGCGGGCCACCGACGCGCATCGGCTGGTCCGCACCGTCACCATGGTCCGCGGCAGCATGCGCTTCCGGGTGGAGTGCCGGCCGCGGTTCGACTACGCCCGCGAAGAGCATCAGCTTGAGCGCCACCACAACGGTTACGTCTTCCGCAGCCGGTCGGCGACGCTGACGTTCAACCCGGTCGACCCCGTGCGGCGGTTGATCTCCGAACAGGGTGACGTCCACCTTGAAGGCGGCGACCTTGTCGCGTACGGCACGCTGAACGAGGGCGACACCGGCGGGGTGGTCCTCGAGACGGGCGGCGCCGAACCGCGCATCTTCTCGCCGGAAGAGATCCAGGGCATGTTCGAGTGGACCCGGGACTACTGGCGGCGCTGGCTCGAACGTTCCCGCTACACCGGCCGCTGGCGGGAGATGGTCGAGCGCTCGGCCATCACGCTCAAACTCATGACGTACGCGCCGACCGGCGCGATGATCGCCGCACCCACCACCGCGCTGCCCGAGCTGGTCGGCGGAACCCGCAACTGGGACTACCGCTACACCTGGGTACGCGACACGTCGTTCTCGGTGCACGCGCTGCTCGGCCTCGGCTTCACCGAGGAGGTCAGCCAGTACATGAACTGGCTGGACGAGCGGATCCGCGAGGCCGGCGACCACCAGGACCCGCTTAAGATCATGTACCGGGTGGACGGCTCCTCCGACCTGCACGAGGAGGTGCTGGACCATCTGGAGGGCTACCGAGGCTCCCGGCCGGTGCGGATCGGCAACGGTGCCGCCGACCAGCTCCAGCTCGACATCCACGGCGAGGCCCTCTACGCCATGCACCTCGCTGACGAGCAGGGCATCCGCGTCTCGCACCAGGTGTGGAAGAGCACCGTCCGGCTGGTCGACTGGCTCTGCCACAACTGGGACCAACCCGACGCCGGCATCTGGGAAAGTCGCCACCACCCCCGCAACTACACCTTCGGTCGGGTGATGTCCTGGGTCGCGCTGGACCGGGCCATCCGGCTGGCCACCCGCACCGGCCGCCCAGGGGACATGACCTGCTGGACCGAACAGCGCAACCGCATCTACAACCAGGTCATGGAGCGCGGATACGACCGGGCCCGCGGCACCTTCGTGCAGGCGTACGACGAGAAAGTGCTGGACGCGGCGCTGCTCGCCATGCCGTCGGTCGGTTTCGTCACGCCGAGCGACCCACTGTGGCAGTCCACCTTGCAGGCGATCGAGCGTGAGCTGGTCTCCGACAGCCTGGTCCACCGGTACGACCCGGTCCACTCCCCCGACGGCCTCCCGGGCCACGAGGGCACCTTCAACATGTGCACCTTCTGGTACGTCGAGGCGCTGGCCCGTTCGGGCCGCCTCGACGACGCCCGACTCACGTTCGAGAAGATGTTCACCTTCAGCAACCACCTCGGCCTCTACGCCGAGGAGATCGCCTCGACCGGGGAGCAGATCGGCAACTATCCCCAGGCGTTCAGCCACCTCTCACTGATCAACTCAGCGCTGACGCTCAACGACCTGCTCGACACCGAGGCCGACGCCCGCCGCAGGCGGTAGCGCCAGCATGGTGCGGCCGGCCGCCGCCCACGCGGAGCCGACTGCGGGAAGGGCTTGACGCGCCCACGTCGCATCGCGCATCGTCGATATGTATCGACCATCTCGAATGTATTGACGCGGGGAGAACCGATGAAGGCATTCGTCACCACCGTCTCGGTCGCGGCCCTGCTGCTCCTGGCCACGGGCAGCGCATCCCACGGCCAGCCGGCGGCGGACCCGCCCTGCACCGGGCAGATCCACCCGAATCCGGGGTTCGAGCGCGGCACCACCGGCTGGACGGCCGGCCCCCGCATCGTCGTGCTCGGCGACGCGACCCGGCCCGCACACACCGGCCGCGCGTACGCCACCTTCGCTGGGCTGGACGTGACACGTAGCGACCTGCTGCGCACCACCGTCACCGTTCCGGCCAACTGCGACCTGACGGTCCGTTTCTGGGTGCGGACCACCACCACGGAGACCAGCCGCGGCGACTACCTGAACGTCGGGCTGGCGGTCACCGGGATTCCCCCGAAGACGA
Organism: Micromonospora noduli; assembly: GCF_003264365.1. GTDB lineage: Bacteria > Actinomycetota > Actinomycetes > Mycobacteriales > Micromonosporaceae > Micromonospora > Micromonospora noduli. The sequence continues at coordinate 226,850 of NZ_PYAK01000002.1, forward strand.
GGTTCTCGCTGGCCTTCGACGGCGGGGCGGAGTGGCGGCAATACGTCATGTCGAGCGGAACCGCCACTACCGAACGCACCGCGACGGTCAGCTTCCTCGCCAGCGAGATGGCCGGCAACGGCGCCACCGCCTTCGACGTCGACGACGTGTCCTTCACGTTGAGCTGACCTGCGCGGGACAGCCCTCGCCGCCGCGGTGATCGTCCTCGCGCCGCGCGACCTCGTCCGTCCAGATGAACCAGGACCGGTCCGTGGGCCACAGATTCGTCGACGAGAACGGGTAGGGGGCTGGACGGCAACGGGCCGACTGCGGTGTGGGAACCAGCGGTGGCTTGGCGGGTAACTCCGATCCGATGCCTGTCCCTCGGTGCGATGCTGCGACCAGAGCGCCCGTCGCCCTGGACTTCCCGGTCGGACAACGAAGCCCAGGGGAATACCAGTGTCGGTGGTGTCCTCGTCGAGGTTTATGCCTCCGATGATCTCCGGCGCGAGGTCGCCAGATTCGAGCCGGTGGTCGCCTCCCGAACAGGACGGTCTGCAAGCCAGGTCCCATAGAACAGATAAAGACCGGACTGTCAATAAGAAAATGGGATTGGTGAGGCCACAAGCGACCCCGAAACTGCAAGGCATTGAGATTCCGATCTCTGCCGGCGGATTTCCTGGCCGGTAAGGGAGACCAACTCTATGCTTGCCGCCGAATGCGCTGCGGCTCATCCGGGCCGAGGGTTACCCCGATACAAGGATTTGCGAATGCACCGGAAGTCTGCCCTGAGCGACGGCACCGCCGGCGTCGACGAAGTAGCACCGGACGGCCAACTGCCGACCTCTACCGCAGAGGGTGCAGCGCGTCGATCCGCGGTCGCCGAGGAACAGGCGTTTCTCGACCTGGCCACGGCCCGGCGCGACAGGCTGGCCGATCACCTACAGGTCGAGCTTTCGTCAGAGGCCCTGGACGCGTTGGAGCGGGCCCGGCAGCGCATGCTCCGCCAGCAGTACGACGAGCTACGGCGAGCAGAGGACGGTCTGGTCTTCGGCCGCCTCGACGGCCTTGACGGCACCGTGCGACACGTGGGCCGAGTCGGTCTCCGCAACGACGGTGAGGGCGCTGAGCCACTGCTGGTGGACTGGCGCGCTCCCGCAGCTCGGCCCTTCTACACCGCGACGGCTGTCGACCCACAGGGTCAGGCGCGGCGCCGGCACATCCGCACGACGGGATCGGCCGTCGTCGGCGTGGACGACGAGCCCCTGGACGGGAGCACCACGACGGACCTCGTCGGCGAAGGCGCTCTACTGGCCGCCCTCGACCAGCGGCGCACTGGTCGCATGTCCACGGCGATCTCCACCCTGCAACGCGAACAGGACGACATCATCCGGGCTGAGGCGACCGGCCCGCTGATCGTCCAGGGCGGTCCGGGCACGGGCAAGACGGTGGTTGCCCTGCACCGCGTCGCGTACCTGCTGTTCACCCACCGAAAGATGGCCGACCAGGCGGTTCTGGTCCTGGGCCCCTCGCCGCGGTTCCTCCAGTACATCGCCCAGGTGCTGCCCGCGCTCGGTGAGACCGCCGTCGTCTCGGCGACCTGCGACACCCTGCTGGCCGACGTCCACGTGGGCCGCGACGAGAGCCGGCTTCTCGCCGAAATCAAGGGCCGCGCCCTCTGGCAACCCACGCTCGAAAGCTACGTCGCGTCGCTGCTCCCCCGACCGCGCGAGCTGAAGCTGCGCTGGGAGGGCGAGTTTTATGTCATACCAGCCGCAACTGTGGCGCAGGCGCTCGCCTCGGCGGTGCAGGGGCGCCCGCACCACCGCGCCCGCGCGGCGTTCGCCGAGCAACTGCACCGCCTCCTGGCCGATGTCGTCGCCGAGCAGCGCGAGGCGCTGATGGCCGAGATGGAGGAAGGCTTCGAGGACATCCTCGCCCGCGTCGACAAGGGCATGGAGCAGGACCACCACTCCACCCGGACGTCCACCGGCAGCGACATCGACGGGTTGCTCTCCGAGGAGGAAGTCGAACAGCTTCGTTGTCGTATCGCCGAGAACGCCACCATCGCCCGGTTCATCGAGGCATGGTGGCCCACCCTCGACCCCGAAACCCTGCTGGCTGATTTCCTGACCGACAGCACCCTGCTGGCCCGGTTCGCCCCGCAACTGTCCCCCGATGAGATCACGGCCGTCGCGGCCGAGCCCACCCCATGGGCATCAAGCGACATCCCTCTGCTCGACGCCCTCGCCGACCTGCTCGGCGAGGTCGACACCCCGCAACCACAGGGCGAATTCCTCGCCGACCGCGCTCGCCGCCAGCGCGGCTGGGTGTACGGCCACGTCGTGATCGACGAGGCGCAGGAGCTGTCCGAGATGCAGTGGCAGATGGTTCTCCGGCGCTGTCCCAGTCGGTCCATCACCGCCGTCGGCGACATCGACCAGGCCGAGGCAGCACACCGGCACACCAGTTGGGCACAAGCGGTGCGGGCCGCCTTCGGAGACCGCTGGACCGGCGCGGAACTCACCATCTGCTACCGGACCCCACGCGAGGTCATGGACCTCACCGAACCGGTCTTGAAGAAGGCTGGCAGCCACAACACTCCACCACGAGCGGTACGTTCCTCCGGCATCGCCCCCTGGGAGCTCACGACCACCCCCGCTGAGCTTGCCGGCGCCGCCGTGGAAGCGGTGCGGCAGTTGCAGCAACGGTGGCACGGCGGGACGGTCGGCGTCATCGCCCCCGCGGAGCGCATCGCCACACTCCAAGCCGTACTCAGTGATGTGCCAGTGCTCACCGCAACGCAGTCCAAGGGACTGGAATGGGACGCGACACTCCTCATCGACCCTCAGGGCATCGCCGCCGAACCGCGCGGTTGGAACGGCCTCTACGTCGCGCTCACCCGATGCACCCAGGAACTCGGACAGCTGACACTCACACAGCAGTCAGGTTGCGCGGCTCAGCCGCGTAGCCAGGAGTGATGGCCGCCGGGTCGCCTCGCGGTGGAGGTGGCGGTCGAGGTCGCGGCCCGGCCGGAGTACGGATTGGTCCGTCCCAGGGTCACCGAAATCCCGATGCGGATGGAAATATCCGGAGGCGTTGACCGCCTGGTCCTGACCACTGACCGTGCGCCGTTCTCAGCACAGATGCCCCCATGCACTCTGCCAACATCGGCGAGCGTCAGCATCTGCCGGTACGGGCCGCAAGCCTGGGCAGTTGAGCATCCGCTCGACGCCGCTGTCCGTCAGGTGGAGTAGTCGGAAGGTGGCACGCGGGAGGGACGCGGTTGGACGGGGCATCGGACATCATCAGGCGTTGCGTGGCGATCAGTCGGGCGGCCTTCGGCCGGGGCGACCTCGACACCGCGATCGAGGACCTGCACCGGCTGCCGGCCGACCTGACCATCCGGGGTGTCCTGGCGGCCGACCTGCTCGGTGCTCTGGTCCGCGGCGGTCCGACGGCGGATCTCCACCGGCTGCGGCAACTCGACAGCCTTCTCGAGATCGCCGAGGAGGATCCACCCGATACCCCGGAGTGGCCGATGGTGCGCGTCGCGGCCCGGGTGATGGCCGTGCTACGCGCCGGGATGGAGGGTGAGGATGCGGACCCGCGGGTCACGCTCGCCGAGGCGGAGTCCCTCCTCGCCCTGGCGCCGAGTGTCGGCGACGACCCGACGGTGGCACCACTGTGGGACGTGATGAGGACCATGATCGGTCTCCTGCGGGCGATGGAGGACGGTGACGAGGCCGCGATGGAACGGCTGCCCGACGAGGCCCGTCGGGTCCGCGAGACGTTGGCCGGGAACCCGGCGCTGACGACATTCGGTGACGCCTTCGCCAATCTGACCGACCTGGTGACGGTGCACCACAGTGGTGGCGACTTTCGGCCGGCCTTCGGCCTGCTCCGCGAGACGGTGCAGCGGTTGCCAGCCGAGGATCCGCTGCGGGCCTCGGTGCTGTCGTTGGAGCCGATGCTGATGCCGCTGGCCGCGGTGCTTCGCGAGGACGTCGACGAGACGGGGTCGGCCGTCGTCGCCACGGCCGAACAGCTCGCCGCCATGACCGCCGTGGCGCAACGGCCCGACCTCTCCCCCGGCGACCGTGCGATGCACTACGCCGGGATCGGCGGCACGATGCTCGGCCTCGGCGAGGAGACCGATCCCGTCCGTGTCGAACAGGCCGTCGCGCACTTCCGCACGGCGGTGGACATCGCACCACCCGAGGACCCCCGCCTCACCTCCCATCTCGTCGGCTTGGCGCTCGGGCTGGTGACCCGGGGCGACGTGACCGGCAGGATGTCGGACGCGGTCGAGGCCGACGAGGTGCTGGGGCGTGCGAAGCGGCTGGCCGGCGGGCCGGCGCACCCCCTGTGGTCCGTCATCAACGAACTGCTGGCACAGGTACGGCGGCGGCACGCCGGTGTGGCGGAACCACACGCCGTCGCCCTCGAGGGCCTGCGTGAACACTCCTGGCGAGTGCTGCTCCAGACCGACCTGCGGGCGGCCAACTCGGCCGCCCGCCGGGCCGCACAGGAGGCCGTCGACGTCGCCCGCCAGTGCCTGGTGTTCCACGATCCGGCCAGCGCGATCCGGGCACTCGACGCGGGCCGGGGCCTGGCCCTCTACGCGGCGACCGAGAACCGGCAGATCCCCGGTCGACTCGAGGACGCGGGCCGACCCGACCTCGCGGCGCGCTGGCGTACGACCACGGCGTCCGGCGCGGCGGAGGAGGCCCCGATCGACCTGCGTCGCGAGGTGCTCACCGTGCTCACCGAGCAGAGCAGCACGGGAGCACTGCTCGACGCGCCGACGCTCGGCGAGATCCGGGCCGCACTGCACACCGTGGACGCGGACATGCTCGTCTACCTGGTGCCGAGCACGGCACCCGTACCCGGCTACGCGGTCATCGCGCCCGCGCAGGGCCCACCCGCCTACCTGCCCCTGCCCAACCTGCATCTCTTCGACGACCTGGACGTGGAGCGCTACCTGACGGCCCTGGTCCGACGCGACGCGGCCATCGCGGACCCGGAGCGGGACCTGACCGCGCTCGACGACCCCGTCGACTTCGCCGGCAGCCTCGACGCCATGTGCGACTGGGCGTGGCGGGCGGCGATCGGCCCACTCGTGCAGCAGTACCTGCCGACCCTCCCCCGCCCGACCACCGGACGACCGCCCCGGATGGTCCTGGTCCCGATGGGCGAACTGGCCCGGATCCCGTGGCAGGCGGCCCGCCGGCCGGACGGCACGTACGCGGTGCGGCTGGTCGCCATCTCGCAGGCCGCCTCGGCCCGGATGCTCTGCCACTCGGCGGCGCTCCCGCCGGTCGCGCCGACGCCTGTCGGCCTGGTCGTCGGGGACCCGGACCCGGGCGGCGAGGCGCCGGACCTGGCTGCGGCCAGGGTGGAGGCATACGCCATCCACCGGTCGTTCTATCCCGGCGGCCGGTACGTGGGCCGGCGGCCCGACGGGTCGCCGAGCCGGTCCGGTCCCGGCAGCGTCGACGAGGTGCGAGCCTGGCTGACCGGTGCGAACCCCGGCGCCGGCGGGATGCTGCACCTCGCCTGTCACGGCGTCATCAACACCGATCCGGCGACGGCCACCTCCTACCTGCTGCTGGCCGGCGGTGGACGGCTGACCGCGGAGGAGCTGGTCGAGCTGACCTCGCGCTCCCCGGAGCGCGCCATCGGGCTGATCGTGCTCGCCGCCTGCCGGACGGGTCAGGCGATCAGCGGCTACGACGAGGCGTACAGCCTGGGCACGGCCTTCCTCGCCGGCGGCGTCCGGTCGGTGCTCTCGACCCAGTGGGCCATCCCCGACCGGGCCACCTCGGTGCTGATGTACATGTTCCACCACCACCTGATGACGAAGGGGCTGCCCGCGTGGGAAGCGCTGCGGCAGGCGCAGAGCTGGATGCTCGGCCCGGAGTGGCCCATTCCGGAAGGTATGCCGGAGCCGATGCGCCGACACCTGGACCAGGACGGGCTCTCCCATGTCACGGCCTGGGCCGGGTTTGTCCACTGGGGGCAGTGATGCGACCACGCGAGGACGAGAGGGGCCGATGGTGAACGATGACAAGGAGAGGCGTCTGCGGGATCAGCTGGCCCGGCTGACCGGGCCCGCCCGCGTCCGCCCTCTGATGGAGCTCTCCCAGATCCTGGCCGACCGCTATTGGCGCATCGGCCCTGGCCAGGCGAGCGGGCAGCCGGCGCTCGACGACGCGATCGCCTGCCTGGTGGAGGCGCACGGCATGTTCGGCCCGGGCGACCCGCTGCGCGCGCAGATCGCCGCCCAGTCGGGCTGGCTGCTGAGCGCACGGCACGTTGCCCACGGCGGCCCGAACGAGGACCGGGAGCAGGCGATCGAGCTGCTGGAGGAGGCCGTCGCGGCGGTCGGTCTGCCACCTGTCTTCCCCGTCATCGCCCGCTTCGCCCTCGGTCAACTCTACGTGGCCGGGCTGTCTCGCGGCCTCGCCACCGGGAACCTGGCGGGACGGCTGAGCGGCGCCCCGGCGGACCCCGCCACGCTGGCCGAGGCCGAGCGGGCGGTGGAGTGCTTCCGTGAGGTGGTCAACGCCGACCAGTTGGGTGTCGAGGTGGCCGAGGCCACGAAGGTCATGCTGGAGCTGGCCGAGGCGATGCGGGACTTCTACCGTGCGCCGAAACGCGGCGCCCCGTTCGATCTCGGGCCCATGATGCGGTTGATGACCACAATGCAGGAGATGCAGCAGCGGATGGAGGGCGGCGTCACGGCCGGGCTCCCGATACCCTCCCTGTTCGACCTGTCCACCCAGGCCACGGGTGACCCGCTGGACCGCCCCGTCGCCGTCGTGACCGTGCCGGACGGTGCCGAGCAGGCATCCGTGCCCACGCCCCGGCCGGCGGCGACACCGCCCGACCCGGCGACGCTACGCCGCGCTCTCCGGGAACGACTCGGCGGCGATGAGCTCAACGCCGCCCTCGCGGCCCTGCTTCGCCCCGGTGCTCCTGCCCCGCGGGTCGGGCTGGTGGACGACCTGGTGGGGCTGGCCAGCTCGGTCGTCCACGCGGCGGGAGTCGCGGCCACCGCGCAGGACCAGATCACCCTGGCGGTGGCGTTGTACCTGCGCGGCAGGGACGACGCCGACGACGGCTGGGGCGACACCGACGACGATGTCCGGTCGGCCGCCGCGCACGTGATGGCCGCCACGGACGCCCTGCCCGCCGACCCGTTCGGCGTCGTTCCGCTCGCCGTGGACCTGGCCGGGCTGCTCGACGAGCGCCACCCCGCCGGACGGCTGGGCGAGACCCTGCGAGCCAGCTTCGCCCCGGTGGCCGCGGCGCTGCACGGCGTCCGGGTCGCGGCGCTGGGCTGGCCCAGGGCGGACGGGTTGATGCTGCTGCACACCGAGACCGGCCGGTTCGACCGCGTCCCGCCCGAGCGGGCCCTACCCGACCGGCTTGCTGTCGTCGGCGGCCCGTTGCCGGACGACGACCAGGTGGTGGTCTCCGCGGTCACCTCGGCCCGACAGGCGGCCGAGCTGGCCCGCCGGGTGCCGATGCGGGTCACCGAGGCGCCGGTGCTCGTCAGCGATCCGCGCGGCGACCGCGGCCCGGCCGAGGTGGAACGGCTTCGCCGGCTCTACCCACGGTCGATCGTTCTCGGCCGGGTCGGCTCAGACGCCGACGGCGCCGGCACCCCGGACGACGTCCTCGCCCACCTCGACGCGTCGATGCTGCACCTCGACTGCGACGTAGACGCCGACGGTGCGCTGGCCCTGGCCGGGCCCGCCGCGTTGACACCCGCCGCGATCACCGGGCGGGCGGGGCGGGCCGGGGCCGAGGGCGGGTTGGCCGTCCTGCCATCCGTCGGCGCGCAATCCGCACCGCTCGCCGACGCGTTGCTCACCGCCGGGTTCACCGCCGTGGTCGACTGGGTCCGGCCGATACCCCGCCCAGTGGCCACGCTGATGCTGACCCTCCTGCACACCGAACTGGTGCGCGGCGGGTTACGCCCCGCCGCGGCCGTCCGGGCGGTGGGCCGACGGCTTCGGGCCCCGGGACGGATCGCGCCCACCCTGCTCCCGGCGACCCTCGCCGGCCGCACCGACCTGGACCTCACCGACCCGGCCTATCGGACCGCCATGGTGCTGCGAGGGCTCTGACCCGACCGTTCAGCTCCGGGGCACCTCCACCTCGAGAGGAACGGTCACCGTCGTCCAGTCGTACGCGCCGTCCTCAGCGGATGCCACCAGGTCGCGATGCTGCACGGCGCGCCCGATCCGGTCGAGGAACCCCCGGACGGCCAACGGCCCACGGTCGACACCACGCGGCGCGCCGAGCGCCGGCAGCTCGAAGGGCGCCGGGCCGAACTGTTCCTCGGCCACCACCAGCTTGAGCCAGTCCCGCACCCGGGCACCCGGCTCGGGTGCCTCCCCCGACGGTAGGGCTGCCACGACCCGGCGTCCCCGCAGGGCCGCCGCCCGGCCGCCGGGGGCGACGAAGCTACCCGGAAAGAGCTCGGCATGCGCCCGGAAACGCTCGGTCAGGTCCAGCAGAACGCAGAACAGCATCCGGTCACTGCGGTTGTGCAGGCGGACGAAGATGGTCTGCGGCGTCCAGCCGCCCGGCCCCCGCTCGTAGCGGAGCCGCAGCACACCGTCGACGTCGGCGGCGACAGGCGGCCGGTCGAACGGTGCGATGCGCTCGCCCGGTCGTGCCGCGACCACCTCCACCGTCACCGCGCCGGCCAGGCCGGTCACCGGATTGTTCAGCTCCCGGATCTGTCGCCACCTGGCGATGTGCTCCAGGACGTGGACGGTCTGCCGCGCCCCGTCCCGGTGGATGTCGGTCAACTCCCCGGCGAGCGGCGTGCCGCAACGGTCCACCACGATGGCCAGATCGCGCCGCGGAACCCGCACCATCAGCTCCGGCGTGGTGCCCACGTCCGACGGATCGACCGGGCGCAGGTGCGGCGAAGGCCCGCCCCCGGGGCCGGCGGAGCCCAGCGCGGCCAGCACCGTCGCGACGGTGGCCCGGTCCTGGCCCGGCCCGCCCACCATGACGGTGGTGGCCGGCAGCGGCACCCGGCTGAGCACCATCCGGTACTGCCGATCCCGATCGGGCTGCCAGCCGATCGGCTCGACCAGGCTCCGTTCGGCAAGCACCTGGACCGCACGGACCTCCCGCACCGGGAGCTCGCCCACCACGGCCAGCCGGATCTCGTCCGTGGTGGTGGCGACCAGGCCGTGACAACTGCCGGCGTCGACCTCCCAGCCCTGACGGACGTACCGCAGCAGCAGGCCGGAAGCGGGTGGGGCCAACGGGCCGCCGAGGAAGGGCTGGTCGGCGATCCCCTGGTGGGCCGGCGCCAGCTGCGGCACCTGCCGGTAGACGTTCTGCTCCACCTCCGTCTGTGCCGCGGCCAGCAGATCCCGATACGTCGCCGCCGGGCCCAACCGGCCGAGGGCGTTGAGCAGAGCCCAGCTGAACAGGCCCCGCCGCCGGCCGCCCAGCCTCATCTCCTGAGCCAGCTCGTCGGACCGGCAGGCGGCCAGCGCGACGTGCTCCGGAGCGGACGTCTGTCCGGGCACCGCGACCAGCAGTTCCGGAATCAGCAACTCGCGGACCGGCGCGGCAGCCATCGGCACCGCCATCCGGGCGCGGGTGCCCGGCAGCTCGCGGTTGGCACCCGCCGAGTGGCAGCAGTCCAGGACCGCCGCCACGTGCCCGGCCCGCAGGGCTACCTCGTCGAGCAGGATCGACAGCTCCTTGTCCAGCAGGTCGGGCACCTCGCCGTCCCTGCTGTCCGCGCAGACGAGGGTCTGCAGCATGCCCGTTGACTCCTCGAACCACCAGGCCGGGGCGGGCGCCTCGGCCCCGTGACCGCTGAACCAGAACAGGACCGAATCCGCCGGGCCGGCCTGGCCCAGGTGGGACCGGATCGCTTCGATCACCGCCGCCCGGGTCGCCTGGCCGTCATGCAACGACAGTGGTGCGAGGGTCACACCGGGTGCCAGCCGGGTTTCCAGGAAGGCCCTCGCCTCCACCACGTCGGTCAGGCAGCCGTTCAGGTCGGGCACCGTGGGCGCACGGTACGAGTTGATGCCGACCAACAGGGCGTAGAGCGTGCTCACACTGACTCCTCGGGTCCGATGTGCAGCCAGCTGTGCTCGACGAACCCCTTCGCAGGTAACTCCACGATGATCGGGGCGAAGTCCGCCGGCAGCGGTGGCTCGGTGGCGTGCCGGATGACGTCCTGGAACAGCACGTCGGGAACGCCGAGGACGAAGTCGACGGCCGGCCGGGCGGTCAACGCGTCGCGCAGGGGCGAGCTGTCGAGGATCCGGTGCACCGCGATCGCCGCCACCCCGACCCACCCGTTGGACGCGGGCTTCACCAGGCCCCGGTGCAGTGCCACCCGTACCCGCAGCCGCTCCGCCGCCGGCCGGCCGGCGTTGAGCGCGCGCAGCTGCTGGCCCAGACCAGTGACCAGGCGGGAGATCACCACCGATTCGTCGATCCCGGCCGGCAGCACCGTGAACTGGCCGTCGCCCTGCGGCTGGGGCCGGACGGCCGACTCCGGTACGCCAGCGCCCTGCCGGACCTGGGACAGCAACGCGACCAGGTCGCGCTGCACCTGCTCGGCAGCAGCGGTGCTGCGCCGGCTGTAGCCGGTGACGTCAACGGCCATGCAGAGCCGGACCGCCGCGCCCTCGACCGCCCCGCCGGCCTCGAACGCCTCGTCAAACGTCACCGACTCGCGCAGCCCAGCGCTGTACGGGTCGCGCCCACCCGTCACCCGCACCCGCACGTCGAGTGCCCCGGCGACCCGGCCAACGCCGGGCGGCAACTCCAGCAGAGCGTGCATGCCGTGCACCCGGGGCACCAGCAGGTCACCTCGGGGGTCCTCGTACACCCAGCCGAACTCGTGGCGGTGAATGCCGAAGACGTGGGCGCGCGGCGACCCCGCCCGGGTCGCCAGCCGGGCCAGCCAGCCCGGTCGAGCCCGGGCCGCCGCCACCGCGTGCACTGCCGTCGTCGAGGTCGGCTCGGCGAACGCCGCTGGCCAGCTCAGGCCGAGCGTGCCGCCGTCGCCGTCGAGCCGCACCGCGAGGGCCGCCGGGTCGGCCAGGATCACCTCGAACCGGGCGGCCGAGTACCGCTGCCGTCGCGGCAGAGCGTCGAGGTCGAAAGCGAACAGCGCCCCCACGTACCGCCGCCCGGTGGCCTCGGATCGGCGGCGCAGGTGTGCAGGCAGATCCTCGCCGGGCACGGGATACAGCAGCGGCCGTCCACACCGTGCGCGGACAGGCTCGGTCGGTCTCTCCTCCCCCGGGCCACGACCATCGGTCGACACCAGCTCGCCGAGGGCGAGGAGGTCGCTGTCGCCCAACGGAACGGGCGCGCTCGGGCCTGGAGCGGGTGCTGCCGGGCCGTCCTCCTCGGCCGGGCCGCCGATCACCGCGACGGACCGATCAGGCTGCTCTTCGCGGCGGCGGCCGCCGGTGTCGCGGTGCGCCAGGTGAAGTCGACTCCGCCCAGTTCGACGGTCTCCCCCGGGCCGCAGGTGCCGACCTCCCGTTCGGCGACCGAGCCGTCCCGGGAGTAGCCGATCACCAACCGGACCTCGGACGCCCCGACGGAGGGCCGGTGTGCGGTCACCTCGCCATACCCGGGCAGCCCCGTGGAGTCCGCGGTGATGGCGGTCCGGCGGCCGCTGAGTGCCAGGTCACGTTCACCGCCTGAGGCGTCGCGGAGACGCAACGTGCCGGCGAGGGCCGGGTGCCGCCGCCGGCCGCGGCCCCACCAACCGGCGACTGCCATCGCCGTCAGCAGCGCCGCGCCCAGGGACCACCACCCGATGCTGCCGCGTTGGGCGGAGAGGGCGCCGCGGGTGCGGCCGCCGTCCAGCCGCGGGGCGAAGTCCACGCCCAGCTCATCGGTGAGAACCTCCGCCCACGCGGAGCCGACCTCGCCATCGAGCGTCAACGTCGCGTCCGCGGTGACCCGGGCCAGCGGCGCTACCCGCCGGGGGCCAGCGTCCCAGTCGACAGTCACCGGAACGGTCGCGGTGCCGCCGGCCGGCAGTTCCACCGGCCCGCCCGGCACGGACAACCGCACGTCGGGCCGGTCACTGCGAACAAGGAGGTGGTCGACGACCAGCGGGACCTTGGTGGTGGTCGACCGGAGCCGGACCTCCAGCCGGGTCCGGCCGGCCCCCAGGCGGCCCGCGCCGGCCGGCCAGACGACCTGGACCCCGTGGGACACGTCGTCGCCGAGGACGCTACGCGCCTTCGCGGCGCGGGCCGACGCCTTCGGCTGTTCGAGTTGGTCGCCCAGCCGATCGATCGACGTGGGCGCGAGCAGCTTGGCGCCCGGGTAGACCCGGGCGAGCAGCGGCGCGCCCGTCGAACCGGTCAGCGGCACGGCGTACGCGGTCAAGGAGGTCTTCTTCAGCGACCGGCCGGAACGGACGAGCTCGTTCCAGGCGTACCCCTGCTCGAAGGGGTACGCGCTGCCCACGGGTGGGTCGTGCCGCCCGTCGGTGAGGAGGACGACGGTGGCGATCGGCGGCACACCCTCGCGCGCCAGCAGCCGGAGACTGGTCTCGATGGCCGCGCCGATGTCCGTGTACCGCCCGTCCGCGCTCCGGGGCAGCTTCGCCACCAGTTGGTCGGGGGCACGGCCGACCGGCCCGTCGTGGACCACCCGCGCCGAATCGGCGAAGGTGACAAGCGCAACCCGGTCGTCCGGCGCGAGCGCGGCCAGGAAGGATCGCAGCGCCCGTCGCACCTGCTCGTACCGGCCGCCGTCGCGCATCGACCGGGACACGTCGACCATCACCACGTAGTCGGCCGCGACCTTGTTGACGCCGAGCGCCGCGTACACCTCGTCGCTGTTCGCCGGTGCTGCCGCCGCCGGTGCGACGGGCAGGAAGACCATCGCCACCGCCGTCAGTGCCGCCGCGGCGGCTGCCACCGTACGCCGAATCATGCTGATCGCCCTCCGCGTCTGCCGATCGTCGTGTGTCCCTGACGGACGGCGGACCTGTCCGTCAGGGACAGACGACCAGACGCCCACAGTGGCGGCGGTGGACCAGGGAGGGAGCACGGGTGCACGAGGAAGCGCACGGTCCCGCGGCGGAGGCCAGCGTCGACGCGACCGCGCCGGTGGCCGAGCCGCCGTCGGAGCTGATGGCCGAGCGGCTGGAACCGTCGGCAGCGGATCTCGCGGAGCCGGCGGGCGAGGTCCATGCCGAGCCGGCGGGCGACCCGCCGCACCGGCTGGACAGCCTGACCGAACGACTCGGAGACGAGCTGGCCGGGCTGGCGGATCGGCTCACCGGCGAGCTGGCCGGGCTGCGGGCCGAGGTCGCCCGCACGCAGGACCGGGCCGCGGCCCGCGAGCAGGTCATCGACCGGCTGCACGAGGAGAACCAACGGCTGCGGGCCGGTGAGCGACGGCTTCTGCTCCGCCCGCTCCTGACCGACCTCCAGCGGCTGCGCCACGACCTGCTGCGTACCGCCGCCGGGCTGCCCACGACGTTCGACGCCACGGCCGCCGCGGAAATGCTGCGCAGCTACGCCGCCAACCTCGAACTGACGCTGGAACGGGGCGGCATCAACGTGCTGGCACCGGCGGTCGGTGCCACCTTCGACCCGTCAACGCAGCGGGCCACCGCGACCGAGCCCGCGAGGGACCCCGGTCAGGACGGCACCGTCGCGGCCGTGGTTCTCGACGGTTACCACGACGTCGAGACGGGACGCACGGCCGTGCCCGCCGCGGTCCGCGTGCACCGCTGGATTCCCGACCCGCAGCCCCCGGCGGGCGAGCCCCATCCGGAGCCGGAGAGCGAAAACCAACACGCGCCCACACCGTGACAGCCGATCGATCGGCGGACAGGAGCAGGATGTCGGACGAGAACCTGACTTTCTACGGAATCGACCTGGGTACCACCTACTCGGTCGTGTCGTATGTCGACGAGACCGGACGGCCCGCCGTCGTCCGCAACGTCATCACCAATAACGAGACCACCCCCTCGGTCGTCTACTTCGAGCAGGACACCGGTGAGGTGGTGGTCGGCGAGGCCGCCAAGAACGTGTCCCGGCTCTACCCGTCCCGGGTGGTGGAGCGGGTCAAGCGGAGCATGGGCAAGGAGTCGCAGTGGGAGTTCGACGGGACGACGTACACCCCTGAGTCGATCTCCGCGCTGATTCTCAAGCAGCTGGCGCAGGACGCCGAGTACTACACCAACCGTCCGGTCCGCAAAGTCGTGATCACCGTCCCCGCGTACTTCGGTCTGCTGGAACGCGACGCCACCCGCAACGCCGGCCGGATCGCCGGCCTGGACGTCGTCGAGGTGGTGCCGGAGCCGGTCGCCGCCGCCCTCCAGTACGACCTCGGCAAAGACACGGCCCGGACGGTGCTCGTCTACGACCTCGGTGGCGGCACCTTTGACACCACAGTCATCCGCATCGGCGTGGACGCGGTCGAGGTGCTCTGCACCGACGGCGACCAGCAGCTCGGCGGCACCGACTGGGACGCCCGTCTGGTCCAGTACCTGGTGGACGAGTTCGTCGCCCGCGCGCAGCCGGCCGAGGACCCGACGCTGGACGAGGAGTTCATGCAGGACCTCGCGCTGACCGCCGAGGAGGTCAAGCGACAGCTGTCGACGGTGACGTCGCGCAAGGTGCCGATGCGTTACGCGGGCGCGTCCGCCTCGGTGGAGGTCAGCCGGGAGACGTTCGAGGAGATCACCGGCGATCTGCTCAACCGGACGATCGTGTACACCGAGCGGACACTGCGCACACTCGGCGAGAAGCTCGGTGTCGACGACCCGGCCGCCGCCATCGACGAGGTGCTGCTCGTCGGTGGTTCCAGCAAGATGCCGGCCGTGGCGAGGGAGCTGACCGAGAAGTGGGGTTGGACGCCACGTCTGCACGACCCGGACCTCGCGGTGGCGAAGGGCGCGGCCCGCTACGCGCTCAGCCGCGCCGTCTGGGCGTGGGACGGCGAGGGTGCCGCACCCACCGCCGAGGAGAAGCGTGAGCGGGTCCAGGCGCTGGCGCTGGCGACCGGGGTGGACGAGGAGGCCCTGTCCGCCAGCGCCAACAAGCGGATCGTCACGGTGCTACCGAAGTCGTTCGGGGTCAAGCTCCAGGACACCACGGCGGACGACTGGGCATCCCAGCCGGACAAGTACTACATCGAGCACCTGGTGCACGCGAACGAGTCGCTACCCATCACGCAGCGAGAGCTGAGTGCCCGCACGGTGGTCGAGGGCCAGACCGCGATCGAGATCGAGCTGCACGAGCAGGCCGGCGCCGAGGAGAGCCCCGAACTGTCGGCGAACAAGCCGGTGGACCAGGGCAAGGGTCAGATCAGCGGACTACCCCCGCTGCCCCGGCACTCACCGATCAGCATCACGATGGATGTCAGCGACGGCGGTCAGCTGACGTTGCACGCGGTCGAGCCGAGCAGCGGCGAGAAGCTTCTGATCGAGGTGCAGGTCAGTCTGCTCACCGAGGAGGAAGTGCACGACCTTCGGGACATCGTCGCGGGGATCACGGTGCGGGGCTGACCACGATGGCGTTCGACCAGCGCACATACCTACGCGAGGTGATCGGCCCACTGCGGGACCGTCCGGGCGGCCTGTCGCCCACCGATCTCGCCCGGCACTACGCGGTCAGCACCGAGATGTCCGCGGCCGAGCTGCGGGAGCAGCTGACAGCAATTCGTCGACTGTGGAACCAGCGCTCCAGCGGCGTCGACTCCGCCGCCCGGGTCTGCGCGCAGCTGCACAGCCGGGACGAGCAGCTGCGGGCCGAGCACGGCACGTCCATGTTCGAGCCGTCGTGGTGGCGGGAACGGATCGAGGAACATGGTCGCGGCGCGCGGGCGGAGTCCGAACGGTTCGCCCGGGACCTGGCCCAGTCGTACGGCGCCCTCGGCCGGATCACCCAGGCGCAGCTGAAGGAGATCGCCGGGCACTGGCCGGGCCTGGACGCCGAGCAGATCGACCAGGCGGTTCGGCGCGCCGGCCTGGTCGTGGTCGATCCGGTGGAGCTGCCGACCGAGCCCGATATGGAGCGCACCGCCTACCGTTCCCTACTCCGGCTACAGGACCTGCTCGGCGCGCCCACCGTGGTCCAGGTGGTGCACCCCGACGGTGCGCCGTTCCGGCTGCTCGGCGCGGAGGCGGTGCCGCTCGACGTCGCCACGGTGCGAGCCCGGACGCAGGAGGCGAACCGGCTCGCCGACGCCGCTGCGGTGCGCAACCGCAAGGAGGCCCTCGGCCTCCTGGAGCGGGCCGCCACCGACGGTGTTGACCTGCGCCTGTTGGCGCTGTTCCAGGTGGTCGACCGGCTCCGGTCGGGGCGGGCCAGAGGGCTCGCCGACGGAATGCTGGTGCGCATCGCCACCGACACCGGGCTGGAGCACTCCGACGCCCGTTCGGTGGTGGCCAACCTGCCGCTCGACACCGGCCAGGACGCCGGGCCGGCGGGGCGGATCCGTGACCTGGTCGCCGACGGGCATTTGCTCGCGGCCCGGCAGGCCGTCGCGGTGCTGCCCCTGGACGACCCGCACCGGGATGAGCTGCGCGGCCAGGTCGACACCCTGCTGGGCGAGGTCGAGTCACTGCGGCGTGCCGCCGACGAGGCCACCCGGTCGGAGCGCGAGGAGGAGGCCGCCCGGCTGCTCCGATCGGCGCTACGGATCGCCGCGGACGACGACGACCTCGCCGACCGGCTCGCCGCGCTCGCGCCGCCGCCCCCACGTGGTCTGGCGGCACGGTCGATGGAAACCGGCGTTCGGCTGACCTGGACGGCCCCGCCTGGGCAGATTGCCGAGGTGCGCTACCGGGTCGTCCGGTCCGACCGGCCACCTCGCTCGGCCGCTGACGGCGAGACGGTCAGCGAGAGCACGCTGGCCGAGGCGACGGATCCGGCCGCGCCACCCGCCCGGTCCCTGCACTACGGCGTTTTCGCCAGCGTCGGTGGGGACTGGTCGCGCCCGGCCACCGTGGCGACGCGCATCGTCCCGCCGGTCACGGGCGTGCGGGTGTCCGTCCGCCCCGACGAGTTGTCCTGTTCCTGGCGGGCGCACCCGGCCGCGGAGGGCGTCCGGGTGCGTCGCACCCTCGGGCGGCCGCCAGCCTCCGCGGAGGACGGAGAGCCGGTGCCCGCGAGCCGTGCCGGGCTGTCGGACGACACCGGGGACGGCGTCACCGACCGCTACTACGGCATCGTCCCGGTCTATCGGGACGAGCACGGCGCCGAGGTCGAAGGGCCGTTCGTGGTGGCGCGCGCCGTCCTGCGGGACGCCGCACCGTCGCACGTGGAGCGGTTGCGCGCCCACGTGACGGCGGTCGACGCCCAGACCGCGACGGCCCACTTCGCCTGGCTCACGCCGGCCGGCGGGACAGTGTCGGTCCGCCGGTCCGAGCTGCGCCCCACCTGGGCACCAGGCGCCCGGATCCGACGCGAGGAGATGGAAGGGTACGGCGAGGCGCTGGTCAGCGACCGGATCGTGCAGGAGGCGGAAACCCTGCTCGAGGTGACCGTACCAAGTGGGCGGTTTGTGTACGTCCCGTTCACCGTGGACCGGGCGACGGACACCGCAGTGGTGGGTGAACCCCTCGCGCTCGGGGTGACCGAGCCGGTCCAGCAGCTCATCGCCCGCCGCACGGGTGACGAGGTGACAGTGGCGTGGGTGTGGCCACCCTCGGTCAACCTGGCCGAGGTCACCTTCACCCCGCCGCAGGGCTCGGCGACGGTACGGCGGCTGACCCGTGGCCAGGTCACCGCGTCGGGATGTCGCCTGCGGGTGGGTCCCGCCGGTGGTCGGGTCTCGGTCCGGACGGTGGAGCGCGGCCCCGGCGGCGAGACGTACTCCGCCGTCGAGTCAGTGCCGGTGGACGGGGTGCCCGTCGCGTTCGGCTACCGGATCCGGCGGGACGGCGGCCTGTTCAGCCGCAAGCGACTGTTGAGCGTCGACGTCGACCAGCCGTGCGAGGGAGTGGAACTGCTCCTGGTGGCCGCGTCCGGAGTGGCGATGCCGGCCCGACCGGAGCGGGGCAGGGTCGTGAGCCGGGTGACCGGACTCTCGCTGCACCCGGACGTTGCGTGGCAGCTGCCCTTCACGCTGCCCACCGGGCTGTCCAAGCCGTACTGGCTGCGCTGCTTCGTGATCCGACCGCCCGACGCGCGAGTCACCGATCCCATCGACGAAATGAAGGTGTCCTGAGATGACGACCCTCTCCTGCCCGTACTGCTACGGGAAGATCGACCCTCGCGGGCCGTGGTTCCGGTGCACCGGGCGGCGGTCGCCGGGGAAGGAGCCCTGCAAGCCGCAGTGGGACGAGGCGCGCGAGCAGGAACTCGGCATCAAGGAGCTGGTGCTGCCGTCGTTCGCCGGGCCTCGACGCACCCTGCGCACGGTGGCCGCCGCCCCCTGTCCGCACTGTGGAAGCGAGTCAGCGGTCCGGGTCTGCCCGCACTGCCACAGCCGACTGCCCGCGGCGTTCGGTGAGGGTCGCAGCCCGCTGATCGCCATGGCTGGTGCCCGACACACCGGTAAGAGCGTCTACCTCAAAGTGCTGGCGCACCAGCTACGCCGCGGCATGGGGCAACGGTTCGGTGCCGACGTGCGACTGGCCGGCGATGGTCAGTTTCGGGCCGAGACAGGCGGCGGCACGGACTTCCTCGACCCGGCCGGCGAGCTGTTCCCGGACGGTGGGCTCTACCAGAAGACGATGCAGGCTTCGGGCGGCCGGCGTGAACCAATTGTGTTCGCCTGGCGCCAGACCCGGCGGGTGACGGGCTACCAGACGACTTTCCTGTCGTTCTTCGACACCGCCGGCGAGGACCTGCTCGACCAGGAGACGGTCGACAACCTCGGTTACCTCGGTGCTGCCGACGCGCTCATCCTGATCCTCGATCCGTTCGCGATCCCGCAGGCGCGGGACCGGATCCGGCTCCCCGAATCGGCAATCGACGCGAGCGCCAACACCATCGACGTGGTCAACCGGGTGACCGAGAACCTGCGGATCAGCCACCGCCTGGGTGGCCGCAGGAACATCTCCATCCCGGTGGCGGTGGTCTTCGCGAAGATCGACGCCTTCTTCGACGTGCTGGGCGCGGACCATCCCCTGGTCCGCCGCCCGCAGTCTGGTCCGTACTACGACGAGCAGGCCGGGCGGGAGACCCACGAGCACGTCCGGGCGCTGCTGTACGACTGGGGTGCCGACGATATCGACACCCACCTCATGCACAACTATCGAAACTTCCGCTACTTCGCTGTCTCCTCCCTGGGCACCGAGCCCGACTATGACGCGAACAGGGTCGACCTGCGCGGGGTCCAACCGTTCCGGGTGGATGAGCCGTTGCTGTGGCTGCTCAGCGAGTTCAACGTGGTGCCACGCCGCCAGGCGGCCCGATGAGCGGTCGCTTCGAGACGTTGATCTACACCGACTGCCATCAGGGGCAGGGGTTGAAGGGCAACGCCGGCCTGCAGTTCCAGGCCCGGTCGGCGGATTCCGCCGCAGCGGCGGAGACACTCGTCCGGGACCACCTGCTCTACGAGCCGCCGTCGCGGTGGATGGCCGACCGGCGGCCGGTCGAGCAGTACCCTCCCTCGTTCGCGCACATCAGCTCCAACGGAATCCTGGCCACGGCGACCGGGCTCTACCTCGGCCGGGAGGCCAACGGCACCCGGGAGGGCAACCAACTGACCCACGCCATCGTCACCACCGATCCGGCCAGTTACGCCGACCTGCGTCCGGCGCAGTTGTTCCAGGCCAGGTTCTGGTCGAGCGCGCCGGCACCGACCACACAGTCGGATCCGGTACGCCTTGGCGACGGAGTGGGGAGCGACCACTCCCCCACGCATGCACAGGCCTTCGTCCTCGACCAGCCACGCGGACGGGAGACGTTGCTGGCGCTGGTCTCGGCGCTCGCCGACGCCGGTCGCCCCGGGCGTTTGCGCGTGCTCTTCGTCGGTGATGACATCGCCTCGATCGTGGGATGGCTCGTCGCGGGCACCCTCCTGCTGCCCCGCGAGCGGGCATTGGAGTTGGGCTTCAAGATCTTCTCGACCGACCCGGCACGCTCAGCCCTGCCGGTCGTCGCGGTCCGGCCGGAGTTCGCGGGCCCGGCCGGCCGGATCGACAACCCGCTCGGCTACGCAGTGTTCGACCTGCACCGGCACCAGCACACACCGATCGAACCGACCGCGTCGGCCCGCCGGTGGGTCGACCTCTTCCTGACCGAGGACCCGCGGGACGTGGTGGACGCCCTGGGCGTCGCGGCGGCGTCCGGGCTGGCCGGCGACGACAGCCGCGAGGAGTCCGCCGCCGCGCTCGGGCTGGCCGCCATCCTGCACCGCATTCCCGAGCCCCGGCACGCCGAGGCCATCGTGGGCTGGTTGCGCACCGGGCCGGAGGGGCTGCGCCACGCGTACGGCCCCGACGTGGCGGACCTCTTCGCCGAGACGCCCGAGCGCTGGCCGCAGCGGGTGCTGGTGCTGCTCGACGAGGTCGGCTGTGATGGCCTCGTGCCTGGCAGGGCGGCCGATGTCCGACTCGCCCTGATCATCAGCGAGCTGGCGGACGCCCGCGTCCGGGGCGCTGTGACCGACCGTCGGCTGCCCCCGCTGCCGGTTGGTGAGTGGCACCCCGACCACAGCGACCACGCACGGCAGCTCCTCACCGAAGCCCTCACCTCCGGTGTCCCGCCGCGGCGGTTCGAGGCGCTGCTGCGGGTGGCGACCCGGTTCGAGGTGGACGTGCGGTGGTCCGACATCGCCGGGGCGGCCGAGGAGTTCGTCAGGTACTGGGCGGATCACCCCCGGGATGTGCGGCCCGCCGGGCTCGCCTGCCGCGACCGGCTGGAGGAGCGGCTGATGTCGGTGCTGGAGGATCGCGCTCGGCTCGGTCCGAGGGGCCGGGCGGAGGTCGGCGACGGTTGGTGGCGGTCGCTGCTGCCCCGGCTGGAGACGCTGGACTACCCGTTGGCGGCGGCGGTGCTCGGCGCGGCGGTGCGGCACGGCGACGAGCGGGACGCCGTGATCGAACGGTACCTGACCGCGTACCGGCACGATCCCGATGACTTCTCCTGGGTGGCGGGGGCGCTGTGGAGCCAGTCCGCGCCGACGAGCGCGGAGCTGGAACTGGTGCTCGGCCTCGCTCCGAAGGGCGCCCGCCTGCCCGACCGGGTCTTCTTGAAGGTCACCGACGGGGTGACCCGCGGGGCGGTGGCGGACCTGGATCTCTTCGATCTCTGCCACCGGCTGGTCGCCTCAGGCCTGATGACCCCCACGGCTCGGGTCGCGGCGACGCTGGCAGAGGACGAGGAGCTGACCGGCGCCCTCACCGAACTGCGGCACCGGCCCCACGGAGGTCGCAGTGCGGTGCTGCTGCGCAAGCTGCGCGACTGCCCCGCACGGTTGATGGAGATGCGGCAGGCCGAGGTGGTCACGGCGCTGAGCCGGGTGGTGGCCCTGCTCAGCCTCGACGGTGTCCTCGACCGGCATCCGGCCCTGCTGGGCCCCTTCGTCGACCGGCTCGTCGACGCGTTGACGACGGAGGACGGGGAGGCACCCGCGGTGCTCGCCTACTACCTGACCGCCGGCTCGGGCGCGCCCCCCGCGCAGCAGGTCACGCGCCTCGAACACGCGCTCGGGCGGTGGCTGACCCGGGCCCCGGACGTTCAGCTCGAACGGGCCGGCCAGCACTTCGCCCAGCACAGCAGTGACTGGCGCAAGGGTTGGCAGCGGCTCGCCGACAAATACAGCGGTCGTCGCCGCAGGTACCGTCTCGCCCATCCGTTCCGGGACCGGTGAGCCGTGCGACTCCTCGGGCGTCTTCTGCACTTCACCCTCAGCCTCGGTCTGCTGTTCATCGTCGCCCTGCCGTTGGCCAACCTCGCCGCGCTCGGTGGCCTGGTCGCGGGGGCCGCCGTGGTCCTCGGGGTCGCCGGTGTCGTGCTGGTCGGACGCGCCTCCTGGGTTCGGGTACGCACACCTGACGATGTGCACGGCGGCACGCTGGCGGGCCGGGTGGCGCCGGCATTCGTCCGGCGGGACTGGGCCTGGCCGCAGTACTTCGCCGCTCAGGTGCTGCTCGACGCCCGGGCGCTTGTGGAACGCGTGCGGCTGATCACCCGTACGGTCTGGGTCCGGCCCTACCGGTGGGCCCGCGCCCACCGACTGAGGTGGTGGTGGCCGTTCTACATGCCGGTCCTCGCCTCGCAGGCCGGGGTGACGGTGGGCGTGGTGGCCGGCGTGCTGGGCGCCGGGTTGGTAACCGCCGGCGTCTCGGCGGCCGCCTGGCTGGTCGGCGTACCGGTGGTTCTGCTGCTGCGGGGCTTGGACGCGGGCTGGCAGACGGTGTTCGGCGCGCGGGCGAGCTGCCGGCGCTGCCATCAGCTCGCGGCGGTCCCGGCGTACCGCTGCCGTGGACCGCACCCGCCTGGCGACCGGCTGACCGGCGCGGACCTGCACCGGGATCTGCGTCCCGGGCGGCTGGGCGTGCTGTGGCGGCGCTGCGGTTGCGGCGTCCTACTGCCCACCACCGTCCTGCGCGCGGCATTCAGCCACCAACTGGAGGCCTGCTGCCCCAGCTGCACCAAAGCACTGCTGCCGGGCGCCGGAGTGGTCACCGACGTACGGATGCCGGTGTTCGGGGCCGCCTCGGCGGGCAAGACCCAGCTGATCATGTCGGCCCTGGCGGGCCTGGAGCAGTCCGCGAAGCGGGTCGGCGTCGCGGTGGCCCTACCGGACGAGCACAGCCGGCAACAACACGAGGTGTACGCGCGGCTGATGCGCGAGGGGGCATCGCCGGCCAAGACCGAGGCGGCCGGCCCGCCGGTGGCCGTCACCCTCCGGCTGGCCCGAGGGCCACGGGTGGCGCTGGTGCACCTCTTCGACGCGGCCGGCGAGAACCTGGTCGACCGCGAGCAGAATGCCCGGCTCGCGTACCTTGACCACGCGCGTTCCCTGATCTACGTACTCGACCCGTTCTCGGTCCGTCGGGTGCGCGACGAGTTCGCTCATGGGGCGCCGGAGATCTTCGCGGTCGCAAACCCGGCGACCTACGACCCGGAGGACGCCTACAACGCGACAGTGCAGCGGTTGCAGGAGTTCGGCGTCCCCACCGGCCGTCGGCGGCTCGCCTTCGTGGTGTCCAAGGCGGACCTGCTCGAGAAGATGTCCGCTGGTCCCGACGATCCCGCCGCGGTACGAACCTGGTTGCGGGAGAACGGGCTGAACAACCTCGTGTTGGCTGTCGAACGGGACTTCCGGGAGGTGCGCTACTTCCTGGTGTCCGGGCGGGATGCGGGCCCGGACGGCGGGTTCGGGCCGGCGAACTGGATCCTCACCAGAGAGTGGAGCGGTCTTGGCTGAGCAGGGGCAGGGAGGGCTGCCGCCCGGTCACCGGGCGGCAAGGCTGGTGCTCCTCGGCGCGCTGCTGGCCGCGCTGGCCGCCGGTGTCGTATCGCCCGCCGCGGACGGGTACACCAGGGGAGCCTGGGAGCAGGCCGGGCAGGTCGTCGCGTATTTCTTGGCGCCGCTGCGGGACCGGGCCACACCGGCGCCCCCGCCCACGCCGTCGCCCACTCCCGCCAAGCCGAAACCCAAGCCCAAGCCGACCAAGAGCCGGGCCGGCTGAACTCAGCCGGCGCGGATCACGGTGCCGTGCGGCTGCACCGACAGTCGCAGCGCCACCTGCCCGGGACTGGCGAAGACGTGCTCGACCAGGGGCTCTCGCACCAGGCGGTCCAGGACGTCACGGATGCTGCGCACCCCCAGCCGCAGCGCCTCTGGCCGGCGCATCACCTCCTGCACCCGGGCAACGACGCTCTGGTCGTCGAGGGTCAGTCGGACCCCTTGACGGTGAGCGCTGGCGACCAGCTGCGCGAGCAGCTTACCGACGATCTGATCGACAAACTCGGGCCGCAGGATGTCAAACACTGTGATGCCGCCGCCGAGGCGGCCGAGCAGCTCCGGCCGGCCCAGGGTGGTGGTGAAGTGGTCGCGCACGGCGCGTTCGAAATGGGCGCTGACCTTCTCGTAGTCGGGCAGTTCACCGCCGTCGAGCCAACCGTACGTCTCGGCGGCGCCCAGGTTCGAGGTGAAGATGATGATGGTCTCGGAGAAGTACGCCGTGTTGCCGAGCGCGTCGGTGAGCCGACCATCGTCGAGCACCTGGAGGAACTTGTCGAACACCGAAGCGTGCGCCTTCTCGATCTCGTCGAAGAGCAGCACGCTGAACGGGCGCTGGCTCACCCGGTTGGTCAGTTCACCCCCGCGTTCGTGGCCGACATATCCGGGTGGCGCCCCGGTGAGCCGCTCCGCGGAGTGCGCCTCGGCGAAGGTGGACATGTCGAAGCGGGCCAGTGCGGTCTCGTCGTCGAAGACGAACTCGCTGAGCGTCCGGGCCAGCTCCGTCTTGCCCACCCCGGTCGGCCCGACGAAGAAGAATATGCCCTTGGGTCGGGACTCGGCGTTGTGCGGGTCGGCGACGAAGTCGATGCCGACGGTGGCCGAGGTCAGCGCCCGTCGGACCCGATCGACCGCGACGGGCTGGCCGATGACCCGTTCACCGGCCATCGGCCCGAACCGGGCGAGCCGGTCGCGAACCCGGCGCCACGGGTCCTGGCGCGGGCCGAACAGGGTGCGCTTCATCAGCGTCCGGGGTTCGTCGAGCGGGATCTCCTGCAGGTTGCTCATCCGCCACAGCCCGTCCAGCTCGCTGATCGCCATGCCTTCGCTCAGGTTGGCCAGCACCCGCAGGTCTTCCGGGGCCTTCCTGGCGGTGGCCGCCTGGTGGAAGTGGCGGGCCTGCTGGTGCAGGTAGACGTGCCGCTCGTCGAAGGTCGGCAGGGCCGCCTCGACCACCTGGACGTACGGGCGATCCCGGTAGAGCCAGGCCGGCAGGGCTGCGAGGTCGTCCGCGACCAGCACGAGCAGATTACGCAGCTTGCCGGTCTGGGCCGCCTCGGTCATCGCCTTGGCCATCGTGCCGAGCAGCCGTCGCTCGGCGTCGCCGCCCCGCTCGGGCGGGGAGAGCATCAGGTCGGCCTGGTCGATGAGGAACGCCGACGAGGTGCCGGCCTGCCGGAGCACCCGCCGGATCGCCGCCAGCGCGTCGTACGGGTTGGTCAGAGCCGGCGTGGGCGCGTCCCGCAGCACGGTGGAGAGCCGGCTCCGCACCGTTCCGGCCCGGTCGGCGCCGGCGGGCGGATCGCCTGCGGCGGGCCGGCCGACGTTCGGACCCACCAGCAGTCGGTGGAACTCCCGCTGGTCGTCCGCGTTGCCGAAGCTGAGCCCGTCGACCGGATCGAAGTAGCCGGTCAGCTGGTAGCCGAAGATCGACAGCAGGCCGGAGACGGCGGTGCGCAGCGGGTGGAACGAGCGGTCCCAGCGCACCAGGTCGCGCACATTGCCGTGGATGACGACGTGCCGGCCCCTGGCGATTTCGGCGGTGACCCGTTCCAACCAGGCCGCCGCCGGTGGTGCGGTGGGCCGACCCGGCGGCGCGCCGGTCACGATCGGCTCCGGTCGTCGTGCGCCGGCCGGCGCAACGCCTCCACAGCCGGTGGCCGGGGCTGGCCGGGTTTGCCCTCCCAGTGCAGGCCGTCGGTCGCCACCCCCTGGTCGGCGAGCTCGGCGTGGAAGCGTTCGAGCAGTTCCTCGGTCAGGTCACAGCGGGAAATCGCCCCGCCGACCGCGTTCTCCACGACGATGTCGGAGCCAGCGGTGCGGTACTCCAACCGGTTGCCGTCGGCGTCCCCCGCGTAGACGGTCATCTCCACGGGTGAGCCGTCGGCGCGTTCGGCGACGAAGACAACGGCGTCGGCGCGCTCCGCCAGGCTGTCCGGCACGACCCGCAGGCCGGCTGCCGGCAGCGCGGCGCTGGCTGCCTCCACGATCAGGGCCATCCGGTCGAGCTGGTCGAGTCGGTTGTCAGTCGCCGCGGTCACTGCCTCGACCCGGTCGCGCAGGCCGGCGACGCGCCGCTCCCACCGGTCGACGTGGCCGCCGGCCGCCTCCTGGCGCAGACCGGTCAGCTCGGCGCGCAGCGCGGATTCCTCGGCCACCGCGAGGCCCGCCGCCGCCGCGTCGGCCAGCACGTCGACCAGCTGGGCGGAGAGCTCGTCGGTCTCCGTGGCCAGGCGCAGCAGGTGCGCCTGCCGGTCGCGGACCGTCTCCAGGTGTGCGCCGACCGCCTCGCCGAGCCGTTGGTGCAGGTCGGAGAAGCCACGCGCGTCCCCCGCGCGCCGCCTGGTGTCGTCCAGCAGCGCCGCGATGGTCCGGTGTCCCACCGGGTCGAACTGTGCCCCGTCGGTAAGCCCGCGCAGCGGCGCGACGGCCAGTTCCACCGCCCGGCTCTGCTCCTGCCGGGTCAGTTCCCGGGACACCGCGACGGTGAGTTCATCGGCACGTCGTTCGGCACCCCTCAACTCCCGCCCGATTCGGCTCAGCCCGGCCTCGTCGCTGGGGCGGCGCAGGCCGACGACCTGGTCGGTCGCCGCAGTCACCTGGGCATGCTGGGGCAACCCACGCGACATGCCCACCAGCTCGCCCATTCGCGCGGTCAGCGCGTCACGGCGTGCCTCGGCGGCCCGGATACCGGCGGAGAGACGTCGCTGGCGGTGCTCCTCCCGCCGCCGCCGGCGGTCCTCCTCGCGCCGCCGCCGGGCGGCCGCCAACTGTTCACGGCGGGCGACGTCGAACGCGACGGTCGTGTACTTCGGACTGCCGGACATTATCGGCCTCCCTCGTCGGTGGGGTTGGTGGGCGTGAACGGCGCGATCTCGACGCCCTGAGCCCGCATGGCGGTCTCGAACCCGGCACGGAAGTCGGGCACCGGAGGGACCCCGACCCACTGGACGCCGTCCTCAGCCAGCTGCAGCTCGATGCCTGCGGACGTGTCCTGCACCGACGGCGCGTGCCGGTCGGTGAGGAAGTGCAGCCGTTGGTTCGTCGAGCCGCGCCAGAGCAGGTCGGCGTGGCGGGCGGCCACGTACGGGCCGTCCACCAGGATGTCGAGCTGGCCCAGCAGCCGGATCTGATCGGCGTCTTGCTGCCGGCGCAGGTGCTCCACGGTCCACCCGGTGAACGACATCACCGACCAGTCGCGGTCGGCGCGAATCCGCTCGACGAGCGCGCTGAGCCCGGCCGCCTGGGCCATCGGCTCGCCGCCAGAGAGGGTCAGCCCGGTGATGTCGGACGGCAGACCGCCGAGCCAGCCGGCCAGGTCGTCGATGGTGCGGGTGACCCCTCCGACGAAGGGCAGGTCTTCCGGCGCGACGCAGCCAGGACAGCGCAAGGGACATCCCCGTACCCAGATCACCGCGCGCAGACCTGGCCCGAGCACGGCGGTCCGGTCGGCGACCCGGCTGATCTCGATGGTCGTGGTCATCGTCCGCTCCCCGGAAACGGATCGGGTGCGCCAGCTGCCACCATCCGGCACCAGGGGCAGTCGCGGTGCTCGCGCGAAAACACGTGGGTCGGGCTTGTGGAACAGCCGACGAGCTGGTTCCGCAGGTACGCCAGCACGGCGGCCCAGGACTGCGGGCCGGGCCGCGCGGTCGGCGCGTCGTACCCGACGTCGAGGGCCTCGGTGAGCCGGCGAAGCAGCACGGCCGGCAGCGCCTGCGGCGGTACCGCGCTGACCGGTGACCGGACGTCCGCCCCGAGCAGCCGGCAACAGCGGAGCCGGACGTTGTCGACCTCCTCGACCGGACCGGTCGCCCCTGGCCGTACACCTCCGTAGGGATGGAAGCCGAGGCAGGCCAGTTGGGCGGTCAGCACCGCCAGCGCCCAGTTGTCACTTGCCGCCTCCCGCCGCTGGCCCGAACGTCCGAGGTCCTCGGGCGCGGTGTACTCCGGACGCGAGAACGGGCACGGCAGGTCCTTCCCGGTCGTCCGGTCGTGCAACTGCCAACCGTCGACGTCGATGAGGCAGACGCCGCCGCCGGCGGAGACGAATATGTTGGCAGGCGCCAGGTCACCGATCAGGTGCCCACGCGCGTGCACAGACTGGACGAGCCGGGCCAGGTCTTCCGCCAGGGTCAGCCACCAGGCCCAGGTGGCGCCGGGCAGCATCCGGGCCCGGACGGCGGGGTTGAACAGCAGCGGCAGCGGCGCGAACCGGGGCGGCGCGAGCAGCGGTGCGGCGTAGCCGAGAAGCCGCCCGTCGTCACGCCGGTGCACGGCGGCGCTCGGCCAGGCCACCACGGGCCGCCCCGAGCGCACGGTCCAGCCGGTCGGTTCGGCGAGCATGACCCGGGTACGGGCGGCCAACTCCTCCGGGTCCGCGCGGTGCAGGACCTTCACCACGGTGTCCGGCCGCAGCCGTAGCCGAAAGACCTGCCCCTGCGACCCCACCGAGCCGACCGGCGTGTCGAGGGTGTCGGCCGTCTGCTGGCCCTGCGGGCCGGTCAGCCACACGTCGAGGCTCATCGGGGCACCGCCAGCAGGAGGGTTCGGTCGTCGTCGGTGAGGCTGCTGACCCGCCGACCGTTGAGCAGCCGGACGAGCGTCGACGGGTCGGTCTCGGCACCATCGACGAGCGTGAACAGCTGCGCGAAGACCGCCGCGCCCGGTTGGCAGGGTCGGCTGCCGTCGTACTCGACGAGGAGGCTGTCGAGACCGTCGGTGCATACGGCGAGCCCGGTGAGATCGGGCAGTCGGGCGACGAGCCGACGCGCCTGCTCTCCGGCACGGGCGTTGGGCAGTAGCGTCGTCGCGCCGGGCTGCCGGTCGGCGCCGCCGGGCGGGGCGAGCAGCAGGTCGAGGTGGCCGCCGGCGGCCCGGACCACCACGAGGCCGTCGCCCACGGCGAGTACGGCGACCCACGGCGGGCGGGCGACCACGACGGTCACGGTGGTGGCCAGGTCGTCCGGCTCGATCCCACCGACGGCTCGGGCCAGCGCTCGCGCCGCACGGCGGAACCGGCGGAACAGCCGCTCTCCCACCAGGTCGAGCCACCCGGACCAGGCGGCGGCGGAGGTCGGTGGCTGGTCGCCGAGGAGCGGGACGAGCAGCTGCACTGCCAGGGTGACGACCAGGGACGCGCCGGTTCCGGCGCAGCGGCGGCTGCCCGCACCGTCGGCCGTGACCAGCAGCAGCGTGCCGTCGACCTCGTGGACCGCGTACGCGTCCTGGCCGCTGATCCCGGCCCGGACGTGCGCTCCACCCGCGGCGCTGCCGCCCAGGACCGACCATCGCGCTGTCACCGGAGGTCGCCTCCGTACACCTGGCTGCGCACCCGCTCGAAGTCGACGTGGTCGGAGGTGGCCACCAGGATCAGGTCGAGCAGCTTCCGCAGGTCGAGGTCGTCCAGCGGGAAGTAGCCGCTCGGGGTGGCGAGGGCCCGCATCACCTCGTCGTCCACCCCGGGCACGCCGAACGCGAACAGCTGCATCCGCCGCGTCGACCGCCACTGCTCCAACCGCCGGGCGAGAGGCCGCCAGTCGTCGGTGGGGTTGCCCTCCTCGTCGGTCGGCGCGCCGTCGCTGACCAGGATCAGCCGAGGCCCACCGGTCTGTTGGGCGTGCACCGCCTGGACGTGCTGGCGGCGCTGCTCGACGAGGGTGAGGGCCAGGTCCACCGCCGCCACCATCGGCGAGGCGCCCCCCGCGACCAGGGTCGGCAGTTCCAGCCGCGATGCCGGTACGAATGCGCCGTCGTCCTCGGCCGACGGGGTCCCGTTGCCGGAGACCACGCCTACCCCGCCCGCGCCGAAAGTGATCACCAGGAACTCGACGTCCCGGAGTGGTCCGCGCCCTTCCGCACGTACGCTGGGCAACCACCGCGCCAGTTCCCGGTTGAGCGCGTCGATCGCGCGTACGCCGTTGCTCTGGGTGGCCGCCATCGACCAGGAGGTGTCGATCAGGAGCGCCACGAAGCGACGCCGGTGGGTGTCGGTGATGAAGGGGATTTCGTCGGGCCCGTCGCTGTCCTCCTCGAACAGCGCAAAGGGGTTCATGGTCCAACCTCCGCCTCCGCCAGCCAGCGCCCGCCCGGGTCTGGCCGCCGACGGACGCGGGTGCCGGCCGCCGGCGGTGGCCCGTCGCCTACCCACCAGGCCGCGACGATGACCCCGTCGGTCTCGACCAGCCCTCGCGGCTGCAACGTCGCATGCACAGTGCCCAGCTCCGGACCGGGTCTCGGCGGAGAACGCCGGACGAGGTGCCAGCCCCAGAACCTGCCGGCGCGAAGCCGAGCGGAAAAACTCGCCACGTTCTGATCTGACGGACCGCCGTCGAAACGACAGCCGCGGCGCACCGGACGCGGCTGCGGGCTTCAGGTGTGCGAAGCATCGGCGAAGGTCCACGCGATCCCGTACGCGTAGCCCTGCTGCAACCCGTCGAACGCCGACGTCACCTCGCCGACGGCGTCGGGTCGCAGCCGGTCCGGACCCGGTGTCCGTTCGTCGACCGCGCGGGGCGGGACGCCGTTGAGCCGCCAGGCTGTCGCCGGCCCACCGTCGGTCGGGAACCGCAGCCGGACGGTGCAGTGCGCGCACGGCGCCAGCGGCTGAAAGACGTAGTGCTCCCGCATCGGTTGCCCCTCGGGGAGCCGGTAGTGCAGGCAGAGGTCGTGTCGTTCGCCCGGTTCCAGCGTCCTCGGCAGGGCGAGGGTGAGCCGGAGGTACTGGCCCGAGTTGTGCCGGGTCAGTTCGCGGATCCGTGCGCCGAACAGCACGTCGGCGTGCACGCCGTGCTCCCGGGCATCGTCGTTGGGTTGGCGCGGCAAGCTGAACTGCACGGTCAGCTCGTCGATCGGGCGGATGGCCACGACGCTGCGCGCCTCGTAGAGCTCCGGTGTCAACGTGTCGAGCCGGAGCAGCGCATTCATCGCGCACAGGTGCCAGCCGGGGCCCGCGTCGGTCGGGTCGGTGGGGATTTCCGGTACGGCGGCGCGGACCAGCCGGGCGACTGCCTCGTCGATCCGGCGACGGGCCGTGCGCTGCTGGACCGACAACTCACGGGCGAGTTGGTCGGTGCGGCGGTCCAGCCGGAGATAGTCGTGAACGGGATCGAGGGCGTACGCGAGAACGACGGCCCGGCGCAGGTCACCGGGCAGGTCGGCGGAGAGGGCGAGCAGGGTGGCGCGCACCTTCGCTCGTACCGCCGATTCCGGCTCGGCCGGCGAGACGCCGCAGAGGTCGGCCAGCTGCGGCCCCAGCCGTCGGTGCAGCGGGCTGCTCTGCAGGCCCGGACCCCGGCGGAGGTCCAGCAATTCCTGTCGGAGCTGGTCGGAGGTATGGGTGTCGTTGCCGGGACGCACGGCCCTCTCCTCTTCTCTGAATGGTCCGTCAGGACCGTGCGGAGGCTACCGGCATTCCAGCGGGCACGTGGTCCTGTAGTGCGCTGAGTATCCCGCCCACGACCATTATCTGGCCAGGGAAAGGGACATCTTCTGGCCAGTATCGATGCCCCCTGCGCACGAGGATGGACGCGTCACGTCGCCGCCTCAGAGAACAAGGGATCGATCCCCGTCATGCGGGTGAAGACAATGGATGGTCATAGCACATTTCGAACCGGGTGCCGAGCCGCCGTTCGGCCGGGTCGCGAACGGGCGTCGGTCGCCCTGACGGACGTGCCTGGGTCGACGGGAGGGCCGACACGACTCGGCGGATTCGTCAGCGATGTACGACGATCCGCTTCTTCGACGAGTGAGGGCTCGCCTTCCCGGCCCACCCACCACATTGTTGTTGGCAAGCGCCGGAAGTTCTCGGGCGCAATTTGCAGATCGCAGACGACGTGCCGCATTCCGCATTCCGGGAGGGGGCGTGATGACGAAAGTGGATGATCCGACCGTGCGGCGCCCTTCGGATGAGGCCGTCGAGGTTACGAAGCCGTGGCAGGCAACGTGCACGCCACGGGAGTCTTGCGCCCGTATCGCCGTGGACGACCTGCGTGACCTGGCCCGCCGCGGCGAGTTGGCGAACGTGGTCGCGTCCGCGACGCCCGAGGTCCGCGCCCGGCTCAGCGGAGCCGCGTACGCGATCGTCTGGCCGATCGTCTTCGCCCGGGTGACCCGCCCCGTGGAGCGCCGACGGGGGCACTGGCTCTGCGCGAACTCGGTAGAGCAGCTTGCCGACGACTGCCTCGACCGACACCACGACGACGTCGAGGCCGTCGTGTCCGACTTGTTGACCAACGCCAAGGTGCCGATCGTCGACGTCGAGCGGTGGTCCTCGGCCCGACTCACCGCGGCCACTGTGGATGGTCACCGCCGTCGGCGCGGTCAACGGGGCGCGTTGCAACGGCCCCGGGTTCCGGCCTGGCTCGCTGCGGAACTCGGCGGTGACCCCTGGCTGACCGAACTGGCCGTGCAGATCCTCACCTGGGTCGGTGTGCCCACGACCGCCGGGACGCAGCTGTGGCCGCTGGACAGCTGGGCGCTCCGACGGGAGGTCGCCACCGGGGACCTGACCGGCAACCCGATGCTGTCCATGGAGATCGAGCGGGTGCTCGCCGCGATGCGGCGGCGGCCCCGGTGGTACGCGGATTACGTGGAGCGGCCGCTCGGCCGCAAGTACGCCCCCGCGCTCGCCGTCTCCGCCGACGGGGCGGCCGGCCTCCGGCCGTTGGTCGTGATCGGCTCGCACGAGCGCGACGAGGCCCACCTCGCCGATCTTGCCGCCGCCGCGGTGGAGCTGATCAGCCGTCGTCTTCGCGCTGGCGCGGACCCGGCCCACGCGGTGGTGGAGGTGCTCGGTGTCGTCTTCGGTGCTGGCACTGGAAGCGAGCAGATGGACCGTACGCCGGACGGTGGGCCGGCGGCGGAGGAACGGTTGTCAGTCCTGCTCGCCGATGACCGGACCGTTCGGCGGATCGTCGACGAGGTGCTCCGTATCGTCGCCGACGGCAGCAAGTGACAACATTTTCCGTACCCGGTGCGCAGTGGCTTCCGCGAGGGCGGCCGAGTCGGCTCCGGCCGCGACGGCGGCTCGCCACGCCTCGCCGAACTCCCGCTCGAAGAGCCGTCGCAGGCGCTTGCGTTGCTCCGGCGACAGCCCTCCGGGCGGCGGTTCCCCGGCCGCCGGCGGCTCGCTCATGGCTCCACCACCGCCCGAAGGCGCTCGGTCGACGGGTC
The DNA here is from genome assembly GCF_003264365.1 of Micromonospora noduli. GTDB lineage: Bacteria > Actinomycetota > Actinomycetes > Mycobacteriales > Micromonosporaceae > Micromonospora > Micromonospora noduli. The sequence continues at coordinate 259,919 of NZ_PYAK01000002.1, forward strand.
GCAGGTAGCCATATCCCTCCGATCCGTGCCGCACCGCCCTGCGGGTCATCTGTCAAACATCTGACGGACAGACGGACGGATCGGTGGCCTACCGGGCGCGCGCCCGGTAGGCCACCGATTCATGACGCGGGGCCGTGGTACGACTGTCATTGATGGGATTCCACGTCAACTCCCCTCGGCAGGTAACGGAACCGGTCCTCTGCGGGTATTGCATCCCGGCCCGGTGAGCGGTATTCCGGGGAAGGACGGGATCTCGTCCGGCCCCACCCCCGAGGAGGCCCGGTCATGGCTGCCGTACCGCTGGACGTCGACGCGGTGTGGGCGGAAGGATCGTTCCTGGACCGGATCGCTCCCGCCGACCGCAGAGACCTGCTGGCCCTCGGCGTGACCCGTACGGTGTCGCCCGGCCGCCGCCTGCTGACCGAAGGAGCTCGGGACACCCACGTCGAGGTGATCCGGCGCGGCTTTGTGAAGATCACGACGAGCGCGGATGGCGCCGACCGGCTGCTGGCGATCCGCCTGCCTGGCGATCTCGTCGGGGAGTTCGCGGCGATCAGCGGTCAGGGTCGCTCCGCGACCGTGACCACCTGCGGGGAGGTCGTCTGCACCGTCATCCGGCAGGTGGATTTCCTCCGCTTCCTCGAACGTCGCTCCGCCGTCGCCGCGCAGGTCACCGCGACGGTCGGCCAGCGCCTGCGGTGGGCGAACGATCGCCGGGCCGAGTTCGCCGCCTTTCCGGTGCACGTACGGCTGGCCCGGGTGCTGGCCGAGATCGCGGCGAGCTGCGGGTGGACCAACGACGACGAACTCGTCATCGGGGTCGAGTTGAGCCACGCGGAGCTCGCCACCCTGGTCGGCGCGGCGACGGACACCACCCAGCGGGCGCTGCGCACGTTGCGCGCCAAGCGGCTGATCCGCACCGGGTACCGGCGCATCGCGGTGCTCGACCTGGCCGGTCTCCGCGCCGTCGCCGCTCACGGCGAGCCGCGGTGACGCCGGCCGATCAGCCAGTGCCGGGCGGCCACCGCACGATCTTGGCTGTCCTCACATACCATCGATGTTCCGGCGGTGGCCCGGCCCATGCCCTCGCCACGCGGAGCGCCGAAGCCCTGTGACGTTGGATCACCACCAGAGCCGGCCGGACGTTGCTCAGCTGTAGAAGGATCCAAGGTGTCAGGCTCGTGGTGCGGGCGTTCGCCTCCGGGGTACGGCACCCCCATCTCTCTGAACCAGACGTGGGCCAGCAGTTCCGTGTGGTGGTAGTACACCGCCGCGGACCGCAGGGACGCGAACGATTCGGGACGGTTGTTCAGGTTCTCCAGCGCATGGTGCAGGTACCGCAGCGCCCGCTCGCCATGCCCGGAATACCGACCGGTGCGACCCGGCGCGGACGGTTCGTTGGCGTTGACGGCGGCCATGATCCGGTCGGCGACGCCCGGCTTCTGACGAGGTCGGCCGAGCCGCGCGGAGAGGTGGCGGCGTGGGGGCGAGTCAGGTCCGGCGCGCGGGACTCAGCAAGGCACAGGTGCGCATCGATTTGTCGGCAGTCTCCGGCTCGTCGTCCTGGCCGGCCATGAAATGAACACGAGCGCCCTCGACCACGCGGTCCCATTCCGCTGTCTGACTCACCGAAGCATCCTCGCAGCTTCGGACGCTCGGCTTGGGCACGATTCTGCTCGGCACCGACAGCGGTGGAATGAACCGGACCGCCGCTTCGGCAAGCCTGGTCAACCCCGACGACTCTTGGACATCTGCATCGAGCGTGCGGTGGCGCGGGCGGCGGTGCCGATGAGGTCTGCGACCGGGCCGGGTTGCGAGACTGCCACCGCGTGCGAAGCGGCGATCTCCACTGTCGTGGACCCCGCCCTGTCGGCCAGGAAGCGCTGTAGGTCCGGCGGAATGCCCTGGTCCTGGGTGGTGATCAGGGTCCAGGAGGGGATTGTCTTCCAGGCGGCCTTGGTAACGCCCTCCTCCTGGGCGCTGGCGGACGCGGGCCGCTGCGTTGCCGCCATGATTTCGGCGGTGCCGGGGTCGACGTCGGCGGCGAACACCTCGGGGTACTTGTCCTGCAGGATGTACTGGTCCATGGTCGTGCCGCCGTCGTCGGAGGGGATCGGCACCATTGTGATGCTGGTGGCGAGCTGACTTCCGGGGTACTTGGTGAGCAACCCGATGACGCTTTCGCCTACGTCCGGGCTCACGCTGGCCACGTACACCAGGGCCTTGACGTTGGAGGCACCAGCCGCGGCCTCGGTCATGACCAGCCCGCCGTAGGAATGGGCGGCCATCACGACCGGTCCGGGCAAGCTGTCCAGGAGAGCCCGCACGTAAGCGGCGTCCTTCTGCACACCGCGCAGCGGGTTGGCGACGGCAATGACCGGGTACCCCTGACGTTTGAGGTTGGCAATCACCCCGTTCCAACTCGACGAGCCGGCGAATGCCCCGTGGACCAGCACAACTGTCGGCATCTCCTGCGCGGACATGTCAGGAGCAGGGCTCATCTGGAGTTCCTTTCGAGGGGCTCGCCACCGCTGCCTGCGGTATGCAGGCCGGACCGACGAGGACGGTCGACGGAGCATTTCCCCGGCATCGCGAATCAGCCCGCGCGATCCTGGCTCCGATGGGGTTGCCGCATCCAGAATCCAGCATTGATGAGCCCACTGTCAGCGAGATCGAAGAACGGGGTGCCTCGCCAAACGCTTGGTTGGCATCCGACCCGGACACGAGATGAGCTGCCGTCGCTGTCCCACACTGGGCGCCGCGCCAATACCGCAGGCACAGATCAGACCGAACGTTCTGTCGCTAAGATGGTTGGATGGCGAGCGACGAACCCAATGCCCGACCGTCTGAGGCACGTCTCAAGCTTCTGCGCACGGCGACCAGGATCTTCTACGCGGAGGGCATTCACGCCGTCGGCGTCGACCGGATCATCGCCGAGGCGAAGGTGACCAGGGCTACCTTCTACCGGCACTTCCCCAGCAAGGACGACCTCATCCTGGCCTACCTGCGTGAGGTGCATCAGCTGGAGCGCGGCATGGTCGACGAGGCCCTCGCCGCCAACCTCTCGCCGGTCGAGCCGCTCCTGGCCATCGCCAATTCCATCGCTCAGAACATCCAGTCCCCCGGGTTCCGTGGGTGCGCGTTCCTGAACGCCGCAGCGGAATACCCCGACACGAACCATCCCGTGCACCAAGAACTCATCGCCCACCGGGCATGGTTCCTGGGCACCATCACCACGCTCATGGCACAGGTCCACGAAGGAACGGCGGACCCCGCAGCGCGCCACTTCGTCATGCTCCGGGACGGCGCCATGGCGGCCGGATGCCTCTCCGACCCCACGTTGGTGTCCGAGACCTTCCTGCGCGGTGTCGAAGGACTCCTCAGGATCAACTCGGAGCGCCAGTCGACAGAGTCGGCCCGTTAGCCCCCGCACGACCTGGGGCTGGGCCACCCCCGGTGAGGGGATGACCCAGCTCCTCGATGTTGCTACCACCGGTTGAGCCCGCCCTCGCTCGCAGGCGACGGCGCGGACGACCGCACGGCTCAGATCAGCGGCCGTATGCCTCGAGCAGGCGCAGCCAGACCTCGCTGACGGTCGGGTACGCGGGCACGGCGTGCCACAGCCGATCCAGTGGGACCTCGCCGACGATGGCGATCGTCGCGGCGTGGATCAATTCCGCGACGTCCGGGCCGACGAGGGTGAGGCCGACGATGACCCGTCGGTCCTCGTCCACGACCATCCGGGCGTGCCCCTGGTAGCCGTCGGCGTGCAGCGCGGCCCCGGCGACGGCGGCCAGGTCGTAGTCGACGACCCGGATCCGCAGCCCGGCGGCCTCGGCGGCGGCTGCGGTCAGCCCTACCGACGCGATCTCCGGGTCGGTGAAGACGACCTGCGGCACGGCGCGCTCGTCGGCGGTGGCGACGTGCCGACCCCACGGGCGGTCGTCTGCCGCTTCGCCAGTGGCCCGCGCCACGATCACGTCGCCCACCGCGCGAGCCTGGTACTTGCCCTGGTGGGTCAGGAGCACACGCCGGTTGACGTCCCCGGCCGCGTACAGCCATCCGTCGCCGATCAACGCGCCGGCATCATCGACCACCCGCAGGGTGTCGTCGACAGTGAGCCAGGCGCCCGGCTTCAGGCCGATCCGGTCGAGGCCGACGTCGTGCGTGTTCGGCGTACGGCCGATCGCGACGAGGATTTCGTCGGCCTCGACCTGGTCGCCGTCGGTGAGCGTGACGTGCACAGTGCCGTCGCCGTCGCGGCTCACCGACGTGGCCTCGGCACCGAGTTGGACTGACACGCCAGCTTCCCGCAGGGACTGCGTGACCCGCTCGCCGACGAACGGCTCCGCCTGATTGAGCACTCCGTCGCGCACGAGCACCGTCACCGCTGATCCGAGGCCGGCGTACGCGGTCGCCATCTCCGTGGCCACCACGCCACCACCGATGATGGCGAGCCGACCGGGAACGTCACTGGCGGCGGCTGCCTCGCGGCTGGTCCACGGTGCCGCCTCGCGCAGACCGGCGATGTCCGGCACCAGTGCGCTACTTCCGGTCGCGATGACGACCGCGTGTCGGGCGGTGAGCGAGGTGGTGGCGCCGTCCGCCCCGGTCACCTCGACGATCCGGTCGGAGCTGATCCGCCCCTGGCCCCGGTACAGGGCGATCCCCGCAGAGTCGAGCCAGGACACCTGGCCGTCGTCCTTCCAGTGCGAGGCGACGGTGTCCCGGCGGCGCAGCACGGCCGCCGCGTCCAGCTCGCCGGTCACCGCCGCGCGCGCACCGGGCAGCTGACGAGCCGCTCGGAGCGCGGCCTGGCTGCGCAGCAACGCCTTGGTCGGCATGCAGGCCCAGTACGAGCACTCGCCACCCACCAGTTCCCGTTCGACGATCGCGGCGGTCAGGCCGCCCTGCACGACGCGGTCGGCGACGTTCTCCCCCACCGGCCCCGCGCCGATGACAACGACGTCGTACGTGGCGTTCTGCACGTCAGTTTCCCTTCGCGGCGCGGCCGAGGCGGATGGCCGCGATGAGGAAGAAGATGGCGCCGGGGATGGCGTAGCCGATGGCGTTGGTCAGCGCCGGGTTGTCCGCGGAGGCGGCCGCGACGAATGATCCACCGGCGATGACGGAGATGCCACCGCTGATGATCATCGGCCACTGGCCACCCATCTTGCGGCGGGTGACGGCCACGATCAGCTGTACCAGTCCGGCCACGACCGCCCAGGCGCCCCAGACCCGCAGGACCGCAGGGATGCCGGACGCGCCGGCGACGCCCAGGCCCACCGCGGCGAGCAGGCTGATCGCGATGTTCACGTACAGCAGGGTGGGCGAGCCGGTGGCCCGCGACGCTCGAACGTCGACGATGGCGGCGGCCACGTCGAACAGCGGGTAGAGCACGAGCAGCGCGGCGGTGAGGGGGTTGAGGTGCTTGGCGAGTGGGAACGTCACGGCAGCCCAGACGATTGCGAAGGCGAAGCGACCGAAGTACAACCGCCGCAGGGCAGCGGCCGTCGTCGAGATGCCGGGAACGGCAAGGGTGGTCATGGTCATCCTCTCGGTGATTCCGGAGCGAAGGGGACGCCCCGCGGGGGTGCGGGCCGCCTGCGGGAGGGGAAGGGCGGTGCTACTCGATGTTTGAGAACAGCCCCGTGATCTCCACCTGAGCGCCCTGGAGCCCACCGAAGACGGCACCGGCAGCGGGCGTCGCGACTGCGGCGGAGGCGTCCTCGTAGCTGGCGAAGTACAGGTCGAGCGTCCGGTACGCGGGAGTGGGCGTGCCGTCCTCCTTCGGCCACACCTTGGCCGACTCGATCCGCTGAAGCTTCGGGAACGTCTCGGCGGCCCGGCGTACGTCGGCGTAGACCCTCTCGAACTCGTCGGGGTCCGCGGGGTTACCGATGACGAGGGTGATCTTGGTAGGCATGGCGGTCTCCTTCAGGCACAGCCGCACACCTGACTGGCACTAGGTAGAACGAACGTTCTGTCCCTGAGAACCGTACCGACTCGGACCCCCGCCGTCAAGACCGATCGTTCTATCCACCCTTTCGGTGAGGGCGGGGGAAGGCGTGGCGCTCGCCACAGCCCGTGAAGGAACGCCGTTTCGACATCAAAGCGCGATGCGCGTCTCTCCGGCCGGTTGTGCGGCGAGACGGGTGATCGCGGCGATCGACCGGTCCACGTCCGCTTCGGTCGTGGCGGCGTTGGACACGGAGATCCGCATCAGCCGCCGACCTCGCCACGTTGTTCCGCCCATCCAGCAGGTGCCGTCAGCCTGGACCGCGGCCACCACCCGGTCGGTGCGCGCATCGTCGCCGAAGCCGACCAGCACCTGGTTGAGGACCACCTCGTTCGCGACCTCGAAGCCGGCCCTGGCCAGGCCGACGGCGAATCGACGGGCCAACTCGCAGCAGCGCTCGACCACAGCGGCGACGCCGAGGCTGCCCAGTTCCCGCAGTCCGGCCCAGACGGCGAACCCACGAGCCCGCCGTGAGGACTCCGCGGTCAGGTCCGCTCCGACTGGCGTCCCGCCGGAACCAACCAGGTACGCGGCGCTGTAGGACATCGCCGCGGCGTGCACATCGGGCCGGGCGCAGAACGCGAACGCCGAGTCGTACGGAAGATTGAGCCACTTGTGACCATCGCAGGCCCACGAATCGGCCAACTCCAACCCGTCCACGAGATGCCGGGTGCCGGGGCTAGCCGCCGCCCACAGCCCGAATGCCCCGTCCACGTGCACCCAGCCGCCGTGCCGGCGTGCCAGTTCGCATGCCTCGCGGAGTTGGTCGCAGGCACCGGTGTTCACATTCCCGGCCTGCAGGCAAACGATGGTGGGACCAGACGATCCGGCCCGCAGTGCCTCCCGCAGCGCTTCGAGGTCGATGGCACCGTTCGGCTCGGCGGGCACCGGGCGCACCGCGTCGGTCCCGACGCCGAGCAGACGCAGCGACCGGTCGATGGTCCCGTGCCGCTCCTGACCAGCGATCACCCGGATCGGTGGCGCCCCGAGCAGCCCGCGCCGTTCCACGTCCCAGCCCGCATCCGCCAGTACCTGGTGCCGGGCGGCGGCGAGCCCTGCGGTGTTGGCCGCCTGGGCACCGGTGACGAAACCGACCGACGCCGACGCAGGGATACCCAGCAACTCCTTCAACCAGCCACCTGCTGCAGCTTCGGCCGCGACAGCGGCCGGCGATGTCACGGCGTTGGTCGCGAGCTGGTCCCAACCAGCTGCCACGATGTCCGCCGCGGTCGCCGCCGGCAACGCGCCACCGACCACGAACCCGAAGTACCGCGGGCCGGCGCTGGCCACCAGCCCCGGCTCGGCCGCAGCGATCAGGTCGGCAAGCACCTGCTCCGGCGGGCACGACGCGGAGGGCAATGGGCCGGAGAAGGCACCGTTCAGCGCCGCCTGGTCGACGGGAATTCCGACCTGACGCTCCGACAGCGACGTCCGGTAGTCAGCGGCATGCTCGGCGGCCGAGCGGAACAGGTGCCCGAGGTCTCCCATCGAGCCAACCTATCTTCGAGCCGAGCCTCTATCGCTCGGCAGGGCTCTGGAGCTGAAATCGGCGACCCACCCCCGGGCGGCACCTCGGAAATTCGGCGCGGTCCTCGATGTCTGCGTACCCAGACGGTTAGCCGGTCTTCGTGGCGAATGGGCCGCTGTCGCCGAACGCGAGCCGCGCGAAGTTCTCCGCGATGCGGCGATGTCCGGCAGGGTCGGGGTGGACCTCGTCGGGTAGTGGGAGTTCGGCGTAGTCGTCCGCGCCGTACAGGTCGCGTCCGTCGAGGTAGTGCAGGTTCGGGTCGTCGGCCGAGCGCTGTTCGACGATCCGGGCGAGTTCGTCACGGATGATGTTGAGGGTCAGCCGCCCCGCGGTGCGTTCGGCCGGATCTCCCGTGGCCTTGAACCGCAGGCTCCCGCCCTCGAGGTCTGGCGCGAGAGGGCCGGGCGTGTCTTCCTGGACCGGGCACAGGATGGCGGACACGACCAGCAGTGGTGTGGTCGGATGCCCCTCCCGGACAGTGTCGAGGAACCCGTGGACCGCGGGGGTGAAGGCGCGTAGACGCATCACATCGCTGTTGACGATGTTGATGCCGATCTTGACGCTGATCAGGTCCGCGGTGATGTCCCGCATGGCGCGGGCGGTGAACGGGTCGAGCAGCGCGCTCCCGCCGAACCCCAGGTTGACCAACTCCACGCCGCCCTCAGCCGCGGCCAGGGCCGGCCAGATGGCGCTGGGATGCCCGGCATTCGAGCCGTGGCTGATGGAACTGCCGTGGTGTAGCCACGTCCTGCGCCGGTTGGGCGGGGTCTGCTCGACGGGCGCGTCGGTGCGCAGCGTGATCAGCTCAGTGATCTCCGTGTGCGGGAGCCAGATCTCGACGTTTTTCTCACCCGCGGGCAGATCGGCGAAGCGGGCGGTGCCGGTCGGCCCCTCGGCCAGCACCGAGGTTTGGGTGAACATGTCGGTGACGGTCCGGACGTTACCTCCGGGCACCGAGGCCTGCGCGGTCAGGCGGCCGTCGATCAGCAGGTCGTAGACGCCGTCCGGTGGGGGCGGAAAGCCTTGGTAGACCCGTTTGGTGGGCAGCGTGTCCAGTTCGATCGTGGTGGCCCGGGTACGGAACGCCAGCCGCACACCGGAGGGCTGGGCCTCGGCCATGGCCAGTTGGTCGTCGGGGATCTGCCGGCGCGCCCGTGCGGTCAGCCGATGCGGCAGCAGACCGCGCGCGGTCTGCTGCAGATCGACGAAGCCGCGCAGCAGCTCCGCAGTGATCGGGGTGGTCCAGTGATGCTCGGTGGTCATTACCTCAATGCCTCTCGAGGAATATCGGTGTTCATCAGCGCGCCGCGAACCACTCGCGGACGAGTGCGGTCCCTCGCACCGTCAGGAGCTGCGGCTGCGTAGCAGCGCGTCGAGTGAGTCCACGATCCAGTCCCAGGATTGCTGCTCATCGGGGGCGCTGTGCGCGAAAGCGCCGGCCAGCTCCAAGCTGACGTAGCCGTGGAAGACACTGCCCAGCAGTCGGACCGCGTGCGTCGCGTCCGGGTCGTTCAACTCATAGCCCCGCAGGATCGCCCGGGCCATCTGCGCGTGCCGGACGCCGGCGCTGGCGGCCGCCGTTTCCGGATCGAGCCGGAGCCGAGCGGCGGCATAGCGGCCCGGGTGCTCCCTGGCGTAGTCACGGTAGGCGTCGGCGAAAGCGGCCAGGGCATCCCTGCCGGCACGACCGGCGACGGCATCGGCCACACGGTCGGCGAGTTCCTCCAGCGCGAACAGCGCAATGCGGACCCGGAGATCCTGTGAGTTCTTCAGGTGCGAGTACAAGCTCGGGAGCTTGACGCCGCACCGCCGGGCGAGCGCCGAGACGGTGACCTCGTCGAAGCCGACCTCGTCGGCCAACTCCGCCCCCGCTCGGGTCAGACGCTCCGGCGTCAGCCCTCGCTTCTCCATGACCCTCCCTAGGCTAACTACCACTATTAGGCTCATGCCTAATGGTACTAGGAGAACTGTTGGCAGCTTACGGGGAGGGCTGTTCGCCAGTACGCGGTCGAAGCGGGAGGCAGCCGCTCCGAAGTTGGACGGCGGGTCTGCGGTGGCCGCGGTAGCTACGCCCGAACGCGTTACGCCTCGGAGTCGCCAACGTCGGAGGTTTCGCCTCCGATCGGTGAAGCGGAAATCTCCGTCGGCTGTCCCCACCTGCGCAACGCGTCGACAAGCGCGACCAGGGCCAGCACTGCGGCCACCACGCTCAGCCCGACCATCGGCGCCCACTGGGCCAACGCCGGCGTGCACAGCAGCAGAGCGACCAATCCGATCAGGTGGGAAGGGAAAACCCGACCAAAAATCTCGTACTGCAACCGCACCCGGGCGACGAGGAAGAGCATCGGACCGCCCACCAGGAACAGCAGCCAACTGGGCCGCGGCTGCCCGAACGGATGATCGATCACCAGCTCGTAGCCGACCGCCGTGACGAGCACGCTGAGCACGATCAACAGGTGCGTCCGTTCCGACACCGCTCCCAGCCGGCCGGGCATACCCGCCCGGTCGAACGCCTCCGTCAGCAGCAGACCGGCGCGGTAGAAGTAGATCCGCCAGAGCAGCGCGCTGGTGGCGAACGCGACCGCGAAGGCGGCTGCCCGCTCCGCGGAGTAGTCCGCGCCGCTGAAAACCACGCCGATAACCAGAATCGACTCACCGAGCGCGATGAGGAACATCTGCTGATAACGGTCCGCGAGATGGGTCCCCGCGATCCGCCACCGACCCACCTTCGCGACCCCGAGCCACGGCAGCGGCCAGCCCAAAGTCCAGGCGAGGTAGTCGACAGCGAGGGCGACAACCCACAGCGGCAGGCGGAGGTGATCCGGGCCCAACGCGCCGGCCAGCCACAGCGGGGCGCTCGCCAGAGCCCATACGACAAGCCGGAAGGGCACCAGCCGTCGCGGATGGCCACGCAGCGCGACGGCGACCACCAGCGGCCGCACCACCATCACCATCAGGTACGCGACCGCGAACGGCAGTGCTCGCTCCTCCATGGCGCGGGGCAGCGTCACCGCCATGATCAGGCTGGCGAACATGGTGCCGACCACGACGGCCTGAATGATCGGCTGTTCCGGTTCGTAACGGCTGGTGATCCAGGCGGTGTGCGACCAGATCAGCCAGAGCGCCAGAAAGAGCAGCAGGGTACGCCCGAACCCCCCGGCGAGCGCCCAGCCGGTGTCATCGCTCAACCCCGCGAATCGTTGCGAGACCCGGGTGAGGGCCACAACGAACGCCAGATCGAAGAACAGCTCCAGGAACGTCGCCCGACCCGAACTCACCGGAGGGCGCAGCAGCTCGGCACCCCGCCCCGCCGCCATCGTCCGCCTCCGTCCGCCCCTCGCTACCAACGAGCCGGCCCCAGCGGAGTTGCGTCAGCGCGCATCCCGGCGCAACCACACCTGGTACGACTGGCCGCGAGAGATCAGCGAGACGGCCCGGTAGCAGGGCCTCGGTGGCACCCGAGTTGCTCGCGCACAGGCCGCCGTCGACCCGCCAAACGGCCCCGCGAAACGCGGTCATACTGATGTCATGGGCGAGGAATCTGAGTTGGCGATCGCTGCGGTTCGCCGCTACGCCGCCGCTCTGCGGTGCATCCAGTCACGCTTGTTCGATGCCTATCCGGACGTCGACGGCATCAAGGATCTGATGGTGGCGGTGCGGCACGAGAAGACACTTCCGCGAGCGGGCACGTCGAGCACAGGCGTCGAGTACGCGGTCCACGGAGCGGGCTGTCAGATGATCGACGAGCTGGGCCGGATGGTCGACGTCGATGTGGTCGATGATGTCGAGGCGTTCGACGCCTGGCGGATCAGAGGGTTTCTCGACGAACAGTCGCACGCCCGGCCCTCGATCGAGGAGCTGCGCACAGCATGCTCTCACCTCGCCAGCACCGGTGAACTGTTGGAGGTGCGGGCAGGCCGCTGGTATGCCCTGCCCGATCGTTGGCGGAAGGGCGACTGACCGTCAGCCTGGAGGCGCCGCACCCCCCGGCCTGTCAAGCGCGTTGATCGACGGCTTGGAACGCGGAGGGCAGGCCGAGTTCGGCCCGGGCCACCTCGATGAATCGGCGCTCGGCCTCCCAGAGGGCGTCGAACCGATCGGCGGGCAACCCCTCGGCCTCGCTACCCGCTCGTGTGGCCGCCAGGAGCCGGGCCTGGCGCACCAGCTCCGACGAGCCGCTGACCACCTTGACGTTGCCGGCCACCAGCCGAAGCGCGGTCTTGGTGCTCTCCAGCCGCTCCCGGTAGCGGCTGCCCTCGTCGTCGAAGAACGGCATGAGATCACCCGGATCACGCGGGCGCGGCACCGCGGTGATGCGCGCCGCCGGGTTGAGGACGTGGGCCACGTACTCCCGGACCGCGCCGATGAAGTCGGTGTACGCGTTCAGCCGGATGTCTCGCCACTGTCGATCCTGGTCGCGCCGCCACAGCCGGTCCTGAGCCCGGACGGTGAGCCACCCACCGATCAGGACTGCCAGCATTGTCGTTGTCGCGGTGACACCCGCCTGGATCAGACTCACCGGCACCACCGTTCGCATCGATCGGTGACTCACCCTACCGCCCGTTGTCACCCGCCCCGGAAGTCGCGGGACGGCCCAACTACGGACGGAACGCGTAGACGTGGGTTGGACATCGATCTCAACCAATGTATCGTGGGAACGCTCCCAGACCGCGTCCACCACCCACCTGCTCGAGGAGCTGAACATGTCACGACGACGTCGTCGCCCGGCCGCCATGCTGGCCGGGTTGCTCGTTCTGGCCCTGGCTACGTCTCTGTCGCCACTGGCGCCGGTGGCCAGCACCGCCGCGGCCGGCCCATCGAAACTCCGTGCTGCGCCACTCGCTGAGCTGACCGTGGTTTCCGAACAGGTGGCTTTCGGTCTGCAGCGTCCGATCGCGATCACCGGGCTGCCGGACGGCCGGATGCTGATCGCGGAGAAGAACGGCACTGTCCGCGCCTACCACCCCGACACCGGCCTGGCACCCGACCCGGTGATCGACCTGACCGCCCGGATCGACACGTCGGACAACGAGCGCGGCCTTCTCGGCATCACTCCGGCGCCGAACTTCGCGCGGACCGGGATGCTCTACGTGGCCTACACGAGCCTGCCGGCCGGCGCGCTGACCCTGGCGCGAGTGCCCATCAACGCTCCTGATCGGGTGCAGGTGCTGCTCACCCAGGCGCACGCCGAGTACGGCAACCACAACGGCGGACAGGTGGCCTTCGGCCGCGACGGCTACCTCTACTGGTCCCTCGGCGACGGTGGCTACGCGAACGACCCCTACAAGAGCGGCCAGAACCTCGGCACCCTGCTCGGCAAGATTCTGCGGATCGACGTCAACCGCAGCTGCGGGGGAAAGCCCTACTGCGTGCCCTACGACAACCCGTTCGTCCGCACGCCGGGCGCGCGACCGGAAATCTGGGTCTATGGGCTGCGCAACCCGTGGAAGTTCTCCATCGACCCGGCCGACAACTCGCTGTGGATCGGTGACGTCGGCCAGGGTCTGATCGAGGAGATCAACCACGTCCGCCCGTCGCAGCGTGGCGCGAACCTCGGCTGGTCCTGTCGAGAGGGCACGCCGGTCTTCGACGAGACGCAGTGCCGGCCGGGCGTGCGGCTCACCGACCCGATCGTCGAGTACGACCACTACATGACGGAGAACTGCTCCATCATCGGCGGCCTGGTGTACCGGGGGAACGTCACCCCGGAGGCGCGGGGCACCTACATCGCCAGCGACTACTGCTCGACCCGCGCTTTCGCCGTGCGTCCCAAGTCCACGGGTGGCTACGAGTCCGCCGAGATCGGCACCTTCCCCACCCAGCCGACGGCGTTCGGCGCCGATGTGAGCGGCGAGTTGTACGTGCTCAGTGACCTCCCGGGATTCCTGAGCAAGGTGCGGTTCGAGCGGGTCCAGCCAGCCCCCACCGGCGGGGCGACGATCCGCTGAAGCTTGGGACATGCCCTTGACACCCGCGCTACCGCAGGGGGCGGCCGCGTTCGGCGGCCGTCCCCTGCTCGCGCCGGGCTGGTGCTCCCCGGTTGACAGATCAACCTTGCGGTGGCCGAGTGGCACTGGCGTCGTCCGGTCCGCGCCACGCCTTCTCGACCGACTGCCCGGCGGCGCGCTGCCGCCCGATGACGAGCCGGCTCAGCACCGCCGCCACCGCCCCGGCCACCACCCCGGTGAGGGTTCCGGTGACGAGGCTGGAGAACACCGCCGCCACCCGAAAGATCGCTTCCTGCGCCCGAGGATCGATGTCCCCGAGCCTCGGCCCGGTCGCACCGAACGCCTCGTCCCACAGAATCTGGTGACCAACCGCGAGAAGAACACCGTAGATCGCCCCGATGACCACCACGGTCAGGAACGGACGCGGCGGACGCCGCCACAGCACGGCGGCGACCCAACAGATCAGCGGTACGACCGCGAGCAGCACCGCGGCTGGCCGCCCTTCCTCCACGACGTGCAGGTCGTGCAGGACCACCCGCGGTGCGGCCAACACGGCGAGCGCGACCAGGGCAGGCCACGAGAACCCGAGCGTGCGACGCCCGACGCTCATCGCTCGGCCCGTACCGGCGCGGTTTCCCTGGCGAAGCGCAGCAGGGCGGTGAATGCCAGCGCGGATGTCACCGCTCCGCCGGCGAGGCGCACCCAGTGGCCGGCGACGAACTCCTCGGCGACCTGGCGTAGGTACTCCGGGGAGTGCGTGCCGACCGGGTCGACGAACATGATCTCGTTGCGTGGCCAGAAGAACACCACCGAGAACAGGAACTCGCAGGCGATGAAGACCGCCGCGGCGGCGGCGACGTACCACCGCAGTCGCCGATTGCGCCACGTGAGGGCGGTCGCGGCGAGGCTCATCAACACGACCGAGGCGCCCAGCGGCGGGAAGTAGTCGCTCGGGCCTCCGGCGACCAGGAACTCACGGGCCCGGTCCAGCGAGGCGGGTGCGTCCCCGAAGATGTTCGGGTAGAGCATCACGGTCTCGGCCGCGACCCCACCAAAGGACATCATCGCCGCCCAGACGAGCACGATGAGCACGATCCACGTCAGCCTGATACGGGACACAGCAGTACTTCTCCTTGGTCTCGGGACCCATGTGGGCACGATCTGTGATGTCGCCGTTGACGCTAGGTCGCCAATTCGGGGCCGTCTGCCGCGCAGCCGCGTGAGCTGGCATCGCTTCTCGACGTACGTGTGGGGGCCGGGGTGATGCCTGCGGACGGCAGCGGCGCGGGCCCGCGCCGACTTAGGCTCACGGACGTGCAGGCCACCTCACCCACCCGAACCGAGGCGCTGCTCGCTGTGGCCATCCTGGGCCTGGTCGCGGCGGCGATCGCGACCGAGGACGCGCCGACCTCCCAGGCGGCGCTGGCCGGCGGGTTCGGGGTCGGCCTGGCCGTACTGCTGCTGGTGGCCCGGCGTTGGACCGTCCCCGCGCTGCTGGCGACAGCCGCCGGCATCCTTGGCTACTACGCGCTGGAGTTGCCGCCGGTCGGCGTGGCCGCGCCGGCCGCCGCCATCCTCTACGTGGCCGCCCAGCGGGGCCGGGTGGTCCCGGCCGCCGCCGTCGGCGGGAGCCTGCTGGCCGTTTCGGTGGCCGCCCGGCTCGTCGAGGGAGACGACATCTCTGTCGTGATCGGTGCTGGTCTCGGCTCCGAGGCGGCCCTGATACTCGCCGTCATCGCTCTCGGTGACGCCGTCCGCAACCGGCGTTCGCTACGGGTCACGCTGGCTCGGCAGGCCGCCTCGGCGGCCGAGGAACGCCGCCGGGAGGCAGCCCGGCAGGTCGAGGCCGAGCGGCTGCGCATTGCCCGGGAGGTGCACGACACGCTCGGACACACGATGTCGGTGGTCACCCTGCAGTCGGCTGTGGCGAGGGAGGCACTTGCTGATGCCGAGCCCGAGCGGGCCGAGGCCGCCCTGGCCGCGATCCAGTCGGTGAGCGGCAGCGCCATGGCCGAGCTGCGTGCCACGTTGGGCACGCTGCGTCGCGAGCCCGGGCCGCGCGAGCCGGCCCCCGGTTTCACCCAGCTGCGTACGCTCATTGAGGGCGTCCGCCGCGGTGGGCTGCCGGTCGAACTGCGTCTCGACGGCTCGGTCGACACCCTGCCCACAGTGGTCGGCAGCACTGTGTACCGCATCGTGCAGGAGGCACTGACCAATGTGCTGCGTCACGCACACGCCAGCCGCGCCACTGTGACGATCCGGACGAGTCCGGCCCGGCTGTCGGTGGAGATCGTTGACGACGGCCGGGGATCCGCCGGCGGCACGGCGGTTGAGACGGGTCAGGGGCTACGCGGTATGTCGGAGCGGGTTGCCCTGCTCGGCGGGACCCTCGATGCCGGCGAGACCGCTGACGGCGGCTTCCGGGTCTCGGTCCACCTACCGCTGGCCGGAGTCGCCGCATGACCGACGTACGCGTCGTCCTCGTCGACGACCAGCACCTGGTCCGCACCGGACTCCGCGCGTTGCTGGAACGCGCCCCGGACATCACCATTGTCGGCGAAGCCGGCGACGGCCGGGCCGGTGTGGCGGTCGCCCGCGAGCAGCGGCCCGACGTCGTCCTGATGGATGTCCGGATGCCCGGCGGCGACGGTATCGAGGCCACCCGCCGCATCCTCGCCGACCCGGCGCTGGCCCACGTCCGGGTGGTCATGCTGACCACCTTCGACGACGACGAGTACCTCTTCGAGGCCATCCGCGCCGGCGCCGCCGGTTTCCTCCTCAAGGACACCCCGCCCGACGCCCTGCGGGACGCCGTCCGCGTGGTGGCCGGCGGGGACGCGCTGCTGTCACCGGCGGTGACCCGGCGGGTGATCGCCGCGGCCGCCCGCTCCCCCATCGCGGACCCCGCCCGGTTGACCGGGCTCACCGCGCGGGAACGAGACGTCCTGGCACAGGTCGGCACCGGACGGTCGAATGTGGAGATCGGGGCGGCGCTGCATCTCAGCCCGGACACCGCCCGCACGTACGTGAGTCGTCTGCTGCACAAACTGAACGCCCGCGACCGCGCCCAGCTTGTGGTTATCGCGTACGAGAGCGGGCTGGTGCGCGCCGGCGACAGCTGAGCCTCGCACCAGCTCGTCCCTGGTCATCCAGCCCGACTGGTCGAGCAGTTTGCAGCAGCGGCCGTGTCTCGGCGGCACAAGCAGCGCCTCAGACGAGGTGACCAACCAGCTTGGGACCACAACGTCGGACGCCGCCTACTGGCCATCCCGCGTCTGCTGGCCTGATCTTTCGGATATCCGAGCAAACGGGCCGCACCCAGCGACCGATCCGAGAGACGAGTCCATGACCGACGCACAACTCCCCCCACCATGCACGCGTCGGCGACACGGCGGTCTTCAACTCGGTGGGGCCCGCAGCAGAACCTGGTGCCTTCACCGCCCTCGCTGGCGCACAAGCCGAGGGTGTCCCGAGTACCCCACCGTGACGGCCAGGGCCATCCTGGGCAGCCCGCCGTGATAACTCATAGTAGATGCCTAATCAGGCTGACGTACTCCTTGATGACATTGATTACTGCTTGAATGTCTATCTAGGATGTCCCCCATGACGCATGGTGAGCCGTCCGGCCGACCCGAAGCTCTCGCCGAACAGAAAGCGCTCTGGCGCAGGCAGGCCAGCGCGATCCCGGGTCTGCTCGGCGGTAAAGCGGTGTGGCTCCCGCTAGTCCTCGAGCTCGTCAAGCAGGTCGGCGAGGGGCGCGCGATTGGCCTCGACACGAAGCCTGAGTTGTCGTTCGACATCGAGAGCATCGAACGGCGCCAAGGTGGCGCAGCCCCCAGACTGGAGCCTGCGACGTGGCGTGACTACTACGGCTTCCTTCGGGGCCTCCAGCTCGTCGAAAACACCGCCGACGAGCTTCGCCTCACCGCGACCGGGTTGAAGCTCCAGTCCGATCCGGCGCCGGCACGTCTGGCCACGATCCTGGCCGATCGCATCAGGCTCTTCGCGGAGGTCCTGTCGCTGATCGCCGTGGAACCGCTCACCATCGACGAGGTCGATGAGCGCATCCGAGCGCGTTACAAGCAGTCCTGGAAGAGCAGGGGAAACACTCGCATCCGGATGGACTGGCAGGAGGTCCTCGGCCTGATCGAGGCAATTGGCAGCCGGCGGTGGGGCATCACCCAGGCTGGGCGGACCCTGCTTGCGGATCGTGTGCTGGTGGGGCCGGACGCTTTCGATGAAGCACCTGTGAGCGTGGTTGAGGTTCCTGAGGCTCCGGCCGAAATTGCTGGTCTTCTGGAGGAGTTCTCGACGTCGGCCCGCACGCACGAGTCGCGAAACACCTACAACATCTGGGTTCCGAGCCCGCCGTCGAATCCCAACAAGGTTGAGAACCTCAGAACCATCATGAACGCGGCCCTGGCGAGGATCGAGCGAAGAGAGCTCTTCTCGTTCATCAGCGAGACGTTCGACCTGAGGAGCAGCAGCGTGGAGTCGATGCTGCCGTTCCTGCGGGCGTCGGGGCTTCTCGTCGAGGTGGGCCGGGGGGTTTTCAAGGCCACGCCGGCAGCCAGAGCCTGGGTCGAGTCAGGCGAAGACCTCAACTTTGTAAGAATCTTGCATGCGAACATGCGGTTCGTCGGCGAAATGATCCGCACGGTCGAGAACGACGTCACCCGGAACGACATGTATTCCGAAGCTGCCAAGTTCGGTTTGAATATTGACAAGTGTCGGTGGATCGCCAGCTTCCTTCTCAACACCGGACTGATAGAGGAGCCGCGCTACGGGAGCCTCCGGGCCACACCACGAGGGACTGCGCTGGCGGCCGAGTTGCCTCTGGCCGACATCCCCAGCGCTCCACTGGAGCGTTCAGCCGAGACCCAGGACGCTCGGCTGGTACCGGCAGAGACGCAGCCCCTTCTGGTGAAGCAAAACCTGGTCCACCTCTCCAGGGAGCCCCTGGCCGGAGGCGAAGGTAGCGGCCGGGCTTTCGAGAGGGCCATCTGTGACGCCTTCCTCGCTATGGGCTTCGAGGCCCGGACGATCGGCGCATCCGGCGACACGGACATCCTTGTGCAGTGGCGCAACGCCGACGGCTCACGGTCGACTGCGATCATCGAAGCGAAGGCGCGGTCGTCCGGACATGTCACCCACACCGACGTCAGCGATGTGGCGATCGAGACCCACAAGGGGCGCCATCATGCCAGCGGCATCGCGATCGTCGGACCGGGTTTCACCGGTGACACCATAAAGAACATGGCGTCGCAAAAAAAGTGGGTGCTGCTGGACGCTGACCGGTTGGGAACGCTAACGGAAGCCTCGATCACCTTGGGGCTCCGGCCTTACGAGATAGGACAGCTGTTCCTCGTTCCGAATGGACTCTCGGATGTCGACGATCTGATCGCGGACCGCCGCCGGGAGTTGGACATTGTGTCGTTCCTGCTCACCAAGCTCGCCGAGGAGGAGAGCGACGCGGGCGAGCCGATCTCCGCCCGCGACATTTCCCGGGACGGACGCAGAACGGAACTCCGCCCGAGCGTCGATGAGATCGTCAATGCGATCGACGTCATGTCAGGCTTGCACGTCGGCGCCCTGCAGCTGGTCGACGCGGCCGACGACCCGAAGTTCGCTACGTACGTTCTCGGCGATGCTGTAGCGGGAGCGAGGCGTCTCCGCGCACTGGCCGACGCCATAGACCGCCCACACCGCGAGGCCCAGTAGAACCTGCGGGAATTCGTGCCGGTGGGGCGACATCGACCACGACTCCCCTGATCGTCGTTCAGGCGGAACTGCGACTCACGCCGTTCCCACCGACCGCTACCTCACCGCTGCCGACCACAGCGTCCAACCACACCAGGCCAGCCGACTCGGCGGCCGGCGCCGACCTGTTCACCACACCGGGCGCGGACCGCCTGATCGAAGAGCACGAGAAGGCCGGCGGCAGACAGGGCAGACGAACAAGCAGGTCCAACGGTTGACTTGGTGCCCGGAGGTACCGTGCGGCATGCCCCAGCTGCGAATACGAGCAACGGTGGGGTCGCAGCCAGGTCTCCGCTGTATGTAGCGTGCGGAAATGACAAGAAGTGAGCGAATCGCCGACCAGCTGGACCGGCACTGGCACAAGAACCTGCGGCCGCGGTTGCATGGCCTTGTCGATGAGGAGTACTTCTGGGAGCCCGTGCGTGGCTGCTGGAGCATCCGCCCACGTGGCACGTCGGCTGCACCGATGTCGGCGGGTTCGGGGAAATGGACGGTGGATTCCGCGTCCCCCGACGCGGTGCCGGCGCCGGCGCCGGTGACGACGATTGCCTGGCGGCTGGCGCACATCATCGTCTCCTGCCTGGGCTATCGGGTCGGATGGCACTTCGGCGGCCAGGACATCGACTCCCAGACGTTCGCCTACGCGGGGACCGCCGACGAGGCGCTGAAACAGCTCGATGAGATGTATGAGAGATGGAACGCGGGGGTCCGCGAGCTCTCGGACGCCGACCTGGAGAATCCGCCCACCGTGGGCCCCGAACGGTTTCCCATGGAGGGCATCGTCCTGCACGTCAACAGGGAGCTGATCCATCACGGCGCCGAGATTTCCCTGCTGCGCGACCTCTACCGGTGGCAGGACGGAGCCGCGCCGCGCCGCATATGACTTCCGGTAACCGGCGATCGACCTTCGGAATCTACGTGGACTCCACGAGTACTTCGCGGAAGAGATCGATAACGCTTTTGACCGGAACTCCGACCGGGGCGTTTTGCGTGTACGCCGCCCTACAGAGGTCTGCGGACGCCGCCGGCCTGCGTCAGACCGGCCCGCCGCCGAAGCCGATCTCGTTGCCGTCCGGGTCGCGGAAGGTGGCCTTGCGGACGCCGTTGTCGTAGGTCTCGCGCCCGGCCGGCTCCAGACCGCGCTCGGCGATCTGGGCGATGCGGGCGTCGAAGTCGCTGACGAAGACGGTGTGCATGGCGTGCCCGGCATGGTCTGGCCGCACCTCGATGAACAGGTACCGGTGGTCGGCGAGTTCCCACACCGCCTCGGTGTCGTTCGGCAGGAACGACGGCGGGGCGCCGAGGAGTCGCTCGTACCAGGCCGCCGCGGCGGCGTAGTCGCGAACGGGGATGCCCGCGAACAGATCTACGGTCATGACGCCATGCTAGGGGGTCGACCCAGCAGGATCAGAGAGATGACAATCGCCCTGGTGTGGCACCCGACCTCAGTGCGCTGCTGTCCGGACTCTCGCTGCCGAGTGGCGTCACGGCCGTACGCGTTCCGATGACCTGCTCGAGCTACGGCGACTGGGTGCCTGGGAAGCTCGGCGCCAAGGAGTACCGCTGCGGCGAGAACAGACGCCTGGCGCAGGGCGAGAAAATCG
Organism: Micromonospora noduli; assembly: GCF_003264365.1. GTDB lineage: Bacteria > Actinomycetota > Actinomycetes > Mycobacteriales > Micromonosporaceae > Micromonospora > Micromonospora noduli. The sequence continues at coordinate 280,778 of NZ_PYAK01000002.1, forward strand.
AGTACGAGTTCGAGCTGCGCCTCGACGAGGCCCGCACTCGGGCCGCCCAGGTGCGGCTGACCTTCGACGCGGGCGTGGATCTCAACCCCGCCAACGACAGCGCGACGATCACCATCATCGCGAGCGCTGACGGCGGGAGCGAGAACCCCGGTGAGGATGACGGCCAGGGAGGCGGGGACACCGATGGCTCGCTGCCGATCACCGGTGCCAAGGCCGGTCTGACCGCCGGCATCGGCGGCGTACTGCTCGCCGCCGGCGTTGCGGGCTTGGTGGTGGCCCGCCGCCGCAAGACCCGCTTCGTCGCCTGATCTACTCCCTGCACCAACCGTGCCCCGTCGACCTCAGGTCGGCGGGGCACGCTTTCGCTCTCATGAACTGCCGTGACTCCGCACGGTCATCGTCCTGGCGCTCAAGAGCACTCGGCCCTGAGGTCCGCAGCAGTCAGTGACCTCGGTCCGGGCGGAGGAAGCACGACAGCAGTTGCCTGAACTCCTGCGGGTGCTCGACCGACGGCACGTGCCCGCATCGGCCGAACACGTGCAGACGGACGTCGGCCAGGTGTTCGAGCAGGGGCTGGGCTGTCGTCTCGAGCGGGGTGACCCGGTCCTCGGCGCCGTGTACGAGCAGCACGGGCGCGCGCACCGCCGCCAGGGTCTGCGCCGAGAGGGTGAGCTCGTCGACCCATCGTGCCCTGGGTGGCGGGAACAACGATGCGAACGCGGCCTCTCCCGCTCGCATCGCAGTTGCACGGGCCTCGACGGCGGAATCGGTCACGAGCGCTTGGTCGAGGACGAGGCGACTCAGCATGTCTCGTGCCCCGATCGGGCCGGCGGGGGCGGCCCAGACCGCGTCGAGGTCGGCGGACAGCGGCGCCCCGGGGGCGCCCATCGTCGAGACCGCCACGACACAGGTGACCTGCTGGGGGCGCGCGGCCGCCAACGCCAGCGCCACGGCACCGCCCATGGAGTGACCCACCACGGCGTAGTGCTCGATACCGAGAGCATCCATCAGGCCAGCGGCCTGCTCCGTCCACAGCCGGAGCCCACCCCGGGAGCCCGCCGGGATGGGGGTACGGCCGAACCCCGCCTGGTCAGGAGCCACCAGGTGCCAGGACGCGCCCAGCGCCTGCGCCGTCGTTGCCCAGGCGCCGGACCCGGTCGTGCCGGGTCCGGAGCCGTGCAGCATCAGCACCGCAGGCCCCGTGCCGGCCTCCAGGACGTGGACGGGGGAACCGTCGACTGTGACGGTCCGAAGTGCTGTCACCGGGGCAGGCCAGGTGTGCTCATGCCGATGCGGGGTCGACAGACTTCGAGAAGAGTTCCATCATCGCCCTGCCGAATTGCGGCATGTCGGGCCACCCCCGGCAGGAGACGAGGTTGCCGTCCACGACGTCGGGAGCGTCGATGACCGTCGCGCCCGCGTTCTCCATGTCACCGGTGATCGGGGGGAAGCAGGCCGTCTTCCGACCCTTCAGCAGCCCGTACACGGCTGGCACCTGCGCGCCGTGGCACACCAGCGCGATGGGGAGGTTGCGCGCGAAGAAGTGCTCGGTGATACGCCTGACGTCGGCGTCGACCCGGATCCATTCGGGGGCACGTCCCCCGGGGATGATGAGGGCGTCATAGCGCTCGACGTCGACCTCGGCCCAGGGCACGTCGACCGGCAGCTTGCGGCCGTTCTTCTCCACGTAGGCGTCGGAGTTGGGGTCGAACTCGTGAATGACCAGTTGCACGTCGCGCATCGTCCGTGACGAGACGTCGACGTCCCAGCCGCCCTCCTGCACGCGGTAGTAGGGATACATCGTGTCGAGCTCCTCGGCGGCGTCGCCGGTCAGGAGCAGCGCTCTGGGCACCTGCTTCTCCTCGCATCTGGGGGCGGGTGAGGTGGATCCAATCCGATCCGATCAGGATTGAGTCAGCATTCCTGGGCCCAGCGTGCCCGTCAAGCCTCTACCGCCATTCCGTCCGCGCCCTCGATCTCGTCGAACAGTCGTCGGAAACGCTCGCCGGACCGCAGGATGTGCCGACGCATCGCGTAGGCGGCGGCGTCCGGGTCACGCGCGGCGATCGCGGCCACAATGTCCTCATGCTCGGCCATGGCCAGGTGAGTGACCTGGGTGTCGTGGTGAAGCCGGAAGAGGTGCACGTGGCTGTGCAGGCGAGCGAGCGCTTCACGGATGACCTGGTTCTCCGCGCTCAGGGCGACGAGATCGTGGAAAGCGGCGTCGCGTAGGCCGAAGGCGCCGTAGGCCATCGGCCCGTTGCCCCCCTCCAGTTCCGCCATCTCCTCCAGCATGCGTCGCAGACCGGCCACCTGCTCCAAGGACGCGCGTTCCGCGGATCTGCGCGCCGCCGCCGGCTCGAGGAGCAGGCGGACCTCGAGCATGTCCTCGAATCGGTGACGGGTGATCTGGGGAGGAATGCGGTAGCCGGCATGGGGCACACGCACGACCAGGCCCTCGGCCTCCATGCGGTTCAGAGCGTCTCGGATCGGCGTCTGCGAGACCCCCAGCTCCCGCGCCAGGACGTCGATCGTGACGCGCGAGCCAGGCTCGATCCGTAGCGACATCAGCTGTCCGAGCAGCGTGTCGTACACCTCGTCGGCAAGCCGGCCGCCAGATCTTGCCGGCGGCATTGCGCCCGTCACGGTCCTGCGGCCCCGCGCGATCATCGCTTCGTCGTCCATCGTGACGTGAGGTCCTTCCTTGCGCCTTCGGGAAGCTGTTGACATCGATCGCAACGCTGCGGGATGCTGACGCCCCCACCGGGATCGTATAGGAAAGGTGGCGGATGGTCGCCATCCTGCACCCATGGCGGAGCCGCCCGCCATCGCTCCAGTTCGATCACCTGAAGCTCCCCTCGGCATGTTCGACGTCCTGCTCGGTTCGTCACCGGGCCGCAGATGGGCCGACGAACTTTTTCAACATGAAGACCCAGTACATCGCGGCGCACTCGTGACGCTGGTCCGCGGGTCGGCCCCCGTGACGCCCCGGCAACACGCCTGAACAACCCAGCAACTGCTCGGCGAAGCACATAGCGAGGTTCTAGAAGTCCCCACCCAGAAAGCAGGCTTGAAAATGCGCTCTCCGAAGCGAATAGGAAGAATGTCCGCTCCCGGCCGAAAGGTACGGCTGGCGACAGCGGCCATGCTGCTGGTGGCCACAACCGTGACGGCTTGCGGCGATGGCAAGGACGACGGCGAGAAGGCGAGCGCCCCCAAGGCGCCGGCGACCATCCCAGAGCTCACCAAGGATCCGCTGACCCTCAGCTTCATCTGGTTCGACTGGCCGCCTGCAAAGGCACTGGAAGCCTTCGCGAACGCGGAGTACAAGAAGGAACGGCCGAACGCGACCATCAAGGTCAACACCGTGCCGAACGCGAACTGGCACGACGCGATGTTCACCCAGTTCGCGGCGCGCAAGACCGACTTCGACATCGCGGTCCTGGACTCGCAACACATCGGCGAGGCCGTGACGAACGGCAACATCCTCGACCTCACCGACTTCGTCAAGGAAAACATCGACGTCGCGGCGTACAACCCGTACCTCCTGGCGGCGTACGGCCAGTTCCCCCAGGCGGAGACCGGCAAGCGCGACGAGAACGCCAGCCTGTACGGACTGCCGCTGCTCGGCGACACCTGGACGATGATCTACCGCAAGGACCTGATCGGCGACAAGCCGCCGCAGACCTGGGACCAGATGATCGCAGCCGCCGAGAAGTGCCAGGCGGACAACCCCGGCGTCAGTGGGCTGGCTTTCCACCAGGCCAACGGCTCCGACGCCGCGGCCGTCACCTACAACACGGTCAACGGCGTCTACGGCGGCAACCTCTGGGATTCCAAGACGCGCAAGATCGATGGCGTCATCAACGACGCCGCGGGCCAGGAGGCGATGGACGTCCTGGTCAACAAGATGAAGCCGCTGACCGCCAAGGGCTCCGGCAACTGGTTCATCGACGAGGTGAACGCGGCTGTCGCCCAGGGCAAGGCCTGCATCGCGTTCAACTGGATCGCCGCGAGCGGCGGCCTACTCGATCCGAAGCAGTCGACGCTCGGCACCACCCGGGAGCAGATTCTCGACAAGCTGGGCTTTGCCACCCTGCCGAGCCAGAAGACGAACCTGGTCCCTCTCGGCGGTATGGGGATGCACGTGTCGGCCTACTCCGCCACGGCGAACCAGACCGAGGCCCTGAACTTCATGAAGTGGTTCGAGCGGGCTGACGTCCAGAAGAAGTGGGCCGCGGCCGGTGGCGTGCCATCGCGTACGGACGCCCTGGAGTCGCCCGAGTTCCTCAATGCCGGGCCGTTCAACCAGGTGTACACCGACTCGGTTCCACGGATGCGGGACATGTGGAACGTGCCCGAGTACGCGCGCCTCGTCGACATTGAGAACACCAACGTGAACGCGGCTCTCAACGGCGCGAAGAAGCCGAAGGATGCGCTCGACGACATCGCCAAGGAGCAGCAGAGCGTGCTCGACTCGAGCAGCCGCAAGGGCGGCGGCGGACTGTGAGTGAGCCCGTCCCTCTGACGACCGATCACCCCGGGCAGGTGGCGTCTGCGACGCCACCTGCACCGGGTCGGTCCCGCCGGTTGAGCGACCGCTGGCTCGCCGTCACCTTCATCTCCCCCGCGATGCTGCTGTTGCTCGCCATGTCGGTGTTCCCGTTGCTGTGGGCGTTGTACCTGTCTTTCACCGACTACTCGGCCACCCGCGGAGGGCCCGCCAATTTCATCGGGTTCGGGAACTACACCGCCATCCTGACGTCGGCGCAGGTCCACACGAGAGCCTTGACGACGTTGATCTACGTGGTCGGCGCGGTCGGCCTGCAGACCGTGCTCGGATTCGGCATCGCCTACCTGATCTCACGGCGCACGCATGGGCGAGGAGTACTGACCACCCTGTTCCTGGTCCCGATGATGCTGTCGCCGGTCGTGGTCGGGCTGTTCTGGCGATTCATGCTCGACGCGCAATTCGGCGTGGTCAACAGCATGCTCGGCTCGATCGGCCTGGGGCAGGTGGAGTGGCTCACCCGGCAGCGAACAGCACTGCTTTCCCTGATCGTGGTCGACACCTGGCAGTGGACGCCGTTCATCATGCTCATCGCGCTTGCGGGCCTTACCGCGGTTCCCAAGTACCTCTACGAGGCCGCCTCGATCGACCGGGCGTCCGAGTGGTTCCGGTTCCGCACCATCACTCTTCCGCTGGTGTGGCCACTGCTTCTCATTGCCGTGATGTTCAGGGCCATCGAGGCATTCCGGCTGTTCGACCTCGTCTACATCCTCACCAACGGAGGCCCCGGTGTCTCCACCGAGACGTTGTCGTTCCACATCTACAAGGTCGCGTTCCTTGGCTTCAACACCGGAACCGCCTCGGCGTACGGGATCCTCATGGTCCTCGTCGTCATCGTCCTCACGCAGTTCTACCTGCGTTACTTGAACAAGCTCAAGGAGGGCTGATGGCCGTCTCCGTCGACGAGGCCGTGTCCACAGGTCCTGCCCGCGATCACACGGCCCCCGCGCGCCGCCCTGGCGGCCGGGGCCGCTCCGTGCTGGAGGTCGCGCTGCTGACGGTGCTGGCCGTCGTGATGCTCTTTCCGGTGCTCTGGATGATCGAGACGTCCATCAAGGAAAACCGGGACGTCTACGCCATCCCGGCCAAGCTCTTCGACTTCACTGTCACTCTGGAGCATTACAAGGACGTGTTCGTCGCCTCTGACGGCGGGCGCTCGGCCTTGTCCGTCTCGTTTCTCAACTCCGTCGTGGTCGCCGGAGCCTCCACGGTGCTGGCCACCGTGTTGGGAGTCCCGGCGGCCTGGGCCTACTCACGTTTCGCCGTGAAGGCCAAGAAGGACCAACTGTTCTTCATCCTGTCCACCCGCTTCATGCCGCCCGTGGTGGTCGTGATCCCGATCTTCCTCATGTACCGCCAGGTCGGACTCATCGACAACAAGCTCGGCCTGATCCTCATCTACACCGCGTTCAACGTCCCGTTCACGATCTGGATGATGAAGGGGTTCGTCGACGAGGTGCCCGCGGAGTACGAGGATGCCGCCATGCTCGACGGCTACACCCGTCTGCAGGCGTTCTGGCGATACACCCTTCCTCTGCTCGTGCCCGGCATCGCCGCGACGGCGGTCTTCGCGCTCATCTTCTCGTGGAACGAGTTCGTGTTCGCCACCTTCCTCACCTCCAGCGACAGCGTCCGGACGGCCCCACCCGCCATCGCCGGCCTCATCGGCGGCACCACTACGGACTGGGGTCTCGTGGCCGCCGCCTCCGTGGTGTTCGCCCTACCGGTGCTCGTCTTCGCGTACCTGGTGCGCAAGCACCTCATCGCCGGCGTGACGCTCGGGGCGGTGCGACGCTGATGGCCGGCATCGAGGTGACCGCCCTGCACAAGCGCTACCCGGACGGGACGGTCGCAGTTGATCACGTGGACCTGTCCATCGGCCACGGCGAGCTGTTCGTGATGCTCGGCCCCTCGGGTTGCGGCAAGACGACCACGCTGCGGGCCATAGCCGGGCTGGAGAGGCAGACGACGGGCGACATCCGCATCGGCGACACACTGGTCAACGACCTGCCGCCCGCCGAGCGCGACATCGCCATGGTGTTCCAGTTCTACGCCCTCTACCCGCATCTGAAGACCCGCGACAACCTGGCGTTCCCACTGCGGGCCGAGGGACTGCCCAAGCCGGAGGTGCACGAGCGGGTCAACGAGGCCGCCCGACTGATGCGGCTCGGTCCGCTCCTGGACCGGCGACCGCGCCAGCTGTCCGGCGGGGAGCAGCAGCGCGTCGCTCTCGCTCGCGCCCTGGTGCGACGACCGCGCGCCTTCCTCATGGACGAACCTCTCACCAATCTGGACGCAGAGCTGAGGGCGGACATGCGCACAGAGATCAAGCACCTGCAGGGAGAACTGGGGGCGACGATGGTCTACGTCACCCACGACCAGGTCGAGGCGATGTCGCTCGGTCACCGAATCGCCATCCTCAACAAGGGCCGCGTCGAGCAGATCGGCACACCACTGGAGGTCTACGACCGTCCGGCGAGTCTCTTCTGCGCCGCATTCATCGGCTCCCCGCCAATGAACCTGATCGAGGTGGAGGTGGCCGACGGGGAGCTGCGCGGTAAGGGCGGACTGGTCCTCCCGCCACCGCCAGGCCTGCCGCGCGACCGTTCCCTGATCGCAGGCGTCCGGCCGGAAGCGCTGGAAGTCACCGCACCAGGGGCGGAACGTTCGGTCCCGGCCCGCGTGGTCTCGGCGGAGTGGCTGGGCGACGAAATCATCTACGTGGTCGACCACGGCGGCGAGCGCGACGTGCGGGTTCGGATGCCACCGACTGTCCGTTTCGCCGCTGACGCAACGGTCGGGCTGCGGCACACCGGCGGGACCCCGGCGGTCTACGACGTGAGCACGGAAGAGCTGGTGGCCTGATGGGAACCCTGGCAGCGCACGGGCTGCGCAAGTCCTTCGGCAAGGTCCAGGCCCTGGACGGGGTGACGCTGGACGTGCCGGACGGCTCGTTCTTCGTCGTGCTCGGGCCCTCCGGGGCAGGCAAGACGACAACCCTACGAGCGATCGCCGGCCTGGAGAAGCTTGACGCCGGGTCGGTGCATCTGGACGGCAGGGACGCGACCGGTGACGCCCCGGCCGCACGCGACCTGGCCATGGTCTTCCAGAGCTACGCCCTCTACCCACGACACACGGTGTACGAGAACATTGCCTCGCCGCTGCGGGCACGCCGCTGTTCCTCGAGTGAGATCGCCGCTGCCGTCGAGCAGATGTCGAGCCTGCTGCACATCGAACGTCTGCTGCAGCGTCGTCCCGCGCAGTTGTCGGGCGGTGAGATGCAGCGTGTCGCCCTGGCCCGGGCGCTGGTCCGTCGCCCGCGCGCGTTTCTCATGGACGAGCCCCTGACGAACCTCGACCTCAAGCTCCGCGTCGAGATGCGCACCGAGCTCACCCGCATCCACCGGAGCATCGGGGCGACCTTCGTCTACGTGACCAACGACCAGGTCGAGGCCCTGTCCATGGCCGACCAGGTCGCGGTCCTCAAGGAGGGGCAGGTGCAACAGGTCGGAACGCCGACCGAGGTGTACGAGCGTCCAGCCAACCAGTGGGTCGCGGGATTCGTCGGAAGCCCGCCGATCAGCCTGCTCGCCTGCCGCGCCGAGGGAGATCGTCTGGTCGGTGCGGAAGGCTGGACGCTGCCGCGGCCCCGCTGGACCACGGCCGAGGACGGTCGTCCGTTGTTGCTGGGCCTGCGCTCGGAGGACCTGTCCGTCGAGCAGCGTGGGAGCGCGTCGTTGTCGGGTGAGCTCTACGGGCTTGAGCCGCTCGGTGACCGGACGGTGGTCGACGTCCGAGTGGGGACGGAGATCCTCAAGGTCAAGGCACGACCCACCGTCACCGGTACGCCGGGCGAGCGGCTGCTCGTCACTGTCGACCTGGACCGTGCGCACCTGTTCGATGCGGACACCGGGCTGTCGCTGTCCGAAGCTGGGCGGTAACCGCGTCGGGCGGCGACGGCAACATGCGCCCGCACCTGGCAATCGAGCCTCGGCGGACCGTCACCGGTGCGCGCTGCCTGACGACGCTGAGACGGCCGTCGCGCCCGCGAAGGCGATCGGTGCCGCCGCCCCGCAGACCGGGCCACTGCCACATTCGACCCGCTCGGCAACCTCGCCCCCCGACGAGGGCGTGTGACCCGTCCGTCTACGCGCACAGCCCGATTGCTGAGGCACGCCGGACATCACCAGGAAGATCATAGGAGGCGACGCGATGAGTGACCCGATGAACGTGCTGGCCCCCGAGCATCGGCGGCTGCGGATCGGCGACGCCTGGCGCGACGCCGCAAGCGGAGCCACCTTTGCCGTCGAGGACCCGGCCACCGGCAAGACCATCGCCGAGGTGGCGGACGCCGACGTCGTCGACGGGCTCGCCGCCCTGGACGTGGCCAGCACGGCAATGGCGGAGTGGGCGGCCACCCCGCCGCGGAAACGGTCAGAGTTGTTGACCGCGACGTACCGGGCACTGACCGAGCGATCCGAGGAGGTCGCCCGGCTGATAACGCTCGAGATGGGCAAGCCGCTCGCCGAGGCTCGGGGAGAGGTGGCCTACGGCGCCGAGTTCTTCCGTTGGTTCGCCGAGGAGGCGGTGCGCGTCGAGGGGCGCTACAGCATTGCCCCCGCGGGTGGATATCGCATCCTCACCGTGCCGAAGCCGGTCGGACCCTGCGTCTTCGTGACGCCCTGGAACTTTCCGTTGGCCATGGGTGCCCGCAAGATCGCTCCTGCGCTGGCCGCGGGCTGCACGACGATCACCAAGCCAGCAGGCCAGACGCCACTCACCATGCTGTTCCTGGCCCGCATCATGGAGGAGGTTGGCGTTCCCCCGGGCGTCGTCAACGTGGTGACCACCAAGCGTTCCGGCGAGGTGGTCTCGGCACTGCTGGCCGACGGTCGGACCCGCAAGCTTTCGTTCACCGGGTCGACCGAGGTCGGGCGCGTACTGCTCCGACAGGCTGCGGACAACGTGCTGCGCACCTCCATGGAACTGGGTGGCAACGCGGCCCTGATCGTGTGTGCCGACGCTGACCTGGACGTCGCGCTCGACGGCGCCATGGTGGCCAAGATGCGCAACATCGGGGAGTCCTGCATCGCGGCCAACCGGATCTACGTCGAGGAGCCGGTGCGCGACGAGTTCGCGGCGCGCTTCGCCGAGCGGATGGGCGCGCTTTCGATGGGCCACGGTCTCGACGACGGCGTGAACGTCGGGGCGTTGATCGACGAGGCCTCGGTCACCAAGATCGACGAGCTCGTCGTCGACGCGGTTGATCGCGGCGCCCGGGTCCTGGTGGGCGGCGAGCGTCCGGATGGGCCGGGCCACTTCTACCCGCCTACGGTCCTCGTCGACGTGCCCGACGATGCGCGGATGCTGAAGGCGGAGATCTTCGGCCCGGTGGCGCCGATCATCTCGTTCACGTCCGACGACGAGGTGATGGCGAAGGCCAACGACACCGAGCACGGCCTGGCCGGATACGTCTTCACCCGCGACCTCCAGCGGGCGCTCCGGTTCACCGAAGGGCTGGACACGGGGATGCTCGGCATCAACCGTGGTCTGATATCGGACCCGTCAGCTCCGTTCGGAGGCGTGAAGCAGTCCGGGATCGGCAAGGAGGGGTCGCACGAGGGCATCCTCGAGTACCTCGACCTCACCTACGTGGCGATCGACCTCCCGTGACCGCTCTGCTGCTCCGGGCGCCCGGCGCGCGCGCCTGCGCCACCCGGGCGGCCAACCTTGCCGACGTCGTCCCGGCCTCGCAGGTGACCTGGACGTCTGCCCAGCACATCGCCGCCGACGTTCCGGAGAGGCACTGACATGCTTGAGACAGTCCGCGGGCCACGCCAGCTGATAGTGGGCGAAGGGGTCGCGCAGAACATCCCACGAGTGGTGGCCGAGAGCGGCTCGCGAGTCCTCATCGTGACCGACCGGGTTCTTCTGGGGCAGCCGGGCGTGGCCGAGATCGTGGCCGCCGTGCGGGCGAAGGTCACTGTCGTCGAGGTGTTCTCCGACGCGACTCCAGACGTGCCACTCTCCGATGTCGACCTGGCCGTCTCGGCCGCCGCCGAGGTGGACGCCGACGTGATCCTCGCCATCGGGGGTGGCACGGTGATCGACCTCGCCAAAATCGTCGGCGTCATCCGGCGCCACGGTGGGACGCCGCGCGACTTCTACGGCGAGTCGAAGGTGCCGGGGCCGACGATTCCTCTCGTCGCGGTCCCGACGACATCAGGCACCGGCTCCGAGCTCACACCCGTCTCGGTGTTGACCGACCCGGACCGGCAACTGAAGGTGGGGGTTTCCAGCGTCCACATCGTGCCCGACTTCGCCATCGTCGACCCCGAACTCACCTACACCTGCCCTGCGACCGTCACCGCCCACTCCGGCATCGACGCGTTCTGTCACGCCGTGGAGAGCTACACCGCGCGACCCCGGGCCCACGGACCGCGCGACCCGGTGGAGCAGGTGTTCCTCGGCCGCAACCCGATCACCGACCACTACGCGCTCCGGGCCGCGGAGCGGATCGCCCGTAGCTTGCGTCGTGCTGTCACTGACGGAGGCGACACGGACGCGCGCGCGGACATGTCCTACGGGTCCATGCTCGCCGGGCTCGCCTTTTCCCACGCGGGCAACGCCGCCCCGCACGCTCTCCAGTACCCCATCGGCGCAGCCACGCACACACCGCACGGCCTGGGCGTCGGGCTGCTACTGCCCTACGCGCTGGACGCGGCCAAGGATGCCATCGGCGACCGGTTGGCCATCCTCGCCAGGGTGTGCGGGCTCGACGTGACCGACGCCTCCGATGCCGAGGCCGCAGATACGTTCCTCACCTGGCTCGACGGGCTCCTCGCCGACATCGGCATCCCTCGCACCTTGGCGGACATCGGCGTGGCACGCGCCGACCTCCCGCGCTTCGCCGAGATGGCCAGTGGCGTCACCCGCTTGATCCAGAACCATCCAGGCCCGACCGACACCGCCAGCCTGACCGCGATCCTCGAAGCGGCCTGGACCGGGGACCGGACCCGACACGTCCTGACTCCGACCAGAGATAGCGGCCGGCGGATGGATACTTGAGTGAATGCCGGGGCGACGTCCGGGTACGCCGTAGGGGGCGTCGATCGGCGGACCGGATGAGCCCGGCGAGACTGGGCGTGCGTGCCGCACGGGCCGTTGCTTCAAGAGATCACCTGCGGCACCATGATCGCGATGATTAGGCACCTGGACTGGGTAAACCGCTACGTCGCCGGGCAACAAGATCGGGTATGGCATGAGATGCGGCAGCTTGGCAGCCGCGTCCGTGAGCCAGCCTTCGCCGCTGAGGCGCAGGCGGTGTGCGACGAGATGGCCCGCCGAGCCCGGAGCAACATCGAAACCCTGGTCGCGCGCCTACGCGAGCAGGGCTACCGATTCCACCAGAACGACGACGACCAGACCCCGACAGAGCCATACACGCCACCCGACCCGAAGGCGGAAGAGCTCCTTCACTGGCTGGAACAGCGTCTCGGCCCACTCCCGATGGTGTTGTCGTCGTGGATCCGCATCGTGGGCGACGTGTGGTTGGTTGGGACGCACCCGCAATGGCCCAACTCGGCTGCGGCCGACCCGCTTGTGCTGGAGTTGGCGGGTTCCCGCTACCCGAACAGCGACATCCGCGAGTACTTCGCGGAAGAGATCGAGGCGTGGCAGGAAGACCAGGACGAGCCATTCCTACTGCCCGTCGCGCCCGACCACTTCCACAAGGACAACGTCAGCGGCGGTGGCCCCTACGGCATCATCCTCCCCGACGCATCCGCCGACGCGCACTTCGTGGGCGACGCCCGCATGCCCTTGGTGGCCTACCTGAACTGGACCTTCCGACACGGCGGCTTCCCCCGACCCACCGCCGACCAAGCACAGTGGCAAGTCATCCGCCAGCTGAGAAAAGACCTCCACCGCCTCTGACGAACGCAGGCGATACCCCTCCCGACTGCAACCCGAACCACGGACGGGCGTGCTGACGCCTCACAAGCGTCGGCACCACTCGTAGCCGTAGACCCACCCAGTCGCCCTGCCACGCAGCTGCGAGAATTCGCGTACGAAGCCGGCGAAGTCGACGAACGAGGCTCCGTCGATGACGAGCACGGGAAGGGCATCGCTCTGGATGCTCACGAGGCAAGCATGAGCGCGACCCAAAATCGCTACGCACAGCAGAGCCAATCCGACTCAATGAGCACCGTCAGTTTGGAAGGTGCCGAGCATCTCTTCGTGGGTCATGCGCGCGACCTTATCGCCGGGACGACCTGTAGGACCAAGCACAGGCGCTGCCATCGGCTACTCCGTGCGCTCACGCTCCGCCATCTGTCGCTAGGTTCCAAACCCCTGCCGAACATGAGCCCAGCGGTGTCGTGCACCGGCGAGAGCAGAGCCGAGCTTTGGAGAACCGCCGGTTCTTCACCTCGCGGACCGGTGCACCTGGGGCGGCGCAACCGCCGTGCACCGGATGTTCGACGCCGATGCGTAGCCACTCAGTTAGCGGGCCGGTCCGCCGTACGGGTCGTGGCTGAGCTGCTGGACGCCGCCCTGAGGGGGCCCGCTGTACGGGCCGGGGAACCCGTCGGCCGGCGGCGTCGTGTGCAGCACCGCGGTCGGTGCGTCGCTCATGCCCACTCCGGCCGGCGCTGTCAGCTGAGTCGCCGCGTGCGGAGCCGGCTTGTCCGGCGTGTTCCGGCGGCGGTTCACCAGCAGGGCCAGTGTGCCCAGGCCGACGGCGACCAGCAGGCCGCCCAGGATGTACGGCAGGGAACCGCTGCCCTCGTTGCTGACCGGTTCGAGGGCGGGGGGTGCCGCCGCGACTACGCTGGTCTCCGGCTCGGGAGCCCCGTCCGCTGCCGCGGTTGCGGTGGGCGAGGGCGGGGTCTTGGTGGGCGCGGCCGCGGTGGCCAAGGTCAGCCGCACGCTCGCGATGTCACCGGCGGGGCCCTGTACGGTCGTGCGGGTGGTGCGATAGCCGTCCAGGGCTGCGACGATCGTGATCCGGCCCTCGGCGATCGTCTTACCGGCACCCGACTTGATCGAGAACCGGCCGCTCCGGTCGCTCGTCGTACGGTATTCGTGCCCGGCGCTGTCCCGGATGGTCAGGGCCACGCCGCCGATCCCCTTGCCGCTGGTGTCACGGACCTGGCCGGACACCCCGTCCACCTCGGACGACGGCTTGTCCGCGCCGGGTTGCGGCGCGCCCGCGCCGGGTAGCGATGTGCCCGGGCCGTAAATGTAGACCATCTTGTAGTCGAAGCTGTTCTGCCCGCCGAGCCGTACGGCGACCGAGATGTTGCGACCGGAGATCTCGCCCGCGTTCACCTGGGGCGCGACGACGGTGGCTTGAAAGTCCTGGCTCTGGCCGGATTTGAGGTTCGGCTCCACCCGGCAGCCGGTGGTGCATTGCAGGCCGCCACTGACCACCACGATGGCCGTTTCGGCCCTGTTCCCGTTGTTCCTGACGCGGAACTGAACGCGAACCTTGTCGCCGGGCTTCACGTTCTCCGCCGACACGCTCCGGATGCTGATGGGTGCCGGGGCGCCCGCCACGGGTGCCGCGGACACCGCTAGCGTGCCCCCGGTCAGCGCGATCAATGCGGCGACCCGGGCCCATCGGGCAGGTGAACGCGTCGTCACTTCCTACCACCCTCTCCTCGGGCAGGCGACATCGCCCGATGACACCGCAGGACACTATGCACTGTCGGGATGGGTTGCGACTCGCGGGCCCCTACCCGGCCTCTCACAGGGGACCTCGCGCCGCGACCAGGAGCCTCGCCCGTGCAGTGCCGGGTAGCGCCGCGCCCGACGGACCGCACGGCACAGCCACTTCTGGCAGGATCCGCCGGATGCGCAAACTGATGGTGCTCCTTCTCCTGATGGCTGTTGCCGGCTGCGGCGACGATGATGCGACCGAGACGGGAGCCACCGAACAGTTCACCCAGGGCGGCGTCAGTATGGAGCCGACGGTCAAGGCCCGCCAGGTCGTCACCGCACGGACAGTAACCGGGATGTACGAGGCACGACGCGGCGATGTCGTCCTGATTCGTTCCCCCGGCGGCCTCTGGGGTGACCGCAAGGTGCCGCTACTCAAACGCGTCGTCGCGGTTGGCGGCGAAACCATCGCCTGCTGCGATAGCTCGGGCAAGGTGACGGTCGACGGTAAGCCGCTGGCCGAGTCGTATGTGGCTGAGGACGCGTCGCTCGACGAGCCGCCGAACGCAGACTTCTGCGGCCCGCGGCGGTTCGCCGCGGTTACCGTGCCGGCCGACTCCGTCTTCCTGATGGGCGATAGCCGCGCCCGGTCGAACGACTCCCGGTGTGCCGGGCCGCTGCCGGTGTCGTCGGTCTTCGCCGTAATGGTCGGCTGACCCGGGGCGCACCTGACACTTGCCGCGGACGTACCGAGGTGGCTGACGCCAAGCGCCCGGACGGCGGCAGTGGGTACGTCGTCCTGTACTGGGGCTTTCAACCCTCGGCACCACTCGTAGCAATAGGCCCCACCCGGTCGCCCTGCCATCCCGCGCACTTCCGCCTCAGCCGCAGGTTGGGATCTTCTCCGTTACCGGGCTCGTACTGTGGATCGTCAAGCACTTCCCATGCCCGGCTGTCCGTCCGGGCTCCTCCTCCGCTGTACAGGCGCTGGCAGCTCCGGCGGTCGATCGCAGACCGGACGGTCCGACACAGCGACGTTTCCCCGTTCCCTGCCGCGATGTCGACTGCCGTGGGTCGGCACTGTCGTCCAGGAACAGCCTGAGGAGGCTGGTCGATCATGGGGTGGCACCCACACCGGTGGTCCCGCCACGCCGACCAGCGGCCCTACGTCGTCGCCGACCGGCTTGACGACCTACAGGGGCCTCCCCGCCACGCCGTGAGCCTGGATCGCCAACTCGACTGGTCCGGGCCGGCGCGCTACGACCTAGACAACCCAGCGTGCTGGTGACCCCGTCCGTATGACGCCTCCCACAGTTGTGGACTGATCAGTCTCCTACTTCTTAAGGTTGTCGCATGGGCAGGCCAAGGACGTTCGACATCGACACGGCGGTGGACCGCGCGATGGAGTTGTTCTGGCGTCAGGGATTCGAGGCGACCTCGACCGAGGATCTCGTGGAGAGTCTCGGAATCGCCCGGGGCAGTCTGTACAAGGCGTTCGGGTCCAAGGAGCAGCTCTACGCGCTGGCACTCCGCCGTTACTGCCAGCGCCACGCGGCAGGGCTGACCGAGGTGTTGGACCGGGCGGAGCAGGTGCGCCCGGCGATCCGGGCGGTGCTCCTGGAACTGATGGAGGCCGACCTGGCCGACCCGGAGCGGGGCTGCCTGCTGGTCAACGCGGCCACGGAACGCTCGGCGCATCCGGACACGGTGCTGCAGGTCTCGCGCACGATGGGTCAGGTCGAGTCGGCCCTGGCCGGGGCGTTGGAGCGGGCGCGGGTCCGCGGGGAGATCGCGGCGGACAAGCAACCGCAGGAGCTGGCCCAGTTTCTGACCACGTTTCTGCAGGGCCTGCGGGTGATGGGCAAGGCCCGCGCGGATCGGGCGTTCCTCAACAATGCCGTGGAGGTCGCCCTGGGCGCCCTCGACTGACTTTTTGCTGCCCGAATTAGGAACTGATCAGTCAACAATTGTGGGAGTGAGTGTTAGTGGATCTCGAACTGCAGGGCAAGGTTGCCATCGTCACCGGCGCGAGCAAGGGCATCGGTCTGACCACCGTGGCGGCGTTGCTCGACGAGGGTGCGCACGTGGTGGCGAGCAGCCGTGCGAGCACGCCGGAGCTCGACGCCCTGGCCGCGCGTGGCGCCACCGTGGTACTGGCCGACATCACCGACGCGGCTACCCCGCAGCGGCTCGTCGACACCGCGCTGTCGGCGTACGGGCGTCTGGATGTCCTTGTCAACAACGTTGGCGCCGGCAGTGCCCGGTCAGGATTCCTCGACGTCGACGACGCCGAGTGGGCGCGAGTGTTCGACGTGACGTTCTTCAGCGCCGTGCGCACCAGCAGGGCAGCCCTGCCAGCCCTGCTGGGCAACGGCGGGACGATCGTCAACATCAGCAGCATCAACGCTCGGCTGCCGTTCCCGATGGTGGTCGACTATTCCGCGGCCAAGGCGGCGATGTCCAACCTGACCAAGACCCTGTCGGAGGAGTTCGCGCCGCGTGGCGTACGGGTCAACGCCGTCTCGCCCGGCCCGGTGCGAACCCCGTTCTGGACCGGGCCGGATGGCTTCGCGCACGCCGTCGCCGCCAGCGCGGGTGTCAGCATCCAGCAGGCGCTTGACGAGGTCGTGCCACAGAGCATGGCGATCAGCACCGGCCGGATCACCGAGGCCCGCGAGGTCGCCGACCTGGTGCTGTTCCTTGCCTCCGCCCGCTCCTCCAACACAACCGGCGCCGAGTTCATCCTCGATGGCGGCCAGGTCAAGACCCTCTGACAACAAATGCTCACCGTGCGCCGGCCGGGTCTCTCACTGACCCGGCCGGCGCTCCGACGGTCAGTGCTGTGCCAGCCGGGCCGGCCAGGAGCGTCAGCCGCTGGATGCTGGGGTGTCCACCGCCACAAGAAAGGCGCGGCAGCTCGATGAGCGAGGCCGCGACTGCGATCTCCAAGAAGGGCCCCGGCGGCGCGAACGTCCAGACGCGCGGGTGCGGCGGATTTCGCTGGCACGTTGCCTCATCGGCGAGCTGGAGGTCCCGACGAGTCTGCGGGCTCTGCACGCCGGGGTGACGGGTCAGCGGATGAGGGCGCGGCTGAGGAGGTGCTGTAGGGCGTCCTGCTCTTCGGGGGCCAGAGGGGCCAGGGGGCTGTCTTCGGAGAGCAACTTGAGGAGGCGTTCGCGCAGTTCGGTGCCCTTGGGGGTCAGGACGAGCTGCTTGGCGCGGCGATCGTCGGGGTGTGGGTGGCGTTCGAGATGGCCCTGCTCTTCGAGGCGATCGGCGATGAAGGTGATGTTGGAGGGCTCGCAGCTCATCCGTTCGGCGAGTTCACGCAGGGTCAGGGGGTGGGTCAGCTCGCGCAGCAGGTTGCCCTGTGAGGTGGTCAGACCGAGGGCGGCTGTCCGGGCCCGAAGGTGGGCATCGATCTGATTGGCCAGGTCTTTGACCAGCCCGCACAGCCGGCGGTCGCTCTGGCCTGGGGACTCGCGCTCGGTGGACACGTCACAACCTTACTACAGCTGACATAGTTGCAGCTGAAGTAGTTCTAGCTGTAACTTGTTGCCCGTGCCGCTGCCAGGTGGCACCTCTCCGAGCACGAGGTAGGACCATATGGCCGCAACAACAGATTTCGACCGCATACGACTGACCAGCGCACCGCGCGTCCGTTCGCTCAGCCTGGGTGAACTGAAGATCACCTACGTTCCGGACGGGCTGGCCCTGTGCAAGCCGCGCGGCTGGCTGCCCGCCGCCACCGACGCGGACTGGGCGGCCAACCGCGATCATCTCGACGACGGCGGCTTCCTGCCCGCAGCCATTGGCGGGCTGCTGGTCGAGCGGGGTGACCGGGCGCTGCTCATCGACACCGGGTTCGGACCGGAGTCCCACCCCGACGACCCGGCCAACCCGATGCTGGGGAGCATCCACGGCGGTGAGCTGCTGGACGGCCTGCGGCGGCTGGGCCGCGAACCGCGCCAGATCGAGGCCGTCGCCATCACCCATCTGCACCTCGACCACCTGGGCTGGGCCTGGAGCGCCGAGCCCGGCACCGATGCGCCGCCATTCGCACACGCCACCCATTTCATCGCGGCACCCGAGTGGGAGCGGCGCGACCTGGCCGCCGAGGGCGGGGCGACCGAGGAACGTGTGGCCGCCTTCGCACCCCGTGTTCGTACCGTCGAGGACGGCGAGGAGATCTTCCCCGGCGTGCGGGCCTCGTTCTCGATCGGACACACCGTCGGCCACGTCACGTACATCATCACCGGCGGCGACCGGCGGCTCATCGCGTTCGGCGACGCAATGCACGCGCCGGTCCAGGTCACCCACCCCGAATGGGGCTGCGGGATCGACCACGACCCCGCCGAAGCCGCCGCGCACCGCCGCCACCTGGTCGAAGAGCTGAGCCGCCCCGACACCATCGGCTACGGCAACCACTTCGCCGACGTGGTCTTCGGACGCGCCGAACGTCGCCCCGACGGCCGGTTCACCTGGGTCCCGGTCGCCTGACTGTCCCGCCGGCCGCCATTGGCCCGCCATCACCGCCGCCACGCTCACCCTGACCAGCGGGAGTGATCGGCAACAGTGCCGGCGATGAGCGGCGGAGCCGCTCATCGCCGTGCCCGACAAGTCGTACGAATCGCTAGAGGAACGGAGAACTGTCATGAAGCACATCAAGCTGGGGGACCTGGACGTCTCCCGCATCGGTCTGGGCTTGGTATCGATGTCCTACGCCTACACCGGAGCCGGCACGGACGACGCCGAGTCGGTACGCACCATCCACCGGGCCCTGGAACTGGGCGTCACTCTCCTCGACACCGCCGAGGTCTACGGCCCGTACATCAACGAGGAACTCCTCGGCAAAGCGCTCAAGGGCCGCCGGGACCAGGCCGTAGTGGCGACAAAGTTCGGCATGATTTCGCATGCGGGCGGCGGGGCAGGGCAACTCGACAGCAGCCCGGCCAACATCCGCACCGCCGTCGAAGGGTCGCTCAAGCGGCTGGGCACCGACTACATCGACCTGTACTACCAGCACCGGGTCGACCCGACCACGCCCATCGAGGACACCATCGGGGCGCTGGCCGAACTGATCGCTGAGGGCAAGATCCGCCACATCGGCCTGTCCGAGGCCGGACCGGAGACGATCCGCCGCGCCCATGCTGTCCATCCCATCGCTGCCGTCCAGTCGGAATACTCCCTGTGGACCCGGCACCCGGAGGCACAGGTGCTGCCCCTGCTGCGCGAGCTGAACATCGGCTTCGTGCCGTACTCGCCCCTGGGACGCGGATTCCTCACCGGCCAGATCCGCTCGACCAGCGGCTTCGACGAGACGGACCTGCGTAAGAACAACCCGCGCTTCACCGGCGAGAACCTCCAGCGCAATCTGCGTCTCGCAGACGAGGTCCAAGCCGTTGCCGCCGAAGCGGGTACCACTCCGGCGCAGATCGCACTGGCCTGGCTGCTGACCCGGGGCGACGACATCGCCCCCATCCCCGGCACCAAGCGCGTGGCACGCGTCGAGGAGAACACCGCCGCTGACGCCGTGGAACTGACCGCCAAACAGATCGAGAAGCTCGACAACCTTCCTCCCGCTGTCGGCGACACCCACGACGAAGCCGCCATGCGCCTGTTGGAGCGTTGACCCCAGCCCCGGCGGTGAGCGCCCTTGCCGCTTGTGCACGGGCGGCATCGACCCCAGCAGCTCTGACCGAGAACGTCTCTTAGCCGGTTGAACCCGGCGAACACCCCGTCGAGCGGTTCAGTGCGCAGCGTGCAGATGCGCCCTTGCGCCTGCACGCTGCGCACCACAACCCCGGCGATCTCGGGGGACCCTTCAGATGCGGAGAGACGGTTGGCTTGCTGACCTCACTGGCTGAGCCAGCATTCCGACAGTGGCCGGCCGTGGCTCAGCCGCGCCGGCATGGCACGCCGGCTTGCGTCGGTCAGGGCACCGAAGATGAGTTGGGACGTCCTCCGACGCTCGGCAGCTCCCCAATTGGGCACTTCTTCAGATGGAAGGCGGATTATTTGTCATGTCTAGTGATCTTCGCTGCGCCGTGCTGGACGACTACCAGGACGTGGCACTCGGCCTGGCGGACTGGTCCCGGGTGCGGGCCACCAGCTTCCGGAAGCACTTCACGAACACCGACGATCTGGTGGCGGCCATCCACGACTGCGACATCGTGGTCGCCATGAGGGAGCGCACGCCGTTCCCCGCCGAGGTGTTCGACCGGCTGCCCCACCTGCGGCTGCTCGTCACCACCGGCATGGGCAACGCCGCCATCGACCTGGGGGCGGCGCGGACGCACGGCGTCACGGTGTGCGGCACAGGCGGCGGCTGGACCTCGACGGTCGAGCTGACGTGGGCGTTGATCCTCGGCCTGGCCCGCCACCTGGTGCCCGAGGCGACCGCGCTGCGCGCCGGCGGCCCCTGGCAGCACACCGTCGGCACCGACCTGCACGGACGCACACTCGGGCTGCTCGGCCTGGGCAGGATCGGGTCCCAGGTGGCGGCGGTCGGGCGGGCGTTCGGCATGGACGTGCTGGCCTGGAGCCAGAACCTGACGCGCCAGCGGGCCGAGGAGGGCGGCGCGCGGCTGGCCCCCGGCCTGGATGCCCTGCTCGCCGGGTCCGACGTCGTCTCCGTTCACCTCGTGCTCGGCGACCGGACGCGCGGGCTTGTCGGCGCGCGGGAACTCGCGCTGATGAAGCCCACCGCCTACCTGGTCAACACCTCGCGGGCGGCGATCGTCGACCAGTCCGCCCTGGCATCCACGCTGCGCGAAGGGCGGATCGCGGGAGCCGGGCTCGACGTGTTCGACGAGGAGCCACTACCCGCCGGCCACGAGTTCCGTACGCTGCCGAACGTGCTGGCCACGCCGCACCTCGGCTATGTCAGCGAGCTGAACTACGCGACGTTCTTCCGTGACGCCGTGGACGACATCGGCGCCTTCCTCGACGGCAACCCGATCCGGGTGCTGACCTGACTCACTCGACCCTGGTCCTGGCCCGGAAGGCAGCAGCCTGGATGTGCTGTCCAGGCAGGTTGTCAACCTGGTAATGGATGGTAGGCCGCTGGTGGCGGTGTGGGGTCGGTGGCGGTTGTTGGGCTGTGGCCGGTAGGGGCGGGTCTTCTTCGGCGTAGTTCCCAGTCCGGTGCAGGCGTCGCGCCAGGCATGCGACTTGCAGGCCGAGCCGTGCGGGGGTCAGGCTGCGGTCAGAGATCCGCCTGCCGTCGATCTCGTGGGAGAGTTCGCAGCAATGCACGGTCGGCGGGAACTCGGTCAGGCACCGGTGTACGCGAAGGCCGCCCAGTGTTCCGAATCGGTGTAGGGACAATCACCCGGTGCACCTGGTGGCTCGATGTCGGGTAGGAGCGCGGTCAAGTCAGCTTGGTTAGCAGTGCGGAGCCACTGTTGGGCGCGGTTCAGCGCAACGGCCGGCTCGTTTTCCTCCCGACACCACAGGTGATAGAACGCCGTCATGAGATAGGTGGTGGCCAGATCGTCGACTGCCCACGCTGTCGCGATCACCCCGGCGAATCCGAGCTGGATCAGGGCCGACGGCAGTCCGACCACCTCGTTCGGTAAGGCGATACCGCTGACATTGGTCTGGCAGGCGGAGAGCACCGCCAGGCGGCGTCGGCCCGTTGCTAGGGCGCGACGCAGTTCCTCCAGCGTGACCTGACGGTCGGCGAAGTACAGCCGGCTGTCCAGGATCGAGCCGGGTTCGGCCGAGCCGTGGCAAGCGAGGTGCCAGACGGTGTGCTCGTTGGCCGCACTGCGGAACTCCTCCCAGGTGCAGGCGTGGCTCGGCGACGTGGGCAGCCCCGTCCAGCGGCGCACGATCTCGATGGTCTCCCGGGCGACGTACCGCAAGTGACCACGAGGGTCGACCCGGTGTCCGTCCGGCACATCGATGGCAAGCAGACTCTGCTCTCGTACGGCGAGTTCCCTTGCCGTGTCCCGGCAACGCCGGAGGGCGCGAGCGTTAGGTGCGTACCGAATCGCGGAGAACTGTCCGATGTGGCGCCGCCCGGCGGGTTCCTCACTAGGCGTGCTCGGCTCACCGGCGGCGTGAAGCGGCAGCAGGTTGAGCAGACCGACCGGCACGAGTGTCACGATCCGACCTCGCGCACTGAGAAGGACAACATCGCGGACACCGTCGTTCCACAACGTATGGAGGGCCTCGGTCATCGGACTGGTTGTCGTCTGCCCGAACGCTGAAAGGTCGCGCGCCCCAGCAGGCTTCCCATTCACGATCGCAAAGCTACGGAGGCCGGTCGCCGCCTCGGTTTCTGGCAGCACCTTGGCGACGAGCCCGGCGACACTCGCCCGATCGAGCTTGGGCAGGTCGACATACTGCGGATCGTGCCGCGCGGCCACCACGAGCGCGTACCCACCCGCCTTTGCCGCACCGAGGTATACCAGGGCGCCGTCGCCGGTCGCGGCGATGATGTCGTCGTAGTTCACCGCGATCGCCATCGGGTCCGCGCCGGTCACCGCGGCTATTCGCCGGGCGACATCACGGAGGTACGCCCAGGACCCCCGAAGTCCGGCGGATGGGTGACGTTCCTGCTCATCGAAATCCTCGATCGCACGTCGGTACTCGTCGGCAAGGTCCGCCCGACCGGCAGCACGCAGCCGATCGAATACCACGGCGTTGTCCCGCCCGATCACCTCGGTCAGGCCGACGGCCCGCCCGGTCTCCAACGCGAGAACCGCCTCCCGGTACCGCCCGGTCCGGGCCAGCCAGTATCCGGCCTCCTCGGCGTACTCCTGGGCGGCGGCGAGCACCCGTTGCTTCGCGCCGGCACCGTACCGCGCGACGGCGTCCTGAGACGCCAGAGCGACCAACTGCTGGTACGCCTCGGCGGCGAACTCCGCGACGCCGGTGCCGACGGCCCACTCCGCCCACGCGACGGCCAGCCGGGCCCTCGCCGCGGTGCTCCACGGCGTGTTCACCGAGTCGCGCCAGGCCCGGTGTCGATGCTCGTTGCCGGTGTTACCGGCGAGGGCGTCCCTGGCGGCAAGCGCTTCCTGGAGCAGGAGTTGGTCGTCCGCGCCGTGGTGGTGTCCGAGGCGGGATCTGCGACGGATGAGCCGTAGCGCCTCGTGCACGTCGCCGGGACCATCGACGAATGGCGATCCGGGCCGCAGCCCCCGCCACAACAGCAGCCTGGCCAAACCTGCATCAGCCGGGGTGGTGCGCCTCCACCAGCGAAGACCGGCCTGCCGACCGGCTCGACAGCACTCGATTCCCAGTTCAAGGTTCTTTGGGTCGATCCGTACCAGAAGCAAGCCAAGGGTAGCGAGGATCTGCGGCCGCAGCCGCCGAGCGAGCCTGTCGTCCTCATGAGAGCCGCGTTCGAGTTCAGCGACGGCCGCATCCAGGTCCCCGGTCACGATCTGCCGGCGGCCCTGCAGCAGGCGGATGAGACCAGGATAGGTCCCGGCGTAGTCGAGGCGTTGGACCAGCTCGTCGAGCGGACCAGTGTCGTCGTGGGTCTCCGCGATCGTGATCGCCGCGTCGGCGAGCGCCAATACGCGCTTCGAGTCCAGTTCCGAGACACCGGGAAGATCGTGCGGATCGTCCGTGGCGCAGGGCCCTCGGCCGAGCGCGATCGCCGCCGAGATCGGCGGCAAACCGTCGAAGGCGACCGCGGACGACCGGCGGGTCCGCACGATGGCGGCCCGGGTCCGATGGAGGGCGCGGATCTCGGCGATGCGACGGAACCCGCGGTGGTGCTGGTCCAGCAGTACGCTCTCGATGCGGCCCGCGACGTCGCGCATCGCGGCGTGGAGTTCTGCCTCCCGAGGATGGTCAATGGAGGACTGGCGCACCAGCACCGCGATGCACATCGACACGAAGGTGCGCGAGATCGTCCGCCGGGTGTTGTCCTCGTCGACGTCGCTGGTGTTGATGAATGGGTAGCACTCCAGCACGTCGTGTATCGCAGGGTCGAGGTCGTCGAACGCAGCGGCGAGCCGCACCATCTCGGACATGGACTTCGTCGTCATCCAGTAGCCGTCGGTCTCCTGCCACCGTGGTGGCCTCGCCCGGCGGTACGCCCTCCACGCCCGGTCGGCCGCCAGGCGATCGTCGCGGAGCCACGCGTCCTTGTACGCCCAGCTGTGTTGCTCCAGCTCGGCCATCCCCCGCAAGTGATGGTCCGGGCTGTGCAGGTGATTCTGGATCTTGTAGCCCCTGGCGTCGTGCGCCCACGGTTCCTCGAAGGTGGCATCGGTTGGCCTGTGACACTCCCGACACGGGTACGGCCAGGAGTGCGGCGCAGGTTCGTCGCCGGTCCCACAACCGTCGTTGTTGCACTCCCAGCCTTGCACCCGCGCGTCCGGCGGCGCGAGGTATCCGTAGGAGGTTCGCGGCGGCCGTTCACCCATTGCCGATGCCGTCCTCTCGCCGTGTCGCAGGGACCTCTCGGTAGCCTTCCGCCGTTCTCTGACGGACAGCGGTCCGTCAGAGAGCGGCATGGGAATCTTCAGTCGGTCACCTCAGTCCCCGTTTCCCGACGACATGTTCAGGTGGTTGGAGACCTTCGGCCGGTACTCGCTCGACGTGCACGGGAGCGGCATCGACGGTGGCGACATGTGGGACCGCTTCGGGGAGCTGCACCGGCACGCGACCAGGGACCAGGATGGCTTCCTGACCGCGCTGCGAGCCGTCGTGGCAGGAGACCAGGGCGGTTTCGCGACGTTCGGCGCGGCGCGCCTTGCCTGGGAGATGTACGGCGGCGACACGCTCCGCATCCCCGCCGCGTTGCCGCTGATCGACGCGGGCATCGAGTTCAAACGCTCACGTGGCCTGCCGACCGCCCTGTTGACCGGCTACGAGATGCAGCGTGTCAACCAGCTCCGAGAGCAGCGCGACTGATTCCTCCGCCGTGTCACCTGGGCAGGCCGTGTCAATGCCATTCACTGAGAAATGGAGCCATTATGGAAGGCTTTCTTTGCTTCGTTGGGGTCACCGCCCTAGTCAGCTTCGTCGTTTGGCAACTCATCGAGACACGAAAGGCGGTCGCGACAACCACGACCGAGACCGCGTACGACCCGGCGCAGACCGCCCAGATCGTGCGCACCGCGTTCGGCGGCCCCCGCGCGGTGCTGTGGACCACCGCGAGCGGACCGGGCACGATCAACATGCGCCGACGCGGAATCCACGGCGGCATCACCATGTCCATCACCATCGCGCCGCGCCCAGGTGGTGGCTCCCGGGTGGCGATGTGGGCATCGGAGACCGTCATCTTCTTCGGTTTCCTGGTCAACTTCGCCGGTTCGGTCAACGGACGCAAGAAGGCGATCGGACGTCTGCTGGAAGCAGCGCAATGAGCCTCTGCCTGACAGCCTGCGCAAGGCAGCCGGCACACCAGGTGTCGGCCAGGGCGACTGGTGAACCGGGGTGGCCAGGCCACGGTGCCCCCCGTCACGTCACGTCTCCTGGGCTGACCTGTTGGGTGGTGCCCAGCGACACCGATGGAGCTTCTTGATCATGGTCTGATGGCCGTGGGGAGGAAGTTTCAGTGGCAGCACCGAAGAAGTGCCCCGATGAGCTACGTCAGCGCGGTGTGCGCTTGTATCGCGAGTCGGGTGATCCGGAGGTTGGCTGAGTAGCTTGTGTGCATCACGAGGCGCTCAGGAACTGGATCCGGCAGGCCGAGGCTGACGCGGGTGAGCGCACCGACCGGCCGACCAGCGAGATGGCAGAGGAGAACCGCCGGCTGCGCAGGGAGGTCACACTCCAGATCCTCGCTGTGTTCATCTGCCCTGCACCAGCACAACATCCCGCAGTACGACAACACGCCCTGAAGCCACTCGGAGAAGACGCCACCAAGATCCTCACCAACCAGACCAAGACCAGCCTCGCCGAGCTGTTCACCGACTGGCGATCCGACGGCGATGCACCGCCAAGCGGATAGCTGCGCAGGGCCGGTGCTCCCCACGACTGACTGCGCCCTCATGAAAGCAACGTGCCACTCTCCTCTGAGGAATCGGCAGACACCGAGGGCAGCATCACGATGACCTGCCCGATCGTCATATCAGGTAGAGCCCGAGGTCGCCCCTCCGGCACGATGCCCGGATGATGTTGCTGGTCCCTGCGAACCCCCTACGGCCACGCCGGCCCGACGGCCACTTCGCGCCCGAAGCCCGCGGCCCGCGCCGCCGGGATCGACGTCGCGGTTATCGACCACGACGCTGCACCGAGACGCTCCCACGCCGCTCCGGCAGGTCGGCGGCCCATTCGACGATCTCCACGACGCGGCTCGATTCCCGAAACCACCGCCGCGATCGCGAGCAGTCCCGCCAGCGGATGGATCCGGCCGCCAGCGTCCCGTCGGTCCGGAACCCGGGCGAGGGCCTGCGGCAACCCCTGGCATGTCCTGTTCCGACAGCGGCAAAACTCGCCGCTGCACCGATCGCGACTCCTGCCTGACAAGGCGCCTTTGATAAACAGCGTAAGGCCCGGCTACCGGAACGGCATTGATCGATGTCTTGACTCTATGCGCCGCCCTGCTCATGATTTACTGCGGCAGTTCAACAGTGAGGGTCAATGTGATGACGCAGGTAGAGCCACCGGCAGGAGGCCCGACATCAGCCGTCACTCTCAGCGAGCTTGGAAAAATGGCCGACTCGCGCGCGCCGGTCGAGGCACGAGGGACTGGCTGACACGTAGGGCCCATCTGCGAGAACTGAGTATCGCGAGCCTCGGTTCGGTGCTCCTCGCTGTCGCGATGATCTGGCTGATTCCGCCGTACGCGGTTCGCGTGATGACTGCCGGCGCCAAGACTGTGCCCATCGCCGACCCGGCCCACACCATCGTCGGTGACGTGGGTGACCCGACGGCCCAAGCATGGCTGGTGGGATGGGGTGGCCACGCTCTCACCCACGGTCTGCGTGGCCTGTGGGATACCAACGCCTTTTATCCCGACACGTACGGCCTAGCCCTGAACGACAGCCTGCTCGGCTATGCCCCGGCAGGGCTGATAGGCAACGGTGTAGTCGGCGCCGTGCTGCGCTACAACATCCTGTTCGTGCTGGCTTTCGCGCTCGCCTTCCTCGGCGGCTACGCGCTCCTGCGTCAGCTTGGCGCGAATAAGGTCGCCGCCGCGGTAGCCGGGGCCGCCCTCGCCTACGCGCCCTGGCGCTACGGCCACGACGGCCATCTGAATATTCTCTCCACCGGTGGTATCACTC
Source organism: Micromonospora noduli (assembly GCF_003264365.1). GTDB lineage: Bacteria > Actinomycetota > Actinomycetes > Mycobacteriales > Micromonosporaceae > Micromonospora > Micromonospora noduli. Next base: position 308,207 of record NZ_PYAK01000002.1, read on the forward strand.
TGGCCCTGGCGATGCTGGCGCGCGGCCACGGACTCTCGTTCACCCGCGGCTACCTTGCCGAACGAGTCCGGCCGGGCTGGGCGTTCGCTGGCTGGCTGGTTGCGGCCTGGCAGGTCAGCCTTGGCTTCGGCGTGGGGCTGGGATTCGTATACGTCCTCGCCGCCCTCTGTCTGATCACACTGACAGCCTGGCTGATCCACCGCCCACGCCTTAGCCTCCGGCTGATCGTCGGCGATCTGATCGGCGGGTTGGTCTTCACCGCGGTGACCGGATACTTCGCGTACGCGTACCAACACGTGCGCGAGCTCAACCCACATGTCACCCGGGACTGGGACTACGTCGCGTTTTTCTCCCCGACACTGCGCGGACTTCTCGTGGCTCCGCAGTCCTCGCTGCCCTGGGGCACCCTACACAACGACGCCCGCACCGCTCTTGGTGGCGCACCGACTGAGAAAGTGCTGCTATGCGGGTATGCACTGTATCTACTGGCCTTCGCCGGCCTGTTCCTATCCCGCTGGTCACCGGTGCAACGGCTTCTGCTGCTGTTTGGGGCGGTCGTCGGAGTGTTGTTCGCGCTAGGCACGAACGGGCCGATCTACCGTCTGCTCTATCTTTACGTGCCCGGGTTCGATGGATCCCGTACACCAGGCCGGTTGATCTTGTGGCCCACTCTCTGCCTGGCCATCCTCGCGGCCGGCCTGGTTACCCACCTAGCCGAGGTGGCTCGCAGGGGCGCCAAGCCGAAATGGTCGGTGGGAGAGGCACGGCTACTGACCGTTCCGTTGCTGGTCCTCGTGCTAGCTGAGGGCCTGCCTGACCTGCACCACCCCCAAACCCCAGCCAAACCGGCCGCGATGGCGCTAGCCTCCGCGCACGCTCCGATCATGGTATTGCCGTCCGACGACGGCATCGACCTCCACGTCCTACTTTGGTCGACCGACGGTTTTCCCGCCATGGTCAACGGTGCGGCCAGCTACACCACACCTAACCGTCAGGCGATCCGCGACGTTATGGCGACCTTCCCCAGCGAGCCGGCCTTGGATCGGTTGCACCAGCTCGGCATCCGCAGCGTCGTCCTGCTGCGCAACCGGGTCCAAGGCACCCCATACGAACCACTGCTTAACATCCCCGACGTACCCGGCATCACCCGCCACGACGTCGGGCCAGACGTGGTTTACACCATCGACACCAACACCAAGAACCCCTAACGAAACGATGTCGGGCGCGTCCTCCTCCGCCAACGGCCGAAAATCAGTACGCTTGCACAACTCCAGATCTTGAGCGCGATACATGGGGCCGGCCGAGGCAGTGGGCGCGGTGGAGGCAACGCTGCTCGTGGCCCGCAGGTCGCCTTGGGCGCCTGCGATCGGCCCTACGGGCCCTTGCCAGCACGAGCATGTCCCGTTGACCGAACAGTTGGACGAGCCTCGACAGTTGGCGCGCGGTCAGTTGAACAGCGGAAGGACTACGACGGCGGCATCGGTTCGAGATTGCTCAGGCGTGCCGGTCGGGTCAGAGGAAGTCCCGCCAGAACGCCACAGTCGCATTCGGGTTCCAGGGGTCCGGCTGCTGCGCCTTCCGTCCAGCTGAAGGCTGAGACCTACCCCCGCGGACGGGACTAGGTGTCGGTGAGGACGGAATCCGTGAAGCTGTATCGCAGGCAGACCCTCATCCAACATGTGCGCCGCCGTTGGGGTCATCTGCTGGACGGAAACTGCCCTACAGTCGACGGCACGGTCGACGGGAGGAACCTCATGGACGAGAACGAAACGGTGTTCCGTACGTCCGCCCGCCTCACCTTCGTGTTCATGCTGCTGATGGGCTTGCTGGTTTGGGTTGTCGTCCAAGCCGTGCTAGCACTCATCGCCGGGCGGCCGCCGGCCGATTTGACGAGCATCGCCGCTTCAGGTGTCCTCTACGCCGTCGTTTTCAGCGCTCTCTCGCTTGTGCTGCATCGCAGGAACTGGTCCTCGGTTGAGTTCACCGGTCCGGCAGTGGGGCTCGCCGAGAAGGGGCGAACGGCCGTCCTGCCGTGGCAGGCGATCCAGTCGGCGACGGTTCGCCGTCCTGGCCCATTCGCCGTCCTCCAGGTCACTTTGCGCCCAGGAGCGGTGGCGCCGTCCGGCATGACGCTTCGTCCACGGATCCGTGCCGGTCAGCCTGTCTACACGGTCAACGTCGGACTGCTTCGGCCTGCGGCGGGCGTCCTGCGTACCGAACTTGCCCGACACCTGCCATAGGTCGCCTCCCGCTCCTGATTTCGCTCGAAGTCACTCGTACGACCACCGCCAGCACTGGCTCAGGGCCGCCTCGTACCCACCGGTTGTCCCCCGAGGACAATCGCCGGAGTTGGCGTGGCCGCTTCAGCGCCGGCCCGGATGCCGGCGCCGGTTCAGATGGTGGCGGGGACGGTGGAGTTCGGCCGGGTGGTGCCGCCGTCGGGAGAACCTGCAAGTCGCGGGCAAGCAGTTCTGGCTCGGCCCGGCCCGCTCCGGCGTGACGGTGACGTTCTGGGCCGACCCCGACGTCATCCACCTGCTCATCGCCGGCTCCCGGATCAAGACGATCCGGTCCCACTTGTCGGTGGCGGACCTGGCCGTGCTGCTGCGTCAGGGCGGTCGACCGCTGGCTCGTCCCCGCTACCCCTGGACACCGCCGGGCGTCCGGGCGTCGTGGAGGTCGACCGGACAGTCAAGCGGGACGGGAAGGTGTCGCTGGGTCAGCATGTCGTCCTGGCCGCCGAGATCCTCGCCGGCCGTCGCGTCGGTGTCCGCATCGACCCGACCACCCTGGCGTTCTTCGACCCCGAGACCCGGCAGCTGCTGCGCACCCGACCCAACCCGCTCACCCCGGAGCAGATCATGGGCTTTCGGGGTGCCCGACCGGCCGGACCGCCCCCCGCAGCCCTCGACCGAACCGGTCCGGGTCCAACGCCGCGCCTCCAACAGCGGCGTGGTCATGGTCGCCTGGCAGAAAGTCGCTCTCGGCCGCGTCCATGCCGGCAAGACCGTGACCATCACCTCTCGGACACCGAACCGGCGGTCGAGTGCGACGACGGCCTTCGCACCATCCGCCGCTCCAACGACCACCCACTCACCCGGACCAAAGCCCACCGCCCCCGCAAGGTCGCCCTCGATGTCTAAACCAACCGCCCGGCCCAGTGGTGCTCGGACATCAACGGTGGGGCCGTGCTACCTCATCGCCTTGCGGGTCGTAGATCGTCAGCCCATATCGCGCTGCAAGATCCACGACCAGCTCGATGGCGGGAGTGCTGCGCCGCCCAAAGCTCATGTTCATGCTGACGTGATCAGTACCAACGTCGAGCGGCATCGACATCCAGGGCGAGTCGTCGCGGTATGGCGGGAAGTCGGGGTAGCGGGCACGCAGACTCTCGTAGAAGCCCACAATGCGTTCGTCCAATTCGCCCTCGGGGTGCTGACCGCTTCTGCAGCGCTTCGCCATGGCGCGCACCGCGTCGTCGCTCGCCGCTGGGTCGATGGCCAGCACGTCGAGGTCGAAACTCACCGGCACATGCTGCCGCACTCGTACTCAACAGTCGAACAGCACCTGAGCCCGGTTCCCTGCAAGGAACCCCCACGAGACCTAGGCCCAAACGACAAGCATCTGCTGGGACAGATCCGTCAAGCATGTGGTGGGACTAGACACGACCGGCAGTTGGTGTCCGGTCTCAGGACGTGCGTGACAGATCGGTATCAACACCTGCCCGACAGTTCAACGAGGCGTCGTGCCGGCCGGCTACGAGGTTGTCTATTCCGGGACGACTCTTCCTAGTTCTGAGCGGAAGTCGCGTACCTCGCGCGGGTCCCCTTCCTCAACAACCACAGCCCCTGCCCTGCGGTTAGCCAAAGCCTTGTCTCCCGCCACCGCCGCTGCGAACGCTGCTGCTTGCAAGGGCGCGGTGCCCCCGGGATACACCTGCCGGAACGCCCCCCATGACCCCTGTTGGGCATGGACTTCGGCCGCCCACTGGCCGAAGGCGTGAAGGTCTGCGGCGTGACGCAGGAAGGCGACGCCGGGTCCGGCGACGTCATCTATCAGCTCTGCTGGCAATGGCTCCTCAGATGCGGGGCGCGGGTACTCGTTGAGTTGGCGGATCGGCTCAAGGTGAGTCCATAGCGCGTCGCGGCGGAACTCCACCAGTGGTTCCGGCAGGCCCACGATCCGAACGCTGAGGAACACCTGGATCCCCTTCATGGTGGGGTCGCCCCACCGAGGGGTGTAGAACCACATCTCGCGTAGGAGACCGTTGTCCGCCCGCGTGCAGCTGTTGCCGTGGCGCTCGAATTCGAGCGGCGCCAGGACATCGCGATGAAGGCGGTTCACAGCACGTCGGAGGCTCCAGCGACCGGACACCCATGAGATGTTAGGGCCAGCCATCTCTAGCCGCGGCTGTCATCCAGGTCCCGAGAATGACGAACGCCGGCCACCGAAGAGCCGCAAGTGCTGCGCGGTTGGCCGGTGCTGCCGGGACCTCCGCAGCTCGCACCGTCAAGGGAATCCGCGCCGTACTCCGCTCGGCGCTTTCTCAGGCTGAAGTGGAGGAACTGGTCGCAAAGAACGTCGCGGCCCTGGTGAAGCTCCGACCGATCCGCAATCGCAAGGGCAAATCGTGGAGCAGTGAGGAAGCTCGGGCTTTCCTGGAATGCCTCCGACGACGACGACTACCTGTACGCCGCCTATGTCCTGGTCCTCGTGCTCGGCTTATGCAAGGGAGATGTCCTCGGCCTCACCTGGGACCACATCAACCGGGACGGCTGGCAGAAGCCGTGCACCACCCACAGCGAGAATTTCTGCGAGCACGGCCGCGACAACCACGACATCAGCCTCGTCATCGACAAGCAGCTCCAGCGGGTACGTGGCCACCTACTGCATCGGGCCACCAAGACCGAAGAGTCCGACGCTCCCCTACCGCTACCAGCCATCTGCGTCGCCGCACTGCGGCACCGCTACCAACAACAGCAGGCCGCACGAGAGAAAGCCGGCGACGCCTGGCACGACACCGGCATGATCTTCACGACCCGCTACGGACTGCCGGTCGAACCCCGCAACTTCAACCGCTCCTACGACAGCCGCATCGCCCGCGCCGGCATCCGAAAGATCACCGTTCACGACGCCCGACGCACCTGCGGTTCGCTGCTGGTCGACCTGGACGTGCACCCCCGGGTCGCGATGGCGATCCTGCGGCACGCGGACCTCTTGATCAGGATGGAGATCTACAGCCAGGTCTCGTCCAAGACGACCCGCGAAGCCCTGCGGAGGCTCGGCGAAAGCCTCGATCAATGAGCCGTTGCTGTACTTCACTGCTGCACAAGATCAGAAATGGCCATCCGGAAGATTCCGAATGGCCTCTGACCTGCGTCGGGACGGCCGGATTCGAACCGACGACCCCTTGACCCCCAGTCAAGTGCGCTACCAAGCTGCGCCACGTCCCGCCCCCGCGTGGTTTCCCCGCGGCAGCCGGTACAGCTTAGCGCAGCAGCTCCGAGTCCTCCGCACAGGCCCCACCGGCGTCGCGACGCAACCGAACCACCCAGTGAGCAACCCCCGCCGACGACCATAAGGAGTCACCGCACACCCCCTAAAGCGTCCTAGGAGGGTGGCGTCGGATAGGGAAATGCCGGATGGGCAGAGGTGCCCATCCGGCATTTCGGCAGAACTTGACCGCGTCAGCCGTGCGCCTTGCCCCGGCCGCCGGGGCCGAGCTTCTTGCGCGGGCGGACCGAGATCTCGATCGGGCTGCCCTCGTACCCGAATTCCTCGCGGAGCTTGCGCTCGACGAAGCGCTGGTAGCCGGCGTCGAGCGGGCCGGTGGTGAAGAGCACGAACCGTGGCGGTGCCACACCGGCCTGCGTCGCGAACAGGATCCGCGGCGCCCGCCCTCCACGTACCGGGTGGGGGGTGGCCTGCACCAGCGCGGTCAGCCACTGGTTGAGGTGCGCGGTCGGCACGCGGGTTTCCCAGCTGGCCAGCGCCTTGTTCAGGGCCGGGGCCAGCTTGTCCACGGCACGGCCGGTCATCGCCGACAGGTTCAGCCGGATCGCCCAGGGGATGCGGCGCAACTCCCGGTCGATCTCCTTGTCCAGGTAGTACCGGCGGTCGGCGTCGACCAGGTCCCACTTGTTGAACGCGATGACCAGCGCCCGGCCCGACTCGGTCACCATCGACAGGATCCGCTGGTCCTGCTCGCTGATCGGTTCGCTGGAGTCCAGCAGCACCACTGCCACCTCGGCGGCCTCGATCGCGCCGGCGGTACGCAGGCTGGCGTAGTACTCGGTGCCGCTGGCCTTGCCGACCCGCTTGCGCAGCCCGGCCGTGTCGACCAGTTGCCAGGTCTGACCGCCGATCTCGACCAGGCTGTCCACCGGGTCCACAGTGGTGCCCGCCACCGAGTCGACGACCGCCCGCTCCTCGCCGGAGAACCGGTTGAGCAGGCTCGACTTGCCGACGTTCGGCCGCCCGACCAGCGCCACCCGGCGCGGTCCGCGCGGGCGGTTCTCGACGATCGCCGGTGCCTCCGGCAGCGCGGCGAGGATGGCGTCCAGCAGGTCGCCGGAGCCGCGTCCGTGCAGCGCGGACACCGGGAACGGCTCACCGAGGCCGAGTGACCACAGCGAGGTGGCCTCCATCTCGATGGAGTTGTTGTCGGCCTTGTTGGCCACCAGGATCACTGGCTTGGCGCTGCGCCGCAGCATCTTCACGGCGGCCTCGTCCACGTCGGTGGAGCCCACCATCGCGTCGACCACGAACAGCACCACGTCGGCGGTGACGACCGCCGTCTCGGCCTGCGCCGCGATGGCCGCGGCCCGGTCCTTCGCGTCCGGTTCCCAACCACCGGTGTCCACCACTGTGAACGCCCGGCCGTTCCACTGCGCGTCGTACGGGACCCGGTCGCGGGTCACGCCAGGGACGTCCTCGACGACCGCCTGCCGGCGGCCGATGATCCGGTTGACCAGCGTCGACTTGCCCACGTTGGGGCGGCCGACCACGGCCACCACCGGCTGCGGGCCGGTCGGTTCCTCAACGGCGACGTCGGGCTCACGCAGCTCGACCCAGCCACCACCATCGCTACTCATGCCACACCTCGCTCGGTGAGCAGGTCGCGCATCCGCGCCACGACCTCGTCGATGCCCAGCTCGGTGGTGTCCAGCACCACCGCGTCGGGCGCCTGGGCCAACGGGTTGACCTTGCGGGTCGAGTCGAGGCGGTCCCGCCGGGCCAGGTCGGCGGCCGTGGCCGCCACGTCGGCGGCGTCCTCGGCGCTGCGCCGGGCGGCACGGGCCGCCTCGGAGGCGGTCAGGAAGACCTTCAGGTCGGCGTCCGGCGCCACGACCGAGCCGATGTCGCGACCCTCGACCACCATCCGACCAGCGTTGGCGATCATCTCGCGCTGCCGGGCGACGAGCAGCTCACGGACAGCCGGCACGGCGGCGACGGCGGAAACCGCGCCGGTCACCTCGGTGCCACGGATGTCGGCGTCCACGCCGACCCCGTCGATGGTCACGGCGTACCCCTGCGGGTGGGTGCCGATGCGCAGGTTGACCTCGCCGGCGACCTTGGCCACCGACGCGGTGTCGGTGAGATCCACGCCGGAGCGCAGCACGGCCCACGTGATCGCCCGGTACATCGCCCCGGTGTCCAGGTAGCGCGCACCGATGCTCGCGGCGAGCCGCCGCGACACGGTGGACTTACCCGATCCGGACGGCCCGTCCACAGCGACCACACATCGCCCGGTCCGTACGTTTTCCTCCACCGTGTCCTCCTCAGCCCGTACCTCACGGATCGCCCGGTGATCTGGCGCCGCAAGCGGTTGTCAATCGTCATCAATCATGCCCGGGTGCGCTAACGAACCCGCGCGCGACGCCGCCGGAGGCGACCCACGCCACCACCCGGGCGGCCGCGTCCCGGCCATCGGTGGAGCCTACCGGCTGCCGTACCCCGAACTCGGGGGTCAGTCACCCACCACGTTGAACAGGGCGGCGACCTCGGCGTTGGTCAACCGCCGGATACGCCCGGTCCGCAGGTCACCGAGCCGGATCGGCCCGATCGAGGTACGCACCAGCCGGGTGACCGGGTGACCGACCTCATCCATCAGCCGCCGGACGATGTGCTTGCGGCCCTCGTGCAGGCTCAGCTCCACCTGGGCGGATTTGCCGAGAGTGTCCACCACCTTGAACGAGTCGACCTTGACCGGCCCGTCCTCCAGCTCGACGCCGGCCAGCAGCCGCTTGCTCAGGTTGCGCGGGATCGGCCCGACCACCTCGGCGAGGTAGGTCTTCAGCACCTGGTACGAGGGGTGCATGAGCTTGTGCGCGAGGGTGCCGTCGTTGGTGAGCAGCAGCAGGCCCTCGCTGTCCGCGTCCAGCCGCCCGACGTGGTAGACCCGCTGCTCCAGCCGGGCGCCGATGAAGTCGGCCAGCTCGTTGCGTCCCTTTTCGTCCGCCATGGTGGTAACCACCCCACGCGGCTTGTTCATCGCCACGTAGACCAGGCGAATGTCGACCTGGAGGCGCTCCCCGTCCACGTGGATCACGGAGGTTGCCGGGTCGACCTTGTCGCCGAGCTTGGCGACCCGCCCGTCCACCGTGACCCGGCGGCGGAAGATCAGGTCTTCGCAGGCACGCCGGGAACCCACGCCGGCGGCGGCGAGCACCTTCTGCAGGCGCTCAGCCCCCTCGTAGACGGGCGCGTCGGGTTTCGGGGAACGGTTATCGGGTCGCATCAGCAAGCTCTTCTACGTCGTCGGGCAGGAAGGGTGCGAGGGGCGGCAGCTCGTCGACGGTGTTCAGCCCGAGCTTCTCCAGGAACAACGTGGTGGTCCGGTAGAGGAACGCCCCGCTGTCCGTTTCGGTGCCGCACTCCTCGATGAGGCCGCGGGTGACCAGCGTACGGATGACCCCGTCGCAGTTCACACCCCGGATGGCTGAGATTCGTGAACGGGTCACCGGCTGCTTGTAGGCGACCACGGCGAGCGTCTCCAGCGCCGCCTGGGTCAGCCGCACGGACTGCCCGTCCAACACGAACCGCTCAACGTACGTAGCGTATTCCGGGCGGGTGTACAGCCGCCACCCGCCGGCCGCCCGGCGCAGCTCGAACCCGTGCCCGGCTGCTGTGTAACCGGCGGCGATCTCGTCGAGCATCGGCCCGACCCGTTCGGCGGGCTGCTCCAGCACCTGGGCCAGCACCAGCTCGCTGACCGGCTCGTCGACGACCAGCAGGATCGCCTCCAACGCGCCGCGCAGCTCGGCGTCGGACAGCGCGGGCGCGGGCTCCGGCGCGACAGTCGCCCGCCGCCGCCCCGCCAGCTGCCGCCGGGGTACGTCCCCAGCCCCACCCGACTCCCCCGCCGTGGCCTGCGTCACGGCACCGAGGTCCGGCCCCGCCGAGCCCACGTCGTTCCGGGGCGCCTCAACGGGATCTGGCTCACCCGGACCCGCCTCGTCCGAAGCCACCTCAAGGGGATCGGGCCCACCCGGGCCGACCTCGACATGGCCTGGCCCACCCGAGGCCGCCTCGACAGGGGCTGGCCCACCCGGGTCCACGTCGACCGGGCTCGGCCCATCCGGGTCAACCTGCTCAGAGCCCGACGCGACCACGTCCGGCTCGGCGGAGTCGGCGGCAGCGTCGGGTTCCGGTCGGCGCGCCGCCGCTTCGGGCGACGCCTCGGCCAACGCGGCCCGATCGGTGGTCGGCTCGGCCAGCTCTTCGGTGTCCGGTGGTGCCGCTGAGTCGTCCGGCGGCGCGGAGGTGTCGGCGGCGGCGGGCGGGCGGGGTCGGTCCCACGGAGGAACCCAGGCGGCGGCCTGGTCGGCCAGCGAGTCCCGACGTTGCTCGTCACTCATCCCGCGCACCCTCCGTCGTTCCCGTCCCGTCCGGCCCGCCGGCCTCCCCCGTCGGCACAGGGTCAGCCCCCGCCGGCTCAAGCCCATTCCCCGCCAGCTCAGGCCCAGCCAGCTCAGGCCCAGCCAGCTCAGGCCCAGCCAGCTCAGGCCCAGCCAGCTCAGGCCCAGCCCCCGCAGGTTCTGCCCCCGCCGGCTCAAGCTCAGCTCCCACCGGCTCAGGACCAGGCCCCGCCGGTTCAAGCTCAGGCGACTCCGGGTCGGCCGGGGTGCCGGCGTACTCGTCGACGTGCAGCTCGGTGTCGCCGTCGGTCGGGCCGGTCCAGCGCACTGTCAGCTCCTCCAGGGCCTGCTCCTGCACGAACGACACCAGGCCCTCCCGGTACAGCTCCAGCAGCGCGAGGAACCGGGCCACCACCTCCAGGGTGGCCTCGCAGTCCGCGCAGAGCAGCGAGAACGTGGCGGTGCCGGCCCGGCGCAGCCGGGCCGCGAGGATCGCCGCGTGCTCCCGGACACTGACCCGGACCATGTGCACGTGGGCGATGGAGACCTCCGGCACCGGCTTCGGGGTCATCGCCTTCACGGCCAGCTTCAGCAGCCGCTGGGGGCCGATGCCGAGCACCAGGTCGGGCAGCGCCTCGGCGTAGCGGGGCTCCAGGCTGACGGCACGCGGATAGCGTCGGCCGCCGACGGCCTCCAGCTCGGCGATGTGCGCCGCCGCCTCCTTGTACGCCTTGTACTGCAACAGCCTGGCGAAGAGCAGGTCCCGGGCCTCCAGCAGGGCGAGGTCGGCCTCGTCCTCCACCTCGGCGGCGGGCAGCAGCCGGGCCGCCTTCAGGTCGAGCAGCGTCGCGGCGATCAGCAGGAACTCGCTGGCCTCGTCCAGGTCCCAGTTGTCGCCCATCGCCCTGATGTAGGCGATGAACTCGTCGGTGACCGTGTGCAGGGCCACCTCGGTGACGTCGAGTTTGTGCTTGCCGATCAGTTGCAGCAGCAGGTCGAACGGGCCGGTGAAGTTGGCCAGCCGAACCGTGAACCCGGCGGGCTGCACACCGTCGACCACGGCCGCAGCAGCGGTCTCGGGTGGGTCGAGGGGTGGCGCGGTCACCGGACGACCGTAGTCCACGAGGCGGGCACCGGGCGTTCCGGCTACCGCTCCGACTGGGCGGCGATCACCTCGCGGGCCAGCTGACGGTAGTTACGTGCCCCGGAGGAGGCCGGGTCCATCGTCGTGATGGGGGCACCGGCCACGGTGGACTCGGGGAACTTCACCGTCTTGGTGATGACCGTCTGGTAGACCTTGTCGCCGAACGCCTCCACCACCCGCTGGAGGACCTGGCGGCAGTGCGTGGTGCGGCTGTCGTACATGGTGGCGAGGATGCCTTCGAGTTCCAGGTCGAAGTTGAGTCGCTCGCGCACCTTGTCGATGGTGTCCAGCAGCAGTGCCACACCGCGCAGGCTGAAGAACTCGCATTCGAGGGGGATGAGCACGCCGTGGGCGACGGTCAGCGCGTTGATCGCCAGCAGGCCGAGTGACGGCTGGCAGTCGATCAGGATGTAGTCGTACTCCTTGCGGACGGTGCGCAGGACCCGGGCCAGGGCCATCTCCCGGGCGACCTCGTTGACGAGCTGGATCTCGGCGGCGGAGAGGTCGATGTTGGCCGGCAGCAGGTGCAGGCCCGCGACGTCGGTCTTGATGACGACGTCCTCGGCGATGATGTCGTCCTGCATGAGCAGGTTGTAGATGGACAGGTCGAGGTTGTGCGGGTTGACGCCCAGGCCCACCGAGAGCGCGCCCTGCGGGTCGAAGTCGACGAGCAGCACCTTGCGGCCGTACTCGGCGAGGGCGGCGCCCAGGTTGATGGTGGTCGTGGTCTTGCCGACGCCACCCTTCTGGTTGGCCATCGCGATGATGCGCGCGGGGCCGTGCCGGTCGGTGGGCATCGGCTCGGGAATGGGCTTGCGCATCGTGTAGGCAGCCGGGTCCGCAGGACCCAGGTCCGCGCCGAGCGTCGCCTGCTGCTCGCGGAGCTCCGACGTCCAGGTCTCGGCACGGTCACCGTTGCCAGCCATGTGCTCGTTGCCCCCTCCCGACGACCCACCCGGCGTCGGAGCCGTCCGACGTCCTTCGCGGCGCCGCTGCGCACCCCGGTCGTGTCGCTCCAGGAGGTCCGCGCCGATGCCGACTGTACGCCACCGACCAGCAGGGGGTTCGGCACCGGCCCGGCGTGTCGGCGTCGACAGCGACCGGTTCAGCCCTGGGCGCGCGGATGCGCGGTGGCGTACACCTCGCGCAACCGCTCCACGGTGACCAACGTGTAGACCTGGGTGGTGGTCACCGACGCGTGGCCGAGCAGCTCCTGGACCACCCGGACGTCGGCGCCGCCGTCGAGCAGATGGGTGGCGTAGGAGTGGCGCAGGGTGTGCGGGGAGACCGCGGCCGGCCCGTCGACGGGCAGCCCGGCCCGGTCGGCGGCGCGACGCAGGATGCCCCAGGCGCCCTGGCGGGACAACGCGCCGCCGCGGGCGTTGAGGAACACCGCAGGGGTGCCCCGGCCGGCGGCGGCCAACCCGGGGCGGGCCCGGACCAGGTAGGCGCGCACGGCGTCGACGGCGTACCCGCCGATGGGCACCAGCCGCACCCGGCCGCCCTTGCCGCGCAGCAGCACCGTGCCGTCGTCGGTGTCGAGGTCGTCCACGGCGGCGCCGACCGCTTCGGAGATGCGCGCGCCGGTGCCGTACAGGAACTCCAGCAGCGCCCGGTCGCGCAGCGCGAGGGGCGCGTCGTCGCCGGTCGCGGTGATCGGGCCGGCGGTCTCCAGCAGCCGGATCACGTCGTCGACAGGTAGCGCCCGGGGCAGCCGCCGGGGCGGCGTGGGCGGGCGGACGTCGCGGCTCGGATCGGCGCCGGCCAGGCCCTCGCGCAGCGCGAAGCGGTGCAGGCCCCGTACCGCGCTGGCCGCGCGGGCGGCGGAGGAGACGGCGAGGGGCGGGTGCGCGTCGTCGCCGGCGCGCAGCCGCGCCAGGTGCGACTCGACGAGGCCGGCGCCGACCGACGCGAGGTCGGTGACGCCGGCATCGGCCAGGGTGGCGAGATAACGGTCCAGATCCCGACGGTACGAGGCGAGCGTGTTCGCGGAGAGGCCACGTTCGACGGTCAGGTGGTCGAGGTAACCGCGAACGGCACGGCGCAGCGCCGGCGTGGGCGATGTGCCCACGCCGGCGGAGTCCGTGCCGCCGGTCAGCCCGCCACCGTTCAGGCCAGCGCGTCGGCCAGCGGGAGCACGTCCATGCCGTGCGCCTCGGCGACCGGGCCGTAGGTGACCTGCCCGGCGTGGGTGTTGAGGCCCAGCGCCAGCGCCGGGTCGTTGCGCAGCGCCTCGCGCCAGCCCTGGTTGGCCAGCTCCAGGGCGTACGGCAGGGTGACGTTGGTCAGGGCGTAGGTGCTGGTGTTCGGCACCGCGCCGGGCATGTTCGCGACGCAGTAGAAGATCGACTCGTGCACCTTGTAGACCGGGTCGGCGTGCGTGGTGGGGCGCGAGTCCTCGAAGCAGCCGCCCTGGTCGATGGCGATGTCGACCAGCACGCTGCCCGGCTTCATCCGGGAGACCAGTTCGTTGGAGATCAGCGTCGGGGCCTTCGCGCCGGGCACCAGCACCGCGCCGATGACCAGGTCGGCGTCGAGCACCGCGCGCTCGACCTCGTAGGCGTTGGAGGCGACGGTCTGCAGGTGGCCCCGGTAGATCGCGTCGGCCTGCCGCAGCCGGGCGACGTTCTTGTCCAGCAGCAGCACCTCGGACTGCAGGCCCAGCGCGATCGCTGCGGCGTTCATGCCGGAGACGCCGGCGCCGATGACCACGGTCTTGGCCGCGTACACGCCGGAGACACCGCCGGGCAGCACACCGCGCCCACCACCGGTACGCATCATGTAGAAGGCGCCCACCTGCGGGGCGAGCCGGCCGGCCACCTCGGACATCGGGGCGAGCAGCGGCAGCGACCGGTCGGGCAGCTCGACGGTCTCGTACGCGATGCCGGTGACCCGGCGGTCGATCAGCGCGTCGGTGCACTCCTTGGAGGCGGCCAGGTGCAGGTAGGTGAAGAGCACCTGCCCCTCGCGCATCCGGTGGTACTCCTCGGCGATCGGCTCCTTGACCTTGAGCACCAGCTCGGCGGTCTCCCACACCTCGTCGGCGGTGGCGAGGATCTTCGCGCCGGCGGCGGCGAACTCCTCGTCGGTGATGCTGGAGCCAACCCCGGCGCCGGACTCGACGAAGACCTGGTGGCCGCTGCGGGTGAACTCGTTGACACCCGCTGGCGTGATCGCCACGCGGTACTCGTGGTTCTTGACCTCGCGTGGGATTCCGACCTTCACGATGCAGACACCTCTCTTCGGGGCTGCTCTCCCCCGACTGCTCGGTGCCACGACGGCCCCTTTGCCATCGCGGTACACCGGTCCTGCGGCGGCAGTCTAGGCGCGCCCGGTGCCGCCGCGAGCCAGCACAGTGCCACCCGGTGCCCGGGTGTCCTGACGAAGTGTCAGGGCACCGCCGACATTCGGCGGTCGACCGTCACCTCAGCCAACAGGACAGTGTTTCACCATTATCGTCCCATCTGCCGGGCGGCGGTGCGGACAGCCGGCGAGTGGATCACTAATGTGTCGGCCCATGACCACTCCTCCTTACCAGCCCGGGTACCCCCAGCCGGGGTATCCCCAGGGCGTCTCCGACAAGAGCAAGATCGTCGCGGGCATCCTCGGCATCCTGCTCGGCACCTTCGGTGCCGGTCGGTTCTACACCGGACACACCAAGATCGCCGTTCTCCAGCTCGTCGTGAGCCTGGTGACCTGCGGCGTCGGCGCTCTCTGGGGCGTCGTCGACGGCATCCTCATCCTGGTCAACGGCGGCACGGACGCGCAGGGCCGTCCGTTGCGCGACTCCTAGACCAACGAGTGGAAGGGGCCCCGCGGCTGACCGCGGGGCCCCTTCCGTGCGTACTCCCCCACCGGGCTGGACCGGCGGCGACGCTCAGCGCGGCAGCGGCGCGTCCGCCCGACGCAGCTGCGCGAAGCCGGTGTCCCGGGCGCGGGCCGCGGCCAGCAGCCCGGCCACCGCGGACGCGTTGGTGATCTCACCGGCCAGGACCATGGCGACCGCCTCGTCCAGGTCGATCCGGACGACCTGGAGGTCGGCCTCCTCGTCGTGGCGCTCGTGCCGCTCGTCGGCCGGCACGTCGCCGAGGTCGCGGGCCAGGAACACCCGGACGATCTCGTTGGTGAACCCCGGCGAGCTGTGCAGGTCGACAAGCACGTCGACCCGGCCGGCGGTGAGGTCGGCCTCCTCGGCCAGCTCCCGCAGCGCCGCCGCCGGCAGCTCCTCGCCGGAGACGTCCATCAGACCGGCGGGCAGCTCCCACAGGTGCCGCCCGACCGGGTGCCGGTACTGCCGGATCAACACCACCTGGCCGGCGTCGTCGAGCGCCACCACTGCCACCGCCCCGACGTGC
This sequence comes from Micromonospora noduli, assembly GCF_003264365.1. Classification (GTDB taxonomy): domain Bacteria; phylum Actinomycetota; class Actinomycetes; order Mycobacteriales; family Micromonosporaceae; genus Micromonospora; species Micromonospora noduli. The sequence goes on from NZ_PYAK01000002.1 coordinate 323,566, forward strand.
CGGACGAGGTCCCGCAGCCCGGTCCCACCGCCCGGCATGGTCACCTCCTCGGTGACCACGTCGAAGATCCGCCCCCGGTACCGCTCCTCCCGGGAACGCACCTCGTAGCGGTGCTCCAGCTCGCTCACGAGGCCGACGACGCCTTCGTCGCGGCGCCGTTGCGGGCGGCCTTGCGCGTCGTCGGGGCCTCCGCCGCCGCGTCCAGGTCGACCGGCAGCTGGTCCGCCTGCGAGTACGCCACCGCGGCCTTGACGAACGAGGCGAACAGCGGGTGCGGACGGGTCGGGCGGCTCTTCAACTCGGGGTGCGCCTGGGTGGCCACGAAGAACGGGTGCAGGCTCCGGTCCAGTTCGATGAACTCGACCAGCCGGCCGTCCGGCGAGGTGCCGGAGATGTGCAGACCCGCCTTGGTCAGCGCGTCCCGGTAGGCGTTGTTCACCTCGTACCGGTGCCGGTGCCGCTCGCTGATCTCGGTGCTGCCGTACGCCTCGGCGACGATCGAGCCCTCGGTCAACGTCGCCGGGTACGCGCCCAGCCGCATGGTGCCGCCCAGGTCACCCCGACCCGCGACGATGTCCTCCTGGTCGGCCATCGTGGCGATGACCGGGTGGGCCGCCTGCTCGTCGAACTCCAACGAGTTGGCGCCGTCCAGGTCGGCCAGGTGCCGGGCCACCTCGATGGTCATGCACTGCAGGCCGAGGCAGAGGCCGAGCAGCGGGATGCCGGCCTCGCGGGCGTACCTGGCGGTGCCGATCTTGCCCTCGATGCCGCGTACGCCGAAGCCGCCGGGGATGAGGATGCCGTCCACGCCGGCCAACGCCGCGGCGGCACCGGCCGGGGTGACGCACTCGTCGCTGGGCACCCAGCGCAGCTGCACCCGGGCCCGGTGGCCGAAGCCCGCCGCCCGGATCGCCTCACTCACCGACAGGTACGCGTCGGGCAGGTCGACGTACTTGCCGACCACCGCGACGGTGACGGTGTGCCGGGGGCGGTGCACCCGCTCCAGCAGGTCGTCCCAGCTGGCCCAGTCCACGTCCCGGAAGGAGAGGCCGAGCCGGCGCACCACGTACGCGTCGAGCCCCTCCCGGTGCAGCACCTTCGGGATGTCGTAGATGCTCGGGGCGTCCGGGGCGGCGACGACCGCCTCGGCGTCCACGTCGCAGTAGAGCGACAGCTTCTCCTTGAGCTTCACCGGGATCTCCCGGTCACAGCGCAGCACGATCGCGTCCGGCTGGATACCGATGTTGCGCAGCTGCGCCACCGAGTGCTGGGTCGGCTTGGTCTTCAGCTCACCCGAGGGCGCCAGGTACGGCACCAGCGACACGTGCAGGTAGAAGCAGTTGTCGCGGCCCAGGTCGTGGCGGACCTGACGGATCGCCTCCAAGAACGGCAGCGACTCGATGTCGCCGACAGTGCCACCGACCTCGGTGATCACCACGTCGGGGAGTTGGCCGTCCTCGTCCGGGTCGGCCATCGCCAGGATTCGCGACTTGATCTCGTTGGTGATGTGCGGGATGACCTGGACGGTGTCGCCCAGGTACTCGCCGCGCCGTTCCTTGGCGATCACGTCGGAGTAGATCTGGCCGGTGGTGACGTTCGCCTTGCCGGACAGCGCCCGGTCGAGGAACCGCTCGTAGTGCCCGACGTCGAGGTCGGTCTCGGCGCCGTCCTCGGTGACGAAGACCTCACCGTGCTGGAACGGGTTCATCGTCCCCGGGTCGACGTTCAGGTAGGGGTCGAGCTTCTGCATCACCACGCGCAGCCCGCGCGCGGTCAGCAGGTTGCCGAGGCTGGAGGCGGTGAGGCCCTTACCCAGCGAGGAGGCGACGCCCCCGGTGACGAAAATGTGCCTGGTCGTCCGTGCTGATGGGGCCAAGGCCTGCTCCCGTGTCGTCTGTCGCGGTCATGCAGACCGCCGTGCTTGATCAGCAAAGTGATCACGCGATCCACGGGATTCGACGGTAACACCTCCCGGGCGGGTACCCGCAGGCCGCACCCCGGCTGCGACACCTCCGGGCCATCCGGACGAGGCCCGGCGCTCAGGACGCGGCAACCTCCGTCGATGACCGGGAGACCTGCCGCGGCGGTACGGGCACCGCCGGATCGGCGTCCGGCGTCGACCCGCTCGCGGTCGGCTCGGGCGGTTCGTCGGCGTCCCCGCGGCGCTCGCCCGCAGTGTCCGACGCCGGTTGGGTGACCTTCGCCGGTGCGCTCGGGGGCGGGCCGGCGATCGGACGGGGATGCACGGCACCCAGTGGCCCACCGCCGCCGGTCGGACCGTCACCCCCACCGACCGGGCCGACCCCGCCGGACCCCGAGTCGTCGTCGGCGCCGTTGGCGCGGGAGCGGCCCGCTGCCGGGCGGGTCCGGTCGGCGGCGTGCCCGAGCACCCGTAGCGACGCCAGGGCCGCCATCGGCACCACCAGGGCGGCGGCAGCGCCCATCACGTCCAGGGCCGCGCCGTCGAGCACACCACCGAGCACCGCGGCGACCACAGTGCCGGCCAGCGCGGCCCGGACCGCCGGGTAGATGCCGAACAGCCGCATCAGCCCACCCCACGGCTGCAACAGGGCGAACCACACCAGCAACCCGCCGGCCAGCGCCAGCACCGTCAGCGGGCTGTTGACCAACGTCTCGAAGTTCTCCGTGCTGGACCGGTGCACGGCGAACCCGCCGGTGCCGTCGCCGAGCGCGGAGAGGAACCGGCCCAGGCTGCCCCGCTCCCCCGGCGGACGCCGCAGGTCCACCACGGCGAACCCGATACCGACCGCCAGCGCTGCCATGGTGGCCCAGGCCAGCCGGCTGATCGTCAACCAGCCGCCGGCGCTGATCACGGCGGCGACGCTCACCCCGGCGGTGAGCGCGATCGCGCCGACCGGGTCGGCGCCCAGGTACGGGCTGCCGACCACCACCACGGCGAGGCCACCCACCGCCACCATCACCGCCGGCCGCCAGCCCCGGTGCACCCGTTGGGCGAACCAGCCGCCGGTGACCAGCGCACCGGCGAGGAACACTCCCAACCCCACAGTGCTCAGCCCGGCGTACCGGCCCCCCTGCAACGCGGAGTAGCCGACCACGCTGTTGAGCTGGAGGCGGGCCCCGGTGAGCACGTCCAGCCCGACCACGAGCGTGGTGAGGCCGGCCACCGCTCCGAGCGGCCCGAGGGTGTTCGCGTACCCGGGGGCGAACCGCACCGCCGCGGTGCCGGCCGCCACCAGCAGCGCTGTCGCCCCGGCGAAGATCCACCCGGGGTGCTCGCCGCGCCACCAGGGCACCGCGTCGGCCAGCAGCGCCGCCGGCACTGTCAACGCCACGGCGACCAGCAGCAGCTCCATCACCGCCACGATCCGCCCGGAGACGGGCGTCGGGCCGGTCGGGCCGGCGTGCGGACGGGCCCGGCGCAGCAGCGGCAGCATCGCGATCGCCAGCAGCACCTGAGCCCCGGCGAGCAGCGCGAAGAACGCCCCGGAGACGGAGCGCTGGGCGGCCGCCTCCCGGTCGGCGTTCGCCGGCGCGTTGATGGCCTCGGTCAGGTCGGCGGGGCGGCCGCCGGTGCTGATCGCCGGGCGGCCGAGGAAGAGCCGCTCCGGCATGGGCCGGCCCAACGCGGCGAGGGCGGTCGGCGCGAGGTCGACAAGTTGCAGGTACCCGTCCCGGCCGGTGCTGGCCGAGGTGAGCCACCCCCGTTCCCAGCCCGGCCCGTCGGCGACCGCCACGTGCAGCCGGGCCGGCTGGGTGGTGTCGGAGATCCCCGCGACCATCACCAACGACCGTGGGGGGCGTGCCGCCAGCACCCGGGCCAGCTCGGCGTCCGCCGCGCGGGCCTCCTCGGCGCGGGTGGCCGGGTCGGCCCCCTCGACAGTGCCGAGGTCGACGATGCTCAGCACACACGAGCCGAGCAGCGGCCGCGGGTCGGCCGGCAGCCCCGAGGCGTACCGGTCGACGCGGCCGAACGGTCGGGCGGCGGCCACTGCCGCGCCCGGGCCGACGGCGACGGAGCACCGCACCGACTCGGACAACGAGCCGGGCAGGGCGCCCCAGGGCAGCCGCTGCTGGTTGTACTGGACCACGCCCTCCTGGTCGGGCAGGTTCGCGCCGATGCCGTCCGGTTGTTCCACTGTCACCCCCGCCGACGGGCAACCGTCGACCGACCGGCTGCCGTTCCACGCGGCGAAGCTGCCCGCGCCGAGGGTCAGCCAGCCGTCCACCGGGCAGGTGGGCCGGTGCGCGGAACGCACCGACAGTGAGCCGATCGAGCCGTCCTGGGCCATCCGCCACAGCGTCGGGGTGCTCTGCGGATCCACGTCCTCCCAGCGCAGCCCGGCGATCCCGGCGAGCACCACGAAGTCGGCGGTGCGTTGCGGGGTGCCCTGGGGTGGGCGGGCGGCGAGCGCGGTGACGCCCAGCGCCACCACGAGCACTGTCAACAGGGCGGGGGCGATTCGGCGCAGCATCACCGGTGTCCCGTTCTCGGGGCGTCGGAGCCCGGGGCGGCCGCCGGACCGCCGGGATTCCCGGCCAGCTCGGCGTAGAGGGCGGCAAGCGTGGCGACGGTGTCCGCCTCGGTCGGCCACGTCGCCGCCCGTTCGGCGCCACGCCGGCCCAACTCCGCCCGCGCCGCCGGGTCGTCCAGCAACGCGCGTACGGCCGCGTCGACCGCGTCCACGTCACCGGAGGGAACCAGCGTGGCGGCGTCACCGACCAGGTCCGGCAGCCCACCGACAGCGGTGGCCACCAGCGGCACGCCGGCGCGCAGCGCCTCCTGGGCGAAGAGCTGTCGCGCCTCCCAGTCGCTGGTCACCACCGCCAGGTCGGCGCCGGCGAGGAGGTCGGCCACGTCGGTGCGGTGCCCCAGCAGGGTCACCGGGGCGCGGGCGGCCGACGTCCGCGCGGCGAGCGGCAGATACGCCGGCCCGCTGCCCGCGATCACCACGACCGGCGGCGGGGTACGCGTACGCCAGCGGGCCGCCGCGTCGATCAGCACGTCGTAGCGCTTCTGCGGGTGCAACCGACCGACCGAGACGATCAACGGCTGGTCCGGACGGACGCCGAACTCGGCGCGTACCGCCGCCGGGCGTCGACGCGGCGCGGGCAGCGTCGGCGCGGCGACCGGGGCGAGCCGGGCGTCGACGGCACCCACCTCGGCGGCCCGTCGCACCAGGTCCGCGGAGGCGCCGAGCGCCACCCGGACGCCCCGGGCCACCACCCGTTCGACGAGCCGGGACACGCCGCCCCGCAGTCCTCCCGCGAGCACCGCGTTGTGCCAGGTGACGATCAGCGGGGCGGCCGGACGGGCCAGCACGGCGACCAACCCGGCCCGCAGGCCGTGCGCGTGCACCACGTCGACGTGAGCGGCGGCGAGCGCCCGGCGCAGCGCGAGCACCGCCCGCGCGTCGGCCGGAGTCGGGCTGGCCGGGATCTCCACCGGCTCGAACCGCGCACCGACACCGGTGAAGTCGAACTGCTCCTCAGTGGCGGCGGGCCCGCAGACCAGGACGGTCGTGCCGCCCGCGACGAGGCCCCGGGCCACCGAACGGACGTGCTGGCCGACCCCGCCGGTGCTGGACGCGAGCACCAACGCGACGGTGCCCGACCAGTTGGCAGGCTGAGCTGGCTCAGTCATCGCGTCGCCGTCTCCTTCCCGTCGCCCCGCTCCGCGGAGCCCGCGCCCGGTGTCGGCGCACCGCCGGACGGCCCCCGCCGGCCCAGACGCCGCAGCACCCCGGCGAGCAGTGGCTGTACGTCCCGCCGGTCGACGAACCAGACCACGGCGAGGAACACAACCCCAACCAGAACCCCGGACAGCATGCCCTGACCGAACGCCGCCGCCGTCGTCGGGGTGCCGCCGCCCGACTGGTCGAGCCAACGGCTGAGGCCCAGCCCGGCGAGCCCGGCGAGCACACCGGCGAGGCCACCGGCCGCTCCGGCCCGTGCCGCTCCCGCGAGGGCGGGACGGCCGGCGCTGCGCAGCACCGCCACGAGCAGCAGGGCGCCGAGCACCAGCATCCCCACCGAGTTCGCGGACGTCACCGCGAGCACCCGGTCGGCGGTGGGGAGCAGCGCCGTCAACGGCAGCGCCGCGGCCGGAACAACCAGCCAGCCGAGGGTGATCGCCACTGTCGCCGACCGGGTGTCGCCGCGCGCGTACAACGCGCGGGACAGGATCGCGAACAAGCCGTAGCCGAGCAGACCCGGCGCGAATCCGCTGATGGCCGCCGCGGTGGACGCCGGATTGTCCGGGTAGAAGAGCGCAGCGATCGGCTGCGCGGTACCGATCAACGCCGCGGCGCCCAGGCAGCTGAAGAGCAGCACACCACGCACCGCGCTGGAGAGGGTCCGTCGGTAACCGGCCTCGTCACCGGCGGCGCTGGCGGTGGCCAGAGTGGGGTAGGACGCCACCGCCAGCGGCACGGCGAGGACCGCCCACGGCAGCAGGTAGATCGCCTGGGCCAGGTTGAACACCTGCGGGGACCCGGTGGGGCCACCGGAGACCCGGTTCAGCACCACCAGTAGCGCGACCTGCTGTGCCGCCACCGTCACCGCGCCGGCCGTGGCGAGCCCACCGATACGGGCCCGCGCGTCAGCGGTGAAGGAGTAGCCGAACCGGGGCCGTATCCGCAGCCGCCGCAGCGGGACCAGCAGCGAGAGCGACAACACGACCACGCCCAGTGTGGTGCCGCCGGAGAGGAGCAGTTCGCCGCTGCGACCGACCTGGGCCACGGACACGCCCCGACCCTGGGCGGCGCCGAAGGCCACGTAGACGACGACCACTGTGAGGCTGGACAGCAGCGGCGCGATGACGGGCCAGGCGAAGCGTCGGTGTGCCTGGAGGACGCCGGTGAGCACGATGCCGATCCCGTAGAGCGGCAACTGCGGGGCGAACACGCGCAGCATCCGGGCGCCGGCGGCGAGTTCCGACGCCGATCGTCCCTCGCTGATCACCGAGATGATCGGGTCGGCGAACAGGGCGACGAGCACGGCGAGGGGAACCAGCAGGCTCACCGTCCAGGTGAGCAGGGCGCCGGTGGTCGCCGCCACCGTCCGCCGGTCCTCCGCCGCGACCGCCCCGGCCAGCAGTGGCACGACCAGGCTGGCCAACGCCCCGCCGGCGACGATCTCGAAGACGATGTTCGGCACCGTGTTGGCGATGACGTACATGCCGCCCAGGTCGCTCTGCTCGACCACCCAGGTGAACACGGCGGTGCGGCCGAAGCCGGCGAGTCGGCTGGCCACGGTGAGGACGGCGATGAGCGCGGCTGCCCCGGCCAGCCGGCCGGCGCCGGCGAGGGGTGCCGGTCTGTTCACGTCAGTCGGCGCGTCGGCCCAGTGCGTCGAGTTCGCGGAGCCCCGGGGTCCGCTGGATCACCGCGGTGAAGCTGACCTTCTCGCTGGCGGCGGTGAGCCCGGCGAGGACGGCGAGCAGACCGGCCCGGCCGAGCGGGCCGGTACGGGCGGCGAGCGCGACGCCGAGCACCGCCCCGAGCGCGTTCGCGCCACTGTCGCCGAGCATCACGTCCTCGGCCAGGTCGTCGCGGAGCAGGCCGGCGGCGGCGCCGGCCGCGCCCGCGGCGATCCCGCCCTGCGGGCCGCCGGTCAGCGGCGCCGCGAGCAGCAGCCCGGACTTGAGGGCGCGGCCCGGCCGCAGGTCGAGCAGGTTGAGCAGGTTGGCCGTGCCGGCGATCACGCCGGCGCCGAGCAGCACGTCGACACCCCGGCCGAACGCACCGTGCCGCTGCCGGCGCGGGTGCGCGGCGACCCGGGAGTCGGCGGCGAGCAGCGCGGCAGCGCCCAGCCCGGCGGCGCCCACCCCGACGACCTTGACCAGACCGGCGGTGACCCGCCCCTCACGCAGCGCGGCGAGGTGCCCGGCGAAGCCCTTGGCCGCCTTCTGCTCCGGCCGCGCGCCGACCACGTCGTCGTACAGCCCGACGCCGCCCGCGCCGAGACCGGCGACCAGGGCGGCC
>NZ_PYAK01000003.1 GCF_003264365.1 Micromonospora noduli
AGTCCGGGGTATAAATCATAATTGGCACTGGCTTTACAAGCACCCTGTTGAGTTCTCAAAGAACAACCACACACCGATCAAAGCTCCACCTCAGTGAAACCCATCTCGGGGCTTTTCCCGCTCCGCGACCGGCGCTTTCAGCGCCAGGCACTTTTACTACGTTACCCGCTCGTTTCCGCCGTGTCAAACCGATATTTCGCGGTTCGTCGTGCTTCAACCCGATAACGCGGATAGTCTTGCTTGCTCGAGTCCACGATGACGCACGTCGTTGCCAACGTTCGTTTCTGTCGTGGGAAGCCGCAGACCGGCCGATCACCGCTTCGCGGCTCTCCGCCCGGCTCCTGCCGGCTTCGAAACTCTACCCGGTCGGCTCCACGTTCGCAACCCCGTTTCCGGAGTGTTCCGCACCGCCCGATCCTCAGTCTCGCTCGGCGTTCCCGCCACGAGCCTGGCGCCCGTTCTCGGCCGGTTTGTCCGGCCTCCCCCGTGCAGAGAGAAAGTTACGCGGACGGCCCGGAGAAGGCAAATCAGGGTTCATCACTGGTTCGAACGAAGAGCGCCATACCGTCCCCGGCGCAGCCGAGGACCGAGCACCTCGACTCCCCGCCACAGCCCGAGGACGCGGGCCACCTGGACGTGCCAGAGTGTCAGTCATGGATGAGTCCGGGCACGGCGCCAGGGTGTTCGCCGAGGAGGCGCTGCTCGGCCTCATCGGGCCGTTCTGGCAGGTGGTGATCGGCGCTGTCGTGCTGGTCGTACTTGTGCTCTCGGTGGGACGACTGGCCCGGCGGGGCAGGTCCCGGATGACCACGGCGCTGCTGGTCACCGCGGCGGCCATCGCCGGGTTCGCGGTGATCGGCGTCCTGCTGGAGGGCTGAGGTTCAGAGCCGGCGGTTGGCCAGGCTGGGCAGCTCGGCGCGGATCGTGTCGAGCCGGTCCAGGTCCAGGTCGACGACGGAGACCCCCGCGCCGTCCGGCACCTGGCCGATGACCGTCCCCCACGGGTCGACCACCATGCTGCGGCCGAAGCAGGTGCGACCTGGCTCGTGGTCGCCGGTCTGACCGGCCGCCGCCACGAAACACTGGTTCTCGATAGCCCTGGCCCGCAGCAGGACCTCCCAGTGGTCCCGGCCGGTGTGCATCATGAACGCGGCCGGAACCACAAGCAGCTGCGCGCCTCCATCTGAGGCGAGCAGCCGGTACAGCTCCGGGAAGCGCAGGTCGTAGCAGATCGACAGGCCGACCCGCAGCCCCTCGACGTCGACCACCACCGGTTGGACCCCGGGCGCGACACTCGCCGACTCCCGGTAGGAGACCCGACCGGGGATCTCCACGTCGTACAGGTGGATCTTGCGATAGCTCGCGGCCAGACTGCCGGAACGGTCGAAGACCAGCGAGGTGTTCCAGGTGTGGTCCGGATCCGGGCCTGCCTCGTGGAACGAGCCGGCCACCAACCAGATCCCGAGCCGCCGGGCGACCCCGGCGAAGAAGCTGCCCACCTCACCGTCGACCGGCTCCGGTTTGGGCAGCCCAGCGGCAGGACCCAGGTAGTCGACGTACTCCGGAAGGACGGCGAGATCCGCGCCGCCGGCGGCGGCGCGCTCCAGTAGGGCCTCCGCGGCCGCCAGATTGGCCTTACGGTCGTCCCGGGCGTTCAGCTGGCAGACGGCGACACGCATGAGCAAAGGGTACGGCTGGAGGGCTCTGACGGACAGCGTCACAGTCTGGCCGGCACGGCTCGTGATCACTGGCGAACGGCCACCGAACACGATCACGCCGGCCGCTCAGGATCGAACGGCCGGCGTGACGCGGGAAGGATCAGGCGGACTTTTCTTCGCGGTCGCGCCGAGCCCGGCGCCCGGTGAACTCACGCGGCACGATCGTCGGGTTGACGTTCTCCAGGACAACCTCGCGGGTGATCAGCACGCGGGCGGCGTCGGGGTTGCTCGGCACCTCGTACATCGCGGAGAGCAGAACCTCCTCGATGATGGCCCGCAGACCACGGGCACCGGTGCCCCGCAGCATCGCCTGATCGGCGATGGCTTCCAGCGCCGGCTCGTCGAACTCAAGCTCGACACCGTCCAGCTCGAACAGGCGCTGGTACTGCCGGACCAGGGCGTTGCGCGGCTCGGTGAGGATCCGAACGAGGGCGCTGCGGTCCAGGCTGCGAACGTTGGTGATCACCGGCAGCCGGCCGACGAACTCGGGGATCAGCCCGAACTTGAGCATGTCTTCCGGCATGACCTGGCTGAAGATGTCGTCGGTCGACCGCTCGGAGACCGACCGGAGTCGGGCGCCGAAGCCGGTGCCGCCCTGCCCGGTGCGGGACTCGATGATCTGGTCGAGGCCGGCGAACGCGCCACCACAGATGAACAGCACGTTCGTGGTGTCGATCTGGATGAACTCCTGGTGTGGGTGCTTACGGCCACCCTGCGGCGGCACGTTGGCCACCGTGCCCTCGAGCATCTTGAGCAGGGCCTGCTGCACGCCCTCACCGGAGACGTCCCGGGTGATCGACGGATTCTCCGACTTGCGGGCGATCTTGTCGACCTCGTCGATGTAGATGATGCCGGTCTCGGCGCGCTTGATGTCGTAGTCGGCGGCCTGGATCAGCTTGAGGAGGATGTTCTCGACGTCCTCGCCGACGTAGCCCGCCTCGGTCAGCGCGGTGGCGTCGGCGATGGCGAACGGGACGTTCAACATCCGGGCCAGTGTCTGCGCCAGGTGGGTCTTGCCGCACCCCGTCGGGCCGAGCAGCAGGATGTTGGACTTGGCCAGCTCGACGGCGTCACTGCCGGAGCCCGGCGCACCGGCCGCCTCGGCCTGGATCCGCTTGTAGTGGTTGTAGACCGCTACGGCGAGCGCCTTCTTGGCCTGATCCTGACCCACGACGTAGGTGTCGAGGAACTGGCAGATCTCCATCGGCTTGGGAAGCTCTTCCCACTTCACCTCGCCGGACTCGGCCAGCTCCTCTTCGATGATCTCGTTGCAGAGATCGATGCACTCGTCGCAGATGTAGACCCCTGGGCCCGCGATGAGCTTCTTGACCTGCTTCTGCGACTTGCCGCAGAAGGAGCATTTCAGTAGGTCGCCGCCGTCACCGATCCGTGCCACCTACGTTCTCCCTGCACTCATCGGCCGGAGACCCGGCCCTGACCTGCGGACGTTGCGCGCCGCCCGGCTTAGTTCGCGCCGCCGGCCCAACCGGCGAAGCGGTACGGACCCGACGTTACCCGCTGGCGGGGCATTCTCCGACCCCCAAAACGGGTGTGTCAGAGGTCGGCCGGGAACGGAGCCCCGGCCAACCTCTGACCCGGTACAGCTCAGCGGGCGGCGTTGGCCGCCAGCAGACCCTTCTTGCGACTGGTCAGGATCGTGTCAACCAGCCCGTACTCCTTGGACTCCTCGGCCGTCATGATCTTGTCACGGTCGATGTCCTTGCGGACCTGCTCGATCGGGCGGTTGCAGTGGCGGGACAGCATGTCCTCCAGCTGCGTACGCATCCGCAGGATCTCCCGGGCCTGGATCTCGATGTCCGAGCCCTGCCCGTAGCCGCCCTCGGTGGCCGGCTGGTGGATGATGATCCGCGAGTTCGGCAGGGCCATCCGCTTACCCGGCGTGCCCGCCGAGAGCAGCACGGCCGCCGCGCTCGCCGCCTGCCCGAGGCAGACCGTCGAGATGTCCGGGCGGACGTACTGCATGGTGTCGTAGATCGCCGTCATGGCGGTGAACGAACCACCCGGCGAGTTGATGTACATGATGATGTCGCGGTCCGGGTCGGTGCCCTCGAGCGTCAGCAGCTGGGCCATCACGTCGTTGGCCGACGCGTCGTCCACCTGGACGCCGAGGAAGATGATCCGGTCCTCGAAGAGCTTGTTGTACGGGTTCGACTCCTTGACCCCGTACGACGTGCGCTCGACGAACGACGGCAGCACGTAGCGGTTGTGCACGGCCGCGAACTGGGGCGGCAGGCTCAGATCGGTCATCGTCAGCTCCTCAGCTCAGGGTCCCGGCGCCATCCGGAACCTGTGCGGCTCCGATGATCACCTTGTCGATGAAGCCGTAGTCCATGGCCTCCTGGGCGGTGAACCAACGGTCCCGGTCCGAGTCGGCCTCAATCTGCGACTGGCTCTGGCCGGTGTGGTGCGCGACCCGCTCCTGGAACATCCGCTTCGTGTAGAGCATCTGCTCCGCCTGGATGGCGATGTCGGACGCCGTGCCGCCCAGACCACCGGACGGCTGGTGCATCATGATCCGTGCGTGGGGCAGGGCGTACCGCTTGCCCTTGGTGCCCGCGCAGAGCAGCAGCTGACCCATCGAGGCAGCCATGCCCATCGCCACGGTCGACACGTCGTTGTCGATGAACTGCATGGTGTCGTAGATCGCCATGCCGGAGTAGACCGAGCCACCCGGCGAGTTGATCCACAGGTTGATGTCGCGGTCCGGGTCCTCCGCGGCGAGCAGCAGCAGCTGCGCGCAGATGCGGTTGGCGACCTGGTCGGTCACCTCACTGCCCAGGAAGATGATGCGTTCCTTGAGCAACCGGTTGTAGACCGAGTCGTCGAGGTTGCCAATGGAGTCGCCACCGCGCGCGTCAATCGCCCGGAGCGACTTCTTGGGGATGTGCATGTCGGTCATGGCAGCCCTTCGCTCTCCGTACCGTCTTTCCCGACACTAACCGCTGTGCGGGGCGGCAGAGTCCCGGTCGGGGCACTGTTCGCTCTCAGCGCAGCTGTGTCGGGCGTACCCGCGGCGCGGGCTTCCGGGCGTACCCGGCAGTGCTTGCTGCCCGGGCGTACCCGGCAGTGCTGGCTGCCCGGGCGTACCCGGAAAGGGAAACGGCCGCCGTCCGCCGCTCAGCGGCGGACGGCGGCCGCACCCGACGATCAGTGGTCGTGGTTGTGCTCCGCCTCGTTGGCGGCGCGCAGGGCGTCGAGGGTGATCCCGTTGCCGGCCGAGTCCTTGATCGTGATCTTCTCCATGACGGCCGCGAGCGCCTTGCCCCGCCGCACGTCGCCGAAGACCGCAGCGGCCGCGCCGGAGCGCACCAGCTGGTCGTAGTACTGCTGCGGGGCCATCCCGGCGCGCTGCGCCCGGTGCACGATCTCGTGCCCGAACTCGTCGTCGGAGACCTGCACGTCCTCCGCGTCGGCGAGCGTGTCCAGCAGGAGCTGGACCTTGACGCCCTCGGTCGCCGCCTCGGTCAGCTCGGCGTCGATCTGCTCCTCGGTCTTGTCCTCGGCCGCGAGGTACTCCTCCATCGAGGCGCCGATCCGCTCCAGCTGGTCGACCATCGCCTGCTTGCGGCTCTCGACCTCCTCGCGGACGACACCCTCCGGGGCCGGGATCTCGGCGGCCTCGACGAGCTGGGCCAGGGCCTTGTCCCGGGCGGCGTAGATCTGCTCGACCTGCTTGCCCTGGGTGACCCGGTTCCGCAGGTCGCCGCGCAGCTCCTCGATCGTGTCGAACTCGCTCGCCATCTGGGCGAACTCGTCGTTCAGCTCCGGCAGCTCCTTCTCCTTGACCGTGCGCACGGTCACCGCCACCTCGGCGTCGCGACCGGCGAAGTCGCCGCCGACCAGCTGGGTGGTGAAGGTGGTGTCGTCGCCGGCGGCGAGGCCGACCACTGCCTCGTCCAGGCCCGGCAGGAGCTGCTTGCTGCCCACCTCGTGGGAGATGTTGCTCGCCTGGCCGCCCGGCACGTCCTCGCCGTCGACGGTGGCGTTCAGGTCGATCTGGACGTAGTCGCCCTCGGCGGCGGCCCGCTCGACGGTCTTGAGGGTCGCGAACCGCTCCCGCAGGTTCTTCACCTGCTCGTCGATCTCGCTCTCGTCGATCTGCAGCTCGTCGACGGTCACCTCGATGGTGCTCGCGTCCGGGATGGTGATCTCCGGGCGAACGTCGACCTCGGCCGTGAAGTTCAGCGAGTCACCGTCGTTGAACTCGGTGATCTCGACCTCCGGGCGCCCCAGCGTCTTCAGGTCGTGCTCGCGCACCGCGGCGAGGATGTTCTCCGGGATGGCCTCCTGGACCGCCTCGTTGAGGACGGTGCCCCGGCCCACCCGCTGGTCGATCACCGCGGTCGGCACCTTGCCCCGGCGGAAGCCCGGAACCTGGACCTGCGAACCGATCTCCCGGTACGCCTTCTTGAGGCTCGGCTCGAGCTCGACGAACGGCACCTCGATGGCGAGCCGCACGCGCGTCGGGCTCAGAGTCTCGACGGTGCTCTTCACAGGCGTACTCCTTGACGGATCTCAGTTGAGTCTGGGCGTGATTCAGCCCATCGAGTGTAGGCGAGCCGGCCTGACGCTCCGGCATCGCCCGGGGGCCGCACTGGGCGGCACCCGGGGCGGCCCGGCCGCGGACGACAGTCGGGGTGGCGGGATTTGAACCCACGGCCCCTCGCTCCCAAAGCGAGTGCGCTACCAAGCTGCGCCACACCCCGTGGCGACGTGCAGTCTATGCCGTCGCCACGCCTCAGTCGGTGCCGGGGCATCCCCCACCCGGACACATCACCCGAAAATTACCATTCCGCTCCGTCCGCGTGTCGCCAAGATCCGCAGGGCGGCTCCAAGATCCGCACAACTTCACGGATGTAGTGGGCTCCTGGCACGGCGAGGCCACTACATCCCGGATGTTGTGCGGATCTTGGGTCGCCGTGCCGCCGGGTCGCGGAGGACGCGGCACCGCGGGGGCGGCGACGCGGTTACGCGTCGGGCGTCGACATTGGGTACGCTAGGGGCGCGTCCTGTTCCGGCGGGATGCACGCGGGCGTAGCTCAATGGTAGAGCTTCAGTCTTCCAAACTGACTACGCGAGTTCGATTCTCGTCGCCCGCTCCATGCACGAAGGCCCAGGCAGACCGCATGATCGCGGCACCTGGGCCTTTCCCGTCTCTCCCATCCCGGATCCTGCGCGCCGCTACCCGGGCCGCCATCGGCTGCATTGTCGGTGAGGACCAGGTCCCGGAGGACACCAGCCGGTACCGGCCCCACGTGAGCGTCGCCTACGCCCCTGTGCGGGGAGGCCGGACGGCCCGCGACTGCCCGACGAGGAGATCCGCTGGTCATGGCAGAGCGTGCGGTCAACGCATCGAGGGGCGTGCATTACTGTCGCCGCGTGGCTGAGTTTCGAGCGCATATCGGAGTGCACTACGGCTTCCTCGAGATCGCCGATGATCAGTCCTGGGGTCGGACCGATTGGCCCAACGTCTTCTTCGGCAGGCGCCCGACCGGCCTCATCGCCACCTCTCCAGGCGAAGTTTTCCTCATCACGGGTCGCCATACCGGCACCGTGGGGTTCACGGTCAGGGCCGACGACGGCGACCCAGGGCCTGACCTCGAGGGGTTCGAAGACGTGGTGGAGGTGCCGTTCGAGGCGCCCCGGCCGGAGTTGAGGCTCATTGAATGGGCCGGAGAAAAGTCCCATGCGCTGCCGCTACTACCGGCCGGGCCCGGCTCGTACCGGATGCGCTACCACTGCCGGGGGATGGACGACGCTGGAAACAGCAGTGGGGACTATCGCGCGGTTGTTGACGAGTACCTGTTGCAGATCTGGCCGTCCCCCGCAGCGCAGCCTGCCACGCTCAAGGTGACCAGCCGGGAAGGGCATCGCCGGATCCTCGAGAGCTGACTGGCGCGCTTCCCAATCGGCTGAGCGGCCTGACAGCCGACCAGCCGGGGCGCCAGAAGTTCGGAGTTCGCCGATACGGCTCCTGTGCAAACGATGACGGGCGGCCGAGACTGAAGCGATGTCACCCGATGGTGAGGGCGCCCCGCGCAGGCAGGTCCACACTGCCGCTCTGCTCATCGTCGCCGGCGTGCTCGTCCTCTTCGTCCCGGCGGGCGACGAGGGCAGGGTTCTCGTGCCCATCAGCGAGGGTCACGGGCTGTCCGCCGTCGACGGGATCGGCGCAGGGCTGCTGGCACTGGGCGGCACCTGGCTGGAGGTGCTGGTGGTACGACGCCTGCCGTACCTCGCCCTCCCCCCGCGGGCCCTGTTCGCACTCGGCCTGCTGGCTGGCCTCGGCGTGGGGCTCCTGGTCGCCTCGGTGTTCGCCGGGTTCTTCTGGTGGTGGGCGGTCGGCGCCACCACGCTCGGAATTGCCGTCCTCGTCCTCGTGCCCCTCACGGCGCGCCGCTGAGAGAGACGCGCCGCAGCTCGTACGGGTCACGGCGGTTTCGCCACACGGCAAGGCCCAGGTGAACCGCCGGTGGCGGCACCTGGACCCACTCGGCGAGGCCGAGTCGCCGTGTCACTTCAGGTGGAACCGTTCGTCGACAGCGAGAGCCGCCAACTGCGGCACGGAGAACGGCAGCTTCGTCAACGCCGGCCGACTCTCGTCCAGTCGCACGCCCTGCGCCACGAAGACCACCACGCCGTCCGGGTGCCGGTACGCCGACCACTGGTCGAGCCGATCGTCGCCGCTCGGTCGGACCACCACGCCGACCCGCACGGCTCCGACGGTCTCGACCTGACACTCGCCCCGCATGCCCCAGAATTTCTGGGCCAGGTCGCACGGCTCGGTCGGCAGTTGGTTGCCGGCGTCGTGCACCTCGACGATCACGCGTCCGGTGCCCTTGCCCTGCGCCACGGCCACCGAGGACGAGTAGCTCCACACGTCGACGCCGTCCACCTTGGCCTCGAACTGCGCCTGGTGGGTCCGCAGCGTCCGCTCCTCGGCGGACCGGCCCGACGGGTCCTCGGGCGTGGTGTAGCCGGAAGGTATGACCGAGACGGCCTCGGTGAGCAGGTGAGCCCCCTGCTCGTACCTGGACCCGGCCCGCGCGGTCCGGTCCTCCTGTGGTTGCCCGTCCGGCCCGGTCGGCCACGGCTCCTTGGTGTCCGGAGAAGCCAGTGGCCCCTGGCCCGCCGGTTGGTAGACGTGGCCGTCCGGGGTGGCGACGGCCGCGAAGCCGGTGACCGCCAGCACGACAGCCGCCGATCCGAGGGACGCCCACAGCGCGCGTCGACGGAAGTGCCTCCGCCGTGCCGCGTCGAGCGCGGCTGTCGTACTCAATGGTGGTGGCGGGGTTGTTTCCGCCATCTCGCTGCGCAGCCCCTCGCGCAACTCCTGTTCGTTCATCGCTCCCCCATCCCGATCCCGCTGTTGGTGGGTGTCAGGAGGCCGCGCAAGGTGTCGAGCCCGCGTGCCGCCTGGCTCTTCACCGTCCCTGGAGAACACTCCAGCAGCGCCGCGACGTCCTCGATCGACAGGTCCTCCCAGTACCGCAGAACCAGCACGGCCCGCTGACGCGGTGCCACCCGGGCCAGCGCCTGCAGCAGCACCAGTCGGCTCTCCGGCGAGTCGGGCGGGGCCGCCTGCTCGGCGTCCTCGCCACCCACCCGTTCACGCCGCCACCAACCGCGGCGGCGCTCGTCGAGGAAGGTCCGGATCAGGATCTGGCGCACGTAGCTGTCGAGCACCTCGTGCCGGGAGATCCGGTTCCAGACCCGGTAGAGCTTGACGAACGTGGTCTGGACCAGGTCTTCGGCACGGTGCCAGTCGCCGCACAGCAGGTACGCGGTGCCGCGCATGGCACCGGACCGTGCCGCGAAGTACTCGGCGAACGCCTCGTCGCGATCGCTCATTCAGGCCTCCGATCCCTGTTTCGAGTTAGTCACGCGGGGTCTGGCCCAGGGGGTTGCTCCGAATCTCGCGGACATGTCACGGGATCAACGCCGCGAAGGCACGAAGGACGCCTTGACAGGTGTCGATCTGTGCACTGGTGTAAGGACCAAGCACATCGACGTCCGTCACAGGAGGGCACATGATCGTCCGACGACGGTGGACAGCTGCCGCCACCACAGTGATCCTGTTCAGCGCAGTGTTGTCCCATCCGGCTTCCGGAGCGGCCGCACCTGCCGACCCGGCCGCCCCGATCTCTCTGAGCGCCACCGAAACCGCACTGGTCCGAGTCCAACTCCGCGATCAGGCCCAACTGGACCGGCTCGTCGCCACCGGCGTGGACCTGGCCAACCGACCCCGGGCGCGGGACGGCCGGATCCTCGCCGACCTGGTGCTCAGCGGCACGCAGCTCGACGAACTGACCGCGCAGGGCGCGACGGCCGTGCAGATCGTGCAGCGCGCCGGGGACGGCAACCGGCACTATGCCGACAGTGTCCGCGCGGCTCAGGCCCGCACCGCCGCCGGGCTGCGCGCGCCGGCCGCAGGCCAACGGTCCACCGCCGCCGCCACTGCCGTGGACACCCTCCAGGTGCAGCAGGCGTACTGGTGGACCACGACCGGACAGACCTTCCTGCAGGCCCAGGTGGCGACCACCGCCACCGACGACCCGGACGTGGAGATCACCGTCAGTTGGCGGACGGCGGACGGCGCCACCGGCTCGTTCCCGCTGTACCGGTTCGAGGACTCCGGCGAGTACCAGTACCACTACGCGCTCCCCCAGCCGGTGCCGAGCCGACCGGTTCAGCTGACCGCCACCTCCAGCCTCGGCGGGGTCAGCCGGGCGGTCACCCCGACGCTCTGGCCGAACGCCTCCCCGCCGCCGCTGCCGGCCGGCTACCAGAAGGACTTCATCGACGCGTACCTGACGCCGGTGGACATCCAGGCGCGGATCAAGCGGCTGGCCCGGCAGTACCGGGACCTGGTGGACGTGATCGACCTGCCGAACAAGACCCAGGGATACCGACGCAACGCCGTCGGCTACCTGGGCGACCCGGCGGTGGCCGCCCTGGTGGTCGAGTCGGTCCGCTTCGGCGACCAGAACATGAACGGCGTACAGGTGCGGGCTGTCGACCCGGGCCGGGCGAACCGGCCACTGACCGTCGGCTACCGCGACCGCGTCCTCACCGTGTCACTGGCCACCGACACCGCGGGCAAGACGGTGAGCACCACCGACGAGGTCGCAGCGGCGATCAACGCCCGTCAGCCGGACCGGTTCCGGGCCATCGTCGAGGACGGCTCGGCCGGGCTGCCGATGCCCGTCGCCGGCCCCACCCGACTCGACGACGGCCTCCAGGGCACCGAGGTGCCGGCACGGCCGTGGACGGTGCAGGCGCTGCGCCTCGGCGTACACCGGGACGGTTCCCGGGTCGGGGTGCTCGCGTACTCCCAGGAACACGCCCGGGAGTGGGCCACCCCGCTGGTGACGCTGGAGTTCGCCGAGCGGATGCTGACCAACGCCCGGACCGACCCGGCCACCCGTGAGCTGCTGGAGCAGGTCGACATCTTCGTCATCCCGACGGTCAACCCGGACGGCGCGAACTACTCGTTCAACGACTTCAACTTCCAGCGCAAGAACCTCGTCAACCACTGCACCGGCGCGGCCCGCGACCCGAAGAACCGCACCTCGTGGGGCGTCGACATCAACCGCAACTACACAGTCGGGTCGTACTTCGACGGGTACGTGGGCGCCAGCGCCAACTGCCTGTCCGGTAACTACGCGGGCACCGCCGAGCTGTCCGAGGCGGAGAGCGGCAACGTGATCGCGCTCGCTCAGGACCACCCGAACATCAAGTTCGCGATGAACGTGCACTCCTACGGCGGGTACTTCATGTGGCCGCCGGGGGCGTACCGGGCCGACGGCAGGGTCACCCTGCCGCGACCGTCGATCGACGAGTCGACGCTGTTCCTCAACAGCGCCCGGCGGATCGTCGGCGCCATCGCCCAGGAGCGCGGCACCGTCACCTGGCCGTCGCAGACCGGACCGGTCGCCGACGTGCTCTACTCCGCCGCCGGCAACTCGGCCGACCAGCTCTACTACGAGCTGGGAATCTTCGCCTGGGACTTCGAGGTCGGCAACGACCGGTGGAACCCGGCGACCAACCAGTGGGAGGGCGTCGGCTTCCAGCCGCCGTTCGACGAGGCGCACGGCGAATCCCAGGAGTACGCCGGCGGGCTGGTGGAAATGGTCCGGGTGGCCCGCGACTACGCCGCCGAGGCGGCCGCCGACTGACCCGCGGGTCCCGTACCGCCGCCAGCTGCTGCCGGCGGCGGTACGGCCCAGGACGCGCGACCCCCGGTGACGGACGGTAAGCCGATGGTGATCACAGACGTTGACGTGTTTTCATGTCAGCACGCCTGCGCCAACCCGGGACATCGATGACTGAGCAACCCGCACCTGATCACCTCGTTGTGGTCGACGTGTTGACGCAGGGTCTGAGCCACCTGCTACGCGACGAGGATCCGGAACTGGCCCGATGGATCGAGGAACTGGTCGCGACACTGAAGAGTCCCCGGCAGACGACGCTGGCCGGCTGGAACAGCTTCCTCGACCCCGGCGCCGACTCCAGCTGACCCGCTCGGAGTTCACCCGCCTGGCCGACGGCCGGGCTGGCCCGGCTGCCATCCGCGCTCTGCGGCGCGCGCAACGCAACCGCACGATGCTCGTCCTCAAGAGCCTCGCCGACACCGACGACGCCCTGGCGGCGTCGGCGCACCTGCTCGGCCAGGCCCACCGCCTCGACCCGGCCGCCGCGGACGTGCTGCTCGATCACCCGTGGCTGGCGGTCTGGGCGATCGATCGGGTCCGGCACGGTGCCACCGGCCGACCCGACTACCTTCCGTTCGCGGCGCTCGCGGCGGCCGCCCTCAGCGGTCGGTCGGACGCGGCGGTGCCAGTCACGCCGCGCGCGGGCCTGGTGCCCGTGCCGGGCCTCGGGGTGCTGCGCCGACGCGGCCGCAGCACAACTGTCACGCCGGCCGACCTGACCGGGCGCCAGTGGACGCCCACCCGCTGGTGGCGCTTCACCGACCAGTCGGTCACCCTCGACCTCCGCGTCGACGACCTGGACCCCTACCGCGACTGCTTCGGGCTACCGGTCGCCGCCCGGCTCTCCGCACCGCAGGCCGCGGAGCTGGAACGGTCCGTCGGGCACGCCTGGCACCTGCTCGTCGGGTACGCCCCGACGCACGCCGCCGAGGTGGCCGCCGGGATCAGCACCTTCGTGCCGTTGGCCGACGGCACCGAGCGCGGGCACAGCGTCACGCACGCCGACGCCTTCGGGGCGTTGGCCGCCGACGCCAACCTCGACCCGGTGGATCTGGCCGTGACGATGGTGCACGAGCTGCAACACAGCAAACTCAACGCTGTCCTCGGCCTGGTCCAGCTGCACGAACCCGCCGACCCGGCGCGGTACTTCGCGCCCTGGCGTCCTGACCCGCGTCCGATCGGCGGGCTGCTGCACGGCACCTACGCGTTCACGGCCGTCGCCGAGGTGTGGGCCGCGCTGCGCGCCCATCCGAAACTGGCGGCCCAGGCCACCGCGCGGTTCGCTGTGGTACGGGCGCAGTTGGAGCGCGCCCTGGTCGAGCTCGCCCGGGCCGGAAGCCTCACCTCGGCCGGGCGGCTGTGGGCAGATCGCCTGGCCGAACGGATCGGCCAGCTGGCCGCCGTGCCGGTTCCGGCGTCCGCCGACGCCGCCGGGCGGCGGGAGGTGGCGGAGGCCGAGCGCGCGTGCCGACCGGCGATCACCACCGGATGAACCCATGGCTCGGCACGAACCCCGCCGGTGGGCGAGGCGTCAGGTCAGCCCGACGGTTTCGATGTCGCACTCGATGCGCCGCTGACCCCGCGCGGCGTCCACCTCCGGGTGGTCCGGCCCGAACAACGCCTCCAGCGCCGCGGCAGCCTCGTCGAGCAGCTCGCGGCCCCGATCCTCCTCGCCGACCTCGATCAGATCGACCGACGCGTTGACCGCACAGTAGAGCGTGTACGGGTGCCCCGGCCCACGCAGGCGACGCGAGTCCTCAAGGATCGCCTCGGAGAGCACCTGCGCCTGCTCCAGCCGGTGCGACCGGACCAGGTTGATCGCCTGCGCGGTGCGCGCGCTCAGCAGGTACGGATGGGTGGGCGGCAACGCCTCGCCCATCGCCTGCAGGGTGGCCGCACCCAACTCCCGCGCCTCACGGTCGAAGTTGCGAGCCCGCAGGATCACCCCGAGGTTGACCGCAGCGCAGAGCGTGACCGGATGCCGATCTCCGAAGACGGCTCGGAAGGTGGTGTGCCCCTGGGCGGCCAGGGCGTACGCCTGGGTCGCGTCGCCCGCCGCGCGCATGGCGTTCGCGCAGGTCATGCCCGCCTCCGCGGCCAGCACATGATCGGTCCCGAAGCGGCGGGTCACCAGCCGGTAGTTGGCCGCGCCCTCGCTCACGGCGGCGTCGAGCCGCCCCGTCTTGCGCAGGCAGGCGATGTGGATGCAGGTGGCGCGCAGCACGGTGAGGTGCTCCGCTCCCAGCAGCGACCGCTGCACCGGCAGGGAGCTGTCCAGCAGCTCCAGCGCGTCGGCGTACCGGCCCAGGAGGTAGAGGTCGCGCGCCTGGGCCTCCTGGGCCAGCACCAGTGCATAGGTGCCGTCCTCCGCAGCGGCACCGGCATGCCGCACCACTTCGAGGTTGAGCTCGTACGCCCCTTCGAAGTCACCGATCAGGCGAAGGTTGATCGCCATCGAGTTCATCACCCGCAGCGTGCTCGGATGCCCGTCGCCGAGCACCCTGCGGTGCACGTCGAGGTTGCGCCGGTCCAGGTCGGCCGCGGCCGCGAAGTCGCCGATCCGCCGCAGGTCCGCGCCGACGCTGTTCGCCGCACCCAGGGTGTACTCGTGCTCCTCACCGAGGCTCGTCCGCATCCGCTCCAGCGCTTCGAGGCCGAACGCGGCCGCGCGCGGGTCGGCGAGCAGCCGCAGGGCGTCCGCGTACCGTCGCATCGCCAGCAGGGTCAGCGGATCGCCGCTGCGCCCGCCGTCTGGACCGGGCTGGTCCCAGGCGGCCAGGATCTCCTCAGCGAAGTCCCGACAGCCTTCGAAGTCACCCAGGTTGTAGATGTAGCGCAGCTGGTCCATCGCCGTCCGGCGGGCGTCGAGGTCACCGTGGATCAGACCGGCGACGCGGACGTGTGGCGCGATGTCGGCATGGCGGGGCCAGGTGCTCCGGTCGTCGGGAAAGCCCGGGTTGGCGGCGGCCAGCAGCCGGCGGGCGTTCGTCAGCGGACTGTCGTCGCCCTGCTCGGCGAGCCCCTCCCGGATGACCGCCTGCACCAGTCGGTGCACCTGTACGTGCCGGCTGGCGTTGTCCGCCTTCGCGAGCCCCAGCGACGCCAGTTGCCGGATGGCCCGGGCTATGTCGTTGCGCTCCTGGAGGCTGGTGCGCAGCGGTTCGTCCAACCCGGCGCGGCGCCCCTCCCAGAGCAGGCGCATCGGGACCGGGTCGGGGCTGAGGAAGGCGAGTAGCTGGATCAGCTGCGCGGCGGCGGGATTCTGCTCGCGTACCGCGGCGAGGGCCATCGACACCACAGTCAACACGGTGCCCCGGTACTGCCTGGGCTGCCCCTCACCCAGCAGCTCCCGGGCGTGTTCCTTGAGGTCGACGAGGTACTCGTCGACCGACGACAGCATGGTGAGCAGCCAACTGACGGCTTGTTCCAGGGCGAGTGGCAGGTCGCCAAGCTCGGCGGCGAGCCGGCGGGCGTCGTCAGGGCTGGTGGCGGGACGCCGCTTGAGCAGCAGTTCCACGCTCTCGGCTCGGGTGAAAACGTCGACGTCCAGGGTCAGGGCACTCGCCGACCAGGCCATGTTCCGCGACGTGACGAGGACGTGGCCGCGTTCGCCGACGAGGTTCGAGGAAGGCATGAGCGGAGCCAGCTCGTGCGGGTCGTCGGCGTTGTCGTAGACCAGCAGCCAACTGAGCGAACTCGTCGACAGCGAGTCGAGGACCGTCCGCACGGTCTGCTCCAGGCTGGCGCTGGCGGCCAGGCCGAGCCGCTCACCGAGAGCGGCGATCGAGGTACGCAGCGCGGTGAGATCCTCGGCGGCCATCCACCAGATCAGCTGGTAACGGTCCGCGTACCGGTAGGCGAACTCGACAGCGAGCTGGGTCTTGCCGACCCCACCGACACCGCGCAGCGCCGCTTCCGGCAGCACCGAGGCCCGGTGCTGTGACGACAGAAGCTCGTCGAGCGCGACGAGCTGTTTCTCCCGGCCGGTGAAGTACAGGTTGCGCGGTGGGACGCCGCCCCGGATGAGAGTTCGGGACCGCTGGGGCGTCGTCTCCTCGATGATGATCGTCCTGCGCATGTCGGATTCAGGTTCCTCTCCACCGGCCTCGGCCGGTGCCGCCTGGTGCGGGGATCGTAGCGACGTCCAGTGCGCCTTCGCAGCCACGCGCATATCGTCGAGGTCGGCGGTGGTGAGCCGCAGGGCCGCCGCCGCATCCCGCAACCACTGCTCAAGCGGCTTGCCGTCCGACTCGAGGCCGGCGTGGACCAGGCCCGCCAGCGCCACGGCCGCCGGGACCTGCCAGTCACCCACCGGTTGCCAGCCGACGGCCTCCACCAGGCCGGGCAGGTCCTCCGGTGACAGCGGATGATCCGTGACCGCCGCGACGGCTCCGGTCACCACCTCGGGCGGGACGTCCGTGAGCAACTGCGCGAGAAGCCAGGAGAGGTAGATCTGCTGGGCGGACGTGACCGCGCTGGCACCGGGGTGGAAGTTACCGATCACCTGCAACAGCGTCGACATGCCCCGGGGCTCCTGCGCGCAGGCGCGCACGATGCGGTAGACGTCGTACCGGACCTCGGAGTGCCGGGGCACCGACAGTGGCTTGCGCAGCTCCCCCTCGACCTCGTCGAGGTAGAGGGCCCGGGTGTTTCCGTCGTTGATCGAGCTCATCGACAGCAGCGCGTCGCAGATGGCTTGCACCTGGGCGCTCGGCATCCGGGGCGTCGTCACCGATTGTCCTCCGTACCCGTCAGCAGACCGAGGCTCTCGGCAAGGTCACGGAAGGCCCGCAGTGGCCTGCTCGCCGGCCCTTCCGTCAACAGCAGGACGCGATAGAGAGCCGCGATCCCATCGTCGTATTCTAAGCCCGTTCGAATCAGGCCGAACATGTCGAGACCCAATGGCCCGAATGGGTTCACCATCCGACTGATGTGCGATGGCAGCGACTGAATGACCAATTGACGGCTGTCGGGGTGCCGGAGTACCGGGATTTCCTCCAGCAGTCGGGCCAGCGCCATCTTTTGCGCGAATGAGAGCGGCGCGGGTGCCGGCCGGTGCGCCGCCCGGGCGACAGCCGCCAGCGGGCCGGACGGCAGCAGAGCAGGCGGCAACAGGCCGGGCGGCAGCAGGGCACGCCACTGCCCGACGGGCAACATCCAGCCGACCAACTGCTGGCCGACGCTCGCGCGGGCCAGCACCATGCCCACCACGGCGCCATCCGGCGCGTACACCCCGGAACCACTGAACCCCCTGTCGATTCCGGCCGTGGCAGGGGAGATCCGGTCGAGTTGACGCCATCCCGTGCCCGCGTCGACCGGACCGACGGCCCGCGCCAGCACCATGACGGACGCGGGAGTGCTGGCCGGAAAACCCACGATCCGCACGTCGAACTCGTCGCCACGATCGGCCAGGGTGGCGGGGGCGGACGGCAGCGGTGTGGCGCAGCGCAGGACCGCCAGGTCGCCGTCGCCCGCCGGGCCGACAGCCCGGGACCAGGTCACCTCGGCGGCGACCCGGGTGCCGGGGTGGCTCGGTGTGTCGACGAGCACCCGGGGCTGGTCCGCTCCGGTGCCGTCATCGACGACATGCCAGCAGGTCAGCACCAGGTCACTGGTCAACTGGATGCCCGCGCCGACGACCGACGAGGAGTGGCCACCGAGTATCCGCACCCGGCCGGCGAGCGACCGGGTGCCGGTCACCCGTTCTCCGCCAACCACTCGACCAGGACGGCCAGCGGCCGGCGGCAGGCACTGCGGTCAGTCATGCGCGGCGTTCTCCTGCGCGCCGGCCCCGTCCTCAGCAGGTGACGGCAGTGCGGGGACGGGCGAGGTCCAGATCAACTTGACCTTGAGGTGGCCCTGAGCGCTGGTGCGGGCGACGACGGCGCCAGCCTCCGCGGTGAGGGTGACGCCGATCTCGACCTCCACCTGATCGGGGCGCACCGCCACCCCCCGGACCACGCCCAGCGCCGCGTCGAGCGCGGGCTTGATGTGGGCCAGTGCCATTTCCAGCGTCTGCCGGGCGGGGCGGATCCGGTCGAGCAGACCGACCCGTTCCAGATCGGTGCCAGCGTGTTCCTCGACGAGGAGGACGCCCTGATCAGTCTCGAAACGAAGGAGATCCGCCACGTGACAAATTCTCGCCGAAAGATCGTTCGGAATAGGTGTCAGATCACTGACAGGAGTCATTGCATGCACAGTGCGCCGACACGGGACACATCTGCTTGCCATCACCACTGCGGCCTGTCAGCCTGACGCAATGCAGGACACGGCGACCTTCCAGGATCTGCTCCGCGAAGGCGCCGACGCATCAGTGGACGGTTGGGACTTCTCCTGGTTCGACGGCCGCGCGACAGAACAGCGGCCGTCCTGGGGATATCTGAAACTCATGGCAGCCCAGATGAGAGTGGCCCACGCCGCACTGGACATCCAGACCGGCGGCGGCGAGGTGCTCTCGGAGGTGCCGGCATTCCCACCGGTGACCGTGGCCACCGAACACTGGCCGCCCAACCTCCAGCTGGCCCGACGCGCGCTCGAACCGCGCGGCGTGCGGGTGGTCGACGTCGCCGAGGACGCTCCGTTCCCGTTTCCCGACGAGACGTTCGACCTGGTGGTGAGCCGGCATCCCAACGTCGTGCTCTGGGACGAGATCGCACGGGTGCTCACTCCCGGCGGGCGGTACCTCGCCCAGCAGATCGGCCCCGGCTCGAACCGGGAGCTGGCCCAGTTCCTCACCGGTCCCCGCGAGATCAGCGACGAACGCAGCCCAGCCCGCGCCGCCGCCGACGCACGAGCCGCCGGCCTGGTCATCGACGAGCTGCGGCACGAGGCGCTGCCGACCACCTTCAACGACGTGGCAGCGGTGGTGCACTTCCTCCGCAAAGTCATCTGGACGGTGCCGGACTTCAACGTCGACCGCTACCGGGCCCGCCTCGCCGATCTGCACGACCACATCCGTCGCCACGGTCCGTTCGTGGCCCACGCCCAGCGCATCCTGGTCCGGGCGCACAAGCCCGAGCGCTGACACGACAGCGCCCGCGCTGCTGGCCGGGTTTCGCCCGTTTCCGCCGGGTGTCTGGTGGGTAGGGCCCCTTCATGGACACGAACACCACGGCCCACCTGGTGGGCGGCCCCCGAGACGGCAGCACCCACGAGACCGGCAACGAGGCACTCGTCGAGGTGGAGATCGACGGCCTGATGCACCGCTACATCAAGACCACCAAGCAACACGACGATGGTCGACCGCTCTACAACTACGACGGGGCGGTCGCCCCGGACGGCGGCGAGCCCGGCGTCGAGGATCCAGCCGCCCGGGTCGCATCGCCCCGAGCCGACGCCGAGGGGCACGGCGGCACCCACTGACCGCCGCACCATCGGGATCACGCAAGCCCACGAAGGAGATACCGGTCGGAGCGGCCGGCCACGGATGAACCGCGGCCGGCCGGGTAAGCGGCGACCTTGCCTGGTGGGGAGACGACCGGGTGCACGGGTGGGCGGTCGCGGACCGGCCCGCCCGTGCACACCCGGTCAGTTCGAGGAGATCCAGTTCCAGGCCGAGACGACCCAGTCGGTCTGCTGGAGCCACGCCACGCCGAGGCCGACCAGGAACACCGCCGTCGCCAGGTGGGCACCTCGGGCGCTGCGCCGGACCCGGCCCAACTGCCGCTCCAACACCACCCGGCCGACCAGCCGGAACAGGGCGAACAGGCCGACCGCCACCAGCAGGCTGAGCACCAGCACCAGCAGGGGGCCGCTCAGGTCACCCTGACCGGACAGCGCCCAGATCCCCCAACACACGAACGCGAAAAGGCCTGCCGCCGCGCTCCACTCACCGCCGCGCCGCAGCTGCGCCACCCGGGAGCTCAGTGAGCGGCGGGGCACCGGCTCTCCGGGCCAACCGGTGCCGGTCGGCTCCTGCTCTACCACCGGGAACGGCTCCGTCCGCGGGGTGCGCGGTTCACCCACCGGAGCGACCCCCCGGCGGAACCCGTCACGCTGCGGCGGCACCCCGACGCCGGCCTGCGGTGGCACCTCCACGGTCCGCTCCGCCCACGGCTGCGTCTGGTCTGCCATCTCGTCCTCCCCCTGACCGACGGCAACAGCACCGCCTGATTCGAGAGTAGCCAGCCGGCAAATCGGTCGCCGACCCCGGCCGGGACGCGCGGCCCCGCGACGGTGCCGGATCGAACCCGGCCAGGGTACGGTCGGCTGATGGGTGACCCCGACCGACGACGGCGACGGCTGCGCCACCACGCCGACACCGAGACGGCCAGACCGGGTGCGGACGGCCCGACGGTCAGCACGCCGGGCGTGCACGACGGTGACGAGCCGCCGCCGAGACGCAGAAGCACGGGCGGCGACGAGCGCGACGGCGAGCGAGGGCTGCGCGGGTTGGTCGGTTCCGGCTCGTCCCAGGTGGGGCTGAGCGCGGCGCTACGGGCCCGGGATGCGGCCCGCCCCACCGACGACGACCTGGCCGAGGCGGAAGCCCGGGTGGTGGTCGTCCGGCGAAACTGGGTGCCCCGCGAGGAGTTGCCCCGCTCGCCGCGCTGAGCGCCGCACGGTCAGGGCAGGTCGGGCAGCTTCCGGGTCCGCTCGTACTCGGCCACCTGGGCGATCCGGCGAGCGTGCCGCTCGTTGCCGGAGAACGGCGTGTTCAGGAACGCCTCGACGATGCCGGTCGCCTCGTCCAGCGTGTGCTGGCGGGCACCGATGGCGACGACGTTCGCGTCGTTGTGCTGGCGGGCCAGTTGAGCGGTCTCGACGCTCCAGGCCAGCGCGGCGCGGACGCCGGCAACCTTGTTCGCGGCGATCTGCTCACCGTTGCCGGAGCCACCGATGACCACTCCGAGGCCCGTCTCGTCGGCCACCACCTGGTCGCCTGTGTGCAGGCAGAACGTGGGGTAGTCGTCGTCCGGGTCGTAGCTGTGCGGGCCGACGTCGACCACGTCGTAGCCCTGCATGGCCAGGTGGTTGGCCAGGTGCACCTTCAACTCGAAACCGGCGTGATCGGATCCCAGGTAGACGCGCATACCGGGCAGTCTGTCAGGCCGCGCTCGGGGACGTCACAGGGGCGGCGTCCCCGAGCCGGGTTCGTCACACGGTCGTGGGGATGGCACTCAACGCGGCAGCTCGGCGACGACCAGACCACCGCGCGCCTTCGGGGTGAACCAGGTGCTCTTGCGGGGCATCTTCTCCCTGGCCAGGTTGACCGCGACGAAATCCGCCACGGTCACCGGCGCGATCAGGATGGCCAACTCGGCCCGGCCGGCGTCGACCTCACCGGTGAGCCAGCTCGCCGGGTAGTCACCGCCGACGTAGGTGATCCGCTTGTCACCCGGGTCCAGACCGAGCGCGTCGCGCAGCACCAGCCGCTCGACCAGGGCGTGGTCCAGGTTTTCCAGGCGGGCGGAGGCGGTGGCGGGCAGGCGCACCGCGTACCCCTGGCCGTCGAGGCGGAGGTGCACGGTGCCGCCGGCCGCTGGGACCTCGACCGGGCCGTCGATCGGCTCGACCTCGGCGCCCGCGGCGCGCAGCCGGTCGAGCAGCTCGGCCGGGGTGGTGGTCAGCTCGCTGACCAGCCGGTTGTACGGCTGGATGGCCACTGACGCGGGGGTGGTGACCACGGCCAGGAAGCGCGGCAGCCCGCCGGTCTGGGCGGCCAGGCTGCGGTGGTTGCCGTCCGCGACGACCAGGTCCCCGCCACCGGCGAGAGCGGTCAGCGTTGCCTGCTCCGGGCCGGGGCCGAGCAGCCAGATGGCGTGCGTGCGCCCCGCCTGGTCGGTGTCCGTCGCGGCGGGCGCGCCGGCCGTGTCGGTCGCCGCCGCGAGCGCGGCGTGCAGCTCGTCGCCACGCCCGGTCTGGAGCAGGAGTACGGGTGAGAGCAGGTGACCCAGCGCGTCGGCCAACGCCACCCGCTCGCGCACCTTGGCGATGAAGACGTCCTCGTTGCGGATGACCAGGCCCGGTTCGTCTGCCCGGGTGGAGATCTGGTCGGTGTCCACCATTGCGAACAGCCCGTACGCCGGCTCCTCACCGGGCGCGCTGATCCGGTAGAGCACCACCACCTGCTCGGCGGGGGTGTAGCTGCCGTCGGCCTTGGCCTCGGCGAGGCGGGCCACCGCGTCCGGCAGCGCGTCGAGGAACGACTTGCCCAGGCTCTGCGGGGCGCGGTGCGGCATCTCGATGCCGAGAGCGCTGTGCGGGTTCGACTCGATGATCGCGGTGATTTCCGCGTCGTCGGCGAACTCGTCGTAGTTTTGCGCGCCGGTGCCGCCAGTGGTGACCCAGGCCCGGGTGATCGGATGCACGACCGTCATGCCCACTGACGCTACCGGCGACGGTGTCGCCGCCGACGGGGACCCGCGGGGCGTCCACCAGATGAAAACGCCCGGTGGGGCCCGGCTGGTCAGCCCGCGCGGTCGGAGGTGCCCCGGCGGTGCTTACCCGCGCTCACCGGCCCACCGTTGCCACGCCGACCGGTCCCGAGCGGCCCGGTGTTCAGGGCGCGGCGGGGCGACGCGGGCGGCCCCGGCACCGGACGGTCGGGCGGAGGCGTGGGAACGGGCCGCGGGCTCAGCGGCGGCGTCGGCACCGGGCGCGGAGGAGCCGGCGCCGGCGGCGGAGGCGCCGGTTCGGCCGGTGCCGCCCCCGATGGCACCAGCGCAGGCGTGTCGCTCGACACCGCGTCGACGGACGACGGCAGTGAGTCGGCCGCCATGGGCGGGGTGAGCCGGGAGGTCACCGGGACCCGGGCCACGCCCACCACGATGGGCGGCGCGAGTAGATCCACCAGGTGGGCGGGCAGGTCCGGGCGGACAGTCGGCCAACGGGAGTCGTCGACGGACCAGTAGTCCGCGCCGGGAGTCTCGATCACCCCCTGCCGGGTCAACTGATCGTCACCGGACGCACGGTGCTTGGCCATCGGGATTTGCCTCCACGAACTGCGGCGCGCGGCCCCTGCGGGTCGCTGCGGCGGACACCGAGGGAAACGACGCCGCCCGCCTCCCGGTGACGCCACGACCCTCCGCCGACCTCGGCACCCGACGAGAAACGCCCCCGTCCGCGCGACTGACGAAGCACGGACGGGGGCGCGGTGGTCATCGCTCAGTCGAAGATCGGGCTCTGCTCCCGGGTGCGCTTGAGCTCGTAGAAGCCCGGGGTGCCGGCGACCAGCAGCACGCCGTCCCAGAGCCGGCCGGCGGCCTCCCCCTTCGGAGCCGGAGTGATCACCGGGCCGAAGAACGCGACAGGGGTGCCGTCCGGGCCGGGCGCGTGCACGACCGGCGTGCCCACGTCCTGCCCGACCGGGCGCATGCCCGCCTCGTGGCTGGCCCGCAGCGCCTCGTCGTAGTCGGTGCTGTCGGCGGCCGCCGCCAGTGCCGGGTCGAGGCCGGCCTCGGTGAGCGCGGCCACGTACAGCTCCGGACCCCGCTCCTGCTTCTGCAGGTGGATCCGGGTGCCGAGCGCGGTGTAGAGCGGGCGCAGCACGTCATTGCCGTGCAGTTGCTCGGCGGCGATGCAGATGCGCACCGGGCCCCAGGCGGTCTTCAGGAACTCCTTGTACTCCTCGGGCAGCTCGTCCCGGCCGTCGTTGAGCACTGCCAGGCTCATCACGTGGAAGCGGATGTCCACGTCCCGGATCTGTTCGACCTCGAGCAGCCAACGGGAGGTGATCCAGGCCCACGGGCAGGCCGGGTCGAACCACATGTCGGCGGTGACACGCTCGGCCACGGTGAGATCCTTTCGCGACGGGTGGCGCCGGCAGCGGTCGGCGTCTCAGGAGAATCTTCACCCCGCAGCGCGTCGGCCGGCACCCGAATGAGAGCGTGACCTCGGCCACCGCGGGCTGCCCGTACATGGAAGACTCGAATCGGGCCAGCCGTCACGAGCGGTAGGCGAACGGGCGCCGCCGGGCGTACGGCGACATGTGGGATGGAGACGAACAGTGCCGGGAGTGCGCAACCTGACGCAGGTCGAGGCGACCGAGCGGGCACGCCTGCTCAACGTGACGGGGTATGACATCAGTCTGGACCTGTCCAGCGCCGTGCTGGCGGCCGACGGCCGCACGTTCAGGTCGACGACCGAGGTCCGGTTCCGCTGCTCCGAACCGGGCGCGAGCACCTTCATCGAGCTGGCCGCCGATTCGGTGCGGTCCGCGACGCTGAACGGCACGCCCGTCGACCTCTCCGACTGGTCCGCCGAGAAGGGCCTGACCCTGTCCGGGTTGGACAGCGACAACGTCCTGGTGGTCGACGCCGACTTCAATTACTCCAACAGCGGTCAGGGTCTGCACCGGACGGTCGACCCGGTGGACGGCGAGACGTACCTCTACAGCCAGTTCGAGACGGCCGACGCGCAGCGGGTGTACGCCTGCTTCGACCAGCCCGACCTGAAGAGCGTCTACACCTGGCACGTCACAGTGCCGGCGCACTGGCGGGCGGTCTCCAACATGCCGGTGCAGCGGGAGGAGCCGGCGGGTGAGGCGCTCAAGACGCTGCACTTCACCGAGTCGCCCCGGATGAGCACCTACATCACGGCGATGTGCGCCGGGCCGTACCACGAGGTGCGCGACACGCACGACGGCATCGACCTGGGGGTGTTCTGCCGGGCGTCGATGGCACAGTACCTGGACTCCGACGACCTGTTCCTGATCACCAAGCAGGGCTTCGACTTCTTCCACGAGAAGTTCGACGTGCGCTACCCCCTGCCGAAGTACGACCAGCTCTGGGTGCCCGACTTCAACGCCGGCGCGATGGAGAACTTCGGCTGCGTGACGCACGCCGAGTCGCACTACCTGTTCCGCTCGCAGGTCACCGACTTCGAGTACGAGCAGCGGGCCAACACGATCCTGCACGAACTGGCCCACATGTGGTTCGGTGACCTGGTCACCATGCGCTGGTGGAACGACCTGTGGCTGAACGAGTCGTTCGCCGAGTGGGCCAGCCACTGGTGCAACACCAACGCGACCCGGTTCACCCAGGCGTGGACGACCTTCCTGTCCATCCGGAAGAACTGGGGCTACCGGCAGGACCAGCTCTCCTCCACCCACCCGGTCTACACCGAGATGCCGGACATGGAGGCCGTGGAGGTCAACTTCGACGGCATCACCTACGCCAAGGGCGCGAGCGTGCTCAAGCAGCTCGTCGCGTACGTGGGTGAGGAGCCGTTCGTGGCCGGGCTGCGGGCCTACTTCGGCAAGCACGCCTGGGGCAACGCCACCTTCGACGACCTGCTCACCGAGCTGGAGGCCGCATCCGGGCGGGAGCTGCGCAAGTTCGCCGCGCAGTGGTTGGAGACCGCGCAGGTCAACACGCTGCGGCCGGAGGTGACCATCGGCGCCGACGGCACGTACGAGCAGGTGCTGGTGCGGCAGGAGGCCCCGGCGGCGTACCCGACGCTGCGGACCCACCGGATCGGCGTGGGCCTGTACGACCTGACCGACGGGCGGCTGGTCCGTCGGGAGCGGTACGAGGTGGACGTGACCGGCGAGCACACGGATCTCGCCCCGCTGCGTGGCGTCCGGGCGGCCGACGTGTTGCTGCTCAACGACGACGACCTCAGCTACACCAAGCTGCGCCTCGACGAGCGCTCGATGGCGACAGTGGTGCAGCACATCGGTGGCTTCGACTCGTCGCTGGCCCGCGCTCTCTGCTGGACCGCCGCATGGGACATGATCCGCGACGCCGAGCTGTCCGCCCGCGACTACGTGGCGCTGACGCTGAGCGGGCTGCCCGCAGAGACCGACATCAACCTGGTCACCGCCACCCTGCGGCAGGCGACCACCGCGCTCACCCTGTACGCCGACGCGGCCTGGGCGCCGACCGGCTGGGCCGACCTGGCCCGTACCGCCCGCGACGCGCTCGCCGCCGCCGCGCCCGGCAGCGGGTTCCAGTTGGCCTGGGCCCGTGCGTTCACCTCGGCGGTCCGCTCCGAGGAAGACCTGGCCACGCTGCGCGGTTGGCTGGACGGCACCGGCATGCCGGCCGGGCTGACAGTCGACACCGAGCTGCGCTGGTCGGTCCTCGCCGCGCTGGTGGCCAACGGTGCCGCCGGCACCGCCGAGATCGAGGCCGAGCTGAGCAGCGACCGCACGGCCAGCGGCGAGCGGGAAGCGGCGTACGCGCACGCGTTGATGCCGACGGCCGAGAACAAGGCCGCCGTGTGGGCCCTGCTCACCGGCCCGGACGCGCTGCCCAACTGGCGGCACCGGGCGCTGTTGCAGGGCTTCGCCCACCCGGCGCAGGTGGAGCTGGTCGCCCCGTACCGGGAGCGGTACTTCGCGGCGGTCGGGCAGGTGTGGGCCACCCGGGACAGCGAGCCGGCGCAGGAGTTCGCCCAGTTGGCGTACCCGACCTACCTGGTGGAGGACGACACGGTCGCGGCCACCGACGCGTGGCTGGCCGGTGACGGGCACCCCGCCCCGCTGCGTCGACTGGTAGCCGAGGGCCGCGACGGTGTGGTGCGGGCGCTGAAGGCCCGCGCGAAGGACGCCCAGCAGAGCTGACCAGCGAGGATTCGGCCCGGGCCGGCGTGGGTGCGAACCGACGCCGGCCCGGGCCATTATGGTTGCGAAAGGAGGTGGACGTGATGGCACAGCCGACCTACCAATGGCAGCCCCCGGAGCGGGGCTGGCGCGAGCAGGACCTGTCCGACCTGCCTGAGAACGGGAACCGCTACGAGATCATCGACGGGAGCCTGCACGTGACGCCACCGGCCAGTCCCGAACACCATGAACTGGCCGACGAGATCCGAATGGCGCTCCGCCAGGCAGCTCCCGCAGGGTGGCGGGTGATCCGGGAGATCGGGGTACACGTCTCTGGCGGCAATCTCATCCCCGATCTGACGGCGTTGCGTCCAGGCGCGCCGCGTGGGCGGATGTGGGCCGAACCGGTGGACATCGGGCTCGTCCTGGAAGTCGAGTCGACGGCAAGCCGCCGGCACGATCGCTTCACCAAGCCCGCCCTCTACGCCGAGGCAGGCATCCCGCACTACTGGCGGGTGGAACGGGGCAACTTCGGCCCGGTGATCTACCGCTATCGGCTTGGCGAGGGTGAACACTACGAGTTGTTGGGCACCCTGGGCCCGGAAGACCCGGTGAACGTGGACGAGCCGTGGCCGATGAAGCTGGACCCGTCCGCCTGGCCCCGCTGACACATCGAAGCCCGGCCCGCTGAACGCGGGCCCGGCTTCGTCGTGTCTGTGGGTCAGCCCTTGCCGGCGTGGCTGGCGAGCTGGTCGAGGCCGTTGATGATGCCGCCGGCCAGGTCACCGCCGCTGAACGCGCCGACCATGGAGAGCGCGGCCAACTTGGCGTACGTGTCGGGGATGCGCTTGCGGGCGTACCGGCCGGTGATGATCTCCAGCTGCCGCTGGTTGGGCGACACGGCGATCAGCACCGACTTGTCGGGCTCGGCGAGCTGACGGTGCAGCCGCTGGGCGTGTTCGCGGATCGGCTCGTCGAGACCGCCGACGAAGACCGAGAAGACCAGGCCGGTGCCCTTGTCGGCCAGGCGCAGGGCCTCGTCGATGCGCAGCAACTGGCGGGTCGAGAACGGCCCGTCGAGCACCTCGGGCGGATTTTCCGACCCGGTCTGCTTCTCACCAACGGTCACTTGCGCCTCCGGTTCCACCGGCCGGCGCCTCGACGCTGGCCTGCTCAAGCTTGTGGCTGGTCAGCGCGGGCGCCTGCGCCCCCGCCGTCAGCGCGGTGCCGGCCGAGTCGGCCAGCTGCTCCGGACGGCCCAGGAACCAGACCGGAGTGAAGTCGAAGGGCCGGCCCGGGCGGTAGCGCTTGGCGCCACCGCCACCGCCGGTGGCACCCCCACGGCTACCGGCGTACGACAGGCCGGCGATGACCAGCACCGCGGCCAACGGGATGCCGACGAAGACCAGCAACGTCTCGGTAACAGACAATCCCAACGCCCCCAGGCGGAAGAAGGACGACCTTGAACAACCGGGTCGGGTGGACGATCACGCTGCCGACCGCCCGACTCCGTCGCCATTCACGTTAGCGGAGTCGACGGCCCGCCAGATTGCGGGGTGCCGATCCCATCCGTCACTGGAGTTCTCCAGTTGCGCAGCGGTAGCGATAAGCCGCGCGTCGTCGCCGTACCGACCGGTGAGCAGCACCCCGACGGGCAGGCCGTCGGTCGTGGTACCCAGTGGCAGGGAGACGGAGGGATCGCCGGTGACGTTGAAGATGGCGCAGTAGGGCGAGAACCGGCGTTGCCGGTCGAAGTCGGCGGCCGGGTCCGCGTCGGCGGTGAACCAGCCGACGGGTGCCTGCGGTGTGGCCAGGGTGGGACAGAGGAGCAGGTCGCAGCCGGCTGTGCGGCGGGCACCGAGGCGGACCTGGGCCTGCAACTCCCCGAGGGTGGCGGACAGGGTGCCGGCGGAGAGTTCGGCGCCCCGGGCCCGGAGCAGCCGGGTCAACGGCAGCAGCTCCGCCTCCCGCTGCGGTGGCACCGGGGCGAGCGCC
Source organism: Micromonospora noduli (assembly GCF_003264365.1). Classification (GTDB taxonomy): domain Bacteria; phylum Actinomycetota; class Actinomycetes; order Mycobacteriales; family Micromonosporaceae; genus Micromonospora; species Micromonospora noduli. The sequence continues at coordinate 28,434 of NZ_PYAK01000003.1, forward strand.
AGGACGTACCAGAGGATCTCGAACAGCGGCCACGCCGCCGGCCCGAGCGGCGGCGGCACCTCGACCACCTCGTGACCGGCCGCCGTGAGCAGCGCGGCGGCCCGGTCCACGGCGGCGACGCAGTCGGGATGCACCGGTTCGTCGGCGAGCATCGGCGTGGTGAACCGGCCGATCCGTAGCGGGCCGGGCTCGGCCCGGCGCGCGACCGCCAGGTAGCCGCCGGACGGCGCGGGCGGCGGCAGGTAGGGCTCGCCGGGGACCGGGACGGCCATGACGTCGAGCAGTGCCGCGACGTCGGTGACCGTCCGCCCGAGCGGGCCACTGGTGGGCAGGCCGAACGCGCCGGAGCCGATCGGCCCGCCGGAGACGAGGCCCCGACTGGGCTTGTAGCCGACCAGGCCGCAGAGCGACGCCGGGATGCGCAGCGATCCACCGCCGTCCGACCCCTGGGCGACCGGGACCAGCCCGGCCGCGACCGCCGCCGCCGCGCCGCCGCTGGACCCGCCCGCGGTGTACGCCAGCTGCCACGGGTTGCGGGCCGGCGGCGCGACCCGGCCCTCCGAGTAGAGCGAACAGCCCAGCTCGGAGGTGGTCGTCTTGCCCAGGCTGACCAGACCGGCGGCCTTGATGAAGCGGACCACGTCGGCGTCGACCGGCGGGACGAAGTCGAAAAAGGCGGCCGAACCGAAGGTGGTGCGGACCCCGGCGGTGAGCGTCAGGTCCTTGATCGCGGTTGGCACGCCGTGCAGCGGGCCGCGCTCCTCGGTCGGCACCGCGTCGGCGGCGCGCGCGGCCTGCCGGGCGAGGTCCGGTGTGACGGTGACGAACGCGCCCACTGTGTCGCCGAGCGCCGCCACCCGGCGCAGGGAATGCTCGACCAGCTCGACGCTGGACAGCTCGCCGCGGGTCATCGCGGCGGCCTGCTCCAACGCGGTCAGGTCGTGCGGCTCGGCCATGCCGTCATCCTGCCGGCAGTCGGTCGTTCGCGCAGCCGACACGCGCCGACGACCGGAAACGGACCAACCGGGCGCCCGCCCGTCCGCCCGGCCTGCCCGGTCTGTAGATCTTGGACAGTTTCCGTCAGCGCCGGACGGAAACTGTCCAAGATCTGCTCACGTCGAGAGCTAGGCGGACGATCAGCCGTGCAGGAAACGGAGGGCGTTGGTCGACAGGAGCTTGTCGCGCTGGTCGTCACTGAGGAAGTCGGCCGCGTGAACCACCGCGCCGGCCGGCCGTTCGCCCAGCGGGTACGGGTAGTCGCTGCCGACCAGCACCCGGTCCTCCCCCAGCGTGTCCACCAACAGCCGCAGGGCGGGCGGCGCGAAGACCACCGAGTCGACGCTGAACCGGTCGAGGTAGCTGCTGGGCGGGCCGGCAGACGCGCCCCGGACCAGGTCGCCACGGCGGTGCCAGGCGTTGTCGGCGCGGCCGAGCCAGAACGGGAAACTGCCACCGCCGTGCGCGAAACAGATCCGCAGCGTCTCGGGCACCCGGTCGAAGACACCACCGAGGATCATCGCCAGCACCGACAGGTGCGTCTCGGCGGGCATCCCGGTGAGCCAACGGGCCATCCAGCGGTCCAGTCGCGGCCCGCCGGGCATGTCCCACGGGTGGACGAAGACGGGTGCGCCCACCTCGGCACAGTGCTGGAGGAAGGTGACCACGCCGGCGTCGTCCAGGTCCCGGTCGCCGACGTGGTTGCCGATCTCCACGCCCACGTGCCCGGCGGCGAGGCTGCGGTCCAGCTCGGCACAGGCGGCGTCCGGGTCCTGGAGCGGCACCTGGCAGAACGGCACCAGCCGGTCACCTCCGGCCGCGGTGACCTCCAGGGTCAGGTCGTTGAAGATCCGGGCGACCTTCACCGCCTGGTCGGCCGGGCGGTCGTAGCTGAAGAAGACCGGGGTGGGCGAGACCACCTGCACGGCCACGCCGTCGGCGTCCATGTCGGCCAGTCGGCGCGACGCGTCCCAGCACTCGGCGCCGACCGGGCGGAACTCCGTCTCCCCCACCATGATCATGGCGGCGCGCTCGGAGTCGACCCGCAACCACGGCCAGCCGGACCCGCCGCACGCCGCGCCGAGGTCCGGCCAACCCTTGGGTACGACGTGCGTGTGCACGTCGACCACGCCTGCGGGCATCAGCCCTTGCCCGGGTGCAGGGTGCCGCAGTTGGCGCAGGTGCGCGCCTGCTCGTCGGCGTAGAACGCCTGGAACACCGGGGGCAGATCGGCGGCGATGTCGCGAACCTGCAACTCGACCTCGTGCACTTTGCTGCCGCACTGCGGGCAGTACCACTGGAACGTCTCCAGCGTGCCCTCCTCGCGGACGCGCTCGACGACCACACCGATCGAGCCGGCCTCCGGCCGCTGCGGCGAGTGCGGGGTGTTGCGCGGCAGCATCCACATCTGACCCTCGCGCACGTGCACCGTACGCGGCCCCTCCGGGGTGACCAGGTTGATGTGCATGTTGCCCTTGACCTGGTAGAAGAACTCCTCGTACGGGTCCACATGGAAGTCGGTGCGCTGGTTGGGCCCGCCCACCACCATCACGATGAAGTCGTCCCCGCCGGGGAACATCTCCTTGTTGCCCACCGGGGGCTTCAACAGGTGCTGGTTGTCGGCGATCCAGCCCGGAAAGCTGAACGGCTCGGCGATCTCACTCACGACTGACCTCCCGAGGGAAGAAGGGCCACGGCCTGGATTTCGATCAGCAGGTGCGGGTGCGGCAGCTGGTGCACCGCCACCGTCGTACGGGTCGGGCCGGAGGCGTCGAAGAACTCGGCCCACACCTCGTTGTAACCACCGAAGTCGTTCATGTTGACCAGATACGTCGTCACCTGGACCAGGTCGGTGAGGTCCGCGCCGACCGAACGCAGCAGATCCCGCACGTTCTCGATGACGGCCCGTGTCTGCACACGGATGTCGAGGTTGGTGGTGCCGAACCCGTCCACCTCGACACCGGCGAAGGTGTTGTCCGGGCGCCGCGACGACGTACCGGAGACGAAGACGAACCCGCCGGCAACCTTGACGTGCGGAAAGGCTCCCCGCGGGACGGCCTTCCCGGCCACCACCCGGGCGGTCACGACGACGCCCGCAGCGAGGCCGTGCCGAGCTTCTCGACGACGGCACGGACGTGGGCGCCGGGACGCAGCGGCACCGCCGCGGTGGCGGCACCGGCCAGGAAAACCCACCCGGACTCCAGCCGCACCCCGTGCCGGCCCGCCAGCCGGATGCCCTCGTCGAGCGCCCGGCGCGGATCACCGAGGATCGCCGCCGTCGAGCCGACCTGCGCCACCCGCCCGTCGACCTCCAGCAGCACGCCCAGGTTGTCCAGCCCCGCCGGCACCGGCGACCACGGCCCGATCACGAAGGCGGCGGCCGAGGTGTTGTCCGCTACCACGTCCGGCAGCGAGAAACGGAAGTCCGCGTACCGGGAGTCGATCAACTCGATGGCCGGGGCGACCGCGCGGACCGCCGTGGCGAAGTCGCCGATCGGCTCGCCCGGCTCGGGCAGCCGGTCCAGCAGGAACGCCACCTCCGGCTCGACCCGGGGGTGGATGTACGCGGTCGGGTCCACGGCGCCGCCGTCGGGAACCCGCATCGCGTTGGTGAGCCGCCCCCAGATCACCTCGTCCACGCCGACCTGGGCCATCTTCGCCCTGCTGGTCAGCCCCATCTTCAACCCGACGAGCCGCTCACCGGCGTTCAGCCGGCGTTGCAGCAGCGCGGCCTGCACGGCGTACGCGGTGTCCACGTCGAGGCCGGTCTCGGCGGCGAGCTGCGGGATCGCGCTGGCCGTGTCGGCCGCCGCACCCAGCTTCTCGGCGATCCCGACGATGTCTACGCCGATCATGAATGCTGCTCCTTGTCGGCCAGGTCGAGTGCCACGTCCACGATCATGTCCTCCTGGCCGCCCACCATCCGGCGGCGGCCCAGCTCGACCAGGATCGACCGGACGTCCACGCCGTACTTCGTGGAGGCCCGCTCGGCGTGCCGCAGGAAGCTGGAGTAGACCCCGGCGTACCCGAGGGAGAGCGTCTCCCGGTCCACCTGGACCGGCCGGTCCTGAAGCGGGCGGACGATGTCGTCGGCGGCGTCCATCAACGCGAACACGTCGCAGCCGTGCTTCCAGCCGTGCAGCTCGGCGACCGCGACGAAGACCTCCAGCGGGGCGTTGCCGGCACCCGCGCCCATGCCCGCGAGGGAGGCGTCGACGCGGACGGTCCGGCCGTGCACCGCGTCGGGGCCGACCGGCGCGGGCCCGGTGACCCGGCCGTGCTCGACGGCGAGCACGCTGTTGGCGACCCCGAGCGACAGGTTGTGGTGGGCGTGGATGCCGATCTGCGTCTCCGGGGCGAGGACCTGCCGGTACGCGTCGACCCGCTGCGCCACGTCGGACATCAGCAGCCGGCCGCCGGAGTCGGTGACGTAGACGCAGTGCGCCCCGTACGACTCCATGAGCTTGGCCTGCCCGGCGAGCCCGGCCGGATCGAACATGTGCGACATCATCAGGAACCCGGCCACGTCCATGCCGTTCTCCCGGGCCCAGGAGATGTGCTGGGCGGAGATGTCCGCCTCCGTGCAGTGGGTGGCGATCCGGACGCTGGTCACCCCGAGCGCCTTCGCGGCCTTCAGGTCGGCGATCGTGCCGATGCCCGGCAGCAGCAGGGTGGTCAGTTTCGCAGTGGTCAGCACCTCGGCCGCCGCCGAGATCCACTCCGCGTCGCTGGCGGCGCCGTGGCCGTAGTTGACGCTGGAGCCGGCGAGACCGTCACCGTGCGCCACCTCGATGGCGGCCACCCCGGCGGCGTCCAACGCGGCGGCGATGGTGCGTACGTGGTCGACTGTGTACTGGTGGGCGATGGCGTGCATGCCGTCGCGCAGCGTCACGTCCTGGATGTACAGGTCGGTCATGGCGCGGCCACCTCCGAGGAACGCAGGGCGACCAGCCGCTCCGCGGTGCGCAGCGCGGCGGAGGTCATGATGTCCAGGTTCCCCGCGTACGCGGGCAGGTAGTGCCCGGCGCCGGAGACCTCCAGGAAGACCGACACCTGAAGAGCGGTGAGCCGCCGCCCGAGCGTCGGCAGGTACGCCTCGACCCGGTCGAACTGCACGTCCTGCTTGAGCCGGTAGCCAGGGACGTACTCCCGCACGGCCGCCACCATCTCGGCGACCGAGGCGGCGATGGCGTCGGTGTCGGCGTCGGCGTCCGGGCAGAGGCAGTAGACGGTGTCCCGCATCAGCAGCGGCGGGTCCGCCGGGTTCAGCACGATGATCGCCTTGCCCCGCTCCGCACCGCCCACCACCTCGATGGCCCGGGCCGTGGTCTCGGTGAACTCGTCGATGTTGGCCCGGGTGCCCGGCCCGGCGGACTTCGACGCGATCGACGCGACGATCTCCCCGTACGCCACCGGGGTGACCCGACGTACCGCGGCGACGATCGGCACAGTCGCCTGCCCGCCGCAGGTCACCATGTTGACGTTGGGCTGATGCAGGTGCTCGTCGAGGTTGACCGGCGGCACCACGTACGGGCCGAGCGCGGCCGGGGTCAGGTCGACCACAGTCCGGCCGTGGGCGCGCAACACCTCGTCGTGGCGTCGGTGCGCGCCGGCCGAGGTGGCGTCGAACACCAGCTCGACGTCGGCGAACTCGGGCATCGCGACCAGCCCGTCCACCCCGTCGGCGGTGGTGGCGACGCCGAGCCGGCGAGCGCGCGCCAAACCGTCGGAGGCCGGGTCGATGCCGGCCATCGCCACCATGCGCAGGCTCTCACTGAGCCGCAACACCTTGATCATCAGATCGGTGCCGATGTTTCCCGATCCCAGCACCGCCACGTTGGTGGTCACTGGCCGCCCCTGTCGCTGAAGGATGTCCGCACCGAGCCGAGTCCGGAGATCCGGGCCTCGTACGCGGCACCGGGGGTGACCGGCACCATCGGACCGAGCGCCCCGGAGAGCACCACGTCCCCGGCGCGCAGCGGATCGCCGGCACGGGCCAGGGTGCCGGCCAACCACTGCAGGGCGTGCAGCGGGTTGCCCAGGCAGGCGGCGCCCGCGCCCACCGAGACCGGTTCGCCGGCGTGCTCCAGCACCATTCCGCACAGTCGCAGGTCCACGTCGGCGAGCCGGCGCGGCGTGGTGCCGAGCACGAAGAGCCCGCTGGAGGCGTTGTCGGCGACGGTGTCCACGATGGAGATGTCCCAGGCGGCGATCCGGGAGTCGACGATCTCGATCGCCGGCAGCACGTGGTCGACCGCGCGGATCAGGTCGACAGTGGTTAGCTGCGGGTTCGGGAGATCCTTGTCGAGCACGAAGGCGATCTCCGCCTCCACGCGGGGCTGGAGCAGCCGGTCGATGGGCACCTCGACCCCGTCGCCGACCGCCATGGCGTCGGTCAGCATGCCGAAGTCCGGCTGGAACACCCCGAAGGTCTCCTGCACGGCCCGGGAGGTCAACCCGATCTTCGCGCCGACCCGGCGTTCGCCGCGGCCCTGCCAGGCCCGCGCCTGGAGTTGCTGCACCCGGTACGCGGCCTCGACGTCGCCCTCGGGCAGCAGCCGGCCCCGGAGCGGCGCGCACGGCTTGCCGGTGCTGCGGGCGTCGGCCAACTCCCGGTTGGCGGCCTCGATGTCAGCTTCCATGCCCGCTCCCTCGCTACGGCTCACGACAGGTCCACACAGACGTTCGTGAGTTCGGAGTAGAAGTTCAGCGAGTGCACGCCGCCCTCGCGACCGATCCCGGACGCCTTCACCCCGCCGAACGGGGTACGCAGGTCACGCAGGAACCACGTGTTGACCCACACGATGCCGGCGTCGAGCCGGGCTCCGGCCCGGTGCGCTACGCCCACGTCCGGGGTCCACACGGTCGCCGCCAGGCCGTACTCGGTGCCGTTGGCGAGGGCGTACGCCTCGTCCTCGGTGTCGAACGGCGCGACGTGCACCACCGGGCCGAAGATCTCCTCCCGGTTCGTGCGGGCGTCCGGGCCGAGCCCGGTGAGCACCGTCGGCTGCACGTACGACCCGCCGTCGCGGGTGTCGCCGAAGGTGGGCGTGCCGCCACCGGTGAGCACCTCGGCGCCCTCCGAGCGGGCCAGCTCGTAGGCGCCGAGCACCTTCGCCCGGTGCTGGTGGGAGATCAGCGGCATGGTGGCGGTGGCCTCGTCGGTCGGCCAGCCGTACGCCAGCTCGCCGGCCCGCTTCGCCAGCCGGGCGGTGAACTCCTCGAAGACCGGGCGCTGCACGTAGATGCGTTCGGTGCAGAGGCACACCTGCCCGCCGTTGGTGAAGCTGGACCGCACCGAGCCGGCCACCGCGGCGTCCAGGTCGGCGTCGGCGAAGACCAGGCCGGCGTTCTTGCCGCCGAGTTCGAAGCTCACCGCCTTCACCCCGTCGGCGGCGGCCCGCATGATCGCGCCGCCGGTGGCCGACTCGCCGGTGAAGGTGATCGCGTCGACGCCCGGGTGGCGGGTGAGGAACTCGCCCGCCGAGTCCGGCCCGAAACCGTGCACCAGGTTGAACACCCCGGCCGGTACGCCAGCGGCGGCCATCACCTCGGCGAGCACCGTCGCCGAGGCGGGAGTCTCCTCGCTGGGCTTGACCACGACGGCATTGCCGCAGGCCAGCGCCGGAGCCACCTTCCAGGTGAGCAGCAGCAGCGGCAGGTTCCACGGCACGATGACCGCGACCACGCCGACCGGCTTGCGCAGCGCGTAGTTGAGTGCCCGGCCGCCGGTCGGGGTGACAGTCGTGAACGACTCGGTGGGGGCGGTCGCCACGATCTCCGCGAACGCTCGGAAGTTCGCCGCGCCGCGCGGAATGTCCAGGGTGCGGGCCTGGGCGATGGACTTGCCGGTGTCGGCGACCTCGGCGGTGACCAGGTCGTCGAAGCGGCGCTCCAGCTCGTCGGCGACGCGGCGCAGCACCTCGGCGCGCTCGCGCTCTCCCATCCGGCCCCACGGCCCCCGCAGTGCCGCCCGGGCGGCGGCCACCGCGTCGTCCACAGTGGACCGCGACGCCTCGTCCACCTCGAAGACCTGCTCCCCGGTGACCGGGCTGGCCTTGGCGAACGTAGACCCGCCGTCGACGAACTCGCCGGCGACGAAGTTACGCAACCGCTGCGGGCCACTCGGCGCGTGGCCGGCCATCAGCCGCGGATCCCAGTTGCCGGTCATGCCCGCCTCCCTCGGCCCAGTGCCGCACCGATCGCGCCGACCAGCAGCAGCGCCGCCCCGCCGACTACCGCCCCGAGCACCCGGTGCTGTCGGCGCACCCGGCGGCGCACCTCCGCGTACGGGGTGGTGGAGAACGACACCAGCTCGTACTGGGAAACGTACCGGCCGGGCAGTGCCCGTTCCAGTGCGTGCTCCACCCGCCGCCGGGTCTGGAAGACCGGGGAGGCGACCTTGTCCCGCATCTCCACGAAGTTGGTCAGCGCCATCGTCGCGATTGCCTCGGCGTTCTCCTGTCGGCGCCGCTGGAACAGCGGCAGCGCCGCCAACCAGTCGTCGGCGCACTCGTCCAGGCAGCGGTCCAGCTCCACCACGTCCTCGAAGGCGCAGTTGGCGCCCTGGCCGTAGAACGGCACGATGGCGTGCGCCGCGTCGCCGAGCAGCCCGACCTTGCCGAAGACCTGCCACGGGGTACAGCGGACCGTGCCGAGCACGCCCACCGGGTTGTGCTGGTAGTCGTCGACCAGGTTCGGGGCCAGCGGGACCACGTCCGGATAGTGCTCGGTGAAGTGCCGTTCGATCTCCGCCGGGCTGGTCAGCGAGGCGAAGCTGCCGGCACCGTCGTTGGGCCAGAACAGCGTGCAGGTGAAGGAGCGGTCCGGGTTCGGCAGCGCGATCATCATCGAGGTGCCGCGCGGCCAGATGTGCAGCGCGTCCGGGTCCAGGGCGAAGTCCCCGCCCAGCGGCGGAATCGTCAGCTCCTTGTAGCCGTAGTCGAGGAAGTCCACGCTCTCGTCCAGCAGCCCGTACGCCAGCAGTTGCCCGCGCACCGCGGAGCCGGCGCCGTCGGCACCCAGCACGACCGACGCCTTCGCCGCGACCGGGCCCTGCGGGGTCTCGAAGCTCAGGGCGCCGTCGGTCGGGTCGAGCCCGACCAGCCGGTGGTCGAAGACGACCCGCACGCCCGGAAGGGAAGCGGCCTCGTCCAGCAGGGCGTTGTTCAGCGCACCCCGGCTGATCGAGTTGATCGCCCGGTCGCCGGCCGCGCTGTACGACTGGAACTGCTGCTCGCCCTCGACCGGGTGGATCATCCGGCCGCGCATCGGCAGCGCGTCGGCCATCACCTGCTCGGCCAGCCCGATGCGGCGCAACGCGTCCAGGCCGCGCTCGGAGAGCGCCAGGTTGATCGAACGACCGCGTTCGGCGGTGCCGGCGCGCGGGTCGGAGCGGCGCTCGTAGAGGGCCACCGGGTAGCCACGCCGGGCCAGGAAGCAGGCCGCCAGACAGCCGGCCAGCCCGGCACCGACGATCGCGATCTCGTCGCGCCGCGCGGTCATGCTGAGCCGCCTTTCGTTCGCGACTGCGGGGCTCGCAACCCCGGCTCACTCCTCGCGCTCACAGAGGTCGCCCCCACCGTCGAGGCGAGCGCCGCGGCGGCACGCCAGCAGTCGAGGTACGTGGAGTACAGCGGCACCGGGGCGAACCGCACGACGTCGGGTTCGCGGGCGTCGGCGATGACCCCGTGCTCGTACCGTAGGCGTTTGGTCAGCTCGTTGGCGCTGCCGGAACCGATGCGCACGGAGAGCTGGCAGCCTCGGCGGGCCGGGTCGCGCGGGGTGACCACCCGCAGCGGCCGGCCGACGGTCACCTCGTCGAGCAGTGACTCCAGCCAGCCGGTGAGGCGCTGGCTGCGCGCGCGCAGCGCGGTCATCCCCACCGCGTCGAACAGCTCCAGCGAGGTACGCACCGGACCCATCGCGAAGATCGGCGGGTTGGAGATCTGCCAGGCCTCCACAGTGGCCGGTGGCCGGGACACCGGCGTCATCTCGAACCGGGTGGCCGCCGCGGTGCTCCACCATCCCTCGAACCGGGGCAGGTTCTCGTCGCCGAGGTGCCGCTCGTGCACGAAGACGCCGGCGAGGGCACCCGGGCCGGAGTTCAGGTACTTGTAGGAGCACCACGCGGCGAAGTCGACGTCCCAGTCGTGCAGGGCCAGCGGCACGTTGCCGACCGCGTGGGCGAGGTCCCAACCGACCACCGCTCCGGCGGCCCGGCCGGCAGCCGTGATCGCCGGGATGTCCAGCAGCTCACCGGTGAGGTAGTTGACCCCGCCGAGCAGCAGCAGCGCCACCCGGTCGCCCTCGGCGGCCAGGTAGTCGGTCACGTCCTCGGTGCGCAGGGCGTCCTCACCCGCGCGCGGACGCAACCGGACCACTGTGTCGTCCGGGTCCAGGCCGTGGAACCGGGCCTGGCTACGCACGGCGTAGCTGTCCGAGGGGAACGCGGCGTCCTCGATGACGATGCGGGTGCGCGCGCCAGCCGGTCGGTAGAAACTCACCATCAGCAGGTGCAGGTTGACAGTGAGCGAGTTCATCACCACGGCCTCCGTGGGCCGGGCGCCGACCAGTCGCGCGGCCGGCCCGGTCAACAACTCGTGGTACGGCAGCCAGGGGCGCTCCGCCTCCAGGTGCCCCTCCACGCCGAGCCGCCCCCACGCGTCCAGGTCGGCCAGGAGTTCGTCGCGGGTGGCCCGAGGTTGCAGGCCGAGCGAGTTGCCGGCCAGGTACGCCGACTCGGGGTGGTCGCCACCGTCGGCCGGCGGCACGTGGAACAGGTGCCGGTGACCGGGGTCGGCCTCGTCACGGCGATGCGCTTCCGCCTCGCCAGCGGCGAGGCCCAGCGGCTCGGCTTGAGGGGTCGTCATTGCTCTTCTCGCTCTCCGGTCACATCGCGGTGCGGGCCGACCACAGCTCCGGGAAGACCACCCGGGCCATGCTGCGCTGCAACCACGCCAGGCCGGCGGAGCCTCCGCTGCCGACCTTGGCGCCCATCGTCCGCTGCACCGCCTTGACGTGGTTCCAGCGCCAGTCGCCGAACTCTTCGGCGACAGCGCTCAGCGCCTCGCCGAGCAGCCGCAGGTGATTGTCCGGGCTGGCGTCGTCGTAGATCCGTACCCAGGCCGCCTCGACCAACGGGTGCGGGTCGTGTTCGACGGCCACGTCCCGGTCGAGCAGGCCGGCGGGAAGGTCGAAACCGCGCCGGGCGAGCAGCGCGAGCACATCGTCCCAGAGGCTCGGGGTGGCCAGGGCGGCGCTCAGCTCGGCGTGCACCTCGGCCTGCCGGCGGAACGGGCGGATCAGCGTCGGGTCGCGCAACCCGAGCAGGAACTCCAACTGCCGGTACATCGCCGACTGGAAGCCGGAGGCCTCACCGAGCAGATTGCGGAACCGGTTGAAGTCGGCAGGGCTCATCCAGCGCAGGCCCTGCCAGGCGGCGTTGAGCCCCTCCAGGTGCAGCTTGGCTCGGCCCAGCGGTGCCAACGCCTCCCAGATCTGGTCGGCGCGGATCAGCCGCTGGGTCTCCCGCAGCTCGTGGCAGGTCAGCCCGAAGTACAGCTCCATGATCTGGCTGACCATCAGGAAGGACATCTCGCCAGGGTCGCTGCTGAGCGGATGCTGCATCTTGTGCAGGGCGCTGGCCTGCACGTACGCGTCGTACGGCACCATGTCGGCGAACTCCAGGGTCGGCTCACCACCGGTGCGCTCCGCCTGCGCGACGCGCTGCCCGGGGGTCACCGGTTGCACCGTGGCACGGCGGTTCGGCGGCCGCCGCTCCGTCTGATCCACCATCTCGTCTCCCTCCCCCGGACTGGCCGACGTCATGATCTCGCGGTCGGATCGGCCTGCGGAATGCCGAATCAACGGCTCTCAGCCCCTTCACCTGGCAAACCAAAGGCAACTAGGCGAAGTCGGTTCACGAAAGTAAGGTCTGAGCGTGGACGACATGGACTGGGCGCTGCTGCGCGAGTTGCAGGCCGACGCGCGGCTCTCCTTCAGCGAGTTGTCCCGGCGCGTACACCTGTCGCCACCGTCCGTCGCGGAGCGGGTCCGGCGGCTGGAGGAGGCCGGGATCATCACCGGCTACCACGCCCACGTCGACCTGAGCCGCGCCGGCCGTAGCGTGGTCGCGCTGATCCGGATGTCCTGCTACGGCGCGCGGTGCATCCTGCACGACCCGGCCGTGGCCGACTGGCCGGAGATCCTGGAGATCCACCGGATCACCGGGGACGCGTGCAGCGTGCTGAAGGTGGCGGCCGGCTCGATCGGCGCGTTCGAGGGGGTCATCGACCGTCTCGCCCCGTACGGCCAACCGTCGAGCACGATGGTCCTGTCCTCCCCGCTGAACTGGCACCCCGTCACCCCCCTCCCCGCCACCGGGCCCATCCCCCGCCCGCGCTGACCCCGCCCACAGTGCGGGTTTGCCCCAGTGCCAGCGGGAAAGCAGCGCACGTGCCCAGGGGAGGGTTCCGGCGGTCGTCGCCGGTTGGGGGGAAATCATGCAGGCAATCCGCACGATCAACCGCGCGCTCTCGTCCGTACTGACACTGGTGGGGCTGATCGGAGCGTTCGTCCTGTTGTCGGTCGCACCGGCGCGGGCCGGCGAGAACGTCTTCGTCGAGGTGACACCGAACAGCGCCCAGGCCGGCAGCCGGGTCAACATCAAGGCGAGCTGCGACAACGACAACAACAACCGGCAGTCCAGCGTGCACTCCGACGCGTTCGGGCACGTGCAGCTCAAACCGGACAGGGGCTTCCTGACCGGGCAGGCCACCATCGCGAGGGACAAGCCGGCCGGTGACTACCCGGTCGACCTGCGCTGCGAGAACGGCCAGACGGCGTCGACCACGCTGACCGTGCTGAACATGGCCTCACCGAGCAAGGGCCCGGCGACCGGTGGCGGTGGAATGGCCGGCGGTCGCGGCACCGGCTCGCTGCTGGTGCTCGGTGGCGTGGCGTTGGTGGCCACCGCGATCGTGCTCGGAATGGCCGGCGGCCGACGTCGGCCGGGAGCCGGCTCCTGAGCCGGATCACCCATGACCCGCAGATCCGCGCGTGCGCGGCCGGATCGCCGCGCCCGACTCCGGGCCGGGCCGGCGCTGCGCGCGTCCGGCCGGCTGGTGGCCCGCGTCTCCGGACGGCTGCGTCGGGTCGCCGGGCAGGCCGTGTCGGCCAGCGTCACCACCACCGACCCGGCCGCCCGGCCGCTGCCGCCGCGGCGTCCGGCCGGGCCGGGGTCGACTCGGCACCGGTTCGGTACGAGTCCCGGGTTGCCGGTGCTGGCCATCGCCGCGCTGATGGTGCTGATCGTGGCGATGCTCGGCGTCGAGCAGGTGACCGGAATGAGCCTGCTGCCGGACCGGCTCAGCGCCGGACTGCGACCGCCGCCGAAGAAGTTCCCGGTGCTGCCGGCCAGCCAGCCGACCAGCCTCGCCATCGACAAAATCGACGTGCGGGCGCCCGTACACGACGTCGGCATCGCCCCGGACGGCACGATCGCCGTGCCGGACGCGGGCCGCGCCCAGGAGGCCGGCTGGTACGACCAGGGGCCCACCCCCGGTCAGTACGGCCCAGCCGTGATCGTCGGGCACGTCGACACCACCAGCGGGCCGGCGGTCTTCCACAAACTCCGCGAGCTGCGCTCCGGTGACGAGATCGAGGTCACCCGCACCGACCAGCGCGTGGCCGTCTTCGAGGTCAACTCGGTGGAGAAGTTCGACAAGGGCCGACTGCCGGTGGACGAGGTGTACGGCGACTTCAGCCGCCCGAGCCTCCGACTGATCACCTGCGGCGGCCAGTGGGTCGGTGGCGAGACCGGCTACGCGGACAACGTGGTGGTCTTCGCCTCGCTGGTCAAGGCGCGTCCAGGGTGAGGGCGGGCAGTTCGGAACCAGGGGTCAGTTCTGGCCAGGGCTTGCCACGGGCAACCCTGCGGCCTTGGCACAGTCGAGCAGTCGCCGGTCGTAACTGACGAACGCGATAAGTGCCGTTCCGGACTCGTTTGTCAGAACCTGGGCCGTGGCGAGGTGGATAGCGTCGAGGCTGCGTAGCGTGGGCTCGGCGAACGCAGCTGCGGTCGCGCGGACAGTGCTGTCGATCTCCAGCCGGAAGAGGCGTCCGACGGCTGCCGGCACTCCGATCAACGCCTGCGGGGCTGATCGGCGCAACGCTCTGGGCACCTCAACCTCGACGAGGGCGGAGGAGGCCAGCGGGACGTCTCCGTGGCTGTTGAGCCAGGAGACGAGGTCAGCGCTGCAAGCCTCCTGCCGAACCAGCTTGACGACTGCGGCGGAGTCGAGATAAATCACCAGCGCTCCTCGTCCCGCATCTCGGCGAGCGTGGCGGCGGCGTCCACATCCTCAGCGCCGAGCTTTGGCGGAAGCGGGACAGGACCACCGCCGGTTGGAGCGACTGCCCGCCCCGCCGCCACGAGCTTGGCCAGCACCGACCTGTCGTCGCCAACCGGAACGAGTCGGGCGACGGGGCGCCCGCGATCGGTGATCTCAACCGTCTCACCACCACTCACCCGAGCCAGGACCTGACTCGTGTTCTGGTTCAGCTCTCGGACCCCGATACGCTCCACGAACACAGTGTAGAACTAAATGTTCTACACTGCGAGCCTATTCGCCTCGCTGGTCAAGGCGCGTGCCGGTGGTTGACAAGCGTCGACGTACTCGGCGAGCCCGGCGGCCCCGGTGAGCATGGCCAGGCCTCGCTCGGTGAGCCGTTGCCGCCACTGGCGCAGCGAGGCGGCGAGCGGTTCGGCACCGCCAGCGTCGCGCACTCGACGCAGCACGCCGGCGATGTGGTCGAGCCGGTACCCGCCACGGCGCAACAGGTGGGCCAGCTCGGCGTCACGGACATCGTCGGGCAGGTAGAGCCGGTAGTGGGTCACCGGGTCACGTACCGGCCGCAGCACCCCGGCCCGCTCCCATTTGCGCAGCGTGGCCGGCTGTAGACCGAGCCGGTGAGCCAGCACGCTGATCGGCACGGCTTTCTGGCTCTGCGGTTGCGGTCTCGTTCCGGTGAGCGTCGCCACCGCCGCCTCGACAGCGTCCAGAGTTTCCCGATCGCGCTGGAGCAGGGCATGGCCCTGGTCGATGGTGCGCAACGCCGTGTCGATCTCACCCCGGTTGACGGCCCTCATGATCTCGCCACTGGCCGCATAGCCGTGGCCCGGGATCAACGCGAGGTAGGCACGCAGCGCCTTGACGTGCAGCTCGGTGAAGCGACGGTAGCCGTTCGGCGTGCGCTGGGCCGGCGGCAGGACGCCGTCTCGTTCGTAGTTGCGCACGGCCTGCGCGGAGAGGCCGTGGGCGCGCGCGAGGTCGACCGGTCGGCGTACCCCTGGGTTTGAAGCTTTTGTGCCTGTCACCGCGCTCCACCGCTCGTAGGTCTCAACCGCCGGTTCAACGATACGGTTCATGGAATGCCACCTTTTCTCGACCTGCTGGCGGTATCCCCGGACCTGCTCGCGCTCGGCGAGCCGACGCACGGTGAGTCCGCCTTCCTCCAGCTCCGCAACGAGGCCTTTCTGTCGCTGGCGGAGCACGGCTACCGCTCGATCGCCCTGGAGAGCGACCGGACGGCCGGGCTGATCGCCGACGACTTCGTGCAGGGCGTCGCCGCTGTGACGCTCGACCGGGCCCTCGCCGAAGGGTTCAGCCACGGATTCGGAGCGGCCCCGGCCAACCGCGACCTCCTGCTGCGGATGCGGGAGTGGAACGCCGGACGGCCGGTCGCCGAGCGCCTGACGTTCCACGGCTTCGACGCCCCGGTGGAGTTGGAGAGCGCCCCGAGCCCGCGACACCACCTCATCCAGGTCTGCCAGTTCCTCAACCTGGACCGGGCTGCCGAGATCGACGACCTGATCGGGGACGAGGTGCTGTGGAGTGACACGGCCGCGATCTGGGAACCCGGCAGATCGGTCGGGCGCTCGATCAACGCCCAGCGACTGCGGGTGCTCGCCGACGACCTGCTGACCGAGCTGTACCTGCGGGCACCGTGGAAGTCAGCGGGCTGGCGGGCCGCGTTCGTGCACGCCACGGCCGCTGTCGCGTTGCTGCGTTACCACGCCGCAGCCGCCGCACCACTGGCCCAGGAGGAACGCTTCGCCCGCCTGGCCGCGGTCCGGGACGCGCTGATGGCCGAGAACCTGCTCGCGATCCGATCGGCCGAGGCACACCGCGGGCCCACACTGGTCTTCGCGCACAACACGCACCTCCAGCGTCACCTGAGCACGATGACGCTGGCCGACACGAAGGTGACATGGGCCGGCGCCGGCGCCATCATCGCGTCGCTGCTGGGCGACCGGTACGCGGTGATCGCCGGCAGCCTCGGCGCGAGCCCGGCACTCGGCATCGGGCCGCCCGCCGCCTCGACCTACGAGGGCCGACTTCAGCAGGAGACCAGCCTTCCCCGGTACCTGCCGACATCCGACATCGCAGCGGCCGAGCAGCGAACGCACGACTACCGCTACTTCCCGCTGGACCAGGCCACCATCGAACACGCCGACGCGGTCCTGCACGTCCCGACCGGTGTCGACACGGCCGTGCTCGCCGATCGGATCGCCGCACTGCCCGGCGTCGAGCAGGTCGTGGCGACCGAGGAGAACGGATCACCTGAGGCGGCCCGGGGCGACCGGTTCTTCTTCGTCGGCCCGGACCGCCGCCAGCCGTTCGCCACCATCGTCGAGCACGACGTGCCCGGCTTCGACGAGGCCGCACAGCTTGACCGCCCCGGCGTCTTCCGCCTCAACCTGGACCTGGGCCGGGCCGAGTTCGAGCGGCTGTTCGGCTTCCCGCCCAAGGCGTTCGAGGAGCACCGGCACGAGTTCGACTTCGCCCGACTGGACACCCTCGTGCCGCACCCGGGCTACGCACAGTACGGCTTCGCCAGCATCGTCATGCCCGGTCCGCAACTGCTGCCCGAGATCGACCGGCTACTCGCGATCGCCTACAGCCGAGCGGTCGACCGCCACGAACGCGCAGCGCGCCGGGCAATCCGCCCGCAACCCGGAGCCTGACCACGCCCGTGGTCAGGCGGCTGCCTCGGGCTCCCGCAGGTCCAGCCAGTCGGCCCAGCGGGGGTCCGGGGCGCGGTGGCCCAGCACCCGCCAGGCGGTGCCCTTCGGCGGCGCCGGCAACGCGTGCAACCGCCAACCCATCTCGGCCGGGGTCTTGTCGCCCTTGGTGTGGTTGCACCTGGCACACGCGGCGACCACGTTCTCCCAGGCGTGCCGGCCACCGCGGCTGCGCGGAAAAACGTGATCGATGGTCTCGGCCGGGCCCCGGCAGTAGGCGCACCGCCACCCGTCCCGGGCGAAGATCGCCCGGCGGGACAGCCCGACATGCGTTCGGTACGGCACCCGGACGAAGCGCGTCAGCCGGACCACTGATGGCACCGGCAGCGCGTCCCGGGCGCTGTGCAGGATGCCGTCACCGTCGGCGACGCAGACCGCCTTGGCGGAGAGGACGAGGATCGCGGCGCGACGCACCGACACGACACACAGCGGCTCGTAGGTGGCGTTGAGGACCAGCGCGCCGGAGCCCACCGTGGGTCGTATGTCAGGCATCGCGCTCACCCTCCCGGTTCAGCGGCTGCTGGGGACCGCCGCCGACCGGGGCCGGGCACAGGGGCCCACACGGTCGACGCCGGGCCGATCACCGACGTCCGTTGCGCCAATAGTCCCTGATCGGACCCCGGATTGCACGTACTAATCTCTCTTCTGGTAAGCGGATCACCCACGTCGGGACGGGCAACTGCTCCAGCCTGGGCGGACGCTGACGTGTGACACCCCCGCCGCCGGTCTCACCGGTACCGGACCTGCGCCGGCCGCCTGATCGAATCGGCGGCCGCGAGCGCGAGCTGTGGCGTCCCGCCGGTGGGTCGGCGGCGGGCGCTCGGGCCCCTTGCGGTACGAAGACAGAGTGAGTGCCGCCAGTGTGACGCCCCTAGCCCTGCCCGACGCCGTCTCGGTGAGCTGCCAGGGCAGCACCTCCTGCGAGTGGATCTACCGGATCACCGGGTCGGCCTGGTTCGCCGAGGGAAGCTACTGGATCCTGCTCAAACCGCTTCGCGTGCTGCTGATCCTGGCACTGGCGATGGTGGCCCGCTGGGCGCTGCACCGGACGATCAACCGGTTGGTCCGGACGACCACCGACGGTGCGGTGCCGACGATGCTGCGGCCGCTGCGCGAACGGGTGCCCACCGCCGCGGTCGACCCGGCCGAGTTCGTGCCCGAGCGACGGAGGCAGCGGGCCGAGGCGATCGGGTCGGTGCTGCGCAGCCTGACCACCGCGTTCGTCTTCGGCATCGCGCTGCTGATGATCCTGCGCGAGTTCAGCTTCGACCTGGCTCCGTTGCTGGCCAGCGCGGGGATCGCTGGCGTCGCGCTGGGCTTCGGCGCGCAGAGCCTGGTGAAGGACCTGATCGCCGGCCTCTTCATGCTGATCGAGGACCAGTACGGCGTGGGTGACAACGTCGACCTGGGCGAGGCGATGGGCGTGGTCGAGTCGGTCGGCCTGCGGGTCACCACGGTGCGCGACGGCCGCGGTGTGCTCTGGTACATCCGCAACGGCGAGATCATCCGGGTGGGCAACAAGAGCCAGGGTTGGGCACTCGTGGTGGTGGACCTGCCCATCGGTTTCAACAGCACCGAGGAGGCCACGGCGGTGCTCCGGACCGCTGCCGCCTCGATCGCCATGGACCCGGAGCTGTCACCGGAGATCGTGGAGGCGCCCGAGGTGCTGGGTGTCGAGCAGGTGACGGTGGACGGCGCGGTCATCCGCACCGTGGTGAAGACCACAGCGGACGGGCAGTTCGCGGTGGGCCGGGAACTGCGTCGGCGTCTCGCCGAGGCGCTGGAAAATTCGGGGATCACCGCGCAGATCGCTGCGGCCCGCATCTATCCCGGTCTGTCGACCCGTCCGTTGCCCGAGGGTGAGACCGGTCAGGGCGGCGCCACCTGACACCGCCGACACTGTCCGGCAATTCAGGGGTCGCGAGCCGGCCGGCCCCTCGGGTATCGTCCGTTCGTTCAGTCGGGGAGGCGACGAACGACCCGTTCGACCTAGCTAGTTGTCAGACGATCGGGCAGAATCCGGAGCACGCGTTCCCACCAAAGCGTGATCACATCCTCGCTGATCCGTAGATCTGACGAGCGCTTCCGGCCGGGCTGCCACGAGCGGCCGAGCCGGGGCCGATGGAGGCGACGGTGCCTGACGAGCGACCTTCCGCGGAAGGCCCCGCCACATTTCGCGAAGTCTTCGCCCAGCGCGAGTTCCGGGCTGTGTTCGTGGCTGGCGCTCTCTCCTGGGTCGGCGACTATGTCGCGAAGGCCGCCGTAACTCTGCTCGTCTATCAGCAGACCCGGTCCGTCGCGCTCTCCGCGGCTGCCTTCGCGGTCAGCTTCCTGCCCTGGCTGCTCGGCGGTCCCGTGCTCGCCGCACTCGCGGAGCGATACCCGTTCCGACGGGTGATGGTGGCATGCGACATCATCCGCATGGCGCTGATGCTGCTCATCGCCATTCCGGGCCTGCCGTACCAGGCGGTGCTGGTGCTCATTTTCGCCGCCACGCTGGCCAACCCACCGAGCCAGGCGGCGAAGTCCGCGCTGATCCCGCAGTTGCTCACCGGGGACCGACTGGTGCTGGGGCTGTCGCTGAACAGCAGCGTCGGGCAGGCCGCCCAGGTCGTGGGGTACGTCTTCGGCGCCGCTGTCGCCGCGGTCGACCCGGAGGCGGCGCTGCTGTTCAACGCGGTCACGTTCGGTCTCTCGGCGCTGCTGGTTCGCCTCGGTGTGCGTCACCGCCCGGCGGTGATGAACCCGGAGCACCGCAGCCACCTGTTGCAGGAGACCCGGCAGGGGTTCGGCATCGTGTTCCGCACACCGGTGCTGCGGGCCATCGCGGTGCTGGTGTTCAGTTCGATGCTCTTCTCGATCGTTCCCGAGGGTCTGGCCGCAGCCTGGGCCAACGACGAGAGCCGTGGCGCGGTGAGCGCGGGCACCGCACAAGCAGCGATCATGGTGGCAAACCCGGTCGGCTTCATCCTCGGTGGGTTGCTGGTGAGTCGCCTGTTCGGGCCGGCTCGCCGACTGAAGCTGATGCGGCCGCTCGCGGTGATCGCCCCGTTGATGCTCGTACCGGTACTACTCGACCCCCCGCCGCTGGTGGTAGCGCTGCTCGCCGCGCTCTGCGGGTTCGCAGTCGCCGGCATGATGCCGATGGCCAACGGGTTGTTCGTCCAGGCGCTGCCCAACGGCTTCCGAGCCCGCGCCTTCGGGGTGATGGCCACCGGCATACAGGTCATCCAGGGCCTCGCGGTGCTGGTCACCGGCATGCTCGCCGAACGGTTCCCCATTCCGATCGTGGTGGGGGTCTGGAGCGCAGCCGGGGTGGCGCTGATGGCGGTGGCCACGCTGCGTTGGCCAGACCGGCAGACGGTGGACGACGCGATCACCGCCGCCTCGTTGGCCAACGCCGATCCGCCACCCTCCGGGCTCGGCGACCCGACCAGCGACCGCC
Organism: Micromonospora noduli; assembly: GCF_003264365.1. Lineage (GTDB taxonomy): Bacteria > Actinomycetota > Actinomycetes > Mycobacteriales > Micromonosporaceae > Micromonospora > Micromonospora noduli. The sequence goes on from NZ_PYAK01000003.1 coordinate 48,962, forward strand.
CGGTGGAAGGCACGTCCGACCCGCATGCCGGTGACGGCCACCGCCGGCACGCGGTCACCTGACAGTCGAACCGGCCCCCACCCGAGCAGGCCGGGTGCCCCATATTCGGGGTTGTCGACCCGGCGTGATCCGACGCACGCCGTGCGGGTCGGGTCGGCACCGGACGCACCTGGCAGGATGGAACGGTGACTTCCGCAGGTGAATCCGACCGTCCCGGTGCGTCGATGACCCTCTTCGAAGCGGTCGGCGGCGAACCCACCTTCCGCAAGCTGGTCGACGAGTTCTACGCCGGCGTCGCCACCGACCCCCTGCTGCGACCCATGTACCCGGAGGAGGACCTGGGCCCGGCCGCGGACCGGATGACCCTGTTCCTGATGCAGTACTGGGGCGGGCCGAACACGTACTCCGCTCAGCGCGGGCATCCGCGGCTGCGGATGCGCCACGCGCCGTTCCGGATCGGCGCGGCCGAACGGGACGCCTGGCTGCGGAACATGCGCCGCGCCGTGGACCGGCTCGACCTTGAGCCGGAGATCGCCAGCACCCTCTGGGACTACCTGGAGCGGGCCGCGTACTTCATGGTCAACGTCGAGGACGACCCGGCCAACGCCGGCTGACCCACCCCACCCGGAGCGGCGTCAGAGCAGCGCGCCCTCGTCGTGCAGCCAGTCCACGAAGCTGGTGGCGACCGCCGCGCCGCAGTCGAGCATCTCGACCAGGAGCGCGTCGTGGGTGCCGGCACCCAGGGGCACCTGAAGCTCGGCGTAGATCGGTAGCTGACCGCGCTCGGTCGGGTCACCGATGTACGCCTTGCAGAACCGGCGGGTGTGGTTCCACTCGTTGACCACCCGGTACGCCCGGTCGGCCCAGTCCGGCGGGACCGTGGCGTGCGGACGTGCCCGCATGACCAGGATCTCGTCCTCCGGCCCTTCGAGGGTGACCAGCACCGCGTGCCGCTCCCACATCGCCAGCAGGTTGCCGTCGCCGTCGGCCAGGTAACGCACGTCGAGCAGATCGAGCGCGTCACAGACCCGGCGCAGACTCACCGGCTCGACGGTGGCGGGCATCTCGGTCAGCACGGGCCGCTCGTTGGACGGGCAGTCGTCCCCGGGCTGGCGAGGACTGGGCGGCCCGATCCGGACCGCGCTATCGACTGTGATCCCGCTTCGGGTTTCCGGATCGCCGCCGTCGGCGGGACCGGGGCGCCATGACCACCACGGCATCGCTCGCGCACCTCACTCCCCAGCGGATCCAGTCGCCTACGGTGCGTTGGATCCGAGGATGGACGGTACCCGGACAGCCGGGTTGAAGCACCCCCCCAACGACCGCCCCTGACCAGAAGAATGATCCGGGGTCATCCGTTCGGACGAGCGCTCAGGGGTGTCACGGCAAGATCCGTGGCCTTCTGCAACCAAGCCGCTCCGTGCGGTCCCACCAGGCCGACCCAACGACCGGCCACCCGCACCTGAACGGCGTTCCCGCCCTCGTCAGCCGTTGAGCCGTGGGCGGCGCCGAGGAAGCCCATCCGGACCACCCCCTGCACCAGCCGCTGCGGCACCTCGACCGGCGCGGCGGGCGTCCCGTCCGGTGTGATCAGCACCGCCACGTGGTCGAGCAACGCGTCACGCAGGGCCCGCTGGCCCACGGCACGGCCGGCCACACCCTGCTCGCTCGCCGTCCGCAGGGTGCCCGCCGCCGCGTCGGCGATCCGTCGCAACTCGGCAACGGGCAGCGCCTCCACCTGGCGGCTCCGCGTCGGCGGCAGCGGCCACCGCCACTGGGCGTCCCGGCGGGTCGGCAGGGTCGTGCCGCCCCGCTCCAGCTCGGCGAGCAGCTCCGCGGCTGCCACAGTGACGTCCTCCGCGACGCCGTCGTCCGGCCCACCGGCAACCGTGCGGACCACCAGGACCTGCCACGGCAGCCGGGCCCACAGGGCGACCCGGCCCGGTGCGCCGGCCGGCCGCAGCCGGACCGGCGCGACCGGATCCAACCGGACCAGCCGGGCCAGGAAGGCGCCCGCGTCCGCCACCCCGGCGACACCGTGGGTGGACGCCGCCGTCCGGCCCGGCTCGGCGGTGCCCGGCCGGGTCACGCCACACCGCCCTGCGGCGCGTACGTGAGCAGGAAGTCCCGTTCCTCGGTGGTGATCCGCCGCGGCACCTGGCGGGTCAGGTCGAACGGCACCAGCACCGAGCGGGCCCGGCTGGCCAGCACCTCACCGTCGTACAACTCGTAGGCGACGGTGAACCGGGAGGCCCGGATCTCCTCCACCCACAGCTCGATCCGCACTGTGGGTGCCGCCTCCGCGGTGGCCCGGCCGAGCGCGTAGTCGACCGGGCGCAGGTAGTCGACCTCGTGCCGGCGGATCACCACCCCGTCGGCGAACGAGCCGACGCCCCAGGCCCGACCCCCGGCGAACATCAACGCCACCCGCGCCTCCTCGTACAGGGTGAGGAAGCGCGAGTTGTTGACGTGGCCGTACGCGTCCAGGTCGGACCAGCGCAGGGTGCAGTGGTAGACGAAGCGGTCAGACACCTTCTCGGCCGGTCAGTCGCGGGTCAGCTTGCGGTAGGTCACCCGGTGCGGCCGGGCGGCCTCCGCACCGAGGCGGTCGATCTTGTTCTTCTCGTACGCCTCGAAGTTGCCCTCGAACCAGAACCACTTTGACGGATCCTGGTCGTCGCCCTCCCAGGCCAGGATGTGCGTGGCGACGCGGTCCAGGAACATCCGGTCGTGCGAGATGACCACGGCGCAGCCGGGGAACTCCAGCAGCGCGTTCTCCAGGCTGGACAGCGTCTCCACGTCCAGGTCGTTCGTCGGCTCGTCGAGCAGGATGACGTTGCCGCCGATCTTCAGGGTCAGCGCCAGGTTGAGCCGGTTGCGCTCACCGCCGGAGAGCACCTTCGTCGGCTTCTGCTGGTCCGGGCCCTTGAAACCGAACGCGGCGATGTACGCCCGCGACGGCATCTCGACCTTGCCCACCATCAGGTAGTCCAGCCCGTCGGAGACGACCTCCCAGACGGTCTTGTCGCCGTTGAGGCCCTCACGGTTCTGGTCGACGTACGACAGCGAGACGGTGGGGCCGACCCGGACCTGACCGCCGGTCGGCTCCTCCAGCCCGACGATGGTCTTGAACAGGGTGGTCTTACCGACGCCGTTGGGGCCGATGATGCCGACGATGCCGTTGCGCGGCAGCGAGAACGACAGGTTTTCGATCAGCAGCCGGTCGCCGAAGCCCTTGCTGAGGTCGACCGCCTCGATCACCGTGCTGCCCAGGCGCGGGCCCGGCGGGATCTGGATCTCCTCGAAGTCGAGCTTGCGGGTCTTCTCCGCCTCGTTGGCCATTTCGTCATACCGGTCCAGGCGGGCCTTGGACTTGGTCTGCCGGGCCTTGGCGTTGGAGCGGACCCACTCCAGCTCCTCGGTGAGGCGCTTCTTCATCTTGGCGTCGCGGCGACCCTCGACGGCCAGCCGGGCGGCCTTCTTCTCCAGGTAGGTGGAGTAGTTGCCCTCGTACCCGATCGCCCGGCCGCGGTCCAGCTCCAGGATCCAGCCGGCCACGTTGTCGAGGAAGTACCGGTCGTGGGTGATCGCCATGACGGTGCCGGCGTACTTCGCCAGGTGCTGCTCCAGCCAGGAGACGCTCTCCGCGTCCAGGTGGTTGGTGGGCTCGTCGAGCAGCAGCAGGTCGGGCGCCTCCAGCAGCAGCTTGCAGAGCGCGACCCGGCGACGCTCACCACCGGAGAGCTGGGTCACGTCGGCGTCCGGCGGCGGGCAGCGCAGCGCGTCCATGGCCAGTTCGAGCTTGGAGTCGACGTCCCAGGCGTCGAGGTGATCAAGCTCCTCCTGGAGCTTGCCCATCTCCTCCATCAGCTCGTCGGAGTAGTCGGTGGCCATCTGCTCGGCGATCTTGTTGAACCGCTCCAGCTTGGCCTTGGTCTCGGCGACCGCCTCCTCGACGTTGCCGAGCACGGTCTTGGCCTCGTTGAGCGGGGGCTCCTGGGCGAGCATGCCGACGGTGTAGCCGGGCATGAGTCGCGCTTCGCCGTTGCTCGGCTTGTCCAGCCCTGCCATGATCTTGAGGAGGCTGGACTTACCGGCGCCGTTCGGACCGAGCACACCGATCTTGGCTCCCGGCAGGAAGCTCAACGTGACGTTGTCGAGCACGACCTTGTCGCCGTGCGCCTTGCGCGCCTTTTCCAGAACGTAGATGTACTGGGCCACGGTGCGGGCTACCTCCGTCGGTTGCTGTCGCTGATCGGCGGCGCGGCGCGGGCTGCGAGGACCGCCCGCCGCTGCCGGCCGGGAGCCGGCCGCGCGCACGCCATCGTCAATCCTGACAGGTACGGCGCGCTTCGCCCACATCACCCCGCCCCAGGAGTACGCGGGCGCGCCTCCTTGCCGCTCGGCAGTCCGCTTTTATCGTGACTCGATGCCTACCGAGTTCGTCATCGAGCTGCCGGACGAACTGGCCGACCGGCTGGCCGAGGAACCCGACATATCAGCCTTTGTGACGGAGTGTGTACGAAATGACATGACCGACGAGCGCATCCTGCGCACACTCCGGCAGGCGGGCTTCGCACTCTCTCCGGCTCACCTGAAGCGGGCCGGGCGGGTGTTGAACGCGGCGCTGCAGCTGATCACACCGGAACTGGGTGCTCTCGTCGCAGGACCCAGGGCGGGCATGCCGGACAAACCGGCGTTGACTCCTGGCAGATCAGCATTCGTGTTGGACACTCCGGCGGTGCTGGCCTTCGCGGGTGGCGATGAGGATGTCGCCGCCAGAATCGCGGTGGCCTCTGATCGCCGACTGACGGTGGTCGTCCCGGCGGGATGCCTGGCCAGCGCCTACCGACAAGTTCCTCAAGAGGGATGGTGGGTGCTGGGCCTCCTTGCCGCTCTACGCCCGACGCAGGTCACGGCCGTGACTGCGGACTGCTCGGCTGCGCTGGGCCTGTGGTCGCGGAGTGTGCCGGCCATGGACCTGGCCCAGGCTGCGATGGAGGCGGCTCGGGCGATCACACCGATCATGACGGACCGACGGGAGCTGCTCGGCGAGGTGCTGCCGAAGGAATGGCCGATCATCGACCTCTGACCCGCGGGCTGTCGACAAGATCACCTCTAGGATTCGGTCGCACCGAGGCGGGTAGGAGACTCCGGCACGGGGCACAAGACGCCGCAGCTACGCTCAGTACGCTCATCGCGGTGGACCCGTCAGTACCCGGAGGTGGCCGATCGTGACCGTCCGTAGCTCCTTTGTCGTAGTGGCGAACCGTCTGCCGGTCGACGAGGTGAGCACACCCGAGGGCCGGCAGTGGCGACGTAGCCCTGGCGGGCTGGTCACCGCGCTGCATCCCGTACTCGCCGAGCACAAGGGCACCTGGGTCGGCTGGGCCGGTGGCACCGGCGCCGCCCCCGAGCCGTTCGACCTCGAGGGGATCCGGCTGCACCCGGTCCCGCTCAGTGCCGAGGAGTTGGAGCGCTACTACGAGGGCCAGTCCAACGCGACGATCTGGCCGCTCTACCACGACGCGGTGGAGACGCCGGCCTACAAGCGCCGGTGGCGCGAGGCGTACCGCCTGGTCAACGCCCGGTTCGCGGAGGCCGCAGCCGACGTGGCGGCCGAGGGCGCGACGGTCTGGGTGCAGGACTACCAGCTCCAGTTGGTGCCGGCGATGCTCCGTGAGCTTCGCCCGGACCTGCGGATCGGGTTCTTCCTGCACATCCCGTTCCCGCCGATCGAGCTGTTCATGCAGATGCCGTTCCGTACCGAGATCCTTCGCGGTCTGCTCGGCGCCGACCTGGTCGGTTTCCAGCAGCGGCTGGCCGCGCAGAACTTCGTCCGGCTGGCCCGGCACCTGCTCGGGCTGCGCTACGAGGGGCAGATGATCCAGGTCGACGGTCGGCAGGTGAAGGCGGGCGCCTTCCCCATCTCGATCGACACCCAGGAGATGGAGCGGATGGCCGCCGATCCGGCGATCCAGGCGCGGGCCAAGCAGATCCGCGCCGAGTTGGGCGACCCGAAGACGATAATCCTGGGCGTGGACCGGCTGGATTACACCAAGGGCATCGAGTTGCGACTCAAGGCCTTCCGGGAGCTGCTGGCTGACGGAAAGTTGACAGTTCCCGACGCGGTCATGGTTCAGGTCGCCACACCCAGCCGCGAGCGCGTGGAGCACTACCAGGCACTACGGGTGAAGGTCGAGCGCGAGGTCGGCCGGATCAACGGCGAGTTCGGCAGGGTCGGCGTGCCGGCGGTCCATTACCTCCATCAGTCGTACAGTCGCAGTGAGCTGGCGGCGATGTACGTTGCTGCCGACGTGATGATGGTGACCCCGCTGCGAGACGGAATGAACCTCGTGGCGAAGGAATACGTAGCATCACGTGCCGACCAGGGTGGCGCGCTCGTACTCAGCGAGTTCGCCGGCGCCGCCACCGAGCTTCGCCAGGCATTTTTGTGTAACCCGCACGACCCGGACGCGGTCAAGGACGCCCTCCTCCGGGCAGTGCACGTGGAGAAAACCGAGGCACGCCGCCGGATGCGGACAATGCAACGTCACCTGCGTACCCACGACGTGGGCCACTGGGCCAAGTCTTTCCTCTCGGAGCTCGGAGTTCCCGAGGCGGAGGCCGAGTGAACACGCCCGTCAACGATGGGGCGGCAATCGCCACCGGGGTCATGGACCCTGAGTTGCGTTCCGCCATCGGCCGGATCGCCCGGGTCCCCCAGCTCCTGGTCGCCTGCGACTATGACGGCACGCTGGCGCCGATCGTGGAGGACCCGAGCACGGCCGTCCCGCTGCCCGAGTCGGTGGCCGCGGTCCGCGCGCTCGCCGCGCTGCCGCAGACCACAGTGGCGGTGGTTTCCGGTCGGGCGCTGCGCGACCTGGCCGCGCTCTCGCGGCTGCCCAGCGAGGTGCACCTCGTCGGCAGCCACGGCTCCGAGTTCGACATCGGCTTCGTCGAGCGGCTCTCCCCCGAGCTGGTCGCCGTGCGGACCCAGGTCCGCAACGCGCTGCGTGAGATCGCCGCCCAGCACCCGGGTATCCGGCTGGAACGCAAACCGGCGAGCGTCGCGATGCACACCCGTGGGGTCGACCCGCAGATCGCCGCCGCCGCCATCGAGGCGGTCCGCAACGGTCCGGCCACCTTCGACGGCGTCACGGTGACCCAGGGCAAGGAGGTCATCGAACTCTCCGTGGTGGCCACCCACAAGGGCACCGCACTCGACCAGTTGCGGACCCAGCTGGCCTCCAGCGCGGTGCTGTTCATCGGTGACGACATCACCGACGAGAACGGGTTCGCCCACCTGCACGGTCCCGACCTCGGCATCAAGATCGGCCCCGGCGACACCCAGGCCAGCTACCGGGTGGCCGACCCGCTGGAGGCCGCCCGGGCGCTGGCACTGCTGCTGGAGACCCGGCGGCACTGGCTGTTCGGTGAGCGGGCGGTGCCGATCGAACGGCACTCCATGCTGGCCAACGGTCGTACCGTCGCTCTGCTCACCCCCGAGGCCAAGGTCAGCTGGCTCTGCCACCCCAAGCCCGATTCGGCGGCGATCTTCGCCGACCTGGTCGGTGGCAGCCCGGCCGGCCACTTCAGCGTTGCCCCGGAACGTGGCGGCATCCCGCTGGGCCAGCGCTACCGCTCCGGCACGATGACAGTGGAGACCCGCTGGTCCGGGCTCACCGTCACCGACTGGCTGGACAAGCCGGCCCGGGAGACCACCCCGGACGACAGCCCGGCGGTCATCACCGGCGACTCGACACTGGTCCGGGTGCTGACCGGCAGTGGCAAGGCCAAGGTGGAGTTCGCGCCGAGGCCGGAGTTCGGCCAGGTCGCCGTCCAGTTGCAGCCGCTCGGCGACGGCCTGCTGGTGCTCGGCTCCAATGAACCGGTCGCGCTCTACGCCCCCGGCGTGGAGTGGGAGGTCGGCAACGACGGAGGGTACGAGACCGCCAAGGCCATCGTCGACCTCTCCGCCGCCGGTGGGCAGGTCGTGCTGGAGCTGCGCTTCGGCACGCACAGCCTGGAGCACCACCGGGTGCCGATCCACGAGCGGCAGGCCGCCGCCGAGCAGCCGTGGAAGGACTGGGTGGCCTCGCTGCGGCTGCCGTCCACCGCCCGGGACCTGGTCGCGCGTAGCGCCCTCACCCTGCGCGGGCTCTGCCACGAGGCCACCGGCTCGATCCTGGCCGCGGCGACCACCTCGCTCCCCGAGGAGCTGGGCGGCGTCCGTAACTGGGACTACCGCTACTGCTGGCTGCGCGACGCCGCGCTGACCGCCCGCGCACTCGTCGACCTGGGCTCCGTCGAGGAGGCCGAGGCGCTGCTGCGCTGGGTCGACGGCTGCATCGAGCGCACCGGCGGGCACCCGGAACGCCTGCACCCGCTCTACACCATCGACGGCTACGAGCTGGGCGCCGAGGCGGTCATCGACACGCTGCCCGGGTACGCCGGCTCCCGGCCGGTCCGGGTCGGCAACCTCGCCAACCACCAGTTGCAGCTGGACGTCTTCGGCCCGATCGCCGACCTGATCGCGGCCGTCGCCGACGCTCGCGGTTCGGTCCGCGACGACGAGTGGCGGGTCCTGGAGAACATGGTCGAGGCGGTCCGCCGCCGCTGGCACGAGCCCGACCACGGCATCTGGGAGGCCCGGCTGCCACCCCGGCACCACGTCTTCTCCAAGGTGATGTGCTGGATGACCGTCGACCGCGCGCTGCACGTGATGCGCGAGCACGGCGGCGAGGACCGGCCCGAGTGGAAGGACCTGCGCGACCGGATCGGCGCCAACGTGCTGGAGCACGGCTGGCACTCCGACGTCGAGGCGTACAGCGTCGCGTACGGGGACGAGGACATGGACGCCTCGTCGCTCTGGATCGGCCTCTCCGGCCTGCTCCCGGGCGACGACCCGCGCTTCCTGTCCACCGTCCTGCGGATCGAGGCGGACCTGCGCAGCGGCCCGGTCGTCTACCGCTACCACTGGGACGACGGCCTGCCCGGCCGTGAGGGCGGTTTCCACATCTGCACGGCGTGGCTGATCGAGGCGTACCTGCGCACCGGCCGCCGCACCGACGCCGAGGAGCTGTTCGCGCAGATGGTGCTGACCGCCGGCCCGACCGGGCTGCTCCCCGAGCAGTACGACCCGCTCGCCGAGCGCGGCCTGGGCAACCACCCGCAGGCGTACAGCCACCTCGGTCTGATCCGCTGCGCCCTGCTGCTGGACAACATGCTCAAGCAGTAGTCGACAGCTCGTGTGACGGGGCCGGAGCGCATGCTCCGGCCCCGTTGGTCACTGCGGGTACGGCAGGCTCGGTTGCCACCCGTACAGGCGGGCGCCGAGGTCGGTGGGCACCGTCCAGTGCGCGTACGGCAGCACCGCGCTGCTGCCGGTGTGGATCAGGCGCAGTAGTGGGGCGTCGCCGGTGTGGTCGAGCGCGAGCTTCGGTTTACGGGCCGCGCCGACGCCGCCGAGGCCGAACAGGACAACCGAGTCCTGGACCGGAAGCCCCTGTGCCTGTCGGGCGTCACGCCAACCCCGGTACGCCGCGTCCAGCCGCCAGGGCGCGAGGTCGGCGAGACCGCGGTACAGGTTCGCCACCCAGGTCGGGGTGAGTTCGGCGTCGGAGAGCCGGTACGGCACCCCGGTCAGCAACGCGTCGAGCTCCGGATCCGTCTCCACCCCGGCGTTGGTCAGCGCCTCGGGCAACGCGCCACGGCGGACGGCCGCTACCGCAGGGGCGGCCTGCTCGACCCGATCGACCTGCCAGCGAAGCCCTGCCGGGGTGTTCGCCGCTCGGCGGTCCCACAGCCAACGGGCGTTGTCCCAGCGGTGCCGCTGGTTGGCCGGGATCAGGTCGTCGATGCCGACGACCAACTCCTCACCCTCGACCCGTGCGGTGAGCCACCGGCCCCGCAGGTGCGACCGCTGCTCGCCGTAGCCGGCCAGTGCGACCACCGCGGACCGCAGGTAGGCGCCGGTGTTCCCGCGCGGGAAGTGCCAGCACAACGAGGACGCATCGAGGGCGTCGAGGTCGGCGGCGGCCTCGTCCGACACCACGCCGACCCGGACCAGTGGCGATGCCGCACTGGCCTGGCGGTTGTCGAACTGTCGACGGTCCCGGCGCTGACGCATCTCGGCCCGCTCGACCGACGGGCTGACCGAGTACGCCGCCTTCTTCCCGGCCCACCGCAGCGCCTCCGCCCCGGCCGTCTGCGGGTCGCCGAAGAGCCGGAACGCCAGCAGCTCGTGCTCGTCGGACCCGTCGTCCTCGGTCACCTGCAGCTCGTACACCAGGTCGCCGGGCGAGTCCAGGTTGTAGCCGGTGTGCGGGTCACGGCCGAACTCATTGCCGACGAGCGAGTCGCCCGGCTGTTGGCGATAGCCACGGACCACGGTGACCAGGACGGCCCAGGAGCCGTCCGCGTCCGCGCACCTCAGAGTCCGGACCGGAGCATCGCGCCATCGCGAGGGAAGGTCCTCGAAGCTGGTGGTCAGGCCGGGACGCCCACATCGCAGCGCGACCGGGGTGAGCAGTTCCGTTCGCCACGTCTCGTGAGGGTCCTTCAGGGTGAGCATGAGCGACATTGTGTCCACAGCGACCGACAACCGCCGCAGCTGGCAATCTTGGACAGTTTCCGCTACGCGTCAACGGAAACCGTCCAAGATCTACCGGGTCAGTGCCCTCCGAAGCCCGGGTCCGCCGCCGAACGGGTCACCGCCGCGTCCGGTCACGTGTCAGCCGTCGAGCGCGCCCACCACATCGCCCACCACGACGACGGCGGGCGGGCGTAGGTCGGCCGCACTCAGGTCGGCCGCGACAGCGCCCAGCGTGGACCGCAGGACCCGTTGGGTGCCGGTGGTGGCTTCCTGGACGACTGCGGCCGGCGTCTGGGGCGACCGACCGTGGGCGATCAGGGTGGCCGTGATGGCCGCGAGGTTCTTCAACCCCATCAGGATCACCAGGGTGCCGTGCAGACCGGCGAGGGCGTCCCAGCGCACCAGCGAAGCCGGCGCGTCGGGTGCCAGGTGCCCGGAGACCACAGTGAACTCGTGCGCCACCCCCCGGTGGGTGACCGGGATGCCGGCCGCGGCCGGCGCGGCGATGGAGCTGGTCACCCCGGGCACCACTGTCACCGGCACGCCGGCGGCCGCGCAGGCCAGCAGCTCCTCGCCGCCGCGGCCGAAGACGTACGGGTCACCGCCCTTGAGCCGCACCACGAAGGCGCCGGCCAGGGCCCGGTCGACCAGGATCTGGTTGATCTCCTCCTGGGCCCGGGACGGACCGTAGGGAATCTTCGAGGCGTCCACCAGCTCGACGTCCGGGCGCAGCTCGTCGAGGAGCAGCCCGGGCACCAGTCGGTCGGCGACCACCACGTCAGCCTCGGTGAGCAGCCGCCAGCCCTTCACGGTGATCAGCTCAGGGTCACCCGGCCCCGCCCCGACCAGCGCCACCCGCCCGGCCTGCTGCCCACCGGTCGTCCCGGTGGAAGCGTCGGGCCGGCCAGCGATCCCGTCCGGTGCCAGGCGGACGGCGAGGAGGTCGCGGATCGCGTCGCGAACCGTCATCGCCCGGCGCGGGTCGCCGCCGCCGAGCACCGCCACGGTGACCGGGCCGTGCCGGGTCACGGCCGGGGTCCAGGCGGTGGCGGCCGTCCGGTCGTCGGCCCGGACACAGAAGATCCGCCGCTCGGCGGCGACGGCGCTCACCGAGGCCGCCGCTATCGGGTCGTCGACCGCGACCTGGACCAGCCAGGCGCCGTCCAGGTCCTCGGGCACGAACCGGCGCGGCACCCAGTGCAGCCGACCCGCGTCGGCCCGGGCACGCAGCGCCGGAGTCAGCTCCGGGGCCACCAGCAGGACGTCCGCACCGGCGTCCAGCAGCGCGGGTACGCGCCGGGTGGCGACCGCGCCGCCACCCACCACGACCACCCGCCGCCCGTGCAGCCGCAAACCCAGGGGGTACGGATTGGAGGTCACGCCGCACCACCGAGGCGGACGGCTCGTTCGCTGCGCGTGCTCACTTTTCGGCCACCCCTGCGGAGTCGAAGGTGGCCACCTCGTGCAGCACCCGGACCGCGCCGGTGACCACGGGCAACGCCAGCAGCGCGCCGGTGCCCTCGCCGAGGCGCAGCCCCAGGTCGATCAGCGGGTCGAGGCCGAGGTGGCGCAGTGCGACAGTGGCACCGGGCTCGGCCGAGCGGTGGCCGGCGACCATGGCGTCGACCGCCGCCGGGGCGAACGCGGCGGCGGCGAGCGCGGCCGAGACCGCGATCACGCCGTCCAGCAGCACCGGCGTGCGGCGTGCTGCGGCCCCCAGGATCAGCCCGGCCAATGCGGCGTGCTCCAGACCACCGACGGCGGCCAGCACCCCCAGCGGGTCGGCCGGGTCGGGGGTGTGCCGGGCCAGGGCGGCCCGCACGACCGCCACCTTGTGCGCGTACGTCGGGTCGTCGACCCCGGTGCCCCGACCTGTGGTGTCGAGCGGGTCGGCGCCGGTGAACGCGGCGATCAGCACGGCGGCCGGTGTGGTGTTGCCGATGCCCATGTCCCCGGTGAGCAGGATGCCGGCACCGGCGTCGATCAGTTCGTCGGCGATCCGGATGCCGGTCTGCACCGCCGCCAGCGCCTCGTCCCGGGTCAGCGCGGCGGTCACCGTGAGGTCGCGGGTGCCCTGGCGGACGGACGCGACAACGAGCCGGGGCACCGCCGGGTCGAGCACGGCCGGATCGAGCACGGCCGGGTCGAGCACGGCCGGGTCGAGCACGGCCGGGTCGGTGGGCAGCGGGGTGGCCACGCCGACGTCGACCACTGTGACCGAGGCGCCGGCCTGCCGAGCGAATGCGTTGACCACCGCTCCACCGGCCAGGAAGTTGCCGATCATCTGCGCGGTGACCTCCTGCGGCCAGGGGCTGACCCCCTGGGCGTGCACCCCGTGGTCGCCGGCGAAGATCGCCACCGCGGCCGGCTCGGGCAGCGGTGGTGGGCAGACTCCGGCCAGGCCGGCGAGGCGTACCGAAAGCTCCTCCAGCGCGCCCAGCGATCCCGCCGGCTTGGTCAGCCGGCCGTGCAGTTCCCGGGCGGCGGCCATGGCCGCTTCGTCCGCCGCACGGATCGCCGCGATCGTGGTCTCCAGCATCATGCCTCCATGGTCTCGCGCAGCACGTCGATGAACGCGTCGGTGGTGTTTCGGTCGCGTACCGCCACCCGCAGCCAGTCCGGGCCGAGGCCGGGGAACGTGTCGCCTCGGCGCACCGCCCAGCCGCGCTCGCGCAGGGCGGCCCGGATCGGTGTCGCGCCCGGTAGGTGCAGCAGGACGAACGCGCTGGCGGGACGGCCGACGACGCGTACACCGGGCAGTTCGGCGAGGCGCGCGACCAGGTGCTCGCGGTCGGCGGCGAGCTCGGCGGCGATCGCGCGTTCGGCCTGGACCGCGACGGCGCTGGCGCAGGCCGACGCGGCCGCCAGCGCGGGCGTGGAGACGGCCCAGAGCGGCTGGACGGCGGCCAGCCGGGACACCAGCTCCGTGGCGCCGAGCAGGTAGCCGATCCGCAGGCCGGCCAGGCCCCACGTCTTGGTGAGGCTGCGCACCACGAGCAGGCCGGGCAGGTCGCGGCGTTCGGCCAGCGACTCCGGTTCGCCGGGGTGCCCGGGGACGATGGTGGTGTCGGCGAACGCCTCGTCGACAACCAGCACCCGGCCGGGGCGGGCCAGCGCGGCCACGGTCTGGGCGGGGTGCAGCACCGAGGTCGGGTTCGTCGGGTTGCCGATCATCACGAGGTCGGCGTCGGCGGGCACCCGGGACGGGTCGAGCCGGAAGCCGTCGGCGGCGTCGAGCAACACCCGCTCGACCGGGTGTCCGGCGGCCCGCAGCGCCGCCTCCGGCTCGGTGAACTGAGGGTGCACCACCACGGGGCGGTGCACGCCACGCAGCGCCTGGGCGATCAACACGAAGCCCTCGGCGGCGCCGGCGGTGAGCAGCACCTCGTTCGGGTGACGGCGGTGTCGGGCGGCGACCGCCGCCCGGGCCGGCGCCGGGTCCGGATACCGGGCCAGGTCGGTCAGGGTCGCGGCGATCGGGTCGGCCAGCCAGGCGGGAGGACGCGCCCGACGGACGTTGACGGCGAGGTCGATCAGGCCGGCGGTCGCCTCCGCGTCGCCGTGGTGGGCGAGGTCCGGCTCGACCCCGGTGGGTGGGGCGACCGCGCTCGGCTGATCAGACATGTCCGCGATCCTGCCGGGAAGGTGGCCGGTGGGACAGTCGATCTCAGCGTAAGCCGCGTCACCACTCGCCGGTTTAAGAGTTCTTCTCATGTACGAATCGGAAATGTCATAACTTGGCCAGGTGAGCAACCGACCCCTTGCTGCCGCTGGTCGTCTCGTCCCTCTCCTCCGCGCCGGACTGATCGCCGGAATCGTGATCGCCGCCGTCGCCTATCCACTGGTCGCCCTCACCGGGCTCGGCGCGAAGGCCACCGCGCACGCCGTGGACCAGAAGACCCGGGTGCTGAAGACCGCCCTGCCCGCCGAGACCTCGTACGTCTACGGCCCGGACGGCAAGACCGTGCTGACCATGTTCTACGAGGAGTACCGGCAGTACACCAAGCTGTCGGACATGTCGCCGAACATCCAGCAGGCGATCGTGGCCGCCGAGGACTCCCGCTTCTACCAGCACCACGGCGTCGACCCGAAGGGCGTGGCCCGGGCCTTCGTCTCCAACGCCCGCTCCGGCGGCTCCCAGGGCGCCTCGACCCTGACCATGCAGTACGTCCGGATGGCCCTGCGGGACAGCGCGACCACGCCCAAGGAGGTCCAGGAAGCCACCCAGCAGACCAGCATTCGCAAGGTCAAGGAGATGCGGATGGCGCTGGACCTGGAGAAGGAGTTGAGCAAGGAACAGATCATGGAGCGCTACCTGAACTCGGCGTACTTCGGGCACCGGGCGTACGGCATCTACGCGGCCAGCGAGATCTTCTTCTCCAAGACCCCAAAGGACCTCACGCCGGTCGAGGCCGCCACCCTCGCCGGACTGGTCAAGTCCCCGTCCGAGTACGACCCGGCCGACTCCGACCAGAAGGAGGCCACCGGGCGGCGCAACTACGTGCTGGACCGGATGAGCCAACTCGGCTACCTCTCCCCCGACTCGGCCGCCGCCGCCAAGTCCGAGCCGATCCGGCTCAGGCTGACCACCCCACCGCACGACTGCGCCGCGGTGGCGGAGAAGTACAACAGCTGGGGCTTCGCCTGCGACTACCTGAAGAACTGGTGGAGCGCGCAGCCCGCGTTCGGGGCGAACCGGCTGGAACGGATGGACAACCTTCGCCGGGGCGGCTACCGCATCGTGCTCAGCCTCGACCCGAAGATCCAGGAGGCCGCGGAGAAGAGCGTGGGCACCAAGGAGGCCACCGGCAGCCCGTTCGCCAACGGCATCGTGGTGTCCGAGCCCGGCACCGGGCGGGTGAAGGCCATGGCGGTGAACCGGACGTACTCGCTGGACCTGGCCGAGAACCCGCAGAGCTCCAACCCCGAGGCCGGGCCGAAGGTGAAAGCCAACTACCCGAACACTGTGGCACCGCTGCTCGGCGGCGGTGACCTGGCCGGCTACCAGGCCGGGTCGACGTTCAAGATGTTCCCGATGTTGGCCGCGCTGGACTCGGGGATGACCCTCTCCACCTCGTTCAACGCGCCGTACCGCTACAAGTCGGCAGTGTACGACGGCTGGGCGCCCTCAAACGCCAGCGGCGCCATGACCGGCCAGCAGACCATGTGGTCCGGCTTCGGCAAATCGGTGAACACGTACTTCGTGTGGCTGGAGGAGAAGGTCGGCGCGGACCGGGCGGTCCGGTTGGCCGAACAGCTCGGGCTTCGGTGGCGCACCGACGTCGACCGGGAACAGGCGTCTCCGGCCAAGGCGAAGAAGTGGGGTGCCTTCACCCTGGGCGTCTCCGACGCCACCCCGCTGGAGATGGCGAACGCGTACGCCGCCATCGCGGCCGACGGCCGCTACTGCGAGGCCATCCCGGTGCAAGCGATCATGAACAGGGACGGCACACCCGCCACGTACGCCACCCCGGGCGGTCTGCACCGCGAGGTGGCCAAGCCGCGCTGCCGGCAGGTGGTGAGCGCGGACGCCGCGCGGGCGGCCACCGACGCGGCCCGCTGCCCGACCGGAGACACCCCGGCGCGCGGCAGCTGCGGCGGATGGTCCACCGCCGACAGCGTGCGGGGCACCGTCGGACGCCCGGTGGCCGGCAAGACCGGTACGACCGACAGCACCCGATCGGCCTGGTTCGTGGGCTACACCCCGGAGTTGGCCGCGGCGAGCTTCATATCCGACCCGGACAACCCGTTCAACGCGGTCGGTGACGGGCAGTCCCAGATCCCGATCAAGGCGGTTTCGGAGACCCTGCGCGACGGCCTGAAGGGCACCCCGACCCGCCAGTTCACCCCACCGTCGGACGCCATCGTCGGCTGACCGGCGCGAGAGTCAGCGCAGGTCGGCGGGGCTCGGCGCGACTCAGCGCAGGTCGGCGGCGACGAACGACCACAGCTCCAGATCCACCCGGCCGCCGCTGACGAACCCGGCGTTCCGCAGCAGACCCTCGTAGCTGAACCCGGCCTTCTCGGCGACCCGGCGCGAGGCCAGGTTGCCGGGAGCCACCCGCAGTTCGACCCGCTGGAAGCCGTGCTCCAGGATCAGCGCGATGGCCACCGCGTCGACCGCCTCGGCGGCGAAGCCGAAACCCCGCGCGTGCGCAGCCATCGCGTAGGAGATCTCGGTGAGGCGGGCGCCCCAGTCGGTGCGCCGGGTCCACAGCGAGCCCACCACCTGGTCGTCCTCCCGCCGGAGCACCGCGTAGTGGTCGCCCTCCCCGCTGTCGCGCCGCTGCCGGGCCAGATCGGTGCACCAGGCCAGCCCGTCGATCGGGCCGGAGTCGTCGGGCAGCGGCAGCCAACGCCGGGTCAGCTTGTCGGCGAAGATCTCCCCGGCCGCCGCCGCGTCGGCCGCCGTGAGCTGACGCACCTCGGTACGCGGGGTGGAGACCGTCAACGCCGGGAAACGGCGCACCGCCACCTGACCGATCACACCGACACCTCGCCCGGCTGCGCGGGTACCACCTCGCTCGTCGGGTCGGCCGCCGCCGCGGCGACCAACCGGGCCGCCGTCGCCGGATGGCTCGCCCAGTGCAGAGCGAGCTGCGAGGCGTGCACGTTGCGCCAGACGAAGCCCTCCGGCGCGCCGCCGTCCCAGCTCCAGGCCGGGCGCTGACCAGCGCGCGGGGTGAGCACCGCACGGTGTGCCTTGTGCCCGACCAGCACCGTGCCGGTGGCGGCGACCACGCTGTCGGTCTGGGCAGTCGCCTCCCGGTAGCCGGCCACCACCCCGTCGCGGCTGACACCGACCGCGTCCAGGACACCGCACATCGGCAACCCGTCCAGTTCCCGGGCCAGCCAGAGCAGCCCGGCGCCCTCGGCGATCACCGGACGCCCGGTCCGCGCCAACTCGGCCACCGCGATGCAGAGCCGCCGGTTGGCCGACAACTGCTCGGCGTACGCCTCGGGCAGCGCGCCGCCGACGACCAGCGCGCGGGTGCCGACCGGCAGCGCCTCGTCGCGCAGCGGGTCGACGACGACGACCTCGGCGCCGGCGGCCCGGAGCAACTCGGTGGTCTCCGGGTGGCTGAAGCTGCCGCCCGGCCCACCGGCCACCGCCACCAGTGGGCGGTTCGCCGGGGGTGTGAACGTGCCGAGGGCCTCCTCGGGAGACCAGGCCGGTGCCGGCAGCGCCGGGGCGGAGCGGGCCAGCCCGAGCAGCCGTTCCAGGTCGACAGTGGCGGCGACGGCCTCGCCCAGCCGGCGGACCGCACGGACGGCGTCGGCCGAGTCGTCGACCACTGGTGCCACCCCGTGCCGCCGCGACGGCAGCACCGCCGGCAGGTCCTGTCGACGCAGCGCGCCGTAGACCGGCACCCCCACGTCGTCCAACGCCTCGCGCAGCATCCCCTCGTGTCGCGACGACGCCACCCGGTTGAGGATCACCCCGCCGAGCCACAACTGCTCGTCGTACGAGCGGAAACCGTGCACCAGGGCCGCCACCGACTGGCCCATCGCGGCCACGTCGACAACGAGCACCACCGGGCTGCGCAGCGCGGCGGCCGCGGCGGCCGTGGACTCCTGCTCGGGACGGCCACCGACCGAGTCGTACAGCCCCATGCTGCCCTGCACCACGGCCAGCCCGGCGCCGGCGGCACCGTGCGCCACCAGCGGGGCGAGCCGATCGAGGCCGACCAGTCGGGGGTCGATCACCCGACCCGGCCGACCGGAGGCGAGGCCGAGGTAGGCGGCGTCGACATGGTCCGGCCCGAGCTTGAACCCGGCGACGTCGACCCCTCGCTCGGCCAGGGCGGCGAGCAGCCCGATCGCCAGCGCGTTCTTACCGTGCCCGGAGGACGGCGCGCTGAGCACCAGGCGCGGCACGACGGTCATCATCGACTCCTCGCGAGCGGCGGCGGGTACGCGACGGGACGACCGAGGCCGATCCGTCGGCGTGACGATACCCGCCCGGCTGGAGGCGCGAGCACCGCCAACCGGGGTGGGCGGCCGGGCCCTGGCAGTGCCCCGGGGCGTCGACCCCGGCGCGGTCCGGCCCGGTCCAGGTCAGTGGCGCCGGTCATACGAGTAGCCTCGGTGCCGTGTACCGGTTCCTGCTGAGCCCACGCTGGCTGGGCGCTCTCGCGCTGACCCTGGTCGCGGCCGCCGTCATGGTGTTCCTCGGCAACTGGCAGCTGGACCGCTACCGGGGGCGCACCGAGGTCAACGAGCGGATCGACGCGGGCCAGCGGATGGCTCCCGTGCCGCTCGCCGACGCGCTGCGCGCTCCCGCCGGCGGTGCGGGAACAGCCGGTCCGGCCCCCGCCGAGGACAAGGTCTGGACCCGGGTCACCGTCACCGGCCGGTACGACCCCACGAACACCGTGCTGGTCCGCGGCCGGACGGTGGACAGCCGGGTCGGTTTCGAGGTGCTCACCCCGCTGGTGCTCGCCGACGGCACGGCGCTGCTGGTGGACCGGGGCTGGATCCCGCCGGCGCCCGGTGGGGCGACCGCCCAGCCGTCGGTGCCGGCCGCGCCGACCGGCGACGTGACGGTGGTCGGCCGGGTGCACGAGACCGAGAGCGGCGCCGGCGCGGTGGCCCGACGCGACGGGCTGCTGGAGATCCGGCGGATCGGGGTGTCGCGGCTGGCCGGCGAGCTTCCCTACCCGGTCTACGGTGCGTATCTGCTGCTCGACGAGCAGACCCCGGCAGCCGATCCGGTGTTCAAGGCGGTGCCGGTGGGGCACGCCAACAACTGGCAGAACTTCGGCTACGTCGTGCAGTGGTGGCTGTTCGCGGTTATGGCCCTCTTCGGCTATGGCTGGGTGGCCCGTCGGGAGGCCCGCCGGGCCGCCGGCATCGGTGCCACCTCGGCTCCGCTGGACCGGGCCGCCGAACCGACGCCGACCGCTTCCGCCTGACCTCGCCCGGTCAGCCAGTCACGCGGCCGGCGTGGATGGCACGGACCGCGTCGATGGTGTCCGCCTCCGCGGCGGACTTGTCGTCGCGATAGCGCACCACCCGGGCGAACCGCAGCGCCATCCCACCGGGATAGCGCGAACTCGTCTGCACCCCGTCGAAGGCGATCTCCACCACCTGCTCGGGCCGGACCCGGACCACCCAGTCGCCGCGTTCCACGGCGAGGTCGAGGAACCGCTCGGTCTGCCACCGCAGCAACTCGTCGGTGAGCCCCTTGAACGTCTTGCCGAGCATGACGAAGTCACCGGTGCGCGCGTCACGCGCACCCAGATGCAGGTTGGACAGCCAGCCCTTGCGTCGGCCGCTGCCCCACTCGACGGCGAGCACCACCAGGTCGAGGGTGTGCCGCGGTTTCACCTTGACCCAGGCGGCACCGCGCCGGCCGGCGTCGTAGGGGGCGTCCGGCGCCTTGACCACCACGCCCTCCTGCCCGGCGTCGAGCGCGGCGGCGAACGCGGCGGCGGCCTGCTCCGGGCCGTCGACCTCCATCCGGCCGACCAGCAGCGACGAATCCACCGAACCGGCGAGGGCGGCCCACCGCTCCCGGCCGGGAAGGTCGATCAGATCCTCACCGTCGAGGTGCAGCAGGTCGAAGAAGTACGGGGTGAGCACCGTCGCGCCCGTGCTGGCGGCCGCCGCGAGCACCGCCGGGGCGACCGGTGTGCGCCCGGTGGTGCTGGGGGTGGTGCGTCGGGCGGCCCGGCTCGACGTCTGCTGGAACGGCAGTGGGCGGCCGGTCTCGTCCAGGCCGATCGCCTCGCCGTCGAGGACCAACTCCCGGCCCGGCAGGGCACGGACCGCGGCGACCACCTCGGGCACCCGGGTGGTGATCTCGTCAAGGCTGCGGGTGAACACGGCGATGTCGGCGCCGGAGCGGTGCACCTGGATGCGGATGCCGTCGAGCTTCACGTCGACCACCGCCGGCGTGCCGGTAGCGGCGAGCGCCTCGTCGACCGAGGGGGCGCTCTGCGCGAGCATCGGCGCCAGCGGGCGGCCAACCTGCAGACCGAACCCGGCCAACTCGGCGGCACCTCCGGCCAGCGCGGCCACCGCCACGGCCCGGAGATCACCGGCGAGCAGCAACGCCCGGCGGACCGCCGCCACCGGCACCTCGGCGGCCCGGGCCACCGCGTCCGCGAGGAGCCCGGCCTGGGCGCCCTGCCGTAGCTCGCCACTGAACAGGCCGGTGAGCAGCCGCTGCTCGTCGGCTGTCGCCGCCGCGTAGAGGGCACCGAGCAGCGCCCGACGCCGAGCCTGTGAGCCCGAGCCGTGCACCGCGGCGATCTGCGCGATGGCCGCGTCCACGGCGGCCACCGTCAACGTCGGCTCGGCGGCCGGCGGTGGCAGGTCGCGCAGGCTCGCGTAGCCGACGCCGGTCTGCCGTTGGCGCAGCTCACCGGCGAGATAGCCGGCGCCGGGCTCGACCTCGCCGGGGTCGAGCCGACGCAGCGCGTCAGCGAGCAGCTCCACCTTGGCCCGTCGGCCACTGGTGGCGCCGACGGCGGCCGAGGTGGCTGCCAGATCGAGGAACCGCACGCAGCTCATCCTGCCAGTCACCTCCGACACCGCCCGGGCATTGCCGTGCCCGGGCGGTGTCGGCAGGGTGCCACCCACTCACGCGGGCGACGGTTCAGGCGGAGACGGGTTCCTCGATGCGCAACCCTCGGGCGCGGACCTCGCCGGCGACCCGGGAGAGCACCGAGTCGAGGGCGACCAGTGCGGCGGAGAGCTCACCGAGCTGTTCGTTGAGCGTGTCCTCGGACCACGCGGAGACATCGACATCTCCCAGCGCGCTGACAGCGGCCCCCAACCGGGCCATCACCTCGTTCGTACTCATGTACGAAAGGCTATAACAGCCGACCATCCGACACGCCGTAAACTCCCAGATCAGGCCCAAAGTTGCCGTTCTGACACCTAACCGCCGACCGCCGCCACGTTGCGCAGGAGCAGCGCCTCGGCGAGGCAGACCCGGGCGAACTCCCCCAGGTGCAGACTCTCGTTCGGGCCGTGCGCGCGGGCGTGCGGGTCCTCCACGCCCGTCACCAGGATCGCCGCCTTCGGAAACATCTCCTGGAAGGTGGCGATGAACGGAATCGAGCCGCCGACGCCGATGTCCACCGGGGCGGTGCCGTCCCAGGCGGTCCGGAAGGCCGAACGGGCGGCATCGAACATCGGCCCGGACGCGTCGATCACGCACGGGTCGCCGTCGTGTTCGAAGGTGACCGTCACCTGCGCACCCCACGGCGCGTGCTGCTCCAGGTGCGCGCGCAGCGCCGCGTACGCCCGCTTGGGGTCGTCGCCCGGGGCGAGGCGGACGTTGAGCTTCGCCTTCGCGGCCGGGACCAGGGCGTTCGGCGCCTCGCCGGTGGACGGCGCGTCGACACCGAGGATGGCCAGCGCCGGCTTGGTCCAGAGCCGGTCGGTGATCCGGCCGGTGCCGATGAACTGCACGCCGTCCGCGAGCCCCGCCTCGGCTCGGACCCGGTCCTCCGGGTAGTCGACGGTGGCGCCCTCCCGGCCGACGAGGCCGTCCACTGCCACGTCACCGGCGTCGTCGTGCAGCGTCGCCAACAGCCGGACCAGCGCGGTGAGCGCGTCCGGCACGGCGCCGCCGAACATGCCGCTGTGCACCGCGTGGTCCAGCGTGCGCACCTCGACGAAGCAATTGACGATGCCCCGCAGCGAGGTGGTCAACGCCGGTACGCCGATGTCCCAGTTGCCGGAGTCGGCGATCACGATGACGTCCGAGGTGATCTCGTCGCGGTGCTCGGCCAGGAGTTGCTCCAGCGAGTCGGAGCCGTACTCCTCCTCGCCCTCGATGAAGAGGACCACGCCGACCGGCAACGCGTCACCGTACGCGCGCAGCGCCGCCACGTGCGCCATGATGCCGGCCTTGTCGTCGGCCGCACCCCGGGCGTAGAGCCGGCCGTCCCGTTCCACCGGCTCGAACGGGTCGGACTCCCACAGCGACCGGTCGCCGACCGGCTGGACGTCGTGGTGGGCGTAGAGCAGCACGGTGGGCGCGCCGGGCGGGGCGGCCCGACGGCCGATCACCGCCGGCTGGCCGCCGGCTCGTACGATGTCGACGTCCAGGCCACAGCCACGCAGCAGCTCGGCGACCGCCTCGGCGGAGCGTTCCACGTGCGAGTGGTCGAAGCCCTCGAAGGCGATGCCGGGGATGCGGACGAGGCGCTCCAGGTCGGCCCGGACGCCGGGCATCTCCCGCTCGACGGCGGCCCGCACCTCGGACTCGGACATGATCGGTGAGGTCATGACCGGCATCGTATGCCGGCCTTACCGGGGCGTGCCGGCGGAGCCCGTACCGTCACCGCTGTCCGCGGGGCCGGCGCCGGCCCGCGCGCCCGGGGCGGCCCGCCCGGCGCGGTGTGCGCGGCCCGCCGCCTCGGTGGCGGCGTCCATCCAGGAACGGGCCCGACCGGCGGTGCCGCCCACCCACTCGCCGACGTCGCTCGCGCCGTCGCCGAGCCGGCGCAGCAACCCGACCAGCGGGTCTGTGGAACGGCTGAACTCCTCCCGGTACGACGCGGCCGCCGCCTTGATCTCCTCCGACACGCTTGTCGAGCTGTCGTCCTCGCGGCGGGGATAGTCCCCGGCCAGCACCTGCCCGTACGCCCCGGAGTCGATCCACTGGCGCAGCGACGCCGCCCGCGCCACCGGCACCGGGTGGGTGCTCCACGCGGTCATCCGGATCTTGTGCAGGCTGTCGCGCAGGTCGCCGCCACCGGAGTACTCGGCGGCCTGCTCCAGGAAGGCGGTGGTGTCGACCTGGGACAGGTCACCACCGCCAGCGAGCTTCATCAGCAGCCGCAGCGCGGCGGCCGGGTCCTGCCCGGCGAGCAGGCCGGCCCGGTCGGCGGAGAGTTCCGCCTTACGCCACCACTCCAGCATCGCCGCGATGATGGCGCGCAGCGCGATCGCGCCGACCGGCAACCAGCTCAGGTTGGCCGCCCACCGGGTGAGAATCATGAGCATGGTCTTGTAGACCGCGTGCCCGCTGCCCACGTGCCCCAACTCGTGGCCGAGCAGGCAGCGCAGCTCGTCCTCGTCGAGTTGCTGCACGCAGGCGGAGTTCAGCACGATGAACGGCCGCTCCAGCCCGACCGCCTCGGCGCCCAACCAGGGCGACTGGGTCACGTACAGCTCGGGCAGTTCGGCCACGTCGAGCGCCGCCGCGGCCTCGGTGTAGCGCTGCCACACCGCCGGGTACTGCCTGTGGTCGACCCGGATGCCGGAGGCCAGCACGGACAGCCGGAAACCCCGCTCGTTCCACATCCCGAAGAACGCCCGCACCACGTCGTCGAAACCGCGCAGCTCCCGCAGCGCGACCAGGGCACCTCGGTCGGCCGGATGCTCCCAGGCCCGCGAGCTGATGCCGCTGAGGGTGATCCGACGCCGCGCTGGCGCGTCCGCTGCCGTCATGGTGGCTCCCCGTTCGCCGTAGCTCTCCCGCATCGTGCCGCAGTCGGTGGCCCACGTCCATGCCCCGCTCAGCGAAGCCGCACGTAGTACCGGTCCGCGTCGTACGGCAGTGTCGGCGCGCCGTCCACCAACAGGTCGGCGTGGGTCGCGGTCTCGTCGACGGCGAAGTGCGCCCGCTCCCCGTCATGCCAGCGGCGCAGCTCGGGCAGGATCTCCGGCCCGTCCCGGGCGACAGCGCGAGCCAGCCGCAGCGACGTGGGCGCGGTGACGAACACGGCCAGCGTCAGCTCCGGCCGGACGACCGCCCGGGCGGCACTGACCCCCTCGACCACCAGCACCGGAGCCACCGGCACCGGAACCGGCCGGGGCAGAAAACACTGCCGGACCCAGCTGTACCGCCGGTAGGCGCCCGGCTCCCCGTTACGCAGCGGGGCGAGCACCCCCTCGTCGAGCCGGGGCCAGAAGGTGACCTGGTCGTCCCACCCGTCGAGCAGGTCGTCGGTGTGCACCACCGGCGGTCGGCCGCCGAGCGGCCCCGCCAGGGCATCCGCGAGCCGCGCGGCGAACCGGCTCTTGCCCGCGCCGCTCGGCCCGTCGACAGCGACCAACCGGGTCCGCCCCAACCGCGCCGGGCCCGCGAGCACCCGACGAGCCAATTCGGCGTACGCCTCGACAACCGCAACGGTCGGTCCGCCAGTTCCGGGGTTCAGCGCAGCCTCCCGTGGTGCATGACCGAAGTATGCCGCCACCGCTGCTGGGCAGGGTGATCGACTCGGGTTCATCGACGTCGCGGTATCCCTGTTGGCCCGTGTCGATCGTGCCGGTTGCGGGGTCGGCGTGGGCCACTCTGACACGTCCGGCTGACCGCCCTGGCCGGTCACCGTCACGTCCGGGGGAATTGGTGCGGCGACGGGTGACGGGCGGCCCGTTCGCCGCCCGGGGTGCCAGCGAATCGGCATGATCGGGTGGTGCTCCGAGACGTGATGAGCCCCGGTATAGACGCCCTACTCGAACAGGCCCGCGCCGGGCTGCACCGACTGACTCCGCAGCAGACCGTCGAGGCGGTCCGCGGCGGCGCGTTGCTGGTCGACACCCGTACCGAACTACAACGCCGCGAGCAGGGCGACCTGCCGGGCGCTGTCGTCATCGACCGGACCGTACTGGAGTGGCGTCTCGATCCGGCCAGCGCCTGGCGGATCCCGGAGGCCACCGGGTACGACCGGGAGATCATCCTGGTGTGCCGACAGGGTTACAGCTCCAGCCTGGCAGCGGCCAGCCTGCAGACCCTCGGCCTGCGCCGGGCCACCGACATGATCGGCGGCGTGGACGCCTGGCTCGCCGCCGGCCTGCCCACCACCGACCGTCCCGCCGACATCCGCCCCTGATATCCCCAGCCTTGCCATGCGCGGTCCCGCCTGCACCCGCCCCAGGGGACGGGGCGCCGGTCAGGACGGGGCGCCGGTCAGGACGGGGCGCCGGTCAGGACGGGGCGCCGGGTGGGATGAAGGGCAGGTCGGCGGGTGGACCGGATTCGATGAGACGCCAGAGGGCATCGGTGTCCAGGTGTTCCTCGACCAGGTCGCCGAGCAGGTCGAGTGAGCGCTCGCGGGCGGCGGCGAAGCTGGTGGCCGGCGCGACCCGGAACCCGCTGCGGCCGGCCAGGCGAGCCGCCTCGGTGAGGAACCACCGGCGGAACTCGTCGGACTCGAACGCCCCGTGCCAGTGCGTGCCGTGCACCACGCCGAGCACCGCACCCTCCCCGACACCGTCGTCGCTGGTCAGCAGCGGGGGCAGGCCCGGGTCGGCGTGTGAGACGTACCCGTGGTGGATCTCGTAGCCCCGCACCGGCAGGCCACCGTGGCCGGTGCCCACCGACTGCCGGACGGTCTTGCGCGGGTCGAAGGTGATGTCGATGGGCAGCAGACCGAGACCCGGGACGCTGCCCTGCCGGCTCTCCACCGGGTCGTGGATGGCGCGGCCGAGCATCTGGAAGCCGCCGCAGAGGCCGAGCAGGGGCTTGCCGGCCGCCACATGGGTGGCCACCGCGTCGGCGAGACCGGTTTCGCGCAGCCACCCGAGGTCGGCGACGGTGGACTTGGAGCCGGGCAGGACGACCAGGTCGGCGGCGGCCAGTTCGGCCGGTTCGATGGTGAGGCGTACGCGGACGCCCGGCTCGGTGGCGAGCGCCTCCACGTCGGTGGCGTTGCTGATCCGGGGCAGGCGGACGACGGCCACGTCCAGCCATTCGCTTCCGTGCGGGGCGGCGGGTCGGCCGAGCACCCGGCCGTAGGCGAGTGAGTCCTCCGCGTCGAGCCACAGGTCCAGTGCCCAGGGCAGCACCCCGTACGTGGGGCGGCCGGTGACCTGACGCAGCATGTCCAGGCCCGGCTGGAGCAGCCCGAGGTCGCCCCGGAACTTGTTGATCACGAATCCGGCGATCAGCGCCTGGTCGGCCGGGTCGAGCAGGGCCACTGTGCCGAACATCGAGGCGAAGACACCGCCCCGGTCGATGTCGCCGACGACGATGGTGGGCAGGTTGGCGTGCCGGGCCAGCCCCATGTTGACGTAGTCACCGGCCCGCAGGTTGATCTCCGCGGGGCTGCCGGCGCCCTCGCAGATCACCACGTCGTACGTCTCGCGCAGCTCGGCCAGTGCGGCGTACGCGGTCTCGGCGAGCCGGGGACGTAGCTGCCGGAAGGTGCCCGCGGTGATCGTGTCGACCGCCTCGCCCAGCAGCACCACCTGACTGGCCAGGTCGCTGCCCGGCTTGAGCAGCACCGGGTTGAACCGCAGGTCGGGTGCGAGCCCGCACGCCGCTGCCTGCATGGCCTGGGCCCGCCCGATCTCGCCGCCGCGCCCGTCCGGCCCGACGACCACCGCCGAGTTGTTCGACATGTTCTGCGCCTTGTACGGCGCCACCTTCACACCCTGCCGGTGCAGCCAACGACAGATGCCGGCGGTGAGCACGCTCTTGCCGGCGTCGGACGTCGTGCCGGCCACCAGCAGCCCGCCGCTCACCGCCCACTCCTCCGCCGCGCCCCGACGCGCCCAGCCACGCCAGCCAGCCCGCGCCCTCCGGCCGCCTCTGCGGGCCCTCGTCGACCCACCGCGCCGATCAGTGCACGCCTGCTCACCGCACCGACCAGCCGGCCGAGCGTCACCGGGTACGCGGCGGCCAACCCGACGGCGGCCAGCCCCACGGCGCCGGAGATCCGGGCGGCCCGCTTCAGGTGCCGCGCCTCCGGGCGGGGACCGTCGCCGAGGAACGGCCGCACCTCAGAGCGCCCGAAGTAGACGTTGCGACCACCGAGGCGGACCCCGAGCGCACCGGCCATCGCCGCCTCGCACTGACCGGCGTTGGGGCTCGGGTGGTCGTTGCGGTCCCGCCGCCACACCTGCCAGGCGCGCTGCCGGTCCCCGTGCGCGACCGGCGCGACGGCGATGGTGAGCAGCCCGGTCAGTCGGGACGGCACGAGGTTGAGTACGTCGTCGAGCCGAGCGGCCGGTGTGCCGAACCGCGCGTAACGCGTCGACCGGTGCCCGACCATCGCGTCGAGGGTGTTCGCCGCGCGGTAGCCCAACAGCCCGGGCAGACCGGCGACCGCGCCCCAGAGCAGCGGCGCGACCACCGCGTCGGAGGTGTTCTCCGCGACCGACTCGACTGTGGCACGGGCCAGCTCCGACTCGCCCAGCGTCGACGGGTCCCGCCCGCAGAGGTGACCGAGGCGTCGCCGGGCGGCGGGCAGATCACCGTCACGCAGCGTACGACCCATGACGGTCGCCTCGTGCCGTAGCGTGCGACCGCCCAGCACTGTCCACGTGCCGGCCGCCACCAGCACCGCCCGGGTCACCGGCCGGTGCCGGGTAGCCGCCGCAGCGACCGCCCCGAGCAACACCGGCCCGCCCACGGCCAGCGCGGTGAATGCCGCACCCGCCGTTCGGTCCGGACGGTAGAGGCGGCGCTCCAGCGCGCCAGCGGCCTGCCCGAAGCCGGCCACCGGGTGCCACCGGCGGGGGTCGCCGAGCACCCTGTCCAGCGCGTACCCGGCCAGCAGCCCCACCGCGTTCGCCATTGGCGCTGTCCGTCGCACCCGCACCACCTCCGGCCGGCCAGCCTAGACGAGCACTCCGTGAACCAGCCCAACCCACGGTCCCGTACCGGCAACGAGAACCCGTGGAGCGAACAGGCAGGCCAACCTGCCGACGCCCGTCACGCGGGGTGACGACGCTTGTCGCGCCGCCACCCCGCCCCCGTCGTGCCGCACCGTGCCGTGCCGGGTGGTGCCCTTTTGCCGCAGCACCCGTGACCGAGACGGTGCCTTGGCCAGCTCGACCGCCGCCCAACCCACGACGGCCGAGCCGATCGGTCAGGCTGGCTGCGGGACCCGGCCCCGACCACGCCGCCCCCGACCGGGCTGCGCCGGCTCCGGCTGCCCCTCGTCGGGCACCGGCCCCAACTCGATGTCCAGGTCACCGTCGGCGTTGTCGTCGTCCGCCTCGGGCGGAGGGGCCAACTCGTCGTCGAGGTCCGGCGGAACGTCGGCCTGCCCGCCGCTCGCAAGCGCTCCGCCGTCACCGAAGACCCCGCCGCTCGGGGAGCTGTCGTCGCCCGCCGGGGCGTTGCCGAACGGGCTGGTCCGCAGCTCCGCGTAGTCGGGCAGCTCGAAGTCGTCGTCCAGCGGACGGTCGTCGGGCAGCACAGGCGCCTGCCCGGCCGGCACCGGCTCGGTGGGCTCGCCGTGCACCCGACTCTCGGCCTCCGCGTCCTCCACGGTGCTGGTCGCCATGCTCGGCCGGTTGCGCAGGAAGCGGGCGCGCCCCCGGGACAGGTCGTGGCCGACGGCCACCGCCTCCAGCTCGTAGAGCGTGCGGTGGTTACCGCCGTCGTCGGTCCAGTCGCGGGTGTAGAGCCGCCCGCAGACCACCACCGGATCGCCGACCATGACGGAGGCCGCCACCCCCTCGGCGAGCTTGCGCCAGCAGTTGACGCGGACGCGGAGCGAATTGCCGTCAACCCACCGGCCGCTGTCCCGATCGAGTCGGCGGGCGGTCGAGGCGACCTTGAAGTTGGCCACCAGGGTGTTGCTCTGGGTCGTACGCCGCCACTCGGGCGTAGTCAGCACATTGCCGACGATTGTCACGTAAGTGTCGAACATCGTCCCTCCAGGGGGATCGGGGCTGCCAGCGCGAGTCGACTCGACACCGAGCATCGACACTGAGGACGCCCTTCGTGAGCGCCCACCCCCGACCTGTGGATGACGAACCCACCTGTGGACAACGCCCTGATCACGCCCGGATGTGGTACGCCCGACCCGCCCGACCCGCCGGCCACGGTTTCCGTGGCCACCGGAACTGGGTAAGGACTTGATCAACGCACCACCGACAGCTCCACGTCGACGAGAGGTCAGCGCCATGATGATCACTACCATCGGCTCCGCGAACGCTTCCGAGGCGCAGCGGTGAGCGCCGTGGCGAACCCGGCCACCGTGGCTGAGTGCCTGCGGGTGGGCGCCGGGTTCTCCCAGGGCGACCGCAACTGGATCGCCGAGCAGTTCGCCACCCTCGACGCCCGGCTCGCCAGCTTCCACGCTGACGCCACCGAGCTGGAGGTGTCGGTGAAGGACCGGGAGGCGCGTGGTCAGAAGGTCACCCTGGAGTGCTGGATCGCCGGCCGGCAGAAGATCGTCACCACCTCCGCCGAGGAGGACCTGCACGCGGCCCTGAACGACGTCCGTGACGACCTGCGCCGTCGGCTCAACGACGCCAAGACCCGCCAGGAGCCCCGTCACAACAAGCACCTGCGCGACCTCCCGCAGCCGCAGATGGAGGCTGACGAGTCCGAGAACCCGGCCCCGCGCGCCGACGCGGAAACGGTCTGACCCACGCCCCACCCTCGCGATCTTGCGCTTTCGGCTCCCGAACAGCGGCTGTTGCCCCTGATGTCGGGACAGAAACTGCAAGACCGCGGGGGTGAGTGGGGTGAGCGGACGTGAGTGGAGCGGGCGGGCGCGGGCTACCGCTCAGTAGGTTGGCGGCGTAGCGTCGCGTTCGTGGAACCGGACGTGTTGGGGCCGCCCTACGAGCGGCAGACGATCGACCTGGGCACCGACGACGAAGGCCCCGTTGTCGCGACACTGGTCCGGCGGCGGGCCGAGCGCCCCACCGGGCGGGCCGTGCTCTACGTGCACGGCTTCGTCGACTACTTCTTCCAGACGCATCTGGCTGACTTCTTCGCCGAGCGAGGCTGGGATTTCTACGCGCTCGACCTGCGCAAATACGGCCGCAGTCTGCTCCCCGCCCAGACCCCCAACTTCTGCCGCGACATCAGCGACTACTTCCCCGAGCTGGACGCCGCCGCCGAGATCATCCGCAAGGACGACGGGCACGACACCCTGTTGGCGATGGGTCACTCCACCGGCGGCCTGATCATCTCGCTCTGGGCGGACGCCCGCCGCGACACCGGCACCATCGACGGCCTGGTGCTCAACAGCCCCTTCTTCGACCTGAACGCTCCCTGGGCGGTCCGCCGACCCCTCGCGGCCGCCGCGTCCCGGCTGGGCCGCAGGGCGCCGCACCGCATCCTCCCGTTCGGGCTGGGCACCGTGTACGGCGAGAGCATCCACTCCGACCACCGCGGCGAGTGGACCTATGACCTGGCGTGGAAGCCGCTGGCCGGGTTCCCGGTCCGGGCCGGCTGGCTGAACGCGATCCGCACCGGGCAACGCCGGCTGCGCGCCGGGCTGGACATCCAGGTGCCGGTGCTGCTGGCCTGCTCGAACCGGTCCTTCCGAGGCACCAAGTGGCACGACAACGCGACACTGGCCGACGCCGTACTGGACGTCGAGCACATGGTCCGCTACGCACCCCGCCTCGGTCGCCACGTCACACTGGCCCGCTTCGACGGCGGGTTGCACGATCTCACGCTCTCCGGCCCCGCCGTACGGACAAAGGTCTTCGACGAGGTGGGCCGCTGGGCCGAGGCGTTCCTCGCCGCCGGCCCCACCGCCCCGGCCGATGCGGCGAGGGCGGCGACGCCCGGCGGCTGACCAGGCCGGACGGCACGCGGTTCAGACATCGCCGGGCGTCGCCGGGAGGACGGCACGGATCCGGTCGAAGGTCGCCACCGGGTGCGCGTCGACACCGGGCAGGACCAGGCCCAGGCAGTACGGGGAGACCTCACCGGTGGGTTCAGCCTGAACGATGAAGACCGGCGCGCCGACGTACCCCGGCGGCAGCTCGGTGGTGATCAGCACGGCGTCCCCGTCGCGGACCACCCGCTCGATCGCGACCTCCAGCGGCCGCGAGCCGTCTTCGCGTACCCCATGGGCCAGCACGAAAGCGGAACTGGCGTCGGCGCCGAGGCGGGCGACCACCTCGGGCCCGGCGGCGATCCCCGCCGGCACCGGCTGGACGCGCCACCGCCAGCCGCCGTCGCCGGCGTACCGGTGCAGGCCGGCGGTCGGCAACACCGCGACCCCGTCGCCCGCGAAGCGAGCCCAACCGGGCACGATCTCGGTCTCGACAATGACGGCCGGGGCCACCCCCGCCGGCTCGGTGACGCTCGCCCGCAGGCTCAACTCACCACCCGAACCGCTCACCAGGTCGGCCGCCGTCAGCAGCGACTCCCCCACCGGGTCGTCGCCGCCCTGAAAGAAGAACGCGGTACCGACGTCGTTCGATGACCGGTACGGCAGGATGGCGCGACCGACGACCTGGCACAACTCGTAGGCGACGTCGCTCTCGGCGTCGGAATCCAGCAACACCAGCCAAAGGTACGGTCCGCGGCGAGGCCGCTTCGCGGTAACCCGGATGCCCGCTACGAGGCGGACGTGAGACTCTGCTCGGCAACGTGGACGCGGGCACCCTTTTCGCCGTCGGGCAGTGGGACGGCGGTACCCTCTGGGCGCGACATCCACGCCACACGCGCCCGTAGCTCAGCGGATAGAGCAGGGGACTTCTAATCCCAAGGCCGCAGGTTCGAATCCTGCCGGGCGCACAGGCAAGCCCTCCCTCTGACCAGCTCCATGGGGCAACTCGTGGTGCGAGCGCGCTCCGGTGGCCCGTGGCAGCCTCGAGCGGACGCAGCAGCGCCTGTGCGGCGAGATCGATACCCTGCCCAGTGGGTCACTGCGGGTGAAGGTCTACGCCGGGTCGGACCCGATCAACGGGAAGCGGCACTACCTGACCGAAGCCACCCCTGCCGGCCGCACCGCGGCCGAGGAAGCCGAGAAGGCCCGTAACCGACTGCTGGTCCAAGTGGATGAGCGGCGCAACCCGCGCACCCGCGCCACGCTCGACCTGCTGGCAAATCCGTCACCTCGTCAATGGCATCGGGATGGCTTGACGACAAGCTGCACGTGTCGTGCGGGGTTGCAGCATTATGACCGTCCATATAGTCTTCCCGGCACTGACGGCAGCTCAAGGGCTGTCGCTTACAAACCATCAACGGGGGAACTAGTGGGAATTAAGCGACTGGCGGCGATTGGTTCTGCCCTCGGGATCGGCATCATGATGACCGTTCCTGGGGTAGCCAATGCAGCAAACTCTGGATGCGTTTACGAGGGCTCCGACCGAGCGTGCTTCATCAACCTCTCTAATGGGCAGGCCCAACTTGAGGTGTGTGACAACGAGGCCGACGGCAACGGTGTGTATGCATGGTTCTACAGCGGCATCTACCACACGGCCTCGATCAAGGTCGGTGACGGCAACGGAAGCAGTGCTGGCTGCGGGACGCGCGTCTGGAGCGTGGGAGTTTACGACGTGAAGATCTGCGAAGATGACGCAGGCGAGGACACCTGTCGTTGGTTCACCTCGTCCTAAGGTGGCAAGCGAATCTCCTCGCCGAGCGTGGTTAACCAGCCGCCTTCCGGTAGTCCCGGCTGCTTGCCCAAGCTCGGCGAGGAGATTCGCAACTTCTCCGTGACATGACCCCGCTACCGAGTACCTGCGGGAGTAGTAGGGGTGACGTCCGGGCCTCCTCTGCGGAAGGTGCCGCCAGTCTGTCTCCATCCCTGGATAGGGGCCACGGACTGCGAAGCCCGTTCGGGGCCAAGGGTGGTCGCAGCTCATCGGTGCGCCGATGCGTAAGGCCTTGACGCCGGGCGGCATAAAGGCCACCATCACAACGCCTACAGCCTGTCCCCTGCGGCGGACCACTGGACCATTTTTCATCCCTTATGGAGGGGTTGAGCAGCGAATCCTGCCGCGTCTTGTTCATTGCGAAGTCTTGGACGTGCATCCGGCCTTGCTTTTCCGCCCACTGACGGTAATATCTCCGTGTTTTTGCTTGCAACGGGGAGGAAGACCACATGCGATGGAAGTTCCCGGCCGGCGCCCTATTGGCGCTGGCCTTTTTGATTCCGGCGGCACCGGCGGTGGCTCACATCGAATCGCCCGGGCTGAACGAGGCCTGCCAGACGGTCGAGCGCAAGGTGTACAAGGACATCCGCGAACTTGTCACCATCGACCTGGATACCGCCACCGATCAGGAGGTACGGGTGTTGGCCGCCCAGATCCTGGCCGCGGCGAACGCCGACTCGTTGCCCGTTCTGCCCGGCGCCATCCAGGATGCGCTGAAGGGCACTGAGGACGAGCTCCGCGCATTCCTCAAGACGGGCGTGCAGAATGCCTGGTCAACGGCTCTGCGAATCACTGTGGTCCGAACGTTGACGGACGCCGGTGCCAACGTGGAGGCGGCCGCACAGAAGGTGCTCGGCGAGGCGACCGTCGATGCCTACCTGGCTTACCTGAACGACGGCCTGTACGCCGCCCGTGAGCTTGACTGCGCGTCTCAGCCCACCCCGACGCCGACGGCTCAGCCCACACCGAGCGCTACGCCCAGCGCCACGACGACCGCTGTACCGACTCCTACCGTCTCCGGCAGCCCGGGTGCACCCGGCGGCGACGGTGGCGAGGGCGGTGGGCTGCCCGTGACCGGTGCTGACACCGCGACCGTGGCCGGCATTGGCAGTGTGCTCCTGCTCCTCGGCGGCGCGGGCTACCTGATCGGACGCCGACGCCGTTCCCGCTTCGTGGCATAGCGCAACTGACGCGCCCGGCTCGACGCGTCGTCGAGCCGGGCGTGTCAACGCCGTTCGTGGCCGTCGCGGATGCAGCGGGGGCGGTCGTACTGGGCGAACGCCCGCTTGCGCCATTTCGTCGGACCTGCCCGCGTAGCGAGAAGTCGCTGCGCTGATAGCGTCGGACGGTGTCGATGTTCCGCACTCCCCAGGTGATCCTCTTCAGCGAGGACGTCTCCCGCGCCGCCGAGTTCTACACCGGTCTCGGCTTCACCGAGACTTTCCGGGTGCCGGCCGAGGGTGAGCCGATCCACATCGATCTCGTGCTCGACGGCTACAAGATCGGCGTCGCCTCGGTGGCCTCCACCCGCGACGACCACGGGCTCGACCCCGTGTCCCAGGGCCAGCGGGCCGCCGTGATCCTCTGGACCGACGACACCGCCGCCGCGTACGCCGAACTCACGGCGGACGGCGCCCCCGCACTGGCCGCACCACACCGGTGGCTTGATCGCCTGCTGATCGCCTGGACCGCCGACCCGGACGGCAACCCGATCCAGATCGTCCAACAGCTCTGACGGTCTCGTCTGGCAGGCCCGCCCGGACGTGTGCTCAGCCCTGCTGGTGACGCTCATTGCGCCGAAGGGCCTCTTCGAGTTGGTCCTCAAGAATGATGATCCGGCAGGCCGAGGCCAGGTCGGTGCCCTGGTCGCACATCTCCCGAGCTCGCGCGGCAAGTCGCAGTTGGTAGCGGGAGTAGCGGCGGTGCCCCCCACTGGACCGCTGCGGGTCGATCAGTTTCGCAGCGCCGAGTCGGCGTAGGAAGTCCTGCGAGCAGCCGAGGATCTCGGCGGCACGGCCCATCGTGTAGGCGGGGTAGTCCTCATCGTCGAGCATGTCGTCGGGTTGAGCCATGGAACCTCCATCACGAGGGCCCCGGTGCTCGGAAGCACCGGGGCCCAAGGGTTGTGGGTCAGGAACACCATCTACCGACAGAACGTCGGCTTGTCTTGTCCGCACCAGCCGTCAGGGACGGCTTCGGGTGCGAGGATCGCGTAAGCGTGACCGGAGACCACCTCTCGTTCGAGGGAAACTGCGGTGTCCGCGCCCAGCCCGTGAATGCGACTGGTAGCGGGCGATCCAACGGTGTAATGCCCTCCCTTGCCTCTGATTTCCTCTGCCGTACTCCGTGCTGTCCGTCGGTGTCCGAGCCCCACGCGACTTCATGGCCCCAACACGTACGACGAACTCTTCTCACCTCGGGTGAAGCCCTGAACAAGCGTCGGCCCCACCCGCTGTCACACGCATTCCTGCGTACTAGCCAACTGCGGCAGATGTCTGCCGCCGAGCTGAGCAGGCCCTACAGGTTCCCTGGGCCCCACTCCTTCGCCCTCGTGCGGGGCGGCACCGTCAGCGTCTTTGTTTGCTCTGTTCTCGACCACAGGAACGTTAGTTGACGACGGTGCGAATGTCTAGCGCTTCGCTCATAGATTCTCTCCGAGGACGGAGATAGTCCTGTCGGTGCAGCCATCCGTGCGGCACAAGACCGCTGCGGTGATCCTCTGGACCGACGACCCGGACGGCAACCCGATCCAGATCGTCCAACAGCTCTAGAGCGTGGACTGGTGATGACAGTGCCGCAGCGGGGCGCCTACGTCGGCGAGTAGGCCCGCCACGACGCCCTGCTCGGCAGAAAGTGCCCGGCAGGTGTCTACGGACGGGCCGGCCGACGGCGTTAATAGGGCGTGACGTTCGAGGAGTACGCGTTCGCTCGCACTTCGGCGCTGGTGCGGCTCGCCCGGCTGCTGACCGGTGACGAGCACCGAGCCGAGGATCTGGTTCAGGATGTCCTCGCGCGGGCGTACGCCCGGTGGGGCCGCATCTCGCGGACGGACCGTCCCGATGCCTATGTCCGGCGCATGCTCGTCAACACCCACAACTCGTGGTGGCGTCGGCTCAGCAGCCGGGAGATCTCGGTTGCCGCGGTCCTCGATCGGGCGGGCGACGTGGACGAGGCCGCCGGGGTCGCCGAGCGCGACGCACTGTGGCGGTTGGTCTGTGCTCTGCCGGCGCGTCAGCGCACCGTGATCGTCCTGCGCTACTACGAGGATCTGGACGACACGTCGATCGCCGAGATCCTCGCCTGTTCGACCGGGACGGTACGCACACACGCGAGGCGGGCCCTGGCGGCGCTGCGTCAGCGTCAGGTTGCAGCAACCCACGCATGGGCAGGAGAGCTCTGATGTTCAGTGACCTCGATGAGCAGCTCGCCACCACGCTCAAGCATCGGGCGGGCGGCGACATCGATCCGACACCGATCGTGCAACAGGCCCGGCATCGCGGCCGGCGGTTGCGATGGCGGCGACGAGGACTGATCGCCGGTGGCGTGGCAGCGGCGTGTGCCGCTCTCACCTCGGTGGTTCTGGTGACCCCGGGCGTTCGGGGCACCGATGACCCGATCATGCCGGCCGCGGCGCTGATGCTGCCGGAGGCACAGAGCGATGGGACCGTACGCCCCGAGGAGGTCGGTGCCGATCCAACGACTGTGCACTTCTCGACCGACACGCTGGTCAGCGATGCCAGTTTCGCGTCGTGGCGCACCGGGCGCGGCATCGAGAGCGTCGAGTTCCGGGGCTCGACCGGTCAGGCCCGTTTCGTGTTGGCGCGCACCGAAGGGTTGCTGGACGGGCTCCAGCAGACGTTGTCCTCGCAGGGGCGACCGCAGGGACGGACCGAGGTGCGGGTCGGCGACCGCTCGGGGGTCGCCTGGTTCGATCCGTCCGGCGACCGGAAGCTGTGGTTCGTCCGCTGGCAACCCACCGACGGGCTCTGGGCCCAGGTGGACGTGTACGCGACCACCCGGGACGAGGCGGCCGGCACCGCGAGCCGGGTCCGGTTCAACGGTGCCCACCGCTGCGTCGTGCCGTTCCGCCTGGAGTCGCTGCCGCCCGACGGACGGCTGCTGGAGTGCTCGGTCACGCTCGGCCGGTCGGCGCGGGACTCCTTCGTCGAGGGCTCTCTGGTGGTCGGTGACGCATCCGGCCGTTGGCTGACCGTTCGGGCGCAACCCGCCCCGGCCGGCGACGACGCCCGGCGCGGAGATCTTGTCGCCGGGCCCTACCGGGCCCGCCGGCAAGGCAGTGACGTGCTGGAGATGGTGGTCAAGCCCTGCCACGTCGAGGCGTTCCGTAAGGGTTGGGGGAACGGCTACACCGAGGCGGAGGGCTTGGCGATCCTCGGCGGGTACCAGCCGGCCCGCGACCTCGACCGCCCGGACACCTGGTGACGCCACCGCATGGCGAGGGTGTGGTTCATGAGCTGCGGATCAGCCGAGCCGCGCGGTTGGGCCGGTGTCTTGTTCGGGGCCCAGGAGCAGGCGCTCCACCCCGGTGATCCGCAGCACCCGCTGGGTGATCCCCCCGGCGCCCCGGATCGAGAAGCGGGAGCCGACCTGGTCCGCCCGGTGCCGCGCCAGTAGGAGTACACGCACACCGGCGGCGCTGAAGAAGCCGACGCCGGTCAGGTCGCAACAGACTTCGGGATGACTGTCGATCGCGTTCATCAGGGCCGTGGCCAGGCGTGGGGCCGTGTCCATGTCGACGTACCCCACCGGGGCGACGACCATCCGGTCGGCCGAGATGGTCGCGGACAGGTTCGTGGGCTCGGTGTAGCGGGTCACCTGGAACGACGGCCCGGAGGAATCGAGGTCGAATCGGCCATCTCGCCGGCTGCCGGCGAGCGCCGCTGACGTGACCTGACCGAGGGTGACTGCCGTCGGGAATCTGTCGAAGTGGCTCTGGAAGAACCAGGAACGCTCAGTCATAGGAGCACACGCCTCCTGTTGAAATCCGTAACAGGATTGGCGCATGGCTTGACCAACCTCGACGATAACCGCCTGGACAGTCGGCCGCCACTCGGCGCGTCAGCTTCCGGCCGACCTCAGTCGGCGCTGCGCTGGCGGGCCGTCACCGTCCGGGGCACAGCAGCCGGTTGCCGAACGCTTACGGGAGGTTTCCGGACGTACCGCGATCACGCTTGAGACCCGGTGCCCGGGTGGTCCTCTCCACCAGGGCGGCAGCGACCTCCCGCACTTTGCGGTTGGAGTCCTGGGAAACCTTCGCGAGGACGGCGAACGCCTCGTCGGGGGTGCAGCGGCGTTCGCCCATGATGATGCCCTTGGCCTGCTCGATCACGGCCCGGCTCTGCATGGCCAACTGCATCTGCGCGGCCATGGTGGCGGTGGTGTCGTAGAGGTGGGCGTTGGCGAGGGCGACAGCGGCGTACCCCGCGAACGTCTCTGCGAGGGCGACCGCGTCGTCGTCGAAGGCACCCGCCTCGGCCCCGTAGATGTTCAGCGCACCGAGCACCGACTCCTGGATCGGGAACCCGATCGACAGTGAGCTGTGAGCTCCACCCTGCACGGCTTCGGCCGCCCACTGCGGCCAGCGGACCTCCTCGGACATGTCGGGGACGGACACGACGGCGGAGTCTCTGGCCGCCTCCAGACACGGACCCTCACCATGCTCGTACTGCAGCTCGTCGAGTCGCAGCGCCATCTCACCGCTGAACGCGGCGGTGTGCGCACCCTCCTGCTTCAGCAACGTCACCGACACCTCCTCGGCGCCCGGGATCGTTCGCCGTGCCAGCTCGGAGACCTGGGTCAACACTCCAGACAGGTCGGTCTCGCCGAGCTTGATCTGGCCGAGTTCGGAGATCGCCGCATTGGGATCAATGGGCTGCTGTGCCATGACTTCAAGGTCCTCGTGCCCGGGGCGCGTACCGGTTGCAGGAAGGCGACGGCAGCGCGCGTGGTGATGGCGCACCCGCGAGCACGGGGCGCCGCACGGACTCGCCAACCGAGCCCGGGCGCCCGCTGCTGGACGCTGACTGACCGACGCCCAGGCGTCGGCTGCGGCGACAACTATACGACGCGGAGTGGAACGTACCCGAGGCAGCCGGATCGGCTCGGGCGCTCTTGTTTGGCCCTGCGGACGGCGGGGCATCGTGCTCAGACAGCGTGAACACCGCGCCCCGGCTCGGAACGTGCCGATGTCAGCTCAGAAGCGTGCGAGCCGGGCCTCGACCGCACCGACAGCGGAGGTGGGAGGCACCGATGCCAGCAGGATCGAGCCCGAAGAGAGAACGACAGTACGAGCACATCAAGGAGAGCGCGCAAGAGCGGGGCGCCTCCGCCGGGCGGGCCAAGGAGATCGCGGCCCGCACTGTCAACAAGGAACGGGCCCGCTCGGGTGAGTCCCGAACGGCGAGCCGGTCCTCCCGGAACGACGTGTCGTCCGGGCACCGTGGCGGTAAGCGCTCCCACAGCGGCGCCCAGGGTCGCACCAAGGAGCAGCTGTACAACGAGGCGAAGCAACGCGGCATCAAGGGCCGCTCGTCGATGTCGAAGAGCGAGCTGGAGCGGGCCCTGTCGAAGTAGCCACCGGTCGGGCGTCGTGGACTCGCCGAGCCAGCTCAGACGGGCCCCAGCAGGGCGACAAGCGCGTCGTCGCCCTGGCCGAGCTGCGCAGCGCCCGTCGCTGGCGCGACCAGGAACCGGCGGCAGCCGTCGAGTTCCACGTACCGGTCGGGGCCTGCACCTTCGAGCGGGCGTAGCACCGCGAAGCGGGTCGCCGGGGTGGCACAGTCGACCACCGCCCGGCGATTGGACAGCGCCCGGAGCACGCCCGCCTGACGCTCGATCGGCAGCGGACCGCCGTACACGAAGTCGCCCGCGGGTTTCTCGCCTTCCTGAAGCGACGCGGGCACCTGGTAGACGCAGAGGCGCAGCGGCCCGGCTGCCGGCGGTAGCCCGGGCCCTGCCGGCCCGGGGTTACCGTTCCGGGTCTCCACCCACACCATGTCCGTCCACTGCTGCGCGCATCCGGCGGCCTCGGCGGCCGCGGATTCGATCTGCCGGATGGTACGGGTGCCCACAGTGGTCCACTGCGGCCCGGCCAGCGCGGCGATCACCTCGGCGCGAGGCTTGCCGCAGGAGTCCGTCGGGATCTGGGGCCGCAGCCAGCGTCCCCGGTCGTCCACCAGGGCCAACCACGGCGGGATGACCATCTCGAGGGTGCAGGCGACCTCCCCGCCGGTCTGCTCGCTGGGCAGGCGCAGCGCGGTGAGCAGCGGTGCGATCTGCTCGGCGCGTCGCTCGGTGGCGATCTGTT
Source organism: Micromonospora noduli (assembly GCF_003264365.1). Lineage (GTDB taxonomy): Bacteria > Actinomycetota > Actinomycetes > Mycobacteriales > Micromonosporaceae > Micromonospora > Micromonospora noduli. The sequence continues at coordinate 89,158 of NZ_PYAK01000003.1, forward strand.
CCTGACCACCGTTGGGGCCCGGCCGAATCTCGCGCCCGCAGATCACGGCCGCGACCGCTGTGAACGCCGGGTCGATGCGACCGATCGTCGGCTCCTTCACGGTCGGCGGTGACGTCTCCGTGGTCGGCCCCGTGATCACCTCGCCCGCCCGGGGTGCCGCCTTCGCACAGGAGGTCCACCCGTCGACGATCTGGGCCGGACCGGGCGCCCTCGGATCGCCCGGCCCGATCGCCGTGCCACCACAGCCGCCCAGCGCCATGCCGAGCAGTGCCACCGCCAGTACCGTCCGGGACGAACGCATCCGGCTCACCACCTTCCACCCGGGGATGGGACGGACACCAGACGCGTCTGGTTCCGGCCGACCGGGCCGCAGCGTGACGCGGGTGACCGGTGGGGACGTCGCCGGCTGGGCCCGGGGCATCCGCCGGCAGAATGGCCGAATGGCACATCTGGGACTTGTCGCGCTGCTGGTAAGGGAGTACGACGAGGCGATCGACTTCTACGTCGGCGACCTCGGTTTCGAGCTGGTGGAGGACACCGCCCGACCGGACGGTTCACGCTGGGTGGTGGTCCGCCCGGCGGGGGCCCGGGAGACGGCAGTGCTGCTGGCCCGGCCGAGCAGCGCCGAGCAGCAGGCTCGGATCGGCGACCAGACCGGCGGCCGGGTCGGGCTGTTCCTCTACACCGAGGATTTCGCCCGGGACCATGCCCGGATGGTGACGGCCGGGGTGCGTTTTCTGGAGGAACCGCGGCACGAGGCGTACGGTTCGGTAGCGGTGTTTGTCGATATCTACGGCAACCGCTGGGACCTCCTCCAGCCCCGCAGCACAGAGTGACACATTAGCGACACTCCGCACGCAAAGGATCACCCCGTCACGGTCCACCATGCTATTGTCCGATGTCGATCTACGCCGCGTGGACCCGGACCGGGTCGTTGTCGGAAGGACACTTCCCGATGCCGGCCGTTGCCACCCCAACCGTGCCGCCGCCCACGCTGGACAACCCGGCCGGCGGGGCCCTGGGCCTCATCTTCACCACGTTGCCAGCGCTGCTGCGGCTGAGCTGCGGGCTGTTCGGCGCGGCGGTGGCCGTGTCGGTGCAGACCCCACCGGTGGAGCAGGCGGTGTTGCTGCCCGCTGTGGCAGTGCTGACCGGCTGGTCCCTGTGGTACGCGCACCGCGCGTTGCGCCACGGCATCGGCCCCGGCCTCGTCGCCGGTGACGTGGCGGTCACCGCGCTGACCTGCCTGCTCATCCCGGTGTTGGTGGCGCCCGAGGTGCTGCCCGGCGAGGGCAGTTGGATCGCCGTGCTGGCCAGCACCACGGTGATCAACACACAGGCCACGACCTCCGCGCGCTGGTCGATCCCGGCCGGGCTACTCGTGATAGCCACCTACGTGACCGGGGCGCAGGCCGCCGGCAACCCCACCGAAGCTCGGGCGCACGCGGCCACGCTACTGGCGCAGACCGCCTGCACGGCGATGATGGCGGCGGTCATGCGCCGACGCATCGGCCGGGCGGACCGCGCCTTCGTCGAACACCAGCGGATGACCCGGGAGGCGTTGGTCGCGCGCGCCGCCCGCGAGGCCGAACGCCAGCAGAACCGCGACCTGCACGACACCGTGCTCGGGACGCTGACCATGGTGGGGCTGGGCGCGGTGGCGGGGCCCTCGGTCGCCTTCCGGGACCGGTGCGCGGCGGACCTGCGTACCCTCGTCTCGCTCACCGACGCCGGCCCGGTGGCCGGCGACGGCCCGGTGCCGCTCGACGGGCGGTTGCGGTTGGTGGTCGGCCGGCTGCCCGAGCTTGCGGTACGGCTGGACCTGGCGTCCTGCGCCGTCCCGGTCGGGGTGGCCGACGCGATCAGCGAGAGCGCCTACGCGGCACTGTCCAACGTGGTCCGCCACGCGCCGGGCGCCGGGGCCACGCTGCGGTTGAGCCGCGACGCGATCGGCGTCGTGGTCGAGGTCGCCGACGACGGCCCCGGCTTCGACCTGGCCACCGTCCCACCGCACCGGTACGGCTTGCGCGAGTCGATCCGGGGCCGGATGGCGACGGTCGGTGGGCGGGCCGTCGTGCACTCGGCCGTCGGCACGGGCACCCGGATTCGACTGGAGTGGCCCGGTGTCGGCTGACCTGAACGCCCCGGCGCACCCCACCGACGCGTCGGAGACACCGAACCGCGCCAGTGTCTCGACACCCAGGGAGCCGGACTCCCCCGCAGCGTTCGCCGCGCCGGCCGCCGTGGCGCACGCGTCCGACCGGGGTGCCCGGATCGCCGCCGTCGCCATCGCGTTGGCCTGGCACGTCGCGATCGCGCTGCCGGCGGTGCTGTCCGCCCGCGCGGAGTTCGCCGCGCCAGCGGTGGTGCTCGGCGCCTGGATCCTGGTCGCCGTGACCGGCGCGGTGGCCGGGGTACGGCTGCTGCAAGGCTCGCCACTGCCGCCGTGGCCGCTGGCCGGGCTGCTGCTGGTCGTCGACGCGGCCGTCTTCGCCGCGGCCGGTGAGCGGCAGTTGTTCACCGCCGCCAACTGGGTGTGGGGCACGCTCGGGTGGTTCTTCGTGCTGGCGGTGTGGGGTCGGCGCGTCGTGGGCCTGATCGCGCTCCTCAGCACGCACGCGTTGATCGCCCTGGTCGCCGTGCTCGTGCACGGCCCCGATCCGGCCGACGTGGCCCGCTACGTGATGTACGTCTACGGCACGTTCTCCCTGCCGGTGGCGGTCTTCGTGGGCAGCACGGTCATCGTCGGCCTGGCTCGGGAACGGGCCGCCGTCTCGGCCGCCGGTCACGCGATGGCCGCGGAGCGGGATGCCGCCGAGCGGGGCCTTCGCGAACGCCGGGACCGGCTCGCCCTGGTCAGCTCGGCGGCCGGGCGGGTCCTCGGGGACCTGGCCGGCGGCCAGGCCGACCCGGACGACCCGGAGGTGCAGCGCCGGTGCATGCTGGCCGCCGCCCGGCTGCGCCGGCTGATCGCCGAGTCCGACGATGTGCCCGACCCGCTGTTGCACGAGTTGCGAGCCGCCGCCGACCTGGCGGAACGCAACGGCCTACCGATCGACCTGGTCACCATCGGCACCCCGCCGCCGCTGCCGGTGGAGGTCCGCCGCCGGCTGGCCGACCCGCTCACCGGCACCCTCGCCGACGCCCGGGGATGGGCGCGACTGACAGTGGTCTCCGGCCCGGACGAGGTGGTGGTCAGCCTCGTCACCCCGGACCGGGAGGGACCGGAGTCGACCGGCCCGCCCCCCGGGGAGCACGACGACGGGCCGGTGCAGTACCTCTACGAACGGGACGGGAACATCAGATGGGCGCAGACCCGGTGGCGGCGGTGACCGGCGATCGGCCGGTCGGGGTGGCGATCGTCGATGACCATCCGGTGGTGGTCGAGGGGGTCCGCGCCTGGCTCGCCACCGAGCCTCGTCTGACGGTGCTCGCCACCGGCGACGACCCGGACGCGGTGTTGCGGGCGGCGCCGCACGCCGATGTGATCCTGCTCGACCTGCGGCTGCACGGGCGGATGGCGTTGGACAAGTTGGCCGAGCTGAGCGCCGCCGGGCGGCGGGTGGTGGTCTATTCGGAGCACACCGACCCGCAGACGATGCTCGCCGCGCTGGACGCCGGGGCGGTGGCGTTCCTGGCCAAGCACGAGGGCCGGGAACACTGCGTGGAAACGGTGCTGGCCGCCGCGAGCGACCGCCCGTACGTGCCGCCGGCGCTGGCCGGTGCGATGGTCGGCGACCCGCGGCCGGACCGGCCGATGTTGTCCGACAAGGAGCGTGAGGCGCTGCTGCTCTGGTTCCAGTCGATGTCCAAGGCGTCGGTGGCTCGGCGGATGCAGATCAGCGAGCACACGGTGAAGCAGTACGTCGACCGGGCGCGGATCAAGTACACCCGGGCGGGGCGACCAGCCGCCACAAAGGCGGCACTGCTCGCCCGTGCGATCGAGGACGGTCTCGTCCGCCCGGAGGAGATCGGCATCTACCGGTCACAGGCGACACACGACCGGCCGACCCCCTAACAGGCGTCATGACAGGGGCACTCCGGTCCGGAAGGCTTCAGTACACAGCCAGCTGACCGGAAGGTCGTGACGATGCACGCCGACGCGTCCCCCTTCTTCATCGGTCCCCACCGGTTCGACGCCCCCGACGACGACGTGGGCCCGACCCTGGACCGCCGCTACAACCTGCGACCGATGCCCGGCGAACGGTTGCTCGGGCGACACCGGCTGCTGGTCGCGGGCTACCTGCTCGGGCCGAGCGAGGTGCGACGCCGTTGGCAGTTGCCCGAGCCGGTCGCGGTGACCGTCACCGACCAGCGGATCTGCTGGGTGGGCAGTGGCTCGCAGCTGTCGCTGGTCGCCGACGGCACGCACCGGGCCCGACCGCCGGCTCGACTGAACGGCCTGATGAGCGGTCAGATCCGCTGGCAGTGGCCGTCCCGGTTGGAGCTGCCGACGAGCGCGCCGGACGCCCCGGCGCAGTTGCTGATCGTCTGCGACGCGCTGCGCACCATTCAGCAGCCGGCGTTGGCCCTCAGCGGAACGACCGCCGAGGTCGTGGCGCTGGCGCGGCAGGTTCGCCGGGCGGTGGCCATGTTCCGGCTCAACCGTCCACAACTGGTCGACCTTTCGGCCCAGGAGCGCGACGTGCTGCTGCTGCGGGCCGGCCCCGGTCTGCTCGCCGGCGACACCCGGGTCACGCTGCCCGGCTCGTTGCCGGTGGAGTTCCACTCCCGGGACGACTACTACCGTTCGCGACCGGATCCGACCTCGTGGGGCGGGCTCGCAGGCGGCGCAGCATCCGGGGATCGGTGAAGCCGACAGCCCGCGCGGCGGCTTCCACTGTGGCGCCGTGCCCGATCAGGTGCTCGGCCCGTTCCACCCGGAGCAGCTGCTGGTAGCCGAGCGGAGTGAGGCCGGTGCTCGCCCGGAAGAGTCGGGTCAGGGTTCGTTCGGCCACACCGCCAGCGGCGGCCAGTTCGGCCAGCGGCAGGGGCTCGGCATACCGGCTGTCGATCAGATCCTGCACCCGGTGCACCGAATCAGACAGGTGTGAGCGGTGCCGCATCAACGCGCTGGCCTGCGGCTCGTGCCCGTTGCGGCGGGCGTAGACGACCAGCGTGCGGGCGATCTTCGCGGCGGTCGCCGGGCCGTGCCGGGTCGCCACCAGGTGCAGCGCCACGTCGATGCCACTGGCGATGCCCGCCGAGGTGACCACCCGGTCGTCCACCACGTACAGCACGTCGCGGACAACCTGGGCCGCCGGGTGCCGGCGGGCCAGGTCGTCCTGCACCTCGTGGTGGGTGGTGCAGCGTCGGCCGTCGAGCAGCCCGGCCCGCCCGAGCGCGTACGCCCCGGCGCAGACACTGGCCACCGCGCCACCGGCCGCGTGGTGCTCGGCGAGCCGCCGCAGATCGCCGGGCGACACCGGCCCCTGCGGCCCGTGCGCCGCCGGCCGCCAACCGGGCACGATCACCAGGTCGTCCGGGGCCAGCTGGGGCCACCGGGTGTCGGCGACCAGCGGTACGCCCTGCACTGTGGGCACCTGCTCGCGCTCCGCGACGTAGTGCAGTTGATAGTCGTACCCGAGGTCGGCGGCGCTGGAGAAGACCTGAGCCGGCCCGGCGAGGTCCAGCAGGTGCAGCTGCGGGACCAGCAGGAAGACGACCCGGGTCACGACGTCAGCCCCGGCTGCCGGCGAATGTCGCGCCGGTGACCTCGTCCACGGTGCGGATGGTCGCGAAGCGGCCGGCCAGCGCGTACTCGGTGCGGGTCACGATCTCCTCGTTCGTCAGGGTGCGCGGGTCAGCGAGGATCTCCGCGACCGTGGCGGTCTCCGGCAGGTCCCGGTGCGGGATGGGGAAGGTCAGCGTGGCGTCGGTGACGAAGGTCATCAGGTAGCCGAGGTCCGCGCCGACCCGGGTGGTGGTCTCCACGCACTGCTCGGTGCGGATGCCGCAGACGGTGATGTCGGTGATGCCCGCCTGGGTGAGCTGTTGCTGGAGGTTCGTGGTGGTGAACGCGTTGTGCGCGGTCTTGACCAGCGTCGGCTCACCCTCGGCGGGGACCAACCCGTCGATCAGCCGGACGTACCCGCGGGCGGGGTCGAACAACCCGCCCGTGCCAGGCTCCGAGTGCAGGACCCAGACCACCAGGTCGCCGCGCTGCCGGGCGGCAGCCACCAGCCGGTCGACCTGGCGGATCATGTCGGGGTTGGAGCCGTACGCCCAGATCGGGCGCTGACGGAAGGACTCTTGCACGTCGATCACGACGAGTGCTGCTCTGCTCATGACGTCGATCCTGGTCGGACGGCGTTCGCGCCGGCAGACACCATTCTGTCCGGGTGCGGAACGATCCGGCCAACTGGCGTCAGGCGCTGGGGGCGCGGTGCTCGGCGGCGGCGTCCAGAGCGGCGGCCTCCTCCGGTGTGGGCGCGCTGCCGCCCAGGTGCGCGGGCTGCCACCAGGTGTCGTCCGGGCCGGCGGGAGTGTCCGGATAATCCCGCTGCGCCCGGTCGACGAGGGCGCTGAGGCGGGTGGTCAGCTCGGCGGCCAGCACGTTCGGGTCCGGGAAGTCCGCCGGGTCGATCGGCTCGCCGATCAGGATGGTGATCGGCGTGTGCCGACGGGTCAGAGTGCGCGGGCGGCCCTTGGTCCAGAGGCGCTGGGTGCCCCACAACGCGACCGGCAGCACCGGCACCTTCGCCGAGCGGGCCATCCGGACCGTGCCGCTCTTGAGCTCCTTCACTGTGAACGACCGGCTGATCGTCGCCTCGGGGAAGACGCCGACGACCTCGCCCTGCTTGAGAGCGCCCACGGCGGCGCGGAACGAGGCCGCGCCGGCCTGCCGGTCCACCGGAATGTGCCGCATCCCGCGCATCAGCGGGCCGGAGATCTTGTGCGTGAAGACCGAATCCTTTGCCATGAAGCGGACCAGCCGGCCCGACGCGTTCGCGCCCAGACCGGCGAAGATGAAGTCGAGGTAGCTGACGTGGTTGCTGGCCAGCACCGCCCCGCCCGTGCGGGGTACGTGGTGGGCGCCCTCGATGGTGATCTTCAGGTCGAGGACCCGGAACAGCGTCTTGGCGGCGGCGATAACGGGCGGGTACACGAGCTCCGGCATTCGCAGAATCTACCCTGACCGGCTGGGGATCGGCTGGGTGGAGAACCGGCGGCGACGCGGGTGGCGCGCCACCGCCGGTTCGGCGGTCGAGCGTGTCAGTCGGCGAGCTTGTTCAGGTCCATTCGGCCCCGGGCGAACGCGTCCACCCGACCCCACCGACCGGGGATGTCCAGCACCTCGATGCGACCCATCCCCACCGGCAGCCGTGGCTCGACCGCCAGGTGACCCTCGTGCGGCTCCAGGCCGAGCATGGTGCGTAGCAGCAACAGCGGCGTACCGGTCGACCAGGCCTGCGGACTGCACGCCGTCGGGTACTCCACCGGGAACTTGGTCAGCTCCCGCGGATAGCCGCCGAACGCCTCCGGCAACCGGCCGTCGAAGTACGTGGCCGCGTCCAGGATGCCGTTGGCGATGGTCGCGGCCTCCTCGGCGAAGCCGTAACGGCGCAGGCCCCAGGCGATGAACGAGTTGTCGAACGGCCAGATCGTGCCGTTGTGGTAGCCGATGGGGTTGTAGCGGGCCTCCCCCTCGGCGAGGGTGCGCACCCCCCAGCCGGAGAAGAGCCGCGGCCCGACCAGGTGCGCGGCGAGCTTCTCCGCCCGCTCGGGTTCGACGATCCCGCTCCACAGCAGGTGGCCGATGTTGGAGCTGAGGATGTCGCACTGCCGGCCGTCCGGGTCCAGGGCCAGGGCGAAGTACTCGCCGTCGTCCACCCACCAGTCCCGGTTGAACCGCTCCTTCAGCTCTGCCGCCTCCCGCTCCAACTGGTCGGCGAACTCCGGGTCACCCCAGAACTCCCGCGCCAACCGGGCGGCGCGGACCTTCGCGTCGTACGCGTACCCCTGCACCTCGCAGGTGGCCCGTGGGAACGGTGGCAGCGTGCCGTCGGAGTAGGAGATCGAGTCCCAGGAGTCCTTCCAGCACTGGTTCTCCAGGCCGGTGTCGGTGTTGCGTCGCTCGTACCAGATGTAGCCGGTGCCGACCAGGTCGGCGTAGTTGTCGATCCACCTCAGCGCGGCCCGGGACTCCTGCTCCAACTCCTTGACCAGCGCGACGTCACCGCTCCACCGCTCGTACTCGTCGAGCAGCACGATGAACAGTGGCGTCGCGTCGACCGAGCCGTAGTACGGCGAGTGTGGCTGCTCCTCGAAGGCCGCGGTCTCGCCGTAGCGCATCTCGTGCAGGATGCGGCCCGGGTCCTCGTCCCGGAAGTCGTCGAACCGGCTGCCCTGCAGGGACGCCAGGATGCGCAGGGTCGTCTTCGACAGCTGCGGGGTGAACGGCAGTGTCTGCAGGCAGGTGAGGATGCTGTCCCGGCCGAACATGGTCATGAACCAGGGCAGACCGGCGGCGGGCAGGGTGGCGCCGCCCAGCGACAGCGGCGAGAAGCGCAGCGCCGCCAGGTCGATCAGACTGCGCCGGTACGTGCTGGCCACCCGGCCGTGCTCACTGTTGACCTTGGGTGCGTCGGCGATCCACTTCTCCAGGTCGTGTTGGAGAGCGAGCCGCTCGGTGCCGTGCTGGCGCAGCCCGAACCGCAGGTCCCGGCCGCCGGGCCCGACCGCGTGGGTCTGGACGTCGATCGAGGCATCCCACTGCTCGTTGGGCTCCAGGTGCACTGTGTACGCGAAGCCTCTGCTGTCGTAGCGGGCCGACATCGACGACGAGATGATCGTCTCCCGACGGAAGTTCCCCCGCCGGTACCCCAGCCGCAGCCGGTCCGACTCCACCTCGGTGTAGATCTCGCCCTTCTTGTTCAGGATCTCGTCCTTGACCTGGAACAGGTCGGCGAAGTCGGACGCCGCGTCCATCCGTACTTCCAGGTCGACCGGCTTCTCGTCGTGGTTGAGGATGGTCAGCTGCTCACAGAAGCTGCCGCCCACCGTGCGCTCCCGAATGATCGACAGCTTCGCGTCCACGTAGTGCGTGGCCATCCCCGGGACCAGAAAGAATCGCGACTCGAAGTACTGCAGGTCGTCGTAGGAGAGCGAGTTGAGTCGCTCGCCGTTGACGGTCAGCACCCAGGTCGACAGGAACCGGGTGTCGATGGAGAAGAGCCCGGTGGGCTCGCTCGGCGTCGCCTCGATGTCACCGGTGTCCTCGCAGACGACGAACGTGTTGCCGTCCAGGATCCGGATCGTGTTGCTCTGCCCCATCAGTGCACCTCCCCGGCGAATCGCCGACGCGGTCCACGGGCGTCCGGGGAACCCGGGAAGACCCGCTCCACCTGTACGACGAGACGCGCGTCGCCCGACACCGTCATGTCCCCCCGCAACAGCGCGGCCAAGCCGTGCTCGCGCCCCGAGGCGATGTCGTCGAAGAGGACCGGGCTCGCGCCGATCACCGTGTCGGCCTCCTGGTCCTCCTGACTCACATTCAGCCGGCCGTGGTCGATCCTCAGCAGCCAGTGCCGGGTCTGCGCCCCCTCGTGCAGGTCGATCCGCAGCGTCCCGGAGGTCTTGGCCAGCAGGGGTTCGTACCCCCGCCGGTCCAGGTCCTCGAAGAACCTCGTGGTCGCGTCCACCATCGGGTCCACTCCTCCCAGTTGCCGGGCCGGGGATCCCACCCACCGCGCTCGCGTCGCACGGACGGCCGGCGTTGCACGTCCCCGCACGGGTCCCCGCCGCTCCCCCGGTCAACCTCGCCCAATTCGGGTGACCCGCCCTGTCCCACCCCCGCCCCGCCCCGCGCCGGTGATCAAGAGCTTTGCGTCATCGCTTCCGGCGTGTCGTGACGCGAAGCTCTTGATCACCGAAGGGGTGGAGACGCCACAGCGCCGGCCCTCCCGGATGGGAGAGCCGGCGCGTGCCGCGGCGGACGGGTCAGTTGTTCGGGTCGTCGGCGCTGATGTCGGCCAGGACCGACTGCGGTTCGCGCTCTACCGCGAGGTCACCCATCGACACCAGGCCGATCAGGCGCCCGTCGTCGATCACCGGAAGTCGGCGTACGGCGTACGTCCGCATCAGGTCCGCGGCGGCCACAGCATCGTCGTACTGACTCACCGTGATCACGTCGCGAGTGGTGATCTGGCTCAACCGGGTCGAGCCCGGGTCCATGTTCTCCGCGACACCTCGGACCGTGATGTCCCGGTCCGTGACGATGCCGACCACACTGTCGCCGTCGGTCACCACCACATCGCCGATCGCACTGTCACGCATCTCCTGCGCGGCGGCGATGAGCGTGTCGTTGCCGTCCATCGTCACCAACCGGGTCGTCATGAACTCTCCGACCGTTGTCATGGTGCTCCCCTCTCGGTGTCGGCACGGCCCGTCTACCCGCCGCCGGGGAGGGGGTAACGCATACGGCCCCGGCCTATCGACGCGGGTGCCGCAGGCGCCGCAGTTCGTAGAGGCCGCTGCTGGTCAGGCTGTAGAACGCCGGCAGCAGCAGGAAGATCACCAGCGCGAACAGCGGGCCGGTGAAGAATCCGACGAGGATCGCCAGCGCGTAGCCCAGGAGGCCGATCGCGGCCCGGGCCCGTTCGGCCGGGAAGAACCGAAGCGGCACCGTCTGGTCCAGCAGATCGTGGTGCCGGGCGAGGTAGTGGTACAGCCCCAGCCAGCTCACCGAGACCAGGACGCCGACCAGACCGTAGACGACGACGCCGGTCCGCTGGTCCGCCTGGTCGCCGTCCCGCATGGCCTGCGAGACGACCGAGGTGGCGAACGGCAGCAGCGCGGTGCTGAACAGCACTGCGAGGTTGTACCACTGGAGGGCCTTTCCGCTGTTCTCCACCCGGTTGAAGGCGGCTCGGTGGTTCAGCCAGCCCACCGCCACGTACACGTACGACGTGACATAGGCGAGGTACGCCGGCCACTGCTCGACCAGCGCGTGCAGTAGCTGACCGCGGCCGACCCGAGGCGGCTGGAGGTCGAGCACCAGCAGCGTGATGATGATGGCGAAGACCCCGTCGCTGAACGACAGCAGCCGGGAGGTTTCCCGCCGCAGGGTCGGGCCCGCGGGGCCGGTCTCGTCGCTGCTCGTGCCGGCGCCCATCGCCCACTCCCTCCCCGACGTCCCGCAACGGCAAAGCAGGGCGGTATACCCGGCGACGGGCGGCACACCCACCTACCGGCGGCGCGCACCGGCTCCGCTGCCTACCGTGGGCGGATGATGACGGGCGAGGAGGAGCTGCGGGAACTGGTTTCCGGCAGCGATTGGCTGACCCGGGCGCTGACAGTGGTGCGTGATTCCGGGCTGCCGGACGCCTGGATCGGCGCGGGCGCCCTGCGCGACCTGGTGTGGGGCGAGCGGTACGGCGACGGGTTCGACCCGGCGCGGGTCCGCGACGTGGACGTTGTCTTCTTCGACCCGGCGAGGCTGACCCGCGCCGACGACGACCGGGCCACCGCCCGGCTGGCGGGGATGTGGCCGCAGCCGCCGTGGCAGGCGCGCAACCAGGCGGCGGTGCACACCTGGTACGCGGCGAAGTTCGGCGGTGACCCGATCGAGCCGTACCGAAGCGTGGCCGAGGCGGTCGCCACCTGGCCGGAGTACGCGACAGCGGTGGCCGTCCGCCTGGACCCGACCGGCCGGCTCAAGGTCTGCGCCCCGTACGGCCTGACGGACCTGCTGGCCGGGGTGTGGCGACACAACCCGGCCCGGGTGGACGTGGCCCGGTCGCGGCAGCGGTTGGCACGGCACCGGCCGGCGCAGCGTTGGCCCGGCGTGACAGTGATCGAGCCGGGCTGATCGGCTGTGGGCGGGTCAGCCTCGGGGCGGCATCCCGTAGAGCCGCTCGACGTGCAGGCGTAGCACGATCCGCCCCTCGTCGACCATGGCCTGGCGGTACTCGTCCCAGTCGGGGTGTTCGCCGCTCAGCCCCCGGTAGAGCGCCACCAACTCCTCGACAGTCTCGTCGCCGAGTTGGGTGGCCGGCGGGGTCAGTTCGGCGCGACCCTCGACCACCGCGTACGCCCAGCCGTCCTCGCTGCTGACGTGGAAGCTGGCACGCGGGTCGCGGCGCAGGTTGGCGGTCTTGGCCCGGCCGTCGGTGACCGAGACCCGGATCAGGCCCGCGTCCCGGTCGAAGGAGTAGAGCACCGTGGACAGCTGCGGACGCCCGTCCCGCTTGATGGTGGCGAGCACGCCCATCGAGCGGCCGGCCACCAGATCGGTCAACGCCTGCTGGGTGCGGTCATCCGGCATGGTGTCCTCCAGGTTGGACGATCGTCTCCGACCCATCCAAGCACGACCTGCCGGCCGCCGCGGGCGACCACCCGGAACGGCAGGCGACCACCCGGAACGGCAGGCGACCACCCGGAACGGCAGGCGACCACCCGGAACGGCACCGAGCCCTCGCCGACGGACGGCGAGGGCTCGGTGAGAATTCGACAGCGCCGGTCAGCGGCGCTCGGCGGCGACCAGCTCGGCGAGTTGCACCGCGTTCAGCGCGGCGCCCTTGCGCAGGTTGTCGTTGGAGCAGAACAGCGCCAGCCCGTACTCGACGGTCTCGTCGGCGCGGATCCGGCCCACGTAGGTCGGGTCCTGGCCGGCGGCCTGCAACGGCGTCGGGACGTCGGTCAGTGCCACCCCGGGCGCGTCGGCCAGCAGTTCGTGGGCGCGCTGCGGGGTGAGCGGCCGGGCGAACCGGGCGTTGATCTGGAGCGAGTGGCCGGTGAAGACCGGCACCCGGACACAGGTGCCGGACACCTTCAGGTCGGGGATCTCCAGGATCTTGCGGCTCTCGTTGCGGAGCTTCTGCTCCTCGTCGGTCTCGAACGAGCCGTCGTCGACGATCGAACCGGCCAGCGGGAGGACGTTGAAGGCGATCGGCTGAGTGAACGAGCGGGGCGCGGGGAACTCCACGGCCGACCCGTCGAAAGCAAGCCCGGCGGCGTGCTCGGCCACCTTGCGGACCTGCTCGTCCAGCTCGGCGACGCCGGCCAGCCCGGCGCCGGAGACCGCCTGGTAGGTGGAGACGACCAGGCCGATCAGGCCAGCTTCGGCGTGCAGCGGACGCAGCACCGGCATCGCGGCCATCGTGGTGCAGTTGGGGTTGGCGATGATGCCCTTGGGCCGGTCCAGGGCGGCGTGCGGGTTGACCTCGGCGACCACCAGCGGCACCTGCGGGTCCATCCGGAACGCCGACGAGTTGTCGATCACCACGGCGCCGGCCTCGGCGACCCGTGGCGCCAACTCCCGGGCCGTGCCCTTACCGGCCGAGAAGAGCACGATGTCCAGCTCGGAGTAGTCCGCGGTCGCGGCGTCCTCGACTGTCACCTCACCGTCGCGCCACGGCAGCGTACGCCCGGCGGACCGCGCCGAGGCGAACAACCGCACCTGCTCCGCTGGGAACTCCCGCTCCGCCAGCACCTGCCGCATCACGCCACCGACCTGGCCGGTGGCCCCCACAATGCCGATCCTCATGCCCGCGAGGCTACCGACCCCACCCCCGAAACCGGGACCCCTTTCCCACCCCCCGGGTCCCACCTCACACCCCGCCCTACAGCTGTCGATCAAGAGATCTGCGTCAGGAACCGTGCTCCGGATGACGCAAACCTCTTGATCAACGGCGTTTGTCGGGGGGGCGGAGGGTCAGGGGGGTCAGGGGAGGAGATCTCCCAGGGCGGTGGCCTCCAGGTCGTCGCGGATCACTGCGGCGTCGCCCTCGATGACCAGGGTCAGGGCTTCCGGGTGCAGGTGGGTGGCTGCCGCCGCGGAGACCTGGTCCACGTCGGCGGAGAGCAGCGACTCGCGCAACCGCGCGTGGTAGTCGTCCGGCAGGTCGTGCACCACCAGGGTGGTCAGCGCGGAGGCGATCGCCCGAGGGCTCTGCAACTCGACCGAGAGCTGCCCGGCCCGCCAGGAGCGGGCCACCTCCAGCTCCTCCTCGGTCACCCCGGTGGCCTGGGTACGGGTGATCTCGCCCACCGCCTCGACCAGGGCCGGGGCGGTGACCGCCGTCTGCACGCCGGAACTGACAGCGAAACGACCGAACCGCCGCGACGCGGCGAAATCGCCCCGGATGCCGTAGGTGTAGCCGTGCACCTCCCGCAGCAGGTGGTTGAGTCGGGAGGTGAACGCCCCGCCGAGCACCGTGCCGGCGAGCGTCATCGGCACGTAATCGGGGTGCGCCCGGTGTGGCGACGGGTGGCCCAGCCGCAGCGTGGACTGCACCGAGCCGGGCCGGTCCACCAGGATGATCCGACGACCGCTGTGCAGCGGCACCTCGATGGGGCCACCCCGCTCGGCGGGACCACCACCGGTGCCGGCGAACGCCGCAGCGGCCAGCGCGTCCAGGTCGATCCGGTCCAGGTCACCGGCGACGATCAGGGTGCCGGGGCGCAGGAACCACTCCGAGTGGAAGACCGTCACGTCCTCCACGTCCAACCCGGCGACCGACTCCGGGTCGCCGTGCATCGGCCGTCCCCAGCGGTTCTGCGCGCCGAACAGGTCGGCGCGCAACGCGGCGTCGGCCCGCGGGCCGGGGTTGGCCCAGTCCATCCGGAGCGCGGTCGCCTCGTCGTCGCGGACCCGGCGTACGTCGGCGGGGTCGAGCCGGGGCGTCCGGACCGCCTCGGCGAGCAGTTCCACGGCCGCGCTCAGCCGGTCCACCGGGATCACCACGCTGGCCTGGAACGAGTCCCAGTCCAGACCGGTCGACAAAGCGGTGCCGAGCCCTTCGACGGCGAGCGCGTACGCGGCGGCGTCCCGCTGCGCGGTCCCCTCCTCCAACGCCTTGGCCAGCACGCCGGACAGACCCTCCTTGCCGACCGGCTCCTGGCCCGCGCCCACGTCGAGCAGCAGCAGGGCCACGGCGAGGTTCTGCCCCGGCAGGTGCGCGGCGACGACCTGACCACCGGCCGCGGCGCGGCGGACCACCGGCGGGAACCGGTACGGGCGGGCGGCACCCGGGCCGGGACGGTCGGCGATCAGCGTCATGAGGTCTCCTCGGGCAGGTAGGTCAGGGTCACCCGGTCGGTGGCGAGCACGTCGGCGGCGGCCTCGGCGATCTGCTCGGCGGTGACCGCGAGCAGGGCCGGCAACTGCTCGGCGATGCGGGCCGGGTCACCGAACTGCGTGGCGTACCGGCCGAGCAGGTCCGCGCGGCCGTCGACGGTGGACAGCTGACGCCACCACCCGGTGCTGAGCAACGCCTTGGCCCGATCCAGCTCGGCGGCGGTGACCGGCACGGTGGCCAGCTCGTCGACGACCTCGGCCAGCCCCTCGGCCAGCCGCTCGGCGCTCACCCCGGGGCGGGCGGTGGCGGTGGCGATCAGCGGTGCCGGGGCATGGGCGAGGTCCACCCCGTACGCCCCGACCAGGTCCGGTTGCGCGATCCGCTCGCCGTCGGCGAGGCGCTGGTAGAGCCGGCTGCCCCGGCCGCTGCCCAGGATGGTGGCGAGCACGGTGATCACGTTGTATCCCGGGCTGCCGAACGGGTAGCTGCGGTGGGCGATGTAGACCCGTGGCGCGGGCACGTCGGCGCTCACCGACTCGACGGCCGTCTGCCCGGTGGCGGGGACGCTGCGGCCGTCCGGTGCCGGCGGGATGTCGTCGCGGGCGGGCAGCGCGCCGAAGTACTTGTCGGCGAGCGCGAACACGTCGGAGGCGGTGGCGTCGCCGACCACGGTGAGCACCGCGTTGTTCGGCGCGTAGTAGGTCTGGTGGAACGCCTGGAAGGTGGCCAGGTCGGCGGCGTTCAGGTCGGCCATCGAGCCGATCGTCGCGTGGTGGTAGGGGTGCCCCGGCGGGTAGAGCAGCGGCAGCAACCGCAGCCAGGCGTCGCCGTACGGCACGTTCTCGTAGCGCTGCCGGCGCTCGTTCTTCACCACGTCCCGCTGGTTGTCCAGCGTCTCCTGGGTGAGGGCGGGGACCAGGCCGCCCATCCGGTCGGCCTCCAACCAGAGCGCCAGCTCCAGGTGCTCGGCCGGGACCGTCTCGAAGTAGTTGGTCCGGTCCGGGTTGGTGGTGGCGTTGAGCGAGCCGCCGGAGCCCTGGATCAGCTTCATGTGCTCGGTCTTCGCCACGTTCACCGAGCCCTCGAACATCAGGTGCTCGAAGAGGTGGGCGAAACCGGTCTGCCCGGCCGGCTCGTGCCGGGAGCCGACGTCGTACCAGAGGTTGACGGCCACGGCGGGCGCGGTGCGATCCTCACTCACCACCACGCGCAGGCCGTTGTCCAGTCGGGACGTCTGAATGGGCCAGGGGTAACCGCTGTCGGGCATGCCCCCGACGCTATCCGATCTCGGAGGCGGAAAGGTGACGTGCTGTCGGTCGGCGAGCCGACCCGGGCGGCATCGGAGCCGCCGCGTGGGGTACCGGAGAGCAATGACCGTCACCCCGCCTCCGTCCCGGTCCGCCGGCCGGGCCGCCACCGCCGTCGTACGCGCCAGCACCGCACTCGGCCGGCTGCGCCGCGGCCGGCTGCTGCATCCGGCCGGTCGCTCGTTCGTCGGCGAGACGGTGATCTGGGGTACGCCCGGACCGCCCACCGGGGTCGCTCTGCTGGACCACCCCGGCCGGTACCGGACCACCATCCGGCTCTCCAAGGGGACGCCCACGCCCGGCAGTTGGCCCGATGTCCTGGGTCTCGCGCTGCGCCTGCACCGCGACGGAGGCCAGCCGTTCGACCTGTTGGTCAGCTCCAGCGGCGCGGCCCCGGTGCTGCGGAACCTGCCGCTGCCCCGACGTCGCTTCACCGGCACGTACAGCACGATCACGTACTACCGCGCGGGTCGGCGCCGCCTCTGGCTGGCCGCCCTGGCCGACCCCGACTCGGCCGACCTCGGCCGCAGCCTGGCCACGGCGGCCGCCGTGACCCGGACGGACACCCCGCGCCTGGTGCTCGCGGTCGCGTCGGCGGTGGGGCCGTGGCGGCTGGTCGGGCAGGTCAGCCTCGGCACCCAGCTCAGCGCCGCGGAGGACGCGGCGCTCGCGTTCGACCCGGTGCGCAACCTGCCACCCGAACTGCGGGTGGCAGGTCCGCTGGCCTGGCTGCGGGACCAGACCTACCGGGGGTCGCGCCGGGCCCGCGGGGCGACCGCTCAGTCCGGAGGTTCGACCGCCACCACGGTCTGATCCGAGGTACGACGCTCCAGCACCGTGTCCGGTGCGGCGTTCTGGTCCGCTTCGCGGATGTCCGAATCGGCGAGGATGGCCTCCGCCTGCGCCTCCGGGTCGTCGCTGCCCACCGCCTCCTCCTCGGGCAGGAGGTGGTGCGCGCGGGACTCCACCCGCTCCTGATCGCTCTGCTCGTGTGTCATGGCACCCCTGTTACCCCGACCGCGCCCCCGGCACGCGATCTCCCGCTCCGCATCTTGGGACGACAGGACGGGTGACCGCGTCCGGTCGGGTACGCTGGCCCGGTGACGCGTTCCTATCGATGGTTTAGGCAGCCGGCTCGCACGCCGGTGACTTCACCATGAACTGACGTCACCACGGACCGAGCCGGCTGGGCAGGAGCTGTCGTTCCTGCCCTTTTGCGTACGAGCAGCCGGCTCGTCCCGGGCACCGGCCCCGGGCACGGTCGGCGGAAGGATGCCCACCGTGACGACCCCGGAGACCGATCGGGTCAGCGATCAGCGGATCGACCGTGTCGTGCCGCTGACCACGCCCGCCCTGCTGCACCACGAGTTACCCCTGGACGCTCCGCTCGCGTCGGCCGTGTTGACCGGCCGCCGCGCGGTCGGTCGCGTTCTGGACCGCGAGGACGACCGCCTGCTGGTGGTGGTCGGTCCCTGCTCGGTGCATGACCCGGCCGCCGCCCTGGACTACGCGCAGCGTCTTCGGACGGCAGCCGACCGGCTCGCCGACGACCTGCTGATCGTCATGCGGGTCTACTTCGAGAAGCCGCGCTCCACCGTTGGTTGGAAGGGCCTGATCAACGACCCCGGCCTGGACGGCAGCGGGGACGTCAACACCGGTCTGCGGCTGGCCCGGGCGCTGCTGCTCGACGTGCTCCGCCTCGGTCTGCCGGTGGGTTGCGAGTTCCTCGACCCGATCACCCCGCAGTACATCGCGGACACGGTGGCCTGGGGCGCGATCGGTGCCCGCACCGTGGAGAGCCAGGTGCACCGCCAGCTCGCCTCCGGCCTGTCCATGCCGATCGGCATGAAGAACCGCCCGGACGGCAGCATCGGCACGGCCGTGGACGCGATCCGCGCCGCCGGTGTGCCGCACGTCTTCCCCGGCATCGACTTCTCCGGCACTCCGGCGATCATGCACACCCGGGGCAACACCGACGGGCACCTGGTGTTGCGCGGTGGGGGCGGCCGACCGAACTACGACGCCGAGTCGGTCGCCGGGGCACTCGACCTGCTCCGCGCCGCCGACCTGCCGGAGCGGCTGGTGATCGACGCCAGTCACGCCAACAGCGGCAAGGACCACCGCAACCAGCCGCTGGTCGCCGCGGACGTGGCCGCCCAACTGGCCGCCGGCCAGCGGGGGATCACCGGCGTGATGCTGGAGTCGTTCCTGCTGCCCGGTCGGCAGGAGCTCGACCCGACCCGGGAGCTGGAGTACGGCCGGTCGGTCACCGACGCCTGCCTGGGCTGGGACGACACCGCCGAGGTGCTCGACCACCTCGCCTCGGCCGTGCGGGCCCGTCGGGCCATCCTGCCGACGACGGTGTGACCGCCGACACCACCACCTGCGGAACACGAGCGGGGGTCGGCTCGTTGACTGGGGTGTCGGTGTGTCCAGTGTCCCCGGGCCTCACCTAAATAGCCTTCGCGGAATACCGTCCGGCTGGAGCCGCGTAGTGCCACTCGCCGAGAGGCGACCTGCACACCGACACCAGCGCCGCCCCCGGCCCACAAGGCCGGGGGCGGCGCTGTCTGTATTCGGCGAACCCCACGGACCCGACCGAGAGCGCAGGCCGCCCGGGGTGACGTTTGACCGATTCCGCCCCGGGTAGCTGATCGACGTGACCGACGACGCATCCGTGGCCGACGAGCCGGACACCCAGGCCCTCGACGACCTGCTCGACGACATCTTCCGGGCGCAGGAGCGGGTCACCCAGGCGGAGATCTATCGCCGGGCGGTGGCCGCCGAGCTTCCACCGGACCTGCTCGCCCGCATCGACGCGCTTCCCGAGGGCGAGTACGCGGTGGACGAGGCCAGCGACCTGCTGGGCGGTTCCATCGGCTGAGCGACCTGGGCGGCACCATCGCGTGAATGACCGCAGGAGGGACACCGACATGACGCACCACGAGGACCACGACGAGAAGGTGCCGGCGCTGGGTCAGCCCCCGAAGGGCCGGGACACCACGCCCGAGCCGGACTTCGCCAACGAGCACGACCGCACGGCGGTGGACCGGGACATCATCACCGGGGCGGACGAGGACGAACGGGAGCCGGAGTCGCCGCACGGTTGGTCCGGCATGCAACGTTGAGGCGTACGCGAAAGGGGGGCCGGTGTCTACCGGCCCCCCTTTTTGCGTCCTGCTCGTCAGTCGTCGTCCTGGTGCCCACCCTCGGCGGCCTGCTGCGCCGTCGCGTACGCCATCTGGAGGAAGTCGGACGCGGCGACCGCCGTCAGCGCGGTGGCCACCAGGCGGGTGAGCCGGGGCGCGAGCACCAGGCCACCGGTCAGCCCGGTGGCCACCCAGACCGCCAGGCAGAACGGGCAGCTCAGCAGCTCGCCGATGGCGTGCCGGGTGGGGCTGCCCGAGTCGCGGACCTGCTCCATCACCTCGCCGCTGCCGATCGGATGGTCGTAGCGGGTGAACGGCGCCCGCAACGGGCTGGTCACCGCGTCCTTGGACAGCAACCGGCTCAGCTTGTGCGTGGCGATGGAGAGCAGCACCACGTCGGACGGCGCGGGACGCTCCGGCACCGGTCGGCCGGTCGCCTTGACCAGGCCGGCGAGAGCTCCGGTCACCCCGGCGTAGGCGCCCATCGCCACCAGGTAGCCACCGAGCGGCCGGTGCTCGTGCGGCGCGTACGCCCGGCGCAGCCGGGCCGCCTTCTGTCGCAGGCCAGTGTCGCTCACCCGATCTCCTCACGTGTCGTGGTGGTGCGGGAACGGCGTCCCGCGCGGCCAGCTCAGCCGGCCTGGAGGTTGTCGGCGACCTCGCGTACCAGGTTGGTGAGCGCTTCGTCGGCCAGCTGGTCCGGACCGGGCCCGCCGGACCCGTCGGCCAGGTCGAGCTGAATCCGGGCGCCACCGGAATCGGCCGGCTCCACCCGGATCTCGGCGGACCAGTCGTCGGTGTCGCCGTCGCCCCAGCGGGCGCGCAGCTCCTCACCGCTGATCTCCGCGGCGGGGCTGCCGTCGCCGCGCAGCGGCTCGGGCAGCCAGGCCGAGGCACGGTCGGGGTCGGTGGCCGTGCTGAAGACCACCTCGGGTGGCGCGGACATGCCGCGCACGGCGCGCGCCGGCATCAGGCGTCCCGCAGACGGCTGGGATCGACCTCGCGACCCGGGTGCCGGGCCAGGTACTCGGTCTCCAGCTCCGCGGTGCGCCGTAGGTGGTTCGCGAGTGCGGAGTCTGCCGCGTGCCGCAAGGTGTCCAGGCGGGTCCGGTGCAGGCTGTGCATCTCGCGGATCAGGTCCTCGTCGGTCAGCTCCGTCGGGTCGATGCCGAGGTCGCCGTCGAGGCCGGGAGCACCGGCCGGGTCGGCGAGCTGATCGCCGCCCCACTCGGGCACCCGCTGCTCCGGGCTCATATCCGCACTGCCGTTGGACGCGAAGCCGTCCTCACGTACCGATCCGGTCATGATCGCCCCCCTTGATCTCGTTTGGGCTGGCGTCTAGACGATTGCCCAGGCGTGGTGATGCCAAACCAAGCCGGCGAGGCGACGACTACGACACGGTGTCGGAGACCGGTAGCGCCCCCGGTACCCTCAATGTCATGAGGCGGCTCTGGACCCCGGCGTGGATCGCACGCCACGTGGCCATGGTCGTGCTGGTCGTGGGCTTCCTCGGGCTGGGCTGGTGGCAGATCAGCCGGGCCACCGCCGGCAACAGCCTGAGCTGGGGGTACGCGGTCGAGTGGCCGATCTTCGCCGGCTTCGTGGTCTACGTCTGGTGGCGTGAGGTGAAGCTGGCCCGCCGCAAGGCGGCGGAGGCCGACGCGCCGGCCGCGGATCCGGCCGTCGAGCCGGCGCCGGCGGTCACCGCCGGGTCCCGACCGGCGGTACGCCGACCGGTACGGGTGTCCCGGACGCCGGCCACCGGCGATGCCGTCGAGGACACCGACCTGGCCGCCTACAACCACTACCTGTCATGGTTGAACGCCAATCCGGGCGCCCGGCCCGGTGACTATCCCGGCTGAGCCGGGCTCGGAAGGACGGACGAAGGTGGGCGCTGCCCTTACCCGGTACCGCGTGATCGCCTGGATCGTGGGCGTGGTGCTGATCCTGCTGGTCGTGATCGGCATGCCACTGAAGTACGCGTTCGACAACCCGGTCGTCGTGGAGACGATCGGGCCGGCGCACGGCTTCCTCTACATGATCTACCTGGTGGCCGCGTTCGACCTGAGCCGCCGAGCCGACTGGCCGCTGAAGCGGATGCTGCTGGTGATGCTGGCCGGCACGGTGCCGTTCGTCTCGTTCTACGCCGAGCGCCGGGTCAGCGCCTGGGTGGCCGCACCGCAGCAGGAACGGGCTCCGGAGCCGGTCGCCCGCTGAGCTTGCTGAGCGGCCGGTGGGCCGACGCGGCTCCGGCCCACCGGCGCCGGGTCAACGGTTGGGCCGCCACGGGTCCGCTTCCGCGAGCGGGTCGACCCAACTGCCGTAGCGGTTGACCTCCCGGGCCCGCAGCAGCGACCGGGTGACCTGGCCGAACTGCCGTTCGTCGTCGGCGCTGAAGAGCAGCACCTCCGAGCCTTGGTACCACCCCCACAGTTCGTGCGGCGGTGGGCGCCAACGATCGCCGACCAGGGCGAGAGCGGCCGGGAGCAGGAACACCGCGCCGAGGATCAGGTACGCCTCGGCGGTGAGGCGTTGCAGACCGCCGGTGAAGCCGAGGAGCACCCCCACACCGCTGAGCATGCTGGCGGTGATGACCACGGCCCGGACGGCGATCCGGTCGTGCGGACCCCGGGTGGTACGCAGATGGGTCAGGTCGGCGACCCGGTAACTGTTCCGACCGACCGTGAACCGGTCGACGGTCACGATGATGCCGGGCCGCGCGTACAGCAGGGTCGACCGGGCGCCCGGCACCGTTCGCGGCGGTCGCGTCTTTGCGCCTTCACGATTCACGGTTCCTCCCGAAGGGGACGGTTGGCCGAGTGGACCTGCTGGCGACAGTCATCGCTGCCTGTCGACGGGATTCCCGGCTCCGGACTTCATTGTGTTGCGGCACCGCCAGTCGACCTGGGCATTTACCGGGTCCCGACAGCTCGTCACGACCGGGTGACATCGCCGAGAAACAGCATCCATTTCAGGTTTTATCGGTTATGGCCCCCAGGAATCCGGCGGCATACGCCGGGAACGACGAAAGTCGTATATCAGTCAGTAGGCCGCTAAAAGGGCGATGTTCCCTCGTTCACAGGTGTCATCAGCCACGATGGCGCCACCCAGCCCAGGGGTCCGAGCAGTAACTCTCCCAACTTTCGCCCCTGCTTCAACTGCGAGCGACATCCGTCCCGGGTTAGGTTGGGCGAGCCGGTCCGGCCCAGTGCCGTCCGCCCGGATGGCCCCGGCCGGTGTCGTCGAGGGCGTCAGCAGCCCCGGCGGCCGTGGGAGAGGGGCCTTCCGCTCTTGTCATCCCTGAGAAATCTGCTGCGCACCGTGGCGCTGGTCGGCATGTCGGCCGCGCTGATCGCCCCGACGGCGGTGGCCCAGGCCGAGCCGTCCCCCGCCGACCTGACCCGCCGGATCGAGACGTCCTCGGCCGAGTTGGAGCGGGTCGTCGAGTCGTACAACAAACTGCGTGAGGAGATCAAGACAAACGAGGCCGCCGTGGCCCGATTACAGACCCGCATCGGCCCGCTCGAACAGCAGGTCGAGCAGAGCCGGGCCGACGTGGCGGAGCTCGCCTCCACCGCGTACAAGAGTGGCGGCCTGCGCACCGCGGACGCCCTGCTGCGCCCGGGCGGCTCGGCCGCGCTGCTGGATCGGCTCGGCACGATCGAGCAGTTGACCCGCCAGCGGCAGGAGCGCATCTCCGGTTTCACTGCCGACCAGCAGCGGCTGCTCGACGAGAAGGCCCGCCTGGGCGCGACCCTGACCCGGCAGGCCGCACAGGCGCGTCAGCTCGCCACGGGTAAGAAGCAGATCGAGCAGGACCTGGCCAAGCTGTACGAGCTGCGCCGGCAGGCGTACGGGGCCGCCACCGAGCGACCCGAGCCCAAGGCGGCGACGACCGAGGCAAAGAACGTGCCCGCCGTGTCCGGCGCTGCCGGCACCGCGGTGCGTTACGCCTTCGGCGCGATCGGCAAGCCGTACGTCTGGGCGGCCGACGGGCCGAACGGCTACGACTGTTCCGGCCTGACCTCGGCGGCCTGGCGGGCGGCCGGGAAGTCCCTTCCGCACAACACCCGGATGCAGTGGAGCGCGGTCGCCCACATCGGGCGGGGCGAACTACGCCCGGGCGACCTGGTCTTCTACAGCGGGCTCGGGCACGTCGCCCTCTACGTGGGCGACGGTCAGGTGATCGATGCGCCCAGCGCCGGTCGCAACGTACTCAAGCGTGGCATGAACATGATGTCCATCCAGGGTTACGGCCGGGTCCGCTAACCACGATCGGAAACGGCGAACGGCCGGCGTCCCCCTATCGGACGCCGGCCGTTCGCCGTCATTACTACCAGGTCAGGCTGCTTGCAGCCCCTCCGCCCGAGCCAGCTCGCGGAGCCGGCCGAGGGCCTGGATCTCCAGCTGCCGGATCCGCTCGCGGGACAGCGAGAACCGGGACGCGACCTCGGTGAGCGAGTGCTCCCGGCCGTCCTCCAGCCCGTAGCGGGCCCGCATGATGCCGGCGGACCGGTCGTCGAGGTGGTTGAGCAGCCCCTCGATGCGCTGCCGCTCCAGGCCGCTGAGGACGATGTCCTCCGGCGACGGCGCGTCACTGTCGGCGACCAGGTCACCGAGGTTCGTGTCGCCGTCGTCGCCCACCGGGGTGTCCAGCGAAACGGTGTCCTGCGACCAGCGGCGCAGCTCGTTCACCCGCTCGACGGTGACGCCGAGGGCGTTGGCGATCTGCTCCGGCTCCGGGTCGCTGCCCAGCTCACGGGTCAACTGCCGGGCCACGTTGCGCATCCGGTTGACGTCCTCCACCAGGTGCACCGGTAGACGGACGGTGCGCTCCTGCTGGGCGATCGCCCGGCTGATCGCCTGCCGAATCCACCAGGTGGCGTAGGTGGAGAACTTGTAGCCACGCTCGTAGTCGAACTTCTCGACCGCCCGGACGAGGCCGGTGTTGCCCTCCTGGATCAGGTCCAGCATGGGCATCCCCGAGCGCACGTAGCGCCGGGCGATCGACACGACCAGTCGGAGGTTGGCGCGGATGAAGAGGTCCTTCGCCCGCTCCCCCTCGACGACCAGCCACTCCAGGTCGGCCCGGTCGACACCGGCGGGAACGGCTTCCTCACCGAGCAGGTGCTCGGCGTAGAGGCCGGCCTCGATCGCCTTGGAGAGATCGACCTCCTTGGCGGCGTCCAGCAGTGGCGTCCGGGAGATCTCGTGCAGGTAGACGCCGACCAGGTCGCGCTCCTCGGCAACCTCGTCGGTTCGCATGCCGATGTTCTTGTCCACGTTGCCCACGGTCCCCTCGCTCGCGCCGGTTGCCCGGTTCCTTGCCATTCCCCACACCTGTCAGCCCCTGGTAACTTCTGCTGTGCCGATCGGTGCTGACACCTACACAACAGATGAGACGTGTCGGGGATTCCTCGTCGTGAGTCGAAAGTGTCACGAATGCCTGAGTAGTAGCTGAGAGCACGGTCCATGTTTGCTGTCAGCACCCCATCGGGTGGCTCGCCACTGGGCACCACGTACGGGTTACCGCACCATGGCAACACCGCCCGCCGTGGGGGCACAGCGACCCGGGTCACCACCGCGATGCGATCCTGGTCACTGCCAGATACGCACCCGTGGACCGGTTGGTTCATTCACGGGGGTGTTATTACCCCCCGGCCAGATGAACAATCCGAGGGCCGGTTCGCTTCCCTACCCGGGTGGCGCTAGGAGGCGAGCAGGGCGAGGGCGCCGCGCACCTGGTCGGCCGAGCGGGCCAGCGCGGCCCGGGCGGCGTCGATCTCGGCGCCCGAGACGAGGGCGACGAGCGCCGTCTTCAGGTCACCGTCGGCCTCGGTGAGGGCCTGCCGGCAGAGTTCCTCCGAGCAACCGGTGGCCTCGACCAGAATCGAGATCATTCGTCCGCGGAGTTTCGCGTTGGTGGCCACCATATCGATCATGAGGTTCGAGTAGACCCGCCCCAGGCGCACCATGACGGCGGTCGAGAACGTGTTGAGCACCAACTTCTGCGCTGTGCCCGCCTTCATCCGGGTCGACCCCGTGACCACCTCGGGTCCGGTGTCCACCCCGATGAACACGTCGACCGACCGGGCGGCCTCCGCCTCCGGATTGGCGCAGAGCAGCACCGTAGAGGCGCCCTTGGCGCGGGCCGAGGCAAGCGCCCCGAGGACGTACGGGGTGCGTCCGCTGGCCGCCAGACCAACCACCAGGTCCCCGGCCCGTACACAACTGGCCGCTTCGACCGCGCCGCCCCGGTCGTCGTCCTCGGCGTCCTCGACGGCCCGCCACATGGCGTCCGGGCCTCCCGCGAGGTGCGCGCAGAACCAGTGTCGGGGCGAGTTGAAGGTGGGGGCCAGTTCGGCCGCGTCGAGCACACCCAGTCGGCCGGAGGTGCCGGCCCCGAAGTAGTGCACCCGGTGGCCGCCGCGAAGCGCCGCGACCGCCAGGTCGACGGTGGTGGCGATCTCGTCGAGCACCGCGGCGACCGCCGCGGGCACCCGCCGGTCCGCCTCGTTGATCACGGTGAGCACGTCCCGGGTCGACATCAGGTCCAGGTCGACGCTGAGCGGGTTACGCCGTTCGGTGGGGGCACCCACCCGGACCGTGGGGCGAGCGGGTCGTGCGGGCATCTCCGCACCGGCCGTCATGCCCGCCTCCGGTTGGCACCCACCCGGTGCGACTGGACCGCCTCGGCGGTCGCCTCCAGGGCCTTGCGGGCCCGGGCCCGGTTGCGGGCGGCCACCCCGACGAAAAGGCAGTCGACCACGGTGAGCTGGGCCAGCCGGCTGGCCGTCGCGCCGGAGCGGTAGGTGGTCTCCCGGGCCGCCGTGGTCAACACGAAGTCCGCCACGTCGGTGATCGGCGAGCGCGGGAAGTTGGTCAGCGCCACTGTCGCGGCACCGCGGGTACGGGCCTGCTCCAGCACCTCGATCACGTCCGAGGTGGTGCCGGTGTGCGAGATGCCGATCGCCACGTCTCCCCGGCCCAGGAGAGCGGCCGAGGTCAGCGCGGTGTGCACGTCCGGGAAGTAGAAGGCGATCCGGCCGATGCGGTGCAGCTTCTGCTGGAAGTCCGAGGCGACGAACCCACTGGCGCCGGCACCGTAGATGTCGATCCGACCGGCACCGCTGATCGCCTCGACCACCTGCTCGCAGACGGCGGGGTCGAGTTGCTCGGCGGTCTCCTCGACGGCGCGGGCGTCGTTGAACGCGATGGTGGCGATGATCTGGGCGAGGTCGGCGCCGGGCGGGATGTCACCGCCGACCACTCGGGCGTCCGGTGGCTCGATCCGGCGGGCGGCCTCGGCGGCGAGGCGGATGCGCAGTTGGGGGTAACCGTCCATGCCGACCGAACGGCAGAACCGGATGACGGTCGCCTCGGATGTCTCGGCTGCGGTGGCGAGGTCGGTGATTGTCCGACGGGCGGCGGCCGCCGGGTCGGAGACCACCAACCGGGCGACCCGCTGCTCGGCGGGCGACAGCGATGGCAACAGCCCACTGATGTGGACGATCAGCCCACCGGGCTCGTGACTCGCAGAAATCTTCGCACTCTTCGCCACGGATGAAACTTACTTTCACCAGGCGTGAGCGTCAACTATGACTGTCCGAGGTGGGGGAAACTTCGATCGCCGGGATCACCGGTCCCGCACAGCCTGCCACTTCCCCAGGATCGCCGCCTCATCCGCCGGGTCCAGTCCACCCTGCCGGACGGCCGCCGGGTGCGCGGCCATCCAGGACGCTGTCGCCCGAACGGTATCGGCCAGCGGACGGACCGTCAGACCGGCGTCCAGGGCCGGCCGGACGTCCCGGTCCATCAGGCCGGCGGTCTCCGGCAGCCGAACCCAGAGTGGCAGCGCCCGCTCCCCCGACCACTCGCGTACGTCGTTGGACAGCAGGAACTCCTGGTCGACCCAGGTGAAGGCCGGCTCGGCGATGCCCAGCCCGGCGGCCACCCCGGCCAACAACTCGGCCCGGGACATCGCCGGACCGCTGCCGTCGTACGTGCCGCCGAGGCGGGTGCCGGCGGCGTGCAACAGCCAACCGGCCAGATCGGCGACGTCCACGAACTGCACCCGATCGGTCGGGTGCCCGGGGGCCAGCACCTCGCCACCGGCCGACAGCCGCCGCACCCAGTACGGGAAACGATCGCTCGGATCCTCCGCCCCGACGATCAGCCCCGCCCGGCAGATGAACGAACCGTCCACGCCCATCCGCTCCCGGACCAGCTCCTCGATGCTCACCTTGCACTCGCCGTACCAGCGGTGGTCCGGGCCGACCGGACCGTCCACGTCCGGCGGGGCCGGCGCCAGGATCGGCGCGTCCGCAGCGGTCTGGCCCGGGGTGGTGTAGTCCGCGTACACCGAGATCGTCGACACGAACGACCAGTGGCCGACGTGGTCGGCGAGCGCGGACAGCGCGTGCCGGGCGTGGCTGATCTGGCGGGTCACGTCGACCACGGCATCGAAGCCCGCGGCGGCGAGCGGGACGAGCGACTCGGGATCATCGCGGTCGGCCGCCACGAACCGCGCCCCGGCCGGCGCCGCCCCGGACACGCCCCGGGCCGCGCAGGTCACCTCGTGCCCCTGTTCGACGGCGAGCCGTGCCGTCGCCCGACCGAGGAACCGGGTGCCACCGAGAATGAGGATCCGCATCCGCCGATCCTGCGCCCCCAAGGTCCGAACATCCCAACCAATCTGCCGACGGCAGACCTCGATCATGAAGTTGTTGCCACTCAGCTCGGCGTGTCACGGCAACAACTTCATGATCGACGGAAGGGCTCGAAGGGGCGGGGCACTAGCGTGGGGCGTATGGGACAGGGCAGCGTGTTGGTTACCGGGGGTTCCGGCGGGCTCGGCGGGGCGGTCGTGACCGCGTTCGTCGAGGCGGGCTGGCGGGTGGTCGTACCGGAGCGGAAAGCCCGGCCCGGGTCGGAGCCGGCGGCGGCCGGACTGGTCCGGGTGGTCGCGGACCTGGGCGAGCCGGCGGGTGCGGCGCAGGCGGTCGAGGCCGCGGCCGGCGAACCGGCGGCGCCACTGCGCGCGGTGGTAAACCTCGTCGGGGGGTACGCCAGCGGCGGGTTGGTGCACGAGACCCCGGTCGAGGAGTTCGAGCGGATGCTCACCGTCAACCTGCGGCCGACCTACCTGGTCACCCAGGCCGCGCTCCCGCACCTGGTGGCGTCCGGCGGCGGCGCGGTGGTCTGCGTCTCGGCCCGCGCGGCGGTCACCCCGTTCCGCGGCGCGGCCGGCTACTCGACGGCCAAGGCGGCGGTTCTGGCCTTCGCCAACGCGGTCGCGGTGGAGTACCGGTCGCAGAACGTGCGCTGCAACACCGTGCTGCCCAGCGTCATCGACACCCCGGCGAACCGGGCGGCCCAGCCCGACGCCGACCATTCCCGCTGGGTTACCCCGGCCGAGATCGCGCCGGTGATCCGGTTCCTCGCGTCGGCCGATTCCGCCCCGACCAGTGGCGCCACAGTGCCGGTCTACGGGCGGGCCTGAACCACCACCGGGCCGACGTCCTCTCCGCCCGAGGCGGACGACGGTAGCCAGGTCTCCAGGTGCGCCTGAATCTGCTCGGTCACCTCCTCGGCCGGGCGGCCCGCGTCCACCAGCACGAAGCTGGGGTACTCGGGCAGTGCCCGGTAGGCGGTGTCGGCGGCCGTCAGCCACCCCATCGTCTCGTGGTCGGTGCCGCGTTCCTCGATGCGCCGGTACGCCTCCGCCGGGTCGACGGCGAGCAGGAAGGTCACCTGCGGCGTCGGGAACAGCCGGTAGCCGGCCCGGGCGAGCCGCTCCCAGCGCTGCCCCCCGTGCGCCCGGATGCTCGCGTACTGGCAGGCCGAGTAGCGGTCCATCACCGCCGTCCGGCCGGTGAGCAGACAGCTGAGCAGGGCGATGGCGATGGCCAGCCAGCGCAGCACCGACTCCACGGCCAGCACGCCGTCGCGACCGACGAGCCGTTGGGCGTCCGGCCGACCGAGGCGTTGGGCGAGCCGGCCGAGCCAGCGGCGGCCACTGGCGTTGCGGCGGTAGGTGGCGGGGCGTCCGGCGGCGGTCAGCGCGTCGGCCAGCCGGTGTGCCTGCGTGGTCTTGCCCGAACCGTCGATCCCGATCAGGGCGACGGTGCGCAATCGGGCCTTGCGTCGTCGCATCCCCGATGATCTGGCCACTCTCCACAGGTTATCCGACCCACGCACCTGGTCCGCGCGGTTTGTGGTGGTTCATCCCTGTTGACGCCCGACCGAGACACCACCAGGTGTGGACGACCGGAATGCCGGGTACCGGAGTTTGAAATCCAACCGCCGGTCCACCAACACGACGACGGAGGAACCAGATGGCTGAGCGCGGAGACGAGAGTCTTGTGCACACCCTCAAGAAGGTCGCCGCCGTGCTCAAGCAGTCCGAGATTCCGTTCGCCCTGGGCGGCAGCTTCGCGGTCTACGCCCACGGGGGCCACTCCAGTGATCACGACGTCGACTTCCTGATCCGGGAGGCCGACGTGGAAGAGGCACTGGAGGCCCTGGTGGCCGCCGGCTTCATCGCCGAGCGTCCACCGGAGGACTGGCTGGTGAAGGTCTTCGACGACGGCCGGATGGTGGACCTCATCCACCGGCCGATCGAGACTCCGGTGACCGAGGAGACGTTCGCCGACACGGTCATCCGACCGGTGGACGCGATTCACATGCCGGTGCTGTCCGCGACCCAGCTGATGGTGCACAAACTGCTCAGCTTCTCCCAGCACTACTGCGACTTCGCCCGCGGTCTGCCGCTGGCCCGCTCGCTGCGGGAGCAGATCGACTGGGAACGGGTACGCAAGGAGACGCAGCACTCGCCGTACGCCGAGGCGTTCCTGGTGCTGCTGGACCGGCTGGAGGTGGTGCCGGCCGCCGGCACCCAGCCAGGAGAGGGGACATCGTGACCCACCATCGCGACATCGGCGCCGGGCCACCGGACGAGTACGTCGAGGCGGAGATCCAACGGTTGCTCGTCGAGGACCCCGCCGTCGCCGAACAGGGGATCACAGTGGTTCGACGGGAACGCGCCCTCGTGCTCTACGGCGAGGTGGAGAGTCCGCACCGGCGGGAGGAGATCCTGCGTCGGGTGTCCGAGCGCTTCCCGGACGTGCCGATCACCAGCGACATCGGGGTGATCCGCGCCCAGGCGCCCACGGAGATCGAGCAACTGCCCTGAGGGAGGTTCCATGGTGATCCGGATTGCCGCTGTGGGCGACGTGCATCTGGACGAGGACGTGGTGGGCCGGTTCCGACCGGCACTGGAGGAGCTGCCGGAGTGCGCCGATGTGCTGCTGCTGGCCGGGGACCTGACCCGGCACGGCACCGAGGCCGAGGCGCGCTGCGTGGCAGAGGAGTTCGGTGGGTTGGCCGTACCGGTGGTGACAGTGCTGGGCAACCACGACCACCAGTGTGACCAGGTGCCACAGGTGGTCAAGGTGCTGGAGGACGCAGGCATCACAGTGCTGGAGGGCAACGGCGTCGTGCTGGACTGCGCGGGTGGCCGGCTCGGCATCGCCGGCGTCAAGGGCTTCGGCGGCGGGTTCGCCGGGCGGTGCGCCAGTGACTTCGGCGAGCCGGAGATGAAGGCCTTCGTGCGGACCACCACCGACAGCGCGGACCGTCTCGGTGCGGCGCTGCGCTCACTGGACTGCGACATGCTGGTCGCGCTCACCCACTACTCGCCGGTGCCGGACACGCTGGCCGGCGAGCCGTTGGAGATCTACCCGTTCCTGGGGTCGTACCAGTTGGGGCAGGCGATCGACTCGGCGCCCACGGCGCTCGCCGTGCACGGGCACGCGCACGCCGGCACCGAGCGCGGCACGACCCCCGGCGGGGTACGCGTCCGCAACGTCGCGCACCCGGTGATCAAGCAGGCGTACAGCGTCTTTCACGTTGGCGATCAACTCGACACCGACCAGGTTTCCCCGATCGGCCAGTCGGGTAGTCAGAGGTCATGGAGCTGATTCTCTGGATTCTCGCAGTCGTACTCGTGGTCGCCGGCATCCTCGCGCTGTTCCGCCGGCAGATCCTGTGGGGCATCGTCCTCATCGTCGTCGGGCTGTTGGTCGGCCCGGGTGGTGTCAGCATCTTCAATTAGCGCTCATACGCCTTAAAACCGGGACCCGCCGGGGTCGCCGCGACCGAAGCTTCGTCCTCCCGACAGAAGCATCGGCCGTGGCGATCCCGGCGCTTTGTCGTGGCTGGCCGGCCTCGTGAACCGCCCTCCCGCTCGGCGGTTTGAGCCGACCCCGAGGGGAAATATCTCGACGATGGAGATATCTCAGGACGCGCCGGCGACCTCCGGGCGGCGAGCGTGGTGGGCCCTCGCCGGTTTCGCGGCCGCGGTCTTCGTCGCCGCCGCGATCGGCGGGCTGGGCGTGCAGGGCACCACCGCGGAGTACGCGGGCCTGCGGCAGCCGAGCTGGGCCCCGCCCTCGTGGCTGTTCGGCCCGGTCTGGTCGCTGCTCTACGCGCTGATCGCGGTGGCCGGCTGGCTGGTCTGGCGCCGGGTCGGCTTCTCCCCCGCCCTCTGGGCGTGGACCGCCCAACTGGTGCTCAACGCGATCTGGACCCCGCTGTTCTTCGGCGCCGGGCAGTACGGGCTGGCGTTCGCCGAGATCGTGCTGATGTGGCTGGCGATCGGCCTGACGGTGATGCTGTTCGCCCGGGTGTCCCGGGTGGCGACGGCACTCATGCTGCCGTACTGGGCCTGGGTCACCTTCGCCGCCGCGTTGAACCTGTCGATCTGGCAGCTGAACAACTGACCGCACGGTCCCCGGCGGCGGCGTCCGCCGGGGACCGTGGCCGTCACCAGGTCAGCAGCGAGGCACGCCGGGGATGTACCCGTCGGAGCCGGTGTACACGTACGCGTCCGCGATGTAGCGGCCGGAGCCGATCCGGTCCCAGATCGAGCTGGTGCCGTACGTGCCGGTGACCGTGGTGCCGCTGGTCTGGCAGGCGATGGTCACCCGGGTGCCGTCGGCGACGGTGCCCACCGAGGCGTACCCGGTGCCGGGGCCGGAGCGGACGGTCAGCGGCGTGCCACTGGTGTCGACAGTGCCGTTGCCGCTGCCCGAAGCGCACCCGTTGTTACTGGTGTAGCTCTTGGTGCCCCAGTACAGCGCGAGGGTGCCGTTGAAGCGCACCTGGATGTCGGCGCCGTTGAGGCGCTGCTCGTAGTGCAGGTGGGGGCCGGTCGAGCCGCCGGTGCTGCCGACCCAACCGAGCACCTTGCCGTACCCGACCGTCTGCCCGACCGAGACGTTGAAGCCGTTGAGGTGCGCGTAGTAGGTGCTGTAACCGCCGCCGTGGTTGATCCGGACGTATTTGCCGTAGCTGGTGCCACCGAGGTCGGTAACCCGGTCGACAGTGCCGGGGGCGCTGGCGACCACCGGGTCGCCGAGGTCGTCGGTGCGGTTGAAGTCGACCGCGTACGCCGGGCTGTGGTCCGACCGGGTCTGCCCGGACCAGGACTGGCCGCACGGGAACGGCACCTTGAAGGTCGGCGCGGCCAGGGCCGGGGTCGCCGGCACCAACGCTCCCCCGACGAAGAGACCCGTCACCAGCAGGCTGATCCACCGCTTTCGCATACAGCTCCTCCTATGTCGAAAACCTTCGATCCGAGGGGGCTAGCCTGACAGATATCGTCAATCTTCGAAAGAGTCCCCAGCTTGTCCCGGGAGCGCGCCTACCAGGCAGACCGCAGGTTTCCGGATTGTTACTCGCTCGTGTCTGACAGGGGGTGGACCGGGCCGGATGCAAGCGCTTACATGTGTGCACGCCCAATCGGACCGGCGACAGGTCACCAGCACGACCGCGCCGGCTAGGAAGGAGGACGGCATGGCGGTCTTTACCAGACCACGCCAGGCCTTCGTGATCGCCGGTGTACTCGGGCTGGCGCTCAGCGCCACCGCCTGCGGTACCGGCGACGACAAGAAGAGCAGCAAAGCGGGCTCCGCGGAGTGCGCCGCATACGAGAAGTACCAGGGTCACGACGGCAAGAAGGTCTCCATCTACGCGTCCATCCGTGACGCCGAGGCCGACCTGCTGGAGCGGTCGTGGTCGCAGTTCACCGACTGCACCGGCATCGAGATCGACTACGAGGGCAGCGGCGAGTTCGAGGCGCAGCTCCCCGTTCGGGTCGACGGTGGCAACGCCCCCGACATCGCCTTCGTGCCGCAGCCGGGCCTGGTGAAGCGTTTCGCGGACGCCGGCAAGCTGAAGTCCCTCGGCGCCGACACCAAGGCCCTCGCCGAGCAGAACATGCCGGCCGACTGGCTGAAGTACGGCACCGTGAACGGGACGCTCTACGGCGTGCCCCTCGGCGCCAACGTGAAGTCCTTCGTCTGGTACTCGCCGAAGACGTTCAAGGAGAAGGGCTGGGAGGTCCCGACCACCTGGGACCAGCTCATCGCCCTGAGCGACAAGATCGCCGCCAGCGGCATCAAGCCGTGGTGCGCGGGCGTCGAGTCCGGTGACGCCACCGGCTGGCCGGCCACCGACTGGATCGAGGACGTGGTCCTGCGTACGCAGGGTCCCGAGGTCTACGACCAGTGGACCACCCACACCATCCCGTTCAACGACCCGAAGATCGTCGACGCGGTCGACCGCGCCGGCAGCATCCTCAAGAACGAGAAGTACGTCAACGGCGGCTTCGGCGGCGTCAAGAGCATCACCACCACCGCCTTCCAGGAGGCGGGCCTGCCGGTGACCACCGGCAAGTGCGCGATGCACCGACAGGCGTCGTTCTACGCCAACCAGTTCCCCGAGGGCACCAAGGTGGCCGAGGACGGCGACGCGTTCGCCTTCTACTTCCCGACCATCGACCCGTCCAAGGGCAAGCCGGTGCTGGGCGCAGGCGAGTTCGTCGTCGGCTACGCCGACCGTCCCGAGGTCCAGGCCGTGCAGACCTACCTCGTCTCGGCGGAGTACGTGAACAGCCGCGCGAAGCTCGGCAACTGGGTCACGGCGAACAACAAGCTGGACATCGCCAACGTCGCCAGCCCGATCGACAAGCTCTCCGTCCAGATCCTTCAGGACAAGACGGGCACCTTCCGCTTCGACGGATCCGACCTGATGCCGGCCGGCGTCGGCGCGGGAACGTTCTGGAAGGGCATGGTCGAGTGGCTGAACGGCAAGGCGACCGCCCCGGTGCTCCAGGGCATCGAGAGCAGCTGGCCTAAGTGATCCCCGGCGGTGGCCCGGTCCGTTGACGCGGGCCGGGCCACCGGCCGAGGTGGACCCGGAAGGGAGGGTTGATGGAGTTCGACTTCGCCGATCAGCAGCCGAAGCTCCTCATGCTGATGTACGGACTGGTCGCCTTCGTGCTGGTGGTGGGTGGTCTCCTACTGCTGCTCGACGTGGTGCCGGCCTGGTTCGCCCGGCGACGGGAGGCGCAGCTCGTCGCCGCCTCGGTGGGCGGTGCTCCACTTCCCCGTCGGCCCAAGCAGCGGGAGGGGATTTTCGCGCTCTTCTTCCTGCTGCCGACGCTGTTGCTGCTCACCATCGGTCTGGTCGTGCCGGCCATCCGCACCGTGCTGCTCTCCCTGATGAACAGGACCAGCACGGAGTGGGTCGGGTTGGACAACTTCGGCTGGATGTTCTCTGACGACGCGATCGTCCGGGTCCTGGTCAACACCCTGGTCTGGGTGCTCCTGGTCCCGCTGGTGGCGACCGGCTTCGGCCTGATCTACGCCGTACTGGTGGACAAGGCCCGGTTCGAGGCCGTGGCCAAGTCACTGATCTTCCTGCCGATGGCCATCTCCTTCGTCGGCGCCAGCATCATCTGGAAGTTCGTCTACGCCTACCGGGGTGAGGGCGACCAGATCGGTCTGCTCAACCAGATCGTGGTCAGCCTGGGCGGTGAGCCCAAGCAGTGGCTGCTCGAATCGCCACTGAACACGCTGCTGCTGATCGTCATCATGGTCTGGATCCAGGCCGGCTTCGCCATGGTGGTGCTCTCCGCCGCGATCAAGGCGATCCCCGGTGACATCGTCGAGGCCGCCCGGCTCGACGGGGTCAGCCCGTGGCAGATGTTCTGGCAGATCACCATGCCGAGCATCCGACCGGCGTTGATCGTCGTGATGGTGACCCTCACGATCGCCACGCTCAAGGTCTTCGACATCGTCCGGACCTCGACGAACGGCAACTACGACACCAGCGTGATCGCCAACGAGATGTACAACCAGGCGTTCCGGTACAGCGAGAACGGGCGGGGTTCCGCGCTCGCGGTCTTCCTCTTCATCCTGGTCATCCCGGTCGTGATCTACCAGATCCGTAACCTCCGTCAACAGCGGGAGGGCTGAGATGACCACCGCAACGCCCACCGTCGCCGCCGGCACCCAGAAGACCGACGGCACCCCGACCACCACGGCCGGCCGGGTCCGCAAGCGGTTGAACAGCCGCACCGCGACGCTCGTCTCGATCGTCATCGCGGTGGTCTGGACCATCCCGACCTTCGGCCTGCTCGTCTCCTCCCTCCGCCCGGAGGACGAGATCAAGACCACCGGCTGGTGGACCTCGTTCACCAACCCGCAGTTCACCTTCGAGAACTACGAGCAGGTCCTGTTCGGGCGGTCGGCTTCCTCCGGGCAGCTCGCCGGTTCCTTCATCAACTCCCTGGCGATCACCATCCCGTCGGTGCTCTTCCCGCTCGCCTTCGCGTGCCTCGCCGCGTACGCGCTCGCGTGGATCAACTTCCGCGGCCGGGACTGGGTCTACATCGCGATCTTCGCGTTGCAGATCGTGCCGTTGCAGATGGCCCTGGTGCCGCTGCTGAGGTTCTTCTCCACCGGGGTCACCCTCGGCGGCGTCACGCTGATGCCGGCCTGGGACCTGGTCGACGAGCAGAAGTTCGCCCAGGTGTGGTTCGCCCACACCTGCTTCGCGCTTCCGTTCGCCGTCTTCCTGCTGCACAACTTCATCTCGCAACTGCCGGGGGACCTGATGGAGGCGGCCCGGGTCGACGGGGCCACCCACCCGAAGATCTTCCGCACCATCGTGCTGCCGCTGATCACCCCGGCGCTGGCGGCGTTCGGCATCTTCCAGTTCCTCTGGGTCTGGAACGACCTGCTGGTCGCGCTGATCTTCGCGGGCGGCAGCGACGAGACCGCTCCGCTCACCGTCCGGCTCGCCGAGATGGCCGGCACCCGGGGCAACGAGTGGCAGCGCCTGACGGCCGGTGCGTTCGTCAGCATCGTCATACCGCTCATCGTGTTCCTGTCCCTGCAGCGCTTCTTCGTGCGAGGTCTGCTCGCCGGCAGCGTCAAGGGCTGACCCCCGCGTCCGCCGCCGCCTGGCCCCTCGGGCGGCGGCGGGCGCTCCGGGCACCGAGCGGGGGAAACCGTGACGAGGATCGATGATGTGGCCCGGCTGGCCGGAGTGTCCACGGCCACCGTCTCGCGGGCGCTGCGCGGACTGCCGACGGTCTCGGCCGCCACCCGGCGCCGGGTACTCGCCGCCGCCGAGCAACTCGACTACGAGGTCTCGCCGAGCGCGTCCCGGCTCGCCGGCGGCCGGACCGGCACGGTTGCGGTGGTGGTCCCCCGGATCACCCGCTGGTTCTTCAGCACCGTCGTCGAGGCGGTCGAGGAGTACCTCCACCAGTCCGGCTACGACCTGCTGCTCTACAACCTGGGCGGCCGGGAGCAGGTCCGCCAGCGCGTTCTGCGTACGGCCAACCTGCACAAGCGGGTGGACGCCATGATGCTGGTCGCCACGCCCCTGCGCCCGGCCGACCTGACCGCGCTGGCCACCCTGGAACTGCCCGGAGTCACCATCAGCTCGGGCAGCAGGGTGCCCAACTGGCCGTGCGTACGGATCGACGACGTGGCGGCCGCGCGGGTCGCGACCAAGCATCTGATCGACCTCGGCCATCACCGGATCGCCCACATCTCCGGCGACCCGGACGACGAGTTGGCGTTCACCACCCACCTGGACCGGCGCCGGGGTTACCAGGCGGCGTTACGCTCCGCCGGCCTGCGACCCGACCCCACCCTGGACATCGAGTCCACCTTCACCATCGACGGCGGCAACCGGGCCACCGCCGAACTGCTGGCCCGCGGCGAGCCACCGACCGCGATCGTCGCCGCCTGCGACGAGATGGCGATGGGCGCGATGACCGCCCTGCGCGACGTCGGACTGCGGGTACCGCAGGACGTCAGCGTGGTCGGCATCGACGACCACGACCTGGCCGGTGTGCTCGGGCTCAGCACCGTCGCCCAGCCCGCCGCCGAGCAGGGCCGGCTGGCCGCCCAGATGCTGCTCGACCCGCTCGGGGCCCGACCGCCGGCCCCCATCGTCAGTCAACGGGGTGCCGGTTGCGACACTCCGGTGGTCCTGCCCACTCGGTTGGTGGTCCGGGATTCGACCGCACCGCCCCGGGCACACTGAAATCCAAACACCGCAACACGGGAGACGACCCTGAACACCGACCCGACGCAGCAGACCCCCTCCGGTCAACCGGCCACCGGCTGGTGGACCGAGGCCGCCATCTATCAGATCTACCCCCGCTCGTTCGCCGACTCGGACGGGGACGGAATCGGTGACCTGCCCGGCATCACCGCCCGCCTCGACCACCTGGTCGAGCTGGGCGTGGACGCGGTGTGGCTCTCCCCGTTCTACCCCTCGCCGCAGGCCGACGCGGGCTACGACGTGGCCGACTACCGCGACATCGACCCACTGTTCGGCACCCTCGCCGACGCGGACAAGCTGATCGCCGAGGCCCGGTCCCGCAACCTGCGGGTGATCGTCGACCTGGTCCCGAACCACACCTCCTCGGCGCATCGCTGGTTCCGGGCCGCGCTGCCGGCCGCGCCGGGCAGCGCGGAACGGTCGCGCTACATCTTCCGGGACGGCCGCGGCCCGGCCGGCGACCAGCCGCCGAACGACTGGCAGAGCGTCTTCGGTGGTCCGGCCTGGACCCGGACGGTCGACGCCGACGGGCAGCCCGGCCAGTGGTACCTGCACCTGTTCGACACCGGGCAGCCCGACCTCAACTGGGACAACCCGGAGGTGCACGCGGAGTTCCTGGACGTGCTGCGCTTCTGGCTGGACCGCGGCGTGGACGGCTTCCGGGTCGACGTGGCGCACGGCCTCATCAAGCAGGCCGACCTGGCCGACTGGCAGGAGCCGCAGGAGATCCTCTCCGGCAACGAGATCGACAAGCCCCGCCCGCCGATGTGGGACCAGGACGGCGTGCACGAGATCTACCGGCAGTGGCGGCAGGTCCTGGACAGCTACCCCGGCGAGCGGGTGCTGGTCGCCGAGGCCTGGGTGGAACCGGCCGAGCGGCTGGCCCGCTACGTCCGCCCGGACGAGATGCACCAGGCGTTCAACTTCGAGTACCTGCTCGCCGCGTGGAGCGCACCGGCCCAGTACGCGGTGATCACCCGTTCGTTGGAGGCGACCGACTCGGTCGGCGCGCCGACCACCTGGGTGCTGTCCAACCACGACGTGGTGCGGCACGCCTCCCGGCTCGGCCTGCCGGTCGGCACCGTACGCCCCAACGGCATCGGCATCGGCGACCCGCAGCCGGACGCCGCACTCGGTCTGCGCCGGGCCCGGGCGGCCACCCTGCTGATGCTGGCGCTGCCCGGCTCGGCCTACCTCTACCAGGGTGAGGAACTGGGGCTGCCCGAGCACACCACCCTGCCCGACGAGGCCCGGCAGGACCCGACCTGGGTCCGCAGCGGGCACACCCAGCGCGGCCGGGACGGCTGCCGGGTGCCGATCCCGTGGGAGGCCGACGCCCCGTCGTACGGCTTCGGGCCCACCGACGCGAGCTGGTTGCCCCAGCCCGCGCTCTGGGCGGAGTACGCGCTGGACCGCCAACGCGACGTGCCCGGTTCGACGTACGAGCTGTACCGCGCGGCGTTGCGGTTGCGGCGTGCCCACGGGCTGGGTCGCGGCACCCTGGAGTGGTTGTCCTCCGGCGACGAGGTGCTGAGCTTCCGCAATGGTGAGCTGACCGTGCTGACCAACTTCGGTGCCGCCCCGGTGCCGCTGCCGGCCGGCGCCGAGGTGCTCGCCGCCAGCGCGCC
The DNA here is from genome assembly GCF_003264365.1 of Micromonospora noduli. Classification (GTDB taxonomy): domain Bacteria; phylum Actinomycetota; class Actinomycetes; order Mycobacteriales; family Micromonosporaceae; genus Micromonospora; species Micromonospora noduli. The sequence continues at coordinate 128,694 of NZ_PYAK01000003.1, forward strand.
CCTGGACGACGACGGCGCGGTCCCGGCCGACGTGACCGTCTGGCTGCGAGGCTGATCTCGCGCCGACCGGCCCGTCCCGCCGAGCGGTACTCGCGGGCGGGCCGGTTGGGGCGGACCAGCCCGCTGTGGAGCTGATGCCGTAAACGATTCACGCCCCGCGCCCGCGCCCACAGGCGGTGCCCGCACCGCCCGCACCCTCAAAATCGCGCTATTTCCAGGATGTAGTGGCCTCGGCCCACCGGAAGGCAACTAGAACCAGGAAGTAGCGCGATCTTGAGAGGCGCGAGGGGCGCGGCCGCGTCAGAGGCGGTCGGCTCGGGTGTGCAGCAGGTCGTGCACGTTGTCGATGTCCGCCGGTGAGGTTCGCGAGGCGAGCCAGTACATGACGCCGGTCGGGATGAAGAAGAGCTGGAACGCGGCCAGCCCGACGGCGAAGTTCAGCGGGGGCGGGAATGCCGCTCGCAGCGCCTGGAAGGCCACCCCGACCAGCCCGTTGCCGGCCGCGCGACCGACCCCGTTGACCAGGTTGCCCAGGCTGTAGACAGTGCCCCGATGCTCCGGTGGGTTGACGTCGGCGATCAACGCGAACCAGTTCGGCGAGTTTGCCGAGGTCAACGCGAGCGCCACGATCGCGGTGAGCAGGCTCAGCCCGACCGACGGCTCGGTGAACACACTGGCCAGTACCGCACCCACCACCGCGCCGCCACTCGCGCCGTCCGGCACGTCGATGGTCACCGGAACGAAGAACAACACCAGATAGAACGGCAGCGCCGCGAGGATGCCGATCGAGGCGACGAGCGCCCGCCCTCGCGGGGTACGGCGTTGCACGGCGTCACCGATCAGCCCACCCACGATGGACAGCACCCCACCGAGCTGGAACAGGGTGGCGAAGACGCTGCCCACCACCACAGCGGTCGACGTGGAGTAGCCCTGAGCCTCGGCCCGTTCGGCGAAGAGCACCGGCAGCCAGACCAGCGAGCCGAACGCGGCCTGCGCGGTCAGACCCTGCAGGATCAGCCACCGGTTGGTCCGCCGGGCCAGGATGCGCGGCAGGTCGGCGCGGCTGATCCGGTAGTCGTACTCGGCGCCGGCGTCCAACCTGCCGGCCAGTTCCGGCTCGCTCTGGCCACGCCGGATGTCGTACGTGAACAGGTAGGCCAGCGTGGCGACCAGGCCGACGCCGGTCAACAGCAGGAACGGCCGCCGCCAGTCGGCCGCCCCGAGCAGCCCGCCGACGAGCGTGCCCGCGAGGGTGCCGACCCCCTGGGAGAGCCCCCAGAAACTCATCACCAGCCCGCGCCGGGTCGGTGAGATCAGGTCGGTGACCACGGAGAAGCCCACCGAGCCGACCGCGCCGAGGCCGACCGCCGCGACCAGTTGCGCGGCCAGGAACGTCAGGTAGCCGCCGGCGAGCGCGCTACCGCCGGTGCCCGCCGCCCAGAGCAGTGTGCCCACCATGAGCAGCGGTTTGCGGTTGGTGCGGTCCCCGACGTACGCCCAGCCGACCGCCGCTACCGCGCTGACCAGGAAACTGACCGCGGTGACCACGCCGAGCAGCCGCCCGGACACGTCGAAGGCGTCGGAGATCGGGCCGTACAGCGGGGGGACCAGCCCGATCGCCACGTTGTCCAGCGAGGCGAGCAGCACGAACACCACGACGCTGTACAACCGGTGGGCCGGCCCACCGCCCCGACCGTGCGGGCGCAGGCCGGGCCCGCCACTGGTCACCGTCATGACCGGCAGCCAACCAGACCGCGTGAAGGAGGTCGTCACGCGGGTGGGTGCTGGTCACCGTCGACCGGCACCCACCCGCGTCGATCCCGACGGTCAGCGCCGGTCGAGCACCAACCCGCGCGCCGCGGCGTACTGGTCGCGCACGGCGGGGACGGCCGCCGTCGCGTACTCCTCGGTGCCCTCGACCGCCCAGAGCGGCGGCTCGGCGCCGCCCAGGGCTACCCAGGCGGCCTGCCGGGCGGCGCCGTCGGCGACGTACTCCCCGGCTGGCGGGACAACGACCGGGCAGCCGAAGACCTGCGGCGCGATCTGACGCACCGCGGCCGACCGTGCCCCTCCGCCGACCAGGATGACCCGGCGGGCGGTGGCACCCTGCGCGGTCAACGCGTCCAGCCCGTCGGCGAGCGCGCAGAGCATGCCCTCCACGGCGGCCCGCGCCAGGTGCGCGGGGGTCGACGTGCGCAGAGTAAGGCCGTGCACCGCGCCGGTGGCGAGCGGTCGGTTCGGCGTCCGCTCACCCTCCAGATAGGGCACCATGACCAGCCCGTCCGCCCCGGCTGGCGCGGAGAGCGCCAGCTCGGCCAGCTCGTCCAGGTTGACGCCGAGCATCGCGGCGGCGGCGTCCAGCACCCGGGCCGCGTTGAGCGTGCAGACCAGGGGCAGGAAACGGCCGGACGCGTCGGCGAAGCCCGCGACGGTGCCGCTCTCGTCGGCGGCCGGCACGTCGGCGACGCTGAACACGGTGCCGGAGGTGCCGATCGAGACGACCACGTCACCCGGGCCGGCGCCGACGCCCAGCGCGGCGGCGGCGTTGTCCCCGGTGCCCGCGCCGAGCAGCGCTCCGCCCGGCCCGCCGAGGCCGTCGGCGAGCTTGCCCGCCGACTCGGCCGGACCGAGCACCTCGGGCACCACCAACCGCCGACCGAAGCCGCGCTCCAGCAGGTCCAGTCGGTAGTCGCCGGTAGCCGGCGACCAGTAGCCGGTGCCGCTGGCGTCGCCCCGGTCGGTGCGCAGCGCGCCCAACCCCGGTGCGCCGGCCAGCCGCCAGGTCAGCCAGTCGTGTGGCAGGCAGACGGCGGCCACCCGGGCAGCCAGCTCCGGTTCGTGCCTGGCCAGCCATCGCAGTTTGGTGATGGTGAAGCTGGCCACCGGCACGCTGCCGGTGGCCCCGGCCCAGAACCGACTCCCGGCCGAGCCGCCGCCGGCCTCCTCGATGAGGTCGGCGGCGGCGTCGGCGGATCGGGTGTCGTTCCACAGCAGCGCCGGGCGGACCACCCGGCCGTCCTCGTCGAGACACACCATGCCGTGCTGCTGGCCGGCGACGGAGATCGCCGCCACGTCGGCCAACCCGCCGGCCTGGTCGGCGGCGCTACGTAGCGCCTGCCACCAGGCTTCCGGGTCAACCTCCGTGCCGTCCGGGTGCGGTGCCCGGCCCTGCCGGAGCAGGGCGCCGGTCTCCGCGTCCCGGATCACCACCTTGCAGGACTGGGTGGACGAGTCAACGCCTGCGACCAACGGCATGGCGGGGCCTCAGCGGGCGCCGAGCAGGTGCTCGACGGCGAGCTGGTTGAGCCGGACGAAGGCGAAGCCCCGGGCGGCCACCGCGTCCACGTCGACGTCCTCGAACGCGGAGCGGTCGGCCAGGAGCTCCTCGTAGCCCTCGCCGTCGCCGAGCGTCGGCGTGCTCAGCTCGCCGACCTTGCTGGCGGCGAGCGCCTCGACCACCTCGGGGTCGGCACGGAACGCCGCTGCCCGCTCCTTGAGCAGCAGGTAGGTGCTCATGTTGGCCGCCGCGGAGGCCCACACCCCCTCCATGTCCTCGGTGCGGGACGGCTTGTAGTCGAAGTGCCGGGGGCCGTCGTAGGCCGGCCCGCCGTTGGGGCCGCCGTTCTCCAGGAGGTCCACCAGGGCGAACGCGTTCATCAGGTCACCGTGGCCGAAGACCAGGTCCTGGTCGTACTTGATGCCGCGCTGGCCGTTGAGGTCCAGGTGGAACAGCTTGCCCTGCCAGAGCGCCTGGGCGATGCCGTGGGCGTAGTTGAGCCCGGCCATCTGCTCGTGGCCGACCTCCGGGTTGAGGCCGACCAGCTCCGGGTGGGCCAGCTGGGAGATGAAACCGAGCGCGTGCCCGATGGTCGGCAGCAGGATGTCGCCGCGCGGCTCGTTGGGCTTGGGCTCCAGGGCGAACCGCAGGTTGTAGCCCTTGTCGATCGAGTACTGGGTGAGCAGGTCCACGGCCTCGCGGTAGCGGTCCAGGGCGGCCCGGACGTCCTTGGCAAGGTCGTACTCGGAGCCCTCGCGACCACCCCACATGACGAAGGTGCTGGCACCCAGCTCGGCGGCCAGGTCGACCTGACGAAGCACCTTGCGCAGCGCGTAGCGGCGGACGTCGCGGTCGTTGCTGGTGAAGCCGCCGTCCTTGAAGATCGGGTGGGTGAAGAGGTTGGTGGTGACCATCGGCACCACCAGGCCGGTCTCGTCGAGGGCCTTGCGGAACCGGGCGATGTGCTGGTCACGGGTGGCCGCGTCGACGCCGAACGGGATCAGGTCGTCGTCGTGGAAGGTGATGCCGTACGCGCCCAGCTCGGCGAGCCGGTGCACTGCCTCGACCGCGTCGAGCTCGGGACGGGTGGCGTCACCGAACGGGTCGCGGGCCTGCCAGCCCACGGTCCAGAGCCCGAAGGAGAACTTGTCGGCGGGGGTGGGACGGGGTGCCATGAGCAACCTCCGGGGTGGTGTTGTCCGCTATTTGTTCAGCGATTGAATTATTTGCCCACCCTATGGCACTGTCAAGGGGTGAGCCTCACCCACGCCCCGGCCGGCGCAGTCCGTCAGGGCAGCCTGCGCGAGCTCAACCTCGCCCTGGTCCTCGGCCGGATCGCCACGGCCGACCGACCTCCCTCCCGCGCCGACCTGGCGACCGCGACCGGCCTGACCAGAGCCACCGTGTCCGCGGTGGTCGAGGACCTGCTCGCCGGCCGGCTGGTCAGCGAGTCCGACCCCGCGCCCCGCTCGGGCGCCGGCCGACCGGCGCGCGGGCTGGTCCTGGCCGATCAGGGGCCGGCCGGGCTCGGCCTGGAGGTCAACGTGGACTACCTGGCGGTCTGCGTGGTGGACCTCGCCGGCCAGGTCCGGCACCGCACGGTGCACCGGGCCGACCTGCGCCCGGTGGCCCCCGCCGACGCCCTGGCCCGCCTGGTCGAGATGGCCGGGGCAGCCCGCGAGGACGCTGCCCGGCACGGCCTCACCCTGGTCGGGGCCGCGCTCGCGGTGCCCGGCCTGGTGGACGACGCCGGGCTGGTCCGGCTCGCGCCGAACCTCGGCTGGCGTGACGTGCCGGTGCCCGCGCTGCTCGCCGAGCACCCTCCGCTGATCGAGCAGGTGCCCGGCGTCCCCGCACTGGTCGTGGACAACGAGGCCAACCTCGCCGCGCTCGGCGAGCTGCACTCGCAGCCACCCGGCCCGTCCAGCTTCCTGCACATCTCCGGAGAGGTGGGCATCGGCGCCGGCATCGTGCTGGACGGCGCGCTGTTTCGCGGCGTACGCGGGTGGAGCGGCGAGATCGGGCACCTTCCGGTGCACCCCGAGGGCCGTCCGTGCCGCTGCGGCGGGCAGGGCTGCCTGGAGCAGTACGCCGGCCAGGAGGCGATCGTGACCGCCGCCGGGCTGGCCCGGGCGGAGCTTCCCGCGGACACCGCGACGGCCCGGTTGGCCGAGTTGGCCGAGGCCGGCGACGCCGACGCGCTGCGGGCGCTGCACGACGCCGGAACGGCGCTCGGCGTCGCGGTGGCCGGCGTCGTCAACCTGCTCGACCTGGACACCGTGGTGCTCGGTGGCGGTTACGCGGCGCTCGCGCCCTGGCTGTGCCCCCCGGTCCTCGCCGAGATCGGTGCCCGGGTGCTCACCGCGGCCTGGTCACCGGTCACGGTCCGCCCGTCGACGCTCGGCGCGGAGGCCGCCGCGGTAGGCGCCGCCGGCTCGGTGGTACGCAGGATCGTCGCCCAGCCCGCCGGCTGGCTGGCCCGCGCCGGCTGATCGCCATCCCGCACCGTGCGCCACTGTCGGAGAGAATCGGTATCCTTGCTCTCAGGCAACGATCCCCGGTGAGGAGTCGAGAAGCAGCATGCGCACACGTCGTCAGACGCGAGCCGGCGTCCGGCGGTGACCACGACCCAGCAACCCGGCGGCACCCCGTTGCCGGCCGACGAACGGTTGGCCCGGGAGCTGCTCGACGGGCTCGCCGAGGCAGTGCTGACAACGGACGGGACCGGTCGGGTCACCCTGGTCAACGCCATGGCGGCCGAGTTGATCCCGGAGATCGACGCCGGCACCGAGCTGGCCGGTTGCTCGGTGCCGGCCCTGGCCCGGGCGGTCGCCGGCGGCGCTGACCGCTTCGACGCCGACCACCACGGCCGGCGACTGCGCGGCGTCCGACGGCAACTCGCCGGCTCCCGGTGGGCGTGGTATGTCCGCGACGTCACCGAGGAGCACGCCCGCGCCGACGCCCTGCTCGCCGAACGCTCCCGCACCGCGTTCCTCGCCCAGGCCGGCAGTCGGCTGGCGCTGGCCCTGCACCGGGACCAGGTCCTCCTGGCCACCACCACGCTCGCCGTTCCCTACCTGGCCGACGTCGCCGTGGCACTGCCCCGGCCGACCGTGCCGGCCGAGCCGCACCCCCGATGGATCCGGTACGCCGACGGCGAACCCGCCCCGATCACCGGTCTGGCCAGCCCCGCGCTGACCAGCTCCGTGCCCGGGCTGGCCGAAGCGCTGGCCGGCGACCGGGCCGAGCCGGGCCCCTGGCCGGACGCCCCGCTCACCGACCTGGCCGACCTGCTGCCGCCCGAGTTCGGCCCCCCGGGCATGGTGCTGGTCAGCCCGCTGCTCAGCGCCAGCGGGTCGGCCGGTGCGCTGCTGCTCATCCGTCGGTCCGGGCGGGCCGGCTTCGACCCGCGCGACGTGGAGCTGGCCCGGGAGTTCGCCGCCCGCGCGGGCGCGGCGCTGGCCACGGCCGACCTGCACGGTGAGCAGGCCCACCTGGCCCGGGTCCTGCAAACCAGTCTGCTCCCGCCCGAGCTGCCCGTCGTGCCCGGCGTGAGCATGGCCGGCGGTTACCGGGCAGCGGGCGACAGCCTGCGCATCGGCGGCGACTTCTACGAGGTGTTCCCGCACCCGCGCGGCGCCCTGTTCGCGCTCGGCGACGTGTGCGGCAAGGGCGTGGGCGCGGCGGTGCTGACCGGCCGGGTCCGCCAGTCGTTGCAGACGCTGAGGCTCGTCGAGCAACGCCCGCTGGAGCTGATCCAGCTGCTCAACCAGGCGCTGTTCGACGCGCCGGACGCGGCGCGGCGCAACCAGTTCACCACCCTGCTGCTCGGTTCCCTGGACCGGGGGCCGGCCGGGCTGGACGTCCGCATCGCCGGCGGGGGTCACCCGGCGCCACTGCTGGTCACCGCCGACGGCACTGTCACCCCGGTCCCGGTCGGGGGCATGCCGGTGGGGGCGCTGACGGCCGCACGGTTCGCCGAGACCCGGGTGCACCTCGATCCGGGCGATCTGCTGCTCGCGTACACCGATGGGGTGACCGAGGCTCGCGGCCCGCGCGACGCGGCGATGTTCGGCGAGGCCCGGCTGCGGGCCACGCTCGCGTCGGCGGCCGGGCAACCGCCCGCGGCGCTGATCGACCGGGTGCTCCGCGCGGTCGACGACTGGCTGGGCGGGCAGGCCCACGACGACATCGCGATGCTGGCCGTGGGCGCGTCGGCGTCGGCATGACCGGCGGGTGCCGGCCCCGCCGGCTTGATCAGGCGGTACGGGCCACCGGTGGGTCGCCGGCCGGCCATTCCCGGGTGGTGCCGACCGATCGTTCCGGACCGCCCGACGAACCCGTCCACCCCGTTCGGGTCTGCCGACCCGCATCGTCCGACCAGTCCGCCGACCGCCCACCGGGCCGGTCCGGGTCGTTCGGCCAGTCCCCCTGGCCCGTCGACTCATCCGACGTCGGCGCGTTCTGCGTCTGCTGACGGCGGGCGGTCTCGTCGAACTCCCGCATCCCGCTCAGCAGCGCGTCGCGGCCCTCCCGGCTCATCCCGGCCAACACGGCGGCGAGTTGGGCCTGGCGGTCGGTCCGCAGCTGGGCGAGGAGCCGGCGGGCCTCCGGGGTGAGGTGCAGCGAGATCTCCCGCCGGTCGAAGCGGCCCGGCTCGCGCTCCAGCATGCCGGCGGCGACCAGCCGATCGCAGAGGCGGCTGGCGGAGCTGAGCAGCATGTCGAGTCGGGTGGCGAGCCGACGCAGGTTGATCCCGTCGTACTGCTCCACCACCATCACCGCCCGCAACTGGGCACCGGACACGCGGTTGGCGGTCCCCTCCCGGGCAGACTCCCAGATGCCCAGCAGGGCAGCGGCTGCTGCATCCAGCGCGGCAGCCATACTCGTCTCAGGGTCCGTCGGACGGTTCAGTTCGGCCATGGTGGCCCGAGAGTACTCCGAACCTCCTGGTGGTCGAGCTTTCAGTGAAGGACTGACGATGAGCGAACCGGTCAATCGGGCACGGCGTGCCCTGAACGAGACACCAGCTGACCGGCTCGTCGGTGGGATCGGGGACGTGCTCGCCCAGTCGTACGGGATCACCGACGTCGAGCTCTATCAGGTCGACTACCGACTCGCGGAGCTACTGCCTCTCACCGACGGTCACTCGATCACGAACCCCGGGCACCCGGCCTGGCGCGCCTTCGACCACCAGTCGCCGATACTGACCGACGGCACCGCCTGGTTCCCGGTCACCATGCGTGGCGAGCGTCGAGGGGTGCTGTGCCTGTCGCCCGTTCCGGACGACCGGGACGTCGTCGCCGACCTGGCCGACATCGCCACCGCGCTCGCCCACGAGGTGGCGGCGGTCTCCGCCGGCACCGACGTCTATCTGGCGGCCCGGCGCACCCAACGCCTCACCCTGGCCGCCGAGATGCAGTGGGACCTGCTCCCCGGCCGCAGCCGGATCCGTCCCTCGTTCAGCCTGGCCGGGCAGTTGGAGCCGGCGTACGCGGTGCGCGGCGACAGCTTCGACTGGTCCGACGACGGCGAACGGGTCTGGTTGTCCACCATCAACGGCACCGGTGAGGGGGTGGCCGCCTCCCTGCTCACCTCGCTGGCCACCCACGCGCTGCGCAACGCGCGTCGGGCCGGGCTGAGCCTGGCCGACCAGGCCGCCCTCGCCGATCAGGCCATCTACGACCTGTACCGGGGCGAGCAGCACCTCTCCGCGTTGCTGATGGAGTTGGACCTGCGCTCCGGGATGATGACAGTGGTGGACGCCGGGTCACCCCGACTGGTCCTGCTCCGCGACGGGGACGTCACCGAGCAGCCGCTGGAGGCTCAGTTCCCGCTGGGCATGTTCGAGGCGACCGACTACCACGAGCAGAAGTTCCCGCTGGAGCGCGGCGACCGGGTGTTCGTGGTCAGCGACGGGGTTGTGGAGGCCACCGGTCAGGACGTGCGCTACGGCGAGACGGCACTGGACCGGTTCCTGCGGCGGACCGGGCCGATGGCCCCCCTGGACGCCGTCCGGTCGCTGATCGGTGATCTGCGCGCGTTCGTGGCCGGTGACCTGGTCGACGACGCGGTGGTCGTCTGCCTGGACTGGACCGGCCCGCAGCCGTGAGCGGTGGTCAGTACGCGCCGCGGCCGTTCAGCACCGCGCCGAAGGTCTTCCAGAGGATGGTGAGGTCGGCGGCGAGGGACCAGTTCTCCACGTAGTAGAGGTCGAGCCGGATGCCGTCCTCCCAGCTCAGGTCGGAGCGGCCACTGACCTGCCACAGGCCGGTCATGCCGGGCTTGACCAGCAGCCGCCGGGCCACGTCGCCGTCGTAGCGGGCCACCTCCGAGGGCAGCGGCGGGCGGGGCCCGACGAGGCTCATCTGCCCCAGCAGCACGTTGACCAGTTGCGGCAGCTCGTCCAGTGACCATTTGCGCAGCAGCCGGCCAACACGGGTCACCCGGGGGTCGTGGCGCATCTTGAACATCAGGCCGTCGGTCTCGTTGCGCGCGGTCAACTCGGCGAGCAGCGCATCCGCGTTCACCACCATGGTGCGGAACTTGAACACGCCGAACTCCTGCCCGCCCCGGCCGACCCGGACCTGCCGGAACAGCACCGGGCCCCGGCTGTCCACTTTGATGGCCAGGGCGATGAACGCGATCAGCGGCAGTAGCACCGCCAGCGCCAGCGACGAGACGGACCGGTCGACGAAACCTTTCACCAGCTTGCGGACCCCGCGGAACTCGGGCGCCTCGACGTGGATCAGCGGCAGGCCGGCGACCGGGCGGGTGTGGATGCGCGGGCCGGCGACGTCGGTCAGCGCGGGTGCCACGACCAGGTCGATGCCGGTCCCCTCCAACTGCCAGCCGAGGCGGCGCAGCCGGGTCGCGGTCAGCTCACCGGATGCGGTCACCGCGACCGTGTCCGCGCCGATCGCGGTGGCGGCCTCCGGGATGCCCCGGAACGACCCCACCACCGGCACGTCACCCAGCCGCTGCGCCACCGGCGCGAGCAGCGCGTCCGGGATGCAGGCACCCACCACCTGGTAACCGGCGTACGGCTCACGGCGCAGCGTGTGGACCAGCTCCAACACGTGGGCGGTGTCGCCGACCACCAGCACCTTGCGGGACCAGCCGGCGCCCAGCGAGCGGGCCCGGTGCAGTCGCTTGCGGGCGGCGAACCGCGCCACCTCCAGCCCGACGGTGCCCACCGCGAAGGAGATGCCCAGGAAGCCCCGGGAGACGCCGACGTCGGCGATGTAGCCGATGATGGCGATCGCCCCGGCCAGGCGCAGGCTGGCTGAGCTGACCCGCCGGTACTCGTCCGCCCCGTAGCCGATCACCCGGTCGTCGTAGCAGCCGAGCGCCTTGAGCGAGATCAGCCAGGCCAGCACCAACCCGGGGGCGACCAGCACGTACGGAATCTCCGAGCCGGTCGGCTCGTCGTCACCGAAACGGGCGACGTACCCGATCAGCAACGCGATGATGAGGATTGTGGTGTCCAGCACCACCAGGACCCGGACGTAGGATCGTTCGTCGGCGCGCGCCACCAACCCGGCGCGTCGACCGTCCGGCTCCGCCGACGTGGCGGGGGTCAACAGTGTCGCCACGCTCACCGGCCCTCCCACTCTGTACAGGATGGCCCCGGCCGACGTGTCGGACCGAAGGCGGACCGACTATGCCGGAACAGTCGACATCCTGCCTTGACAACTATGACTGCCGATTGCTTCCGACGTATTGCCGTCACTTTTCTTCAACAACCTGATGGCCGAAAAGGGGCCTGCCACACCGAATCGACGGTACGGCAGGCCCCTGGACGTCTGAGTGTCAGCTCAGCGCGGCGCTGGCGGACGCCGTGCGATGGCGCTGAGGAAGATGCTGCCGATCTCGCTCGGGTCCTTGGTGACGAAGACGTCGCCACCGGTGACCTTGGTGATCGACTCCAGCTCTGCCTTGCTGACGCCCTCGCCGATACCGATCATGATGACCTGGACCGGCCGCTCCGGGTCGGCGAGCTGCTTGAGCTTGGCGAGCAGCTGCTGCTGGTTGAGGCCGTTGTTGTCCTCGTTCTTGCCGTCGGTGAACAGCACGATCGAGTTGACCCGGCCGGGCTGCCAGTTCTCCTGGACCGCCTGGTACGCGGCCAGCATCGTGTCGTAGAGGCCGGTGTCGCCGCTGGAAGGCTTGACGGTGGCGAGCGCCCCCTCCAACTGGGCCCGCTGGCCGGAGAGCGGCCCGATCGGGACCAGCTCCCGGTAGTCCCGGTTGCCGACGAGCTGGGTGGAGAAGGTCCACAGACCGATCGACCAGGAGTCGTCGAAGAGGCCGAGGCCGCGGCGGGCCGCGTCGACTGTGACCTCCTCCCGGCTGCGGTTGTTGGCGCTGGGCACCGGGTCCTTCATCGAGCCGGAGACGTCGATGACGGCGAGCATCCGTCCGGACTGGGTGGCGATCGACCAACTGGAGACGACCCGCTGGATGGCGGCCGGGTCGAGGCCACCCGCCGCGGTGCCGCCGTTCGCCGGTGCGGTCGGCGCGCCGCCGGACGGGCTCGGAGCACCCTGCGGCGCCTTGAAACCCTCGCCCCAGTTGCCGTCCGGCGCGCGCAGCGACTGCGCAGCGAGCCGGTCACGGAAGGTCGGGCTGGTGAGCAGCTCGAACAGCACCTTGGCGGCCGACGCCTTGCTCGGCTCGATGCCGGGCAGCACCGCGTACGGGTAGTCCAGCGGCATCGGCGCCGGCTCCATGTAGAGCGCGGCGAGCGGCACCGGCGGCTTCTTGCTGTTGTACGCCATCACGTCTTCTTCGGACAGCGCCGCCGCGCCGAGACCACTGGCGATGGACGTCGCGTCGTTGGCCGTCGGGAAGCGGGCCAGCAGGTCGTTGCGGAGCGAGGAGCGCCCGGTGGCCAGTGCGCGGAGCGCGCCGACGGTGTTGCGCTGGGCGTCGCCGCCGGCGCCGTTGGCAGCGGCGGTCAGCGAGAGCAGACCGGACAGGCCCGCGGCGTCGCGGGTCGGCTCGACGATCCCGGTCCGCAGTGGCGCGCCGGTGTTGGTGACCTGCTTGAGCAGGTCGGTCCAGGTGAACTTCTTGTCCGGCCAGCCCAGCCGGGTGGCGATCGGCTCGGGCATCGCGACGACGATCGGGCTGCGCGCGATGGAGGCGCCGTTGGTCGGAGCGAACGCTGTCGCGTCCTTCTTCAACCGCAGCAGCCAGGTGGAGGAGTCGGGCACCCAGACGTCCGGGCTGACGGCGGTGCCACTGGCCTGCCCCACACCGGCCAGCACAGCGCCGTGCTTGGCCGCCACCACTGCCGCCACGTCGACCGGGTCGGACGCGGACACGTCGACGCGGATGCAGGTCGGGCCCACCGCGGCGCCATCCTTGACCCACTGGGACGCGGCGGCGTCCACCGCTGGCGCGAGTTCGGAGGCGACCGCCACGGCGAGTCGGATCTCTCCCGAGCAGCTGGGCTGAATCAACTCCTGATAGCCGAACCACGCGCCCGTCGTCACGACGAGCACCCCCGCCGTTGCGGCGGCGGCGGCTAGGTGGAGTTTCGAACGCATGCGATGGCGGCCTGCTGACACGGTGACCATCTTGCGTACTAGGTGCCGTCTCTGCCACATCCGTTCGGACTAAAGTTACGGAGGAGAAACAGTTGACCACCTTTTTGCAACACAGAGTGACGTGGCAGCCCCGTGGCGTTGCTAAATCAGTGCAGCGCTCACGTCTCTAAACCATCGTTCAGGGCAGTACGCACGTCGGGCTCGGCACCGGCACCGGCTCGCCGACCGCCTCCGGGACGCCGGTGTCGGTGTCGCGCCGGAACACCCGCACCATGTCCGCCCGCTCGTCGGCGACGTAGAGGTGCTCCCCGATGAGGGCGAAGTGCCGAGGCCACTCCCCGCCGGTGTCCACTTCGGCCACCAGCTCGGGCAGCTCCCCGGCCACTGTGAAGACGGCCACGGTCCCCACCCCACGATTGGCGACGTAGAGGAACCGGCCGTCCGGGGTGACCGCGACCTCCGACGGCTGGACGTGACCGGCGCGCTCGCTCGCCTCGACCCGCCCGCGCTGGTGCAACGCGCCGTCGTCGGTCAGCTCGTAGGCGGTGATCGAGGCGTCCAGCTCCCCGACGAGGTAGCAGCGCCGTCCATCGGGGTGCCGGGCCAGGTGCCGGGGGCCGGTGCCGGGCTTCGTACGCAACCGGGGCGCACGCGGCACCAGTCGTCCGGTCGCCTCGTCCAGGTCGTACCGGTAGACCGAGTCGGTGCCGAGATCCACGCCGAAGATCGGCCCCTGGCCCACCCCGGGCGAGACCATGTGGGCGTGGGCGTGGTCCTGGCGCTCCGGGTCGGGGCCGTGCCCCTCGTGCACCACCAGGTCGGTGCGCTCGCCGGGCACGCCCTGCGGATCGAGTGGGAAGACCGCGATGCTGCCGCTGCCGTAGTTGGCCGCCAGCAGGTGACCCCCGCCGGGCAGCACCGCCAGGTGGCAGGGCTCGGCGCCGCCGGTCGACCGACTGCCGAGCGGGTCCAGCGCGCCGTCCGCCCCGACCTGCCAGGCGCTGATCTCGCCGTCCGTCAGCTCGTTGACCGCGTAGAGCACCGGCTGGCTGGGGTGCCGCACCAGGAAGGAGGGGGACGGGGTGGCTGCCACCGTGCCGAGCGGGGTCAGCGCCCCGGTCCTCGGGTCGCGGCGAGCGGCGACGATGCCGCTGCCCCGCCCGCCGCTCTGCGCGGTGTAACCCCCGATGTGGACGACCTCACCCTGACCGCTCACGCCCAACTCCTCCGCCGGCATCCTTGGTTGATCCAACCAGAGGCTGCCCGCGTTGCCCGCCCGTTAACCGGCTTTCCGGCCCGGATCTCAGGCCGCCGGCACCGGCTCGCCGCGCTGTCGCGCGACGTGCTCCACCAGAGAGATCAAAACCATCTTTCCGGACTGCCGGTCCCGGGCGTCGCAGAGCACCATCGGCACGTCCGGGTCCAGGTCGAGCGCTCGGCGTACGGTCTCCAGGTTGAACCGGCGGGAGTCGTCGAAACAGTTCACGCCCACCACGAACGGGATTCCCCGCTGTTCGAAGTAGTCGATGGAGGGGAAGCAGTCGGCCAACCGCCGGGTGTCGGCGAGCACCACCGCGCCGAGCGCGCCGAAGGCCAGCTCGTCCCAGAGGAACCAGAACCGGTCCTGGCCCGGCGTGCCGAACAGGTAGACCTGAAGGTCGTCGTTGATGGTGATTCGGCCGAAGTCCATCGCCACGGTGGTGGTGGACTTGCCCTCCACGCCGGAGATGTCGTCGGTGCCGATCCCGGCACCGGTGAGCACCTCTTCGGTCTGCAACGGACGGACCTCGCTCAGGGCACTCACCAAGGTCGTCTTGCCAGCCCCGAAGCCTCCCGCGATGAGGATCTTCAGTGCCAGCGGGATGGTGGTGCTGGTGCCCACCTGGTCATAGCGCACGGAGTCCACTGACCACCGCCTTGAGGATGTCGTCGTCGGGAAGGATGCCGGCGGCCGGCGGCTCGTGCACCGCGACCAGGCCCTCGGCGAGGAGATCACCGAGCAGTACCCGGACCACGCCGACCGCGAGGTCCAGTTCGGCTGCCAGTTCGGCCACCGACACCGGCCGGTGGGCCAACGTGACCAGCCGTCGATGCTCAGGCAGCAGATGCGAATGGCTTGTCGCGTCGACGTCCGAACCGGCCAACACGAACGCGACCAGGTTGAAATCGTCGACGGCGGAGCGTACCCGGCCTCCGGTGAGCGTGTACGGGCGCATCACCGGGCCGGCGTCACCGTCCAGCCACTCGTGCTGCGGCCCTGGCGGCTCAGTCCGCATCTCCGGCACCCGCTGCCGATCGGGCCGGCGCGGCGAGGCTCTCTCCCACCCGGATCACCAGCATCGCCATCTCGTACGCGACCAGCCCGATGTCCGCGTCGGCGTCGCTCACCACGGCCAGGCAGGCACCCTGCCCGGCGGCCGTGACGAAGAGGTACGCCGCCTCCATCTCCACCACTGTCTGCCGGACCGGGCCACCGTCCACGTGCCGGCTGGCGCCTCGGGCGAGGCTGGAGAAGCCGGCGGCGAGCGCACAGAGGTGTTCGGCGTCGGAGCGCTCCAGCTCGGCCGAGCAGCCGAGCAGCAGGCCGTCGGCGGAGAGCACCACCGCCTCGCGGGCGGCTGGTACCCGTTGCACCAGTTCGTCGAGCAACCAGTCCAGGCCGGCGCTCTGCTTCGTCGAATGCCGCACTAGGCGTCCCTCTCAGTCACGGTCGGGGGTTCGGGGGTCGTCGGCGGGTCGGTGGGTGCCGCCGGGACCGTCGGACCGGTTGGCGCCGCCGGACCGGTTGGCGCCGCCGGACCGGTTGGCGCCGTCGGACCGGTTGGCGCCGTCGGACCGGTTGGCGCCGTCGGACCGGTTGGCGCCGTCGGGGTGATGGCGGTGGCGCGTCCGCGCGCCGTGCCGGCCTGGAGCGCCGCCATCACCTGGCGGACCTCCTCGGGCGAGCGGGGCGACGGCGTGTCGGTGACGGTGGACCGAGGCTGGACGGCGGGGGTACGACGTCGCACCCGGCGGGGCAGGCCATCCAGCTCGTCGTCTGGCTCGTCAGGGGTCGCCGAGCCCTCGTCGCGCCCATTGGCGGGCGGGATGGCCGAGGTCGGCGCTCCGGTGGGTGGGGCGGGCGGGGCGGTGCTGGCGGACGGGGCCGTCGGCGGGCGGGTACGGGGACGGGTCACGGCGCCCCGGCGCGCCGTCCGAGCCAGCCGCCGGCTCGGGTCGGCCGATGCGGTGCCGAGCGTGGCGGGGTCGGGGCCGGCCGGCGGCTCGGTGGTGACCAGGTCGCCGGGGACCAGCACCACGGCTGTCACGCCACCCTCCCCGGATGGGCGCAACCGCACCCGTACGCCGTGCCGGGCCGCCAGCCGGGCCACCACGAACAGACCGAGTCGGGCGCTCTGCGCCGGGTCGAACTCGGGCGAGCTGGCCAGCCGGGTGTTGGCGGTCTCCAGTGCCGCGTCGGACATGCCCAGCCCCTGATCGGTGATCTCCAGGGCGTACCCGTTGGCCACCTGCGCCCCGGTGACGGTGACCCGGGTGTCCGGCGGGGAGAAGGCGGTGGCATTCTCGACCAGCTCGGCGAGCAGGTGGATGATGTCGCCGACCGCCCGCCCCAGCACGCCGGCCGGCTGCACGGCCTTGACGTCCACCCGTTCGTACGCCTCGACCTCGGAGATCGCGCCGCGGATCAGGTCGACCATCGCGACCGGGTTCCGCCAACCCCGGCCAGGCGCGGAGCCGGCGAGGATGACCAGATCCTCGGCGTGCCGGCGCAGCCGGGTGGCCAGGTGGTCGACCTGGAACAGCTCGGCCAGCTCGTCCGGGTCCTCGGTACGCCGCTCCATCCGGTCCAGCAGATGCAGCTGGCGGTGCACCAGGCTCTGGCTCCGTCGGGCGATGTTGAGGAAGACCTCGTTGAGCCCGCGACGCAGGGTGACCTCGTCCACCGCGGCCTGGACGGCGGTGCGCTGCACCTCGGTGAAGGCGCGCCCGACCTCGCCGATCTCGTCGTGGCCGTACTCCAGCGGCGGCGCCTCCCGGGCGACGTCGACCTGCTCGCCCCGGCGCAGCCGGGCCACCACGTCGGGCAGCCGGTGCTCGGCCAGCTCCAGCGCGGCGGTGCGGACGCCGCTGAGCCGACGGACCAGGGTGCGGCCGACCCGCAGCGCCACCAGCACCGAGACGACCACCGCGACGAGCCCGAGTACGCCGGCGGCGGCCAGCCGCACCAGGATGCGGACCGCCATCGGCACCGAACGGTCGGTGAGAGCGTCGGCCTCGGACAGTTCGAAGTCCCGCAACTGCTGCTGCACCGCGTCCTGGCTGGCCTGCCAGGACGCCGCGTCGACAGTCGGCCGGCCGGACCGGTTGGGTACGACCAGCGCGTCCTGCATGCTGCGCAGCCGGGTGAACGCCTCACTCTCGGTCAACCGTTGGTACGCGACCCGGCTGCTCTCGGGCAGGTCGGCCACGGCGCTCTCGGTGAGCCACCGTTGGTTGCCGATGGCCTGTACGAGCTGGGTGTGCTCCCCCTCGGCGAACCGTCCGGCGGTCAGTGCGCCGGCCAGCAGCGCGTCGCTCTGGCCGAGCAGTTCCCGGGAGCGACCCAGCGCGGTGAGCGCCAAGGCCTGCCGGTTGATGTCGGGGTCGGTCAGGGTCGCCATGCCGGCGAACGCCTGGAAGGCCGCGGAGACCATGCCGCTGTAGAGGCCGATCGCGCCGGCCCGGTCCACCTTGCGCTCGTCGATGAACTTCCGCCCGTCGGGTAGCGCCGCCAGTGCGTTGACCAGCTGGTCGACCCGGGTTTCCAGCAGGTCGTCCGCGGCGTCGCGCAGCGGTTCGCCGTCCACCCGGCGGCGCAGCTCGGCGACCGCCCGATCGGTGCGCCCGCGCTGCTCGGCGAGTGCGGGCAGCTCGGTACTGCCGGCGAGCTGCACCGCCGAGAGTCGGCGTTCCCGTTGCAGCTCGGTGACCACTGTCTCGCCGGGGCGACCCAGGTCGTACAACAGGGTGCGGGCGGAGAGCAGGTTCAGGGCGGGACCGAAGGTCAGCGTGGTCGCGAAGATCCACAGCGCCAGGAGCGCGGTCACCGGCGCGACGACCAACGCGGTCAGCTTCGAGCGGATCGGCCAGTCGCGGGTTTTCATCAGACCTCGCCCGTACAGGGTGGCAGGAGGGGTGCCGGCACCGCCGGGCACCGCGCCTGCCGGCTGCGCGCCCGGCCGCGTCGCCGGGCACCGGCGCGGGCGCCTTGGGCAGGATACGTAATCGGAGGCTGTTTCACTACCGCCCGTGTCTTCACCGTGTCTTCACCGCCCAAGCGCCTCTTCTGGGATGAATCAGGTTCTGGCCGGTGAGTAGTTGGGCCCCTCGTCAGGAAAGTACCTCGGATCGGGATTGGCGATCACTGCGCGGAGGGAATAGCAGATGACGAAGGAGGAGCCCATGTCGCCCACGCAGATAGTCGTCATCGTGCTCGTCGTGCTGGTGATCGTCGCGGTGCTGGCCGTGGCCGCCCGCTCGCTCAACAACCGCCGGGCCCTGCGCAACCGGTTCGGACCGGAGTACGACCGGGTGGTGGCGGAACAGGACAGTCGGTCCGCCGCGGAGCGCGAACTGCGCGACCGGGAACGCCGGCATGCCGAGCTCACGCTCACCCCACTCACCCCGGAATCCCGGGCCCGGTACGCCGCCGCCTGGGAGGAACTCCAGGTCCGCTTCATCGACTTCCCGGGCGAGACCGTGGGCGACGCGGACGTTCTGGTCACCCGCCTCATCGAGGAGCAGGGCTATCCGACCGGTGACTTCTCCGACCAGATCGCCCACCTTTCCGTCGAGCACGCCCGCACGCTGACCAACTACCGGGACGCGCACGAGATCCACCTGCGCAACTCCCGGGGCGAGGCCAGCACCGAGGAGCTGCGGCAGGCGGTCGTGCACTACCGCGCACTCTTCGCCGACCTGCTGGGCGAGGAGCCGGTCGGCCACCACACGCCCGAACAGCGCCACCACCCGGACCACGACTCCACGAGCCGCTGAGGAGGCCACCGATGCGCCAGGAAGAGCAGCAGGTGAGCAACGACCACCCGGAGGCCGTCCGGTCCGCGCCCGTGCCGGTACCCCCGGCCGGCGACCGGGCCGGTCGCTCCGACGTCCCGGAGGACGCCCTCGACGACCGGGGCACCTTCGACGACCAGGCCGCCGTCCATGAGCGGGCCGACGACACCGATCGGGACGCCGCGTACGACCCGGCCGACGACGAGCTGACCGACGACTCCGACCCGCGCCACCGGCGCGACGACCGGTCCACCGATGAGGGCGGTTTCCACGAGCCGGGGCCGCTGCCGACGACATTCGGCGCCACCACGGTGGCCGACGCGGTGGCCGCCTCCGCGCTGGCCAGCCCGCACCCACAGGATCAGCCGGACCCGAGGGCCGAGCGGACCGCCCAGCCGGGCGACGGTGCCGAGGACGGTGAGCGGGAGGGTCTGCGCGCCGACCCCACCGCGGAGCTGCACCGCCGCGACGCGTACGTCGACGACAGCGCGGACGTCGACGACCCCACCGACCTGGACGACCGCGCCGACGCGGACACCTCCGCGCGGACCGTCGTCCCGCCGGGGAGCACGAACGGTGACCCGGAGCGGCGCGGCGATCTGACCGGCGACCGGGATGCCGCGGCAGCTGGCGCGGCCGGCTACGGCAGCGCGACGCCGGAGATGGTCGACCCGGACGCGGATGGCGAACCGGTCCCCGGCGACGACACCAGCCCCACGCTGGAGTCCGCCGGAACATCCCGACCCGCCGGGTCGACGGTCGCGGCCGAGCCGGCCACGCTCCTCGACACGGACACCGCGCAGGGCTTCCGGGACCGCTGGCGGGACGTGCAGCTGCGTTTCGTCGACGACCCGCAGGCGGCTGCCAGCGAGGCGCAGTCGCTGGTGGAGGAGGCCATCCAGGCCCTCTCCTCGGCGCTGGCCGCCCAGAAGAACACGTTGGGCGGTTGGCAGGACGCCGGCTCGGCCGACACCGAGCAACTGCGGATGGCGGTCCGCAACTACCGGGACTTCCTGGACCGCGTACTCGGTCGCTGAGTCACCCGACGCACACTGGCGCCCCGGCCGGAAACGGCCGGGGCGCCCTCTTGCGTCCGATCGCCGCGGAGCACACCAGATCGCCCGAAGGGCCCGAACACGGCGGGTTCCGACCTCCGGGAGTGAAACTGCGCGGACGGGGTAATAGGGCGCCCGCGCACCAACGAGCGCGGACGTCGGGAGCGAGGGGTGGACGGGATGGACGGCGACGGTCTTCGGCTCAACATGAACGGCCTGGACTACCTGATCCTGGCGCTGTACTTCGTCACCGTCCTCGGGGTCGGCTTCGCCGCGCGCCGGGCCATCCGGACCAGCGTCGACTTCTTCCTCTCCGGCCGCTCCCTGCCGGCCTGGGTGACCGGTCTCGCCTTCGTCTCGGCGAACCTGGGCGCGTTGGAGATCATCGGAATGGCCGCCAACGGGGCCCAGTACGGCGTGATGACGGTCCACTACTACTGGATCGGCGCGGTCCCGGCGATGGTCTTCCTGGGCATCGTGATGATGCCCTTCTACTACGGCTCCAAGGTCCGCAGCGTGCCCGAATACCTGCGGCTGCGGTTCAACCGCCCCACCCACCTGCTCAACGCGATCAGCTTCGCCGTCGCCCAGGTGCTGATCGCCGGCGTGAACCTGTACGCGCTGGCCCTCGTCATGCAGGCGCTGCTCGGCTGGCCGCTCTGGACGGCGATCGTGGTCGGCGCGGCGATCGTGCTGGCGTACATCACCATCGGCGGCCTGTCCGGGGCGATCTACAACGAGGTGCTGCAGTTCTTCGTCATCCTGGCCGGCCTCATCCCGGTCACCGTGATCGGCCTGGTCAAGGTCGGCGGGTGGAACGGCCTGATGGACGCGGTCGGCGACACCAAACTCGGCGAGGCCGGCCTGCACGCGTGGCAGGACACCGGCAGCACGGCCAACCCGCTGGGCGCGCACTGGATCGGCATCGTCTTCGGCCTCGGCTTCGTGCTGTCGTTCGGCTACTGGACGACGAACTTCGCCGAGGTGCAGCGTGCCCTCTCGGCGAAGAACATGAGCGCCGCCCGGCGTACGCCGATCATCGCCGCGTACCCGAAGCTGTTCATCCCCCTGGTCACTGTCATCCCCGGCCTGGTGGCCCTGGTCACTGTGAAGGGCCTCGGCGCGGAGAGCGGCGACCTGCAGTACAACAACGCCATCCCGCTGCTGATGCGCGACCTGCTCCCCAACGGCGTCCTCGGGGTGGCGGTCACCGGCCTGCTCGCCTCGTTCATGGCCGGCATGGCGGCCAACGTGAGCGGCTTCAACACCGTCTTCACCTACGACATCTGGCAGGCGTACATCCGCCGCGACCGGTCGGACGAGTACTACCTGCGGGTCGGCCGGTGGGCGACGGTCGCCGCCGTGGTGATCGGGATCGGCACCGCGTTCATCGCGGCCGGGTTCAGCAACATCATGAACTACATCCAGGCGCTCTTCTCCGTCTTCAACGCGCCGCTGTTCGCCACCTTCATCATCGGCATGTTCTGGAAGCGGATGACCGCGCTGGCCGGCTTCTGGTCGCTGCTGCTGGGCACCCTGGTGTCGCTGAGCCTCTACCTGCTCTACAAGGGCGGGGTGATCGATTTCAACTCCGACCTGGAGGAGAGCTTCTGGGGTGCCGGTCTGGCGTTCGTCACGGCGGTGGTGGTCGCCGCGATCGTCACTCCGCTCACCTCACCCAAGCGGGACGAGGAACTGCGCGGGTTGGTGTACGGCATGGGCGGTGTCGACCTGAAGGGCGACGTGCTCGCCGGGGACGCCGCCTGGTACCGCTCCCCGGTGCTGCTCGGTCTGATCGCGGTCGCGCTGGCCGCCCTCTTCTACATCCCGGTCTTCTAAGGAAAGGGGTCGGCAGATGAGCAACGATGGCCAGCCGGCACAGGACCCGCTGATCGACGAGGCGCAGGCGGAGCAGCGGCGCTCCGCCGCGGCCCGGCTGTTCGACATCCGCCGGGTGATCGGTGGCCTCTTCGTCGCGTACGGGGTCATCGTGACGCTGATCGGCGTCTTCGACAGCCGGGCCGAGATCGACAAGGCCGAAGGCGTACGGATCAACCTGTGGGCCGGGCTGACGATGCTCGTGTTCGGTCTGCTCATGCTGCTCTGGCAGTGGTGGCGCCCAGCGGAAGCGCCGGCCCCGAACGAGCAGCAGCCCGACGCCTGACCACCTGACGCACGGCGTGAGCACGGCCCGGCCGGACCGCCGGGCCGTGCGGCATGAGCGCGGCACGAAGGGGTACGTGGGGGAAATCAGGCACCGTGTCGGACACAGGAGGCAGCACCATGACCGATCGCGATCGCCAACCGCCGCTGGAGGACAGCCCCGAGGTGGCCTCGGCGGTGGACGATGACGCCACCGTGCCGCAGTTGCGGACCGGAGGTGGCCCGGACCGGGACACACCGGGCTTCGCCGAGCCTCGCAGTCGACCGGACGACCTCGCACCGGACACCGACGAGCTGATCGGTGACCCCTACGCCGCCGGCACCGGGGCGACCGGGACGGGCACCGGCGCTGGCGGGGACAACATCCGCACCGGGGGCGAACAGCCCTGGGAGCCGGAGGACCTGGTGATGGCCCGGGGGCAGGATCTGACACCGGAGAACCTGGAGAAGGCCCGCCGTGACCTGGCCGAGCAGGGCCGGGCGGCGATCGAACGCACAGTGCCCTGATCGGGGCCGGAAAGGGGGGGTCCCCGGCCCGACCTGTGACGGTCGAGCCGGGGACCCGGGGGGAACCTGCTGCCAACAGTGCCTCACCAACCACCGGCAGCGGGTTGGTGCGTGAGCTACCCGATCAGAGCGCCGGGTAGGCGTTGCGCATGAGCTCCTGGAACTGGGCGGAGAACCAGGCACCGGAGATCGGTGCGTTGGCCAGCGCCCCGGACGGGTTGTTGCCGTTGCGGGCGTTGCCGCCGTACGTCGGGTCGCACATGCGGTCGAAGCCCTTGCCCTCGTTGTTCGGGATCTCCTTGCTGGAGCCGTCCGACTCACCCGGCGGCTTCACCCAGACGTAGGCGTCGATGCCCGTCGCCGGGTTGGCCCGCGGCCGCTCGCCGAGGCCGGCGCCGGCCTGGTTGCACCAGTTGCCGAGGTGGGCCCGGCGGTCGATGCGGCCGCCGTTGACGTACGTGTCGACGCTGGTCGTCGCGCCCGGACCGGTGGGCCGGGCGGAGCCGCCCCAGCCGTTACGGGAGGTGTCAATCAGCATGCCGATGTTGGAGTTGAAGCCGACCGAGACCAGCTGGTTGCGGAACGCCTGGGCGAAGGACAACTCGTCGACGTAGAAGTTCCAGTCGACCCACTTGGACTGCCGCACCGACTGACCGTTGACGTTGTCGGTGACCTTGAAGTACGGCTCCTGCAGCGCCGAGTAGTTCGCGGTGTTGGTGATGAACCCGTGCACGTTGTTGACGGTGCTGCCGGAGGCGACCGCGGCGGTCTTCAGGATGTTGGAGGTCGGGACGAAGTTGGAGTCCCAGCCGAGCCAGCCGTGGTGGCCGGCGTCGATGTAGTTGTAGACGTTGCCGATCGCGCCCAGCTTGGCGAGGGCGTAGCCAACACCGTTGACGTAGGCGCCGTTGGCCTTGACCGTGTCGCACATGACAGTGCCGCCGGCCTGATCGGACGTGTTGGTGACCAGGTTCGGCAGCGAGTCGATCTCGATGATGTTGATGATCCGCAGGCTGCTGTACTTCGACTCACCCTGGATCGCGGCGATCGGGTCGATGTACTGGGCCTTGTACTTCGGCAGCTCGTCCGGGCCCAGCTCACCGTTGGAGGCGAGCGCGGAGCAGTCCCGGCCGGGCAGGTTGTAGATCACGAACTGGATGTAGCCGGCGCCCTGGCGCAGCGCCTCGTCCAGGTGCTGCCGCACCCCGAAGGCCCCGTTGGAGCTGCTGTCCGGCGTACCGTTGATCGCGGCGATCCGGTCCAGCCAGACGGCGGTGGGGTTGTTGGAGACCCGGCTTCCGCCGGCCTCGGCGTCCGCCTTGGCCTTCCACTCCGGGTTCACGTAGCCGCGCACCCCGACGTACGGGTTGTCGACCTTGGTGCCGGGCGGCGGCGTGGTGGGCGGCGGGTCGGTGGGCGGAGGCGTGGTGGGCGGCGGGTCGGTCGGCGGGGGCGTGGTCGGCGGGGTGGTGCCACCGTTGCAGACGACACCGTTCAGTGTGAACGAGGTCGGCTTCGGGTTGCTGCCGCTCCACGCGCCGTTGAAGCCGATGCTCGTCGACGCGCCGGTGGCCAGGGTGCCGTTGTAGGACAGGCTCCGGGCCGTGACCTGGCTGCCGGACTGGGTGAACGTGGCCGACCAGCCCTGCTGCACCCGCTGGCCGGAGTTGGGGAAGGTCCAGCCCAGCGTCCAGCCGTTCAGCGGGTCGCCGACGTTCTTGATGGTGACGCTCGCGGTGAAACCACCGGGCCATTCGTTGCTCGTGTACGCGATGTCGCACTGCGTCGCGGCCTGCGCCGCGGTAACCGGAATCGTTACGAGCCCACCGGCGACCAGGGCACCCGCGCCGGCGAGCGCGAGGGCCCGGCGTGGGCCGGATAGCCTTCTCCACACATTCATGCCACTGATCTCCTTGGGCGAGACCGGGCCCGCGTACGGCCCGGCGGGACGGCCCGATGGGCGTCCTGCACGGACGGCCGTCGGCGCCACGGGATTCTTTGGGGGGCGCCCGACCCGGACGGGCGATGGTGGTGGTGGTGCCCGACCGATGCGTCGGCCGGTCGATCGGCGGCGGGTACGTCGCCCGGTGACCCGGGTGCCCTCGACTCCCCTGCCTGCACGGTATGGCTCTCTTGAACCGCGTTCGCCGATTCTTGCATGGGAGCGCTTCCATGGCAATGGCTCGATGCGTTGGCGGGGCCGTTTCGGACGATACCTCCGAGCGCGCCCGACTGACACGGGTGGTCCGGACCCGCCGCAACCCGATGGTCGGGCAGGTCGGGCGCAGGGGGCGCGGAACACCGTGCGGGACCCAGAAGGTCCCGTGACGCCCGAGACGACGCTGGGCGCGGCGAAAGCCGCGTAGCACCCCTTCGCCTCTTACTTGGATCAAAGGTAAAACGCGAATCTTTCACTTCATAAGTCGTGAAACGGTCTAACGTCGGTCTTAGCTCGGTTGTCGCCGAGCTCAGGACAACAGGGATGGAGTGACGCAGGTCATGGCTAAGAAGATGCTCGGGAAGGTCGTTGCGGGCGCCGCGCTCGGCGGCGCGTCGCTCCTGGTGTTCGCACCGGGGATCGCGTTCGCCGACGGCCACGACGACGGCAAGGTCTACGCCAAGCCGCATGTCGTCAAGGCTGGCGACGAGGTCAAGCTCCTCGAGATCTGCCCGGATCGGCAGGAGCACGCGTACGTGTGGTCCAAGGTCACCGGCAAGGTCAAGCTCAAGCCGGCGCATGAAGACCGGGGCGAGGACCGCGAGTGGCGCGAGGAGGAGAACTCCTCCGACCACGACAAGGGCAAGGACGAGCACGGCAAGGACGACAACGGCAAGGACCACGAGGGCAAGGACGAGAACGGCAAGGACGAGCACGGCAAGGACGACAACGGCAAGGACCACGAGGGCAAGGACGAGAACGGCAAGGGTGGCCAGGGTGGCGGCGCTGCCGCCGACGCCTATGGCGACGAGGGCAGCAAGGACTGGAAGGGCGAGGAGCACGGCCAGGACGCCGAAGAGGGCCGTGACAAGAAGGACTGGGACTCCAAGGACGAAGACAAGAAGGACTGGGAGTCCAAGGACGAGCACGGCTCCGAGTACGGCTCGGACGAGCGCGGCAGCTACGGCAAGGACGAGCACGACTCCGAGTACGGCTCGGACAAGGGCTGGGAGTCCAAGGACGAGCACGGCTCCGAGTACGGCTCGGACGAGCGCGGCGGCTACGGCAAGGACGAGCGCGGCTCGGACGAGCGTGACGGTTACGGCAAGGACGAGCGCGGCTCGGACGAGCGTGACGGTTACGGCAAGGACGAGCGCGGCTCGGACGAGCGTGACCGGGACGAGCGTGGCTCGGACGAGCGTGGCCGGCACGAGGAGCGCGAGTTTGTCTACTACGGCGAAGCCAAGGTCGACAAGGACGCCAAGCCGGGTCGCTACGAGCTCAAGGGCTCCTGCGGCGAGGGCGAGCTCGTCGTGCTGCCGCACGGCGGTGTCGACGGCGGTGACGGCGGGGTCAGCACCGGTACCGACCGGGGTCTGGCCACCGGCGGGGCGGGCCTGCTCGGCGCTGCCGCGCTGGGCGGGATCGTGCTGATGCGTCGTCGGCGGACCGATGGTTCGCTCGTCTGACGTGACGGCGACACCGGCCGGCGGCCGCCACGGGAAACCGTGGCGTGCCGCCGGCACGGCCGTCGTCGTTACCATGGCCATGATCGGTGCCGGCATGATCGGCGCTTCCCTGAAGACCACGCCCACTCCGCGACCGCCGCAGCCGCTGGCCCAGGCCGGCCCCGAGGCGACCGGGCCCGCGAGCACCGCCGACGATGCCTCGCTCGACGGACAGGCGGTCGGTCAGGGGGCGGCCGGGTTGGCCCGTTCAGCACCGACCAGCATCGACATCCCCCGGATCGGCGTCGACGCGACGATCATGTCGTTGGGCACCAACCCGGACGGCACCGTCCAGGTCCCTCCGCTGGACAAGGCCGACCAGGCCGGGTGGTACGAGCCTGGTGCGAGCCCCGGCGAGACGGGTAACGCGGTCATCGTCGGGCACGTGGACTCGGCGGTGCTCGGTCCGGCCGTCTTCTTCGACCTCGGCGCTCTCACCCCCGGCGACACCGTCACCGTGCGCCGCGCCGACGGAGTGCCGGCCACCTTCACTGTCGACTCGGTGAAGTCGTACCCGAAGACGGCCTTCCCCACCGAGTTGGTGTACGGACCGAGTGACCGGCCCAGCCTGCGGGTGGTCACCTGCGGTGGTCAGTTCGACCAGGCCGCGAAGAGCTACCCGGACAACATCGTCGTCTTCGCCACCCTGGCGGCGTGACCTACGACGAACGAAACGCGGTCCGGCCGGTCGGGTCACCCCGACCGGCCGGACCGCGTCCGGTGACCTGACTCAGGCGGCCGCGGAGGTCCGTACCAGGGTGCGGATCTGGCGCAGCAGCACCGACAGGGCGGCGAGGTCCGCCCGCGACTCGTCGAACTCACCCATCGCCCGCCGGGCCCGGTGGATCGAGGTGGCGTTCGACTGCTCCCACTGCTGCACCCGCTCGTGCGGCGGCAGGTCGCCCGGGGTGGAGTCGAGTACCTCCGCGGTGAGCGCGGCCAGCGCGGCGTACAGGTCGTAACGCAGCGCCATCCGGGCCAACGTCTGCCAGCGGTCCTCCCGCGGCAGCAGGGAGATCTTCGACAGCAGCGAGTCCACCCGGAACAGGTCCGACAGCACGAAGTAGACCGAGGCCACCTCGCTGACGTCCCGCCCACTGGCGTTCGCGGTCTCCACCACGTCCATCAGACCGAAGCTGTACATCAGCCGGGTGGCCCGCTCCGCAAGCTCGCGGGGTAGCCCACGCTCGGTCATCGAGTCCATGTGCGCGGCGAGGCCCTGGCGCTCGTTGCCGTAGAACAGCTCTTCAAGCCCCGGCAGCAGCCGGGTGACCCCGTCGCGCAGCCGGGCGATCTCGGCCGGCACGTCGATCGGCGAACGCCGGTTGGAGACCAGCCACCGCACGGCCCGGTCGAGCAGCCGGCGGGTGTCCAGGTAGACGCTGGTCTGCAGCTCCGGCGCGACCTTGTTGTCCAGCGCCTCGACCGCGTCCCACAGGTCACGCAGGCCGAACACCTCGCTGACCACCACGTACGCCCGGATCACGTCGGCCGCGCTGGCCGCCGTCTCCTCGACCACCCGGAAGATGAACGAGATGCCGCCCCGGTTGATCGCCTCGTTGACCAGCACGGTGGTGACGATGTCCCGGCGCAGCCGGTGCCGACCCATCCGGTCGGCGAACCGCTCGCGCATCGGCGTCGGGAAGTAGTTGACCAGGACGTCGGTCGTCCACTCCTCGTCGGCCAACCCCTCGGTGAGGATCTCCCGCTCCAGGACGATCTTCACGTACGCGAGCAGCACGGCGAACTCCGGTGCGGTCAGCCCGGACTCGCTGCGGACCGCCAACTCCTCGTCCGGAGGCAGCGCCTCCAACGCCCGGTCCAACCCGCCCGACCGCTCCAACTCGTTGATCATCCGGCGGTGCACCGGCAGCAGCGAGGCGGCCTGGGCCTGGGCGTTGTTGATCGCCCGAGCCTGGTCGTAGTTGTCCCGCAGCACCAGCTCCGCGACCTCGTCGGTCATCCCGGCCAGCAGCTCGTCCCGCTCGGCCGTGGTCAACTCGCCGTCGGCCACCGCCGTGTTGAGCAGGATCTTGATGTTCACCTCGTGGTCGGAGGTGTCCACCCCGGCCGCGTTGTCGATGAAGTCCGTGTAGATCCGGCCACCGGTCAACGCGTACTCGATCCGGCCGAGCTGGGTCCAGCCGAGGTTGCCGCCCTCGCCCGCCACCCGGCAGCGCAGGTTGCGCCCGTCCACCCGGATCGCGTCGTTGGACTTGTCGCCCACCTCGGCGTTGGTCTGGGTGGAGGCCTTGACGTAGGTGCCGATGCCACCGTTCCAGAACAGGTCAACCGGGGCGGTGACGATCGCCTTCATCAGGTCCTGCGGCGACAACTGCGTGACGTCGTCGTCCAGGCCGATCGCCGCCCGGACCTGCGGCGTGATCGGGATGGACTTCGCGGTACGCGGGAAGATGCCGCCACCTGCCGAGATCAGCTCCGGGTTGTAGTCCTCCCAGGAGGAACGGGGCAGGTCGAACAGCCGTCGACGCTCCGTGTACGAGGTGGCGGCGTCCGGCTCCGGGTCGAGGAAGATGTGCCGGTGGTCGAAGGCGGCCACCAGCCGGATGTGCTCGGAGAGCAGCATTCCGTTGCCGAACACGTCGCCGGACATGTCGCCGACGCCGACCACTGTGAAGTCCTGGGTCTGGGTGTCCAGGCCCAACTCACGGAAGTGCCGCTTGACCGACTCCCAGGCGCCCCGGGCGGTGATGCCCATCTTCTTGTGGTCGTAGCCGGCGGATCCGCCGGACGCGAACGCGTCGCCCATCCAGAAGTTGTGGTTCTTGGAGATCTCGTTGGCGATGTCGGAGAACGTCGCGGTGCCCTTGTCGGCCGCCACGACCAGGTACGGATCGTCGCCGTCGTGCCGGACCACGTCCTCGGGCGGCACGATCTGCCCGCTGACAATGTTGTCGGTGACGTCCAGCATCGCGCCGACGAACTCCTGGTAGCAGGCGACCGCCTCGTCCCGGTCACCCGGCTTCTGCTTCAACACGAAGCCGCCCTTGGCGCCGACCGGCACGATCACGGTGTTCTTCACCATCTGCGCCTTGACCAGGCCCAGCACCTCGGTACGGAAGTCCTCCCGACGGTCGGACCACCGCAACCCGCCCCGGGCCACCGGCCCGAACCGCAGGTGCACACCCTCGAAGCGCGGCGAGTAGACGAAGATCTCGAACTTCGGTCGCGGCGCGGGCAGGTCCGGGATGGCCTGCGGGTCGAGCTTGAACGCCACGTACGCCTTCGGCCGCCCGTCGGCGCGCTTCTGGTAGAAGCTGGTCCGCAGGGTCGCCTCGATCAGCGTCAGGTACGAGCGCAGGATCCGGTCCTGGTCGAGGCTCGCCACGTCGTCCAGCGCGCCCCGGATCGTCTCCACCAGCTCACCGCTGCGCTGCTGCCGCTGCTCGGTGCTCAACTCGCCCGGCGCGAACCGGGTCTCGAAGAGCTCCACCAGCAACGCGGCGAGCTTCGGGTACGCGATGAAGGTCTGCTCCATGTAGTCCTGCGAGAAGACCGTGCCGGCCTGCCGCAGGTACTTCGCGTACGCCCGCAGCACCACCACCTGCCGCCAGGTCAGCCCGCCGCGCAGCACCAGCTCGTTGAACCGGTCCACCTCGGCCTCGCCGCGCCAGGCAGCCGCGAAGGCGTTCTCCACGTGCGGGCGCACCTCGGCCAGCTCGTGATGCCCCTCGGGCAGCATGAGGCCGAAGTCGTACAGGTAGACCCGACCGTCGATCCGGTCCACCTCGTACGGGTGCTCGTCGACCACCCGTACGCCGAGCGAGTGCAGCACCGGCAGCACGGCGGAGAGCATCATCGGTTCGCCGTACCGGTAGACCTTGAACCGGACGTCCATCGCCTCGGCCAGGTCGGCTCCCGGTACCCGGGTGCCCGGCCGGGGCGCCAACTGCTTGCGGAACAGGTGCATCTCCAGCTGGCCGGGCTCCTCCAGCAGCTCCAGCTTCGCCAGGTCCTTCATCGCCTCGTACGGCGTGTGCCCGTCCTTGTAGCCCTCCGGGAACGCGTCGGCGTACCGGGTGAACAGGTGCTTGGCCTGCTCGTCGCCGAGCTTGCGCTCCAGCACCAACCGGTAGTCGTCGTCCCAGAGCCGGGTGGCGTCGGCCAACTCCTCGGCGAGCAGGTCGGCGTCGATGTCGCCGGGTGGCCGCGTCGGGTCGGTACGGACGATGAAGTGCACCCGAGCCAGCATCGACTCGGTGACCCGGGTGGTGTAGTCCACCCCGACACCGTTCAGCTCACGCAGCAGGATGTCCTGCATGCGCAGCCGGTTCTGGGTGGTGAACCGGTCCCGGGGCAGGTAGATCAGGCAGGAGATGAACCGCCCGTACGCGTCCCGCCGCAGGAAGACCCGCAGCTGCCGGCGGCCGGCCATCCGCAGCACGCCGACCACCGCGTGGTACAGGTCGTCGGTCTTGATCTGGAACAGCTCGTCGCGCGGGTAGGTCTCCAGGATCTGGATCAGATCCTTGCCCGAGTGGCTGCGCTGGCTCAGGCCGGAGCGGTCCAGCACCTCGGCCACCTTGCGGCGTACCACCGGCAGCTCGCGGACGCTGGTCCGGTAGGCGGCGGTCGAGAACAGGCCGAGGAAGCGACGCTCACCAATCACGTCACCGTCGGAGTTGAAGATCTTGAAGCCGATGTAGTCCAGGTACGCCGAGCGGTGCACGGTGGCACGCGAGTTGGCCTTGGTGATGATCAACAGGCGCTTCTCCAGCACCTTCTCGTGCGCCTCTGGCGTCATCGAGGCCAGCGACCGCGCGTCCGGCGAATCGGAGCGCAGAATGCCCAGACCGGTGCCGAGCACCGCCTCCAACGCCTTGCCGTCGACCGGGTCGGCGGCGTCGCCGCCGTCGGCGTCCACCAACCGGTACTCGCGGTAACCGAGGAAGGTGAAGTGGTCCTGGGCGAGCCACCGCAGCAGCTCCACCGAGTCGGTGATGTCCTTTTCCGGCACCGGTGGGCGGTTGTCGGAGGTACGGGCGGACGCCAGCTCGTCGGCGAGCGCGAGGGCACGCTGACGCATCTTCGGCCAGTCCTCCACCGCCTCCCGCACGTCGGTGAGCACCCGCTGCAACTCACGGCGCAACCGGTCCCGTTCGGCCGCGTCCCGGACCGGGTCGATCTCGATCCGCATCCAGCTCTCGATGATGTCGCCGGCGATCGCGTCGTCCGGTTCCACATCCGCGGAGACCTCGGTGAGCCGACCCAGCGGCTCCCGCCGCACCACCACCAGCGGGTGCACCAGCAGGTGCACGTCGAGGTGGTACGAGTTGAGCAGCGCCGTCACCGAGTCGACCAGGAACGGCATGTCGTCCGTGACGATCTCGACGACCGTGTGGTGCTGGTCCGCGTGCGGTTCGTGGATTCGCAGCTTCAACTCGCCCGGCACCCGCTGCTGGGCGAGATCCCGGTGTGCCCGGGCCGCGTCGAGCATCTCTTCCGCCGTGAAGCCGACCAGCTCCTCGTCCGGTGCGAACCGCCAGAAACGGCCGACAAGTGTCGCCGCGTCGTGGTCGTCCCCCGCGAGCGCGACGGCCTGGGCCACCAGGCGCTCCGCGTTGGGGACGGGTTCGTCGAGCTCGGCGTCCTCCACGTCGTCGGCCAGCGCCTCGGCTGGCAGACCCAGATCGTAGATGGTGTCGATGCTCGACCCGGTCAGCCCGGTGACTCCCGTGTCGAGTCGGCCGTAGCCGTCCCCGTCGGTCGCCGAATCGAAGCTGTCATCGTCCCGGCCGGAGTCATCCTGCCGGAGGTCGGGTTCCGGTTTGATCGCCGGACGCCGGTCCATCGGTGCCACTCCCCTCGACCCACCGCGTTGTGGGTCACTCTGCCGCCCAGCCTAGGCCCTGCCGCTCTGCGCCTTCGTCGGCGGACCACTGGCCAGACGTCCGGATCGGGACTTTGTCCTTTCACCCGTTGCGGGTCCGAGGTTGGCCGGCTGCGGGATACCCCGCCACGCGATGTTCATCACACGGGCGCGGCCCGTCTTTGAGCGCGGCCGAGCGCCTGGGGGACGTTGGGGACGGCGTTCCCGTACTACCGTGCGAGGGCAGTCCGAGATCGGAAGGACCAGCTTCATGCCCTTGTCGTACCCCCGGCCCCACCGGCCGAACCCCGCCCGCCGGCTCGCCGCCGCCGTCACCACGGCGCTGCTCGCGGCGGGTGTCCTGGTCGGTTGTTCCGGTGACGACGGGCCGCAGCGCACCGTCGACGCCTTCCTCGCGGGCTGGCGCAGCGGTGACCTCCAGGCGGTCGGTCTGATCGACCCGCTCGGCTCGAAACTGCCGTCGGCCGACGTGGCGCGCGAGATCAAGGACCTCTCCGGTGAGCTGGCGTCCACCCCGCCCAAGCTGACGCGTCGCGGCGAGCCGAAGATCACGAAGGACATCGCCACCACGACCGTCCAGGTGGAGTGGGCCCTGCCCGGTCAGACCCGTTGGGCGTACGACCGGGAGGTGCGGCTCGCCCACGGCGACGACGACCAGTGGCAGGTGATCTGGGAGCCGAAGGTGGTGCACGAGCAGCTCACCAAGGGCGATCGGTTGGCGCTGCGGCGCGACCCCGGTGCCCGCGCCGCCGTGCTGGACAACGCCGGAAAGCCGCTGGTGACCCCGCGCCCGGTGGTCCGGGTGGGTGTGCAGCCCAATGGGGTCACCGACCTCAAGAAGCTCGTCAAGGACCTCGACGCGGCGTTCAAGGCCATCCGCCCGGCGCTGGTCCCCGGCGTCGACCTGGCCGACCTGCCCGACCGGGTGGCCAAGGCCGAGCCGGGCGCATTCGTCGAGGTGGTGTCGCTCCGCGAGGAGGCGTACCGGCAGATCAAGCCCCGGATCTACGACCTGCCCGGCACCAAGTTCATCTCCGACAAGATCGACCTGGCGCCCACCCGCGAGTTCGCCCGCGCGCTGCTCGGCACTGTCGACCAGGCGCAGGCCGACGACCTCGCCGCGCACCCCGACCGGTACGTCGTCGGCGATCTGGTGGGGCACGGCGGGCTACAGGGCCGCTACGACGAACGACTGCGCGGCGGGCCCGGGCTGACCGTGGTGGTCGAGCGTCCGGCCGAGGGCGGCAAACTCGAACCCACCGGCGCCGAGCTGTTCCGCCGGGAGCCGCAGCCCGGGCAGGCGCTGAAGACGACGCTGGACGTCGCCGTTCAGAACTCGGCCGACGGGGCACTGCGCGCCGAGCCGCGCCGGTCCGCCCTGGTGGCGATCCGGATCAGCGACGGCGCCGTGCTCGCCGCGGCGAACGGCCCCGGTCCGGCCGGGGAGAATCTGGCCTTCGACGCCCAGGTGCCTCCGGGCTCCACGTTCAAGATGGTCAGCACGCTGGGCCTGCTGGACCGGGGTGCGGTGACGCTGGACGGGCCGGTGGACTGCAAGAAGACCTTCACTGTGGACGGCCGGTCCTTCAAGAACTCCGACAACTTCGAGCTCGGCTCGGTGCCGTTCCGCACCGACTTCGCCAAGTCCTGCAACACGGCGTTCGCCGCGCTGGCCCCGAAGCTCGGCGGCGACGGGCTGGCAGCCGCCGGTCGCTCGCTGGGCCTGGAGGGTCAGTGGGACCTCGGCACGGACGCCTTCACCGGCAAGGTCTCGACGGGCGGCAGCCTGGCCGAGCAGGCCGCCGCGTCGTTCGGGCAGGGCACCACGCTGGTCAGCCCGCTCGCCATGGCCGGCGCCACCGCCGCCGTCGCCCGCGGCCGCTTCGAACAGCCGAAGCTGCTGATCGACCCGGCGCCGGCCAAGCCGGCCCCGGCAGGCGAGCAGCTCAAGCCGGAGTCCGTCAAGGCGCTGCGCACGATGATGCGCGAGGTGGTCACCGCCGGCACCGGCAGCGCGCTCAAGGATGTGCCGGGCGAGGTGTACGGCAAGACCGGCACCGCCGAGTACGACGACAACCCGGCGCACACCCACGCCTGGTTCGTCGGCTGGCGGGGCGACGTGGCGTTCGCCGTCTTCGTGGAGAAGGGCGGGGCCAGCACCGCCTCGGCCGTCCCGATCGCCGAGCGCTTCCTCCGAGCCCTCCCAACCCCCTGACCCCACCACCAGGGGCTCTGCCGGGCGCCCGCGGGGCCCTGGGCTGTCCGGGGCACCACCGGGCGTCCGGCCAACGCCCCGGGGCCAACGCGCGGCGCCCGGCCTTGATCCACTCGGTTTCGCTGGAACTGCGGTGTCCGAGCC
Source organism: Micromonospora noduli (assembly GCF_003264365.1). GTDB lineage: Bacteria > Actinomycetota > Actinomycetes > Mycobacteriales > Micromonosporaceae > Micromonospora > Micromonospora noduli. Next base: position 163,180 of record NZ_PYAK01000003.1, read on the forward strand.
ACTCGGACAGCCCGGAGTCACTGAAACCGAGTCGATCAAGGTTAGGGGGCCGAGGGTCGGGTCAGGCGGTGTCGGCTTCGTGCCTTTCGGGCGGGTTCTGCGTCGACGGGGCGGCGGTGCGTCGCAGGAGACCTGGGCCGGCCGACGCCGGCGGGCCGACCGGTTCGCGCTCGACCAGGGGCGCGACACTGGCCGCGACGCCCGATGGCTCGGAGTGGGCCCGTCCGCCCGTGCCGGGCGACTCCCCCTCGGCCGGGACGTCGTACGGCACCGCGGCCACCGGCGAACCGACGCCGGGGACACCAACGTCGGCAGGCCCGACATCGGCGGGCCCGAGCCCAGCAGGCCCGACATCGGCGGGGTCGATGTCAGCGGCGTCGGTGTCAGCGGGGAATTCAAGCCTCGCAACCCGCTCAGCACCGTCGAGCCCGTCAAGCCTGACCAGCCCGTCGAGCCGCTCGGCACGGTTGGGACGCTCGGCACGGTCGAGCCGCTCGGCGCGGTCGGAGCGATCGGTGGTGGCGGTCGCGGCCCGGCCGTTGCCGCGCCGCGGGGAGGGCGTGGGCCGGGCCGACAGCAGTCGGGGCGGCACGGCTTCCGGGGCGGTCACCGGTGCCAGACCGGCGACCACCGTGTTGACGATCTCGGCCGCGTACGAGCCGTCCGGGTCGTAGTCGGGGTCGAAGACGGTCAGCTCCACGCCGAGGCAGTGCGGGGTGTCGACCAGGCCGGCGAGCAGGATCTCCAGCTCGGCGAAGGCGATTCCACCCGGGTCGGGGGCGTCCACGGCGGGCATCACCGCCGGGTCGAGCACGTCCACGTCGATGTGCACCCAGTAACCCGCGCAGTCGGCGAGTTGCTCGTGCGCCCACTGGGCCGTCCGGGCGGCTCCTTCGGCGCGCAGCGCCGGCACCGGTCGGGTGGTGATCCCGGCGGCCTGGAGGTCGAGCCGGTATTCGTCCTGGGCGCGAATGCCGAGCACCACCACGTCGATGTCGCGGAAGTAGGGCCGACGGCCCTCCAGCGCGGCCAGGTCGGCCTGCCCTCGCCCGGTGACCAGGGCCAGGTCCTCACCGGCGGCGGCGCCGACGTAGGAGGCGTTGCCGGGGTGCCGGAAGTCGGAGTGCCCGTCGACGAAGACCAGCCCGATCCGCCCGCCGACGGCCTCGCCGAGGCGGTGCATGGCCAGGGCCGAGCCGAGGAGCACGGAGCAGTCGCCCCCGAGCACGACCGGGAACTCACCCCGGTCGATGATCGAGCCGATGCGCTCGGCGAGGGCCAACGAGTAGTCGGCGATCTCCCGGGCGTGGCACACCCCGTCGCCGGGCCGCCAGTCGCCCGGGTCGTAACGGGCGGGAGTGACACAGCCGGCGTCGCGGGCGCGGAGCCGGGCCAGCAGGTCGTGGTCGCGCAGCGCCCCGGGCGCCTTGGCGCAACCCGGGACCGACGTGGGCGTCGGCGGCCGTAGACCGAGATTTGTCGGCGCGTCGAGGACGGCGATCCGGCGCATCATGAGCTCCCGTCCTCGGTGGTCGGGCGGGCCGGCCGGAACGCCGGCCCGCGCTGGCGTGCTACGAACTCAGAACAGGGCGCTGGCCAGGGCCCGACGTGCCGAGGCGACCGCCGGATCGTCCGGGCCGGCGATGGAGAAGAGCGAGACCAGGTGCTGGCGAACCGTCTCACGGTCCTCACCGGCGGTGCGCCGGACCAGACCGACGAGCCGGGCGTACGCCTGCTCGGCCAGCCCGCTGAGCACCTCGATGTCGGCGGCCAGCAGTTGGGCGGCGACGTCGTCGGGGGCGCTCTCGGCGGCGGCCAGCGCGGCGGACGGGTCGGCGCCGGCCACCCGACGGGCCACCCCGACCTGGGCCAGCCCCGCCGTGGCCGCGGCGTCCGCCGGGGCGTCGGCGAGGATCTTCCGGTACGCCTGCTCGGCGGCGTCAAGATCGCCGCTCATCAGCGCGTCGTCCGCCTCGTCGAGGCGGGGGTCCTCCGGCTCGGCGACGGTCACGCCACCGGCCTTGAGCACGGCCTGGAGCCACTGCCGCAGCTGAGCCTCGGGAACCACTCCGGAGAAGGCGTCGACCGGCTGGCCGCCGACGACCGCGTAGACCATCGGGATGCCCTGCACCCGGAACATCTGGGCGATTCGGGGATTTTCCTGCACGTCGACCCGGGCCAGCACCCAGGCGCCGCCGCCCTCGGCGTTCAGCCGCTCCAGGACCGGGGCGAACTCGTCGCTCTCCGGGAAGCCGGCCGCACCGAAGAACACGACGACGGGCGTGGCCATCGAGCGTTCGAGCACGTCGGACTGAATTGTCGCCTCGGTGACGTCCACGATGGCGGTGTCACCGCCGGCGGTGGGCGCGCCGGGGGCGCCGTTGGACGGGCCGCCCTGCGGGGGCGTGCCGGGGCGGGTACTTGCTGGTGCGGGGCCACGCAGCGTGCTGAGGTCGACCGCGCCGCGGGTGAAGATCGACGAGGTGATCCGTGGGTCGCTCATGGTTACCTAGTCTCGCACGTGAGCCCCCGATCTCAGCTCACCCGCAACCCCGACGTTGCAACTCTCACGCCCCGTCGCCACCCCCCGCGATCTTGCACATTCTGTCGCCGGTACGCCGCATTCATGCCTTATGTCGGCGCACAAACTGCAAGATCGCGGAGGGGTGGTGGGGGGTTAGAAGCGGGCTGGCTCTCGGTAGGTGCCCCACTCGGCGCGCAGGGCGTCGCAGATCTCGCCCAGGGTCGCCTCGGCGCGGACCGCGTCGAGCATGGCGGGGATCATGTTCTCGTCGGTACGGCTCGCCTCGATCATCCGGGTCACCGCCGCGCGAACCGCTGACTCGTTCCGCGCGCTCTTGCGCTCGGCGAGCACCCGGCGCTGCTCCAGCTCCACCTCGTGCGAGATGCGCAGGATCTCCAGCTCCTTGGCGACCGTGCCGGTGTGGCAGTTGACCCCGACGATCTTCTTGTCACCCTTTTCGAGGGCCTGCTGGTAGACGAAGGCCGACTCGGCGATGTGCCCGGTGAACCAGCCGTCCTCGATACCGCGCAGGATGCCCGAGGTCATCGGGCCGATCTGGTGTGGCCCGTCTCCGCCGAGCTGCCGGATCCGGGCGAAGATCTCCTCCGCCTCGGCCTCGATCTTGTCGGTCAGCGCCTCGACGTACCAGGAGCCGCCGAGCGGGTCGGCCACGTTGACCACACCGGTCTCCTCCATCAACACCTGCTGAGTACGCAGGGCGATCTCGGCCGACTCGTCGGTGGGCAGCGCCAGGGTCTCGTCCAGCGCGTTGGTGTGCAGCGAGTTCGTGCCGCCGAGCACCGCCGCGAGAGCCTCGACGGCGGTGCGTACGACGTTGTTGACCGGCTGCTGCGCGGTCAGCGACACCCCGGCGGTCTGGGTGTGGAACCGCAGCCACAGGGCCTTCTCGCTGGTCGCGCCGTAGACGTCACGCAGCCAACGGGCCCAGATCCGGCGGGCGGCGCGGAACTTGGCGATCTCCTCGAAGAAGTCGAGGTGCGAGTCGAAGAAGAAGCTCAGCCCTGGCGCGAAGACGTTCACGTCCAGCCCACGCGAGAGGCCCAGCTCGACGTAGCCGAAGCCGTCCGCCAGGGTGTAAGCCAGCTCCTGCGCAGCGGTCGAGCCGGCCTCACGGATGTGGTAGCCGGAGACCGACAGCGGCTTGTAGCGCGGGATCTCCCGGGCGCAGTACTCCATCAGGTCGCCGATCAGGCGCAGGTGCGGCTCCGGGTCGAAGAGCCACTCCTTCTGCGCGATGTACTCCTTGAAGATGTCGGTCTGCAGGGTGCCGTCCAGCTTGGACAGGTCGGCGCCCTGCCGCTCGGCGGCGACCAGGTACATGCAGAACACCGGCACGGCCGGACCGGAGATGGTCATCGAGGTGGTCACGCCGGCCAGGTCGATGCCGTCGAAGAGCGCCTGCATGTCGGTGGCGGTGTCGATGGCCACGCCGCAGTGGCCGACCTCGCCGAGCGCCTGCGGGTCGTCCGAGTCGCGGCCCATCAGCGTCGGCATGTCGAACGCCACCGAGAGGCCGCCGCCGCCGGCGCCGAGGATCATCTTGTAGCGCTCGTTGGTCTGCTGGGCGTTGCCGAAGCCGGCGAACTGCCGGATCGTCCAGGTCCGACCGCGGTAACCGGTGGGATACAAACCCCGGGTGTACGGATACTCGCCCGGCCAACCAATCCGTTCGAAGCCCGGATAGGTGGCGCCCTCCGGCGGCCCGTACACCGGCTCCACCGGCATGCCGGAGAGCGTGGTGAAGTCCGCGTCCCGCTTGCGCGCGGCGTCGTACCGGGCCTGCCAGCGCGCCCGTCCGGCGTCGATCTCGTCGGCGTCCATGAGCAGGGCTCCTCCTCGGGTCCTCGACTGCACGTCGAGTGTAAGGCCCCTACCTGAACGATCGCTAAGTCAGGCCGTACCGGCGAGTAACGTGCGATCTGGACGCCCCGCTACGCGCTACGGGGTCGGTCCACCATCGCCACGTCGTCGACCCGGATGTTGACCTCGTCGACCCGCAGCCCGAACGCCTCGATCGTCTCCGTCACCTGGGCGCGTACCTGACTGGTGATCTCCGGTACCGGCCAACCTGCCTCAATCACCAACACCAGGTTGACCACGGCGGCGTCCCCCGTGACGTGGGCCGAGCAACCCCGCCGGGCGTCACCCACCTGGTCCAGTCCGACCCGGTCGAGAACCGCGTTGAAGAACCGGGCGACGTCCCCGCCCAGGTCGGCCACGCCGGGCACCGCGCGGGCCGCCGCGACGGCGATCTTCTCGATCACCTCGTCGGCGACCTGCGTCGTCCCGCCAGCTGGCACCGACGCCCTGGTCAGCTCCCGCGTTGCTTCCAGGTCCACAGTCGCTCCCTGCTCCTCGTACCACCGCGTCTGGGCACGTCCGGCCCCGGTGAAGACGGGGCGGTGCGAGCCTACTGGGACGATGCCGTCCCGGGATGTTCCTGGCGGACGGTCCGGCAGCCGTCAGACCGCCGGGCAGCCACGTCTCAGGCTCCGGCTGCCGCCCCCGGCTGGTTCAGCTCGATGTCGTCCACAGTGACGTTGACCTGGGTGACCGTCAGGCCGTACTTCTCCACCGCTTCGATCACCGCGGCCCGCACCGCCTCGGTCACGTCGGCCACGACGTGCCCGGCGTCGATCACCAGGACCACGTTGATGACGGCCGAGCTGCCCTTCACGTCGGCCGACACGCCCCGCCGAGCGTCGCCCACCTCGTCCAGGCCGATCTTGTCCAGCACGCTGTTGAAGAACCGGGAAACATCACCGCCGAGGTCGGCGACACCGGGCACGGCACGAGCGGCCGTACCGGCGATCTTCTCCACGACCTCGTCGGAAACCGACGTGACACCCCGGGCCGCGCCCGTCGCGGGCTGCACTGCGCCGGCGTTCTCCACCGCGTCCGTCATGATCACATCTCCCCTGGTCCCCGTGCACTGTGGACCGACCGGCTCGTCAGCCCGCTTCGCGGAAGCCCCGCTTGCGGCCACGCGCGGCGAGCCTACTAAAACCAGAGCGACCTTCGCTTGCGGGCGTGCGGCGCGCACGGGCGACGGCGACGGTCCGCACCGGACAGTGCCGAGCGGGTCCTCCAGGTGGCCGCGCCGGCCGGCGGCTCGCCGGGTCAGCGCGCGAGCTGGGCGAGCAACTCGTCAGCCGCCGTGTACGGGTCGGTCGCGCCCTCGGCAACCTTGGTGGCGAGCGTCGCCAACTCCGTACCGTCGCGCAGTGAGCCGATCCGGGCGCGGAGGGTGCCGAGCGCGATCGCCTCGATCTCGGCGGCGGCCCGCGCCTCCTGGCGGCGGCGCAGCTCGCCGTGCTCGACCAGCCAGCCCCGGTGCTTGTCGATGGCGGCGGCGATGTCGTCGATGCCCTCGCCCCGGGCGGCGACCGACCGGACCACCTGGGGCCGCCACTGCCCCGGCCCGCGCTCACCGAGCGCGATCATGCCCTGGATGTCACGGACGGTGGCGTCGACACCGTCCCGGTCCGCCTTGTTGACCACGAACACGTCGGCGATCTCCAGGATGCCGGCCTTGACCGCCTGGATCGCGTCGCCCATCCCGGGTGCGAGCAGCACCAGCGTCGTGTCGGCGAGCGAGGCGACCTCCACCTCGGCCTGCCCGACGCCGACCGTCTCGACAAGCACCACGTCGCAGCCCGCGCCCTCCAGCACCCGGACCGCCTGCGGCGTGGCCGCGGCCAGCCCGCCGAGGTGCCCCCGGCTGGACATCGACCGGATGTATACGCCCGGATCGGTGGCGTGGTCCTGCATCCGCACCCGGTCACCGAGGATCGCTCCGCCGGTGAACGGGCTGGACGGGTCGACCGCGAGCACGCCCACCCGGTGCCCGCGCGCCCGCAGCGCTCGGACCAGCTCGTTCGTGGTGGTCGACTTGCCCACCCCGGGTGAACCGGTCAGCCCGACCACCTGGGCCTGCCCGGCGTACGGCGCCAGCGCTGCGGCGATCTCCGGCAACAGCGCGTCACCGTTCTCCACCAGCGTGATCAGGCGAGCCACCGCGCGGGGGTCGCCCGCGCGGGCCCGCTCAACCAGCAGCGGTACGTCCCGGCTGCGGCGCACCGACGTGGTGCCCGCTGCCGGGATGTGCTCAGCCTCGCTCACTGCGTCATCCCTGTTCGCGACTGCGGGGCTCGCAGGACCGGCTCACTCCTCGCGCTCACTGGCTGGTCTCGGCCTTGCCCGGCACGTGGATGATCAGCGCGTCGCCCTGGCCACCGCCGCCACACAGCGCGGCCGCGCCGGTGCCACCGCCGCGCCGCTTCAGCTCCAGAGCGAGGGTGAGCACGAGACGCGCGCCGGACATGCCGATCGGGTGCCCCAGCGCGATCGCGCCGCCGTTGACGTTGACCTTGTCCGGGCTGATCCCGAGGTCCCGGGTGGACTGGACACCGACCTGCGCGAACGCCTCATTGATCTCGATGAGGTCCAGGTCCGCAACGCTCAGGCCACCCTTCTTCAGGGCGTGGTTGATGGCGTTGGACGGCTGCGAGTGCAGGGAGTTGTCCGGGCCCGCCACGTTGCCGTGCGCACCGATCTCGGCCAGCCAGGTCAGCCCCAGCTCCTTCGCCTTGGCCTTGCTCATCACGAGCACCGCGGCGGCGCCGTCGGAGATCGGCGACGAACTGCCGGCGGTGATGGTGCCGTCCTTGGCGAAGGCGGGGCGCAGCTTGGCCAGCGACTCGACCGTGGTGTCCGGGCGGATGCCCTCGTCCTCGCTGATCACCAGCGGGTCACCCTTGCGCTGCGGGATGACCACCGGGGCGATCTCGTCGGCGAAGTGGCCGTTCTTCTGCGCTGCGGCGGCCCGCTGGTGGCTGGCGGCGGCGAAGGCGTCCTGCTCCGCGCGGGAGATGCCGTGCCTGGCACCGAGCCGCTCGGTCGACTCGCCCATCGAGCAGCAGTCCCAGGCGTCGCTGAGCCCGTCGTGTGCCATGTGGTCCTTGACCACCACGTCGCCGTACTTGTAGCCGGTGCGCTGGCCCATCAGCAGGTGCGGGGCGTTGGTCATCGACTCCATGCCACCGGCCACCACGATGTCGAACTCGCCGGCCCGGATCAACTGGTCGGCAAGGGCGATCGCGTCCAGGCCGGAGAGGCAGACCTTGTTGATGGTCAGCGCCGGCACGGACATCGGCACGCCGGCCTCGACCGCCGCCTGCCGAGCCGGGATCTGACCGGTGCCGGCCTGCAACACCTGCCCCATGATCACGTACTGGACCTGGTCCGGGCTGACGCCGGCACGCTCCAGCGCCGCCTTGATGGCGATCCCGCCGAGCTTCGTGGCCGGGAGGTCCTTGAGGTTGCCCAGCAGCCGGCCCATCGGGGTCCGCGCGCCGCTGACGATCACCGAAGCCATGCCTGCCTCCGAAGGGGTGCCGAGCTGTACGCCTTAACGATTGTTCGGCCAGACTAGCGCCATGGCAGAGAACTCCCCCGTCGAGCCCGGTGCGGACTACGTCACAGACATCGGGCTTCGCAAGATTGACCACGTCGGGATCGCCGTGGCCGACCTCGACGCCGCGATCGACTTCTACCAGCGGACGTTCGGGATGCGCTGCGTCCACGTGGAGACCAACACCGAGCAGGGCGTTCGGGAAGCGATGCTGGCCGTCGGGCCGACCACCGAGGGTGGCTGCGTGCAGCTGCTCGCCCCGCTCACCCCGGAGTCGACGATCGCGAAGTTCCTGGACCGCAACGGGCCGGGCGTGCAGCAGGTCGCGTACACCGTGGTGGACATCGACGTGGCCTGCGCGGCGCTACGTGAGCGCGGCATGCGCCTGCTCTACGACGCTCCGAGGCGTGGCACCGCGGACAGCCGGATCAACTTCGTGCACCCCAAGGATGCCGGTGGCGTCCTCGTCGAACTGGTCCAACCCGCCCCCACCCCCCACTGACCCTCCGGCCCCACCCCCACCCCTCGTTGATCAAGAGGTTTGCGTCATCCCGCGCCGCAGAGATGACCGAAAGCTCTTGATCAACGAGAGGCGGCGTCCGGTGCGCGCACGTCAGTGCGCGGTTGGCGGGGTGGTTGGACACCTTCACGCATCGGCGGATGCAGTTTTTCACAGAGGACTTCCCGGCCTAGCTACCGTTCAGTAACGTCCGGCCCCACAGGAGCGCGACCGGTGCCGGATGTGTCGAATGCCGACATGGCGGTCGTGCCCACCGGCGCCGACGATGGCAGCACCCAGGCCCGTGCGGGTGCGGATGAACCGGAGGTCACCGTGCAGGACATCCTCGAAGCGATCATGGCGGCGGAGGAATCGAACGATCCGGACCGCGAACTCGCCGGCCTCGCCGGGCTGCCCGTACCGGAGAGCTACCGGGGCGTGGTGGTCCGCGCCGAGGAGGCCCGGATGTTCGACGGCATGGCCACCCGGGACAAGGACCCGCGCAAGGCCCTGCACGTGCAGGAGGTGCCGACGCCGGAGCTGGCGCCGGGCGAGGCGCTGGTCGCGGTGATGGCCAGCGCGATCAACTACAACACGGTGTGGACCAGCATCTTCGAGCCGGTGTCCACCTTCAAGTTCCTCCAGCGCTACGGCCGGGTCTCCGAGCTGACCCGTCGGCACGACCTGCCGTACCACGTGGTCGGCTCGGACGCGGCCGGCGTGGTGCTGCGCACCGGCCCGGGGGTGACCCGGTGGGCCGCTGGCGACGAGGTGGTCGCGCACTGCCTCTCCGTGGAGCTGGAGGACGCGGCCGGGCACGACGACACCATGCTCGACCCGCAACAGCGGATCTGGGGCTTCGAGACGAACTTCGGCGGGCTGGCCGAGCTGGCCATCGTCAAGGCCAACCAGCTGATGCCGAAGCCGCGGCACCTGAGCTGGGAGGAGGCGGCCAGCCCGGGGCTGGTCAACTCCACCGCGTACCGGCAGCTCGTCTCGCACCACGGCGCGAACATGAAGCAGGGCGACGTCGTGCTGATCTGGGGCGCCTCTGGCGGCCTCGGCGGTTACGCCACCCAGATGGCGCTCAACGGCGGCGCGATTCCGGTCTGCGTGGTGTCCTCGCCGGAGAAGGCCGAGCTGTGCCGCAAGATGGGCGCGGAGCTGGTCATCGACCGGGCCGCGGAGGGCTTCCGCTTCTGGAAGGACGAGGAGACCCAGGACCCGGACGAGTGGCGGCGCTTCGGCGAACGGATTCGCGAGCTGACCAGCGGCGAGGACCCGGACATCGTGTTCGAGCACCCGGGTCGGGAGACGTTCGGCGCCAGCGTCTACGTGGCCCGGCGCGGTGGGACCATCGTCACCTGCGCCTCCACCAGCGGCTTCCTGCACCAGTACGACAACCGCTACCTGTGGATGCACCTCAAGCGGATCGTGGGCAGCCACTTCGCCAACTACCACGAGGCGTGGCAGGCCAATCGCCTGGTCGCGCTCGGCAAGGTGCACCCCACGGTCTCCCGCACCTACCCGCTGGAGCAGACCGGCCAGGCCGCGTACGAGGTGCACCGCAACGCCCACCAGGGCAAGGTCGGCGTGCGCTGCCTCGCACCGACTGACGGGCTGGGCGTGCGCGACGGGGAGTTGCGGGCCCGGCACGAGGACGCGATCAACCGGTTCCGGGGGCACTGAGCGGCACCGCCGGTCCCAGGGGCACCGACCGGCATCCGGAGCCGGGGCGGGTCCCGGCCGGACGGTGGAACGCTGGATGACCATTGCGCTGATCGCTCATTGTTCTTCCGCCCCCATTAGCGGATAAGCCACCCGGATCGAACAAAGGGCCTCGGGGTAACCCCGGGGCCCTTTTCCGCGTCACGCTGCGTGGCGTCCGACCCGCCGGGACCTGCCAAGATCGCCGATTGGTCCAACCTGGCCGATCGCGGGAGTTGACCATGTAAAGAGGGCACGAAAGCTTCGCACCGCTCTTGCGAAGCACCCTGGGGCGTCTGCCAGTATGTCCCAATGCCCCAGCAGCAGTCCTCCCCTCTCGCGTTCTTCGATAACGCGAACTCGCAGCCAGATTTCACCGTTGGCCTGCGCGGATACAACACTCATCAGGTCGACGACTTCCTCGGCCGGATGACCGCCGCGCTGACCCAGTCCGAGCAGGCCCGTGCCGAGGCCGAGCAGCGGATGAACGACGCCCAGCGTCGGCTCCGCCAGGCCGAGCAGCGCATGAGTGCGCTGGAGCAGAAGCTCACCGACACGAACAAGCAGCTCGAAGAGAACAGCCGACCCACCCTCTCCGGGCTCGGCACGCGCGTTGAGCAGATCCTCCGGCTCGCCGAGGAGCAGGCCAACGACCACCGCAACGAGGCCAAGCGCGAGTCGGAGGGCATCCTCTCCGCCGCCCGCCTCGAGGCCCGCGAGATCACCGACAAGGCCCGCGCCGAGGCCGCCGCCATGAAGGCGAGCGCCGAGCGCGAGGCGGGCAACCTGCGTACGGCCGCCGAGCGCGAGGCCGCCGAGGTCCGGGTGCAGGCACGCCGCGAGGCCGACACGCTGCGCGCCGACGCCGACCGGGAGACCAAGCAGCTGCGTACGGTCACCGCGCACGAGGTGGCCGAGCTGAAGTCGACAGTCGAGCGGGAGGTCGCCACCCTGCGGGCCACCGCCGAGCGGGAGATCACCCAGCAGCGGGCGAAGGCCGCCCGCGAGGCTGAGGAGAAGCGCGCCGAGGCGACCAAGCTGCTCACCGATGCGCGCGACAAGCGCGACAAGGACCTGCAGGCCCTGGAGCTCCAGCTGGCCGAGCGGCGGGAGAAGGCCGAGCGCGAGGAGTCCGAGCGGCACGCCGCGCAGGTCGCGCAGACCCAGAAGATGGTCAGCGAGGCCGAGCAGCGTGCCCGGGCCGCGCAGGAGCGGGCCAAGGAGATCGAGCAGCGCGCCGAGGCGCGGCGGGTCGAGTCGGAGCGCAACGCCGCCGAGACTGTCGACAAGGCCAAGGCCCACTCGGAGAAGACCCTCAACGAGGCGAAGGCCGAGTCGCAGCGCCTGCTCACCGAGGCCCGCACCGAGGCGGAGCTGACCACGCAGGCCGCCCGCCGCGAGGTCGAGGACCTCACCCGGCAGAAGGACGCTGTCACGTCGCAGCTGGGTCAGATGCTCTCCGGCCTCGCCGGCATCGTTCCGGGAATGCCGGCGCAGGCCGCTCCGGCTGCCAAGCCGGAAGCAGCAAAGAAGACCGATGGCGGTCAGGAGCGGGTGCCCGCGGAGACCGCCGGCTGACGCGAGGGCGTCAGGTCGGGGCATCGACGGCGCGAGGTGACACCGGGTAACCGGTGCCACCTCGCGCCGTATGCGTTTCCTAACCCCTGGTATTCGCTGACCGCAACGGAGTGAAGTAGCTCCCACAAGGCCCGTCCGTATCGCCCCAGCAGGGCCCGTTGCGTGTGAGGATGGGGGCATGTCGCACGGCGAGGAACTGTTCGCTCTCGGCGGGGACGTGACGACGGAGCCCAGCTTCGAGTCCGCTCTGCGGGGGTATGAGAAGAAACAGGTCGACCGTTATGTCGCACGTGCTGAGCACGAGATCGCGACCCTCGCCTCCGAACGGGAACAGGCGTACACACAGATCCACAAGCTCGCCGGCCAGGTCGAGGTTCTCCAGCGCGACCTGACCCAGGTGCGCAAGCAGATGAACGTGGTCGACCGGGCGTCGTTCCGGCACCTCGGCCCGCGGGTCGAGTCGATCCTGACTCTCGCTGAGGAGCAGGCCGAGCAGATCCTCGCCGACGCGAACGGGGAGATCGAGGCGCGTCGTGCCGCGGCCGAGCACATCATCGAGGAGGCCCGCGAGCAGGCCGCGCGGGCTCTGAAGGACTTCGAGATCGCCCTCGCCGCCCGACGCGCGGAGGAGGAGCGGCACAGCGCCGCCCAGCGGGCCGAGGCGGACGCGACCCTGCGGGCGGCCAAGGACGAGTCGGCGCAGTTGCGCAAGGCGGCGCAGGACGCGCTGGCGAAGGCCCAGCAGGAGGCCACCCAGCTGCGGGATTCCGCCAAGGAGATCCACACCCGGGCCCAGCAGGAGGCCACCAAGCTGCGCGAGACGGCCCGCGAGACGCTGGCCAACGCCCGGCAGGAGGCCAGCGATCTGCGCGATGCCGCCAAGGAGGTGCACGCCAAGGCGCTTCAGGAGGCCAAGCGGCTCACCGACACGGCGACCGAGGCCGGTCGGGCCACCCATGCCAAGGCGCAGCAGGAGGCCAAGCAGATCATCGACGACGCGTCGATGGCGGGTCGGGCCACCCGCGCGAAGGCGCAGCAGGAGGCGGAGCGGCTGACGACGCAGGCCACCGAGTCGGCGAAGCGCAGCCGCGCCGAGACCGAGGCGTACGTGCAGCGAATGCGCACCGAGACCGAGGCGTACGTGCAGCACACCCGGGCACAGACCCAGCAGGAGCTGGGCGCGTGGCGGGCCGGGGTGGAGCAGGAGGTCAACTCCCGTCGGGAGGCGGCCGACCGGGAGTTGGCGCAGCGACGGTCCGCGGCCGAGCAGGAGTTCGCCAAGCGCCGCGACGAGCTGGACAAGCAACACGCGGCGCGCCAGCAGGAGCTGGAGGCTGGGCTCGCCAGCCGTCAGCAGGAGCTGGAGAACGGGTTCACCACCCGTCGGGACGAGCTGGAAAACGAATACTCCACCCGGAAGAACGAGCTGGAGACCGAGTACACGGCTCGCAAGAACGAGATCGAGCAGGGCGCGGCCGGCGTCCGTCAGGCGGCCGAGCAGGACGCGGCGGCGCTGCGCCAGCGGTCCGAGGCGGAGGCCGCCGAGCTGCTGAGCCGGGCCGAGACCGAGGCCAGCGACAAGCGCCGCAAGGCCGACGAGCATGTCGCTGCGTCGCGGCGGCAGTTCGAGGAGTACGCGGCCACCACGCAGCAGCACCTTGCCACCACTCAGCAGCACCTGGCGGCGACCCAGCAGGAGTCGGCGGCGGGCCGTCAGCAGTTGGCCCAGGTGATGTTGGAGATCGCCCAGGCCCAGCAGCAGTTGGCGGATCTGCGGCAGGAGACCTGGAAGGCGCGGCAGGAGTCCGACGAGCTCCAGCGTCAGATGTCCGAGCTGCGGTTGCAGAGTGTCGCCGGTCCGATCGACGGGCCGACCGCGCCGGCCGGAGACGCCAGCGCGAACGGAGACGTGCCCGGTGGTGGGGACGACGGCGTGAGCGTTTCCGCCGGCGCGGCCGCGGGTTCGGGTACGGGCACCGGGGGTTCGGGTACGGGCACCGGGCTGAAGACGGAGCCCGCCGACACCAGGCAGCCGGTGAACGCAGGCGCGGAAGAGTCCGGGCAGTCCACGACCCGGCCGGTGGCCGAGCCGGTGACCACCGTGGATGGCGGGACGGCGAGCGCCGGGGTGGACGGGGAGCCGACCGTGGCCGCCGTTCCGGGCGAGGGTGGCCGGGGCGCCAAGCCCACCAAGATCACTAGCACTGGTGAGAACGGCAAGCGACCCAGCAAGCCGACCACCGACGAGCGCAGCGCCAAGCCCAGCAAGGTCACCATCGACAAGGAGTGACGGGCACCCGCCCGCCGAAGCTTCGAAATCTTGGACACTTTCCGTCAACCGCCGACGGAAAGTGTCCAAGATTCATTTCTGCGTCGGGTGGCGTAGGGGCGGGGCGGGGGTCCAGCCGGCTGCGATGAGGGCGCGTCGGACGGTGTCGGCGACCTCGTCCGGGCGGGCGCGGACCAGCCAGGCCGGGAAGCGCAGAATGCGGTCGCCGCTGTTCCAGACGTCGTTCTGTGGACGCATGTCGGCCGCCCACTGCTTGACGTCCATGTGGTGCGCGCCGTCGATCTCCACCTGCACCCGCCACTCCCGCCAGTACGCGTCCAGCCAGCGGTTCCGGCCGGCCGCGTCGACCCGGTGCTCCTGCAGGTCCGGGGCGGGCAGCCGGTGCCGGCGGCACAGCCGCAGGAAGTCGATCTCCGAGAGCGCCTGTGCGCCGCCCGCGATGTCGCTGATGGTCAGCCCGATCAGCCGCCGACGGAGGGCTCGAGGGAGGACGTCGAGCACCGCCTGCAACTCCTCGGGCAGCACCCGGCGTTGCTGGCAACCGGCGGCCAGAACCGACTGCGCCTCGTCCACGCCGGCCGCCCAGCCCGCCGCGTCCACCAGGGCCCGCGCCGTCGTGGTGCGCGGTGGGCGGGCACGTTGGAGATGGGCCTCGGGGAGAACCGTCGTGCGGTGGACCAGGACGGCGGGCATGTCGATCGGAAGTCGACGCAGGGTGGCCCGCGCGGCACGGCGGGCTGCCGGCACCAGCACGTGCAGCGGCTCGCGTCGCAGTCCTCGTACCCCGGCCTCGGCGGCGGCGGACACCCCGGCCAGCACCGCCCCCGGCCCGGCCGCCAGCACCGCCACCCAGAGTTGTTGGTCGCGGGTGAGTCGGCCGTTGCCGGCCAGCAGGATCCCGCGGCAGATCGACCGCCACCGACCGGAGCGAATCCGGCCCCGCACCCGCCCCTCGCTGGGCAACCCGGCGACCTGCGCGGTCGTCAGCACGCCCGCCTGCTCGAAGGCGAGCCAGTCGAGTGCGTCGGCGTCATCGGCGGGCAGCATCCGGACAGCTTTCGCCGTTACGCGCCGCCCCACCACCAGATCTTGGACAGTTTCCGTTACGGCCTAACGGAAACTGTCCAAGATCTGCACGGATTTGGCGGCGTCCGGGGTGGGTGTGGTCCTCGTCGAACTCCGCCTTGAGCAGCAGCCGGGCTTCCGCGCAGGGCCACTGCCGGCCGTTGGCCCGGCAGCACCGCGCAGGTTGCAGCGGGATGTGCGGCGTCCGCGCGCCGCCGGGTCGGGCAACACGGGGTACGGCCCGAGTCGCGCATTGATGGTCGAGCAGATCGGCCGATGGTCGTCTCGATGCCACCACCGGGCTGCCGTCGGCGAGCCGTTGCTCCACGACCGCCCCCACCGGAGACCTTTCCGGACCGTTCAATCCGGCCCGAGATGCCGACAGTGGTTGGGTGGGGCACATGGAGCACCAGATTGACGGTCTCGTGGTCGATGGCGACCATGAGGTGGCTACGCTGCTGGCGCATTGGGAGATGATCAGAAACGGTGCGTTGTCTCGCCGCCAGTCGATCAAGCTGATGAAGGAAGTTGTGACCTGATGGACCTGACCGGCGCGCTCTGGCGCACGTCCAGCCGTAGCGGCAACGGAGAGTGTGTCGAGGTGGCGGACAATCTGCCCGGGGTCGTGGGGGTGCGGGACAGCAAGGACCCGGCCGGTCCGGTGCTGGTGTTCGCGCCCGCCGCGTGGCGGGCGTTCGTGGCCGTCGCCCGTCGTCCGACGGCCTGAGCCGGGAGGTCCCTGGTGCCACAGCACGACCCGTCCGGCGACGAGCCGGACGTGACCCCCGGTCCCCCGCCAGCGGAAACCCCACAGCCGGCGGAGACGCCACCGTCGGCGGAAGCGCAGCCGACGGAAGCGCAGCCGACGAAAGCGCAGCCGACGGAGGCGCAGCCGTCAGCGGCAACGCCACCCCCGGTGCCGGTCCCCGTCCCGGGGGTCGACCCGGATGAGCCGCCGGCGGTCCCGTCCGGAAAGTTCGGCACACCGGGGCGGCCACTGCGCCGCAGCAGCTTCCTGCTCGGCTTCACCGGTGCGCTGGGCGTGCTGCTGGCGTACACCCTCTATCTGGGGATTCGCAATGCCGGCGGCATCCTCGTGCTGGTGGTGATCGCGCTCTTCCTCGCGGTCGGCCTCAACCCGGCGGTGGTCCGACTGGGCCGGTGGGGTGTGCCGCACGGCCTGGCGGTGGCGGGGGTCGCCCTGACGGTGGTGCTGCTGCTCTGCGGCGGCATCGTGGCGCTGGTCCCGCCGATCGTCACCCAGTCGGGGCAGTTCATCGACCAGATCCCGAGCCTGCTCGACGAGTTGCGCCGCAACCCGACGGTCAATGACCTGGTGGAGCGGTACGACGTGGTGGAGCGGGTGCAGGGCGCGGCCAACGCGGAGACGGTCGGACGGGCGCTCGGCGGCGTGCTGGGCGGCGCACAACTGATCTTCGGCACGGTGTTCCGGACGCTGACCGTGCTGGTGCTGACCATCTACTTCCTGGCCTACTTCGACAAGCTGCGCTCGCTGGGCTACTCGTTGGTGCCCCGGTCGCGGCGGCAGCGGGTGCAGCTGATCGGTGACGAGATATTGGCCAAGGTTGGCGCCTACATGGTCGGCGCGCTGAGCATCGCGGTGCTGGCCGGCGCGACCACCTTCGTCTTCGCGCTGATCGTCGACCTGCCGTACCCGTTCGCGCTGGCCGTGGTGGTCGCGGTGACCGACCTGATCCCGCAGATCGGCGCCACCCTGGGCGCGGTGATCGTGAGTCTGGTCGGCTTCGCCGCCGACCTGCCCACCGGCATCGCCTGCGCGGTCTTCTTCCTCATCTACCAGCAGGTGGAGAACTACCTCATCTACCCGAAGGTGATGCGGCGTTCGGTGGAGGTCAACGAGGTGGCCGCCCTGCTGGCCGCACTGCTCGGGGTGGCGCTGCTGGGTGTGGTGGGCGCGCTGATCGCCATCCCCACGGTGGCCGCGCTGCAACTGATCCTGCGCGAGGTGGTGCTGCCCCGCCAGGAGCGCCGCTGAGCGTCAGCCCGCCTGACCGGCGGCCAGGCGCCGACGGACGGGCGGGTCAGTCCGCCTTGGTGGCGGCCGGGCCGGGGACGGGGGTGTCGGCGAAGGCGGCCACCGTCCGGTCGGCGTACGCGCTGACGTCGCCGGCCTCCATCGGGCCGTCCCAGGTTGTCGGCAGCGGCACCTCGACGACCGGGTTGACCCGCCGGACGATCTCGTCGAGCACCGTCTCCGCGTCGCCCACCCACAGGTGCTTGGCACCCGGAACCCCGACCACCTCGGCCTGCGGCACCGCGGCGAACCGCTCCCGCGCCTCGGTGGGGCGCAGGTAGTCGTCGAACTCCGGCACCAGCGCCACCAGCGGTCGACCCGAGTCGGCCCAGGTGGCCAGGTCCTCGGGGGCGGAGAAGCGCAGCGGCGGCGAGAGCAGGATCGCCCCGGCGATCGCCGGGTCGCAGCCGTACTTCAGCGCCAGGTCGGTGCCGAACGACCAGCCGACGAGCCAGATGTTGGGCAGCTCGGCGAACTCCGCGTACTCGATGGCGGCGGCCACGTCGTACCGCTCGCCCACCGCGCCGTCGAAGGCTCCCTCGCTGGTGCCGCGCACGCTGCTGGTGCCCCGGGTGTTGAACCGCAGCACCGCCAGGTCGGCCAGCGCGGGCAGCCGCCAGGCTGCCTTGCGGAACACGTGGCTGTCCATCATTCCGCCGTGGGTCGGTAGCGGGTGCAGGCAGACCAGGGTGGCCACCGGCGGCCGGTCGGCCGGCAGGGCCAGCTCACCGACCAGTCGCAGACCGTCGGCGGTGTGCAGCTCGATGTCCTCCCGGCGGCCGGGCAGGATCGACGACGCGCGGATCGCTGTGCTCACCGCCCAAGTCTGTCGTGAAGTCGCCGCCGCCGCCCGCCCAGGCACGAACAGGGTGACCCAGGTCGCTACCGGGCAGGTCGCCAAGCCCCTTACGCGGCAGCGCTCCGGGCCTGGTCGCTCAGTAGCGCGGGGAGCCCCGGCCGCGCTGCACCGCCGGGCCGCGCCGTTCCCGGGCCTGCCAGCAGCCGCTGTGCCAGTGCCGCCGGTCGGTCAGGTCACCCAGGCCGTCCGCCGGCCAGGCCACCAGGTGCGCCACCCCGGGCCGGATCTCCTGGTTACAGCCGGGGCAGCGGTACGTCTTGACCGACGCGCCCGCGCCGATGCCGCGTACCTGCCAGGCACCGTCGGTCCACTGCTGGACCGAGGCGACGCCCTGCCGGACCCGGTCGGCGTCCAGGTTGGCGTTCTCGTCCCGGCGAGGGCGGTTGCGACGGGGGCTCACAGTCACCAAGGTTACGGTCACTCCCAGCTCGCCGGCTCGCCACGGTCGTCGGCGACCCGGAGCCCGCCGATAACCGTGCTGACCTCCGCGTCCGTGGGCGACCGCTCCCAGCGGTTCTCGTGCCCCATGGACAGCAGGGTGTTCGGAATGCCGAGCACGTGCCAGAAGTCGCCCATGTCGAACACCGGCCTGCCGGCGATCCTACGATTGGCCTTGGCCCGGTCGGGCGAGGATGGGCGGGGTAAGTAGGTGAGCCGCACCGGCAAGGTGGCGGCGCCCTGGAGAGCGACAGTCAACGCCGCTTCGGTGTGGTCCGAAGCCGCAACGGCCATCTGGGTCGGCGTCGTCATTCCCCCCACGTTCACGATGCGGGGCCAGGACAGTTGCCGCACCGCCACCTCGCACGCGCTGATCCGGGCACCCGGGGGCAGAGCGGTCAGTTGGATCGGCGCGACACAGCGGCGGGCTTCGTCGAACCGGAGCGCCGCCGCCGCCCGGCGGACCTCGGCGCCGGTCTCCCCGAGAGCCGCGACCCGGACGTACAGGCCCGGGACGGGCTGCCAGCGCAGCACCCAACCCTTCGTGACCCTGTCGAGCTGACGGATCACCCCGTTGTACCTCGATGCGGCGTCGAGGCCCTGGCCGGGCGAGGCAAGGTCCTTGTCGCTGGTGACGGCGCCCGCTTTGTCGGGGCCGATGTCACGAAGCTGGCTCGGATCACCGATCTCGGCGGTCCGTGGGTCCGCGGCAACGATCACCATCGCCTGCACGCCGTCACCCAGGTCCAGTCGCATGCTCTCGACCTGGGCCGCGGAGCGCCAGGCGACCGGCTTCGCCGCTGTCGGATCGACCCCGAAGTGCAGCAACCGTGGGTCCGTGCCGATCAGGGCGGGGCGCTCCGCTGCCCCCGGAACCCCCGGTGCCCGAGGCGGTGTGACCACTACCGGGCTGGGCGTGACGGCCGGCTGCGGCGGCGCGGCCGACGGCGTACGCACTGCCACACCGGCCCCGAGCAGCACCGCGACACCGAGGGCTGCCCCGATGACGGCACGTCGCCGCCGCCGACGGGCCCGTCCCCCGTTCACCGCTGCCGTCAGCAGGCTGTTGGTGTCCACGGGCCCGTCGGCCTGCTCCCGGAGTGCCCTGGCGATCCGCTCGTCGAGGTCGGTCACGGCCGGCTCCCGTTCGTCGTGGGAACGCCGTGGCGCTCCCGCAGCTGGCTGAGCGCCCGCATCGCGTGGGTGCGGACGGTGACCGGGGAACAGCCGAGAATCTGGGCGATCGTCGGGTCGGCGAGGTCCTCGTAGTAGCGCAACACGAGCACCGCGCGCTGCCGGTCGGGCAGGCCGAGGATCAGCCGCCACATCTCGTCCCGGTCGGCCGCATCGCCGCCCAGGTCCCCGCGCCCCGGCCGGTCGGCGAACTCGGCAGTGGCCAACTCCCTGCTGGATCGGCGGCGCCACCAGGAGGTGTTGGCGTTGACCAACATCCGGCGCACGTAGACGTCCGGGTGGTCGGCGCGGGCGATTTTCCGCCAGTGCACGTAGGCGCGCGCCAACACGTCCTGGGTGAGGTCCTCGGCGCGGTGTTCGTCACCGGTCAGCAGCCGGGCCAGCCGGACGAGCGCCGGCCCGCGCGTGCTGACGTATTCCTCGAAGGTCACACCACTCAGACGCCGTCACCGGCGCCCACTGTTGACACCGGTCAGCGGTGCGAGTGGTCGCGGAAGCCGCGGCGGGTCTTGCGGCCCAGGTAGCCGGCGGTGACCAGGTGCTCCAGCAGCGGCGCGGGCGCGAAGCCCGGCTCGCGCAGTTCCAGGTACAGCTCGCGCTGGATGGCCAGGGAGACGTCCAGCCCGACCACGTCGAGCAGCTCGAACGGGCCCATCGGGTAGCCGCAGCCCAACTTCATGGCGTGGTCGATGTCGTCGGCCGTCGAGTAGCTGGCCTCCAGCATCTTCACCGCGTCGTTCAGGTACGGGAAGAGGAGCGCGTTGACGATGAAGCCGGACCGGTCGCCGCAGACCACACCGGTCTTGCCTAGTGCGGCGCAGACGGCGCGGGCGGTGGCGGTGGCCTCCGGGGAGGTGCGGATGGTGCGGACGACCTCGACCAGCGGCATGACCGGGGCCGGGTTGAAGAAGTGCAGCCCCACCACGTCGGCCGGCCGCTGGGTGGCCATCGCCACGTCGATCACCGGCAGCGACGAGGTGGTGGTGGCCAGCACCACGCCCGGCTTGCAGATCTCGTCGAGGCTGGCGAAGAGTGCCTTCTTGACGCTCAACTCCTCGACGACCGCCTCGACCACCAGGTCGACGTCGGCGAGATGGTCGAGCGTGGCGGACCAGCTGATCCGGCCCAGGGCGGCGTCCCGGTCGGCCTCGGCGAGCTTGCCGCGCACCACGCCCTTGTTCAGCGAGGTCTTCACCGCCTCGCAGACCTTCGCGGACTTCTCCATGCCACGGGTCACCGAGACGACCTCGTAGCCGGCCTTCGCGAAGACCTCGATGATCCCGGTGGCCATCGTTCCGGAGCCGACCACGCCGACCTTCGCGATGGCGCGCGCGCCGTCGGCGAGCGCGCCGTCCGTGGCCAGCGGCGTCGCCTCATCCGGTACGACCACCGGGGAGCCGGGCCGTTCGTAGGTGTAGAAGCCCCGGCCCGACTTCCGGCCGAGCAGCCCTGCCGTCACCATCTGCTTGAGCAGCGGCACCGGGGCGTGGCGGCGGTCCCGCCCGCCGCGCCGGTACATGGTGTCCAGGATCTCGTACGCGGTGTCCAGGCCGATCAGGTCCATCAACGCCAGCGGGCCCATCGGCAGGCCGCAGCCGAGCTTCATGGCGGCGTCGATGTCCTCCCGGGTCGCGTAGTGCGACTCGAACATGCCGACCGCGTGGTTGAGGTAGCCGAAGAGCAGCGCGTTGGCGATGAAGCCGGCCCGGTCGTTGATGGTGACGTCGACCTTGCCGAGCCGGGCGCAGAGCGCCTCCACGTCGGCGACCACCTCGGGTGCGGTGACGACAGTGCGGACCACCTCGACCAGCTTCATGACCGGGGCCGGGTTGAAGAAGTGGATGCCGATCACCTGGTTGGGTCGGCTGGTGGCGACGGAGATCTCGGTGACGCTCAACGACGAGGTGTTGGTGGCGAGGATCGTCTCCGGGCGGCAGACCCGGTCCAGTTCCGCGAAGATCCGCTGCTTGAGGTCCAGGTGCTCGGGCACCGCCTCGATGACCAGGTCGACGGAGTGCAGCGCCTCCAGCCCGACCGCGAAGTGCACCCGCTCGTGCAGGGCGTCGCGGTCCGCCTCGGCGAGCTTGCCCTTGGCGACAGCCCGGTCGGTGGAGCCCTTCAGGGTGGCCCGACCGCGCTCCAGCGCCGGCGCGGAGATTTCCACTGCCACCACGTCGATGCCGTTGCGGGCGAAGACCTCGACGATGCCGGCACCCATGGTGCCCAGCCCCACCACACCCACGGTGCTGAACTCGCGCGCCACGACCGGCCTCCCCAGAGACTCCGCACGGCCACTGAACGGCCGCTAAGGTTATGCGCGCGAGTCTGCCACGTGACGGTGAGTTGTCGAGACGCCGTGGCATATTTCACCCACGGCCCAGCAGCGCCGCTACCCGGCCGACACGCTGGTCAGGGCCAACAACTCCGCGACGAACTCCGCCGGGCGCTCCAGGTGCGGGCTGTGCCCGCAACCGGGCAACACCACCTCGTGGTACGCGCCGCCGGCCGCCGCGTACCGGTCGAGCACCGCCCGGGTCTGGCCGACCATCGGCTGCGGTGGGCAGGCGTCAGCGCCGGGCCAGCCGGGCACGAGATCCAGCGAACCCAGGTACGCCAGGTCGAAGAGCGAGGTGTCCGAGACGATGACGTCGGCGTCTCCGCGTACCCAGGTGACCGGCGGTTTCTCGGCGACGGCCACCAGCTCGTCAGCGAGCCGGAACCAGGTGGGCGCGAGCGCGTTGAGCACCCCGCGCTCCCCCGGAGCGGTGCCCGGCCAGTTCTCCGACGGCACCGCCGTGCCCGGGTAGTTGTCGTCACCGGTGGCGGTGGAGAGCACGGTGTCCAGCAGCAGTTCCTCGTCCTCGACCAGAGAGGCGGGATCGGCCACATAGGTGGCTCGCAGCACGGCGCGCGGGCTGGCCGGCGCGTCCGAGCTCCGGTCACCGGCCGCGAGGCGGGCGACGAAGTCCGGGTTCGCCGTGCCGGCGCCGGTGCCGGCGAAGTCGGGGGTGGTCGGCGTGCCGGTCAGGTCACGGGTGCCACCGAAGCCGTACGGGGAGACCGGTGCGGCGAGCAGCAGCGCCCCCACGCGCTGCGGATGGTCGACCAGCAGGCGCATCGCCACCCCGCCGCCGAGGGAGTGCCCGACCACCACCGGGCGCGCGTCGGCGTCGAAGAGCGTCGGGTCGTCCAGCAGGGCCGCCACGTCGTCGGCGAAGTCCCGCAGGCCCCGGGTGGCGTCCACCGGGGCGGTCGCGGAGTCGCCGTATCCCCGCAGGTCGGGGGCGACCACCCGCAGCGTCGGTGGCAGACGGCGGACCAGCGGCTCCCAGAACAGCGCGGACGAGCAGTTGCCGTGGATCAGCAGCACGGGTATGCCGTCCGGCGGGCCGGCCACCCGTACCGCCTGAGTGATGCCGTTCGCCGTCACGGTCCGCTGCTCGGTCTCCATCCGCGGCATGGTGCCACGGGTGTCCCCACCGGTCCAGGTGTCGGGCCGCCACCCAACGGAGCTACCCGGTGTGGCAGGCCGCCAGATCAGCGACGCGAGCCGGGTGGCGCGGCCAGCGGCAGCGGCAGCGTCGGTCGGACGTCGCGCCGGGACGAGCCGAAGCTGAGCCCCACCGGGTCGGTGAGCGCCACCCCGGGGTCGAACAGGCGCAGTTCGGTGCGGCCCAGCCGGATCACGTCGCCGTCGGAGAGTCGTTCCACCTCACTGATCCGCCGGTCGTTGAGCCAGGTGCCGTTCGTGGAACCCAGGTCCCGCAGGGACGGGCCCTCCGGTGCCAGCCACACCTCGGCGTGGCGACGGCTCAGGTGTGGGTCGTTGATGACCACCTGACCTGTCGGCGCTCGGCCGATCACCTGTATCTCGGCTCGCATACGAAAGCTCGCGCCGCGCATCGGTCCACCCGCGACCGTCAACAGCGGCATCAGTTCCGGATGTTCCTCCATGGACAGTCAGCCCTCCACCCCACACCGTCACTCCGCGCGTCAGCTTGCCATCAGACGGTAGTCGTCAATACCGACCGGCCGGTCAGCCTCTCGTCACCTCCCGGCCACCTGCCGTTCGACGATTCGGGCGGGCCCCATCCGTCATCAACGCCCTGACCTGCACTGATCAACGATCGGCCGGGCTGATGCGACGCCGGCCCCCCGGCCCCGAATCGGGGACCCTACCGGTGAGTAATCCTCGGGTCTAGACTTCCGCCATGACGGCAGTGCATATCCCGGGCGTTCCGGTCATCGACGCGGGTCAGTTGGTTTCCACCAGCCCGGCGACCGGCGCTGAGGCCGGGCGCCTCCCGGTCGCCACCGACGCCGACGTGCGGCAGGCCGTCGACCGCGCCCGTGCCGCCGGCGACTGGTGGGCGGGTCTCGGCTTCACCGGCCGCCGCCAGCGGATGCTGCGGTGGCGTGCCCTGCTCGCCAAGCGCATCGAGCAGTTGGCCGAGTTGGTGCACGTCGAGGGCGGGAAGCCGACCGCCGACGCCATCGTCGAGATCGTCACCGCGATCGAGCACATCGACTGGGCCGCCCGCAACGCCGGCCGTGTGCTCGGTCCACGTCGGGTGCGGTCCCGGCTCATCCTCGCCGAGTTCTCCGGGCACCTCGAATACCAGCCGCACGGGGTGGTCGGCGTGATCGGGCCGTGGAACTATCCGGTCTTCACGCCGATCGGCTCCGCCGCGTACGCCCTCGCCGCCGGCAACGCCGTCGTGCTCAAGCCGAGCGAGTACACGCCCGCCGTCGGCCAGTGGCTGGTGGACAGCTTCGCCGAGGTGGTGCCCGAGCAGCCGGTGTTCACCGCAGTGCACGGGCTGGGCGACGTGGGTGCGGCACTGTGCCGCTCCGGCGTCAACAAGCTGGCGTTCACCGGCTCCACCGCCACCGCCCGAAAGGTGATGGCCGCCTGCGCCGAGACGCTGACCCCGGTGCTCATCGAGGGCGGCGGCAAGGACGCCATGATCGTGGACAGCGACGCCGACCTGGACGCGGCCGCCGAGGCGTGCGTCTGGGGCGGCATGACCAACGCCGGCCAGACCTGCATCGGCATCGAGCGGGTGTACGCGGTCGACGCCGTCTTCGACGCCTTCGTCGACAAGGTGGTGACCCGCGCCGGTCGGCTGACGGTCGGGCCGGAGGGCACCGACATCGGCCCGATCACCATGCCCAGGCAGATCGACGTGATCCGCCGGCACATCGACGCCGCGATCACGTCCGGCGGGCGCGCCGTACTCGGCGGCCCGAGCGCCGTACAGCCGCCGTACGTCCACCCCACAGTGCTGGTGGACGTACCGGAGGAGTCGGCCGCCGTCCGCGAGGAGACCTTCGGTCCCACGCTGACCATCAGCCGGGTCCGCGACGCCGACGAGGCCGTCACCCGCGCCAACGCCCTGTCGTACGGCCTCGGGGGTTCGGTCTTCGGCCGGCGGCGTGCGGTGGCCACCGCCCGGCGACTGCGCTCCGGGATGGCGTCGATCAACTCCACGCTGACCTTCGCCGGCATGTCCACCCTGCCGTTCGGCGGTGTGGGTGACTCCGGCTTCGGGCGGATCCACGGGGAGGACGGCCTGCGTGAGTTCGGTCGGGCCAAGGCGATCACCCGACGTCGTGCCCGGTCACTGCTGCCGTCGATGACCTTCGAGCGCACCCCGGCCGACGTGGCCCGACTCGTCAAGGCCATCAAGGTCATGTACGGAAGGTAAGTGTCGGATAACCGATCATCAACAAGGATCGGTGTATCCACATGTTTATACACCGTGGTCACGGCGGTACATTGCGTTAAATGGGCCCCAATCGATTGCGCTACCGCCTTGTCGACAGTGACCAGTCGTGGAGCGCCCGACGGCGTCGGCACCGCTCGGACTGGCTGGCGCGCACCTTTCCCGACATCGGCGACATGCACGTGGTCGACCTCGGTGGTCGGCTCGGCACCTGGCACCGCGCCACCGTCCGACCGGCCCGGGTGACAGTCGTCAACCTGGAGCAGCCGCCCGCCGTCGTCCCGGAATGGGCCCACGTCGAGCAGGCCGACGCCTGCGACCTGCCCCCGCACCTCACCAAGGGCAGCTACGACCTGGTCTTCTCGAACTCGGTGCTGGAGCATGTGGGCGGGCACGAACGCCGGATCCGCTTCGCCGCCGCCGCCCGCTCACTGGCCGACCGGCACTGGGTGCAGACGCCCTACCGCTACTTCCCCATCGAGCCACACTGGATCGCGCCCGGCATGCAGTTCCTGCCGGTACGACTGCGCACCGCGTTCGCCCGACGTTGGCCGTTGGGGCACAAGCCGACGCGCAGCCACGACGCCGCCATCCACCAGGTGCTCTGGACCGAGTTGTTGGACCGCTCGCAGATGCGCCACTACTTCCCGGACTCGACAATGCTGGTGGAGCGGGTGTTCGGTCTGCCGAAGTCACTGATCGCGGTGCGCAACGGGTAGGACGCCCTCAGAAGAGGGTCAGCTCGTCCTTCACGATGCCGCGCAGCTTGTCGTAGTCCACGACCACACACCGGATGCCCCGGTCGGTGGCGAGCACCCGGGCCTGCGGCTTGATCTCCTGGGCGGCGAAGACCCCGACGACGGGGCTGAGCAGCGGGTCACGGTTCATCAGTTCGAGATAACGGGTCAACTGCTCCACCCCGTCGATGTCGCCACGCCGTTTGACCTCGACGGCGACCGAGCCCGAGTTGGCATCCCGGCACAGCAGGTCGACCGGGCCGATGGCCGTCATGTACTCGCGGCGGACCAGCGTGAACCCCTCACCAAGGGCACCCGGGTTGGCGGCCAGCAACTCCTGCAGGTGCGCCTCCACCCCGTCCTTGCGCAGGCCCGGATCCACACCCAGCTCGTACGAGGTGTCCTGGAAGATCTCCTCCAGGGTGATCCGCAGCTCCTCGCCAGCCTTGTTGACGACCCGCCACACACCGGGGGCCTCCTCCAACCGACACGGCGGGCTCATCCAGTTCAACGGCTTGTACGCACGGTCGTCGGCATGAATGGACACCGACCCGTCCGCCTTCACCATCAGCAACCGGGTGGCCAGCGGCAGGTGAGCCGAGAGCCGTCCGACATAGTCCACCGAGCACTTCGCAATGACCAACCGCACCCGACGAGGGTAGCCGAGCACCCCCCGGTCGCCAGCGAGCGGCACTGGCGCGTCGATGCGATGCTGAGACCGTGTTCGAAGTCCTCACCGGCACCGGTCTCGCCGCCTCGGCGGGGCTGAACGCCTACATACCCCTGCTCATCCTCGGTCTACTCGGCCGTTACACCGACCTGATCGACCTGCCCAGCGGCTGGACCTGGCTCGGCAACGGCTGGGTCATCGCCATCATGGCCGTGCTTCTCGCCGTGGAGATGGTCGCGGACAAGGTGCCAGTGGTCGACCACATCAACGACGTGGTGCAGACCGTGGTCCGACCCACCGCCGGTGGCCTGGCCTTCGGCGCCGGCTCCTCGTCGGAGACGGTGACGGTCAGCGACCCGGGGAGCTTCTTCTCCTCCCACCAGTGGGTGCCGGTCGTCACCGGCGTACTGCTGGCGTTGGGCGTGCACCTGCTCAAGTCCGCGGCCCGCCCGGTGATCAACGCGACCACCGCCGGGATCGGCGCCCCGGTCGCCAGCACCGCCGAGGACGCCACCAGCGTGGTGGTCTCCCTGGTGGCGATCATCCTGCCGGTGCTGGTGCTCGTCGTCCTGGTCGGCCTGGTGTTCTTCACCTTCTGGTTCTTCCGTCGTCGATCCGAACGACGCCGCGAACGAGAGGCCGCCCGCGCCGCCGGCTTCCGCGTCTGACGCGGCGGATCGGCGGCCCGCCATACCTCGGCTTCGGGGGTCGACAAAAGCCTAGGATCGGGGCAAGAACCTAGAGGAGGTCGGCATGACCGCAGCGTTGGAGATGCCCCGAGTCCAGGAATGTGTGGTCGCCGCGTGCGCGTACAACCAGTCGGGTGACTGCCACGCCTTCGCGATCACCATCGGCAGCATGGATCACGCCCACTGCCACACCTTCGTCGAGTCGCCCGTCCGTGGCGGCGTGGAGAGCCTGATCGCGCAGGTGGGCGCCTGCCAGCGCGCCGACTGCCGGCACAACGAGCAGCTGGAGTGCCACGCGGCGTCGATCAGGGTCGGCCCGGACAACGACATGGCCGACTGCATGACCTACTCCGGCCGCTGACCCACGCCGGCCGACCACCCACGCCGGGCGCTGACCCATGTCGGCCGGCGACCGGCCGGGACAGCGTGCGATCAGGGCAGGTCGTTGGCGTGACGGATGACCGTCACCAGGTCGTCGATGATGCCGGTGAGGGCGAAGTCCTTCGGGGTGAAGACCCGGGCGACCCCGGCCGCCCGGAGGGTGTCCGCGTCACTGGCCGGGATGATGCCGCCCACCACCACCGGCAGGTCCGGCCGGCCGGCGGCGCGTAGCCCGTCGAGCACCGCGGGCACGGCGGCCAGGTGCGACCCGGAGAGCACGGAGAGCCCGACCAGGTCGACGTCCTCCTCGACGGCGGCGGCGACGATCTGCCCTGCGGTCAACCGGATGCCCTGGTAGACGACCTCGAAGCCAGCGTCGCGGGCGCGTACCGCGATCTGCTCCGCGCCGTTGGAGTGCCCGTCCAGGCCCGGCTTGCCGACCAGCAGCCGCAGCCGGCCGCTGCCCAGCTCCCGCGCGGTGGCGGTGACCCGCTCGCGGACCGCCACGAGGCCCGGCTCCCCACCGCCGCCGGTGGCGCCGGCCAGGCCGGTCGGCGCCCGGTACTCGCCGAAGACCTGGCGCAGCGCGCCGGCCCACTCGCCGGTGGTCACTCCGGCCCGCACGCACTCCACTGTGGCCGGCATCAGGTTGGTGGTGGTCGCGGCATCCGCGCGCAGCCGGGCCAGCGCCGCGTCGACGACCGTCGCGTCCCGGTCGGCCCGCCACCGGCGTACGCCGTCCACGGCGGCCGCCTCGACCGCGGGATCGACCTGCTCGACGGCGTCCGCGCCGGCGGCGGTCAGCGGGGAGGGTTCGGTCTCGGTGTACCGGTTGACCCCGACCACCACGTCGGCACCGGACTCCATCCGCCGACGGCGCTCGGCCAGCGACGCGACCAACGCGCTCTTGAGGTAGCCGGTCTCCACGGCGGCAACGACGCCGCCCAGCTCCAGCACCTTGTCCAGCTCGACCCGCGCCCCGGCGACGACCTCGTCGACCAGCGCGGTCATCACGTGCGAGCCGGCGAAGAGGTCGGGATATTCGAGCAGATCCGACTCGTACGCCAGGACCTGCTGCATCCGCAGCGACCACTGCTGGTCCCACGGGCGGGGCAGGCCGAGCGCCTCGTTCCAGGCGGGCAGTTGGACAGCGCGGGCCCGGGCGTCGCGGGACATCGTCACGCCGAGCATCTCCAGCACGATGCGCTGGATGTTGTTCTCCGGCTGCGCCTCGGTGAGGCCGAGCGAGTTGACCTGCACCCCGTAGCGGAACCGCCGTTGTCTGGCGTCGGTGACCCCGTACCGGTCCCGGGTGATCTCGTCCCAGAGCACGCCGAACGCGCGCATCTTGGCGATCTCCTCGACGAAGCGCACCCCGGCGTTGACGAAGAACGAGATCCGCTGGACCACGTCACCCATCCGCTCGGCCGGCACCTGGCCGGAGTCCCGGACCGCGTCGAGCACGGCGACCGCGGTGGCCAGCGCGAAGCCGACCTCCTGCACGGGCGTGGCGCCGGCCTCCTGGAGGTGGTACGAGCAGATGTTGACCGGGTTCCACCGGGGCATCTCGCGCAGCGTGTACGCCACCACGTCGGCGGTGAGCCGCAGCGACGCCGCCGGCGGAAAGATGTAGGTACCCCGGGACAGGTACTCCTTGATGATGTCGTTCTGGGTGGTGCCGGCGCAGCGGGCCAGGTCGGCGCCCTGCTCCAGCCCGACGGTGCCGTAGAGGGCGAGCAGCCACATCGCCGGGGCGTTGATGGTCATCGAGGTGTTCGTGTCGGCGAGCGGGAGACAGTCGAAGAGCGCCCGCATGTCGCCGAGGTGAGCCACCGGCACGCCGACCCGCCCGACCTCGCCGGAGGCGAGTTCGTGGTCCGGGTCGTACCCGGTCTGGGTGGGCAGGTCGAAGGCGACCGACAGGCCGGTCTGCCCCTTCGCCAGATTGCGGCGGAAGAGGGCGTTGGTCGCAGCGGCCGACGAGTGGCCGGCGTAGGTGCGCATCACCCACGGGCGGTCCCGCTCGGGCAGTCGCCCCGGGAATGCCGTCTCATCCATGGCCGGAGTCTAAGTTACCGTTCAGTAAAAGGAGCTGTGGAAAACCACACAGGTCCATGTCGGGGACGTCCGGGTGTCACGTACGCGCAGTGGCGCGGACCACCACACCCCGGGCAACAGGCCTTGTGGCCAGGGCGCACACTTGACGCCATGGATGACGAGCTGGCCATCTCCGTTCGGGGGCTGCGCAAGGCGTACGGCGACAACGTGGCGGTGGCGGGCGTGGATCTGGACGTCCACCGCGGCGAGGTGTTCGCGTTGCTCGGCCCGAACGGCGCCGGCAAGACCACCACGGTGGAGATCCTGGAGGGTTACCGCCGCCGGGACGCCGGCGAGGTCTCCGTGCTCGGCACGGACCCCGCCCACCCGGACGCTGACTGGCGGTCCCGGGTCGGCATCGTGCTCCAGGGCACCGGCGAGTTCGACGAGCTGACCGTGGCCGAGGTGATCCGGCACTTCTCCGGCTTCTACCCCGACGCGGACGACCCGGACAAGGTGATCGAGCGGGTCGGGCTGGCCGACAAGGCGAAGGCCCGGACGCACACCCTCTCCGGCGGGCAGAAGCGCCGCCTGGACGTGGCCCTGGGCATCATCGGCCGTCCCGAGCTGCTCTTCCTCGACGAGCCGACCACCGGTTTCGACCCGGAGGCCCGCCGTGAGTTCTGGGAGCTGATCCGCGATCTCGCCGCGGCCGGCACCACCATCGTGCTCACCACCCACTACCTGGACGAGGCCGAGGCCCTCGCCGACCGGGTCGGCGTGATCGCCGGCGGCCGGCTGGTCGAGGTCGCCGCGCCCAATCGGCTGGGCAATCGGCAGGAGGCCCTCGCGACGGTCTCCTGGCGTACCCCGGAAGGGACGCTGGAAAGCGCGCAGAGCGCGACGCCGACGGCCTTCGTGGCCGACCTCGCCGCGCGCTACGGCGGCGAGGTCCCCGGGCTCACGGTGACCCGGCCGACCCTGGAGGACGTCTACCTCACCATGATCGGACACGCGCGATGACGACCACGACGAAGCCGGCGACGCCGGTCACCGCGACCCGCGGCCGGCGGCCGGGTGCCGGCGCGCTCGCCCTGCGCCAGGGCCGACTGGAGATCACCCAGTTCCTGCGCAGCCGGGAGTCGGTGGTCTTCACGATGGGCTTCCCCATCATCATGATCCTGATCTTCGCGTCGATCTTCGACGGCACGATCGGCGGCGGGGTCAAGTTCACCCAGTACTTCATCACCGGCATGATCGCGACCGGCCTGATGACGGTGAGCTTCCAGAACCTCGGCATCTGGATCCCGATCGAACGGGACCGGGGCGTGCTCAAGCGCTACCGGGGCACTCCGATGCCGAAGTGGGTCTGGTTCGCCGGCAAAGTGATCATGGTGGTGGCGATCGGGATCGCCGAGACGGTCCTGCTGCTGGCCGTCGCGGTGGCGCTGTTCGACCTCGACCTGCCGGGCACCGCCGCGAAGTGGTTCACCTTCGGCTGGGTCGCCGTGCTCGGAGTGACCGCGTGCACCCTGTGCGGCATCGCGATCTCGTCGCTGGCCCGCACCGCCCGCAGCGGCTCGGCGGTGGTCACCCCGGTGGCCCTGGTGCTCCAGTTCATCTCCGGGGTGTTCTTCGTCTTCACCGACCTGCCCACCTGGATGCAGCAGGTGGCGGCGCTGTTCCCGCTCAAGTGGATGTGCCAGGGGCTGCGGTCGGTGTTCCTGCCGGAGAGCTTCGGCGCCCAGGAGCCGGGCGGCTCGTTCGAGCTGGGCCGGGTGGCGGTGGTGCTGGCCCTGTGGTGCGTGATCGGTGTGGTGCTCTGCCTGACCACCTTCCGCTGGACCACCAAGCGCGACGGCTGACCCCTTTCCGGGGCCCCCGATCCGCCTCGGGGCTGCCAGACTCTGACGATGGCCGCTCGAACGACCCGGCGCGGGCTCCTGCTCACAGGGGCAGCGGCGACGGCGCTGGCGGTCGGGGTCGGCTGGACGGCCCGCGACCTGATCCGCCCGTCGCCGACGCGACCCGTCCCCCCGGACGCGCCAGCCGGCGACGAGCGAGTGGTCAGCCGCCCGTCCACCGCACGTGGCCGCTCGGTCGACTTCTACACCGCCGTCCCGGACGGGCACGGCGACGGTCAGGGGTTGCCGGTCTGCCTGGTGCTGCACGGCGCGTCCACCACCGCACGGGACTTTCCCGGGCTCGGCCTGGGGCGCTTTCTCACCGACGCGGTGCGTCGGGGCGCGCCGCCGTTCGTGCTCGCCGGAGCGACCGGCGACCGCCTCTCCTGGCGCCCCACCGGCCGGGACGACCCGCAGCGGATGGTGCGTGAGGAGTTGCCGGCCTGGTGCTCCGAGCGGGGCTTCGACGCCACCCGACTGGCGGCCTGGGGCTGGTCCATGGGGGGCTTCGGCTCGCTGTTGCTCGCCGCCACCTGGCCGGGGCTGCTCCGGGCGGTGGCGGCCCTCTCCCCCGCCGTCGCGTCCGGTGATGCCGTCTTCGCCGGTGTCGACCGGCTGCGCGGCACTCCGCTGGGCCTCTGGTGCGGCCGCCAGGACGACTTCCTCGCCGACGTGCAGGCGCTGGAGCGAGCCCTTCCCGAGCCGGCCGCCCGAGCCGAGTACGCCGACGGCGGGCACGACTTCCGGTACTGGGGCTCGGTCATACCCGCTGCCCTCGACTTCGTCGCGGCGGCGCTGGCCGCGCCGCCTGGCCCGAACTGAGCTGACCGCGGGGGCCCGCGAACGGGCCCCCGCAGCTGCCGGTCTCAGTAGGTGTAGAAGCCCTTACCGGTCTTGCGGCCCAGGTCGCCGGCGGTGACCATGCGCTGGAGCAGCTCCGGCGGGAAGAACTTCTCGTCGGCGGTGTCGGTGTAGATGTTCTTCGAGGCGTGCAGCAGCACGTCCACGCCGGTCAGATCGGTGGTGGCCAGCGGACCCATCGCGTGCCCGAAGCCCAGCCGGCAGGCGGTGTCCAGGTCCTCCGCGGACACCACCCCGGACTCGACCAGCTTGACCGCCTCCATCACCAGGGCGGAGATCAGCCGGGTGGTGACGAAGCCGGCGATGTCCCGGTTGACCACGACGACCGTCTTACCGATCTCCTCGGCGAAGGCCCGCGCGGTGTCCAGCGTGGCGTCGCTGGTCTTGTAACCGCGCACCAGCTCGCAGAGCTGCATCATCGGCACCGGGGAGAAGAAATGGGTGCCGACCACCGCCTCGGGCCGCTCGGTCACCGCGGCGATCTGGGTGACCGGGATCGCCGAGGTGTTGGTGGCGAGCACCGCGTCCGACTTGCAGATCTTGTCCAGGGCGCGGAACACCTCGTGCTTGATCTCCAGCCGCTCGAAGACCGCCTCGACCACGATGTCCGCGTCCGCCGCCGCCTCCAGGTCGGTGGTCGGCGTGATCCGAGCCAGCGTCGCCTCGACCTCGGACGCCTCGATCTTGCCCTTCTCGGCGAACTTCTCCAGTGACTTCCGAATGCCGCCCAGACCCCGGGTGGTGGCCGCGTCGTCCAGGTCGCGCAGCGTCACCTGCCAGCCCGCCTGCGCCGCCACCTGGGCGATGCCGGAACCCATCAACCCGGCCCCGACGACCGCGAGTCGACCCGCCATCTGCTTCTCCCTCGCTGCGATTGAGTGCCTGCCTGCACCCTAGTCGGCGAGCCTGAACGATGGCTAAGTGGCGGTCGGGCCGGGTCGTGGGCCCTCAGATCTCCAGTGCCGGCTCCTCCGGCGTGGTGCCCCGCTCGACCGCCACCCCGAGCGCACGCAGGTCGGCCACGAAGTCCGGGTAGCCCCGGTCGACATGATGCACGTGGGAGACCTCGGTGACCCCCTCCGCGCAGAGCCCAGCGATGATCAACCCCGCTCCGGCCCGGATGTCGGTGGCCCGCACCGGGGCACCGGAGAGCCGATGCCGGCCCCGGACCACAGCGTGATGCCCGTCGGTCTTGATGTCCGCGCCGAGCCGCATCATCTCGTTGGCGAACATGAACCGGCCGTCGAAGATGTTCTCGGTGATCAGGGAGGCGCCGTCGCTGACGGCCGCCAGCCCGATCGCCATCGGCAGCAGATCGGTGGCGAAGCCGGGGTACGGCAGCGTCACCACGTCCACCGCCCGGGGCCGCTCGTCCATACGTACGCGGAAGCCATCTCCCCGGGTTTCCACCAGCGCGCCGGCGGCCACCACCTTGTCCAGGGCGATCTCCAGGAAGGCCGGGTCCAGCCCGGTCACCGTCACGTCGCCCCGGGTCATCGCCGCGCCGAACGCCCAGGTGCCTGCGACGATCCGGTCCCCCACCGTGGCGTGGCGCACCGGACGCAGTCCGGGCACACCGGTGATGCGCAACGTCGACGTGCCCGCGCCGACGATGCGCGCGCCCATCTGGTTGAGCATCGTGCAGATGTCGACGATCTCCGGCTCCCGGGCCGCGTTGTCGATCATCGTGGTGCCCTGGGCCAGCACCGCCGCCATCACCAGGTTCTCGGTCGCGCCGACGCTGGGGAAATCCAGCACGATGTCCGCGCCACGCAGCCCGTGCGGGGCGGAGGCGATGACGAACCCGTGCTCACCGGAGATCTCCGCGCCCATCCGGGTCAGCCCGGAGATGTGCATGTCCAACCCCCGCGACCCGATCGCGTCGCCGCCGGGATGGGCCACCCGCACGTACCCCCGACGGGCCAGCAACGGGCCGAGCACGCAGATCGACGCGCGCAACCGTCGGACCAGGTCGTAGTCGGCCTCCGCGCCCGGCTGCTCGGGTACGTCGATCGTCACCGACCGGGACCGGGCCACGCCGCCACGGGCGACCATCGGGTCGACCGGGTCGTCCGCGTCGAACTGGACGTCGCAGCCCAGCCGACGCAGCACCTCTCCCATGATCGCGATGTCGGTGATCCGGGGGACGTTGGTGATCACACTGCGGCCGGGCGCGAGCAGCGCAGCGGCCATCAGCTTCAACGCCGAGTTCTTGGCACCGACCACGTGCACGGTGCCGGACAGTCGGGCGTCACCGCGTACCCGGATGACGTCGACATCGTTGACCGCCGAATCGCCGGCGTCGCCGGGGCCCACCACCACCGGCCAGCCGGCGGTGCTGTCCGGCCGCGCCGGGATCGTCAGGTCGGGAATCCGTAGGCTGTGCGTCATGGCCGTCCACCTCACGCGCATCTACACCAAGGCCGGCGACGCCGGCATGACCAGGCTGAGCAACAACGAGCAGGTGCCGAAGACCGATCCACGGATCGCCGCGTACGCGGATGTCGACGAGTGCAACGCGGCGATCGGCGTCGCGCTCGCGCTGGGGAACCTCGACGAGGAGCTTCGCGGCGTGCTGGGGTCGGTGCAGAACGACCTGTTCGACGTCGGCGCCGACCTGTCAACCCCGGTCGAGCCGGAGCCGAAGTACCCGCCGCTGCGGGTGACCGAGGAGTACGTCGAGCGCCTGGAGGGCTGGTGCGACGAGTACAACGCACGCCTGAGCAAGCTCGACTCCTTCATCCTCCCCGGCGGCACCGCAGGTGCGGCGCTGCTGCACGTGGCGCGGACCGTCGCCCGGCGTGCCGAACGGGCAGCGTGGGCGCTGGTCAGCCACGATCCGGAACGAACCAGCACGCTCCCGGCAAAGTATCTCAACCGGCTCTCCGATCTGCTCTTTATCCTGTCAAGAACGGCAAATCCGGCAGGAGACGTGCTATGGGTGCCGGGCGGCAAGCGCTGAACGTCGGCGCTCCGCACCACGTCGAGGTCTGGTTTCCCACTCTGCCCGCCACCACGCGTAGCCAGGGCCGCCTCCTCCACGAGCCAGGCCGATCAGCACCCTGACTCCTCGGCGAGCCCGGCCGACCAGCGCCTAGATCAACTCCGGTTCCTTGATGTCGGGCCATCCCAGCCACCAGAACACCCCGGCATCAAGAAAACCGAGTCGATCACCAGCCCGACGCGCTAGCCGCGCAGCCCGGCGCGATGCGCGGAGGCCGGCGCGATGCGCGGAGGCCGGCGCGATGCGCGGAGGCCGGCGCGATGCGCGGAGGCCGGCGCGATGCGCGGAGGCCGGCGCGATGCGCGGAGGCCGGCGCGATGCGCGGAGGCCGGCGCGATGCGCGGAGGCCGGCGCGATGCGCGGAGGCCGGCGCGATGCGCGGAGGCCGGCGCGATGCGCGGAGGCCGGCGCGATGCGCGGAGGCCGGCGCGATGCGCGGAGGCCGGCGCGATGCGCGGAGGCCGGCGCGATGCGCGAACCGAGGAGGCAGGACTCAGCCGCATCGGTAACGGCAGGTGATCAAAGCCCGCCGCGAGCCGGCGGACAGTGCCCAACGAAGGGTTTCCGGGGGAGCCCGCCCGGCGCAGGGATCAAGCCTGACCGCCCGGAGCCGGGCGGGCTCCCCCGGAAACCCCAAGAGCGACCACAGAAGCCAAGAGCAACCACAGAAGAGCCGATCAGGCAGCCGGCCAGTCCTGGGAGGCCATACGCGGCGAGACCGCCCCCGGAGGGGCGGCCTCGAGCCAGGAGAGAAAACCGGTCACTGTCGATCGCGCCATGGCGATCTCCACCGGTGCGTGGTTACTGGTACAGCGGAGGATCACCCAGTCGGCCGGCATGGAGAACCGTTCCTGACCTTCGGGCAACCGGCGGCGCTCCACGGCCAGCCCCTTGCGGGAGAGCACCCGCTTGGGCCGGATCGCGAAGCTGAACATCCGGTACCAGCGCAGCTCGTCACCGGCGAACCGGCCGAAGCCGGGCGACCAGCCGCGGCCGTCGAGCATGGTGGAGACCCGGACGCTGAGTCGGATGATGCCACCGCTGCGGGTGACCAGAGCTCGCCGGACGAAGAGTGTCAGAAGCGCGCCGAGGATGACGACAACGCCGATTCCGAATCCTTCGACGATCTCCATCCCCGGTGTGGCTCAGCGGCTCTGCGCGGAGACCGGGGTTGCGCTCTCGGCCAGCACGGTGACACCGTCGGCGCTCACCGAGAGGAAGCCGCCGGCCACGTCGTAGGCGACCTGCTCGCCGCCGGCGAGCTTGATGCGTACCTGGCCGGGCTCGGCGAGCTGGCCGAGTAGCGGCGCGTGCCCCGGCAGGACACCGAGCTCGCCTTCGGTCGTCCGGGCGACGACCATCTCGGCGTCACCGGACCAGACCTTCTCCTCGACGGCGACGAGCTCGACGTGAAGCTGCTGTGCCACGCTGTCTCCTTGCTGCGGCTACGGATTGCCGAAAGTCTAGCCTGACGACGCGGCGCGCCCAACGCGGGTGGGGACAACGCCGACCTGACTACTTGGCCTTGTTGACGAATTCCGGGTGCTCCAGCAGGAACGGGTCCAGTTGCTCGTTGTGCAGAGCGGTGAAGAAGTCCGGAACACCCTCCTGGAACTGCTCGCCCAGGTACTTACTACCCTCGAAAACCCCGCCACCGGGCAGCTTGATCATCTCGATGGTGTTCGGGCGGATGTCCTTCAGGGCGAGCCCGAAGTCCACAACGCTGTTGCCCCGGCCGCTGAAGATCAACGACTGGCCGGCGGCGCGGAGCACCTTGTCCAGCTTGATCGGGTTGGACACCACGTCGGCGCTGAACGCCTGACCGACCATGGCCTTGACGAACTGCTGCTGGTGGCGCTGCCGGCCGTAGTCGGAATCCGGAACGCCGTTCTTCGGGTAGCGCTGCCGGACGTAGTCCAGCGCCTGCCACCCACTCAGGTGCCGGTTGCCCTTCTTGTAGAGCGCCTGCGGGCCGACGTAGCCCTCACCACGGGTGTTGCCCGGCCGCGCCTTGCCGTCCGGCTGCTTGTGCTCGGACTTCACGTCGCGCTCGATGTACATGTCGACACCGCCCATGGCGTCGACGATCTTCTGGAAGCCGGTGAAGTTGATGATCGCGCCGGCGTCGAAGCGCTTGATGCCGGTCACGTTCTGCACCGTGGTGGCCAACAGCTCGAAGCCCCGTGCCGCGTCCGGGTTGGCCCCCGGCACCTTGCTGCCGAACGACATCGCGGCGTTGATCTTCGTGGTCTCGCCCGGGAAGTCGGCCCGCTTGAACGCCGGGATCCGCACGTAGAGGTCGCGGGGCAGCGAGAACAGGTAGGCCCGGTCCATCGAGGCCGGCACGTGCAGCACCATGATCGAGTCGGCCAGCGGCGCGGCCGTCGGCGTACGCGGGTCGATGCCGACGAGCAGGATGTTGAGCGGACCCTTGATGTCACTCTTCTTCACCTGGGCGCCCGCCGCCTGGTCGCCGAAGAGGTCGGCCTTGCCGACGGACCCCTCGTAGCGGGCCATGAGCACCTCGGTGCCGACCAGCACGGCGCCGCTGAGCACGGTCAGCACGGTGCCGAACACCGTGCAGATCCTGGCCCACCGCGGCACGCCTCGCCAGATGGACGGCTTGCGGCCACTCTTGCCGGCCTTACCCACGAGCAGCTCCGTTCGTTACGCCCACGACGAAGAAGACGGGCGCACGTCGTCGAAAGGTTGCAAAGATCAACGCTCGTTCACGTGAGCGCGGAACGAACCGTAGCTCGGGACCCTCCGGAGTGACGACCACGAGTAACGGACCGCGACGATGGTAGGACGCGAACATGAACAAAAGACTGCCCCGGCATTGCCGGGGCAGTCTTTTTGCTACGGGTCGGACGAGAGCTGGGTCAGCTCTTCATCAGCTCCTCAGCCTTGCGCTCCAGGTCCTCGAGACCGCCGCACATGAAGAACGCCTGCTCGGGGAAGTGATCGTACTCACCCTCGCTGATCTTGCGGAACGCCTCGATGGTCTCCTTGATCGGGACCGTCGAGCCCGGCACGCCGGTGAACTGCTCCGCCGCGTAGGTGTTCTGCGAGAGGAAGCGCTCGATCCGCCGCGCGCGCTGCACGGTGATCTTGTCTTCCTCGGAGAGCTCCTCGATGCCGAGGATGGCGATGATGTCCTGCAGGTCGCGGTAACGCTGCAGGATCCGCTTCACCTCGGTGGCAACCTGGAAGTGCTCGTTGCCGACGAACTCCGGGGCGAGGATCCGGGACGAGGACGCCAGCGGGTCCACGGCCGGGTAGATGCCCTTGTCGGAGATCGACCGCTCCAGGTTGGTGGTCGCGTCCAGGTGGGCGAACGTGGTGGCCGGGGCGGGGTCGGTGTAGTCGTCCGCCGGCACGTAGATCGCCTGCATGGACGTGATGGCCTGGCCCCGGACGGAGGTGATCCGCTCCTGGAGCTCGCCCATCTCGTCGGCCAGGGTCGGCTGGTAACCCACGGCGCTCGGCATACGGCCGAGCAGGGTGGACACCTCCGAACCGGCCTGCGTGAAGCGGAAGATGTTGTCGATGAAGAGCAGCACCTCCTGCTTCTTCACGTCCCGGAAGTACTCGGCCATGGTCAGCGCGGAGAGCGCCACCCGCAGCCGGGTGCCCGGCGGCTCGTCCATCTGGCCGTAGACCAGCGCGGTCTTGTCGATGACGCCGGACTCGGTCATCTCGGCGATGAGGTCGTTGCCCTCACGGGTGCGCTCACCCACGCCGGCGAAGACCGAGGTACCACCGAAGTTGCGGGCGACCCGCGTGATCATCTCCTGGATGAGCACCGTCTTGCCCACGCCCGCGCCGCCGAACAGGCCGATCTTGCCGCCCTTGACGTACGGGGCGAGCAGGTCGATGACCTTGATGCCGGTCTCCAGCATCTCGGTCTTCGGCTCAAGGTCCGCGAAGGCCGGGGCCTTGCGGTGGATGCCCCACCGGTCGTCGGCCTCGAACGTCTCGCCCTCGGCGAGGTTGAGCACCTCGCCGATCGCGTTGAACACCTTGCCCTTGACCGCGTCGCCCACCGGCACCGTGATCGGCTCGCCGCGGTCGCGCACCTCGGCGCCACGGACCAGGCCGTCGGTCGGCTGCATCGAGATGGCACGGACCAGGTTGTCACCCAGGTGCTGGGCAACCTCCAGGGTCAGCGTCTTCTCACCGCCGGACAGGTTCACCTTCACGTTCAAGGCGTTGAACAGGGGCGGCATGGCGTCGCGCGGGAATTCGGCGTCGACGACCGGGCCGATGACCCGGACCACGCGACCCGTGGCCGTCTTGGTCTCTACTGGTGCAGTCATCACACTTCACTTCCCGACGCGGCCAGCGCGTTGGCGCCGCCGACGATCTCGCTGATCTCCTGGGTGATCCCGGCCTGGCGAGCCGAGTTCATCTCGCGCGTGTACTTCTCGATCATCTCTTCGGCGTTGTCGGTGGCGCTCTTCATCGCCCGCCGACGCGACGCCGACTCACTCGCCGCCGACTCGATCAACGCCGCGTAGATCCGCGTGTTGATGTACCTCGGCAGGAGCGCGTCGAGCAGCGCCTCCGCCTCCGGCTCGAACTCGTACGCCGGCAGCAACCCCTCGGAGCGCGGCCGGTCCTCCACCTGCATCGGACCGATGACCTTGGTGACCGGGCTCTGCGTCATGAGCGAGTGGAACTCGGTGTAGACGATGTGCAACTCGTCGACGCCGAGCACCCCGTCCGCTCCGGCACCGCCGTCGACGTCGTCCGCACCGGCGGTGAACGCCTTGATCAGCGTCTCACCAACGGTACGGGCGTCCTCGAACGACGGCTGCTCGCTGAAGCCGGTCCAGTTCGCCTCGATCGGCCGCTCGCGGAACCGGTAGAACCCGACGCCCTTACGCCCGATGACGTAGAGCACCGGCTCCTTGCCGTCCGCCTTGAGCCGCGCGATCAGCGACTCCGCCATCCTGATCGCGTTGGAGCTGTAACCGCCGGCCAGGCCACGGTCGCTGGTGACCAACAGGACGCCGGCCCGCCGCACCCGCTCACGCGGGGTGAGCAGCGGGTGGTCGATCCGCGCGTTGGACGCCAGCGCCGTGAGCACACCGGTGATGGCCTGGGCGTACGGCAGGGACGCCTGCACCCGGGCCTGAGCCTTGGCGATCCGGCTCGTCGCCACGAGCTCCATCGCCTTGGTGATCTTCTTCATCGACTTCGCCGAGCGGATCCGTTGACGAAGAACGCGTACCTGGGCCGCCACGGGATCAGCTCTCGGCCGGGCGGTCGGTCGCGCCGTCGCGGAAGCGGGTCACCGTCTCGCGGTTCTCGTCGCCCTCAAGCGGCGCGGCCGGCGCGTCGTTGACCTTGCGCTCGTCCTCCTTGCCGAGGAAGACCTGCTTGAACTCGGCGATCGCGCTGTCCAGCGAGCCGATGATGTCATCGTTCCACTGGTTGTCGGCGATGCCGGCCAGCACACCCTGGTGCTTGTGCCGCAGGTACTGGAGGAACTCCGACTCGAAGCGCCGGACCTCGCCCACCGGAATGTCGTCCAGCTTGCCCTCGGTGCCGGCCCAGACCGAGACGACCTGCTCCTGCACCGGGAACGGCGAGTAGTTCGGCTGCTTGAGCAGCTCCACCAGGCGCGAACCGCGGTCCAGCTGAGCCCGGGAGGCCCGGTCCAGGTCGGAGGCGAAGGCGGCGAACGCCTCCAGCTCGCGGTACTGGGCCAGGTTGAGCCGCAGCGAACCGGCGACCTTCTTCATCGGCTTCACCTGCGCGGCGCCACCGACCCGGGAGACCGAGGTACCAACGTTGATCGCCGGACGGACGCCCTGGTTGAACAGGTCGGTCTCCAGGAAGATCTGGCCGTCGGTGATCGAGATGACGTTGGTCGGGATGAAGGCCGAGATGTCGTTGGCCTTCGTCTCGATGATCGGCAGACCGGTCATCGAGCCGCCACCCAGCTCGTCGGAGAGCTTCGCGCAGCGCTCCAGCAGGCGGGAGTGCAGGTAGAAGACGTCACCCGGGTACGCCTCACGGCCCGGCGGGCGACGCAGCAGCAGCGACACGGCGCGGTACGCCTCGGCCTGCTTGCTCAGGTCGTCGAAGACGATCAGGACGTGCTTGCCGCCGTACATCCAGTGCTGCCCGATGGACGAGCCGGTGTACGGGGCGAGGTACTTGAAGCCAGCCGGGTCGGAGGCCGGCGAGGCGACGATGGTGGTGTACTCCATCGCGCCCGCCTCCTCGAGCTGCCCCTTGATGGAGGCGATCGTGGAGGCCTTCTGGCCGATGGCGACGTAGATGCAGCGAACCTGCTTCTTCGGGTCGCCGGTGCGCCAGTTGTCCCGCTGGTTGAGGATGGCGTCCAGGGCGACGGTCGTCTTACCGGTCTTCCGGTCACCGATGATCAGCTGCCGCTGACCCCGACCGATCGGGGTCATCGCGTCGATGGCCTTGATGCCGGTCTGCAGCGGCTCGTCGACGGACTGCCGGGACATCACGTTCGGAGCCTGCAGCTCCAGCTCGCGGAAGCCCTCGTTGGCGATGTCGCCGAGCGCGTCGATCGGCTCACCGAGCGCGTTCACCACGCGGCCGAGGAAGGCGTCGCCGACCGGAACGGAGAGAACCCGCTCGGTGCGCTTGACGCGCTGCCCCTCCTCCAGCTTGGCGGAGTCACCGAGAACGACGACACCGATCTCCCGTACGTCGAGGTTCAACGCCACGCCGAG
This sequence comes from Micromonospora noduli, assembly GCF_003264365.1. Classification (GTDB taxonomy): domain Bacteria; phylum Actinomycetota; class Actinomycetes; order Mycobacteriales; family Micromonosporaceae; genus Micromonospora; species Micromonospora noduli. The sequence continues at coordinate 205,552 of NZ_PYAK01000003.1, forward strand.
CGTGCCGTCCTCGAACTCCAGGAGCTCGTTGGTCATGGTCGAGGGCAGGCCCTCGACGTGGGCGATACCGTCACCGGTGTCGGCGACGGTGCCGACCTCCTCGCGGGAGACGTCGGACGAGTAGGAAGAGACGTAGCGCTCCAGGGCGCCGCGGATCTCCTCCGTCGAGATGGTCAGCTCGGCCATCCTCTGCTTCCTTAAAATTCAGGGGCCCGGGATACCTAGTACCGACCGGTCCGAATGGCGTCTGTCAATCCGGGCGCTGAGCGGTCCAGCCACCCCGACGCTGGGCGGCGGAGCCGCTCAGCCGCGGGGCGGCGAAGCCGATCAGCGCTTCGCGAGCGCGTTGCGGGTCTCGTTGAGGCGGCGCAGGACGGTGCCGTCGTACAGGTCGGAGCCGACCCGCACGCTCACGCCACCCAGGACGTGGGGGTCGACCGTCTGCTTGACGGAGACCTCTCGACCGTATATCGCGGCGAGGCTCACACCCAGCCGGCGCTCCTCCTCGTCACTCAACGGGGCCGCCACGGTGACGTACGCCACCTGACGGTCCCGCCGTTCGGCGGCGAGTTCCACGAGCCGGGTCAGCGATCCGCTGAAGGAACGCCCCCCGAAGCCGGCAAGCGCCACCTCGATGAGGCGGACGGTGGCCAGGTGGGCCTTGCCGGAGAGCAGCTCGCCGACCAGGACCCCCCGCCGGTCCACCGGGACCGCGGGGTTGGACAGCACCGCCGAGAGCTCGGGCTGGCCGGCGACGACCTGCCCGAAGCGGAACAACTCGTCCTCGACCTCGCCGAGATCGCCGGAGGCCTCGGTGCTGGCCAGTGCCGCCTCCACGCCGAGCCGCTCGACGCCGTCGAGCAACTCCGACGGCGCCGACCAACGGCCGGAGACCAGCGCGGCGAGCAGGTCGAGCGCGCCGTCACCGATCTTGCCGCGCAGCATCCCGCCGAGCAGTTCGGCGCGGTCAGCGCCGGACCGGGCCGGGTCCGAGAGGGCCCGGCGCAGCCGCGGCTCGCGCCGCAGCAGCCCGGCAACGGCGAGCAGGTCGTTGGCGGTGTGTGCCACCGTGACCGCGTCGGTGCCGCGGACGTACGCGTCGAGGCGCTCGGCCCCGGCCTTGTACGACTCCCGGCTGGCGGCCTGCATCAGCGGGCCCCCGTGCTCTCGAGACCGCTCAGGAACCGGTCGACGGTGCCCTTACGCCGCGCCTCGTCGGCCAGCGACTCGCCAACGATCTTGCTGGCCAGGTCCACCGCGATGGTGCCGACCTCCGCGCGCAGCTCGCGCACGATGGTGGCCCGCTCGGCGGCGAGCGCGTCCTTGCCCGCCTGGATGACCCGGTCGGACTCTTCCCGCGCCTTGGCGAGGATGTCCTGGCGGATGCCCTCGGCGTCGGCCCGCGCGTCGTCACGGATCTTGGCGGCGTCGGTCCGGGCCTCAGCGAGCTGGGCACGGTACTGCTCGAGCAGCTGGTTCGCCTCGGCCTGGGCGGCCTCGGCGCGCTTGATGCCGCCCTCGATCGCGTCGACCCGAGCCTGGAACGTCTGCTCCATGCGCGGGAAGACGAACTTCATCAGCACGAAGCAGAGCACGGCGAAGGCGACCGTGCCGACCACGATCTCCTGCCAGATCGGAATGATCGGGTTGTGGTCTGACTCACCACCCTCGGCGGCGAGGAGGAACAACATGGGTGACCTCCCGGTCGGAAGGGGCGGGATCAGCCGGCCCAGATGAAGCCGAAGGCGATGCCGAACAGCGCGAGCGCCTCGATGACGGCGAAGCCGATCCAGACGTACGGCAGGGTCATGCGCGACGACTCGGGCTGCCGGGCGGTCGACTGGATGTAGGCGGCGAAGACCAGGCCAACGCCGATGCCCGGGCCGATGGCGGCGAGACCGTAGCCGATGGCAGCGGTGCTACCGGTGACCTCGGCGAGAACGCTAGCGTCCATTGGTGTGGTTCCTCCTGGTTATCACGCGTGACTCTCACGCGGGACGACAACGGTTGGTGCGTGGATCAGTGCTCTTCGGCGAGCGCACCCTGGATGTAGCTGGCGCTCAGCACGGTGAAGACGTATGCCTGCAGGACGATGACCAGCGCCTCGAGGAGGGTCAGCGCCACGGTCATCACCCAGGAGACCACCGAGATCGGCGCCAGCCAGGCGTTGGCGTTGAGCATCGCGAAGCCGCCGAGCGTGAAGACCAGCAGGAGCATGTGGCCGGCGAACATGTTCGCGAAGAGACGAACGGCCAGCGAGAACGGCCGGATGATGAAGGTCGAGAACGCCTCGATCGGGATCAGCAGCGGCAGGATGTACCACGGTGCCGGCGGGATCAGGGCGTGCTTGAAGTATTTGCCGAAGCCGTGGTGCCGGATGCCGATGTAGTTGAACAGCACGTAGCTGATCACCGCGAGGATCGCCGGGAAGGCGATGTGCGAGTTCGGCGAGATCTGGAAGAGCGGAATGATCGCGAACGCGTTCGTCACCAACACGAAGCAGAACAGCGTCGTGAAGTAGGGAGCGAAACGCACGCCCTGGTGACCGATCATGTCGACCGAGATGTTGTTCCGGACGAAGCCGTAGATCGACTCGGCGAACCACTGCTTCTTGGTCGGCACCAACTTCGGGTTCCGATAGGTCGCCAGGAAGAAGATGATCAGAAAGCCGACCGCGACCCAGATCATCAGCGTGAACTTGGTGAACCACGGGGCGTTCTCCACACCCCAGGGCACGATCGCGGGCAGGTAGAAGTCGTCCACACTGGGTGGGAATGCCGCCTGGCCCGCTGCCAGAACGTTCGCCTGTCCGAACACCGTGTCCCTTCCTAAGTAGGCGTGCCGAGCCGACGGACGACGAGGATGATCCCCCCGGTCACGCCGAGCACGACGCCGATCCCGGTGGCGACGCCACCGGTATCGAGCCACTGGTCGACCAGCCAGCCGATGAAACCCCACACGAGCATTCCTCCGATGAGGTAGCTGAGCGCGGTCCAACCCTGACCGGCGCCGGACGGATAATCGTCCGGTTCACCGGCGGGACGGGGGGTTTGGTCACCAGCCATGACGGGGCGAACGATATCAGCCGGGAAGACGAGGCTGTGCCTCACCCCCCGCACAACCGTCGTTGTGTGGGCTTCTCGTGGGCGCCGTCGTCTGTGGGCACGCTACTCCCCTTCCGCCCGTCGGAAAATGACCGGAGGCCGACACATTGCGGCGCGTCCGCTGGTTGGGACGACCGCCAGGTCAGCCGCGCGGCCGGCGAGCGTGCACCGTGCTCAGCCACCAGAGGTGCACCGCTGTCCACACTGCCACCCCGGCGACGATGCCGAGGCAGAGAGGGATCAAACCGGGCCAACCGGTCGACGCCACCGCCACCAGCACCACGCCCAGCAGGCTGAACTTCAGCACGTACAGGCCCACCCCGAGCGGCAGCAGCAACTGCGGGTTGACCTGGTCGGCCCGGGCCAGCACCACGGTGGTGAGGGTGTAGCTGAGCACCGTGACGCCCACGCCGACCGCCGCGCCGAGCGCGGCCGTCACGCCACCGGTCACCCCGCCCACCACCGCGGCGACCGCGGCGAGCGCCGCCGACGCGCCCAACAGCACCGGCAGGTGCCGCAGCCGCCACCGCCGGTCGGTGTCCGGCTCGACCACCCCGGGCTCAGCCACGGGGGTACGCCGGGAACGCCGCGACCAGCTCGGACACCTCGGCACCGAGCCGGGTCAACTCGTCGGCCCCGCCCGGAGCACCGGGATCGGTGCGCACCGCACGGGCGATCAGCGTCGCCACCTGGCGCAGCTCCCCCTCGCGCATCCCCTGCGTGGTGACACTCGGCGTGCCCACCCGGATGCCGGAGGCCACCATCGGCGGCTGCGGGTCGTACGGGATGGCGTTCTTGTTCAGGGTGATCGACGCGGCGTCGCAGCGACGCTCGGCCTCGGCGCCGGTCACCCCCAGCTCCCGCAGGTCGATCAGGGCGAGGTGGGTATCGGTGCCACCGGAGACCGGGCGCATCCCCTCGTCGGCCAGCCCGGCGGCGAGCGCCTGGGCGTTGCTGACCACCTGCCGGGCGTACGTCTGGAACTCCGGCTGGGCGGCCTCGCGCAGCGCGACCGCCTTGGCGGCGACCGCGTGCATCAGCGGGCCGCCCTGGGTGAACGGGAAGACGGCCTTGTCGATCCGCTGGGCCAGCGACTCGCGGCACAGGATCATGCCGCCGCGCGGCCCGCGCAGCACCTTGTGGGTGGTGGCGCAGACGACATCGGCGTACGGCACCGGGGACGGGATGGCCCGACCGGCGACCAGGCCGATGAAGTGCGCCGCGTCCACCATCAGGTACGCGCCGACCTCGTCGGCGATCTCCCGGAACCGCGCGAAGTCGATCAGGCGCGGGTACGCGGTGGCCCCACAGATGATCATCTTGGGTCGGTGCGCGCGCGCCAGATCCCGTACCTCGTCGTAGTCGATCTGCTCGGTGTCCGGCCGTACCGGGTAGCCGACCGGGTGGAACCACTTGCCGGAGAAGTTCACCCGGCTGCCGTGGGTGAGGTGCCCGCCGTGCGGCAGGTCCATCGCCAGCACCGTGTCCCCCGGCTGCACCAACGCGGCGTACGCGGCCAGGTTGGCGCTCGCCCCGGAGTGCGGCTGGAGGTTGGCGTGCTCGGCCCCGAAGAGCTCCTTGGCCCGGGCGATGCCGATCTCCTCGGCCCGGTCCACCTCGGCGCAGCCGCCGTAGTAGCGCCGACCCGGGTAACCCTCGGCGTACTTGTTGGTCAGCGTCGAACCGAGCGCGGCCAGCACCGCCGGCGAGGTCAGGTTCTCGCTGGCGATGAGCTGCAACCCGCCGCGCAACCGGTCCAACTCGCCGAGGACCACCCCGGCGATCTCCGGGTCGGTGGCCCTGAGCTGCGCGAAATCAGGCCCCCAGAAGGTGCTCGTCTCGGTCTCCACAGCAAACGAGTCTAGGTGGCCCCAGACTGGGACCTGTGAGATGCCTCGTCACCGGAGCGACCGGCTACATCGGCGGGCGGCTGACGCCGCTGCTGCTCGCCGACGGGCACACCGTGCGTTGCCTCGCCCGCAAGGCGGTGCGGCTGCGCGACGTGCCCTGGGCCTCGGCGGCCGAAATCGTCGAAGGAGACCTGAGCCGACCGGAGACGCTGGCCGCCGCATTCGCCGACGTGGACGTCGCGTACTTCCTGGTGCACTCGTTGGGCCGGTCCGACTTCGAGGCGGTCGACCGAACGGCGGCGACCAACTTCGCGGCGGCGGCGCGCGCGGCCGGCGTACGGCGGATCGTCTACCTGGGCGGTCCGTTGCCGGCGACCGACGCGGTCCCCTCGCCGCACCTGCGCTCCCGGGCCGAGGTGGGCCGGATCCTGCTGGGCAGCGGGGTGCCAACGGCGGTGCTCCGCGCCGCGGTGATCATCGGGTCCGGCTCGGCGTCGTTCGAGATGCTGCGGTACCTGACCGAGCGGCTACCGGCCATGATCACGCCACGCTGGGTAGGCAACCGGATCCAGCCGATCGCGGTCCGCGACGTGCTGAGCTACCTGGTCGGCTGCACCGCCCTGCCGGAGGAGGTCAACCGGGGCTTCGACATCGGCGGACCGGACGTGCTCACCTTCAGCGAGATGATGCAGCGCTACGCCCGGGTGGCCGGGCTGCGCCGGCGGATCATCGTGCCGGTCCGGGTGCTCACCCCGTCGCTCTCCTCGCACTGGGTCGGTCTGATCACCCCGGTGCCGAACAAGATCGCCCGCCCGCTGGTGGAGAGCCTGATCCAGGAGGCGGTAGCGGACGAACACGACATCGCCCGCTACGTCCCGGACCCGCCGGGTGGGCTGACCGGCTTCGACGACGCGGTGGCGCTGGCGCTGACCAAGGTGCGCGACGCCCAGGTGGAGACCCGCTGGTCGACCGCGAGCGGCCCGGACGCACCCGCCGAGCCGCTGCCCACCGACCCGGTGTGGTCCGGTGGCACCGCCTACACCGACGTCCGGGAGCGGACGGTGGACGCGCCACCCGCGGCGCTCTGGCGGGTCGTCGAGGGCGTCGGCGGCGAACACGGCTGGTACTCGTTCCCCCTCGCCTGGTCGATCCGCGGCTGGCTGGACCGGCTGGTCGGCGGGGTCGGGCTGCGCCGGGGCCGACGCGACCCGCACCGCCTCCAGGTCGGCGAGGCGCTGGACTTCTGGCGGGTCGAGGAGATCGTCCCGGGCGAGTTGCTGCGACTGCGCGCCGAGATGCGGCTACCCGGCCGGGCCTGGCTGGAAATGCGGGTACTGCCGGCCGACGACGGCCGCAGCCGCTACCAGCAACGCGCCGTCTTCCTGCCGCGCGGCCTGCCGGGGCACGCCTACTGGAAGTCGGTGGCCCCGTTCCACGCGGTGGTCTTCGGCGGAATGGCCCGCAACATAGCCCGCAACGCCGAACAACCCCGCTGACCGCCGTGGGTCAGTTGCCGGCTTGGGGTTGGGTTTGGAAGGCGGTTCGTTCGCTCGGCGGGACGAAGTCGCGGACCGGTTGGTCGCGCAGGGCGAAGGCGAGCACCTCGCCGACCGCGTTCACCATCTGGGCCTGCACCGCCTGACCGACCGCGTCCCGCGGATCGTCCGGGTTCGCGGCCATCGAGGCGACAGCGAGCTGCGGCGTGAACGCCACCACCGTCTCCGTCTCGTACCGTTCCGAACTGCCGGTCTTGCCCGCCACCGGACGGCCGAGCTTCGCCCGCAACCCGGGTGCGGTGGCGCCGTCGCAGCGTCCGTACATCGACTGGTCGCCGACCGGACAGCGGGCCGCGTCGGTGGCCGCCCGCGCCACGTCGGGGTCGAGCACCTGTCGGCAGTCCGGCTTGGCGGCGTCGACCGGCCGGCCGCCCGAGTCGGTGATCGAGACCACCGGCAGCGGCGCACACCAGGTCCCCTCGGCCGCCACCGTGGCGTACGCGCTGGCCAGGTCCAACGGGGTGGTCGCTGCCACGCCCAGGGTGAACGGGCCCCAGTCCTTCGCGCCGTAGCGGGCCAGCTTGGCGTCGGACTCGGCCCGCAGCACGATGCCGAGCCGCTCGGCCATCTCCACCACCCGGTCGGCGCCGACCTTCTCGGTGAGCCAGGCGAAGTACGTGTTCACCGAGCGACCGAACGCGCTCCACATGGTGCGGGGCCCGTCCATCGACGACGGGCTGGAGTTCGCCGGGCACCACCGTCCGTCGCAGCTCGCTCCCCCGGTCACCGGGAAGCGGGTGAGCAACTGGGTCGGCGCCACGAAGTCGGTCGACAGCGGCAGGCCGGACTCCAGCGCGGCCAGCAGGGTGAAGAGCTTGAACGTCGAGCCGCCCTGGTACCCCTCGATCGCGCCGCCGCCGGCGATCAACTGGTTGACGGTGTTCGGGCGGTTCTTCTGCCCGACCGGGTTGTCCGCCACGCTGTAGGCGCGGTTCACCGACATCGCCAGCACCCGCCCGGTGCCCGGTTGCACCACTGCGGTGGGCACCGCCTCGGCCCTGGTCGTCGGATAGATCTTCCGCACCTGCTCGGTGGTGGCCCGCTGTACCCCCGGGTCCAGCGACGACACGATGGAGAAGCCGCCCCGGCGCAGCGTGCGCTGCCGCTCGTCGGCGGTCGCCCCGAACGCGGACTGGCTGCTCCACCAGCGGGTGAACCAGTCGCAGAAGAAGCCCCAGTCGTTGTGGGCGTCGGGCACGCCCGTGCAGTCGTTCGGGGTCTCGCTGGGCCGCAGTTGCAGCGGTTCGGCGCGCGCCGCCGCCGCCGCGTCCGCCGGCACCTGCCCCGACTCCACCAGCCGCTCCAACACGTACGACCGGCGGGCCACCGCGCTGTCGGCGTCGCCGTTGATCGGATCGTCGCTGTCCGGCGAACGCACCAGACCGGCGAGCAGTGCCGCCTGGGCCAGGGTCAGCTCGGCCGGGGAGCGGGAGAAGTACCGCTTGCTGGCCGCCGCGATGCCGTACGCCCCGGCACCGAAGTAGGCGATGTTGAGGTAGCGGGTCAGGATCTCGTCCTTGTCGAGTTCCCGCTCCAACGCCAGCGCGTACCGCATCTCCTGGAGCTTGCGGACGGTGGTTAGTTCGGTGGCGGCGTCCCGCTGCGCCTCTGTCAGTCGGGGATCGTTGCTGAGCACGTTGCGGACGTACTGCATGGTCAGCGTGGAGGCGCCCTGCCGGGTCCGGCCGTCGCGCTTGTTGACTGTGAACGCGCGCACCACGCCCCGCAGGTCGACCCCGCTGTGCTGGTAGAACCGGACGTCCTCGGCGGCCACGATCGCCTGGCGCATCACGGGAGCCACCTCGTGCAGCGGCACGTCCACGCGGTCCTCCTGGTAGAAGGAGGTGATCACGGTGGTGCCGTCGTTGGCGTAGAGGTTGGAGCGCTGCGCGGTGGGCGGCGTCCGGAGTGTGTTCGGCAGCTCCGAGTACGGCGTCGACAGGGCGCTGAAGCCGATCCCGAGGACCAGGGCCGCGGGTAGGGCGGCGGCGGCCAGCACCAGACCGGCCAGCACTCCGGCGATCACCACGGTCAGCAGTTTGTCGAGTTGGGCCCGGATCATCAGCTCTCCCCGCAGGAGCCGGTCACGCTAGGACCCGTTCAGAATGACCCGGAACGCCCCTTTAGCCCTGGGTTTTCCCCAAACCCGGAGGAAACTCGCACCACGCTCAGGGCAGCAGCGCGCCGGCCAGCGGGTGGACCGTCTCCTCGATCTCGTCGGCGACCCGGCTGAAGCACTGGTCGCCACGACCCCACGGGTCGTCCAGATCATCGGTGGCCAGCGCCGAGGCGCCCAGCCGCGCGTCGTGCGCCGCCGCCACCAGCGCCACCCCCCGGGCGTACACGGCCTCCGGGGTGGCGTCACCCGGCGGCAGCGCGGCGGCGTCCACCGCGGCCAGCAGCCGGCCGAACTCGCCCAGCACGAACGTGCGGGCCGCCGCGTCCGGACGAAGCGCCACCACGTACTCCTGCTGGTCGGCGGTGGCGGTCAGGACCAGGTCGGCGGCGTCGATGTGGTCCGAGCGCAGCTTGCGCGCGGCGAACCCGGCCACGTCCCCACCACGGCCGGTGACCTGCCGTGCCGCCGGCGGGTTCATCTCCTCGCCAGCGTGCCAGCCACCCGTGCCGGCGCTGTGGCTGTGCACCAACTCCTCGGCCTGGGCCGGGTCCTGCGAACGCCGGGTCAGCCGCTCCCGCACCGCCAGGGCGAGCAGCCGCTCCGCCATCGGCGAGCGGCAGATGTTGCCCATGCAGACGTGCAGAACAGTGAACGGGGGCACTCAGACCGCCCGACCGTCGACGAGATCCGGAACCACGTCACGCAGCTTCTCCAGCGGGATCGCCCCGGCCCGCAGCAGCTGCGGCACCTCACCGGTCAGATCCACGATCGTGCTGGGCACCGGGTCCGGGCAGGGGCCGGCCTCCAGATAGGCCCGCACCGAGTAGCTGAGCTGGTCACGCGCCTCGTCGGCGGTGACCGCGGCCGGCTGGCCGGTCTTGTTGGCCGACGAGACCGCCATCGGGCCGGTCTCGCGCAGCACCTCCAACGCCACCGGGTGCAGCGGCATCCGCACCGCCACCGTGCCGGTCTTGTCGCCCAGGTCCCACTGCAGGCTCGGCGAGTGCTCGACCACGATCGTCAGGGCACCCGGCCAGAACGCCTCCACGAGGTCCCGTGCGGCAGTGGGCAGCGAGAAGACCAACCCGTCCAGGGTGTGCCGCGAGCCGATCAGCACCGGCGGCGGCATCTGCCGGCCCCGGCCCTTGGCATCGAGCAGCGCCTTCACCGCGTACGGGGTGAACGCGTCCGCGCCGATCCCATACACGGTGTCCGTCGGAAGAACGACCAGCTCGCCGTTCTTGACCGCCTCGATCGCCGCAGCGATGCCGCGGTCCCGATCGGCGGGCGACCGGCAGTCGTAGAGCATCACGAGGAGTCAGTCTGCCACGCCGCCCCGATCGGGGCGTGCTGGCCGTCCGCCCGTCGGGACGCGGTCGCGTAGCGGGGACGCCCGGTGAGGTCCAGATGCTCCGCCACGGCGGTGAAGCCGCGGTCCCGGGCGAGCAGCTCGGGCACCGCCGCGCCGTGGGTGTCATCGTGCTCGACGCCGAACACGCCCCCCGGGCGCAACAGCACCGCCGCCCGGGCGACGACCGGCCGGATCACCACCAGACCGTCCGCGCCGCCGAAGACCGCCTCCGCCGGGTCGTGCCCGGCCACCTCCGGCGGGACCACCACGTCGTCCGGCACGTACGGCGGGTTGCACAGCAGCACGTCCACCCGGCCCACCAGCTCGGCCAGCAGGTCCGGCGCTGTCACATCGGCCTCGACGACCTCGATCGGCCGGTCTCCCGCCGCGGCGCGCTCCGCCGCGTTGCGCCGCAACCAGGCCAGCGCCGCCGGGGACCGCTCCACCGCGATCACCCGCGCTCCCGGCAGCTCCTGAGCCAACGCCAGGGCGATCGCGCCCGAGCCGCTGCACAGGTCCACCACCACCGGGTCGGGCCGGCCCTGCGCCTGCTCGACACCCCAGCCGGCCAACAGCTCGGTCTCCGGCCGGGGCACGAAGACACCCGGGCCGACCGACAGCTCCAGGTGCCGGAACCCGGCCCGACCGGTCAGGTGCTGCAACGGCTCGCGCGCGGCGCGGCGGCGCGTCAACTCGTCGAGCCGCACCAGCTGGTCGTCGTTGAGGTCGTCGGCGAGAGCCAACCGACCCCGGGGAACCCCGAGCACGTACGCCGCCAGCAACTCGGCCTCCACCCGGGCGGAGCCGACCCCGGCGGCGGCGAGCGCGCGGGCCGCTCGGGTCACCGCGGCGGACGGCCGGGTGGGGCCTGTCCCTTCGGGGGGGTGTTGCGGCAAAGTACTCACGACATAATCATGAAGCGTCGCGGGCGGCGTGACGAACAGGTGCGCCCAGGCGCGCACGACAGGAGGTTGGCGGGTGGGCTGGCTCGACCGGGTCGATGACCAGGTTGACGCCCTGACGCACGCCCGGGCGTTGCAGGAGGCCAGCCGCTCCGCGGAGGCGTACGTCCTGCTGGAGCGTGTGATCCGCACCACCAACGACCCGGCAGCGCGAGCGGACGCGATGGTGCAGCGCCTCTCCGCGCTGATCAATCTCGGTCGGACAGCGGAGTTCACCCGGGCCATCGAGGAGGCGTCGGCGGCGGTCCGCGACCTCGCCGAGCCCTATCTGCACGGTCACCTCAATGCGCTGGCCGCGCTCGCCGCGCACCACCAGGGCGCACTGGACCGCTGTGTCATGCACCTCGTCCGGGCGGCCCGGGCGCTGGGCGCCGTCGCCGACCCGGACCGGGACACCGCCTGGGGCTGGCACGACCTGGCCATGGCCTACAGCTACCTCAGCTTCCACGGGTACGCCCTGGGGGCCATCGAGCGGGCCCGGCAGCTCGGGCTGACCGCCGGGATCCCGGAGGAGACGTTCGCCGCGCCGGGCATCCGGCTGCGCAACGCCGTGGCCCTGGACCACAACGGCGACAGCGACGGTTGTCTGCGGGTGCTCCGGGACGTGGCCGCCGACCTCACCCGCTTCGTCCGAGCCGGCCGGGCCAGCCAGCTACGCCCGAGCAGCCTCGCCGCGTACGGCTACGCGGCGGCCCGACAGGCCGCGCTCGGCGACCAGGTGGCGACCGAAGGCCCCGAGCCGGCCCGGTTGATCACCCACGGCGGGGACAGCGCCCGCGCCCGTGACCTGCGTCAGCTCGGGCAGGTGTGCCTCGCCGTCGCCGACGGTCGGCCGATCGAGGCGGTCGCCCGACTGGACACCGTCCAGGTCTCCAACGAGACGCTCGGGGCGGCCGAGCCGGCCCGGCTGCGCAGCATCGCGTTGACCCGCGCCGGGGACCACCTGGCGGCGCACCGGGCCGACCGATTGGCGTTCCGGCTCGCCGCGCAACGCAACGACCGGCTGCGCGACGTCTACATCGACGGCATCGCCGCCCGCATCGACCACGAGGAGATGCGCCGCGAGGCGGCACGCTTCGAGGGCGAGGCGTTGACCGACCCGCTCACCGGGCTGCCCAACCGCCGCCGGTTGGAGCGCTACATCACGGCCGTGGTCACCCGCGGCGATCGGGTGGTGATCGGCGTCTGCGACCTGGACGGCTTCAAGGCGGTCAACACCCGGCACGGGCACCACTCGGGCGACCTGGTGCTGCAACGCATCGCCGGTGTGATCAACCGGGTGATGCGTCGGGGCGACTTCGTGGCCCGCTACGGCGGTGACGAATTCGTGGTGGTGCTGCCGGACACCGGCATGACCGAGGCCGCCGAGGTGGCGCGCCGGATCGAGGCCGCGGTCCGCCTGGAGGACTGGGAGTCGTTGGTCCCCGGCACCCCGGTCGGGGTCAGCATCGGCTTCGCCGAGGTCTCCGGTGGCAGCGGGCTACGCGACGCGCTCAGCGTCGCGTTCGAGCAGGCCGACCGCGAAATGCTCCGCGCCAAGACCCGCCCCCGCGCGAGCTGACCCTCCGGGCTGGCATCGAGACGCGCTGCGGCTCGACGCCGCGGTCAGCGGCGGGTCAGTTCGGTGTCGCCGGCGAGCCGGGCGGCGCGGTCGGCCTCGGTGAGGGCGTCCAGCACCCCGTCCAGCTCGCCGCCGAGTGCCAGATCCAGGTTGTACGCGGTGTAGCCGATCCGGTGATCGGTGATCCGGTTCTGCGGGAAGTTGTAGGTGCGGATCCGCTCCGAGCGGTCCACGGTGCGCACCTGCGCCTTGCGCGCGTCCGAGGCGGCGGCGTCGGCCTGCTCCTGGGCGGCCGCGAGCAGCCGGGCCCGCAGGATCCGCATCGCCTGCTCCCGGTTCTGCAACTGGGACTTCTCGTTCTGGCAGGAGACGACGATGCCGGTCGGCAGGTGGGTGATCCGCACCGCCGAGTCGGTGGTGTTCACCGACTGGCCACCCGGACCGGACGAGCGGAACACGTCGATGCGCAGTTCGTTCTGGTCGATCGTGACGTCGACGTCCTCGGCCTCCGGCAGCACCAGGACCCCGGCGGCGCTGGTGTGGATCCGGCCCTGCGACTCGGTCACCGGGACACGCTGCACCCGGTGCACGCCGCCCTCCCACTTGAGCCGCGACCAGACGCCGTTGCCGCCGTCCGGCACACCCTTGGTCTTGATCGCCAGGGAGACGTCCTTGACCCCGCCGAGGTCGGAATCCTGTGCGTCGATCACCTCGGTGACCCAGCCGTGCCGCTCGGCGTACCGGGTGTACATCCGCAGCAGGTCACCGGCGAACAGCGCCGACTCCTCACCGCCCTCACCGGCCTTGATCTCGACGATCACGTCCTTGGCGTCGTGCGGGTCGCGCGGAATGAGCAGCTCGGCGAGCCGCTCCTCCAGCACCGGCAGGGAGCCGGCGATGGCGTCCGCCTCAGCCGCGAAGGACGGGTCCTCGGCGGCCAGCTCGCGAGCCGCGACCAGATCGGCGCGGGCCTGCTCCAACTCGTCGGCGGCCTTGTGCAGCGGCACGAGCTCGGCGTACCGGCGGCCGACCCTGCGCGCGGTGGCCTGGTCGGCGTGGATGGCCGGATCGGCCAACCGCTTCTCCAGCTCCGCGTACTCGTCGAGAAGGCCGGCCAGACGCTCGCTGCTCATGCTGCGGATGCTCCTTCGACGGTGCGCGACGACCCGGGCCGGGGCCGGGGGGCCAGCGGCCGGGCGAAAACGGAGGAAAATGCGGACGGCGCCCGCATCCGGCGAAAAACCGGACGCGGGCGCCGAACGAGGAGTTACTTGGCCTTCTTGGCCTGAACCTTGGCGTACTTCTGCTGGAACTTCGCGACCCGGCCGGCGGTGTCGAGAACGCGCTGCTTACCGGTGTAGAACGGGTGGCAGGCGCTGCAGGTCTCGGCGTGGATCGCCCCGCCCTTGGCGGTGCTGCGGGTCGTGAACGTGTTGCCACAGGAGCAGCTGACCTCGGTGGTCACGTACTCCGGGTGGATGTTTGCCTTCATCTCGCCTCGGTCCTCTCGTTGGTGGTCGCCGGGTCGCCGTCATCGCTCGTCGCGCCGTACGCGACGGGCTCGGGCGTGAACCGGAACCGGTGGCCGATTGACCAGTGTGCCATGGGCCTGAGCCGACCCGGTAGTCGGGCCGCACACCTCGTCCGGCATCGTCAACACGTGCCTACCCGTCCGCATTCCCGCCGGCCAACGGGGCATTCGCGCACCCGGCGGATCGCCGCCAGGTACCCCGGCCGGGGTACGCCCGTCGAGCCGGAGGTGCGTCGTTGACCCGCCTGATCGCCACCCGGGGACTGCCCGCCTCGGGCAAGACGACGTTCGCCCGCACGCTCCAGCCCTCAGTGGTCCGGGTCAACCGGGACGACCTGCGCCGGATGCTGCACGGCGAGCGGCTCTTCACCCAGTGGGCCGAGGCCCAGGTGACCGTCGTCCAACGGGCCCAGGTCGAGGCGTTGCTGCGGGCCCGCGCGGACGTCTGCGTGGACGACACCAACCTGCGCTCACGGACGCTGCGTGACTGGGCCGAGTTGGCCGCCCGCCACGGCGCGGACTTCGAGGTGCACGACTTCACCGACGTGCCGCTGGACGAGTGTCTGCGCCGCGACGCCGCCCGGCCGGCCGCCGACCAGGTCGGCGCGGACGCGATCCGCCGGCTGCACGAGCGGTACCTGGAGGGTCGGGAGTTGCCGTTGCCGGTGCCGCAGGCCCGTACCGGACGCCCCGCCGTGGTGCACCCGCCGTCGACCGAGCCACCGGAGATCGTCCTGGTGGACATCGACGGCACCGTCGCGCTGGCCGTCTCCCGCAGCCCGTACGACATGACCCGGGTGGGCCAGGACGAGCCGAACACGGCGGTGATCGCGGCGGTCCGGGCGATGCACGCCGCCGGGTACGCGGTGGTCTTCTGCTCCGGGCGGGACGCCTCCGCCCGCGCGGCCACCGAGGCGTGGCTGGCCCGGCACGTACGAGTGCCCTACCTGGGCCTGCACCTGCGGGCCGTCGGCGACTCCCGGAAGGACTCGATCGTCAAGCGGGAGATCTACGACCGGGAGATCCGGGACCGTTACCGGGTGGCGGGTGTCTTCGACGACCGCGTCCAGGTGGTCCAGATGTGGCGATCCCTCGGTCTCACCGTCTTTCAGGTGGCCGACGGCGACTTCTGAGGTGTCCGGACGGGCCCCTCGCGTGGGGGCCCGTCCGGACAGTTCACCCGGTGACGGTGATGGTGGCCTCGGCACGGGCGCCGTTGACCTCGACCGTCAGGCGTATCGGCGCGCCGGGCCGCAGTGCCGTCAGGGTGCCGGTGGCCGGATCGAATCGGGCGGTGTGCCAGGGGCGCACCCCGGCCGCCGAGCCGACGTGCACTCCCGGCGAGGCCGACCAGTCGGCGCTGACCGGTGCGGCCACCGGGACCGTACGCCCGCCGGGCTGGGTCAGCGTGGCGGTGACCGCCGCGGGGGTGCCGACCGTGACGCTGGCCGGGGCGGCCACCGTGAGGCGGTCGGCGTGCGCGTGGAACTCCGCGTCCACCCAGCGCGGGCCCTCGGCGAGCGGGTTACGACGGGCCCGGTCGGCCTCGGCCGCGGTCACCGGGTCCACGCCGAACTCCGTCCAGCCGGTGAAGCCGCCCTGGTCGGCAGGGGTGGACGGCGTCTTGCCCGCGTTGCCGTTGATCACGTACGGCACCCCGTCCACCCGGTCGGCGTGGAAGGTGCCGACGTGCCCGCCCACGAACAGCGCGCCCTTGCCGGTGCGGTGCTGGAAGTCGGCCAGCCACTGCTCCAGCAGCGCCGCCTCCTTGCGGTCGCCGAGCTGGCTGGCCTGCGCCGGGCTGGGGTCGCGCAGCGGGTGGTGGTGCAGGACGACGACCGAACCCACGCGCCGGTCGGTGGCCGCCGCGTCCAGCGTCTCGCGGAGCATCCGTACCTGGTCGAAGCCTCCGCCGCGCAGCGTCCCGGTGGACGAGTTCAACGTGACGAACCGGGTGCCGTTGTGGTCGAACACCCGGGAGGTGGCACCGAACACGGCCGCAAAGTTGCTGATCGGGGCGCCCATGATCTCGTGGTTGCCGGGCACGTAGTACCAGGGCAGCGCGTCGCCCAACTCCTCGTCGAGGATCCGCCGGGCCAGCGCGAAGTCGGCCGGGTAGGCGGTGTCCACGAAGTCGCCGTTGATCAGGAGGAAGTCCGGCCGGGCCGCCCGCACCTCGCGCAACGTCCGCCGGGCCTGGGCGACCAGGTCGCTGTCCGGGTCGGCGGCGACGAACTGGGCGTCGGAGAGCACCGCGAACCGCCACGGCGCGCCGTCCACAGTGCCGTCGCGGACCACCACCCGATCGGTACGCGGGGCCACCTCCGGCACGTCGACCGTCGGGGGCACCTTCGCCACCAGGTCGTCGATGATCACCTCGCTGGTGTACTGCGCCGCGGCGTTCGTCTCGGCCACGTAGAAACGGCGTACCCGCACCGGGTACTGCACCCCGGCCGGCACCGCGAACTCCACGTACCGCCAGCCGGTCCAGGTGATCAGCGGGCCACGCAGCACGTGTTGGGTGTCCTGGGCGTCGTGCAGGTGCAGGCTGGGCCACTCCCCGGTGCCGTTGCCGTGGATCCACATCCCGAAGGCCTGCGGCTGACCGGGCACCTCGATCCAGGCGGGCGGGTCGGCGTACGCGGCCCGCGTGCCGGTGGACTGGCTGAAGTCGTACGACATTCGGAGGCCGGTGCCGGTGTGCCCGGGCGCCGGCGCGACCGAACCGCTGGCGCGGGCCTGGCTGAACCGCCAGGTCGCGGCGTCGTCGAAGCCGGCGACCGGCACGTCGGTCAGCCCGACGGTGACCGGCAGGACAGCGCTCGTGCGTCCGACGTGAACGGTCACCAGGCCCGAGCCGGTGTCCCGCAACGCGGCGATGGACAGGTTGCCGTCCCCGGTGGGGGTGATCCGCAGCAGGTCCCGGTCGTAGTCGACTGTGAGGTCGGCCGGCTCGATCGGTGCGGTGTTGCCTTCGGCGTCGTACCCGACCACACCGACCACCGCGTTACCGTCCCGGCCGGTCAGCCCGACCCGCGGCGCGGTGGTGCCGATCCGGACCAGCGGGCCGAGCACCGTGAGGTTCAGCGAGCCGGTGACGTGCCCCCGTGCGGCGATGACCGTGCTGGCCCCCGGTACGGCGGCGCGGAACACGCCGTCACGGCCGACCCGGCCGCGTACCGCCGGAGTCGCCCGCCAGGTGGGGGCGCCGGCCGCCGGGCCGTACGTCTCGTCGTAGCCGGATGCGGTGAGGGTGCGGGTCAGCCCCGGGAAGACCCGGTCGGGCCGCCCACCTCGCACCGGTGATACGCCGGGGGCGGCGGTGGGGTCGCTGGCCGTCTCGACCCAGTAGCCGGTGAGTCGCCCGCTCCCCTTCGGGGCATAGATGGCCAGGCCGTTGGGCACGGCCCGCTCGCTGCCGTCGGAGGGGCCGTTCTCCAGCTGCACTGCGGGTGCGCCCGGCTCCCGGGCCAGCAGTGTGGACGATCCGCCACCATCCAGGTTGAGCGCGTGGTGGGCGCCCAGCTCGGCCATCATCCGGCCCATCTCGGTCTGCGTCACCCCGCGGCTGTCGACCTGGCGGCCGTCCACCGTCAGCATGATCATCTTTCGACCGTCAGAGCTGAACCCGACGGCGGTGCGGGGGGCGAGGGTCGGGTCGGCGATGCTCTGCACGACGCCGTCGCGGACCAGGACGTTGCCGCCCCCGACCGCCGCGTGCAGGGTGCTGCCGTCGGAAGGCTTCGGCCGCCAGGCCACCGCCACCGGGTCACCGGGGCGCAGGGCGGCCAGCGCGTCCGCGCCGAGGTCTCGGCCAAGCAGCACGGTGCTGCCTGCGACGATCGGGCCGCTACCGGCCACGCTTCCCACCGCGGCCACCCGACCGCCGGTCACTGTGACCTCGACCACCCGGGCCGCGCCCTCCACGGCACGCTGCCGGGAGTACGTCCCCCACAGCTCGGTGAAGGCGCCGATGCCGTCGGCCTGCACCATGTTGTTGAACTGGGTCAGCGGGACCGCCCCGGTGGGCAGTGTGGCGCTGCCGTCGAAGTTCACCTCGATCACCCGTCCGAGCCCGTTGGTGGTGACCGCCACCGCGTTGCGGTGACCGCTGACCCCCGACTGGATCAGCTCGCCGTTCCGGACGCCGACGCCCTGGGCTGCGCCGGAGTTGTTGATGTCGAAGAAGTCACCGTTGACCGCGGCGACCGCGTGCGACTGGTCCACCGCCTTTCGCAGCGGCTCGGCTCGGCTGACCGCGCCGGAGTTGACGTAGTCGACGGTGGAGCCGCCGGCCAGGTCGGTGGTGAGCGCGTCGGCGCGCAGCCAGCCCTCGGCGTCGTACCTGTCGAAGGACGTCAGCTGGACCCCCGGCGCGACCGGCCGGGTGGCCTTCGTGGTCTCCAGCCCGCCGGCCGGCTCCACACCGCCAGCGTCGGCGGTCGGGGCGGTCGCGACTGTCGGGGCGGCGGCCAGGCTGACCGAGCCGGCCGGGCGGGAGGACGCGGGCGGCGCGTCCTCGGCGATGGTGGGTGAGGCCACTGACGATGAGGCCACGGTGGGCAGGTCGATGGTGGGCGCGGCGGTGGCCGGCGGCGACAGGGCCAGGGCGAGCAGCGGCGTCAGCAGCAGGACGCCGGTGCGGCGGGCGGATCGTCTGCGGGTACGCATGGACGACAGTCAACCCGGATATGAATAGAAGTTTCAATACCTGTCGACTGAACCGAAGGAAAATTCCAACAACTCACCGCTCGGGCATCGGTTCCGTTGGCGTCGTCGCCAGCCCGTTGCGGCTCCCACCGATCGCAGGTGCCGGGCCGGCCACCCCCTCCCGGGCAAAGGCGACGAGGTACATGACGAAGGGGCACGGCCGCGATGGCCGTGCCCCTTCGTCGTCACCCGGGGATGGTTACTCCCCCGGCGTCGACTTCGCGATCTGCATCAGGAACTCGATGTTCGTGCGGGACTGCTTGAGCCGGTCCAGCAGGAGATCCATCGCGGCCTGCGAGTCCAGCGAGTGCAGCACCTTCCGGAGCTTGTGGATGATGGCCAGCTCTTCCGGTGCGAGCAGGACCTCTTCCTTACGCGTACCGGACGGGTTGATGTCGATGGCCGGGAAGGTCCGCTTGTCGGCGATCTTCCGGTCCAGCTTCAACTCGGCGTTGCCGGTGCCCTTGAACTCCTCGAAGATGACCGTGTCCGCCATGGACCCGGTCTCCACCAGCGCCGTGGCGATGATGGTCAGCGACCCGCCGTTCTCGATGTTGCGGGCCGCGCCGAGGAAGCGCTTCGGCGGGTAGAGCGCGGTGGAGTCGATACCACCCGACATGATCCGGCCGCTGGCCGGTGCCGCCAGGTTGTACGACCGACCGAGCCGGGTCACCGAGTCGAGCAGCACGACGACGTCGTGCCCAAGCTCGACGAGGCGCTTGGCCCGCTCGATGGCCAACTCCGCCACCGTGGTGTGGTCCTGCGGCGGACGGTCGAACGTGGCCGCGATGACCTCGCCCTTGATCGACCGCTGCATGTCGGTGACCTCTTCAGGCCGCTCGTCCACCAGCACCACCATCAGGTGGCACTCCGGGTTGTTGCGGGTGATCGCGTTCGCGATCGCCTGCAGCACCATCGTCTTACCCGCCTTGGGCGGAGACTGGATGAGTGCCCGCTGGCCCTTGCCGATCGGCATGACCAGGTCGATGACCCGGGTGGTCAGGATGTGCGGCTCGGTCTCCAGCCGCAGGCGCTCCTGCGGGTAGAGCGGGGTGAGCTTGTAGAACTCCGGACGACGCCGGGCCTCCTCCGGCTCCATCCCGTTGATCGTGTCCAGCCGCATCAGCGGGTTGTACTTGTCGCGCCGCTGGTCGCCGCTGTTGCCGCCCTCTCGGGCCGCCCGCACCGCACCGGTGATCGCGTCACCGCGGCGCAGGCCGTACTTCTTGATCTGGGACATCGAGACGTACACGTCGTTCGGGCCGGCCAGGTAACCGGTCGTCCGCACGAAGGCGTAGTTGTCGAGCACGTCGATGATGCCGGCCACCGGGACGAGCACGTCGTCCTCGTTGACCTGCGGCTCACGCCCGCCGGTGTCGGCACCGGTCTCGGTGCGCTCGCCGCGCCCACGGCGACGGTCCCGGAAACGGCTTCGCCGGCCGCGCCGGCCGCCGCCCTCGTCGTCGTCGTCGCTGTCCCGCTCGACACGCTGACCACGGTCGTTGCGGTCGTTGCGGTCACCGCGATCGGGTCGGTCGTTGCGCTCGGCACGCTCGCCCCGGTCGGAACGCTCGCCCCGGTCGTTGCGCTCGCCACGATCGGAACGCTCGCCCCGGTCGTTGCGCTCGCCACGATCGGCACGCTCGCCCCGGTCAGCACGCTCGGTACGGTCGGCACGCTCGGTCCGCTCGGTACGGTCGGCACGCTCGGTCCGCTCGCCCCGGTCGGCACGCTCGGTCCGCTCGCCCCGGTCGGCACGCTCGGTCCGCTCGCCCCGGTCGGCACGCTCGCCCCGGTCGGCACGCTCGGTCCGCTCGCCCCGGTCGGCACGCTCGGCGCGCTCCGGACGCTCGGCCCGCTCGCGGCGGTTCTCGCCACGGTCGGCCCGCTCGCCGGCTTCCGCCTCGTCGGTCCGAGCCTCGGTCGCCCGCGTCTCGGTCGCCCGCGTCTCAGTCGCCCGCGCCTCGGTCGCCCGTGCCTCAGCGGGGCGAGCCTCGGTGGTACGGGCCTCTGCCGTTGCGGTCCGGCTCCGCCGGGTGCGGCTACGGCCCTCGGTCTCGGCGGCCGGCTCGGCCGGCACCTGCTCGGCACCGCGTCCTTCGGCTGCCGGCCGGTCGGCGGTCTCCCGCACCTCGGCGCGCACCCCCTCGCGGGTCGGGGCGGCCGCGGCCGCGACCTCGGCCCGTGGTCGAGGGGTCCCGGCGGCGTTGCCGCCCTGCCGCTCGGAAATCGCGGCGATCAGCTCGCCCTTGCGCATGCGAGCCGTGCCGGAGATGCCGAGCGACGCAGCCAGGCTCTGCAGCTCTGGCAGCAGCATCGCCGACAGACCGGTGCCGCTACGCCGACGACGGGCGGGAGCGGCGGCGGTGGCATCGCCAGCGACGTTGGAAACATCCGACGTCACGTCGGTGGTGTCGCTCAATGGATTCCTTCCCTCGATAAGGCCGGGACTGCCCGGAGTCGGAGCTCAGGTGGCCGGGCGGCCTCGGTGCACCCGCCTCGCAAGGACGCGTCGCGGGAGTCTGTGACACAGCAGCCGGTCGGTATCCCGACTCACCAACGTCGGTGAGCAGGTCTCGCCGTCTGCGGCGACCTGTGGAAACTGCGGTGCGGCGTGGGCCTTTGGCAGGGGTAGACGGGCTGACCGCCGAGAGCTTCGGGGGTGCGCCGCCCCGCAGGAGATCGCGTGCTTCGCGGCTGTGCTAGGTCTAGAGCGTAATCAACTCTTCCGACCTGCGGCAACAGGGTCCCGCTCGGCGTGTCCAAGTCTACCCCGCGCGACCCGCGCGCCGCTGACGTCTATCGGTAACTGCCAGATCTCCCAGTCTGTTCCCACTGGGAAGCCCGCTGGAGGCTGGCTGAGCGCCAGCACAGTCGGCCCCGCCCCACTGACCACAGCTGCCACATCGGCCGCTCGTAACGCGCTGACCAGGGCAGACGTGCCTGGCATCCCGGCTGCACGGTAATCCTGATGGAGCCGGTCGACGGTGGCCGGCAGCAGCAGGGTCGGATCCGTGGTGAGCGCGTGCACCAGCAGTGCTGCCCGCCCGGCGGTCAACGCGGCGTCACCGTGCGGCACGGTTGCCGGCAGAGCGGCCCGCGCGGTCGCGGTCAACCCGCGTTCCGCCGGAACGAAAACAGTGGGCCGCACCGCGGCGGCGACCGGCAGGGAGACCGCCCGGGCGCCGCCCGGCTCGGACCAGGCCACTGTGAAACCGCCGAGCAGGCACGGCGCCACATTGTCGGGGTGGCCCTCGATCTCGGCGGCCAGCCGCAGCGCGCCGGCGTCGTCGAGGCGGTGCTGCCCATCAACGACCAGGGCACGGGCCAGCAGCACCCCGGCGACGATCGCGGCCGACGAGGAGCCCAGCCCGCGTGCCTGGGGGATCCGGTTGACGCACTCCACGCTCAGCCCCGCGGGGTGGGCCCCGAGCACGTCGAACGCGGCGCGCATGGCCCGCACCACCAGGTGCCGGTCGTCGTCGGGCAGCTCACCGGCGCCCTGCCCGGTCACTGTCACCCGGACACCACCCGAGGCGACCTCGGCCGCCACGTCGTCGTAGAGCCCGAGGGCGAGACCCAGCGCGTCGAAGCCCGGGCCCAGGTTGGCGCTGGTCGCCGGGACGCGGACCCGGACCGGCTCGGCGGTGAAGTTCGTCGGCACGCGCTCATGCTAGGGCTCGGGACCGACGAACCGGTTCCGAGCCCGCTGCCTGGGACCGCAGAGTTCAGCCGGCGGGGTCCGGGACCGGCTCGACGGCCGGATCGGTGAGCGACAGCCGGCGGGTGGCGATCCGCCAGCCCACCGCGTACACGAGGGTGATCAGACCGCAGCCGGCGAGCACCACCCGTTCGTCGACCGAGTCCACCACCAGGGCCACCGCCAGTTGACTCACCGAGATCGCCAGCGTCGCCAGCATCATGTCGGTGGCGAAGACGCGGCCCCGCAGCCGGTCCGGAACCTCACCCTGAAGGGCGAAGTTCGACATCACCCAGTTGCTGCCTCCCGCGAAGTGCGCCACGAAGACCAGCAGCAGCACCAGCGGAAACCATCGCACCACCGAGGTGCCCAGGTAGGACAGGCCGTAGAGCGACATGGACAGCGCGAGCCCGGGCAGTAGCCAGGCCCGGTTGGTCAACACCCGGCGCATCAGGATCGGCCCCACCAACGCTCCCGCGCCGCGTACCGCGAAGAGCAGTCCGGCACCGAGCGGGCCGACACCGTACACGCCGGCCAGCAGCGGAAACACGGTCAACACGCCATTGCCCAGGCCCACCGCGGACTTGACGGTGACCAGCGCGAGCACGCGGGGCCGGTGACCGATGTAGCCGAGCGCCTCGCGGACCGCCGACCAGGTCCGCTGGGCCGGTTGGTCGGCGTCCCGGGGCGCCTGCAACGGCCGGCGGATCCGGGTGGCGAGGGCCGCAGCCGCCGCGAGGCCCGCCGCCGCGACCCAGAAGCAGACGTACGGGCCGGCAGCGGTGCTGAGCACGCCACCGAGCGACGCACCGACCACTGTCATGGTGCCCCAGGCCGAGCCGGCGACGGCGTTGCCAGCGGCGAGCTCGTGCGGCTCCAGAACGTTGGGCAGGGCGGCCTGGGCGGCCGGCGAGTAGAACGCCTTGGCGACCGCCACCACGCCGATCGCGACCAGCGCCAGCCAGGCCGTTCCGGCGTTGCGCACGCCGAGCAGCAGCAGCACGCCCGCCAGCGCGGCCACGTTCGCGGCGATCATGATCTTCCGGCGGTCAAAGCGGTCGGCGATCGTGCCGGTGTACGGCAGCAGCAACGCCACGATGCCGGTGTCGACCGCCAACACCAGCGCGCCCCAGACGCCGCTGCCGGTCAGGTGCGGCAGCAGCACCAGCAGCGGCACCATGACGAACCAGTCGGCGCCGAAGACCACCAGCTCGGCGAGGAAGAGGTTGCGGAAGCTCCGATTGCCGGTCAGAACCGAGAGGGTGGACGCCACGGAGCGCGACCCTACCTGGTCGTCGTCGAAGCCATACCCGCTCCCAGCAGCGCCGAGACCGTGACGAAGGTGTAGCCGCGCGACCGTAGCCCGTTGATCATGTCGGTCAGCCCTCGCAGTGCGACCAGCCGTCGGCGCGCCCCCACATCGTGGCCGAGCACGATCGTTCCCGGTCGGACCGCGGCCACGATCCGTCGGGCGTGACCGGCCGGATCGTCGGGGAACTCGCGCTCCACCATCTGCAACGACCAGAGCACCAGGCGATAGTCCAGCCGGGCCGCCGCGTGCAGCACCGCCCCGCCCAGGTGGCCGTACGGCGGGCGGAGGAGCGCCGGCGGCACCCCGGTCAGGTCGGCGATCGCGTCGTGGCTGCGGCGCAGGTCGTCGTACGCCTCGGCGGCGTCCAGTGCGGCCAGGTCCCGGTGCTCCCAGCTGTGGTTTCCCACCTCGTGCCCGGCGAGCCGGTCGCGGACGACGTCGGCGTGCCGGCGGACCTGCGCCCCGACCATGAAGAAGGTGGCCGGAACCCGGTGCTGGGCCAGAGTGTCGAGCACCATGGGAGTCCACTGTGGTGCCGGGCCGTCGTCGAAGGTGAGGGCCACCAGGCGCTGGTTGGTCCGCCCCGACCAGACGACCTCCAGCGCGCCGCTGCCGACGTCCTGCTGGCCGTTACCGAGGGTGGTGCCGGCAGGGCCGCCGGCGATCGGCGTCCGGCGATGGGTGATCCGCCACGCCTCCGACGTCCCGGCACCGATGGCCACGCCGCCCACCACCAGCAGGCCACGGCGCAGCAGATCGCGCCGTCCCCACCCGCGCGCGCCCTCGGCCATCCGCCCGCCCTCGCTTCACCCACACCCCCACCTGCCTACGAGGAGTATGCAAGAAGTTACACAAAGTGTGGGGTCGTCGAGTCGGAGTGTTTTCGGTCGAATGAACCTGGAACGCCCCCGGCGAAAAATCCGCCGGGGGCGTTCCGAACCACGCTGCGACCTACTCGGTCGGCTCCGCCGGAGGCAGCGGCGAGGTACGGCTACGCGGCAGCCGCAGCACCTCGAACTGGTCCGTGCCCTCCACCAACGCGGCCGACGGCGCGGGCCGCCCGGCCGGCTGCACACCCTCGGCCGCGACCGGGGCGGGCGCGCCGCTCGGCACCGCGACCTGGTTCGGCGCTGGCACCTCGTCGGCCTCCGTCGTGGTCACCGCCGACCCTCCGGAGCGCCGCCGTGCGCGCCGAGCCCGCAGCGACTCCTTGGTGTGCTCCACCATCGTGTACAGCGTCGGCACCAGGATCAGCGTGAGCAGCGTCGAGCTGAGCAGACCACCGATCACCACGACCGCCAGCGGCTGAGAGATGAAGCCGCCCTCACCGGTCAACCCGAACGCCATCGGCAGCAGCGCGAAGATGGTCGCCACCGCCGTCATCAGGATCGGGCGCAGCCGGCGACGGCCACCTTCGACCACCGCCTCCCGGACCCCCATGCCCTGTGCTCGGTACTGGTTGATCAGGTCGAGCAACACGATCGCGTTGGTCACCACGATGCCGACCAGCATCAGTACGCCGATCAGCGCCGGCACACCGAGCGGCGTCCCGGTGATCAACAGCAGACCGATCGCGCCGGTCGCCGCGAACGGGATGGAGATCAGCAGGATCAGCGCCTGGGTGAGGCTGCGGAACGTGGCCACCATGATCAGGAAGACGATGGCGATCGCGGCCAGCACCGCCAGGCCCAGGTCCGCGAAGGCATCCGCCTGATCCGCGCTGACACCGCCGATGGTGAAGCTCGCACCCGGCACGTTGATGCCGTCCAGACGCTTCTGCAACTCCTGGCTGGTCGCGCCCAGGTTCGAGCCGGTCGCCGCGCCGGTCACCGACACGCTGCGCTCACCGTCGATCCGGGTGACCTGCTGTGGGCCTTCGCCCTGAGTGACCTTCGCGATGTCGCCCAGCTTCACCGGACCGACCGGCAGTGCCCGCAGTTCCTCCACGGTCACCGGCGGCTGCGTGCCCAACCGCAGCACCACGTTCTGCTGCTGGCCGTCGAGCGCGACCTGGCCCAGCGGCGCTCCCCGGAACGCCTGCGACACGAGCTGCCCCACGGCGGCCTCGGTGAGCCCGACCCGACCGGCGGCGACCCGGTCGACCACCACGTCGACCCGCGGCACCCGCGCGGCAAGGCTGGTGGACACGTCCTCGACGTCCGGGACTCCCGCCATCGCGGCCCGCGCCTCCTCGGCGGCCCGGGTCAGCGCCTCCGGGTCGCTGGCCTGGACGATCACCTCCAGCTGGCTGGTCGACGCCTCCTGCCCGCCACCGAAGCTGATCTCACCCACACCGGCGCCGAGCTTGTCGAACTCCTTGCGCAGCACCTCACGCATCTGCTTCGCGTCGGTGTCACCGTCGAGCGCCAGCGACCAGCTGGCGACGTTGTTGCCGCCGCCGCCCGCCCACGGGTTGTCCCCGCCGCCCGCGGTCACCTGGTACGTCTCGACGCCGTCGGTGCGGGACAGCACCGACTCGACCTGCTTGGCCGCCGCGTCGGTGGCCGCCAGGCCACTGCCGGCCGGCAGCTCCTGGCTCATGTTAAGGGTGTCCTGGCCGGAGTCGTCCAGGAAGTTGGTCTCCAACTTCTGCGCCAGACCGAAGGTGCCGAAGAGCACCAGCAGGCCGAGCCCGACGGTGATCCAACGGGTCGACCGCTTGCGAGTGGCGAACCCGATCACCGGCAGGTACGCCCGCTGCAACGGGCTGCGCAGCTCCTTCTCCTCCGCGGCGTGCCGTACCGCCTCGTCGTCCGCGGTGCCGCCGCGCGGCTTGAGGAACCAGTACGCGAGGACCGGGATCACTGTCAGCGACACCAGCAGCGAGGCGAGCAGGGCCACCGTCACAGTGATCGCGAACGGCGCGAAGAGCTGACCCACGAACCCGCCGACCAGCGCGATCGGCGCGAACACCGCCACCGTGGTGAGGGTGGACGCGGTCACCGCACCGGCGACCTCGCGGACGCCGGTGATGATGGCGTGCCGTTTCTCCTCGCCGTACTCCAGGTGTCGTTTGATGTTCTCCAACACCACGATCGAGTCGTCGACCACCCGACCCACCGCGATGGTCAACGCGCCGAGGGTGAGCAGGTTGAGCGAGTAGTCACCGATCCACAGGGCGATCAGCGCCACCAGCACGGAGAGCGGGATGGAGACCGCGGTGACCACCGTCGAGCGCACCGACAGCAGGAAGACCAGGATGACGATGACCGCCATCACGAGGCCCAGCAGACCCTCCGTGGTCAGCGACTCGATCGACTTCTCGACGAACGGCGCCTGGTCGAAGACCACTGTCAGCTCCGCGCCGGAGGCGTCCTTCAGGTCGTCGAGCCGGTCCCGGATCTCGTGCGAGATCTCCACGGCGTTGCCGTCCGGTGCCGCGGTGACCGCGATACCGAGGCTGTCCTTGCCATTGGTCCGGGTGATTGCCGTGGCCGGGGCGAGCTGCTGCTCGACCGTCGCCACGTCACCGAGGCGAACGGGTGCCGCAGCCGGGACGACCACGATGCCGCGCAGCTCCTCCAGGGTGGAGATCGGGGTGCCGACCTGCACCGGGAGGGCCAGGGCGCCGTCGGTCACCGCGCCGGCCGGAACCGCCACGCCGTTGGTCTTCAGCGCCGCGCCGATCGCCGTCGGCTGGATCTTCGCGGCGGCCATCTTCGCCGGGTCCGGGGTGACCACCACGACGTCGTCGCGGGTGCCGGTCACCTCGACCGTGCGTACCCCCTCGATGCCCTCCAGCTCCGGCACCACTGTCGCGCGCAGCTTCTCGGCGAGTGCCCGCTCGTCCGCTGTGCCGGCCGCGGCCAGCACCACCGCCGGAAGGTCGTCGGTACTACCCGCGATGACCTGCGGGTCGACGCCCTCCGGCAGTTGGGCGCCGATCCGGCTCAACGCGGTCTGCATCTTGTTGACCACGTCGTCGAGGTCGGTGCCGAACTCGTACGTCACCTGGACGGTGGCCGCCCCCTCGCGGGAGGTGGAGGTGACCTGGTCCAGCCCCGGGATGCCCTGGAGGGCGTTCTCGATCGGCTCGGTCACCTGCGACTCGACGATCTCGGGGCCGGCGCCGGGGTAGGGAGCCACGATGAACGCGGCCGGGAACTCGAGCGACGGCAGCAGTTGCTGCTTCAGCGACGGCACGGCGAACACTCCGAACACCGTGGTCACCACCGCGATGAGGGCAATCAGCCCTCGGTTGGCGAGGCTGAATCTGGCGAGCAGCGACATCGGCCTGGCTCACTCCTGAACGAGAATGCGGGCGGGGATACCCGAAAGTGTGCCGGACTCGCATACCCCGACCCCCGCCGCCCCCGGGCCGCACCGCCGTCGCGCTACCCGCCGTCGGTCACCACCCGGACGGCGGCGCGCTCAGGCCAGGTCGAGGGCGCGCGCCGCGGCCAGCGGGTCGTTCGCGATGGTCACCGGCGCCGGCGCGGTGGAGATCGCCCACTCCGGGTCCTTCAGCCCGTGGCCGGTCACCGTGCAGACCACCGTGGAACCGGGCGGCACCGCGCCCGCCGCGGCCTGCTGCAGCAGGCCGGCCACGCTGGCCGCGCTGCCCAGCTCGACGAAGACCCCCACCTCACGGGCGAGCAGACGGTACGCGGAGAGGATCTCCCGGTCGGTCACCGACGCGATCAGGCCACCGGAGGCGTCCCGGGCATCCAACGCCTTGGTCCAGCTCGCCGGGTTGCCGATCCGGATCGCGGTGGCGATGGTCGACGGCTCCGGCACCACCTGACCGGTCACGATCGGGGCCGCCCCGGCGGCCTGGAAGCCGTACATCTTCGGGGTGCGGGTGGTGGCGCCGGCGGCCAACTCCTCCGCGTATCCCATCCAGTACGCGGAGATGTTGCCGGCGTTGCCGACCGGCAGGCAGTGGATGTCGGGCGCGTCACCGAGCGCCTCGACGATCTCGAAGGCGGCGGTCTTCTGGCCGTGCAGCCGGTCGATGTTGACCGAGTTGACCAACGCGACCGGGTAGTCCTGGGCGAGCTTGGCGGCAGTCGCGAGGCAGTCGTCGAAGTTGCCGTTCACCTGGAGCAGCTTCGCGCCGTGCACCAGCGCCTGGGCCAGCTTGCCCAGCGCGATCTTGCCTTGCGGCACCAGCACGGCGCAGGTCAATCCGGCCCGGGCCGCGTACGCCGCGGCGGAGGCGCTGGTGTTGCCGGTGGAGGCGCAGATGATGGCCTTGTTGCCGGCCTCGACCGCCTTGGACACCGCGAGGGTCATCCCCCGGTCCTTGAAGGAGCCGGTCGGGTTGGCGCCCTCCACCTTGAGGTGCACGTCGCAACCGAGCCGGGCGGACAGCACCGGCGCCGGCAACAGCGGGGTGTTGCCCTCGTGCAGCGTCACGACCGGCGTGGCCGCGGTGACCGGCAGCCGATCCCGGTACGCCTCGATCAGACCCCGCCACATGTCGCTCTCCTCGCCTCTACCGCCGCGCCCACCCGATTGTCAGGGCCACCTTGGACCAGCCCGCTGGAGTGGTCAATGGCACACCCCGGCTTACCCACCTGGCGGGACGCGCGAGCCACCCCGTCGATGATGCAACGACTCAGGCGCCGCCCTCGACCCGCAGCACACTGGTCACCGAACGGACAATGTCCAGACCGCGCAGCTCACCGACGGTCGCGGCGAGCGCGGCGTCCGGTGCCACATGCGTGACGATGACCAACTCGGCGTCGCCGTCGCGGCCCGCCGGCCCGCCCGCCGAACCCTGCCGCACCGTCGCGATCGACACGTCGTGCCGGGCGAACACGCTCGCCACCGAGGCCAGCACACCCGGGCGGTCGGCCACGTCGAGGCTCACGTGGTAGCGGGTCAACGCCTCACCCATCGGCCGGACCGCGAGGTCCGCGTACGCGCTCTCGCTGGCCGCGCGCACCCCGGCGAGCCGGTTGCGGGACACCGCGACCACGTCACCGAGCACCGCGCTGGCGGTGGGCGCGCCACCGGCGCCCCGACCGTAGAACATCAACTGCCCGGCCGCGTCCGCCTCCACGAAGACCGCGTTGAACGCGTCCCCGACGCTGGCCAGCGGGTGGCTGCGCGGGATCATCGCCGGGTGCACCCGGACGCTGACCGTCTCCCGGCCGGTGGGGTCGACACCCCGGGCCGCGATGCAGAGCAGTTTGATCGTGCAGCCCATCGCCTGGGCGCTGGCCATGTCCGCGGCGGTCACCTCGGTGATGCCCTCACGGTGCACGTCGGCGGCGCCGACCCGGGTGTGGAACGCCAGCGAGGCGAGGATCGCCGCCTTCGCCGCCGCGTCGAAGCCCTCCACGTCGGCGGTCGGATCGGCCTCCGCGTACCCCAGGGCGGTGGCCTCTTCGAGAGCCTCGGCGAAGCCGGCGCCGGTCGCGTCCATCGCGGAGAGGATGAAGTTGGTGGTGCCGTTGACGATGCCGGTGACCCGGTTGATCCGATCGCCGTGCAGCGACTCCCGTAGCGGACGCAGCAGCGGGATGGCCCCGGCCACTGACGCCTCGTAGTAGAGGTCGCCGCCGCCCTCGGCCGCCGCCTCGTGCAGGGCCACGCCGTCCTCGGCGAGCAGCGCCTTGTTGGCGGTGACCACGCTCTTGCCGGCGCGCAGCGCCTCGACCAGCCAACTCCGGGCCGGCTCGATACCACCGATCACCTCGATCACCACGTCCACGTCGTCGCGCTTGATCAGGCCAAGCGCGTCGGTGGTGAACAGGTCCTCGTCGACCGGCAGGTCACCTCGGTCGCGGCCGAGCCGACGGACGGCGATGCCGGCGATCTCCAGCGGAGCGCCGATCCGTGCCGTGAGGTCGGCCGACTGCTCGTGCAGCAGCCGGACCACCTCCTGGCCGACAGTGCCACAGCCGAGCAGCGCCAAGCGCACAGGTGACGTCATCCAACATCCAATGCGAGCAGGTCCTCTTCGGTTTCCCGCCGGACGATCAGGCGCGCCTGGCCGTCGCGCACCGCGACCACCGGTGGCCGGGGCACATGGTTGTAGTTGCTGGCCATGCTTCGGCAGTACGCACCGGTGCCGGGCACTGCGACAAGATCTCCGGGCTGCACGTCGGCGGGCAGGAATTCATCCTTCACCACGATGTCCCCGGACTCACAATGCTTTCCCACCACGCGGGCGAGCAACGGCTGCGCGGTCGAGGCCCGCGAGGCCAGCGTCGCCGAGTAGGACGCGTCGTAGAGGGCGGTGCGGATGTTGTCGCTCATCCCGCCGTCGACGCTGACGTAGGTCCGGAGGCCGTCGAGGTCCTTGACCGTGCCGACCTCGTAGAGGGTGAACACGGCCGGCCCGACGATGGCCCGGCCCGGCTCGATCGACAGGTGCGGCACGGCCAGGTTCTCCGCCGCGCACTCCGAATCAACGATTTTGCGAAGCCGCTTGGCCAGATCCTGCGGCGTCGCCGGGTCGTCCTGGGTGGTGTACGCGATGCCGAAGCCGCCGCCCAGGTCCAGCTCGGGCAGCTCCACTCCGCGCGCGTCGCGGATCTGCGCCTGAAGGGCGAGCACCCGCCGGGCCGAGACCTCGAAGCCGCTGGCGTCGAAGATCTGCGAGCCGATGTGCGAGTGCAGCCCGCGAAGCTCCAGCACACCCTCGTCGAGGATCTTGAACGCGGCGTTGGCGGCGGCACCGCCGGCCAGCGAGAAGCCGAACTTCTGGTCCTCGTGGGCGGTGGCGATGAACTCGTGGGTGTGCGCCTCGACGCCCACAGTGACCCGCACCAGCACCCGGGGCCGGACCCCGCGCTCGCGGGCCAGCGCGGTGAGCCGGTCGATCTCGGTGAACGAGTCGACGATGATCCGGCCCACCCCGGCGTCCAGCGCCCGGCCCAGCTCGGGGACCGACTTGTTGTTGCCGTGAAAGCCGATCCGCTCCGGCGGCATTCCGGCCGACAGCGCGGTGGCCAGCTCGCCACCGGTGCAGACGTCCAGGTGCAGCCCCTCCTCGGCGATCATCCGGACCACCGCCCGGCAGAGGAACGCCTTGCCCGCGTAGAACACGTCCTCGGTCGGGAAGGCCGCCCGGAAGTCGCGGCAGCGCGAGCGCAGGTCGGCCTCGTCGAGGACGTACACCGGGGTGCCGAACTCGGCCGCGATGTCGCGGACGCTCAGGCCCGCGACGGCGACCGCGCCGTCGGCGCCACGCGTCACCGACCGCGGCCACAGCGCCGGCACGAGGGCGTTGACGTCGGCCGGGGTACGCAGCCAGGCCGGCCCCTGGTTGCTGATGTCCGCGTGCAGCGCACCGGCCTCATGAGCCCTCATGTCACATCCTCTCGGGTGCGGAGACGCCGAGCAGGTGCAGGCCGTTGGCGATCACCGTGCGGGTGGCGTTGTTGAGCCAGAGCCGAGCGCGGTGCAGGTCGGTGATCTCCTCGTCGCCCAGCGGCAGCACCCGGCAGTTGTCGTAGAACCGGTGGTAGGAGGCGGCGACGCTCTCCTCCAGGTAGCGGGCCACCCGGTGCGGCTCCCGCAGCTCGGCGGCCGTCGCCACCACCGCGGGGAACTGGGCGAGGGCCTTGAGCAGCTCGTTCTCCTTCTCGTGGTCGAGCAGCTCGGGGCGGAACGCGTCGGCGTCGCCCGGAACCAGCCCCACCTCGGCGGCGTTGCGGGCCACGCCCGCCGTCCGGGCTGCCACGTACTGCACGTAGTAGACCGGGTTGTCGCGGGTCGCCCGGGTCCACAGCTCGATGTCGATGTCGATCGGGGAGTCGCTGGAGTAACGGGCCAACGCGTAGCGGGAGGCGTCCACGCCGATCGCGTCGACCAGGTCCTCCAGGGTGATCACGGTGCCGGCCCGCTTGCTCATCCGCATCGGGGCGCCGTCGCGCAGCAGGTTGACCAGCTGCCCGATGAGGATCTCCAGGTTGCGCTCCGGGTCGTCGCCGAAGCAGGCGGACATCGCCTTCATCCGGCCGATGTAGCCGTGGTGGTCGGCGCCCAGCATGATCACGACCCGATCGAAGCCGCGCTCGCGCTTGTCCAGGTAGTAGGCGCAGTCCGCGGCGAAGTACGTCCACTCGCCGTTGGACTTGCGCAGCACCCGGTCCTTGTCGTCGCCGAAGTCGGTGGTGCGCAGCCAGGTGGCGCCCTCGGACTCGTAGAGGTGCCCCTGCTGGCGCAGCCGGTTCAACGCCAGGTCGAGCTCACCCCGGTCGTGCAGGTCCTTCTCGTTGAAGTAGGTGTCGAACTCCACCCCGAAGTCGCGCAGCGAGGTGCGGATCTCGTCGAACATCAGCGCGACGCCCTCGACCCGGAAGACCTCCTGGGCGGCGTCGTCGTCGAGCGAGCGCACCTCCGGCCGGCGGGCCTGCACCTCGCTGGCGATCTCGGCGATGTACGCCCCGCCGTAGCCGTCCTCCGGCGCCGACTCACCCTTCGCGGCGGCGAGCAGCGACCGGGCGAACCGGTCGATCTGCGAACCGGCGTCGTTGAAGTAGTACTCCGTGCCGACGTCGGCGCCGGTGGCCCGCAGCAGCCGGCTCAGCGCGTCACCGACGGCCGCCCAGCGGACCCCGCCGATGTGCACCGGCCCGGTCGGGTTGGCCGAGACGAACTCCAGGTTGATCCTCTCGCCGGCGAGCCGGTCGCTGCGGCCGTACTCCGCGCCGGTCTCGACGATCACCCGCGCGAGCTGACCGGCCGCGGCGGCGTCGAGCCGGATGTTCAGGAAGCCAGGCCCGGCGATTTCCACCGATTTGACCCCCGGTGCCCGGCCCAGCTCGTCGGCCAGGGCTGTCGCCAGCTCCCGGGGCGGAACGCCCACCTTCTTGCTCAACTGCAGCGCGAGCGTCGAGGCGTAGTCGCCGTGCTCGGGGTTGCGCGGTCGCTCCACCACCGTGCTCGCCGGCAGCGCGGCGCGGTCCAGCCCACGCTGCTCGAAGACGGCGTGGGCGGCGGCAAGGACGACCGAGGCTAGTTCTGCAGGAGTCACCCAACCATGTTATCGGGGGTAGACTCGGGCACTCGGCGGCTCCCCTGCGCGTCATCCGGCCCGCCACTCCCCTGACCGACCGACTTGACGAGGCACGATGAGCATCAGCACCCCGGGTGGCCCTGAGCGCCGCCCGACCGTGGTCAGCACCGGCAAGAAGCCGGCCGCGGGCCGGCCGGCGTCCGGCGCCAAGGCCGGTTCCGGCAAGCCGACGGGCTCCCCCCGGGCCGGGGGCAAGGGCCCGCGCAAGCCGGTCACCCCGGTCAAGGTGAGCCAGGGCCGCGCGTGGGGGCCGATCGCGCTCTTCGTCGCGGTTGGCGTGCTCGCGGCCGGCATCATCGGTTACGGCGCCTGGGCGTCGTTCCAGGGCTCCAAGCCGTGGGACAAGCGGGCCAACGCCATCGACGGCATCGCCAACATCCGCAAGTCCGACCCGGACAGCCTGAAGTACGAGTCGCACAAGTCGGGTCCGCTGACCTGGAACTACTCGCCGCCGGTGGGCGGGGTGCACAACGCCGCCTGGCAGAACTGCATGGGCGACGTGTACGACGCCCCGATCGCCAACGAGCACGCGGTGCACAGCCTGGAGCACGGCGCGGTGTGGATCACCTACCGCCCGGACCTGCCCAAGGACCAGGTCGACAAGCTCGCCAGCAAGGTGCGCGGCGTCGAGAAGACGCTGATGAGCCCGTACGAGGGCCTGGACAAGCCGATCTCGCTTCAGGCCTGGGGCTACCAGCTCAAGGTCGACAACGCTGACGACTCGCGGATCGACGAGTTCATCAAGGACCTGCGGGTGAACGCCTCCGTCGAGGGCCCGACGGCGCTCTGCAACACCGGCATCACCGCCACCGGCACCACGCCGCGTGAACTCCAGCAGCAGCCCACCCAGTAAGGACGGCAATGACCGCTCCGGCAACCACCGACAGCGAGTACGACGAGATCCCGGCCGCCCCGGACGAGGGCGGCCGGGCCCCGGCGTCGCGCTACGGCGTGCTGGCGCTCGCCATCATGCTGGTGGTGGGGCTCCTCCTCGGGTACGCGGGCGGTCTGCTCACCCCACGGATCACCCGGCCCGGTGACGCCTCGGTCGAGGCGGGCTTCGCCCGGGACATGACGACCCACCACGCGCAGGCGGTGGAGATGAGCCTGATCGCGTACCGGTCGGCGACCCTCCCCGAGGTGCGGCAGATCGCCGTCGACATCGCCACCGGGCAGCAGGGCGAGATCGGCGCGATGCAGACCTGGCTGCGCGAATGGGGCCTCAGCCCGACCGGGTCCAAGCCGCCGATGTCGTGGATGTCCGACGGGGCCACCGTCAAGGACGGCCTGATGCCGGGCATGGCCACGCCGCAACAGATGACCGCCCTGCGCAACGCTCAGGGCATCGAGGTCGACCGGCAGTTCCTGACCCTGATGTACGCCCACCACCTGGGCGGCATCCACATGATCGACGCGGCGCTCGGCGCGACCGACAACGCCGAGGTGCTGCGGGTGGCGAACACCATGAAGGCCACCCAGCAGACCGAGTTGAACAACCTCCGGCAGCTCCAGGCGCAGGCCAAGGGCTGACCGACCGGACGGCGCACCCGGCCCGCGTCCCCGCTGCTCCGTGGCGGTGACGCGTGCCGCACCGTGCCGACGCAACGCACCACGCCGCTCGACCTGCGCCGCCCGCCACCGACGCGAGCCCTCGCCCCCGCCGGGGCCCCAGCGCAAGCCCCGGCCTTGATCGACTCGGCTTTCAGGAAACCGGGCGGTCGACGCCATCGGGACACCCCGGTTTCCAGGAACCCGAGTCGATCAAGGCGGCCGCCCGTC
The DNA here is from genome assembly GCF_003264365.1 of Micromonospora noduli. GTDB lineage: Bacteria > Actinomycetota > Actinomycetes > Mycobacteriales > Micromonosporaceae > Micromonospora > Micromonospora noduli. The sequence continues at coordinate 241,063 of NZ_PYAK01000003.1, forward strand.
GCGTATGACCTGAACACCCCTCTCGTCCCTTGTGGGCGTTTTGCGTGGCACAGGCGATTACGTTGCTTAGAGAGTTTTCTCCCCACATATCGTGACCAGTTGCGATTCGGGCTCGTTGCCCAAGACGTGGGGGTTGCACTCAGAGACGCACGGCGCTCGGTCACCAGTTGGTGCCGACGCCACACCATCGGTGGTGACGGGGCGGTGGCAGCCGTCCGTCGCGGACAGCGGCAGGGCGAGCCGGGAATGCTCAGCCGCGAACAGGAACTCGAGTTGATCGACACGCTGCGGGGCGTCCATCCCGACGAGTTCGGCCTGGACGAGGAGCTGTGGACGCGGCAGAGCCTCACCACGCTCATCCAGCGGCGCTTCGAGCTGCCGCTGGACACCGGCGCGGTCGGGGCGTACCTGCGGGCCTGGGGGTTGGGTCCGCGGGAGCCGCGCGAGCGGGCCTGCGGGCTCTGCGTCAGCGCGGTCGAGCGTTGGGTCCGCAGCGAGTACCCGGGGATCACCCGGGCCGCCCAGGAGCACCTCGCGGAGGTCTACTGGATCGGCCGGGTCCGGCTGCGCGGCACGATGCCGGCCGCCGACGTGATCTCCGCTGTCTCGTCCCGCGGTCGGGTGCGCTTCATGATCACTACGCCGACGGTGGACCCGCCGCTCCCCCGCGACTTCGTGCTGCGGCTCAGTGGCGAGGAGCAGCGCACCGTCCACCTGATTGTGGACGGCTCCTGGCCGCGCAACGAGTGGCCGCGCCGGCTCCCTCGGCGAATCGTCCTGCACCCACTGCCCAGCTGCGGGCGGGCGATCGCGGCGGCCTGAGCACCGGGTGAGCCGGTTGCCGACACGATCGGCTCACCCGATACCGATTCGGCGTACGCAGGGGAGGTTTGCTAGTCTTCTCCAGTCGCTGAGCCCCCGTAGCTCAGGGGATAGAGCACCGCCCTCCGGAGGCGGGGGCGCAGGTTCGAATCCTGCCGGGGGCACCATCAATGACCAGCACGAAAAGGCCCTTGACCAGGGGAAACCCGGTCAAGGGCCTTACTCGTGTGTCCGGCTGTGTCCGGCCGTCAGCGGCGCGTGGCGGGCGTCTGTGCCATATCCGTGCCAAAGTTCGGCCGCTCGGTCAGTCGTGGCCGAAATGCTCGGTCGACGCGTCGCCGGAGAGCAGCCTCACCGCCGTCTAGGCACTTGGCGTAGATGCTGAGCAGCACCCCCTCCACCGACTGCCCGGCCCAGCCGGCTACCTGGATCGGCAAGACTCCCCCGTTGAACCAGGTCAACACGGCGCATGTATCGCCGGCCGTTAAGGGGCCAGCGTGGTTCGACTCGGCATGGCCGACCGTCACCTTCCGGCACGATGGATGAACGCCTACCTCGGGCGGCTGCTCGGCGAGGTAGGCGCGGCGCTGCTCAACATCGACGGCTCGGTGTGCGGCAGCTTCGCCGAATACCCGGCGCGCCGACGCGTGAAGTGGGCACGAGAGCGCTTTGCTACCTCCGCCCCAGTCCTTGACACATCAAAATACCCTTAGTAGGATCTTGTGAACTTCTATATTTCGATATATGGCGCGGAATCAATAGTGAAGGTCTGGTGTACTGATAACTTCGCAGCATCTTCAGCTTGAGATCGCCGGAAAATCGAGTGCGGGCACAACGAACGGGGAGCGCATATGAGGATCATCCGAAAAGCCATTGCCGTTTTGGGCTTTATAGCGCTAGGCATGGCCGTCGCGCCACCCGTAGCCGCTCAAGCCGCCACCCCGCAGCCGGCAGCAGCCCTGGCAGCTTGGGATTGCCCCTCCGGAAACCTCTGCGTCTGGGACGGCACGGGTGGAACGGGCGCGCGCTGCCTTTGGAGTGACGCCGACCCCGACTGGCGCAGCGGTATCACTTGCTCCTGGTCTCTCAATTGGCCAGTGCGCTCGGTCTACAACCGCGGGACCAGCTCGGCCTACCGTGGCGTCACACTCTACCAAGGCGCGAATTATGTGACTGTTCAACATTATCTTGCGCAAGGCTTGAAAAGCAGCGACGTTTACTACTACGCACGGTCACACCGTTGGCAATGATCCCTACCTGACGGCTGGCAACTCACAAGGTGGTACTGGACGACGCGTCCAACCGCGCGTCGTCCAGTCACCTCAGGAATCAGGGTGGACGGATGGACCCGCCCGAATCGAGTACCAGTAGGGCGGCTCTCGGCTTGTTAGCATCGGCTATACGTCGCGCAATCGCCCGCACGCAAGCGGCCGGCCATCGCAGTCCTGAGTGCCGAAGTTCGGCACGGGTCAGCCGTGGCCGAACGCTCGTTCGACGCGTTGCCGGAGAGCAGCCTCACCGCCGTCTAGGCACTTGGCGTAGATCCTGAGCAGCACCTCCACTGACTGTCCGGCCCAGTCGGCTACCTGGGTCGGCGGCACTCCCCCGTTGAGCTGTGTCGACACGGCGGCGTGCCGCAGGTCGTACGGGGTGCGTGCCAGCGGGGAGGCGTAGACCTCGGGCGTGAACACGGCCGCGCGCGCCCCCCGCCAGACGCGGTTGATTGTCCCCTTGGGCAATTCCTCTTTGTTGCGCTCCCCCACGAACAACCGGCCGTCCGGGCCGTATCGGAATAGCTCGATGTGGGCGTTGATGATTGCGGTTAGTTCGGGTGGGCAGGGAACCGTTCGTGTCTCCCCTCGGGCGCGCTGCTTGAGTTGGCGGCTGTCCCGATTCTTTCCGCTGTCGGTCCATTCCCGACCCGCGTGTGGGTTAGCTCCGTCGAGCGTGAATTCTCCCCAGCCCTTCTCCGGTAGGTGAAGGTTCGGCTTTGCGAGGTGAACCGCTTCCTCCGGTCGCATAGCCGAGTAGTAGAGGCAGGCGTAGAAGGCGACCATGCGCGGACCGATGCGCCCCTGCTCTCGGACCCCGTTTAACAGAGTCCGTACCTGAACCGGGTTTGCCACTGATCGCCGGTCGATCGTCACAACGGTTTTTGGTGGCTTCCACTTCAGTTGCGGCAGCGGGTTTGCCAGCAGCGCACGTCTTTCCACTGCGTATTCGATTGCCGTGTTGAAAATCTTCCGGCGGCGACTGATGACGCTCGGCGCGGCCGGTGCGCCGTCGAGTCGCACTGTGAGGCCATCCAGCACCGGCCGCAGCACTTCCGGGCGGCTAAGGCTTGCCACGTCTCGGGCGTTCCGCTTCACCCAACTGAGCACCTTCGCCACGTCGGCGGGCATGTTTTCAGCGCTGCGGCGGGCAGTGTTGAATGCCCACCGGCCTAGCGCGTGGCGAAGTAACTTGCCGTCCGGTCGACCCTTTCCATTGGTCAGCATGAGCACGGTAAGCGCGGTCAGTGCTTCGGCGTGAGTGCGCCTAGTCGTGGCGGCTACGTGCGGCCATTTCATGTCGGCGAAAGAACACGCCAGGTCATACCACGACATGGCGACTGTTTCACGCCGCATGGTGACCGGACGCCCCGACTCAACGTCAAACGCTTCACCCTTTCGGGAAGCCGTTACCAGGCTTTGGTTCACTGTGCGGGCCGCACTCCTGCTTGCACCGAAGACTTTTCAGCACGTTCAACATCCCGCCCGTCCGCCCGCGCGTGAGCCGAGGCGGGTTGTGCCATATACGTGCCAAAGTTGCCTGAGCTTTCGGCCGTGGGATGACTTTCCCCAGGTCGGAGACGGGTTGAGGCACGCAAAGTGCCCGCCCTCCGGAGGCGGGGGCGCAGGTTCGAATCCTGCCGGGGGCACACTTGCTAAAAAGTTCGACCAGCACCAGGGGCTCCTGACCAGAAATTCGGTCAGGGGCCTTCATCGTGTTGGTGGAACATCCGCCAGAATGTCGATCATGCTGTTTCTCGGTCTGCTCCTCGCCGCGCTGGCTGGGGCGGTCATCGCGACCGTCCTCACCGTCCGTGGCTTCCGCGCGATGCTCAGGAACAGCGAACGATCGGGTCGCGTGCGCACCGCCGCGCTGCTCGTCGGCGCGGGTGCCGTCGCCCTGTACGCCTGGGGTCTGCTCCACCTCGGCTACGCGGTGATGCAGGCCGAGGACGGTGGTGCCGGATCCGCCCCGGTCGGACCCTGTCGCCAGGCCGGACCACAGGTGGCGAGCCGGGTCGTCGATTACGACATCAGCTTCCTACCGCTCCACTTCGAGTGCCGCCTCAGCGGTGGCGGCACGTACGTCACCTCGTCCGTGCCCGGGTACGTCAACCCGGGCACGACCGGCCTCGGTCTGGTCGCCGCCACCTGCGGAGTCCTCGCCACCACGACGGCTCGGCGCGCCCGACAAGCGGTGACGTGAGCGCCGCCGGAGGCGGCGGGTCAGGTGCCGACGTACGCCGCCAGGTGCTCGCCGGTGAGGGTGGAGCGGGCGGCGACGAGGTCCGCAGGTGTGCCCTCAAAGACGATCCGGCCACCGTCGTGGCCGGCGCCGGGACCGATATCGATGATCCAGTCGGCGTGCGCCATGACCGCCTGGTGGTGTTCGATGACGATCACTGACTTGCCGGCGTCGACCAGGCGGTCGAGCAGGCCGAGCAGTTGCTCGACGTCGGCCAGGTGCAGGCCGGTGGTCGGCTCGTCGAGGACGTAGACGCCGCCCTTCTCAGCCATGTGAGTGGCCAGCTTGAGCCGTTGCCGCTCCCCGCCGGAGAGAGTCGTGAGCGGCTGCCCCAGGCTCAGGTAACCGAGCCCGACGTCGGCGAGCCGGTCGAGGATGGCGTGCGCTGCCGGCGTACGCGCCTCGCCGGCGCCGAAGAACTTCTCGGCCTCCGTCACCGACATCGCGAGCACCTCGCTGATGTCGCGACCGCCGAAGCGGTATTCCAGCACTGATGCCTGGAACCGCTTGCCCTCGCAGTCCTCGCAGGGTGCGGCGACGCCCGCCATCATCCCCAGGTCGGTGTAGATGACGCCAGCACCGTTGCAGCTCGGGCAGGCACCCTCGGAGTTGGCGCTGAACAACGCCGGCTTCATCCCGTTGGCCTTTGCGAACGCCTTACGGATCGGGTCGAGCAACCCGGTGTACGTGGCCGGGTTGCTGCGCCGTGAACCGCGGATCGCCCCCTGGTCGATCGAAACGACGCCCGCGCCGGCTGGAATCGAGGAGTGCACGAGCGAACTCTTGCCGGAGCCGGCGACGCCGGTCACGACGACGAGCACCCCGAGGGGTACGTCGACGTTCACGTCCTGGAGGTTGTTGGCCGTGGCGCCCCGGATCTCCAGCTTGCCGGTGGGCGTCCGCACCGTCTCCTTGAGAGCCGCCCGGTCGTCGAGGTGGCGACCGGTGATGGTGCCGCTGGCCCGCAGACCTTCCACGGTGCCCTCGTAGCAGACGGTCCCGCCCTCCGTGCCCGCGCCGGGCCCGAGGTCGACGACGTGGTCGGCGATGGCGATGGCCTCCGGCTTGTGCTCCACGACCAACACGGTGTTGCCCTTGTCGCGCAGCTGGAGCAACAGCTCGTTCATCCGTTGGATGTCGTGCGGGTGCAGCCCGATCGTCGGCTCGTCGAAGACGTAGGTGACGTCGGTGAGCGAGGAGCCGAGGTGGCGGATCATCTTGGTGCGCTGCGCCTCACCGCCGGAGAGGGTGCCCGACGGTCGATCGAGCGACAGGTAGCCCAGCCCGATCTCCTCGAACGAGTCGAGGAGGTGTTGCAGGCCGGCCAGCAACGGGGTCACCGACGGCTCTTCGATCCCGCGCACCCAGGCGGCCAGGTCGCTGATCTGCATCGCGCACGCGTCGGCGATGTTCTTGCCCTTGATCTTCGACGACCGGGCCTCCTTGCTGAGCCGGGTGCCGGCACACTCGGGGCAGGTAGTGAAGGTCACCGCGCGCTCCACGAAGGCGCGGATGTGCGGCTGCAACGCGTCGATGTCCTTGGCGAGGAAGGACTTCTGGATCGACGGGATCAGGCCCGCGTACGTCAGGTTGATCCCGTCGATTTTGATCTTGGTAGGCTCCCGGTGGAGCAGGTCTTGCAGTTCCCGCTTGTTGAACTTGGCGATCGGCTTGTCCGGGTCGAAGTAGCCGCAGCCCCGGAAGATCCGGCCGTACCAGCCCTCCATGCTGTAACCCGGGATGGTGATCGCGCCCTCGTTGAGCGAGAGGTTGTCGTCGTAGAGCGCCGACAGGTCGATGTCGGTCACCGCACCCATGCCCTCGCACCGCGGGCACATGCCGCCGAGACGGTTGAAGGTCGCCTTTTCGGTCTTCGTCTTGCCTGCGCCGCGATCGACGGTGATCGCCCCGGTCGCCTTCACCGAGGGAACATTGAAGGAGTACGCGTTGGGCGAGCCGATGTGCGGCTGCCCGAGCCGGCTGAACAGGATGCGCAGCATCGCGTTGGCGTCGGTGGCGGTGCCGACGGTGGAGCGGGAGTTGGCACCCATCCGCTCCTGGTCCACGATGATCGCCGTGGTCAGGCCATCCAGCAGGTCGACCTCCGGCCGCGCCAACGTCGGCATGAAGCCCTGCACGAAGGCGCTGTAGGTCTCGTTGATCATCCGCTGCGACTCGGCCGCGATGGTGCCGAACACCAGCGAACTCTTGCCGGAGCCGGAGACACCGGTGAACACCGTCAGTCGCCGCTTCGGGATCTCGACGCTGACGTCCTTGAGGTTGTTCACCCGCGCGCCCTGCACCCGGATCAGGTCGTGGCTGTCGGCGACGTGCGGCGCGGACGGCTGGCTGGCCGTGCTCATCGTGACTCCATCTGTCGGGCGCGCAGGACTCAGCGCACTTCCTGGATGCGGACCATGTTGCCCGACGGGTCCCGGAAGGCGCAGTCGCGCACGCCGTACGGCTGCTCGGTCGGCTCCTGGACGACCTCGGCGTCGCTGGCCTCCAGCTTGGCGAAGGTGGCGTCGAGGTCGGTGGTGGCGAGGTTGACGCCGAAGTAGCTGCCCTTGGCCATCAGCTCAAGGATGGTCTGCCGCTCGTCGTCGGTGATGCCCGGATTGGCGGCCGGCGGGTGCAGGACGATGGCCGTGCTGGGCTGGCCGGGCGGCCCCACCGTGATCCACCGCATCCCCTCGTACCCGACGTCGAGGCGGACCTCGAAGCCGAGGATGTCGCGGTAGAAGACCAGCGAGGCCTCCGGATCGGTGTGCGGAAGAAAACTCGAGTGAATGGTGATGTCCATGCTGGTCACGCTAGTTGCGGCTCGGTGGCCCGCGCTTCTCGATTCCTGACCGGTCTGGTCACCTGCTTCGCCACGCACGACGGTATCCCCGCCGTCGCCTGCGCCGCCTGCCGCCGGTAGACGCTGGGCGGCACGCCGACCAGCTCGGTGAAGCGGGTGCTGAAGGTGCCCAACGACGAACAACCGACCGCGAAACAGACGTCGGTGACGCTCAGGTCGCCACGGCGCAACAGGGCCATCGCCCGCTCGATCCGTCGGGTCATCAGGTAGCTGTACGGAGATTCGCCATAGGCGAGGCGGAACTCGCGGCTGAGGTGCCCGGCCGACATGTGCGCGCCACGGGCGAGCGCCTCGACGTCCAACGGCTTCGCGTACTCCCGGTCGATCCGGTCGCGGACCCGGCGCAGCCGCGCCAGGTCGGCCAGTCGCTGGGTCGCGTCGGCTTTGCTGCTCACCTGCGAAATCGTGCCACAACCCACCGACAATCGGCCGCCCGCCGGGCGCGAGCGGGGTCGATCCGGGGCCGAGCACGGGCCGAGCCGGGGGCCGACGCGCCGGTCAGCCGGCCTCGCGGCGGGCGCGGGCCCGGCGCTTCCCCTCATGCATGGCCTGCACCCGGGCCACCGGGATGGTCCGGCCCTCGGCGACCAGTTCGGCGGGGAGCGACTGCGGGGCCGGCATCAGCGCGGCCCACGGGTCGCCGTCGGCGAGCAGTGGGGGCGCGGTCCGAATGGTGAAGTCGGCGGGGGTCACCTCGGTCAGGTCGGCCCAGTCGACGGGGAACGAGACCGGCATCCCCGGGCGCAGGCGAGGGCTGTACGCGGCGGCCACTGTCGCCCCGCCCGCCCGGGTGGCGTCCACGAAGACCCGGCCACCCCGGTCCTCCTTGATGTACGCCGTGGTGGCCAGCGCCGGGTCGAGCCGCTCGGCGCGGACGGCGAGCGCCCGGGTGGCGGCGGCCAACTCCTCGGCCGTCGGTTCGTCCGTCACCGGCACGAAGACGTGCACACCCTTGGCGCCGCTGGTCTTGACGGCACCGGCCAGGCCGGCATCGGCGAGCGCCTGACGGACCAGCAGGGCGGCGGCGACCGCCGCGCGGAACCCGTCGCCGTCCGGCGGGTCCAGGTCGAGGACCAGGTGGGTCGGGCGGTGCAGATCCGCCACGGTGGCCAGCGTCGGGTGGTACTCCACCGCCCGCTGGTTGGCGAACCAGAGCAGGGTGCGGCGGTCGTCGCAGAGGGCGTACGAGATCTCCCGATGCGACGCCTCCGCCCAGACCGGCGCCCGGCCGACCCAGTCCGGGGTGTAGCGGGGCAGGTTCTTCTGCATGAACGGCGGCTGGCCGGGGCGGACCCTGATCACCGAGAGCGGTCGGCCCCGCAGCTGCGGGAGGAGCCGGTCCCGGACCGCGTCGAGGTAGTCCACCAGGTCACGCTTTGTCGCGTCATCGCGGTCGGACAACGGCTGGTCCAGGTTGGTCAGGGCCACGCCGTCCCGGGTCTCGTCAGCCTCGCTCACCCGACCACCCTCCCGGCCCCGCTGCCGTCGGTCAACTGGACGCGGCGCTTCCGTACGGATCTGTTCCGGCACCCACCCCGGCCGGTCCCGATGGATCGGTGACCGACGACGGCCGGGCCGAATGTCGGGGCACTGTGGTCAGCGCCACCAGCCACGCGGCGACCACCAGACCGGCGGCCACGGCGAACGCGGTCCGGTAGCCGCCGGCAAGCGCTGCCGTCTCGGCCCAGCCGGCGGCCCGCAGCCCGTCGCTGCGGGTGGCGGCCAGGGTGGCCAGCGCGGCCAGGCCGACCGCTCCGCCGACCTGTTGGGTGGTGTTGGCCAGGCCGGAGGCGAGCCCGGCGTCGGTGTCGGTCGCGCCCGCCATGGCGACTGTGGTGACCGCCGGCAGGGTCAGGCCGCCGGCCACCCCGAAGATCAACATCGCGGGGAGTACGTCCGCGAGGTAGGCGCCGTCGGCGGGCAGCCGGGCGAGCAGGAGGAAACCGACGGTCGCAAGGCCGAGCCCGACCAGCAGAACCATCCGGGCACCGAAGCGGGCGATCAGCCGACCGGCCAGGCCGAGCGAGACCACGGCGATCACGACCGGGGTGGGCAGGAAGGCCCAGCCGGTCGCGGCGGCGTCCAGCCCCAGCACCAGTTGCAGCTCCACGGCGAGCAGGAACTGGAACCCGAAGTACGCGCAGACCATGAGGAACTGGACGGCGTTCGCCGCCACCAGGCCCGGGACGCGCAGCACCCGGGACGGCACCAGCGGGGCCGCCGCCACGCGTTGGCGCAGCGCGAACCCGCCGAGCAGCAGCGCCGCGAGGGCCACCGCGCCGAGCGTCCGAGGGCTGGTCCAGCCGTGCTCTCCCGTTCCGACGATGCCCAACACGGTGGCCATCAGACCGGCGGTGGCGAGAAGCGCGCCGGGCAGGTCCAGGCCGGCGCGCAGGCCGACCCCTCGTTCGGCCGGGAGCCGGCGGACGGCAGCGATGAGGATGGCCGCCCCGATCGGCACGTTGACCAGGAAGATCGTCCGCCACCCGGCGGCCTGGGTGAGCACCCCTCCGGCGACCGTGCCGACCGACGCACCGGCCGCGCCGGTGAAGCTGAAGACGGCGATGGCGCGGGCCCGCTCGGCCGCTTCGGGGTAGAGCCGGACGATCATGCCGAGGCTGACCGCCATGGCCAACGCGCCGCCGACGCCCTGCCCGAACCGCGCGCCCACCAGCAGGGCCGGCCCGGTGGCGACCGCGCAGGCCAGCGAGGCCACCGTGAAGAGCGCGACGCCGGCCAGGAAGACCCTGCGCCGGCCCAGCAGGTCACCGAGCCGGCCGGCGAGCAGCAGCAGCCCGCCGAACGCGACCAGGTAGGCGTTCACCACCCAGGCCAGGCCGGCGGCGCTGAAGCCCAGGTCGCGTTGGATGGCGGGCAGCGCCACCGCGACGACGGTGCCATCCAGGATGATCATCAGGCTGCCGGCGCAGAGCACCAGCAACGCCGGCCAACGGGATGGGACGACACGCTCCACGGAACCCTCCTTGGTGCACGGTTTGTTACCGAGGTCATCGTCTGTGACCATGAACCGGAGCGGAAGGAGGCACTTTGATGTCCCAGAGGAACAGCGATGTGTCCGCGCTGGTCGAGGCCGAGCTAACCTGCGCGGCCGAGAACGTGCCGTTCACCCCGGGTCAGGCCCGGGCGTGCACCGTCCGCGAGGTGCTCGACCGGGTCGGCGGCAAGTGGAGCATTGGCATCCTGGTCGCCGCCTCGCACGGGCCGGTGCGCTTCACCGAGCTGGAGCGGCACATCGAGGGCATCAGCCGCCGGATGCTCACGCTGACGCTGCGCAACCTGGAACGGGACGGCCTGCTGCACCGCACGGTCTACCCGACCGTTCCACCCAAGGTCGAGTACACCGCCACCCCGATGGCGCTGGAGCTATACGAGTCGCTGGTCGCGCTGACCAGCTGGGCCGAGCGGCATCGCCGGGCCATCGCCGAGGCGCGGACCAGGTACGACGCCCAGCACGCGGAATAAACCGACCAGTGGTGTGGTGAACGCCACCGCTTCCATCTGACCGATCGGTCAGGGTCTGACCGATCGGTCAGGCATGCTGGTCTGCGGGAGGTGGACCAGCGCATGGTCAGAGCGGTACCAGACACGCACGGTGAGATCCTCGCCGCAGCGGCGCGGCAGTTCACGGTGACCGGCTACCGGGGCACCTCCCTGCAGGACATCGCCCGGGAGGTCGGCTGTTCCAAGGCGACAGTGCTCTACCACTTCGCCAACAAGGAAGCCCTGCTCGCCGAGCTGATGGCCCCCGCGATCGAGGTGCTCCGCAGCCTCGACGAGCAGCTCACCGGCCTGACCGGAGCAGCCGCCCAGGAGGTCGCCGCACAGGGCTTCGTCGACCTCGCAGTCCGGTTCCGGCAGGAGATCGCGGTACTGCGCGGCGAGTTCCCGGAGCTGCTGTGCCAGCCGGCCTTCGCGCACATCCAGGAGATCTCCGACCGGCTGCGCGACGCGTTGGCCGGGCACTCCGACCGGCCGGGCGCCCGGATCGCCGCGCTGGTGCTGCTCGCCGGCATCTCCGAGGCGTGCGGCGAGTTCGCCGACATCACCGACGACGAACTGCGCCTCGCCCTGCTCACCCTCGTCCGACGGGCCGTCGAACCCGTCGACGCACTCCCGCCCCAACAACCCACGACCGAGGACAAGGACTCCTGATGGCCACCCTGCTCTACCGGCTCGGCCGGGGCGCGTTGCGCCGGCGACGGCTCGTCGTCGCGCTCTGGCTCGTCGTACTCGTCGTCGCCGGCTTGGCCGCGGCGACCCTGCGCGGCCCGACGGCGAGCAACTTCACCATGCCCGGCACCGAGAGCCAGCGCGCCCTCGACCTGCTGGCCGACCAGTTCCCCGCGGCCAGCGGCGCCACCGGCACCATCGCGGTAAAGGCGCCCGCCGACGGCCAACTGGCCACCCCGCAGGGTCAGGCAGTGGTGCAGGAGCTCGTCCAGGAGGCCTCGACACTGCCCGGCGTGGTCGGCGCGGTCAACCCGCTCCAGGTCGGCGCGGTCTCACCCAACGGCCGGTACGCGCTGGTCCAGGTTCAGTTCGCCACCGGCGGCGACGAGGTGACCGACGAGCAGCGCACCGCGTACGAGGAGGTCGGCGCCTCCGCCGAGGCGAAGGGTTGGCAGGTCGCCCCGGGCGGCGAGGTGCTGGGTGGTGAGCCGGAGATCGGCTCGACCGAGGCGCTCGGCGTGCTGGTCGCCGCGATCGTCCTGATCATCACGTTCGGTTCCCTGGTCGCCGCCGGCATGACGATGCTCAACGCGCTGATCGGCGTGGGCGTCGGCATGGCCGGTCTGTTCGCGCTGAGCGGTGTCGTCGAGTTGACCAGCACCGCGCCGATCCTGGCGCTGATGCTCGGCCTCGCCGTCGGCATCGACTACTCGTTGTTCATCACCTCCCGGCACCGACAGAACCTGCTCGAAGGCCTGTCTCCGGAGGAGGCGGTCGGCCGGGCCGTGGGCACCGCCGGCTCCGCTGTCGTCTTCGCGGGCGCCACAGTGGTCATCGCCCTCGCCGGCCTGGCCGTGGTGAACATTCCGTTCCTCACCGTGATGGGTCTCGCCGCCGCCGGTACGGTCACCATCGCCGTGCTCGTGGCGATCACCCTCCAGCCCGCACTGCTCGGCTTCGCCGGCAACCGGGTGCTCCCGCGCCGGCTGCGCTCCACTGTCGCCTCCGCCGCGCCGGGTGAGCCGGTGGGCGAAGAGACGCTGCCGGTCGAGGACCGCTCCGGGTTCGGCTTCCGCTGGGCGCGGTTCGTCACCCGCTTCCGGGTGCCGGTCATCCTGGTCTCGCTGCTCGGCCTGGGGCTGCTCGCGCTGCCCACGCCGGACATGCGGCTGGCCCTGCCGGACGCCAGCACGGCGACCGTGGGCTCCCCGGCCCGGGTGGCGAGCGACCTCACCACCGAGGGCTTCGGTCCCGGCTTCACCGGCCGGCTCGCGGTGGTCGTGGCGGGCGACGACGCGCAGGCGACCGCAGCCGCGGTGCCGCAGGTGACCGCGATGATCCAGCGCACCGAGAACGTCCTCGCGGTGGCGCCACCGCAGCTGAGTCCGGACGGTCGGACCGCTCTGCTCGGCGTGGTGCCGAAGACCGGCCCGACCGACGAGGCCACCGAGACCCTGGTGCACGACGTCCGCGACGCGGTCGGCGGGGTCAAGGGCGCCGAGGTGCTGCTCACCGGCGCCACGGCGATCGGAATCGACGTCTCGGAGAAGCTCTCCGACGCGCTGCCGATCTACCTGCTGCTGGTCGTCGGGCTCTCGGTACTGCTGCTGATGCTGGTGTTCCGCTCGCTGCTGGTGCCGCTCAAGGCGGCGCTGGGCTTCCTGCTCACCGTGGCCGCCACGTTCGGCATCACGGTGGCGATCTTCCAGCAGGGCCACCTCGCCGACCTGGTCGGCCTGGACAGCCCGGCCCCGCTGGTCAGCTTCCTGCCCATCCTGCTGATCGGCATCCTGTTCGGCCTGGCCATGGACTACGAGGTGTTCCTGGTCTCCCGGATGCGGGAGGACTTCGTGCACGGCGAGACCGCGCGTGAGGCCACGATCAGCGGCATGGGCCACGGTGCCCGGGTGGTCACCGCCGCCGCGCTGATCATGATGTCCGTCTTCGGCGGCTTCGTGTTCCTCGACGACCCGATCATCAAGTCGATGGGCTTCGCGCTCGCCATCGGCGTGGCAATCGACGCGTTCGTGGTCCGGATGACCATCGTCCCGGCGGTGATGTCCCTGCTCGGCGACCGTGCCTGGTGGCTCCCCCGCTGGCTCAACCGCGCCCTGCCCAACGTGGACATCGAGGGCGAGGGCCTGCGCGAACACCTGGAGGACCGGACCCCCACGAGGGTCTGACCCACCCGAAGGTGGAGGTGTGGTGCCCGGTGGGCACCACACCTCCACTGCGTCAGACGCCCGCCGGGTAGGTTTCCATCTCGCCGGGGGCCGCTGGCACCGGTAGCGGGTGCAGGGCCGTGGTGTCGTCGCACCAGATGAAGGCGTCATAGCGGTCGCCGAGCCGGGTGGGCACGTAGTTGCCCCAGGACTCGAACGACGGGTCGTAGACGACCCCGATCGCCCGGTGGTCAACGGTCTCGGTGACCCAGCCCGGCTGGTCGTCACCGCCGAAGATCAGCACCGCCCGCTCCGGCATCAACTCGTGCAACCGCCGCTCGATCGAGCCCTCCCGAGCCGGGGGCACCACCATCGCCTCGGGCGGCGAGCCCCAGCGGGGCGCGGCGATCACCGTGCCGCGGTAGCTGCCGAAGCCGACCAGGGCCACCGCGTCCTCGCCGTGCCGCTCCCGAGCCAACTGACCAATGTTGATCATCCCGTCGGCGGCCATGTCCGTGGCCCGCGCATCCCCGACGTGCGTGTTGTGCGCCCAGACGATGCCCCGGGCGTCGGGACCGTAGCGGTCCAGCAGCCGGTCCAGGGTGTCCTGCATGTGGGTGTCGCGGATGTTCCACGAGTCCGGCCCGCCGGCCACCATCGCCCGGTAGTACCGCTCGGCGCCGGCCACCACCTCCGCGTTCTGCCAGGCCGAGAAGCGGTCCGGCCCGTCGGAGAGGGCGTGTTCGCGGGTCCGGGCGAGCAACCGGACAACCTCCTCCTCGCACCGGGCGGAGACGAACCGGCTGGCCGCGCCGTACTCCTCGACCCTCTTGCCGTACGGCTCGAAACACCGGTACGCGTCCTGCGCCGCCTCCAGCGACTTCGGGTCCTCCTCCCCCAGGTAGTCGAAGATCGCCTGCATCGACTCCCAGAGGCTGTACACGTCGAGGCCGTGGAACCCGGCCCGTTGCTCCTCCGGCCGCTCCACGTTCCAGGCCCGCAGCCAACTGGCGAACCGGGCCACCTCGGCATTGGCCCACATCCAGGTCGGCCATCGCTCAAACTGGTTGAGTGCGACCTGCGGTTCGAGCGCGCCGCCCGGCGCGGCCGTCACCGACCGGTGCACCCGGTCGCAGTCGGGCCAGTCACCCTCCACGGCGACGAAGGAGAAACCGCACTCCGCGATCAACCGGCGGGTGAGCTGCTCGCGCAACCGGTAGTAGTCGTAACTGCCGTGGGTGGACTCACCGATCATCACCACCCTGGCGTTCCGGACGCGCTCCAGCAACGGGTCGAAATCGCTCGGCGCGCCGAGCCGCTGAACCAGCATGTCAGCGGCTACCCGGCCGCCGTTGCGGCAAACCGTGCGCGCGTCGCGGGCGACACGCCGGCCGCCGGGCCGTCGTGGGCCCCAACCAAGCCGGTGTACGACCACCGCGAGCGGGTAGCCGGCCGACATGACCGTCACCGGGGTTCAGTTGCAGGAGTACCTCGCCGGGCTCGACTACCCGGTCTCCCGCGAGGACCTGATCCGCTGGGGTCAGGAGAACGGGGCCAGCACGGCGATGTTGCAGATGCTCCAGGCCCTACCACCCGAGCAGTTCAACTCCCCCGACGAGCTGAACGCCGCCCTCTCCACCTCCTCCTGACCGGCCCAACCCCGCCCGGCCCCGGCCCGGCCCGAGCCTGGCCCGGTGATCAAGAGGTTTGCGTCATGCCGAGCGGTGTGCCGTGACGCAAACCTCTTGATCAACCTGGGCTGGCGGGGTGGGGGTGGGGTGGGGTTAGGGGATCTGGATTGTGCGGGCTTCTGCTCGGGCGGTTTCGGCGGCGGCGAGGATGGCGACGACCTCGCGGCCGAAGCGGACGTCGCAACGGTGGTCCCGGGTGCCGGCCTGAACCTGCTCGACGAGCTGGTCGATGGCGACGCCGAACGCGGTGGCGGCGTCGTTCTCGCCGAACGGGACGTTCTCGATGCCGTTCTCGCCGTAGAACACGAACTCCCGGGCCATCGACTCGGTCGGGGCATCCAGGGAGAGCGAGGCGCTGCTCGTGGCACCGCCCTCGTGGGTGAGCAGCAGATGCACCATCCCGCTCGGGCCGTCCATCGCCGCCACCTGCGTCACGCGGCCCAGCACCGGCAGGAGGATGGAGAGCGCGTGCGGGGCGATGTCCCAGAGCGCCCCGTGCTCCCGACGCCACAACGAGCCACCGTACGGGCTGCCGTCCTGGAAGATCGAGGCGAACGCGGTGGTCCGACCGTGCTGCCAGCCCCCGGCGGCGGCGGTGGCGGCGAGGAACGCGGTCACGTTCGGCTGGAACCGCTGGGTGAAGAAGACGACCGAGGCGACCCCGGACTCCTCGGCGGCGGCCACGACCCGGTCGGCGTCGGCCACGCTGAGCGCCAGCGGCTTGTCCAGCAGCAGGTGCCGACCGGCGCGGGCGGCCCGGACGGCGATGTCGGCCTGGATGTCCGGCGGCAGCGCGACGGCGATCGCCTCGCACTGCTCGATCAGCGCGTCGACGTCGGCGTAGGCGGGCACCCCGTAGCGCTCGGCCAGCGCGGAGGCCCGCTCCGGGTTGCGACCCCACACACCGACGAGCTCCGCGTCGGGATGTGCGTGCAGCGCCTTCCCGTGCGTCTCGATCGCCCAGTGACCGGTGCCGAACAAGCCGAACCGCAGCACGTGTACCTCCGCTGTTTCCCCGCACCGCGGCAACGCCACGGACGTGATCCACGCTAGTCGCCCGGGCGGCCATGACGGCGGCGGGTTCGACCAATCGAAGCAGCTCACCTTCATTTCCGGGTCGGTGGTCGAGCTACCCGCCCGGCTGTCGGTGCAGCGGTCCGCCCGTGGTCTGCCGGCACCGCCTGCACCGCTCTCGGTAGCGTCAGGTCCGATCGCCGCCAGACGCACCAGGTGCGGCGAGGCAGTCTCGACGGCATGCAGAGCACGAATCCAGCGACCACCAGCGGTGTCGCGACGTTCGACCACTGGTACGACTTCACCGAGGGCGGCCCGGTGCACCGCGCGCTGCTGCCGTTTCCGTCAACAGCGCCCGCCCCGTTCGAGGTCGCTCGCTGGTCGGTGGCCCCGAACACCTCCAACGACCTCGACGTCCATCGGTCTCGTGAGGTGTGGATCATCGTGTCCGGGACGGGAACCTTGACGTTCGCCGACCAGACGGGCGTCCTGCGGGCCGGCGACGTCGCGGCGTTCGACAGCAGGGTGCCGCACCAGATTCGGAACGACGGACCGGACCCGCTCGTTGCCATCTCCGTCTACTGGCTGCAAGCAGACGACTGACGCCCACCCGAGAGGCGCGGGCACCGGGACTGCGGGCACCTCGACGGGCGCGTGTCACACGCGGAGAGGCAGGGCACCCGTTTACTACGACGGTTAGTAGGCTGTGCCGGTGACCGAGGCAACGACCGGGTGGTGCCGGTGACCAGCGTGGGCGCCGACTCTCCGGTGGACGGGATCGTCGCGACCGTGCCGATCGTGCTGTCGCTGCTCGTGGCGGTGTGGGCACTGGTGGCGGCGGTACGCCACCGGCCGCCGGACCGGGTGCAGTTCGTCGGTCTGGCCGTACTCGAAGTGGCGTTGCTGGTGTTGAGCGTGCTGGCGCTCGTCGCGGTCGGCGGCGGGGATCGGCCCGGCGAGCCCGGCGCCTTCTTCGGCTACCTGGTCACGCTGGTGTGCCTGCCGCCACTGGCCTGGGTGCTGGCCCGGATGGAACCGACCCGCTGGGGCTCGGCGATCGTGTGCGCGGTCTGCCTGGTGGCCCCGGTGGTGGTGGTCCGGTTGCAGCAGACCTGGGAGGTGCTCGGTGGTTGAGACAGGATCGGCTCGGCAGCGTACGAACTCCGGCCCGGGTCGGCTGTTGATCGCGGTCTACCTGCTCTTCGCGATCGCGGCGACGAGTCGGGCGGGTCTGCAGCTCGCCACCAAGTTCGACGAGGCGCCGGTGGCGTACCTGCTCTCCGGGGTGGCCGCGCTCATCTACATCGTGGCGGCGGTGGGGTTGGCCCGCGCCGGGCACACCGGCCGTCGGGTCGCGCTGGCGTGCTGCTCGGTGGAGCTGGTCGGTGTGGTCGCGGTCGGCATCCTGAGCCTGGTCGACAAGGACCTCTTCCCGGACGAGACGGTCTGGTCGCAGTTCGGCAGCGGGTACGGCTACATCCCACTGGTGCTGCCGGTGCTCGGCCTGATCTGGCTCTGGCGCACCCGCCGCGCACCCGCCTGATCCGCCGCACCCGCTGACCCGCCGCGCACCTGCGCCCGATCGGGCGCAGACCGGCGACGAGGGCGCCGGCTCACCTGCCGGAGCGCCCTCGTCGGGAGTACGGGTCAGTCCCGTGGGCCACCCGCGACGTAGATGACCTGACCGGAGACGAAGCCTGCGCCCTCGCTCGCCAGGAACGAGATGGTGTGCGCGACGTCCTCCGGCCGGCCCGGGCGACGTACCGGGATCTCGGCGGCGGCGTGCTTCTGGAAGTCCTCGAAGTCGACCTTCATGCGGGCCGCGGTGGCCGCGGTCATGTCGGTGACGATGAAGCCGGGCGCGACCGCGTTCACTGTCACCCCGAACGGACCCAGCTCGATGGCGAGCGTCTTGGTGAAGCCCTGCAGACCGGCCTTGGCGGCGGCGTAGTTCGCCTGGCCCCGGTTGCCCAGCGCGGAGGTGCTGGAGAGGTTGACGATCCGCCCCCACTTCCGGTCCACCATGTGCTTCTGGGCGGCCTGGCTGAACAGGAACGCGCCCCGCAGGTGCACGCCCATCACCGTGTCCCAGTCGGCGTTGGTCATCTTGAACAGCAGGTTGTCGCGGAGCACACCGGCGTTGTTGACCAGCACTGTGGGTGCGCCCAGCTCGGCGGCGACCCGGCTCACCGCCGCCTCGACCTGGTCCCGGTCGGACACGTCGGCGCCCACCCCGAGCGCCCGGCCACCGGCACCGGCGATGGCGTCCACCGTCTCCTTGGTGGCCGCCTCCTCGATGTCGACCACGGCGACAGCCATTCCGTCGGCGGCCAGCCGTCGGGCGGTGGCCGCGCCGATGCCGCGTGCGGCTCCGGTGACGATGGCGACGCGGGACTCCTCCGACATGATTACCTCCCGGTAACTTGGGGTCGATCGGAGGAGCTTAACCTCAACAGGCCGACCCTCGGCATAGGCGAATCCACCGGTATCCGTAGCCGGAGACCTTCACCGCACCGAGCTTGCCCAACTCTCCGTAGCCACGGTCGGCGAGCACGTCGATCGGCAGGTCGGCCTCCGGTTCGAGGCTGCTGAGATCCACCTCGACGTCGTCGGTGCCCAGGTTGTGCACGAAGACCATCGTCCCGGTCGGCCCGTCCGCCCGGTGCGTCAGCACGCCGGGCGGCACCGGCACGTCGATATGGCTGGTCGAGCCGGAGCCGATCTCCGGCGCCTCCCGCAGCGTACGGATCATGCGCTCGAACCAGGCGAGCAGCGACTTGGCGTCGCTGCGCTGGGCGGTGACGTTGACGTTCTGGTAGCCGAACTCACCCTTGTCGATCACCGGGCGGACCAGCTTCTCCGGGTCCGCCGTGGAGAAGCCGGCATTCGGCTGGTACGACCACTGCATCGGCGTACGGATCGCGTCCCGACCGCGCAGCGACAGGTCCTCGCCCATCCCGATCTCCTCGCCGTAGCGCAGAACCGGCGTGCCGCGCATCGAGAACTGCAGGGCGTACGCCAGCTCGATGCGCCGTCGGTCGTTGCCGAGCATCGGGGCGAGCCGGCGACGGATGCCCCGGTCGTAGATGCGCATGTTCTCGTCCGGGCCGAACTCGGCGTACACCTGGTTGCGCTGTTCGGTCGTCAGCCGGGACAGGTCGATCTCGTCGTGGTTGCGCAGGAAGGTGGCCCACTGCCCGCCGACCGGCAGCTTCGGGGTGTCGTGCAACGCGTCGATCAGCTGCTCCGGGTCCTGCCGGGCCAGGGAGAGCATGAGTCGACCGTTGAGCATGAAGTCGAAGAGCATGTGGATCCGGTTGCCGGAACCGCTGGCGTCGCCGAAGAACGTCGGTAGCTGGTCCGGCTCGACGTTCGCCTCGGCCAGCAGGACGGCGTCGCCGCGACGCCACTGGATGTGCTGGCGCATCTCGGTGAGGAACTCGAAGTCCTTCGGGGAGTTCGGGTTGCCCGGCTCGGTCAGCTCGATGATGAACGGCACCGCGTCCATCCGGAAGCCGGAGACGCCGAGCTGGAGCCAGAACGACATGATCTTCTTGATCTCGTCCCGGACCTGCGGATTGGCGAAGTTGAGGTCCGGCTGGAACTTGTAGAACCGGTGGTAGAACCACGCCTTGGCGGTCCGGTCGTAGCTCCAGGTCTCGTTCTGCTCGCCGGGGAAGACCATGCCCTGGTGCCGGTCGTCCGGTTCGGTGTCGGACCAGACGTACCAGTCCCGGTAGGGCGAGTCCGGCGAGGAGCGGGCGGACTGGAACCACGGGTGCTCGTCGGAGGTGTGGTTGACCACCAGGTCGATGATCACGCGGATGCCCCGGTTCTGCGCCTGGTGCAGCAGCTCGGCGAAGTCGCCCAGCGTGCCGAAGCGCGGGTCCACGTTGTAGAAGTCGGTGGCGTCGTAGCCGTCGTCGCGGTTGGGCGACGGGTGGATCGGGTGCAGCCACAGGCAGGTCACCCCGAGTCGGGCCAGGTAGTCCAGCCTCCCGATCAGCCCACGGATGTCACCGACCCCGTCGCCGTCGGAGTCGGCGTACGTGTCGATGTCGAGGCAGTAGACGACGGCTTCGGAATACCAACGGTCACCCATGCCGAAGGAACATCTCCGTTCGATCACCGCGGCAAACCCGTCCGGCGGGCGCC
This sequence comes from Micromonospora noduli, assembly GCF_003264365.1. Taxonomy (GTDB): domain Bacteria; phylum Actinomycetota; class Actinomycetes; order Mycobacteriales; family Micromonosporaceae; genus Micromonospora; species Micromonospora noduli. The sequence goes on from NZ_PYAK01000003.1 coordinate 261,477, forward strand.
GGGCGGCGCGCGGCGTTGGTTACCGTGCCGGTCATGGAGAACGACCTCGTACCGCCGAGCGAACTGTTGGACTGGTCCCGGGGCAGCTGGCTGCACCCGCCGGTACGCGTCGAGGAGGGCCCGGCCGGCGAGTTGGTCGTCGAGCCGGCCGCGGACAGCGACTTCTGGCGTCGGACCAGCTACGGCTTCGTGCACGACAACGGCCCGGCCCTGCTGGCGCCGCTGCCGGTGGGAGCCGCCATGGAGGTGAGCTTCCGGCTCGACTTCTCGGCGCAGTTCGACCAGGCCGGTGCGTTCGTCCGCGTCGACGAACGGACCTGGACCAAGGCCGGTGTGGAGATCAGCGACGGCGAGGTGCAGCTCGGCGCGGTGGTGACCCGGGAGTTCTCCGACTGGTCGGTGGGGCCGGTGCCGGAGTGGGCGGGCCGGGAGGTGACAGTCCGGGTCAGCCGGGCCGGCGACGCGCTGACCATCCGCGCCCGGGTCGACGACGAGCCGTGGCAACTGGTCCGGCTCGCCCCGCTGGACCCGACGGCCGAGGCCGTCGCCGGCCCGTTCTGCTGTGCGCCGTCCCGCGCCGGTCTGACAGTGGTGTTCACCGGTTGGCGGCAGGGACCGGCGGACACCGCACTGCACCCGGAGCACTGAGTGCAGGTGTAGTTCGGGGCCCGCTGGGTATGACCCTCCGATCCCCGACAGCCGACCGGAAGGACGACCATGGCGTACGCCCAGGCTGGCGACCCGTCCGAGTTCACCGGGTTGACCGGCTGGGTGGCCTCGGTGATCGAGGTGATGGGCCCGGTCGGCGTGGCGCTGCTGGTGGCGCTGGAGAGCATCGTTCCGCCGATCCCCAGCGAGATCGTGCTGGCGCTCGCCGGTTTCCTGGCCCACGAGGGCAAGTTCAACGTCGTCGTCGTGGTGCTGGCCGCGACGGTCGGCTCGCTGGTCGGCGCGTTGGTGCTCTACTGGCTGGGCGCGGCGCTGGGCGAGGAGCGGCTCAAGCGCTGGCTGGACCACATCCCGTTGGTGGACAGCGACGACCTGGAGAAGGCCGACAAGTGGTTCGAGCGGCACGGTCGGTGGGCGGTGCTGATCGGCCGGGTGGTGCCGGTGGTCCGCAGCCTGGTTTCCGTGCCGGCCGGGGCCAACCGGATGCCGCTGGGTGAGTTCATCCTGCTCACCACCATCGGCAGCGGGGTGTGGAACGGTCTCATCGTGGGCGCGGGTTACGCGCTCGGGAGCCGTTGGCAGGACGTCGAGCGCTACAGCGACTGGTTCAACTACGCGATCGTCGCCGTCTTCGTCGTGATGGTGGCCAGTTGGGTGATCCGCAAGGTTCGCAAGCGTCGGGCACGCGACGACCGGCGGTCGGTGACCGCCGGTCGCTGATCCGCGTCCCGCTCAGCCGAACTGGGCGCTGATCGACGTGAACTCCCACGTGTTCTGTGCGATGCCGGAGCAGTTGGAGACGACGCCCCCGCCCGGACACGGCCGGTCCCGGTTGACCGACCAGAACGTGAACCGGCTCAGCCCGCGTGCCTTCGCCCAGTCACGGACCTGGGTCCAGGTGGCCGGTGAGGTCAGCTCCTGCTGGTCGGAGAGCCCGTTCATCCCGGAGATGCCCATGTGGGCGTACGCCGTCGCGTCGGACCAACCGAAGGCCGTCTTCAGCGTGTTCTTCAGCCCCTCGGCGGCGTTGACGGTGCTCTGGTACATGTTGGCCCCGCCACCAAAGTCGAACGGCATGATCGTGAAGGTGTCGATGTTGACGCCCAGCGCGGCGGCCTGGTTGATCAGCCGGGTGCCGTAGTACGACGGGCCGGTGGTCGTGGTGCCGAACGTGATGATGGTCTTCAGCCCCGGGTTGTTCTGCTTGACGATCTTCAGCGCGCCGAGGATCCGGTCCTGCACGACCTCGTTCTCGAACTCGTCGCTGTTCTCGATGTCGATGTCGATCGCCTTGAGCCCGAACGCGTTGATCACCTGCTGGTACGCCCCGGCCAGGGCACTGGCCGATGAGCAGTTCGGGCCGAGCTTGTTGCCGCTCCAACCGCCGATGGACGGGATCACGTCGCCGCCGGCCGCCCGGATGGCCGCGATGGTGTTGGTGTGCGCGCCCCCCGTGAGCGGGCCACCGCCGTCCCAGGCCGGGGTGCAGCCACCGCCGGAGAGCACGAACGCGATGGTGAACCACTTCACGCCGGTCGCCGACATGACCGTCGCCGGGGCGGGCGGGTCACCCCAGCCCGGGTAGAGGTAGGGCGCGACGGCCATCGAACCGCCGCCACCGGTGCAGCCGGTGGTGCTCGCGGCGACCGCCGTCGACCGCGCCGACTCCCCCGCGGAGTTGTACGCGGCGACCGTGTAGCTGTGCGCCGAGCAAGCGGCCAGGCCGGAGACGGTCGTCGAGGTGCCGGTGAGGGTGGCGCGGACCGTCGAGCCCTCGTACACGCGGTAGCCGGTCACCGTGCCGCCGACGGCGTTCCAGGCCAGCGAGACGGCCGAAGCGGTGGTGCCGGTGACGCGCAGGCCGCCCGGAGTGCCGGGGGCACCTGGTGGGGTGGTCGGGCCGCCCGCGCAGGGCGAACCGTTGACAGTGCAGTTGGTGGGGTCACCGGTGCCGGCGACGATGAAGCCGAACGAGGTGCTCGCGCCAGCCCCCAGCGCGCCGTTCCAGGACTGGTTTCGGGCGGTCACGTGCTGACCCGAACTGCTCACCAGGGCGTCCCACGCCGACCCGACCGTGCTGCCGGCGGGCAGATCGAACTGGACGTCCCAGGAGGTGATCGCCGTGGACGTGTTGTTGGTGACGGTGAACTTCGCCTCGTACCCGCTGCTCCAGCTGCTGGTGCGGGCGAAGGCGGCGGTGGCGGCGGACGCGGCCTGCGGTGCCACGACGGTGGCCGCCACCAGTGCGGCGGCCAGCGCGACGGCGAAGGTCGCCGCGCGGGGGGATCGGAGTTTCATGGTGGCCTCCAGGGACCGGTGTGGTGGGGGTTTCGCCTGCGTCGTCGAGCGGCGCTCGGCGCGGGCGGATGGTGCCGATGCCGTGCGCGAGCGGGAGTGCCGGCCGCGCAGGTGGTGGCGCCGACGCCGGTGCGGGCGTCGGCACTGCTCAGGGCAGGGTGTCCAGGTGCGGGGCCACAGTGCGGGCGAAGCCGTTGCCGTTGCTGACGTCCCAGTTCACCGACCAGGTCATCGCGCCCCGGATGCCGGGATAGGTGCGCGGCGGCCGGAAGCTGCCGCAGTTGGTGCCCCGGGCCAGGCAGTCCAGGGCGGCGTTGACCACGCTGGGCGCGACGATGCCACCGCCGGCCGCCCCCGCTCCGGCGGGCAGGCCGAGACCGACCTGGTCGGGGCGCAGCCCGGCCTCCAACTGGATGCAGGCCAACGCGACGATGAAGTTCACGGTGCCCTGGCCGTACGCGGCGTTCTGGTCGCAGCCGAGCATCGCGCCGGAGTTGTAGTACTGGGTGTTGACGACGGTGAGGATGTCCTTGATGTCGAGCGCCAGCTTGAAGTAGCCACCGGCCGGGTTCTGCATGTCGATGGTCTGCGGCGCCATCGCGATGATCAGCCCCGACCCGACAGTGGCCCGCAGCGCGCGTAGCGCCTGCGCCATGTATGTGGGGTTGAGCCCGTTCTCCAGGTCGATGTCGATCCCGTCGAAGCCGTAGCGGGCGATCAACGCGGCGGCCGTGTCGGCGAACGCGGTGGCCGAGGCGGCGTTGTTCACGGCGACCCGGCCGGTCTCGCCACCGACGGAGAGGATGACCCGCTTGCCCCGGCTGTGCAGGGTGCGCACGTCGGCGGTGAAGTCCGCGTCGGTGTAGCCGCCCAGCGCGGCGGCCAGGCCGGGGTCGATGCCGAAGGTGAGCGCTCCCGGCGTCGCGGTGGCCTCGGCGAAGGCGACCGCCACCAGGTCGTACTCGGCGGGCACGTCGCGTAGCCGCAGCTCGACGGCGGGGTTGTCGAAGTTGTGCCAGTAACCGGTGAGCAGGTGCTTCGGCAGTCCACCGGTGGGCGGGTCGGTCGGCGGCGGGGTCGTCGGGGGCGGCGTGGTGGGCGGTGGGGTGGTGGGCGGCGGCGTGGTGGGCGGGGTGCCGCCGCCGCAGGACGCGCCGTTGAGCTGGCAGCCGCCCGGTGAGCCGGAGCCGCTGGCCAGGAAGCCGAAGGAGACCGACGCGCCCGGGGCGATCGTGCCGTTCCAGGACCTGTTGGTGAAGGTGTGCCGCTGGCCGGATGAGCTGAGCAACGCGTCCCAGTAGCTGCCGAGGGTGGTGCCGGACGGCAGGTCGAAGGCGAGGCTCCAGCCGTTGATGGTCGAGCTGCCGCCGTTGGTGATGGTGTACTTCCCCTCCCAGCCAGAGCCCCAGTCGGCGGTCTTGACGAAGCTGGCGGTGGCCCCGGCGGCGTACGCGGGCAGCGCCACCCAGGCCGCGCCGAGTGTCGCCGCCAGGGCGGCGACGAGGGACAGGACAAGGGATCTGGCAGCTTCATGCGACCCTCCACGCCCGGCAACGGGCATCCATGGACGTCAACGTCACTGCTAATTATTAAGACAGTTAACTGTTTCTGTCCAGGGGTGGCCCGGGTGAGCGGACCTCCCGTCGCGCGGGCGGCGCGACGGGAGGCCGCAGGGCGTCCGCCTCAGCGGCGGAAGGTGAACCAGTTGACGTTGACGAAGTCGTTGGGCTGGCCGCTGGTGAAGGTGAGATAGACGGTGTGCCGGCCCGTCACCCCGCCGCCGACGTTGCCGGGCACCGAGCGCCAGCTCTGCCAGCCGCCGGTGTTGCCGACCGCGAAGCTGCCGATGGGAGCCGCGGTCGGGCTGTCCAGCCGCACCTCCACCAGACCGCTCACCCCGCCCGCCGCGCCGGACGCGACCCGGGCCACGAAGTCGCGAGGCCCGCTGGAGCCGAACTCGACGCCGTCGTAGCGCGCCCAGTCCCCGTTACGCAGGGCGGCGATGTTCTGCCCGCCCTCGGCGCACGCCTCGACAGCCACCCCGTTCTGGGCGTTGAACGACTCGGCCTGGAGCTGCCCGTACGCGTCCCTCGTCCCGCCCGGCGGCGGGGTGGTCGGCGGCGGCGTGGTCCCACCACCCCGGCGGTACACGGCCACGTAGTCGACCAGCATCGGTCGACCCGGGATGGTCGCCGCGGTCGGCGTGCCGCTGCCGGCCACCCCGTTCGGGAAGGCGCCGCCCATCGCCACGTTGAGCAGCAGGAAGTAGCCGGCGTGCGAGGTCATCTGCGACCAGGCTGACGCACCGACCTGACTCTGCGTCACGGTGTGGTAGAGCTGCCCGTCGACGTACCAGCGCAGTTGCTGGGGACTGATCGAGGCGTCCCACTCGAACCGGTACGTGTGGAACGCCGACTGGCAGCTGGCGCCCGGGCAGGCCCGGGACGCACCGAGGCCGTTCGACTCGTTGCAGGGTCCGCCCGGGGCCACGCCGCAGTGCAGCACGCCCCAGACGGAGTTGATGCCGTTGACGTTCTCCATCACGTCGAACTCGCCGATGCCCGGCCAGTTCTGGTAGTTGCCCCGGTAGGGCGCGCCCAGCGCCCAGAACGCCGGCCAGTAGCCGGACGCCGCCGCACCTGTGACGTTCGGCATCTGGATCCGGCCCTCGATCGCCAGCACGCCGCCAGCCGGGGCCTTGAAATCGCTGCGCACGGTCTCGATCCGGGCGGAGGTCCAGCCTCCCCCTCCGTCGCGCAGCGGCGTGATCCGCAGGTTGCCGCCGCCGTCGTGGCTCACGTTGGCGGTGCTGGCGGTGTAGTTCTGGATCTCGCCGGTGCCCCAGTTGCCCGGGCCGCCCGGGTAGTTGTGCCCCGTGTCGATGATCCAGTTGGCGGCCGACGGCAGGGTGCCGGCCGCGCCGGTGAAGTCGTCGCTCCAGACAGTGCTCCAGCCGGCGGGCGGTGGCGGGACGGCGGCCTGCGCGGTCATGGTGACGCCGGCCAGGGCGATGGTGGTAGCTGCGAGCAGGACGGACGCCAACAATCGGCGGCGGACGGGTGGGGCGGCGGTGACCGCCAGGGGAGGTGGCATTGACATGCCTCTCTGCGGGGGACGGGTCGAGAGAGCGCTCTCTCAGAGTTGTACGTCCCGTCAACACAGTTGTCAACGTCGATCTGTGTCGGCCGCTGGAGTTGCCTGCGGGCGGCGGAGCACCGCCTGCTCAAGGGCCGACCACACGCTCGTGGTCACCAGGTAGATCACCGCGGCGAGCGGCAGCACCAGCGCCACCAGCACTGTCGTGAACGGCAGCAGGGGCAGCAGCCGGCCGAGCGTGGCCGCCCCCGGCCCCTCGGTCGGCGTACCGGCCACCGTGCCCACCGCCGCCGACGCCCGGCGGGCCCGCCGGGACGACCACCAGGCCACCACCAGCAACACCAATAGCAGTACGCCGAACAGCGGTCCGGCCGCACCGGCCAGCCCGTCGCTGAGATGGTGACCCAGTGGCACGCCGGCCAACCGCTCGTCCAGCAACCCGGTGCCGCCCTCACTGGTGCTGAACAACCGGTACAGCACCAGCAGGAACGGTGCCTGGATGAGCAGCGGCAGGCAGCCGGCGATCGGGTTCGCGCCGGCCTCGCGGTACAACGTGAACACCTCGCGCTGAAGCGTCGCCGGGTCGTCCGCGTACCGCTGCTGGAGGTCACGCACCTGTGGGGCGAGCGCCGCGCGGCGCCGCTCGCCACGGACCTGCGCGACGGTCAGCGGTGAGATCAGCAGGCGGACGGCGATGGTGAAGAGCACGATGGCGGCTGCGGTCGCTCCGCCGCCGGCCAGTGGTTCGAGCAACTCGGTGAGCCAGGACAACGCGCTGCCGGCAGCGGCGACAGTGTCGTGCAGTGGTGCGAAGGCAAGCATGGGAAACCCCTCGGTCCGATTCCGGTGAGGCCCTCCCCCTGGCGGTATCCGCTCAGCAAGGGGGCCGGTGACGGCGGGATCGGCCGCGCGGCGGCGAGGCGCTACGCGGCCGAGGGGTGCCCCGGGGCGCGGGGACGAGGACGACCGGCCGCATCCGGGTCGATCTGGCGAGGCATTCGGCGACTTCGGGAGCGGGCCCGCAGGCCGGCCCACCGCGGCCCGGCACCGGGCGCGCCCGCCCGGTCGTGCACCCGGGCCGCCAGCACCACCGCGAGCAGCACCAGTGCGGTCAACGCGGCGCCCGCCAGCAGGTCGGCCGGTCGGCCCGCCAGCACTGTGAGCTGGGCGTACGCGGACATCCACGCGACCCCGACATAGCCCAGCAGCACCGGCACGTGCTCAGCATAGGACCCGCTGTCACGTCAGCCAGCCGAATCCGGCGGCCCGCCCCGAGTACGACGCGCCGCCGCCACGTTTCCCGGCATCGCCACGTTGGGTAACCAACGGCGGACCAACGCGGACGGACCGCGAACGGCAGGAAACGGACGGGTGATGTCGATGACCGGTCAGGTGGCGGAGGCGCCCAGCGACATGGCTGCGGCGACCGGGTTGCTCACCGTGGGTGTCGAGGAGGAGTTTTTGCTCGTCGACCCGCACACCGGGGCCGCGGTTCCGGCCGTGGACCTGGTCATGGAGCAGGTGCCGGCCGAACTTCGCGGGCAGGTGGAGCGGGAGTTCCAGACCAGTCAGATCGAGATCGGCAGCCCGCCCGGCCTGGAGCTCTCGTCGATCCGGCACTCCCTCGGGGTCCTGCGTCGGGCGCTCTCCGACGCCGCCGAGAAGGCCGGCGTACGCCTGCTCGCCATCGGCACCGGCCCGGTGGACGGCCCGGTGCCGCCGGTGGTGGACAAGCCCCGCTTCGACCGGATGATCGAGCGCTTCCGGCTGCTCGTCCCCGGCCCCGGCAACAACGGCATGCACGTACACGTCGGGGTGCCCGACCCGGACACCGGCGTGCAGGTGCTCAACCACGTACGGCCGTGGCTGCCGATGCTGCACGCGGTGACCACCAACTCACCGTTCTCCCGGGGCGAGGACACCGGCTACGCCAGTTGGCGCTCGGTGGAGTGGGAACGCTGGCCGTCGGTGGCGCCGACGCCGTTCCTGGAGTCGCACGAGCACTACCAGCGACTGATCCGCCAGTTGATCTCCAGCGGGGTGATGCTCGACGAGGGGATGCTCTACTGGTACGCCCGCCTGTCGGCGAAGTACCCGACGGTGGAGCTGCGGATCGGCGACGTCTGCCCGTCGGTGGACGACGCGGTGCTGGTCGCCGCGCTGGTCCGGGCGCTGGTGGCCACCGCCATGGCGGATGTCGAGGCGGGCCGGCCGGCGTTGCAGACCGACCACCACCTGCTGGTCGGCGCGCACTGGCGGGCCGCCCATGACGGGCTGGAAGGCGAGGCCGTCGACGTCACCAACGGCGAGCTGCGCCCGGCGTGGGAACTGTTGGACCGGTTCGTGGAGCGGATGCGGCCGGCGCTGGAGCAGCACGGCGACTGGGCCGAGGTGACCGACCTGCTGGGTGGGTTGCGGCGGCACGGCAGCGGCGCGGCACGGCAGCGCGCGGTGTTCGAGCGCACCGGCCGACTCACCGACGTGGTGCAGGACGTCGCACGGCAGACCCGCGGCTGATCACCGCGTGACAGGATGAACCCGTGGCGCAACGGCTGATCGTCATCGGCGGGGACGCCGCCGGAATGTCGGCGGCGTCCCAGGCCCGACGCCGCCGTGACCGCGGCGACCTGGAGATCGTGGTCTTCGAGCGGGGCCACTTCACCTCCTACTCGGCGTGCGGCATCCCGTACTGGATCAGCGGCCTGGTGCCCGGCCCCGAGGCGTTGATCGCCCGGGGCCCGGAGACGTTCCGCACCGAGTACGCGATGGACGTCCGGATGCGCCACGAGGTCACGGCCATCGACCTGGAACGCCGCGAGGTCGTGGCACGGGACCTGAAGGGCGGCGGCGAGGTCCGCGAACGCTTCGACGACCTGATGTACGCCACCGGCGCGGTGCCGGTGAAACCTTCGTGGGCGATCACCGACGCGGGCGGCGTGTTCGGCATGCAGACCCTCGACGACGGTGCGGCGCTACGCGACTGGTTGGACGCCGACCCGCAGCCGCGCCGGGCCGTGGTGGTCGGCGGCGGGTACATCGGCGTCGAGATCGCCGAAGCCCTGATCCAACGCGGCCTCTCGGTGACCCTGGTCGAAGCCGGCGAGCAGCCCATGTCGACTGTCGACAGCGACATGGGCGAGCTGGTCGCCGAGGCGATGCGCGGCCTCGGCATCACGATCCGCGGCAGCCTGCCGGTGAGCGGCCTGGAGGAGCGGGACGGCCGGGTGTCCGCCGTGGTCACCGCCGAGGGGCCGATTCCGACCGACGTCGTGGTCATGGGTCTGGGCGTACGCCCCAACACCGCGCTCGCGGAAGCGGCCGGGCTGCCCCTCGGGCCGACCGGCGCGATCCGGGTGGACCGCCGGATGCGGGTGCCCGGGCACCCCGGGGTCTGGGCGGCCGGTGACTGCGTGGAGACCCTGCACCGGGTCAGCGGATTGCCGGTGCACGTGCCGCTCGGCACGCACGCCAACAAGCAGGGCCGGGTCGCCGGAATCAACATCGGTGGCGGGTACGCCACCTTCACGGGCGTGATCGGCACGGCGGTGACAAAGGTCTGCGACCTGGAGGTGGGTCGGACGGGTCTGCGCGAGCGCGACGCCACGGCTGCCGGCTTCGAGTTCGTGTCGGTGATCGCCGAGTCGACCAACCGGGCCGGCTACTACCCGGGTGCCCGGCCGATGACGGTCAAGCTGATCGCCGAGCGTCCCAGCGGCCGGTTGCTCGGCGCGCAGATCGTCGGTTGGTCCGAGGCTGCCAAACGGATCGACTCGCTGGCCGTGGCGCTGTGGAACGGCATGACGGTGGACGATATGACGCAGCTGGACCTGGGCTACGCTCCGCCGTACGCGCCGGTGTGGGATCCGGTGCTCATCGCCGCCCGAAAAGCGGTCGACGCGCTCGCCGCCCTCGACCGTTGACCCGCGCCCGCCGTGGAGGACCACCCCGTGACCCAGACCCCGACCCGGCCGACCGTGCGTCGGCGTCCCACGATGGTCGACGTGGCCCGGCGGGCCGACGTCAGCCTGAAGACGGTCTCCCGGGTCGTCAACGACGAGCCGGTGGGGCAGGAGTTGGTCGGCCGGGTGCTGGCCGCGATCGCCGAGCTGGGCTTCCGGCGCAACGACATCGCTCGTAACCTGCGCTCCCGGCAGCTCAACGCCACCGTCGGGCTGCTGATCGAGGAGATCGCCAACCCGTTCTACGCGACCATCGCCAGCGTCGCCGCCGAGATCGCCGCCGCCCACGGCACCATGCTGATCACCGCGTCGTCGGAGGAGGACCCGGAGCGGGAACGCGCCCTGCTCCAGGACTTCACCCAGCGTCGGGTCGACGGCCTGCTCGTGGTGCCGGCGGGGCTCGACCACTCGTTCCTGCGTCGCGAGGTCGAGCTGGGCATGCCTGTGGTGTTTTTGGACCGGCCGCCGCAGGGGCTGCAGGCCGACGCCGTGCTGTTGGACAACCGGGGCGGCAGCCACGCCGGGGTGAGCGCGCTGCTCGACGAGGGGCACCGACGGGTGGGGCTGCTGCTGGGCGCTCCGAGCGTGCCCACGATGCGGGAGCGGCTGGCCGGGGCACGGGCGGCGCTGGACGCTGCAGGGGTCGAGCCGGACGAGTCGTTGATCCGTGAGCGGCTCATCGCTCCCGAGGAGGCCGGCCGGGCGGTGGCCGCGCTGCTCGACCTTCCAGAGCCGCCCACCGCGTTCTTCTGCGCCAACAACCGGCTCACCGTCGGCGCGCTCCAGGAGCTGCACCGGAGGGGCAGTGACGCCGCGCTGGTCGGCTTCGACGACTTCGAGCTGGCCCACCTGATGCCCCGACCGCTGACCGTCGTCGCGTACGACACCCGGGAGCTGGCGAGGGTCGCCACCGAGCGACTGTTCCAACGAGTAGCCGGCGACGACACCCCACCCTCCACCACGGTCCTGCCCACCAGACTGCTGAAGCGCGGCCTGGCCTAAGCGGCCTCGAGCAGTGCTTCCACCTCGGCGCGGGTCGGTGGGTTGGCGCCTCGGCGGGCGCAGGTCAGCGCGGCCACATTGGCGGCCTGTCGGAGCACAGCACCCCACTGCGGCCCGGTCACTGCGGCGAGCCGGTCGGCCGGGCGGTCGCCGAGCGCGTCGAGGTCGGCCAGTGCGGCCAGCAGGCCACCGGTGAACGAGTCGCCGGCACCGACGGTGTCGACCACCGTGGTGCGGACCGCCGGCTCCTCGTGCAGCGAGCCGTCCGGCGCGAGCAGCCAGGCGCCATCCCCGCCCCGGGTCACCACGGCGCAGGACACACCGGCCGTACGCCATTCGGTCATCACGTCGGCCACCGAACGGTCCGGGTAGAGCCAGGCCAGGTCCTCGTCGCTGGCCTTGACCAGGTGCGCGAGGCGAATCTGCCGGCGTACCCGCTCCTGCTCCGCCGCCCGGTCGGTGACGATGCTCGGGCGCAGGTTGAGGTCGATGGAGACGGTGAGCCCGTCGCGCTGACGTTCCCGGGCGAGCAGGCCCTCCAGCGCCTCCGCGCCGGGTGCCAACGCGAGCGCCAGGGAGCCGCTGTGCAGCGCGATCGCCGGTGACCCGGCCAGCTCGGGCAGCTCCTGCGGCGTCCACTGCCAGTCCGCGGCACCGGCCAGCCGGAACTCGTAGCTGGCCTGCCCGGCGGCGTTCAGGGTGGCCACCGCCACCGACGTGGGCTCCTCGGCGCGCACCGCCCACTCCAGGTCCACCCGGTTGGCGCTCAGATGCTCGACGAGTTGCCGACCGTAGTCGTCGCTGGCGAGCCGGGCCAGCAGCCGTACCGGCTGGTCGAGCCGGGCCAGGGTGACCGCGACGTTCGCCGGGGAGCCACCGGGCACGGCCCGCTGCCCCTCGGCGGTGACGACCAGGTCGATCAGCGCCTCACCCGCGACGACGATCACGCGGTCACCTCCCCCGCTGCGAGCGGGCCGGGGCCGCCGAGCCCGTCGGCCGCGCGGGACAGCAGTACCGCCTGGTAGGCGTGGTAGACGTCCGGTCGGCCGTGCCAGACCGTGTCGGCGGGCAGGTTCTGCGCGTCCAACTCGTGCCGCCATCCGGTCTGGTCGATGAGACTGCGGCGGGCGTACGCCCAGAAGACCCGGTACCAGTCGAGGTAGACCGTGTCCCCGGTACGGCGGTGCAGAGTGATCGCCGCGCCGATGGCCTCGGCGAGAACCCAGTGCATCCGGGAGCGCACCACCGGCCGGTCGTCCCAGTCGATGGTGTAGACGAAGCCGTCCGCGCCGTCGACCGCCCAGCCGCGCCGCACGGCCGCGGCGAACAGGGCGCGGGCGTCGGTGAGCAGCCAGCGGGGTGGCTGCGGCAGCACCGCCTCCAACTCCAGCAGCAGCCGGGCCCACTCCAGCCAGTGCCCGATCGTGGAGCCGTACGGCCGGAACGGGTCGGCGGGCTGGTCCCGGTTGTAGTCGGGCAGCGGCGTCCAGTCGGTGGTGAAGTGCTCGGGCAGCCGCCAGTCGTGTCGGGCCGCCTCACCGTGCACGAGGTGGGTGGCGATCCGCAGGGCCCGGTCGGCCCAGCTCGCGTCGCCGGTGGCGGCGGCAGCGGCGAGGAAAGCCTCGACCATGTGCATGCTGCTGTTGGCGCCCCGGTAGTCCTCGGTGACCGTCCAGTCCCGGTTCCACGATTCGCGGACCGCGCCGGCGTCGTCGTCCCAGAACCGGTCCCGCACGACGGTCAGCACGTCGGCGAGCAGCCGGTCCGCGCCGGGCCGTCCGGCGCGCACGGCGCTGGAGGCGGCGAGCAGCACGAACGCGTGGTCGTAGCCGGCCTTGCGGTCGTTGACTGGCACTTCCTGCTGGTCCACCGCGCCGAACCAGCCGCCGTACCTGTCGTCACGCAGCAGCGTGCTGAGCGCGGCGATCCCGTGGTCGACCAGGGCGGCGGCGTCCGGATCGCCGTTGCGGTGGGCGAGGGCGGCCACGTGGGTCATCCGGCAGGTGATCCAGGTGTGGATCGGTTCGCCGCGATCCGGAGTGCGGTCGTCGGTGAGCCACCAGAAGCCGCCCTCGGGCCGGACCGAGCGGCGGGCGGTGTCAAGCAGCGTCCGGGTCTGGTCGACGAGGAACTCGTCCAGATCGGGCAGGTCTGGTGACCCCGCCGGAGCAGGGGTCGTTGCGGCGTCGGATCGGGGCACGTCGGTCATTTCAGCTGGTCACCGTCGGGTAGGAAAGGGACATACGGCCAGGATCGGCGGACGGACCGGGTCCGCGCCGCAAAACCGCCAACGGTACGCCACGAATCGACTGGCCAGGGTCGGCACGCGGCGGGAGGCTTTTCCTCCCATTTGCCCGTTGACATCGTTGTCACCGTTCAACCCTGCTCTGGCAGCCGGCCGACTGTCAATTCCGGCTGCGTCACACCGCCCCGGGGCAGCTCCGGTCAGTAGTAGTCGTCGATCGGCTGGCGTGCCTCGTCGAACAGCGCCGGCCCCTCGTAGCGGACCGGGGGCAGCGGTGGGGTGGCCGGCTTGACCTCCTCGAACTGCTCGGTGGACAGCGCGTACACCACCCGCCCGAGGCCGGACCGGTCGATCGCCGTCGCGCACATCGCGCAGGGCTGGCAACTGGTGAACATGGTGGTGCCGGCGGCGACCTCGGGGGAGAGTTCCCGAGCCGCCCAGCGGGCCAGCTTCAACTCCGGATGGGCGCTGATGTCCGCGTCGGAGACCACTGTGTTGTGGTCCTCGATCAGGACGACGCCGGCCGCGTCGACCAGCAAAGAGCCGAACGGCCGTTCGCCGGAAGCCCCCGCCCGCCTCGCGATTTCCACTGCGTGGCGGAGAAACTTCTCGTCGTCGGGGGTCATCGGTCCTCCTGGGTTGCGTGATGTGCGGCCACGGCCGCAAGGGTCCGCCAGGCGCGTTCGGGCTGGCGGATCTCGGTCAGGTCGCCGTTGAACGGGTCCAGCACCACCGTCTCCGCGCCGAGCGCACGAAGCTGGTCGAGGTCGGCGACGATCTGATCGATGGTGCCGACACCGGCGAGCCGGTCCGGGTCGGTGATCGGTTCTCGGGTCTCCTGAAGCGCGATCCGCGGCACCAACGCGGGCACCGGACGACCCAACTCGTCAGCGATGTCCGTCAGCCGTCCGACAGCCTCGGCCAGCCGTGCCGGCGTGACCCGCAGCGGGTGCCAGGCGTCACCGAGCAGTACCGCGCGCCGCATGCCGGCCTCGCTGTTGCCACCGACCCAGATCGGGATCGCAGCCGTGTCGTAGTCGTCGGTGTCCTGCCATGCCTCGCGCATGGTGTGCAGGTACTCGTCGGTCAGCGCCCCGCGCTGCCGGAACGGCACGCCGAGCGCCTCGAACTCCTGCCGGGCCCAGCCGACGCCGACACCGAGAACGAGCCGGCCGCCGCTGAGCCGGTTGAGGTTCGCCGCCATCCGGGCGGTGAGCAGCGGGTGCCGGTACGGGACGATGAGCACCGTGGTGCCCAGCCGAACCCGGCTGGTCACCCCGGCCAGCCAGGACAGCGTGGTGAACGGCTCGTAGAACGGCGCCGGATACTGCTCGGCCACGTCCGCGGTCACCACGATGTGATCGGAGACCATCAACAGGTCGAAGCCGAGACCCTCCACCGTCTGCGCCCACCGACGCAGGACGTCGGGGTCGGTGCCCGGTGCGAAGTTCGGTACGTTCACGCCAATCTGCACCCGTCCACGCTAGCCACTGCGGACCGGTGTGTGAACGCCGTGGCCCGGCTGAATCACCTGGCAGCCGACACGAATCGCCGTACGACTCAGGAGCGCCGGATGGATCTGCCCGAGGGACTCGACTGGGTACGCGGGACACCCGCCGGTCGCGCCTGGCTGGCCGCACTCCCGACGTGGCTGACGGAGTGCGCCGAACGGTGGTCGCTGCGGGTCGACCCGCCCTTCCGGCAGGCGTACGCGTCACTGGCGCTCCCCGCCCACCTGCCCGACGGCACGGCGGCGGTGCTGAAACTCCAGTACCCCGACGAGGAAAGCCGGCACGAGGCCGACGCCCTGGCCCGCTGGGACGGCGACGCGGCGATTCGTCTGCTCGCCCACGACCCCGGGCGGCGTGCCCTGCTGCTCGAACGCTGCCAGCCCGGCACTCCCCTGCACGACCTTCCGCCGGACCGAGCGCTGGACGTGGTGATCGGACTGCTCCCCCGGCTCTGGCGACCGGCCGGCGCGCCGTTCACCCCGCTGGCACAGGAGGCCGCCGGTTGGATCAACCGGATGCCCAGGGCCTGGGAACGGGCCGGCCGACCGTACGAGCGACGGCTGCTCGACGCGGCGCTCGACCTGCTCACCGGCCTGGCGTCGAGCCAGGGCGAGCAGGTGCTGGTCAACCAGGACCTGCACGCCGGCAACATCCTCGCCACCGACACGCTCGCCGCCTACCGAGGGCCGTGGCTGGCGATCGACCCGAAGCCGCTGACCGGGGAACGGGAGTTCTCGGTCGTACCGATGGTGCGCGGCCCGGAGTTGGGCCACTCACCGGCCGCCGTCCGGCATCGGCTGCACCGGCTCAGCACCGGACTGGGGCTGGACCCCGAACGGGTCCGAGGTTGGACGATCGGGCACACGCTGGCCTGGAGCGTCGCCGACGACACAGTCTTCCCCGAGAAGATCGAAGTGGTCCGCTGGCTGCTCGACACCGACTGAGCTCCGGCTCGGCCCGACCCAGCTCCGCGATCTTGCACTCGCTGTCCCGACCCAAGGTGCATATCCACCCATGCCAACAACAGAAACTGCAAGATCGCCGCGAGGCGGGCACCGGGGCGCGGGACGGGCAGGGCGGTTCAGCCGGCCTGGCAGGTACGGCACCAGTACAGGTTGCGGCCCGCCAACTCGCCGCGACTGACCTCGGTGCCGCAGACGTGGCAGGGCGCTCCCGGGCGGCGGTAGACGTACACCTCGCCGCCGTGCCGGTCCACCCGCGCCGGCCGGCCCATCGCCTCCGGCAGGTGCGCGTCGCGGACCGTGTCGATCCGGCCGTGCTCGACCGCGAGCCGCATCAAGCCGACCAGGTCGCCCCAGAGCGCGTCCCAGCCGGTCCTGGTCAACTGTCGGCCGGGCATCGTCGGCGGCAGCCCCGCCCGGAACAGCGCCTCGGTCACGAAGATCAAACCGGTGCCGGCCACCACCGACTGGTCCAGCAGCAGCGCGGCGAGAGGGGTGGGGCTGCGGGCGATGCGGGCGTACGCCTGCTCCGGGTCGGCGTCGGCGCGCAACGGGTCCGGCCCGAGGCGATCCCGCAGCGCGGCCACCTCGGGTGGGGTGAGCAGCTCACAGGCCGTCGGCCCGCGCAGGTCGAGCCAGTGCCGGTCGCTGGCCAGCCGTAGTCGCACCTGCCCGACCGGCTCCGGCGGCTCCCCCGGCCCGTCGGTGAACTTGCCGTACAACCCGAGGTGTACGTGCAACGTCAGCTCGCCGGCGTAGTGGTGCAGCAGGTGCTTCCCGTACGCCTCGGTGCCTTCCAGCACCGTCCCGGAGAGCCGGGCGGCACCCTCGGCGAAGCGGCCCTGCGGGCTGGCGACGTGCAGCTTGTCCCCGGCGAACAACTCGGCGTGCCGGGCCGCCAGGCGATGGATCGTGTGTCCCTCTGGCACAGGTGCCAAGGATAGCCAGCCCCGCCCGATGGGAGCGCGCTGATCGGCTCGGCCCAGCGCCGCCTCGACCGACCCAGCCCTCGCCACGTCGATCCACTCGGTCCCTGCGGCGTTGATCGACTCGGGCTCCAGGAAACCGCGGTGTTGCAAGGAGCGGGACACCCCGACTTCCAGGAAGGCGAGTCGATCAAGGCCGGACCCAACCGGGACCAGGGCCGGTCAAGGCCGGTCTCGGCGGCCGTACCCAGGATTGGTGTCAGGAAACGCCCAGGTGGGTATTTGAGGGCCGACACCGCGTGGGTGCCACCCTTTCCGTCGGCCACCACGCATTCATCAGGAGGTGTGTAGTGGTCAGGATTCCTTCGCTGTCCCGCCGGTCCGAGCCGGCACCGACGCGGGACGAGAACCTCGACGGCCGCGTTGACGGCCGCGACACCCCGGTCACCGAGACCGGTCAGTCCGACGACAGCGTCGGCCGCCCGGTGGTCACCGACCGGGACGCCGACCAGACGACGTACCGCAGCGCCGGCGCGACCGGCGGCCAGACCAGCGAGGCCGAGCGGCGGGCCAACGAGCGGGCGGCGGTGGCCCGAGCCGCCACCGCGCGACCGGTGGAGACCGAGTCGCGGGGCACCGCTTCCCGCCCGGTCGCACCCGAGCCCGTGAACGGCGGCACGGCACGGCCGGTCGCACCCGAGCCGGTGAACGGCACGACCAGCCCGGTCACACCCGAGCCCCGCACCGGCACCGCCAACAAGGTGGAGACCGGGTCCCGGCCCACCGTCGCCCCGACCACGGCGCGCGCCGCCGAGCGGGACGCCGACCCCGACAGCACCACCCGTCGGCCGGACACCACCGACCGGGTCACCACCGACCGCCCGGTCGACCCGACCCCGGGCGTGAGCACGCCCGAGCCGCCGGTGACGCGTGGCCCGAAGCCGCGGGCCAGCCTGCTCGCCACCCTCGGCCTGATCGTGTCGGTCGCCGGCGCGATGTTCGTGCTGACCGGCACCCTGGCCGGGTACGGCATCGGGCTCGGCGCGTTCGGTGCGGTGCTCGCGGTGCTCGGCCTGATGGCCACCCGTCGTCGGCATGTCGCCGGCAAGACCGACGCGCTCTTCGGCGTGCTGATCGGGCTGGCCGCGGTCGTGATCGGGGTGCTCGCGATGACCGGCCAGTTCGACTGGCCAACCACCGACGGCGACTGGGTGCCGCGCTTCCGAGAGTGGCTTGACTCACAGTTTGTGGATCGTTTCTAGCGGGCACTGTTCCGCTCGCCGGTGATGCACCGGCGAACAGCCGGCGGTTCGCCGGCAGCCCGATCTCATCCGGTGGTTCACCGGCCGGGCGACACCCTTTCAGGGGCGGCGGTTCGCCGCCCCTGAAGTGTTTCCGGGGCCAGGCCCGAAACACAACTCCCGCCCCAGGTGGGCCCCAACGCAATGATTCACAGTTGGAGAGCGCCCAGACGCAACGAATATTCGGTCTGCGCAACTCTCGGTGGTGGATCCTGCCGCTGACGCCGCATACCGTTGAGCAACGGCGCCAGCCCGTGGGCCACGGTGGCCGGGCGCGCCCGACCCCTGGGAGCAGGACAATGACGATGGACGCCACCAGCCAGCGCCTGTTGATGTGCCGGCCGACGTACTTCGCCGTCGATTACGCGATCAACCCCTGGATGGACCCGAGCGCGCCGGTCGACGCCGCGCTGGCCGTCCGGCAGTGGGAGCAGCTGCGCCAGACGTACCTTGACCTGGGCCACACCGTCGAGGAGATCACTCCGGTGCCCGGCCTGCCCGACATGGTCTTCGCCGCCAACGGCGGCACCGTGATCGACGGCAAGGCGATGGCCGTGCAGTTCCGCGACCCGCAGCGCGCCGACGAGGCGCCGGCGTACCGGGCCTGGTTCGAGGCCGCCGGCTTCGAGATGTACGACCCGAAGCACGTCAACGAGGGCGAGGGCGACGTCCTGCTGGCCGGTGACCACCTGCTGGCCGGCACCGGCTTCCGCACGGCGCACGCCGCACACGCCCAGTTGCAGGAGGTCTTCGGCTACCCGGTGATCACCATGCAGCTTGTCGACCCGCGCTTCTACCACCTGGACACCGCGTTGACAGTGCTCGACGAGCGGACCGTGGCGTACCTGCCGGAGGCGTTCTCCCCGGGCAGCCAGGCTGTGCTGCGCCGGCTGTTCCCCGACGCGGTGCACGCCACCATGGCCGACGCCGAGGTGCTGGGGCTGAACGCGGTCAGCGACGGGCGGCACGTGGTGCTGCCCGCGCAGGCCACCGACCTGGCCGCCAAGCTGCGCGACCGGGGCTACGAGACCATCGGGGTCGACCTGTCCGAGCTACGTAAGGCCGGCGGCGGACCGAAGTGCTGCACGCTGCGACTCCGTCAGGGAAAGGCAAGCAAGTGATAGTGGATGACAAGCTGCGTACGCCGGGAGCGGTCCGGGACGCCGAGCGCTGGACTGCGCACAACTACCACCCGCTGCCGGTGGTTATCTCGTCCGCCGAGGGCGCCTGGCTCACCGACGTGGACGGCCGCCGCTACCTGGACTGCCTGGCCGGCTACTCGGCGCTGAACTTCGGCCACCGGCATCCGCAGCTGATCGCCGCCGCGCACGCCCAACTGAACCGGCTGACGCTGACCAGCCGGGCGTTCATCCACGACCAGTTCGCCGACTTCTGCCGGGAGCTGGCCGAGCTGTGCGGCAAGGACCTCGTGCTGCCGATGAACACCGGCGCCGAGGCGGTGGAGACCGGGATCAAGGTGGCCCGCAAGTGGGGCTACCAGGTCAAGGGCGTGGCCGCCGGGCAGGCCAACATCGTGGTCGCCGAGGGCAACTTCCACGGGCGGACCACCACCATCGTGAGCTTCTCCACCGACGAGGACGCCCGCGCCGACTTCGGGCCGTACACCCCGGGGTTCACTGTCGTGCCGTATGGCGACCTGGACGCGCTGACCGCCGCGATCGACGAGAACACAGTGGCCGTGCTGCTGGAGCCGATCCAGGGCGAGCAGGGTGTGGTGGTGCCGCCGGAGGGTTACCTGCCGGGTGTACGCCAGGTCTGCACCGAGCGCAACGTGCTGTTCATAGCCGACGAGATCCAGTCGGGTCTGGGACGTACCGGCGCGACCTTCGCCTGTGACCACGAGGGCGTGGTGCCGGACATGTACCTGCTCGGCAAGGCGCTCGGCGGCGGCATCGTGCCGGTGTCCGCGGTGGCCGCGAACGCCGACGTGCTCGGCGTGCTCAAGCCCGGCCAGCACGGCTCCACCTTCGGCGGCAACCCGCTCGCCTGCGCGGTGGCGATCGAGGTGGTCCGGCTGCTGGCCACCGGCGAGTTCCAGCGCCGCTCGGCCGAGCTGGGTGAGCGGCTGCGGGCCGGCCTGGAAGGGCTGGTCGGCAAGGGCCTCGTGGGGGTACGCGTCCGTGGCCTGTGGGCCGGTCTGGATATCGACCCGGCGCTGATGAGCGGTCGGGAGGCGTGTGAGCGGCTCGCCGCGCGCGGAGTCCTCGCCAAGGACACCCACGGCTCCACCATCCGGCTCGCCCCGCCGCTGGTGATCACCGAGGAGGAGATCGACCTGGCGGTGACCCAGCTGGCCGAGGTGCTGGCCGGCTGACCCGGGAACGTGGTGAAAGGCGGGCGTCGGGGTTCCGGCGCCCGCCTTTCGTGTCAGGGGCGGGGTAGGCGCATGGCCATGGTCGGGGCCTCGGCCATCACCGAGGTGGGGGTGAACGGGGCGCCGGTGGGCAACTCCTCGGCCCGACCGATCTGCACCCCCGGATACAGCTCCACCATGTCGTTCTCGCCCAGCACCCGGGACTGCTGCGGGGCCAGCGGGATCCGGTCGGACTCGGCCATCGAACCGGCCGGGCGGATGCCGGAGCCGTTGGTGCTGACGTCGGTCACGATGACCTCGCCGACCCGCAGCTCGAAGCGGACGTGACCACGACTGATCCAGCGACGGGCCTCGTCGTTGAGCCACTGCCCGAGCATGATCCCGCCGTCCTGCTCCGGAGCCCGACCGGCCACGATCGGCTGCTCCTCGCTGAGCACGAACCGCCGCCGGACCAGGCCGCCGACGCGCACCGCGAGCACCTCGGTACGCGGACGCGGGCCGCCGTCACCGAGCCGTACGCCGTGCCGCGGGCAGGTCGGCACGCCGTTGCGCAGGGCGGGCGGCGGCTGCGCTGCGGGGCTGCGGTCTGCGCCCCCGGCCAGGTCGGCGAACGCGCCACCCCCACCGCCACCGCCGAACAGCGCGCAGCCCGACTCCGGGCAGCGCCACTGGCGGGCCAGCAGCTTGACGCCGGTCGGCGACCGCTTGCCGGCCACCGGCGAGTGCCCACCACCGACGTGGGCGATGAACACCGGCCCGCCGGCGCCCGGCACCGGCGCGACCACCCGACCGGGCTGCTCGACCAGCCACGGGAACCGCCCGCGCAACCCGTCGAAGCGGACCCGGCTGAGCACCGGCAGACCGAGCAGGTCGGCGACCTCCAACATCCGGTCACCCGGGTTGTCGAGCACCTCGACGAGCCCGTCGTCGGCCCAGCGGCGGACGACCATCCGCTCGTTTGAGGTGAGGTCGGCGTCGGAGAGCAACGCCCGGTGCACCACCGCGTAGACCTGGACGCTGTCCTCCTCCAACTCGCGGGAGAGCGCGTCGATGACCATGCCGAGGCGGAGCAGGCTGGCCGGCCGACCACCGTCGATGTCCTGGTAGCGGATCACCTCGGCCAGATCGACCACGGCTCGGGCCAGTGACGGGTCCGTGCAGACCCGACCCTCGATGGCATCCAGAACCTTGCTGATCTCGAATCTCATGCCGCACTCCGGACGATGTCGTCAATTCGCCGAGCCAGCTCGATGTCCCGGTGGGTGACCCCACCGGCCGAGTGCGTGACACAGCGGAAGGTCAGGGTCCGCCATCGGATGTCGATGTCGGGATGGTGGTCGAGCTCCTCGGCCACCGTCGCCACCCGGTCCACCACCGCGATGGCCGCCGGGAAACTGCCGAGCTGCGCGGTACGACCGATGCCGGTCGGGTCACCCGACCAGTCGGGCAACCGGCTCAGCTCTTCTCGCACCGCGTCCGCGGTGAGCAGGTCTGCCATGACCAGACCCTACCGGTGGGACGGCTGGCTGACCGGACGCGCTCCCTCGAGCCCAGGGTCTCCTGCCGGCGGTGCCGGCCAGAAACGCGACGGCGGGGCGGCATCATCAGATGCCGCCCCGCCGATCAGTATCGCGTCAGCCGCGCAGCGGCCGTGCTGTTCAGCCGCGCAGCGGCCGCCCCACCTCGTGCAGGTGACCGAGCGCCTGCCGGTACGACTCGACCAGCCCGGTCTCGGCGTACGGGATGCCCTGCTCGACGCAGTAGGCCCGCACGATCGGCTGGGCCCGGCGCAGGTTGGCGCGCGGCATGTTCGGGAAGAGGTGGTGCTCGATCTGGTAGTTGAGACCGCCGAGCGTGGTGTCCACCAGCCGGCTGCCGCGCACGTTGCGGGAGGTCAGCACCTGCTTACGCAGGAAGTCCAGCTCGTCCTCGGCGGTCGGCATCGGCATGCCCTTGTGGTTCGGCGCGAACGCGCAGCCCATGTAGAGGCCCCACAGCGCCTGGTGCACGACGGCGAAGAGCAGCGCCTTGACCGGGGACATGACCGCCAACAGCAGCGCCACGTAGGCGGCGGTGTGCGCGACGAGCAACGCCGCCTCGACCGCCCGGTGCCGCATCGGGACGGCGTACTTGCCGTCCTCCCGGCCGACGATCGCCTTG
Organism: Micromonospora noduli; assembly: GCF_003264365.1. Classification (GTDB taxonomy): domain Bacteria; phylum Actinomycetota; class Actinomycetes; order Mycobacteriales; family Micromonosporaceae; genus Micromonospora; species Micromonospora noduli. The sequence continues at coordinate 283,941 of NZ_PYAK01000003.1, forward strand.
ATGCTCGCCACGTGCAGGCTCAGACCCTCGAGCAGCAGCATCGGGAAGAAGAAGTACGCCTGCCGCTGAGCCATCCAACGGCCGAACCCCCTGGTCTCCAACGCCTGCTCGGGCGTCCACACCAGGGCCCCCGCGCCGACGTCCGGGTCCTCGTCCTCGTGGTTCGGGTTGGCGTGGTGCCGGTTGTGCTTGTCGACCCACCAGCCGTAGCTGATCCCCACCGCCACGTTGCCGGCGAACAGCCCCACCACCTCGCTGGGGCCACGCCGACGGAACATCTGGCGGTGCCCGGCGTCGTGACCGAGGAACGCGACCTGGGTGGTGGCCACGGCCATCAGGGCCGCGAGCGGAAGCTGCCACCAGGAGTCACCGAGCAGGAACACGGCCACCCAGCCGGCCACGAACGCACCGAGGGTGAGCACGATGCGGGTGACATACCAGCCGGGGCGCCGCTCCAGCAGGCCCGCCTGGCTGATCCGTCGGGACAACTGTGCGTAGTCACTGCCTCGCCGTCGTACCGGCGGTTCCGCCACCGCTCCGAGCGCCATCGCTGCTCCCGTTCCGCTTGCGCCCGTACCGGGGTGGTTCGGGCTTAATGTCAAGTCTCCCGATCGCAGTAGCGGTGAGTAAACCCGACAACCCCCGAATGGGGGGTAGGGCAGGCCCTACCCCCCATTGGTTCGACTCAGCTCAGTCGACCCACCGCGGCGCGCAGTCGAGCCAGGTCACGTCGCCGCCGCTCGTACGTTGCGGCGAGCCCGACCAGCGCCAGCCCGCCCACTCCCAGGTAGATCCACCGGGGCAGCAGATCCCACCCCCGGGCCAGCTCGTGCAGCGCCAACAGCGTCAGCACCCCGCCGCCGAGCAGCACCGGCGCCTGCCACCGGCGGGTCGCGCCGGCCAGCACCGCGCCGGTCGCCGCCGCGCCGAGGAGCAGTCGCCGCCACGGCTGCGGGTCCGCCCCGGCCAGCACCGACACGAGGCTGGGCAGCAACGCCGCGACCAGCCCCGGGCCGAGGGCCGGCCAGCTGGTCAGCCCCGGCCGGGTACGCAGCGCCAACAGACCCCCTCCGACGGCGAGCGCCGCGGCCGGCAGGGTGTACGCCTCCAGCACTGTCACCCCACCGGCGGCCAGCAGCACCCAGGCCCCGAGCAACTCGCTGCCGGCGGCGATCCCGGCGAACGTCCACCGCCGACCGGCCGGTTCGCCCCGGCGCAGCAGTCGCAGCGCCACTGCGACACCCCAGAGCACGCAGACGGTGGCGAGGTGCCGGGCCGCCTCGACGGCGAGCACCGCCGCCACCAGCGCCACAGCCTGCGCGGTGGCGTCCAGCACCCGTCCCAGCCGGACCCGCGCCGGGATGACCGCCGCGGCGGCAAGCACCAACGCGGCCACCGCCAACAGCGGGTACGAGGCAGCCCGCAACGGCAGCCCAGCGGCGAGCGGGGCGGTCACCGCCAACGCGGACGCCGCGCCCACGGCGGCGAGACAACCGGCGACCCGTACCTCGAACCGGCGCGCCCCGGCGGCGACCGCGACCGCCGCCACCAGCAACGCCCCCTGGGCCGCGAGCGTCCCCGTACCCGCCCAGGTGAGGACCACTCCGTGACGCTCGACCCCACGACTGCCGAGCGCCGAGCCCTGATCACCGG
>NZ_PYAK01000004.1 GCF_003264365.1 Micromonospora noduli
TACGCGCGTCCAGCTCCGCGTCGAGCCGGGCCAGCGCCTCCGACCGGGCGGCAGACCCGGCCGGCGCGTCCGGCCGAGCGGCAGACCCGGCCGGCGCCTCCGATGGCCGGGCGGACCGGGCCGGGTGCGCCGAGCCGACCGTCTCGGGCATCGCCACCCGGTGTGCGGCCGCCGCGAACGCCGCGCCGACCAGCCCGGCGGTGGCCAACCGGCCGGCCAGGAACGCCTCCAACGAGGCCAGGTCGGTGACCCGGCCGGCGGCGACGGCCGCCTCCAGACCACCGGAGTGCGCGTGGGCCCCGGCCGGGAAGCGTCCGTCGGCCAACAACAACAGCAGGCTCGGCGTCGCCATCAGAACAGGAAGTACCGCTGGGCCATCGGCAGCCGGGTCACCGGGTCCGGCTCCACCACCTGCCCGTCGATCCGCACCGTGAAGGTGTCCGGGTCCACCTCGATACGCGGCATCGCGTTGTTCTCCGGCAGATCGGCCTTGCCCCGCGACCGTACGTCGCTCACCGGCACCACCCGGCGACGCACGTCCAGTCGGAGCCCGGCGTCGAGGGCCGCCGGGGCCACGAAAGCCAGGCTGGTGGCGGCCGCCGCCGCGCCGTACGCCCCGAACATCGGCCTCGGCAGCATCGGCTGCGGTGTCGGGATCGAGGCGTTGGCGTCGCCCATCTGGGCGTACGCGATCATGCCGCCCTTGAGGACCAGGTGCGGCCGGACGCCGAAGAACGCCGGGTCCCAGAGCACCAGGTCGGCGAGTTTGCCCGGCTCGACCGAGCCGATCTCCCGTTCCAGCCCGTTGGCCATCGCCGCGCAGATGGTGTATTTCGCCACGTACCGTCGGGCCCGGTGGTTGTCGGCGGGCCCGTCGCCGGGCAGCGCGCCGACCCGGTCCTTCATCACGTGGGCGCTCTGCCAGGTCCGCATGATCACCTCGCCGACCCGGCCCATCGCCTGCGCGTCGGAGCCGATGATCGAAATCGCGCCGAGGTCGTGCAGCAGGTCCTCGGCGGCCATCGTGGACGGTCGGATCCGGCTCTCGGCGAAGGCCAGGTCCTCCGGCACGGACGGGTTGAGGTGGTGGCAGACCATCAACATGTCCAGGTGTTCGGCCAGGGTGTTGGCGGTGTACGGCCGGGTCGGGTTGGTCGACGACGGCAGCACGTTCGGTTCGCTGGCGACGGTGATGATGTCCGGTGCGTGCCCGCCACCGGCTCCCTCGGTGTGGTACGAGTGGATCGCCCGTCCACCGATCGCCCGCAGGGTGTCGGCGACGAACCCGGCCTCGTTGAGGGTGTCCGTGTGGATCGACACCTGGACACCGGACGCGTCCGCCACCCGCAGGCAGGCGTCGATCGCCGCCGGTGTGGTGCCCCAGTCCTCGTGCAGCTTGAAGCCGCCCGCACCGGCCCGGAGCTGTTCCCACAGCGCCTCGCTGGACACGGTGTTGCCCTTGCCGAGCAGCAGCACGTTGACCGGCATGGTGTCCAGCGCCTCGTGCATCCGGGCCAGGTGCCAGGCATTCGGGGTGACAGTGGTCGCGCGGGTCCCCTCAGCCGGGCCGGTGCCACCGCCGACCATTGTGGTGATGCCACTGGCCAGTGCCTCGGTGACGATCTGCGGGCAGATGAAGTGCACGTGGGTGTCGACCGCGCCGGCGGTGAGGATCCGCCCGTTGCCGGCGATCACCTCGGTCGACGGGCCGATGACCAGGTCGGGGTGGACACCGGGCATGGTGTCCGGGTTGCCGGCCCGGCCGAGCGCCACGATGCGCCCGTCGCGCAGCCCCACGTCGGCCTTGACCACGCCCCAGTGGTCGAGCACCACCGCGCCGGTGATGACGGTGTCCAGTGCCCCCTCGGCGCGGGTAGCACGGGACTGCCCCATCGACTCGCGGATCACCTTCCCGCCGCCGAAGACCGCCTCGTCGCCGCCCACGCAGTGGTCGGTCTCCACCTCGATCAGCAGGTTGGTGTCGGCCAGTCGGATCCGGTCACCGGTCGTCGGCCCGTACAGGTCGATGTAGCGGTCCCGCCGCACGGCGCTCACCGCGGCGCCCCGTCGGCAGTGACCGCGTGCGGCGGCGGGTCCAACGGTCCCGCGCACTCTCCGCGCAGGCCCGGCACGACGCGTGCGCCGCCAAGTGGTACGAGGTCGACGCTGCGGTTGATGCCTGGCTCGAACCGGACGGAGGTGCCGGCCGGAACGGCGAGTCGTTGCCCCCAGGCCGCGCCCCGGTCGAACGACAGCGCCGGGTTGGCTTCGGCGAAGTGGTAGTGCGAGCCGACCTGGACCGGGCGGTCGGCGGTGTTGACCACGAGCACTGTGGTCACCGGACGGCCCACGTTTATCTCGACCGGGTCGGCTGCCGGCAGGATCTCCCCGGGGATCACGGGATCGGGTGGTGCACCGTCACGAGCTTGGTGCCGTCCGGGAACGTTGCCTCCACCTGCACCTCCCTCAGCAGCTCGGGGATGCCGTCCTGGACGTCGTCACGACCGAGCACCGTCCGGCCGGCGGACATCAGGTCGACCACCGACCGGCCGTCGCGGGCTCCTTCGAGGAGGAACGCGGTGAGCACCGCGACGGCTTCGGGGTAGTTGAGGCGCAGGCCGCGTTCGCGGCGGGCGCGGGCGACATCGGCCGCGACGTGGACGAGTAGGCGGTCCTGCTCGTGGGGGCTGAGGAACACGGGGCTCTCCCGGTGGGTCGGCGTGCCCCGGCTCGCCGTCGGCTCCACGCGGAGCCACCCGGGCACCAGGACCCGAGGGGACGAGCTGGGAGTCACACGACCGCCGGGTCACCGCCGACGGGGCGACCCGAGACTCCACCATCCCGGCCCGCACGACGGGCAACCGGCGGTGTCGGGTCGGATGCGGACCGCACCGCCCACCGCTGAGCAGACCGTAGAGGATCGCCACCGACCGAGGCAACAGTCCATTGGGGATCACGCCGGTCGGCGGCCGGGTGCCGGCCCGTGTTCCCGTTGAGCGGCAGGCAGGGGATGATCGCCGGATGACGGCGACGAGGGGTACCCGCGCACTGCTCGGTGTTCTGTTCCTGGCGGCGGCCACGGTCGGGGTGTGGATCCTCTGGTTGGGCTGGGACACCGAGTACACGGTCGACGCGCAGACGGGCGCGAGCAGCGGCCCGTACGAGCCGTGGCAGGTGATCGGTTGTGTGCTGACGCTCGTGGTGCTGGCCGCGCTCGCCGCAACGCGGCTCAGCCCGTGGCTGGTGGCGCCGGTGATGACCGTGGCGTTCACGGCGGCCTGGTCGTGGCGGGCGGCGTCGACCGACGACAGCGGGCTGTGGGTGGTCGGGGGGATTCTGGTGCTGCTCGGGATGGCGGCCGGCAGCACTGTGGTGAGCCTCGCGGCGCGGCGGGTCGGCCAGCGATTCGCCGGCCGACCCACGTAGAGATAACGCATCGCCCCGTGGACGCCGAAATGCTACGAAGGGGACGTGCCTGACCTGACAAGCCCCTTTGATGCCACGTCCCTCACGACTGAGCGCCTGCTGTTGCGCCGCTGGCGAAGCGATGATCTGGACGGGTTCGCCGCGGTCAACGCGCAGCCCGAGGTGATGCGCTACATCCATGACGGCCGCACCCTGGACCGGGCCGCGACCGCGGAGCGTCTGGCCACCTATCAGCGGCACTGGGACGAGCACGGCTTCGGCCTGTACGCGGTGGAGATCAGAGAGACCGGCGAGCTGGCCGGTTTCACCGGACTGGCGGTGCCGACCTTCCTGCCCGAGATCATGCCGGCCGTGGAGATCGGCTGGCGGCTCGGCCGCGCGTACTGGGGTCGGGGCCTGGCCACCGAGGCGGCCCGGGCCGTTGTCGCCCACACTCGTGCCGAGCTCGACCTGCGGCGGCTGGTCAGCATCCACGTCGTCGGCAACGAGGCGTCCGCGCGGGTGATGGTCAAGCTGGGCATGTCACTGGAGCGCGAGACCGTGCAGCCGGACACGGGCCGCCAGGTCCGGGTCTACGCGATGGACCTGTAGGCGGCCGTGGCGCCGGTTGCCGCGGGTCGACCGGTCAGCCGACTCCGGCGGGCTGCGGCGCTGGCACGCCGGCGAACGGGACGTCGACGTGGTTCGCGGTCCCCGGCTGGCCGTCGGGGTGCCGCCACAGCCCTCGGTCGCGCAGGATCGGCAGCACGCCCTCACCGAACCAGTACGCCTCCTCCAGGTGCGGATAGCCGGAGAGGATGAACTCGTCGATGCCGAGCGCGTGGTATTCCGCGATCCGGTCGGCGACCTCGGCGTGGCTGCCCACCAGCGCGGTGCCGGCCCCACCACGGACCAGCCCGACCCCCGCCCACAGGTTGGGGGCGACCTCCAGGCCGTCGCGGGAGCCACCGTTGAGGTCGAGCATGCGGCGCTGCCCTTCGGACTCGCTGCGGCGTAGCCCCTCCTGCACGGCCCGGATGTCGGCCTCGGAGACTCCGTCGAGCAGACGCTGGGCCTGCGCCCAGGCCTGCTCGGCGGTGTCGCGCACGATGACGTGCAGCCGGATGCCGAAGCGCAGCTGCCGTCCGGCGCGGGCGGCCAGCGCCCGGACCCGCTCCAGTTTGTCGGCGACCAGGGCCGGCGGCTCGCCCCAGGTGAGGTAGACGTCGCTGTGCCGTACCGCCACCGGGAGGGCGGCGGCGGAGGAGCCACCGAAGTAGACCGGCGGCACCGGGTCGGGCAGTCGGTGCAGCCGTGCCTGTTCGACGCGGACGTGGGTGCCGTCGTGGTCGACGGTCTCGCCGCGCCACAGCGCACGCACCACGTGCAGGAACTCGTCGGCCCGCGCGTATCGGGCGTCCTTGTCCAGGAAGTCGCCGTAGGCCCGCTGCTCCTGCGACTCACCGCCGGTGACCACGTTGAGCAGAAGCCGGCCCCGGGACAGCCGCTGGAAGGTCGAGGCCATCTGGGCGGCGAGTGTGGGGGCCAGCAGCCCGGGCCGGAAGGCGACCAGGAACTTGAGTCGCTCGGTCACCTCGGCGAGCATCGCGGTGCTGAGCCAGGCGTCCTCGCACCAGGCGCCGGTCGGGGTGAGCGCGCCGACGAAGCCGAGTTGCTCGGCGCTGCGGGCGATCTGCCCGAGGTACGCGACGCTGGCCGGGCGGGCGCCTCCGGCGGCGCCTGTCGGTACGCCGTGGCCGCCGCCGACGATGTCCCGGCTGTCGCCGTTGGTGGGCAGGAACCAGTGGAAGGTGAGGGTCATCGGGGCTCTTTCCTCCAGCGGGGGCGGTCGGCGCACGCGGCGAGGCGGGCACCTCCTGAGGGGTGGGACGATCCCGCCGACAGCCTACCCATAAAACCTATCGGGTTAGTAGGCTACCGCCGACGCCGACACCTGTCGATGCGCTGCTGTCCGCCTGCCCCGACCCGAGGAGCCGCCATGCCCACCCCGTCGACGAGCCGTCCCCCGCAACGCCGCCTCCTGACGGCCGTGCTCACCACCGTGGCGCTGCTCGCCACGGTCGCGGTGAGCGCGTGCGGCGGGTCCGCCGATGCGGTCGGCACCAAGGACAAGCTCCGGATCGGCTACCAGCGCTTCGGCGGGTTGAGCCTGGTCAAGGCGCGCGGCGCCGCACCGGATGTGGAGTGGTCGCTGTTCGAGAGTGGCCCCGCGCTCACCGAGGCGCTCAAGGCCGGCTCCATCGACATCGGACAGGTCGGCGAGGCGCCGCCCGTCTTCGCCGCCGCCGGGAAGATCCGGTTCTCCGTCATCGGCACCTCGGCGCCGATTCCGCAGGGTGAGGCCGTGCTGGTCAAGGCCGACCGGGGCTACCGCAGCTTCGCCGACCTCAAGGGCAAGACGGTGGCCCTCAACAAGGGGTCCAACGTGCACTGGCTGCTGGTGCGGCTGCTGGAGGCCAACAACATGACGTTGAAGGACATCCAGGTCAAGTACCTCAGGCCCGCCGAGGGGCGACCCGCGTTCGACGGCGGCCAGATCGACGCGTGGGTGATCTGGGACCCGTACTTCGCCCTGGCCGAGCAACCGGGGGTCCAGGTGCTCGCCGACGCGACCGGCCTGGCCAGCAACCGCGAGTACGTCCTGGCCACGCCCCGGGCGGTGGACAAGCGGTCGGACGAGATCCGGGCGTTCCTCCAGCGCTACCGCGAGGTGACCGACTGGGGCATCGCCCATCCCGAGGAGCGAGCCAGCACCCTCGCGCCGGAGCTGAAGATCCCGCAGGACGTCACCAGCCGCGCCCTGGCCCGCAGCGCCAAGCCCCTCGCCCCGGTCACCCCGGCCATCGGCGACGAACTTCAGGCGATCACCGACAGCTTCATCGCACTGGAACTCATCCCGGGGCCGGTCGACCTGCGATCCCGGATCGACGGCCGGTTCAACGAGGTGTTCAAGTGAGTCGTACGACGCTCGTCGAGGCGCCCGACGAGGTCACAGCGGCGGTGCCGGTCGTACCCCTTCGTCAGCGGCCGGCCCGGCGCTGGCGGCGGGTGGTGAGCCCGGTGGCGCTGGTCCTGGGGTGGGAGCTGGCCGCACGGACCGGGCTGCTGGCGGCAGAGAAGCTGCCCGCGCCCAGCGACGTCCTGGCCACCGGCGCGCGGCTGAGCCGGGACGGGACACTCGGCATCCACCTGCTGGACTCCCTCACCCGGGCCGGGGCGGGCCTGCTGATCGGCGGTCTCCTGGCCCTGGTGCTGGGCACCGTGGCCGGGCTGTTGCGGCTCGGTGACGACCTGGTCGACCCGCCGGTGCAGATGGCCCGGATGCTGCCGCACCTCGGGCTGGTCCCGTTGCTGATCATCTGGGTCGGCATTGGTGAATCGCTCAAGATCAGTCTGGTGGCTCTGGGCGCGTTCTTCCCCATCTACTTCAACACCTACGCCGGCATTCGGGACATCGACGAGCGGCTGGTGGAGGCGGCCCGTACCTGTGGTCTGGGTCAGGCCGCCCGACTGCGGCACGTGGTGCTGCCCGGCGCGCTGCCGTCACTCTTCCTCGGCCTGCGGCTGGCGATCGGGGCGGCCTGGCTCAGCCTGGTCGTCGGGGAACAGGTCAACGCCCAGACCGGGATCGGCTTTCTGATGATGGAGGCGCGGGAGTTCAGCCAGACCGACGTGGTGGTGCTCGGCCTGCTCGTCTACGCCCTGCTCGGGCTGATTTCCGACAGTGCGCTGCGCGTCCTGGAGAGGAGGATGTTGACATGGCGTCGCGGACTGCGGGCCACCTGAACGGCGCCGAGCCGGTGCTCACCGCCCACGCGGTGCGCCGGGCGTTCGGGCCGACGGTCGTGCTGGCCGGGGTCGACCTGACCATCGCCCGCGGTGAGGTGGTGGCCCTGCTGGGCGGCAGCGGTTCCGGCAAGAGCACGCTGCTGCGGATTCTCGCCGGGTTGGACGGCGAGGCCAGCGGGACGAGCGTCGTGCGCGGCACCGCTGCGGTGGTCTTCCAGGAGCACCGGTTGCTGCCATGGAAACGCGTGGCGGAGAACGTGGGGCTCGGGCTGTCCGGCGCCGATGGCCCGGGACGGATCCGGCGGGCGCTGGCCGAGGTCGGTCTCGCCGAGCGGGATCGCGCCTGGCCGGCCGAGCTGTCCGGTGGGCAGGCGCAGCGGGTGGCAGTGGCGCGGGCCCTGGTCCGCGAACCGGACCTGCTGCTGCTCGACGAGCCGTTCGGGGCCCTGGACGCGCTGACCCGACTGCGGATGCAGATCCTGCTGCGCCGGCTGCGCGCCGAGCACGGCTTCGCCGCCCTGCTGGTCACCCACGACGTGGAGGAGGCGCTGCTGCTCGCCGACCGGATCCTGCTCCTCGACGACTGCCGCATCGCCGCGGAGCTGCCCGTCGACCTCGGCCCCACCCGTACGCCGGACGACCCGGCCTTCGGCGCGCTGCGCCGCCACCTGCTCGACCGACTCGGCGTTCCCACCACCTGACGAGCGGAGCTGTGATGACCCGCTGGACCCCCGACCCCACGTTCTACCCCTCGCCCCGCGAGGCGGTGACCGCACCGGCGGAGAAGCTCGCCTACGTGGCAGCCTTCGACCGCACGGCCACCCGTCCGGACGCCATCGTGGTGCTGGACACCGACCCCGACTCCTCCGACTACGGCCGGGTCGTCGGCTGGACCGACCTGCCGTACGTCGGTGACGAGCTGCACCACTTTGGCTGGAACGCGTGCAGCAGCGCGCTCTGCCCGACCGCCCCGCACCCGCATGTCGAGCGCCGCTACCTGATCGTGCCCGGCCTGCGGTCGTCGCGCATCCACGTGCTCGACACCCAGCCCGATCCGCGCCAGCCGCAGATCGTCAAGGTGATCGGGGCGGAGGAGCTGGCGAAGCGGGCCGGTTACTCGCGGCCGCACACGGTGCACTGTGGTCCGGACGGCATCTACCTCTCGGCTCTCGGCGGCGCGGACGGTGCGGAGGGCCCGGGTGGCATCGCCATCCTCGACCACACCACGTTCGAGGTCCGCGGGGCGTGGGAGGCCGACCGGGGGCCGCAGTTCCTGGCGTACGACGTGTGGTGGCACCTGACCCAGGACGTGCTGGTCACCAGCGAGTGGGGCACCCCGTCGATGATCGAGGACGGCATCATCGGTGAGTTGCTGCTGGGCCGACGCTACGGGCACGCCATCCACTTCTGGGACCTGGCGAAACGCCGGCACGTTCAACGGGTCGATCTCGGCGACCAGTACCAGATGCCGCTGGAGCTGCGCCCGGCGCACGACCCGACGAAGTCGTACGGGTTCGTCGGGGTGGTGATCAGCGTCGAGGACCTGTCCGCGTCGATCTGGCTCTGGCACCGCGACGGGGACGCCTGGGCGGTCACCAAGGTCATCGACATCCCGGCCGAGCCGGCCGACCCGGCGAACCTGCCCGACCTGCTCAAGCCGTTCGGGGCGGTGCCGCCGCTGGTGACCGACATCGACCTGTCGGTCGACGACAGGTTCCTCTACGTCTCCTGCTGGGGCACTGGGGAGCTGCGCCAGTACGACGTCAGCGATCCGCTGCACCCGGTGCAGACGGGTTCGGTGCACCTCGGCGGGATCGTCCGCCGGACCGCGCACCCGTCCGCGCCGGACGAGGCGTTGGCCGGTGGCCCGCAGATGGTGGAGGTCAGCCGGGACGGCCGACGGGTCTACGTCAGCAATTCGCTCTACGGCGCGTGGGACGACCAGTTCTACCCCGACGGGGTGGGCGCCTGGCTGGCCAAGCTCGACGTCGACGTGGACGCCGGCGGGCTCACCCCGGATGAGCGGTTCTTCCCGCACGGGGAGGAGTTCCGGGGCCTGCGGGTGCACCAGACCCGGTTGCAGGGCGGGGACGCCTCCTCCGACTCGTACTGCTATCCGTGACCGTCACCACAGTGGCGACGCTCGCCGCGCTCGGCGCGTTCCATGGTCTGAACCCGGCGATGGGTTGGTTGTTCGCGGTGGCCCGGGGCCTCCAGGAGCGCAGCCGGCTGGCGTTGCTGCGCGCCCTGCCGCCGATCGCCGCCGGGCATCTCGCCTCGGTGGCCATCGTCGCCGCGTTGGTCGCCGCGACCCGGTCGGTGACGGCGAGCAGTGCCCTCGCCGTGGTCGGCGGTGTGGTGCTCGTGGCCTTCGGGCTGTGGCGGCTGCTTTCCGAGCGGCACTTCCGTTGGGCGGGAATGCGGCTGTCCGCGGCGCAGCTCGCCGCCTGGTCGTTCCTGATGTCGTCGGCGCACGGCGCGGGGCTGATGCTGTTGCCGGTGCTGGTGGCCGAGCCGGTGCCCGGGGGTCACCCCGGGCACCTGGCCGCCGCGCCGGTCGGTGCGCTGTCCGGCCTCGCGGCGGCCGGAGTGCACACAGTGGCCATGCTCGGCGTCGCCCTGGCGGTGGCGCTGCTGGTCTACCAGGTGTTCGGGGTCGGTGTGCTGCGTCGGGCCTGGTTCAACGTGGATCGACTCTGGGCCGGGGTGCTGGTGGCCGCAGGGTTGGTGACGCTGATCCGGGCGTGACCATCCATCGTGGAAACGTGTGATGTGTGGTCTCATGTCGTGGTGATCACCCCGACTCCCCTCATGCGTCTGGTGGCCGGTGTGTGGGGGTTCAAGACCCTCGCGGCCGGCGTCGAACTTGGTCTGTTCACCCGGCTCGCCGGCGGGCGGACGATGACCGTCGAGCAGGCCGCCGCCGAGTTCGGGCTGCCCGACCGGCCTGCGGACCTGTTGCTGGCCGCCAGTGCGTCGCTCGGCCTGCTGGAGAAGGCCGGCGACGGTTACCGCAACTCCGAGTTGGCCGAGCAGTTCCTGGTCGAGGGCCGCCCGTACTACTTCGGGGCGCAGGTCCGCTACTCGGACCTGCGCACCTACCTGCCCTGGCACCGCATCGGCGAGGCTCTACGCACGGATCGGCCGTTGACCTGGGACCCGGAGGCCCAACAGTCGATGTTCGACACCGCCGACCCGCAGATGCTGGCGCAGTTCTGGGACGCGATGTTCTCCACGTCCAGCTTCACCGCCAGCGCGTTGGCCGACGCGTACGACTTCTCCGCGCACCGCCGGCTGCTCGACGTGGGCGGCGGGGCGGGCGCGTTCCCGATCGAGTTCTGCCGACGCCTGCCCGAGCTGCGGGCGACGGTCCTGGACCTGCCGCACGTCTGCGTGCGGGCGCGGGAGCGGATCGCGGAGGCCGGCCTGACCGGGCGGATCGACGCGGTGGGCGGTGACTTCCTCGCCGACCCGGCGCTGCCGGACGGGCACGACGTCATCCTGCTCAGCATGATCCTGCACGACTGGGACGAGCCGACGAACCGTGCATTGCTGGCCCGGTGCCACGCGGCGTTGCCACCCGGCGGGGCGATCGTCGTCTGCGAACTGCTGCTCAACGACGAACGCACCGGACCGCCGGAGGCGGCCCTGATGGGGATGAACATGCTGGTCGAGACCGAGGGTGGCCGGAACTACTCGGGCGCCGAGTACGCGGCGTGGCTCACCGACGCCGGCTTCGTGGACGTGCGTATCGTGCCGTTCGACGCGCCGGGTGCCAACGGCGCGGTGGTGGCCCGCAGGCCCTGACCGACGACGACACCCGGCCCCGGTGCGAACCGTGGGCCGGGTGTCGCGGCGCCTTACGGCGCGGGCGTCCGATCGGCTACCGGTACGGGTCAGGCGCGAGCCTTGGCCGGCTGCTTCATGAAGTCCAGGACCGCCTTGTTGACCTCGTCGGCGTGGGTCCACGGGATACCGTGCGGCGCGCCCTTGAGCGTGATGAGCGTGCCGGTCGGCATCATCGGCCCGAGCCGCTGACCGGTCACCGGATAGGGCAGCACCCGGTCCTGGTCACCCTGCACGATCAACACCGGGATGTCGATCTTCGGCAGGTCCGGACGGAAGTCTTCCTGCCAGGCGTCCACACTGTCGTGGGTGGCCTTACCGGAGGCCATCGCGCCGATCTGCCAGTGCGCGCGGTACGCCTCTTCGCTGACCCGCTTGCCCATGTTCTGGTCCGGGTTGAAGAACGCGTCGCAGAAGGACGTCAGGTAGGCGAACCGGTCCTTGATGATGGCGTCCTGGAAGCCCTTGAACAGGCTCCGGTCGACGCCCTCCGGGTTGTCGCTCGCCTTGGCCAGCATGGGTTGCAGCGGGCTGAGCAGCACGGCCCTGCTGACCCGTTGCGAGCCGTAGTTGCCCAGGTAGCGGACCACCTCGCCTGTGCCCATCGAGTGACCGATCAGGGTCACCTCGTTCAGGTCCAGCTCGGTCATCAACACGTCCAGGTCCGCCGCGAACGTGTTGTAGTCGTACCCGAAGGCCGGCTGGGCGGAGTTACCGTTACCGCGGCGATCGTAGGTGATCGTCCGGTATCCGGCGTTCTGTAGCGCCCGTGTCTCCTTCTCCCAGGTCGCGCCGTTGAACGGGAAGCCGTGGATCAGCACCACCGGCTTACCGGAACCGTGATCCTCGTAGTACAGGTCGATGGGCGCGGAGTTTTCCGTTCCCACGGTAATGAAAGGCATGTTTGTCTCCTGCTCCGGTTTCGGGCTGTCGGACGCCCCGCGCTTTCCCGTCGGGTCGCCGGATATGCGACCGTCAGATCGGCCCGAACGGCAGGCCGCAGAGGTTCCGTGACGCGCCCGTGCCGTCCTAACCTCGGGGGGTGAAACTTCCGCCCCGGCTGCGGGCCGTCAGCGACCTGCACGTCGGGCACCCGCAGAACCGCGCGTTCGTGCAGGAACTGCGCCCGGACAACGACGGCGACTGGCTGCTCGTCGCCGGCGACGTCGCCGACCGGTTCGCCGACGTCGAGTGGGCGCTCGGGTTACTGAGCAGTCGGTTCGCGCGGGTCATCTGGGCGCCCGGCAACCACGAGCTGTGGACGCCGCCGCGCGACCCGGTCACGTTGCGCGGCGAGGAGCGCTACCAAGAGCTGGTGCGGATGTGCCGGCGGCTGGGGGTGCTCACCCCGGAGGATCCGTACCCGGTCTGGGACGGCGACGGCGGCCCGGCCACCATCGCCCCACTCTTCGTGCTCTACGACTACACGTTCCGGGTACCCGAGGCACGCACCCAGGAGGAGTCGCTGGCCCTGGCGTACGCGGCCGGTGTGGTGTGCACTGACGAGGCGCTGCTGCACCCCGACCCGTACCCGAGTCGGGAGGCGTGGTGCGACGCGCGGATCATCGAGACCGAACGCCGGCTGGCCGAACGCGACAGGGCCCTGCCGACGGTGCTGGTCAACCACTACCCGCTGGTGCGGGAACCCACCGACGTCCTGCGGTACCCGCTCTTCGCCCAGTGGTGCGGCACCGTCCGCACCAGCGACTGGCACCTGCGCTTCGACGCGGCCACAGTGGTCTACGGACACCTGCACATCCCCCGCACCACGTTCCACGACGGGGTGCGTTTCGAGGAGGTCTCCCTCGGCTACCCCCGCGAGTGGCAGCCCCGAGGGCCGGTGCCCGACCCGGTGCGCACCATCCACCCGGCAGACGACGTGCGCCGGCGCTCGTCCGTCAGCGGGTGAGGCCGTCAGGTGCTGCGCAGCGGCCGGAACGCGGCCCGCACCTCGGCGGAGAAGAGTTCCGGCTCCTCCCACGCCGCGAAGTGCCCACCGCGGTCGGCCTCGTTGAAGTACGCGATGCCGGGGTAGACCGCCTCGGCCCAGCTACGCGGAGCGGGCCAAAGCTCGCCAGGGAACGTGGTGAAGCCGACCGGCACCGTGACCGGCGGCGGTGCCTGACCGGCCGCCTGGGCCGCTGCCTGAAACCGCCCCTGCTCCCAGTACCACCGGGCGGACGAAGCACCGGTGCCCGTCAACCAGTACAGCGTGATGTTGTCGAGGATGCTGTCCCGGGTGAGACCGCCGGCCGGATCACCGTCGAGGAAAGCGCGGGAGATCTTGTAGTAGCTGTCCGTGTCGTGGTCGAGCATCCAGGCCGCCATCCCGACAGGCGAGTCCAGCAGCGAATAGCCGATCGTCTGCGGCCGGGTGGACTGCTCCAGGAAGTAGCCGAAACCGTCCATCGAGAACAGCTTGAGCGCTTCGAGCGCGGCGCGTTCCTGCTCGGAGTTTGCCGGCAACTTGTCCTTGATGCCGACCGCCCCGGCGAGCAGGTTGACGTGGATGCCGAGCAGCCCCTCGGGTGCTTGACGCCCCATGGCGTCCGTGACGGCCGCGCCGACGTCCCCGCCCTGTGCGACGTAGCGCGAATACCCGAGGCGGTCCATGAGTTTCGCCCACGCCTGCGCCATCCGCGCCGAATTCCAGCCAGGCTCGGTCGGCTCGCCGGAGAAGCCGTAGCCGGGCAAGGACGGCAGCACCAGGTGGAACGCGTCCTCGGGCGTGCCGCCGTGCGCCGTCGGGTCGGTCAGCGGGCCAACGGCCCCGAGCAGCTCGACGACCGAGCCCGGCCAGCCGTGCGTCATGATCAGCGGCAGGGCGCCCTCATGCTGCGACCGCACGTGGATGAAGTGAATCTCGACGCCGTCGATGTTCGTCGTGTACTGCGGCAGCGAATTCAGCGTCGTCTCGCACGCACGCCAGTCGTAATCGCTCATCCAGTAGCGGGCCAACTCCTGGATCGTCGCCAGCTGCACCCCCTGCGAGCGATCGGTGACCAACTCGCGGGTGGGCCAGCGGGTAGCCGCGATCCGGCGACGCAGGTCGGCGATCACGTCCTCCGGTGTGTCGAGCCGGAAGGGACGAATCTCGCTGTCGTTGGACATCTTCCCCCACCTCGCCAAGTCGAGTCGGCCAGCTCCGATGCAACTACGTGCCGGCACTCGCCCAGTCTCACAGCGGGCCGATGCCACCCGGGCCGAAACGCGAATCGCCGCCGCTCCTCGGCGTCACACCCATGAAATGATCAACCGGTGGGTGAACCGGACGAAGTCGACGACAACTGGCTGAACGGCGAGGAAGTTACCTGTCCGGAGTGCCACGAATGCCTCTACCGCCTCGACCACTCGCCGCTGCTGGACTGCTATTTCCTCTACTGCGACAGCTGCCCGATGCGCGTGGACATCAGTTACTACGACAGCACCTTCAGGACCATCGCGGACGCGCTCCCTTCCCGGGACAAGAGTTACCCCACGCTGATGGCGGCAATTGAGGCGCGGCTACGGCGGTGCGACTGCGGCGGGCGGTTCCGGGACTCGGCGCCTCGGCGCTGCCACCGGTGCTCCACCCTCCTGACGGCCATCAGCGCGCCCTCCGGTGTCGACGTCTGGCCGGGTTGGTGGACAGACGAGACGGACACCGGCTCCCTGGAAGAGGCGTTCACCGCCAGGTACTTCCGCACCGAGGACCTCTGGGAGCACTGACCCTGCCGGGATCAGTCGCTGGCACCTCGTTGCGGGTTTCTGGTTGGAGCGCGTCGCTCGTCCGTCAGTGGGTGAGGCCGACCACCGTGGCCAGTCGCGCTACGCCAGCCTGCGCCGGCTGCGCGCGGGCAACGTCGGCGATCACGGTACGCGCCAACGGCCGGCACCGAACCTCAGCCGGCGCGACGCTGTCCGCGTCGACCAGCGCGCGAGCAGCCCCGCGCAGGTCACCCACCTGGAGGTACGCCCGAGCGACGTCCACCAGGTACGCACCCCGATACTCGGCCGGCAATCGCCGCCACCCCTCCCGCCGCATGACGGTCGAATGCCGTCGTAGCGCCTCGTCGGCATCACCCCGTTGCGCCGCCACGAGCACCCGGGTTACCTCGACAACGGTTGCGCCGAAACTGATGCGGTGCGGATCGTCGTACCCCCGGAGGCTGGCGGCGATCCCCGCGGCCCGTTCGGTCAGCTCGTCGGCTTGGCGGTGCTCGCCGCAGCCGGCGGCGGCGAGAGCGGCCTGAAGCAGCAGCGTCCCACCAACCGCCCACTCCCGGCGGTCGCCCTGGCTTTCGCGACCGCCTTGGCCTCGGTGATCAAGAGGTTTGGGGGCAGTTTGATCTCCAAGAGTCCCGCTAACCTCTTGATCACCGGCATCGGATGAGGGTGGAAGGACGCGGTTGGCGGCGGGGAGCAGCGCGGACAGGGCCAAATGGTCTCGGTCTTGCGCGCGGAGCGCTTGGCCTACCGAGATGGCTGCCGATGCCGCCAGGATCGGGTCGTCGCCGGCGGCGGACATCGCCCGGTCGGCGGCCAGCCAGCCGAGGTCGGCCTCGCCGAGCTTCACCAGCAGCGATGAGGTGATCCGGTACGCCTGCACCAGCAGCTCCGCCGACCGCGCGCCCTGGGCAGTGTCGAGCAGACCCGGCAGGACTCGCACCAACTGCCCGTAGTGCGCGTGCTGGTAGCTCAGCCAGGCGTACCCGACCTGCCTTCTCAGCTCGTCCGTCTCCTGCCGGGCTTGAGAGGTGTCGTAGCGGGCGAGAGCGGCCCGGATGTCGTCCACCCCGTCCGGCGTGCCCGCCGGGGTGCTGGGCTGCTGGCCGAGCAGCACCTCCGGGTCGACCCGCAGGACATGGGCCAACTCCTGGATCACCGAGTACCGGTCCAGGGCGCGCACGCCCCGCTCCACCTTGTCCACCCAACTCTTCGACCTGCGCAGCCGGTCGGCGAGCATCTGCTGCGTCATCGACCGCCGCACCCGCCAGCGGGCCACCCGGCGGCCGATCGGGAGGTCATCGTTGGTCACGCCGCCACCGCCGGTCCGGGACCGCACGGGCCGTGTCCTCCACAGGTACGCGCTCCGCCTCCGCCTGCGCTAGGAGGCGCTGCTTGGCAGCCTCTCGCTCGGCCGCCTCGCACTGCTCGGCCCTGCTCGTCGGCTCGTCGCCTTGCATTCCCCCACCTCCGTCAGTCGGCGCGCGACGCTAGGACATCGCCGGCACCCAGGACTCCTGCAATCACCGAAGCCGGTTGCCGATCGACGGACCAGATGGCAAGCAATGCGTGCGATTGCGCTGGTCAGGACGTGGGTTGCGCGGGGTTGCGCAGGTCCCCATAGGACCGCATCAACCCATAGGCTCGTCACTAGTTGTAGTTGGCTGATACCTGGAGGCGGAACCATGGCGCGACCGGTGACGAACGCAGCGTTCGAAGGGCTGCTGCTTGCCGCCGGCTACGGCAACGCTCACGCGGCCTTCGCTCGCCAGCTCAATCACGCCGGCCGCGACCAGGGCGCCTGGCGATACGACGCCGCCAGCGTCTACTGGTGGTTACGCGGCCGCCGGCCAGGCGAGCACGTCCAGGCCGCCATGGCCGAGACCCTAGCCCGCAAGCTCGGTCGCTCCGTCGCCGTCACGGAGCTGGGCTTCGGCGCACCCGACAGCGTCGGAACGTGCGCCTATCCCGCGTCCATCGACGGCGCGATCGATACCGCCGAGCAGATCTGGACGAGGCTCGCCAAGCACCTCAACTCACAGGTCAGCGGGCCGTTCGACAGCGGCAAAGCCCTACAGGCGGCACTCGGTTGGCGGTATGACCCGAGCGACGTGACCGTCAGCAGGAGCGGCCGGCAGCAAATCACCCCCACCGACATTCAGTCGCTGTACGCGCTGGCGGACCACTTCACCGACCTCGACCGACGCCACGGCAGCGGTTCTCCGCGCACCCGTTCCGTCATGGCCGACTTCCTCATACGCCAGGTCACACCCATGCTGCACGGCACCTACACCGAAGCCGTGGGACGCGACCTCATGCGCGCAGCAGCGACACTGTGCGGGCAACTCGCCTTCATGTCGTATGACGCGGGCGACCATGCCGCCGCCCAACAACACGTGACCGTCGCCTTGCGGCTCGCCAAGGCCGCCGATGACCGCCTGTACGGTGCTCACCTGCTGGCCAACCTCGCTACCCAGGCCGTGCACCTGGGCCACTCCAGGGACGCGGCCCGGCTCGCCGAAGCGGCCATCGACGGGGCAGGGCGTGCGCCCGCCGCCGTGCTCGCTCGGCTGCACGCCACCGCCGCCACCGCGCACGGGCAGTCAGGCGAGCGACGTGCCTGCCAGCTCGCGCTCGCCAGAGCCGAGCGTGCTCTCGATCGCACAGGCGCAGTTCCCGGCCCACGCTGGGTCACCTACTTCAGCCCAGCCCACCTCGCTGGAGCCGCATTAAGGTGCCTCGGCGACCTACATCTGTATTCGCAGGCCCTTGACCACGCGACCGACGCTCTCAACCTCGCCAGCGAGAACACCAGGACACGCGCCCTGCACACCGCTCTCGTCGCCGTGACTCATGCACGCGCTGGGGACACCGACGCGGCCTGCGAATGGGGTTGGAAGTTGGCACAGCACGCTTCAGGCATCCATTCGGCGCGTGTTCAACAGCGCGTCCGTGAACTGACGGCAACGCTCAGCCCTCAGCAGGCGTCGCCCCCGGTCAACGAGGTCCTGCACGGCCTCGCGACCCTGCCGACAGCCGCGTAGCGCGAGAGCCCCACCTGGACCCGTCCGCTAGCGTCACCGAGGTGACCTGGACGGAGCCCGCCACGTGGTACGCCAACCTGGCTTCCTTCTACGCCGCCGCCGCGGCCTTCATCACCGACCCGGCCGGCAACGTGCTGCTCGTCAAGCCCACGTACCGCGACCACTGGGCCTTCCCGGGCGGTTACGTCGACG
Organism: Micromonospora noduli; assembly: GCF_003264365.1. Taxonomy (GTDB): domain Bacteria; phylum Actinomycetota; class Actinomycetes; order Mycobacteriales; family Micromonosporaceae; genus Micromonospora; species Micromonospora noduli. The sequence continues at coordinate 18,003 of NZ_PYAK01000004.1, forward strand.
AGGGCGAATATCCACACGCCGCCTGCGCCCGGGAGATCCGAGAGGAGTTGGGGATCTCTGTGGTGGTAGGTGACCTTCTCGTAGTGGACTGGGCACCGCCCGCCGGGCAGCGGCCACGCGCGATTGTCAGCTTCACGTTCGACTGCGGGTCCATCGCCAACCTCGATGGTCTCGATCTCCCGAGACAGGAGTTGGAGGACGTCGCCTTCTTCTCGCCCCGAGAGGCCGAGCAGCGTCTTCCCGAGAACGTCGCCCCACGAGTTCAGTCAGCGATGAGCGTCCGTGACCTACACGCTCCGCTGTACCTTGCTGGCGGCTCGGTCCTCCCACCGCCATCCGTTGATGGAGCAGAACACTAAGCAGAGCCTCGGTCGCAGACTGCGTGAACAAATTCAGGCGCACCGGTCAACTCGTCGGTCGCTCACCGGGCCCAGACGCCTGTTACGGCTTACGAATGCGGATCTGGCAAACTGCTCCCTTCTGAGTTCGGTCCGTGCACCGCCTCGTCGATGGCCAAGGCCCGCTCAAGCAGCGGTCGAGCCGCCGCTGCGTCCCCCAAATCCCGCAGGATCAGGGCGAGATTTCTCAGCCGGATCGCGACATCAGGGTGATCCGGCCGGTACGCCGCCTCACTAATGGCCAAGGCTCGCTCAGCCAACGGTCGAGCCGCCGTCATGTCCCCCAACGCGTGCAGGACCGTGGCGAGATTGTTCAGCTCGGTCGCGACGGCAGGATGGTCCGGCCCGTACACCGTCTCGTCGATGGCCAAGGCCCGCTCAAGCAGCAGGCGAGCTTCAGCCGCATCCCCCAAGTTTCGCAGGACCAGGGCGAGATTGTTCAGCCCGGTCGCGACGGCAGGATGGTCCGGCCCGCGCACCGTCTCGTCGATGGCCAAGGCCCGCTCAAGCAGCGGTCGAGCGGCCGCCGGGTCCCCCAAGTCCTGGAGTATCAGGGCGAGGTTGTTTAGCCGGATCGCGACGGCTGGGTGGTCCGGCCCGTACGCCGCCTCACTAATGGCCAAGGCCCGCTCAGCCAGCTGTCGAGCCGTTGCCGTGTCCCCCAAATCCTGCAGGACCAGGGCGAGATTGCTCAGCCCGATAGCGACGGCAGGGTGGTCCCGTCCGTACACCATCTCGTCGATGGCCAAGGCCCGCTCAAGCAGCAGGCGAGCCCCAGCCGCATCCCCCAAGTTTCGCAGAACCAGGGCGAGATTGTTCAGCCCGGTCGCGACGTCAGGGTGGTCCGGCCCGTGCACCACCTCATGGATGACCAACGCCCGCTCAAGCAGCGGCGTGGCCTCGGCGTATCGCCCGTGTGCCTGAAGGAACGTCCCAGCGCGATCCAGTAGATAACTGCAATCCTGAGCCACCGCAGAATTTTCGCCGCCATCATCAGGCACATGACCAGTGGCCGTCAGAACATGCGGCAACAGAACCGACCACCTAGGCCATCCCTCAGGGGACTGCAGCACATCATCACCGGGCGCGGCGGCCCGCAACAAACCCAAGGCCACTGCCAAGGGATCCATCACCAGCATCCTTGATCAACCCACCCGTCCGCCACCTGGCTGCCAAGGCATGAATCCGACGCTCACAGGAGTGTTGCAATGATCAATGCAACTCCGTAGGCTGCTATTCCGCAATGAAGTCCGGTCCACAGGTGGTGTAAGCGCACTCGATGTAGGCGAGGGTGCTTTTCGTAGTGAGCTTCCCGGAATTGCCGTATAAGATCGTCGCCGCGCGCCAACGAGCCGTCCTCTTTCAGTGCTTGGGTCAAGGCCCGAGCTTGCTGGAGATGATATTCGGCACGCTCGTGGTATTTCGCTGCCGCTAGGGCGCCGAACACTCCCGACAGCGTGATCAGAATCGACAGCGGCAAAGTTGTGGCGGCGAACTTCTGTTGCGCGATGAGGCCGCTCAGCGCAGCCGTGATGGCAAGCAGGTAGTTGGTGAGGACCGCACGCTGGTTCTCCGATTGCCGTAACTGCTCGCGGTGTTCACCCCAGTAAGCAAGGGTGGCAGCATCGGCCTGGCTCATGTAACGGTCTCCTCTGAATACGATTGCGCGAGGCCCGACGCCGCCTCGTCGATCACCACCACCCGCTCAAGCAATGGCCGAGCCGCCGCTGTATCCCCCACCTCCCGCAGGAGCACGGCGAGATTGTTCAGCACGGTCGCAACGACAGGGTGATCCGGCCCGTGCACCACCTCAGCAATGGCCGCTGCCCGCTCAAGCAACGGCCGAGCCGCCGCCGTATCCCCCACATCCTGCAGAACCGTGGCGAGATTGTTCAGCCCGGTTGCGACGTCAGGGTGGTCTCGTCCCTGCACCGCCTCAGCGATGACCAACGCCCGCTCAAGCAACGGCCGAGCCGCCGCCGTATCCCCTAAGTAGCGCAGGACCGTCGCAAGATTGTTCAGCACAGTCGCAACGACGGGGTGATCCGGCCCGCACGCCGCCTCAGCACTGACCAACGCCCGCTCAAGCAACGGCCGAGCCGCCGCCGCATCCCCCACATCCTGCAGGACCATAGCGAGATTGTTCAGCCCGGTCGCGACGTCAGGGTGATCCGGCCCGTACACCGCCTCAGCAATGACCAACGCCCGCTCAAGCAACGACCGAGCCGCCGCCGCATCCCCCAAGTCGCGCAGGACCGTCGCAAGATTGCTCAGCCGGATCGCAACGACAGGGTGATCCGGCCCGTACACCGCCTCAGCAATGACCAACGCCCGCTCAAGCAACGACCGAGCCGCCGCCGCATCCCCCAAGTCGCGCAGGACCGTCGCAAGATTGTTCAGCCGGGTCGCAACGACAGGATGGTCCGGCCCGTGCATCGCCTCAGCGATGGCCAACGCCCGCTCAACCAGCGGCCGAGCTGCCGCCGCGTCCCCCGAAGCCCGCAGGACCATGGCGAGATTGCTCAGCCGGATCGCGACGTCAGGGTGGTCTCGTCCGTGCACCGCCTCAGCGATGACCAACGCTCGCTCAAGCAACGACCGAGCCGCCGCCGCATCCCCCAAGTCGCGCAGGACCGTCGCAAGATTGCTCAGCCCGGTCGCGACGTCAGGGTGATCCGGCCCGTACACCGCCTCAGCGATGACCAACGCCCGCTCAAGCAACGGCCGAGCCGCCGCCGCATCCCCCACATCCTGCAGGACCATGGCGAGATTGTTCAGCCCGGTCGCGACGTCAGGGTGGTCCGGCCCGTGCACCGCCTCCTTGATGGCCAACGCCCGCTCAAGCAGCGGCGTGGCCTCGACGTATCGCCCGTGTGCCTGAAGGAACGTCCCAGCGCGATCCAGCAGATAACTGCAATCCTGAGCCACCGCAGAATTTTCGCCGCCATCATCAGGCACATGACCAGTGGCCGTCAGAACATGCGGCAACAGAACCGACCACCTAGGCCATCCCTCAGGAGACCGCAGCACATCATCACCGGGCGCGGCGGCCCGCAACAAACCCAACGCCACAGCCAACGAATCCATCACCGGCTTCCCCTCAGCTGGTCATTCAGGAGGTGCCGGAGACGATTTTACCGTGCCGGAGACGATTTTACCGTGCCGGTGCCTTAACGCGGCCTGCACTAGGCGATGCAGCTGCAACCCTGATTCCGTGCGCCTTGCCAACGAATAGTCCACCACCGCAGCCACGGCGTCGCTGAAACCCAGGGGATCCCGTGCGGTTACCGCCAACGGCTCCGGCAGCCAATCGTGGTGAGTAGTGAACAAGTCCAACGGTATCGGCTCAGGTGCCAAGTAAGCACAGACATCAAGCAACTGAACAGAGGACGGGCTGTCCGCCATCAGACGTTCGAGACTCAGTTCCCACACTGTGGCTATCGTTTCCTGCCGATACGCGGACTGGCCGCGGCTGTATAACTCCTGGCCCCTCGTACGCAGCAAATGCAGATACTCGGTGGGCGGCATTTGGGTGCGATCGAGATAGGCGGCGGCCTGCTCCAACGCCAACGGCAACCGACCCAACTGTTCGGCGATCTGCACTGCCACGGCCTCAGGGAGAGCAGGCACCCGTGCTCGCATCAAGTCCACCGCCTCGCCAGATTCCACCACGTCCAGGTCATGCACCCGCCCTATGGCCGAGAACCCGCCCCGGCGGGTAGTCACGAGGACATGGCCGGGGATCCCCGGCGGGAGCGGAACCGCTGGCAACCACGGGCGCACCTGGTCGACAGCGTCGGCATTGTCAAACACGAGCAGCCATCCGGGTACCTCCCGCAACGCCTCATGCACCGTCACCCGCAGCGTTTCTGGATCGACGTCCGCCTCCACACCCAATCGCTGTGCCAGCCGCGCGAACTGGTCCGGAATCAACGTGGGTTTCTCGGCCGCCACCCACCACACCAGGTCGTAGGCACTCATGTGCCGGTTCGCATACTCGACCGCGAGCTGCGTCTTACCGACTCCTCCGAGCCCACGTATCGAATGCACGGTGAGCGGCAAGCCCGCCGTCAACCCCTCTGCCAACGCCTTCAGGTCCCGATCCCGTCCCGTGAAGTGCGGGTTGCGGGCGGGCACGTTCCATACCGTCGGCAGAGCCCCAGGAAACCTCGTCTCTCGCGGCATCGCCCGGCCCTCCGGGAAGGGAGGCGGACTGGATGGTTTGGCCCGCCCCATAAGCGCTCGTGCCACCATCGACCGGACCCGGGCCTTCGCCTTCGCCTCAGGCACGCCAAATATGTCGACACCCACCACGTTGGCCAACAGACCCGGTCGCTCGCAGTCATTCACCCGCACAGTGAGCAGCTTGCGGAGACGACCGGCGGGATCGGCCGCCCAAGCAGCCTGCCACTCTGCACCGCCATACACAGACTTCAGATACTCCGGCGACAACACCGCAATCGTTCGCTCAGCGTGCTGTGTCCCATCCTGCATGCCCTGGATCCAGTGAGTACCCGGCACGAAATCCCAGGCTTGAACCAACACTTGGTGGCCGTCTTCCTCCAACAGCCACGCGATCCACTCCGCCCACGACCGATCGGCCTGCGTGTACGAGACGAAGAAATCCCAACCCGTGGTCTCGCTGTCACCATTGGTCACTCAGCCAGGCTGCCACACAGGCAACTCCACGCCAATCAACCTGCCAGCCGGCTCCCCTGCCATCCCTATGACTCCCAGGCAGGTCCAAGCGGTGAGGGCTAGCGAAGTCGGCGCGTAGGGTGGAGTAGACGCACGGACGATGAGATGGGCGGCCGCCGGTCGGCGTCCGGCGGCCGCCCATGCCCGGTCAGCTGGCGTAGACCTCCAGCGTCGACAGTTGCCCGGCCGGCCAGCCGGTGTTGCCAGTGACGGTGATCCGCACGTAACGCGCCTGGGCAGCGGTGAACGTCAGGGTCACCTGGTTACCGGTGGCCGGGTTGAAGGTCCGTCCCGCCGACCCAACGAGCGTCCCGAAGCTCCCCCCATCGGTGCTGCCCTGCACCGAGAGGGTCTGCGTCCGGCTGCCCCACGCCGACGACGGCGGCAGCTTCAAGACCACCCGCCCAACCGTGCGCGACGACCCCAGATCAACCTGGACCCACTGCGGGAACGCGCTGTTGGCGCTCTCCCAGTAACTGTTCGCGTCCCCGTCCACCACGTTGCCCGACCCGTAACTCTGGACGTGGCTGCTCTCCGACGTGGATCGACCCCGGGCCAGGTCCGCGTTGGCCGCGGCGTCCGTGGTGACGGTGACCGCCGAGGACGCGCCCGAGGTGTTGCCGGCGGCGTCGCGGGCCACAACGGTGAAGGTGTACGCGGTCGACGGGCTGAGCCCGCTAACTGTCGCCGTGGTGCCCGTGACTGTGGCGACGACGTTGCCGCCCTGGCGTACCTGGTAGCCGGTCACCCCGGTGTCGTCGGTGGAGGCCGTCCACGCCAGTGACACGCTCGTCGACGTCTTACCGCTTACCGTAAGGCCGCTCGGGGCGGTCGGCGGGTTGTCCGGGACGGTGCTGCCGGCGTACACCTCGACCTGGGCGAGTTGCGCGGCCGGCCAGCCGGTGTTGCCGCTGATGCTGAGGCGGACGTAGCGGGCCGTGGTGGTCGTCAGCGTGCGGGTGACGGTGTTTCCGGTGGCCGGGTCGAAGGCGAACGCGGAGGACCCGGCGATGGTGGCGAAGGAGTTGCCGTCGACGCTGCCCTGCACGGTGATGGTCTGGGTGCGCGCGCCCCAGCCGGCGGGCAACCGCACCACAAGTTTGTTGACCTGGTGGCTGGCGCCGAGGTCGACCTGCCACCAGTGCGGGAAGGCGCCGCCGCCGCTCTCCCAGTAGCTGCCGGCGTTCGAGTCCACAGCGTTCGACGCTGGGAACCCGCCGCCCTGGCTGCTGGCTGAGGTGGGCCGGCCGGCGGCCAGGTTGCCGGTGGCCGGTGGCGGGGTGCCGACCATCGGCGGGGTGGGGCGTACGGCGGTGAGCGCGAGTTGCCCCTTGAGCATCCGGCCGCCGTCGGCCGTGATCCGCAGGTAGTAGTCGGAGGAACAGGCCACGCCGTCCTCGTCGAGGGCCCGGATGTTCGCGCCGGCCGGGGTGGTGGCCTGGGTCTCGGACGTCTTGGCGATCTGGTTGCCCTCGTTGTACTCGTCGAACATGGACACGTAGAGGCCCTGGGAGCCGAGTCGGACCATGTTGTAGATGTGCCGCCAGTAGAAGTCGCCGTGCTTGCGGTGCCCCCCGGCGAGGTCGCCGGGCATCACGCAGGGCAGGTAGTCGATGCCGCGCGCCGCGCAGTCGGCCATGTCGCCGACGTTGACGTTGTTGTAGTACGAGTCCAGCTCTTCCACGGTCCTGGCCCGGTAGACCATCCACGGCGAGATCGCGTGGAACGCGTGGTAGACGTCGAGGAAGCCGGGGCGGGAGTCCTCGATGCCCTGCCGCCACCAGGTGGGCACGCCACCGATGACGTAGCAGCCCTGCGCCTTGAACCAGTTGATGACCTCCAGGCAGGGCCCAGGGGTGAAGGGTCGGCTGGGCTCGCTGAAGCCGAATCCCCAGATGCAGACGACCGGTTTGCGGTTCTGCCGGGCGTACGCGGACGACGCGGTGTGCGCGGCCATCTTCGTCGTCCAGTCGGTCTTGATCTCCGATTGGAAGGTCAGCCAGTCGGTGACGTCGTACATGATGTAGAACTTGCGGTTGTACCGCTCGGCCGCGGAGCGGACCTTCTGCGTCATCGCGTCGCGGGTGGGGCCCTCGTCGCCCATCGGGTTGAACCGTTGCAGCGCGGCGGTGTCGCAGCCGTTCTCCTGCATCCAGCGGAAGTGGGTGTCCACCGTCTGCTGGTCGTACGAGGAGAAGAGGGTGGCCGGCTGGCCGTTGCCCAGGTTGGGGTACGCGGTGGGATAGGTGCGCGTGTACTCGCGCATGTCCGGCCAGGACACGATTGTGGTGTTGGCGGGTGAGGGCGGCTGGAACCGGTCGCGGCCCCAGTGCCACCATCCGCCGATCGGCGCCCCGTCGCCGGGGGCGCTGAACCAGCCCTGGTAGCCGACCGTCACTTTGCCGACCACGTCCCCGGGGGGACTGGCGGCGTGCGCGGGGCTGGACAGGGTGGTGAGCAGCTCGGTGGTGGAGGCGGTGGCGAGGGCGGACCCGGCCAGCACCGATGTGACGAACCTGCGGCGGGAGACCGCCATGAGGACCACTCCTTCGGGACGGAAGGCATTGACGGCCATCGTGGCAGCAGTGGATGCCGACCCGCAAGAGTTAGACTGATCGATGAAAATCCCGATCAGATGACGGGAATTACGCGCTGGCTCGTCAGTGGCTGACGGCCCGCTCCCGCGCCCACAGCGGGGACAGGATCTGGCTTGGGGCCTGGCGGCGGCGGGCGTCGCGCACCGTTGTCCGCACACCCTCGGTGAAGCCGATCTTCGGGTGCCACCCGAGCAAATCTCGCGCCTTCCTGGTGTCCAGCGCCATGTTGCGCACCTCGCCCGGCCAGGGCAGCGGCTCGTAGCGGGCCGCGCTGTCGACGCCGGACGCCTCCCGGACCGTGTCGTACACCTCGTTGACGCTCGTCTGCCGACCCGAGGCGATGTTGACCATTCCCACACCGTTGTGGTGACAGGCGACGGCGATCGCCTCGGCGACATCGCTGACGTGAATGAAATCCCGGGTCTGCGTGCCGTCGTCGTAGATCACCGCCTGCCGACCGCCGAGCAGCGCATCGACCATGAGGGACACCACGCCGCAGTCGCTGCCCTCCTGCCGCGGCCCGTAGACATTCCCGAACACCATCGAGGTGTACGACAGGCCGTGCTGACGCCCGTACCAGTCGAGGTAGTGCACGCCGGCGGCGTTGCTGACGCCGTACGGGCTCACCGGGGCGATCGGATGGTCCTCCCGGACCGGCAGGTCGTGGGCGGCGACGCTACCGAAGATGGCGCTGCTGGTCGCGTTGATCACCAGCCGTACGCCGCTGCGGGCGCAGGCGTCCAGCACGTTGACGGTGCCGAAGACGTTCACGTCGGCGTCGTACAGGGGTGAACGATGGGCCGCGGGAACGCTCGACTGTGCGGCGAGGTGCACCACCACGTCCGGCTGCCACTGGTGGATGATCTCAACACCCTCCGGCGTACGGATGTCACCCGAGACGACGTCCGCCTCGGTCAGTCCGCCGTACGCGGCGTCGGTCAGGTTCTCGATCCGCCCTGTGGAGAAGTTGTCGAGCACCCGGACCTGGCTACCCATCAGCATCAGCCGGGCGACCACGTGGCTGCCGATGAAGCCGGCGCCCCCGGTCACCAGCACGCGCCCGGGAATCAGGTCCGTCGGCGGGTCGACACCGGCGGCGGTAACGGGCAGGTCCATGTCGGACTCCTCGGAACGACGGAACGGTCGGCCCGCTGCGGCAACCGGACGGCCGGACACGACCGTAACCCACCAAAGGCCACCAAACGGACGATCAGTCCGAAGATATGCAAGTTCTAGTGGGTAAAGCTTCTTTTACCTATTCATCACTATTCACCCCTTACCGCTAGTACTTTCTCCCCCGGGGGTGTCCGCCGGCATGCCCTGGGAGCACCGGACGGAGAGGGAGGACGGCGTGTTGAGAGAGACTGTGGGCCCGCCACCGCGACAACCGGGCGGTGACGTGACGAGCGCTCCCCTGCTGTCGGTACTGCTGGTCAGCTGGAACACCCGCGAGCAGACCCGACAGTGCCTGGAGTCGCTGGCGTCGACCGCCGATCCCGATCTGGACTACGAGGTGGTGGCCGTCGACAACGGATCGTCCGACGGCTCAGCCGACCTGCTCGCCGGCCAACCCCGGGTCCGACTGATCCGCAACAAGCACAACAACGGTTTCGCCGCCGCCGTGAACCAGGCGTACCGACGGGCGAATGGGCAGCTGATCCTGCTGCTCACCAGCGACATCCGGTTGCACCCGGGCGCGCTGTCCCGAATGGTCGACCATCTACGGGAGCGGCCGGACGTCGCAGGGGTCAGCCCGCTGTACCTCAACCCGGACGGCACCTTCCAGCAGCACTACGTTCAACAGCCCAGCTTCGCCGCCACCATCGCGCTGGTGACCGCACTGCGCCGACTGCCCGGGTTCCGCCAGGCGCTGCACCGGTTCCAGATGCGGGGCGAGGACTTCAGCCGTCCCCGGCAACTCGCCTCGGGCAGCTGCGTGCTGCTGCGCCGCGCGGTGCTCGGGCAGCAGACCATCTTCGACGAGACGTTCCCCGTCTACTGGAACGACGCGATCCTCGCGCGGCAGCTCGACCAGGCCGGGCACGAGCTGTGGATGCTTCCGGACGCGATGGTGACGCACAGCCGTGGCGCGTCCTGTCGGCTGCTCGGGCCGACCATCCGCTTTCGACACCTGCTGGGCAGCCTGGTCGGGTATCTGCGGATGACCCAGCCCCGGCACCGCTTGCCGGTGTTCCGGGCCGTGCTGCTCGCCGATCACCTGGTCAAGCGACTTTTCGGTCGGTCCGTACCGCTGGGCCTGGGCGACCTGTTAGCCGCGCTGCGCGGCGACGTCGGCCCGCTGCCCGACGGTGACACCCGCGACTGGGTGGTGCTGTTCAGCCGAACCCGCTGGTCTGCCGACGGGCATCCGACGGTGCTGGGGCAACTGGCGCCCGGGCAACGGTTGCTCTTCGTCGACCCACCGGGACGCCGGCCGCGCTGGCGGTGCGAGGTGAGCCCGATCGGCTCGGCGGCCTGGCACGCCGTCGCACCGACCGCGCTGCCGCTGGGTGACTCGGTGCCGCTGGTCAACTGGATCAACCGGCGGATCGCGGCCGGTGCGCTGCGTGACTGGCTGGACCGGCACGCCGGCGCTCGCCTGCTGCGACTCGACGACGAGCGCGCCCGGCCGGTGCTCGGCCGCCTCGGCGAGGACGAGTTGCTGCCCGACGGAGCGCCACGGCCGATGGAGCGGTCGGGCCGTGGCTGAGACAAGCCCGGTGTGCTGCTCGCCGGCGCCGGGCTGGGCGCGGTGCTGACCGTGGTCACCCTGGCACCCGGGCCGGTCGGCCTGGCTGCCGCCATCGGCGTGCTGTGTGCCGGAGCGTTCCTAAGCGTGCTTGCCGACGGGCGACCGGTTCGGTAGCACCGCGCGCCGGCCACCTCGACGCCACCACCCCGCTGATCGTGATGGGGCCGGAGCCAGCCTGGCTCCGGCCCCGAACGTCCGTGCGGGTGCGGACGACCGGCCGCCTCAGGCCGAGAAGTTGCGGAACAGCAGGGACGCCAGGCCGAGCGCCAACGCCAGGTTGAACACTGTGGCACTGGCGAAAACCGCCACCGGTCGCCAACCCGCCTCCCGCAGCGACGCGACCCGGACCTCCAGGCCGATGCTGACGAAGGCCAGGATCAGGAACCACACCCGCAGATCGTTGACGATGGCGATGGTGGCCTTGCCGTCTGCGCCAGCCGCGTCGAGGTACCAGGTGGCGGTGACCGAGGCCGCGATGAAACCGAGGACGAACTTAGGGAACCGCGTCCACAGCTCACCGAGGCCCGGTCGGGCCGCGCCGGGCCGTCGTTCCACCCGCAGTGTGAAGTACGCGGTGAGCGCGACCGCCACCACGCCCATCAGGGCGTTCTGGGTGACCTTGACGATGCTGGCGATCTGGAGCGCCTCCTCACCGGCGAGCGCTCCCGCCGCGGTGACCGCTGCTGTGGTGTCGATGTTGCCACCGATCCAGGCGCCGGCCACCGCGTCGGAGAGCCCGAACACGTCGGCCAACCAGGGCAGGACGAAGATCGACGGCAACGCGAAGACGATGACCAGGCTCGCCGTGTAGGCCAACTGCTCGCGGCGCGCCCGCACGGCGCCGGCGGCGGCGATCGCCGCGCTGACCCCGCAGATCGACACCGCCGACGCGAGCAGCGCCCGCAGCTTGTCGTCGAGGCCGAACCTGCCGGCCAACCACCAGGTGAACAGGAACACCCCGCTGATCAGCAGAATCGCCTGGGCGATCGCCGGGCCGGCGGCGCTGGCGATGACGGCCAGGTTGATCGACGCCCCGAGCAGCACCAGACCGGTCTTGATGAAGAACTCGGTCCGGAACGCGGCGGCGATCCGGTCCCGCCACCCGAGCACTGTGACGGCGACGTTGCCGAGCAGGCCGAGCAGGATCGCGTAGACCGGGTACTCGACCGCCGCTCCGATGTCCTCGACGGCGGTGCCCTCGGCCCAGGCCGGGATGTTCTGCTCCAGGTAGCGGGTGAGCGCGGCGAGACCGACCACGATCAGCAGGCCGAGCGCCGTCCACGCCCAGAACGCCGCGCTGGTCGGCTCGGCGGTGCTCGACGACGCGTCGCGTTCGACCACGTCCTCGGTGGGCGGGTCGTCAGCGGAGGCGGTGCCGGGCTGAGTGCCCGTCCGGGTCGCGTCGGCGGTCATCAGGGCACCAGCCCGGCGGGGATGGCGCCCAGCAGGACCAGGGCGAGCAGGGCCAGGCCGAGGATGGTCGCCAGCCAGTCCTCGTTGAAGGCGAGCCGGGAATCTCCGGCGGTCTCCGGGTTGGGCGGTGACGGATCGGTGGTCATGACGTACCTCCAGGAATGGCCCGATCCGGCCGTGGCGGGATCGGTTGAGGGGCGAGCAAGTGAGACGGGCGGCCTCGGTGACCGCGCGGAGGCCGCCGGGCCGGTTGGGCCATCGGACGGCGCGTGATTCGGCAGCGGGGCCAGACGAACGATGCGGTGGTGCCAGCGCTCAGTCGGTGGTCAGCGACCCGGACAGAGCTCAGAGGCGACCCGCATCAGGTCAACGGCCCGACGCGAGGTGAGGAACGGACCATCCGGCATTGGCCCATTTTCCTACTAACCCAGTAGGAATTCAAGACCGTGAGCGAGATTGCCAACCAACCGTTGACGACCGGCGGGGGCGGTCCTGCGGCTCAAGCCGCGTCAGTGGTTTTCCCTGAATGGGCGGGGTCAGGCCTGCCCTGCTGCGGTCGGAGCCCATCCATGATGACCGACACGTAGGCCTCGGAGAGTGCTCGTGATGCCGACTCCGACCTCGCGATCGCGTAGGTCACCTCGCTGATCAATACGGTGACGACGGCGGCGTCAATGTCGGTACGGATTGCACCGCTGTCGCGGGCCCTGGCGATCAGGTCGAGCCCGACCTTGTTCAGAGCTGCTCGTTGCGCCGTCGTGTCCGGCAGCTGCATTCCGCCGAGCCGCTCTCCCATGATCCAGTGCGCCGACTGGAACGCGATCACCTCGACGAGGAAGCCTCGAAGAGCCTGTTCGGCATTCGGCTCAAGCAGCGCATGCCGGCCCCGCTGAATGAGCGGTTCGAGCAGCTCGGCCACGGCCGCGTCGATGAGGGCCTCCTTGCTGCCGAAGGTGCGCACGACAGTGGCCGCTCCCACGCCCGCCCTCTGCGAGATGGCGTCGACGGTGATAGAGACGCCCCCCTCGACGAAGAGGTCCTTCGTCGCCGCCAGCACGCGTTGGCGATTGCGGACGGCGTCCGCCCTGCGTCGGGTCACACCGCTGGCCGCAGGGGTTGACATCTGAAACGTCCATTCCATATCGTAAGTGGAACGTGCATTTCAGTTAGCTTACGAAACCTCACCCGACCACGCAAGCGGCCCAGGTGCCACCGGCGTGCTCCTCGCTGCACGGCAAGGAGGAGTCAATGAACCAGCGGATTCTCATCTCCGGGGCCAGCATCGCGGGGCCGGCCCTGGCGTTCTGGCTGGCCAGGTACGGTTTTGCGCCCACCGTGGTCGAGCGTGCGCCCCGCCTCCGCGAGGGCGGCAACGGTGTTGACGTACGCGGGCAGGCCGTTGACGTCGTCGAGCGGATGGGGATCATGTCGCGGACCCGCGCGGCGGCGGCCGACGTCATTGGCATGTCCTTCGTGGACAGAAATGACCGAAGTGTGGCCCGCATCGACATGCGGGCGATCCAGGGCAGGGCCGCCAGCTCCGAGGTCGAGATCATGCGCGGCGACCTGGCGGCGATCCTTCACGAGACGACAAAGGACGACGTCGAGTACGTCTTCGATGATTCGATCCGCACCATGGACCAGGACGACGATGGTGTGACGGTCACCTTTGAGCACGGCCCGACCCGCCGGTTCGACCTCGTCGTCGGCGCCGACGGCACACACTCCGCGGTGCGGAATCTGGCCTTCGGCCCGGAGTCGCAGTTCCTCCGGCACCTGGGGCACTACTTCGCGTCCGCCAACGCGGACCCTGGCTTGGGTGAGCAGCGGTGGGTGACGCTCTACAACCGACCAGGCCGGGCCGCGGGGATCTATCGCTCGGGCAACCACGCCGGCGCGAAGGTGAACTTTCTGTTCCGCAGCAAGCCCCTGATGTACGACCACCGGAACGTCGAGCAGCAGAAGCGTCTGCTGAGGCAGGCGTTCGCCGACATGCCGTGGCACGTCCCGGAACTGCTGGCCGGTGCGCTCACCGGTCCTGACTTCTACTTTGACGCGTTGAGCCAGGTACGGATGGCGTCGTGGTCATCGGGACGGGTGGCGCTCGCTGGGGACGCTGCGCACTGTGCGTCACCGGCTGCGGGTGCCGGGGCGACGCTGTCCCTCATCGGCGCCTACCGACTCGCGGGAGAACTGGCCGCTGCTGGCGGGGATCATCGGATCGCCTTTCGCCGGTACGAACAGGGCCACCGAAAGATGGTCGAGCGGAGTCAGTCGAACCTCTTCATCGGCATGATCGCGCCGAAGAGCACCGCAGGCATCTGGGCTCGGAACACGGTTGCCCGACTCCCATTGCTGGGAGCCATGGCGGGAGTGGAACGACGCCTACAGCCCAGGCTCCTGCCACTGCCGGACTTCGGACCGGCCGCCGGGTCACAGCCGAGCTAGGCGACCACCCGCAGCGGGTCAGTCAGGGCCCCGACAAACCAGCCCAGAGGGGCCGGAGCCATCGCCGGCTCCGGCCCCGTCGGTACGCCCGATCCCCGCTACGGGGTCGGGTACTGGGTCAGGTACACCGGAGCGCCGACCTTGGTCATGTCGGCCGCGTCCCCGACGCCGTTGACCACGTGGTCGATCGTGCCGGCGCTGAGGTTGACGGTCATGATGTGGTGCAGCCGCACCCCGGGCCGGTTCGGGACCTCGAAGCCGTTCTCGGTGTGGATCGACGGGTTGTTCTGGTTGAACACGTACACCCCGCCCCCGTACAGGGTGTGGTGACGCACCCGGTCACCCACCTTGTACCCGGCCCAACCCTCGACCGCGCCGTTCATCCAGTCGGCCTGCGTCGGCGGGTCGTACGGCAGCTCGTTCTGGTAGAGGATCGTGGTGCCGTGCTCGCCGTTCCAGACCGTGTTGTAGCGCTGGAAGTGCTCGACGAACAGCCCCGTCGCTGTCACGTGGTCGCCGTTGATGACGGCCCCGTAGCGACCGGTGTTGGTACGCCAGCGGTCGGTGTCACCGTTGACGCCCTCGGTGAAGCCCTCGACGCCGTGATCACCGCGCCACACCCAGGTGTGGTCGATGAGCACGTTGTCGCTGTTGACCTCCAGCGCGGTGTTCGTCCGCCCGATGTGCGGGCCGCCGACCCGGAAGTACACGTCGGAGAGCGTGGTCGGGTTGTGCGGGCTGCTCGCGTTGCGGCCGTGCTCACGTCCGACCCGCAGCAGGACCGGCGACTCGACGAGGCCGGCGTCGATCGTGACACCGGCGACGATCACCCCGGGAACACCGGCCACGTCCAGCGGGATCGCGCCGTTCACGGCGGTCAGGGTGGCGTGCCCGATCCCCAGCACCACTGTGTTCGGACGCCGGACCTCGATGCTGCGCGCGATGTCGTACGTGCCGGGCGTGAGCAGCAGGTGCTTGCCGCGCGCCAACTGGCTGTTGATCACGCGCACCGAGTCCGACGGCTTGGCGATGAAGAAGTCGCCGATCCCGATGGTGCGCCCCGGCGTGATGCCGTCAGCCCAGGAGACGCCCCGGCTGTCGCGCTGCGCGGCGGGCACCCGCACCTGGTAGCGCCCCTTGCCGTCGACGAAGAGGTAGGGCTTCTCCCGGCTGAGCGGGGTGGTCTCCAGTGTGGTGTACGGCGGGTCGGGGAACGTGGCGTCGTCCGGCGCGCCCTCGACCCCCGCGAACACCTGGTTCCACACCGCGTTGGACCAGCTACCGACCTCGCTGTTGCGGGTCAGCCACTGTTGCTGCGAACCGTTCGTCGTGGCCGGCAGCCGTGAGTCGGCGATGAACCCGCCGCTGGCGTACTGCGGGCCGGCGGTGCAGTAGTCCATCAGCGACAGACCGCCGCCGCCGATGTTCAGTCGGCGCATCGACACCGCCTGGGAGACCGCCCAGAAGTTCGCCGACGACCGGCAGTCGTCCTGGCCGGCCGCGTTGATGGTGAGCGAGAGGTTGGACAGGGTGCGCCAGAAGTTGACCAGCGCGAGGCAGTTGCCGGTGCCGCCGTCGGCCAGGCAGCGGTTGTAGACCTCCAGCTTGCCGTTGACGGTGACGTCGGTGGGCGAGGCGCCCAGGCCGGACACCTCGGTGTAGTAGCCGACCTTGGCCTGCAACGGCTGCGCCGCCGTGCCGTACGTGCCGGGCTTGAACAGGTAGGCGTGCCGCTCGGTGCCCATCTCGTTGTCGACCTGCCGGGCGTGCGCCGCGTCGAGGGTCTGCTGGATCTCGGCGACCGGCATGGACGGGTCGAAGATGGTCACGTTCGGGCCGAAGTCGGGTGCGCCGTGCGTCGGGCGGCCGGCGACGGCCGCCGTGCTGGCCATCGTGGTGGCGGTGGTCAACACCAGGGCGAGCAGCAGGGTACGACCGGATCTCCGGCGCACTTCTGGGGACG
Organism: Micromonospora noduli; assembly: GCF_003264365.1. Lineage (GTDB taxonomy): Bacteria > Actinomycetota > Actinomycetes > Mycobacteriales > Micromonosporaceae > Micromonospora > Micromonospora noduli. Next base: position 34,272 of record NZ_PYAK01000004.1, read on the forward strand.
GGGTTGTCATGTGGTTCGTCCTCTCCGCTGGCCGGGCGTACTTCCGGCGCAGCTGGGGGCGGTGAGAGCGCTCTCTGACCCTTGCCGCCGGAGGTTGGACCGGGCCGGAAGGGGTTGAGATGTTTCTACCCGTTAATGCGGCCGCACGCCACGAGCGCCGCACCGCGAATGTTGACGGGTGGGTCGCTCGCGGCGCCGGTGCGCGGTGGACGCGCTCGTGGTCGGCCTGGGTCGCCTGCGCGCGGTTAGGATGACCGCCGTGCAGTTCGGGGTGCTCGGGCCGCTCGCCGTGACCACGGACGCCGGCGAGCCGGTGGTGGTGCCCGGCACCAAGGTACGGGCGTTGCTGGCCGACCTGTTGGCCAACCGCAACCAGGTGGTCTCGGCGGACCGCCTCATCGACGACCTGTGGGGTGACGACGCCCCCGCCAATCCGGCCGGCGCGCTCCAGGTGCGGGTGTCGCAGCTGCGCAAGGCGCTCAACGATGCCGAGCCCGGCGCCCGTGAGCTGGTCGAGTCCCGGCCACCCGGCTACCTGCTGCGGGTCGACGCGGTCGACGTCGACCGTTTCGACGAGCTGGCCCGCTGCGCCGACGTCGAACGGTTGACCGAGGCCCTCACGTTGTGGCGCGGCGAGGCGTACGCCGACGTGGCCGACGCCGAGTTCGTGCGGGCCGAGGCGGCCCGCCTCGCCGAGCAGCGCCTCGTCGTTCAGGAGCGGTTGGCGCAGGCCCGGCTGGCCCGGGGTGAGCATGACCTGGTGGCCGCGGACCTGGCCGAGCTGGTCGCCAGACATCCGCTGCGCGAAGGCCTGCGGGCGGTGCAGCTACGCGCGTTGTACGCGGCCGGCCGCCAGTCCGAGGCGTTGGAGAGCTACGCCGAGCTGCGGGCCCGGCTCGCCGAGGAGTTGGGCCTCGACCCCGGCCCGGAGTTGGTCGCTCTGCACCGCAGGATCCTCGAACAGGATGCCGGCCTGAACGCCCCGCCGAAGGCGGCGATCATCCGGAACAACCTGCCGGCCCCGCTCGACGAGTTGATCGGCCGGGACGAGGCGCTGGCCGAGCTGCGGGCGTTGCTGCCCCGCCAGCGGCTGGTCACGCTGGTCGGGCCGGGCGGCGTCGGCAAGACCCGGCTGGCCACCGAAACAGCCCGCGCGTCGTCCTACCCGGACGGTGTCCGACTGGTCGAGCTGGCCCCACTTCCGGCCGGAGACGCCCGCGTCGCCGAACAGGTGCTCGGCGCTCTGGGCGCCCACGAGGCCGCCGGAACGACCCAGTCCCCCGCCGACCGGGTGGTCACGGCCCTGCGGCACCGGCAGTTGCTGCTCGTGCTGGACAACTGCGAGCACGTCATCGAACCGGTCGCCGAGCTGGTCGCCCGGCTGCTGCGCGACGTGTCCGGGGTGAGCGTGCTGGCCACCAGCAGAGAGCCACTCGGGCTGACCGGTGAGCTGCTCTGGGAGGTACCCCCTCTGCCGGTGCCCGACGACGGTGACCTGGACGAGGTCCGGCGCTCGGCGGCGGCCCGGTTGTTCGTCGCCCGCGCCGCCGCGCAGCAACGCGGTTTCCGCCTCGACCGGCAGACCGCGACGGCGGTGGCCCAGCTCTGCCGCCGCCTCGACGGTCTGCCGCTGGCGTTGGAGCTGGCCGCGACCCGGGTCCGCGCGCTGGGCGTACGCGGGGTGGTGGACCGGCTCGACGACCGGTTCCGGCTGCTCACCACCGCGCAGCGGGACGTGCCACCCCGGCAGCGGACACTCACCGCGGTGATCGGCTGGAGCTGGGACCTCCTGGACGAACCCGACCGGGTGGTGCTCGCCCAACTGGCGGTGTTCCCGGACGGCTGCACCCCGGAGGCCGCCGAACAGGTCTGCCGAACCGACCTGGACGCCCTCGCCCGACTGGTGGACCGGTCGCTGGTGGTGCTCGACGACTCCGGCGCGGCCCCCCGCTACCGGCTGCTCGAATCGGTGGCCGCGTTCTGCCTGGAACGCCTCACCGACGCCGACGAGGTACGCGGGCGGCACGCCAGCTACTACACCGAGCTGGCCGAACGCGCCGACCCCGGGCTGCGCGGGGCCGACCAGCAGCGGTGGCTGGCCCTGCTCGACACCGAACTGGCGAACCTGCGCTCGGCGCTGGCGCACGGTGGCGGGCTGCGCCTGGCGGTCGCGCTGAGCTGGTACTGGTTCCTGCGCGGCCGGCTCACCGAGGCACGGCGGGCGCTGGCGGTGCCCGGCAACCCGGAGCAGGAGGCCCGCGCGGCACCCTGGCGGGTCGGCTTCGCCCTGTCACAGGGTGAGGTGATCGCACCGGACGACGTGCGCGCCGCAGTGGCCGCCGACCCGGACAGCCACGCCGCGTGGTTCGCGGCCAACGCGGTGATCGAACACGGCGACCTGACCCTGGTGTCGGAGCTGCTCCCCACCACCGCCACCGACCCGTGGACCGAGGCCGCGGTGCTCACCTCCCTGGCCCACATCGCCCACGCCAACGGCGACCAGGCCACCCTGGAGCGCACCGCGACCCGCAGCGCCGCGCTCTTCGCCGACCTCGGCGACCGGTGGGGTCGGCTCCGGGCGACCGAGTGGGTGGGTGGGCTGGCCGACATGCGCGGCGAGCACGAGCGCGCCGCCGCGCTGCACCGGGAGGGGCTGCGCTGGGCCGAGGAGTTGGCGCTGTGGCCGCAGGTCTGCGCCGAGCTGTCCTGGCTGGCCTGGCTCGCCGTGCAGACCCGCGACTACGCCCAGGGTCGGGAACTGGCCGAACGCGCCTATGACCTGGCGGTGGAGCAGGGCTCGCCCGGCGCGCTGATCTTCGCGGAAATGAGCCTCGGGCTGGCCGCCCGCCGCGACGGCAAGCTCGACCTGGCCGTCACCCACCTCAGCCACCTGGTCGACCTGGGTCGGGGAGAGAACCAACCCGCGCTCTACCTGCCGATGGTGCTGGTGGAGCTGGGCTACGCGGTCGAACAGGGCGGCGACCCGGACGCCGCGTTGGCCCTGCACGTCGAGGCGTTCGAGGTCGCCGAGGCGATGGCGACGATGCGGGACGCGATCAACCCACTGGAGGGAATGGCGGCGGCGGTCCGCTCCCCCGAGGTCGCCGCCCGGCTGCTGGGCGCCGCGGCCGCCGCCCGGCTCGCCACGCAGTCGCCCGCCGCGCCGGCCGAACGCGACGACACCGACCGGACGACAGCGCGACTGCGGGCCGAACTCGGGCCGGAACGCTTCGAGGCGCTGCTCGCCGAGGGCGCGAAGCTGAGCCCGGGCGAGGCCCGGGCCCAGCTCTGACCGGTGCTCAGGGGGTCACCTTCGGCGCGTACGAGGCGACGATCACGCCGCTCTTGTGCACCCGGGTGTCGACCAGGTCGAACGACCCCTTGACGTCGGTCAGCGGCGCGGTGAGGCTGGGGCCGCCCTCCAGCACCGGGTGGATCCAGAACCGGACCTCGTCCACCAGGCCCGCCCGGATCAGCTGGGCGGTGACCGAGCCGAAGCCGTACTGGATGATGTTCTTGCCCGGCTGGGCCTTGAGCGCGGTGACCGCCTCGACCAGATCGCCCTGGAGCACCTCGGTGTTGTTCCAGGTGGGGTTGGTCAGGGTGGTCGAGGCGACGTACTTCTTGACGTTGTTGAAGTACGCGGCGCCGGTGGTCGGGTCGCTCTCATCCATGTTCGGCCAGACGGAGGAAAAGCCGTCGTAGGTGGCCCGGCCCATCAGCATCGCGTCGGCCGCCTCGGTCTGCGCACCGGCCAGGCTGGCGGCCTCCTCGTCGAAGTACGGCATGGTCCACATCGGGTTGTCGATGACGCCGTCGAGGGTGATGTAGGTCGAGTTGATGAGCTTGCGCATCGGGATCTCCTGGATGTTTGTCGTGCTCTCCGGTGACACCCAGAACTCTGCCGGAGCCCGCTTACGATTCGCTTCAGGTGCTCTTACCCGCGTCGTCGACCGGGCCCTGCGCCGGGTCGGTCAACGGGATCGGCAGCGCCTGCGGGGTCACAGTGCCGCCGCCGGTCGAGTGGGCTGGCGCGGGGCGGTCACCGCCGCGGCTGTGCAGCCGTCCGCGCCCGGCCGGACCGGCCCGCCGGGTCACCTCGACGGTCACCATCCGCACCGGCGGTGGCGGCGCGGTGAAACGCCCGACGCCCCACCGCACCCAGATCGGGATCCGCCCGGCGTCCGCCTCCGCGCGCAGCTTCTGCACCGTACGGGCCCGGTCGGTGTGGTCGACCTCCACCACGACGGGCGGGCCGTCCGGACGGGCACACGCCACGTCGAGCACCGAGTGCCGCTGCTCCAGCGGCGGTGGCAACGGCAGCACGCTGGGCGCGCGCCGGTAGACCCGCCAGCCCTGGGCCTCGGCCCACCGCACCACCGAGTCGATCACCCGCGCGGTGACCTCGTCGGTGTCCAGGTCGACGAAGGTCACCTCGGCCAGCCAGCGACCGAGGTCCGCGGCCAACCGCTCGTCCTGCGCCGCGACCTCCACCGGCGCAGGATAACGCCTCAGCCGACGACGGTCGTCCTCGCGGCGAGGTGCCGGGTCAGCCAGCCGGTGGTGGCCGTACGGGCCGCCTCGACGTTTGTCCGCGCCAGGAAGTCGTGCCCCTCCCCGGCGAGCACCAGGTGCCCGTGCGGCACACCGCGGTCGGCGAGGGCCTGGGCGACCTGCGCCGACTCGCCCGCCGGCACGTTTGTGTCGTTGGCGCCGTGGATCAGCAGCACCGGCACGTCCAGCCGGTCGATGTGGGTCAGCGGGGAGAGGTCACGCAGCAGCTCGGCGTCCCGGTGCGGGTCGCCGTACTTGCTGACGGCGGCGGCGGCGATCCACGGCTCGGTGCCGGCGAAGAAGGTCCGGAAGTCGGAGATGCCGCACTCGGCGACCCCGGCGGCGAACAGACCGGGGAAGTTCACCAGCACCGCGAGGACCAGGTAACCGCCGTAGGAGCGGCCCAGAACGCCGAGCTGGCCGGGTCGGGCGACGCCGGCGTCGACGAGGAAGTCGGCGCAGGCCGCCACGTCGGCGATCGCACCGTAGCGGCCGGCGAGGTTGTCGGCGGCGACGAACGAACGGCCGAACCCGGACGACCCACGCACGTTGGGCGCGAAGACCGCGATGCCCTGCGCCACCAGGGCCTGGAACAGCGGGTTGTAGCCGGGACGCTCCTGCGCCTCCGGGCCACCGTGCAGGCTGATCGCGGTCGGCCAGGGGCCCGGCCCGGCCGGGCGGTAGAGCCAGCCGGAGAGCGGCAGCCCGTCGCGAGCCCGCAGGTCGACCAGTTGCGGCGCGACACCGGCATCGTCCGTACGCGGGACGCCCGTGTCCGGCCGCAGCGGGCGCGGCGCCCCGGTCGACGGGTCGACCAGCCAGACCTCCCGTGGTTGCACCGGCCCCTGGGCGGTGAGGCAGAGCAGGTCGCCGTCGGCGGCGAAGACGGCGTCGCCGAGCACCTCGCCGGGGGCGGTGACGGCACGCTGCACACCGCTGGCGAAGTCGAGCATGCTCAGCTCGCTGCGCCCGCCGTAGGTGTTCCACAGCAACGCGCCGCGCTGCCCGTCCGCGCTGGCCGTGACGTGTTCCAGCTCGGCGTCCGGTCGCCCGGCGAGCCGGGTCGGCGGCTGCTCCGGTCGAGTCAGGTCGACCCGCACCAGCGCGGCGAGTTCGGAGTACGCGTCGGTGCGGGCCAGCACGCTCGTGCCGTCCGGACCGAACCAACCCTGGTCGGTGCTGCCCCGCCCGGTGTCCGGGAACAGCCGCCGCCGAACGCCTGTGGCCACGTCGAGCACCTCCAGCCAGCGGGCGTTACGGGGACCGCGGCGCAGCAGAGCGGTGCCGGCGTCCGGGGTCACGTCCAGGAGGGTGAGCAGGTCGCCCTGGGCGAGCACCCGCCGGTGGCCGGTGGCCGCATCGACCAGCACTGCCTGCCCGTGCACGTCGGTCTCGGTGACCGCCAGCACCGCGCCGTGCGGCAGCCAGCCGGCCAGCGCGGCGCTGCGGCGACCGAACCCGGCGACCTGGTGGCGTCGCGTGCCGTCCGGGCGCAGCACCCACAGCTCGGTGCGGGGCGCGCCACCGGGGGCGACGACACAGGCCAGCCACTGGCCGTCCGGGGACCAGCTCAGCGCCAGGACCGGCTCGTCACCGACGGGCAGCGCGACGGGCGCACCCGCGTCGACCTCGCAGACCCAGACGCCGGGCGTGCCGGCCCGGTCGGAGAGGAACGCCACCCGGCGGCCGTCGGGGGACGGCGCGGGGGCGAAGTCCTCGCTGATCGGCACCGGCGGTGACACCGGCCGGTGGCTCGCGGGTCGGGGCCGCCGGGTGGTGCGGGGCGGCTCAATCCGTACGCTCATCTAAACCCCGATCCGCTGCAACCAGAGCTCCAGCAGCCCGAGCTGCCAGAGCGCGTTGGAGCCCAGCGTGGTCCGCCGGGCGTTGGGCGCGTCCAGCAACTCCTCCAGGTAGTCCTTGCGGAACAGGCCCCGCTCGCGCGCCGGTCGGGCGGTCAGCGCGTCCCGCACGTCGTCGAGCAGTGGGCCGGAGAGGTGCCGGATGGCGGGCACCGGGAAGTAGCCCTTCGGCCGGTCGATCACCTCGTCCGGGACGATGCCCCGGCTCGCCGCCTTCAGCACACCCTTGCCGCCCTGCGCCAGCTTCATGGCCGGTGGGCAGGCGGCGGCCAGCTCGACGACCTCGTGGTCGAGGAACGGCACGCGGGCCTCCAGCCCCCAGGCCATCGTCATGTTGTCGACCCGCTTGACCGGGTCGTCGACAAGCATCACCAGGCTGTCCAGGCGTAGCGCCGCGTCCAGCGCGGTGTCCGCGCCGGGCGCGCCGAAGTGCGCGGCGACGAACTCCAGGCTGGCGTCGTGGTCGAGCATCCACTCGGGCGCCAGGTGCCCGCCGAGCGCGTCGTGGCGACGATCGAAGAACACCCGGGCGTACGCCTCGACGGCGTCCGTGCGGGCCACGTTGGCCATCGGCGGGTACCAGTCGTAGCCGGCGAGAATCTCGTCGGCGCCCTGCCCGGACTGCACCACGGTGATCCGCTGCGAGACCTCCTCGGAGAGCAGGTGGAACGCGACGCAGTCGTGGCTGACCATCGGCTCGCTCATCGCCGCGATGGCCTGGTGCACGGCGGGCACGAACCGCTTCGCGCCGATGCGGATCTGCTGGTGGTCGGTGTCGAAGTGGCGGGCGATCAGGTCGGAGTAGTGGAACTCGTCGCCGCTCTCCCCCGCCGCCGCCTCGAAGCCGATGCTGAAGGTGGCCAGGCCGGTCTGGCCCTGCTCGGCCAGCAGGGCGACGATCAGGCTGGAGTCGAGACCGCCGGAGAGCAGCACGCCGACCGGCACGTCGGCGACCATCCGCCGTCGTACGGCGCTGCGCAACGCCGCCATGAGCCGTTCCTGCCACTCGTCGGCGGACATGGCGGGGGCGGCGGCCCGGTTGAACCCCGGCCGCCAGTAGGTGGTGTCGGTGCTCCGGCCGTCCGCGGTGATCACCCGCACGGTGGCCGGCGGCAACTTGCGGACCCCGGCGAGGATCGTGCGCGGCGGCGGCACCACCGAGTGGAAACTCATGTAGTGGTGCAGCGCCACCGGGTCGAGGTCGGTGTCCACGTCACCGGCGGCGAGCAACGCCGGCAGGGTCGAGGCGAAACGCACCCGGCCCGGCCCCTCGGCCAGGTAGAGCGGTTTGATGCCGAGCCGGTCCCGGGCCAGCACCAGGGTGTGCGTGGCCAGCTCGACCAGGGCGAACGCGAACATCCCGTAGAACCGCTCGACGCAGGCCGTCCCCCACCGGTGGTACGCCTTGAGGATCACCTCCGTGTCCGAGGTGGAGCGGAAGGAGTAGCCGGCGGCGGTCAGCTCGTCGCGCAGCTCCCGGTAGTTGTAGATGCAGCCGTTGAAGACCACGGCCAGACCCAGCTCGGTGTCGACCATCGGCTGGGCGCCCGCGTCGGACAGGTCGATGATGCGCAGCCGGCGGTGCACCAGGGCCACCGGCCCCTGCTGCCACCGACCCTCGCCGTCCGGGCCCCGGGAGGCCAGGGCGGGGAGCATCCGCTCGACGGCGGCCAGGTCCGGTGGCGCCCCGTCGAGGCGGAACTCGCCTCCGATACCGCACATGGCACACACCTTTCGTCGGCTGGATCCGCTGGGGCCGCTGACCGGTCCAGGCTTGGCGGACCGGGTTGCGTCCCGATGACGGGTGGGTCAAGCGTCGGTTACGCCGACGGTTCGTCGGCTCCACCGAGCAGCCAGGTGTCCTTCGACCCGCCGCCGCGCGACGAGTTGACGATCATGCTGCCGGCCGGAGCCACCCTGGTCAGCGCCACCGGCGCGACCTCGGCGGTGTCACCGAGGAACACGAACGCCCGCAGGTCGACGTGGCGGGGAGCCAGCGCCGCGCCGTCGAAGACCGGGTGGGTGGTCAGCGCGATCATCTCCTGGGCGATCCACCGGTGCGGGGCCGCGAGGATCTGCTCCCGGACGGCGTCCAACTCCTCCGCCTCGGCGCGGGGGCCGATAACCACCCGGTCACCGCCGTACCCGTCGACCGGCTTGAGCACCAACTCGTCGAGCCGGCCCAGCACCTCGGCCCGCTGCTCGGGCAGTCCACACAGGTACGTCGGCACGTCCCCGAGCAGCGGCTTCTCGCCCAGGTAGTACTCGATCAGTCGGGGCACGTACGCGTACAGCGCCTTGTCGTCACCGACACCGTTGCCCAGCGCGTTGGCCAGCGTGAGCCGCCCGGCGTGCACGGCGGCGAGCAGCGGCCACCCCAGCGGCACCCCGTCCGCGCCGGGCGCGTGCAGCAGCGCCTCCTCGTCCATCCGCAGGTAGATCACGTCGACCTCGCGGCGGCAGCCCTCGCGGACCAGGCGGACCCGGCCCTCCTCCACCAGCAGGTCGCTGGTCTCGGTCAGCGGCACACCCATCTCGTCGGCGAGCAGCCGATGCTCGAACCAGGCCGGATCACCGGGGCCGCTGCTGAGCACCACCACGGCGGGGTCGTCGGCTGCGGCGGGCGCGGCGGCGACCAGCGCCCGGTACAGCATCGCCGGCGTCTCGTCGGCGGGCAGCAGATCCTCTGGCACCGGCAGCTCCGGCAGCACCGCCCGGGTCAGCCGCCGGTTCTGCACCGCATAGCCGATCCCGGAGGGCACCCGCAGGTTGTCCTCCAGCACGTACCAGCCGCCGTCCGGGTCCCGGACGAGGTCGGTGCCGGACACCTGGGCGCGGGTGCTCCGTCGGCCCATCAGCGCCCCGGTCGGGCGCAGCCCCGGTGAGGACTCCACCACCCACGCCGGCACCACGCCGTCGGCCACCACGGCCCGGTCGGCGTAGACGTCGCGCAGGAACGCGTCGAGGGCGCGGGCGCGCTGCACCAGGCCGGTACGCAGGGTCCGCCAGTCGGCGGCGGGCACCACCCGGGGCATCAGGTCGACCGGGAAGAGCCGGGTGCTCGCCTCGCCGGCCACGCTGAACGTCACGCCCCGGGCCCGCTGCTCCTCGTCCCGGTCGTGTTCGCGTTGACGCAGGACCCCGGCGCCGAGTTGGCGCAGGGCCGCGAGCATCGGGGCGTACGCCGGTTGCGGTCCGTCCGGTCCGAAGACCTCGTCGCCGGCGTCGGCGTACGTGGGCAGCGCCGGCGGTGTCGGCGCACCCGGCAGCGGCCCGCGGACCCGGCCCCGGGTCTCGTCGAGCAGCAGGTCGACCACGTCGGCCAACCGGCCCCGTCGCTCGTACGCCCGCCGCTGCCGGGCGGCGGAGCTGCCACGTTCCAGCGCGTACCGGGTCAGCTCGCTGACCTGCTCCCAGTCCCCGGTCGCCTCCAACTGTGGGCGCAGGTCGGTCACCAGGCGGCGGACCGCCTGGGCGGCCGGCACCGGTCGGGCCGACCGGGGCAGGTCGAGCAGGTCACCCTCCAACCCGGAGCGGGCGGCCCGCCACACGGCGGCGCGCAGCACCGGTGGTCGTACGGCAGTGCGCTCCACCCCGGCGCGCAGGGCGGCGACCTCCCGTCGGACGAGCGCCCGGAACAGGCCGGTGAGCAGGACGATGGTCTCCACGTCGGCGTTGGCGTCGGTGATCCGCAGCTCCACTGTGGGCACGTGCGCCGACGGCCGGACGTCGAAATAGATCATGGCGGGGTCGGTGATGGTCTCGGAGGAGATCAGCTCGGCGACCAGCGCCTCGTGGTCCGCGGCGCTGGTCACCTCGCCCGGGTCGCCGGCGGTGGGCCAGCGCTGCCAGACCAGGGACCGGACGCTGGCGTAGCCGCTGTCCTGGCCCATCCAGTACGGCGAACTCGTGGAGAGGGCGAGCAGCGCCGGCAGCCACGGCTGGACCCGGCGGGTGACCGCCACCGCCAGGTCCCGGTCGGAGACGCCGACGTGCACCTGCGCGCCGCAGATCAACTGCTCCCGGGCGAGCAGCTGATACTCGTCGAGCATCCGCCGGTAGCGGGATGTGGGGGTGACGCTGGGGTCGCCGTCGGCGCGCAGCGGCACCGTACCGGCCGCCACGATGCCCAGACCGGCCCGGTCGGCGACCTGGACGGCCGCCTGACGCAGTCGGGTCAGCTCGGCGCGGATCTCGTCCAGGGTGCGGCAGACCGCGGTGTTGGTCTCCACCACGCTGCGGTGCAGCTCGGCGGTGAACGAGGCCGCCGGCAACCGGTCGAGCAACTCCCCGGCGCGGGGCACCAACTCCCGGGTGTGCAGGTCGATGACGTGGAACTCCTCCTCCACCCCGATCGTGGCCAGGTCCGCCGGGTCGCCGTCGTCCAGTGACAGGACCGGATTCGTACGGGGGGTGGGCAGCATCCGGCCGTTGCCGGACCGGCCCACCGGCCCGTCGTACGTCGGCGCGTTCGTGGTGTTGTCGGCCATGGTCACCCCGGTTCGCGTGTCGGTGGTCTGGCTGTCCGACGAGCGTTCCCAGGGTTGGTACCGGGGGTGTTTCCGGCGCGTTAAGGTGACGCCCCCGTTCTGTCCGCGCTGCTCAGCGCTGCGCAGCCCGGTACTCGATGGTCGCGGCGACCCGGTCGGCGGTGGCGGCGCCGAGTTCCCGTTCCGTGAGCCACAGCCCCAGATCGAGCCCCGCTGAGAGCGCGCCAGCGGTGACTCGGTCACCGTCGTCGACCACCCGCTCGTCGAGGACTGTGACGTCGAGGGCGCGCAACTCGTCGTACGCGTTGCGGTTGGTGGTCGCCCGCCGACCCGTCAGCAGGCCGGCGGCGGCGAGCACCAGCGCACCGGTGCACACCGAAGCCATCCATCGTGCCGATGGCGCCAGTGCGGCCAGCTTCGCCGGCAGCACACCACGTTGCGCCTGCGCCCAGGAACCCTCGGCGGCCCGGTTCAGCCATCCGCCACCCGGGACAACCACGCCGTCGGCCTGATGCAGCACCTCGGGAACCTGAAGTTGGACACCACGCATGCTGGTGACCAGCCCCGGCCGTTCGACGGCGACCAGCGCCACGTCGAAGCCGGCCATCGACAAGACTTCGAATGGCCCGAAGACGTCCAGTTCGTCGAAGCCGTCGAACACCACCATCTCGATCCGCATACGGCCCAGGATCTCCTGCCGACCGGGCGGCGGCGAGTGGCATCCTTGCCACCATGCGTAAGAAACCCGCCACGCATCGGGTCGCCGTCCTCGCCCTACCCACTGTCGTCGCCTTCGATCTGACCATCGCGACGCAGGTGTTCGGCCACGAGGGTCACGGCCGGTACGCGATGACGGTGTGCACACTGGACGGTGGTTCGGTCACCACCACCACGGACGGTCTGGAGCTGAGCGTCGCCGCGACGCTTGACGCGCTCGACGATGCCGACACGGTGATCGTGCCCGGATTCCGCCGGGGCCCGGCGCCGCCGCGTGCTCTCGATGCGCTGCGGCAGGCACACAGTCGTGGCGCCCGCATCGCGTCGATCTGCACCGGCGCCTTCGCGCTGGCCCAGGCCGGCCTGCTCGACGGTCGCCGCGCGACGACCCACTGGGCGCACGCCGACGCGCTCGCCGACGAGCACCCACTGGTGCTCGTGGACGCGAATGCGCTGTACGTCGACGAAGGCGAGGTGATCACCAGCGCCGGACTCGCCGCCGGTCTGGACATGTGCCTCTACCTCGTCGGCCGCGACCACGGGCAGGCTGCCGCCATCCAACGGGCCCGCCACATGGTCACACCGCTGCACCGCGCCGGCGGTCAGGCCCAGTTCATCCCGGTCGGCGTTCCGGATGAGGACGACGAGTTGGCCGGGGTCATCACCTGGGCGAGCAGCAACCTGCACCGCCCGATCACTGTCGCGGACCTCGCCCGGCAGGGTGTGATGTCCAGCCGTACGCTGCACCGCACTTTCCAGAGCCGGTTCCGGATGAGCCCACGAGCGTGGTTGATCCAGCAACGGCTGCGCGCCGCCTGCACCCTGCTCGAGAACGGCGGGACAACAGTCGACGAGGTCGCACGGCGCGCCGGCCTGGGTACGGCGACCAACCTCCGTGCGCATTTCCAGCGGGCCTTCGCCACCACCCCTACCGCGTACCGCCGGGCCTTCACACAGTGACTCCCGCGACGGTGGCCGTGGCGCGGTCGTGGTGGCGGTCGGCGATGTCGGGGTGTCCCGCCGGCCTGGACACCCCGACATCAGCAGTCTCGATTCGATCAATCGCGGTCAAGGAGCGGCCGGGATCACCTCATGTTCGCCACCACGAACGGCGCGTGGCCGTGCAGGTAGTTGGTCCACCCACCGGTCACCGGCGCCCCCGGGCTGAGCAGGTTGGTGGTGTCGGTGCCGACGTCGAGCTTCCAGGCCGTCCAGGAGATGCCGTTCGCCTTCATCCAGTCGATCCAGGACTGCGCCTCCGGCAGGCAGGCCCGGCCGTCGAGGCCGCCATCGGCGTTGCTGGCGCCCCACTCCGTGACGAACAGCGCCAGACCCGCGCGGATCGCCGCGTCGCCCTTGGCGCGCAGCGACGCCCCGTGGGTACAGGAGTAGAAGTGCAGGGTGTACATCAGGTTGGTGCCGGTGACCGGGCTGGCCGACGCGACGTCCACGTCCTGTGACCAGGTCGGGGTGCCGAGCACGACGATGTTGTCCGGGTCAACGGCGCGGATCGCGGACACCACCGCCTGGTGGTACGGCTTGATGACGTTGGTCCAGCTGACCTGGAGCGGCTCGTTGTAGGGCTCCCAGATGACGTTGGGCAGGTGACCGTACCGGCGGGCCAGGTCGCCGAAGAACGCCACCGCCTGGGACTGGTTGTTCTGCGCCTCGTGCGCGTGCCAGTCGACGATCACGTACACCCCGGCGGTGACCGCGTTGTTGATGATGGTCTCCACCTGCGCGCGCGCCTTGGCCGGGTCACTGAGGTACGCCCCCGCCGGTTCCACGCCCATGGCCGCGCGGATCACCTGGAGGTTCCAGTTGTCGCGCATCCAGGTCAGCGCGGAGAGGTTCTCGGCGTACGGGGCCGTCTCCCAGTTGAGCCACATGCTGCTGATGCCGCGCAGCTGCACCCGCGCGCCGGACTTGTCGCACATCGTGGTGCCGCAGACCCGCAGTTGCCCGTGCCGCTCGACCGGCGTGCCGGTGGTCGGCGGCGGGGTCGTCGGCGGCGGCGTCGTGGGCGGCGGCGTGGTCGGGGGCGGACCGCCGGCACAGGACGCGCCGTTCACTGTGCAGTTCACCGGGGTGCCGGTGCCGTTGACGAGGAAGCCGAACGAGGTGGAGGCACCGGCGGCGAGGGTGCCGTTCCAGGACACGTTGGCGAAGGTGTAGTGGCTGCCCGAGGTCGTCTGTTGCGCGTTCCACGACTGGCTGACGGTCGAGGAGGACGGCAGGTCGAACTCCACCCGCCAGCTGGTGATCGGTGCGGAGGTGTCGTTGGTGACGGTCACCTGCCCCTGGTAGCCGTTGCCCCAGTTGTTCGTCACGGAGAACACGGCGGTGGCCGCGCTGGCCGGTGTGGCGGCGACCACTGCCACCCCACCGGCGAGCAGGCCGGCGACGGCCAGGGTCGTGACAAGTCTCAGTGTGCGCATGCGGAACCCGCTTCGGATCGACGGTGGTGGTCTGAGGCGGGGCGGCGCCTGCGCGCACAATATCGATCCATGCCTATGGGGGCAAGGCGCTCAGGCCGCTGGGCGTACCCGGTAGGCCAGGTGCGTGACGCCGTCGCCCTCGACTACGCTGAACGGGCCGTCCAGCTGAAGTGGCGCGATCTTCAGGTCGGCGAAGAGCGGGATGCCGGCGCCGAGCAGGACGGGGACAAGGTCGACGTGCACCTCGTCGAGCAGGCCGGCCTCGATGACCTGGGCGGCGATGGTGCCGCCGTTGACACCGACCTCCTTGTCGCCGGCGATCGCCTTCGCCCGGGCGATGGCGCTCTCGATGCCGTCGGTGACGAAGACGAAGGAGTCGTTCTCGGGTGCCCAGCCCTCCGGCACGCTGTGAGTGACCACCACGACGGGCACGTCCAACGGATGCCGGCCACCCCACCCGCTGGTGATGTCGAAGAGCCTCCGGCCGACGACGAGCGCGCCGGTCCGCTCGGTGAGAGCCCGCAGATGCCGGGCGCTCGTGGCGGACGTGCGAAAGGTCAGCTCGGGGTCGGCCGTCGGCGTCTCGACGTCACCGTTCTCGTACCACTGGAAGAGGTACTCGAAGCCGCCGTGGGACGCGTCCGCGATGTAGCCGTCCAACGACATCGTCGCCCCGGTCGTCACCTTCGTCATCGATCCACTCCTCGGTCCGTGCCGTGTCGGCTCGTCGGCGAGGCCGGCTGTCTCCGGCCCTCAACCAATGGTCGAAGCCGGCCGACCGTCCTCGACACGTCCGCCGAACTTTCTCCCAGTGTCAGCCGTGGCCGTCAGGAGCGCAGCGCGTTGAGCACGAGGTCGGCGTACCGGCGCCACACCGCCGGGTCGCGCTCGTCGAGCACGATGAGCTGCCGGACCGCCCCGCAGAGGATCACCCGGATGTCCAGCTCCCCGGCGTCCGGGCGGATCTTGCCGGACGCTCGGGCCGCCGCGACCAGCTGCCCGATCAGGCCCAGGATGCGCGCGGCGGGCACCAGCCTGCCCTCGAAGAACGCGTCGGCGAGGACCCGGTCGCGGGCGAGGCGTCCGAACAGGTCGGGCACGTAGGAACACCACTCCCGGTACGCGTCCGCGCCGTCGAGCGCCGCGCGGGTGCGCTGCTCCAGCTCCTGGAACTGCCGCTGGACGACCGCGACGATCAGGTCTTCCTTGCTGGGGTAGCTGCGGTACACCGTCGCGCGGCCCACCCCGGCCCGCTCCGCCACCTGCGGCACCGTCACCTGCAGACCCTGCTCACTGAAGAGCTCCCGGGCGGCGGCGATGACCCGCTCCTGGTTGCGACGGGCGTCGAGACGGCGATGGGGAGCATCCCTGTCGCTCGGCGTCGGTGGGGCCATGGCCTCAGTCTGCCCGCTCGGTCTCGTCGGTCAGCAGCGGCTCGTCGCCGTACACGGTGGTGAGTTCGACGTCGAGCACCGTGGCCACCCGGCCGAACGACCAGTAGTAGCCGATTACGTGGAGCGCCTCGACGATCTCGCGCTCACTGAGGATGTGCCGCACCTGGTCGAAGAGGTCGTCGGGAACGCGCGGCGACCGCACCACCTCGGCGGCGAACCGGATGAGCGTGCGGTCGTACGCGGAGAGGTACGGGTTGTCGATGTCCCGGCTGCTGATGATCTCGCGGGTGCGCTCGTCGACGCCGGCCGCCGCGGACATCGGAGCGTGCTGGGCCGCCACGAACTCGCACCCGGTGTACTCCGCCACGGTGAGGATGACCAGTTCCCGCGAGCGGGCGGGCAGCTCCAGCGCGGTGAACTGCGCCCTCGCGAGCTGGATGAAGAGGTTCACAGTGCCGACCGAGTGGGTCAGCATCTTGACCATCGGGTCGGGCGGCAGGGCGGACAGGAAGTCGCGGACGTCGGTGGGAATCGCGTTCGGGTCGGGGTCGGTAAGGCGGGGCATGGCTCTCTCCTGTTTCTGGTCGTCGAGGTGAGGTCAGGCGGGCAGGTCGAAGCCCGTCTCGCTGAGGTGGCGGAAGCGACCGTCCTCGGCGTACGACCCGAAGATGGCGATCTCCCGCTTGGCGGTCGACCCGTCGGCCATGGTGATCTCAAAGACGTGTCGTTCGGCGTAGTGGAGGCCATCGCGCAGCTCGTCGAGGACTCGCACGGTGCCACCGACGATCTGACCACGCACCCGGGTCACCATCTCGACGAACGCGGCCCGGTCGAGGGTCTCGCCGTCGCTGCGGTGGGTGTAGTCGGGGGCGTAGAACTCATCGAGCGCGTCGGTCAGGTCGCGCGTCGGCTCGAAGACCACCGCGCGCAGGGCGTCGCTGATCCGTACCGGGTTCATGGGGCTCCTCGTAAGTCACTGTCGAGCACATCCGGACTCGCAGGTCCGCTTAGCGCCCACCGTACCGGACTCCCGAGTCCACTTCCGGTGAGAGTCGTCACGTACCCGCTGGGCGGCTGGGCCCGCCACGGCGGGTGCGGGTCGGTCGGTCCGGTCGTAGCGTGGGCGCATGCGAACCACCACGCTGGGCAGCACCGGACCCGAGGTCGGCGTCATCGGCCTCGGCTGCATGGGCATGAGCCACGGCTACGACATCACCGGCCCCCGCGACGACGACACGTCGATCTCCGTTGTCCGACAGGCACTGGACCTGGGCGCGACGCTGATCGACACGTCGGACGTGTACGGGCCGTACACCAACGAGGAGCTGGTCGGGCGGGCGCTGGCCGGCGGGCACCGGGAGCGGGCCGTACTGGCCACGAAGGTCGGCCTGGTGGCCACCTCCCCCACCGGTGGTCCCGGCAACTCACCGAAGATCGGCAACAACGGCCGCCCGGAGCACATCCGTACGGCGATCGACGAGAGCCTGCGCCGGCTCGGCACCGACCACGTCGACCTCTACCAGCTGCACCGGGTCGACCCGGAGGTGCCCATCGAGGAGTCCTGGGGCGCGATGGCCGAGGTCGTGGCGGCGGGCAAGGCCCGGCAGCTCGGGTTGTCCGAGGTGACGGTCGCGCAGATCGCGCGGGCCCAGGCGGTGCACCCGGTGGCGTCGGTGCAGTCCGAGTTGTCACTGTGGACGCGCGACCCGTTGGCCGAGGTGTTGCCGTACTGCGCCGAGCAGGGCATCGCCTTCCTGCCGTTCTCCCCGCTGGGTCGCGGTTTCCTCGCCGGCCGGTTCACCTCGTTCGACGACCTGCCCGCCGACGACTTCCGGCGTGGCCTGCCGCGCTTCCAGCAGGACGCGCTGCGCGCCAACCTCGCCATCGTCGCCCGGGTCCGGGAGATCGCCGAACGGGCCGGCTTCAGCCCCGCACAGGTCGCCCTCGCGTGGGTCGTCGCCCAGGGTGACCAGGTCATCCCGATCCCCGGTACCAAGACCCCGAAGTACCTGGTGGACAACTGCTCGGCCGCTGATGTGCGGCTCAGCGCCGAGGACCTGGCCGACCTGGACGCGCTGCCCGCGCCCGAGGGTGGCCGCTACTGAGGCTCCGGCGGCCCGGCACCGTGTGGCCGGGCCGCCACCGGCGGGCCGAACCTGACCCCGACACCTGGCGAGTAGAGCACGCTCACCGGTGGCCCGACCGGTGCCGGCAGCCCGGCGGCGGCGACCAACTCGTCATCCAGGTGCAGCACCTCGGCCCGGTGCAGCGGCCAACTCGGATGCCAGTTCGGCAGGTGCAGCGTGCGCCCGTACGCCCGGGTGTGCAGCCCCCAGCGGGCGGTGACGAAGTGTTCGAGCGGGGACGGCTCGACGATCCGCTCCCCCACCCGCACCACCATCCGGCTCGTCGCGCCCGCCGGCCCCGGCCAGCGCCGCCGGCAGCGGTAGGTGCGACGGTCACCGTCGCGATCCAACCGCATCGACGACCAGAGGTACGGCAGGCGCAGCGTCGCCCGCGCCACCAGCACCGGCAGCAGGCGGGACGCGTCGAGCGACCGGAACACGACCGCTCGCCGGCCGGCGTCGTCGACGGAGTAGAGCCGTACGTTGGTCTCCCAGAAGGTGCCGAAGTACGGCACCCCCGGGCCGCGGCCGAAGCCCAGCCCGACCATCCGGAAACCGATCAGGCCCACGTAGCTGACCCCCTGCAGCGTGTCCGGACGAGTGCCGGCGGGCAGCAACGGCGCGACCACCTCCGGAGCGACGGCCCAGTGCAGGAAGGTGAGGTCCTCCCAGCGCTGGCGCAGGAGCGCCCAGGGGAACGCCTGCCGGGGTGCGTGGTCGACCGGTTCGGGATGCACGCTCCCATCGTCGCCCAGGCGGTGGGCCGGCGTGGCCTCAGGCGTGCGGACCGACACTGACAGTGCCGATGGTCAGCGACGCCTTGCCCTCCAGGATCTCGCCGACCCGCTCGACCTCCTCCCCCAACGCCCGCTGCTGGGCGGCACCGAGCGTCCGCAGCGGCTCGACGGTGACCCGGATCGAGCGGCCGGAACGGCGTTGATGCCACACGCCGGCGACCACCCCGTCGACCAGCAGCACCGGATAGTTGCCGGCCTGGCCACCGGCGAGCGCCCGCTCGGCGGCGGCACCGGGGAAGAGCCGTTCGCGGGGGTGGCAGCCGACCGCGTACGCGTCGAAGTACGGCAGCAGCCGCAACCCGGACGGCCGGTCGTCGGGAAATTCGGTGTCGTCGGCGGCCACCCAGGCCCGGGTGCCCTCCACCGTCACCTCGGCCAAGTCCAGCGAGTCGAACAGCAACGTCGCCCACCCCGGCGCCACCGCCAGCCACCTGGCGAACTGTGCCGGGGTGGCCGGCCCGTACGCGTACAGGTAGCTGCGGGCGAGGGCGGCCAGGGCGGCGGGACCGGGCATCGGCGCGAAGTCGGGCAGCCACCGGGTCGGGCTGGTGTACGTGCTGGCCCGACCGCGATTCGGGCCGAAGCAGACCACTCCGGCCCGGGTGGCGGCGGTCATCGCGGCGATCCACCGGGGCCACATGTCCTGGAACGCCTCCATGACCAGGTCACCCGCCCATGGGCCGGTACGGGCGACGATCTCCTCGGTCAGCTCGGCGGTGGTCAGGTCGGCCTCGGCGACCGCGTCGGCGATGGCCGCGAGGACCTGCTCGGTCTGCCGGGGCGTCAGCAGGACAACGCTCCGCTCCCAGGACGGCGCCGGCAACGCGGTCAGCGCGCCGACCCACATCGGCAGGTCCGCTGCGGCGAGCAGGTGTACGGTTCCGCGTGGCCCACGGGTCTTGACCAGGGTGCGGTCGGTCCACAGTGCCCGGCGTACCAGGGCGCGGGTCGTGCCCGGCACCCGCAGCCCGATGGACAGCTCGGCGGCCGACGCGATCTGGGCGTGCGCGCCGCAGATCGTCGACACCACGTCAGCGACGCGTGCCGCGTCCGGTGCCGCGTCCGCCGCCGGCGGGCGCAGCCGGTGCCGCGCAAGCCGTCGGGCGGACACCTGCGCCCAGCTCAGCTCGATCATCGCAGGCCCTCGAAGAACGCGCGGATGTCCGCCGCGTGCGCCAGCGGCTCGTCCATCGCCACGAAGTGGCTGCCCGGGTTGCCCTGCGGCCAGTGGACGATCGTGTTGTCCCGCTCGGCGAGGCGGCGCATCAGCGCGGAGCCGCCGCCATACACACCGGACGGCACCCGCCGCTGGCCCGTGGGCCAGGCGAAACCGCCATCGTCGGCGACGGTGAGTCGCTCGTACATGGGCCACGACGACGTTCCCGACGTGCCGGTGAACCAGTAGAGGCTCACGTTGGTGAGCAGGTGGTCCCGGTCGATGGCCTGCTCCGGCGTCGGCACCGTCATGGTGAACTCCTTGAACTTCTGCATCATCCAGGCCAGCAGCCCGACCGGCGAGTCGTTCCAGGCGTACGACAAGGTTTGCGGCGCTGCCCGCAGCAGCGCGTGATGGTCGACGCCACCGCTCATCCACTGCTGCATCTGCTCCCACTCGGCGCGTTCCGCCGCGCTCATGTCCGGCACGTCGGCGGCGGTCGGGAAGCCGAACCCGCCGTCGATGTGCACGCCCACCACCTGCTCCGGCGCCACCGCCGCCACCCGTGGCGCGATGTACGCACCGAGGTCGCCGCCCTGGGTGCCGTAACGGTGGTAGCCGAGGCGGGCCATCAGCTCGACCCACATCCGGGCGAGCCGGTCGATCGTGAACCCGGCCGGTGGCGCCTGCGAGAAACCGTAGCCGGGCACCGACGGCACCACCACGTGAAACGCCTGCGCGGGATCCCCGCCATGAGCGCGTGGGTCGGACAGCGGGCCAATCAGCTCGGTGAACTCGACCACTGAGTTGGGCCAGCCGTGTGTCAGCAACAACGGCAGCGCGTCCGGCTCCGGCGAGCGGACGTGCAGCACATGCACATCCAAGCCGTCGATCTCGGTGACGAGTTGGGGGAAGTCGTTCATGCGCGCCTCGTGGGCCCGCCAGTCGTAACCATTCGCCCAGTACTCGGTCAGCTCGCGCAGGTACGTCACCGGCACCCCGCGGCTCCAGCCGGTGCCGGGCAACGAGCGGGGCCACCGGGTTCGGGAGAGCCGGTCACGCAGGTCGTCGAGGTCCGCCTGTGGGATGTCGATGCGAAATGGCGTCATGCCGGGAACGCTACGGCCCATATAGGACAGCTTCTGGCACACATCGCTGGCATTCTGGGACCATGTCCGACACCCCCGCCCGACTGCTGGGCCTGCTGTCGCTGTTGCAGACGCCCCGTGAGTGGCCCGGCAGCGAGTTGGCCACCCGGCTCGGCGTCAGCCTGCGCACCATCCGCCGCGACGTGGAGCGATTGCGCGACCTCGGTTACCCGGTGCAGGCGACGATGGGCGCGATCGGTGGATACCGCCTGGTCGCCGGCAAGGCGATGCCGCCGCTGCTGCTCGACGACGACGAGGCGGTGGCGATCGCTGTCGGTCTGCGCACCGCCGCCGGTCACGCGGTGGCAGGCATCGAGGAGGCCTCGGTACGGGCGCTGGCGAAGCTCGAACAGGTGCTGCCGTCCCGGCTGCGGCACCGCGTCAGCGCGCTGGGGGCGGCCACCGAACCGCTGCTCACCTGGGACCGACCGACGGTCGACCCGGAGCACCTGAGCGCGCTGGCCGCCGCCGTCAACAATCGAGAGCAGCTGCGGTTCACCTACCGCCGTCGCGACGGCGTGGACACCGAACGGCTCGTCGAGCCGTACAAGCTGGTGTCGGCGGGTCGGCGCTGGTATCTGGTGGGCTACGACAACGACCGCGACGACTGGCGGATCTTCCGGGTCGACCGGATCACCGACCTGCGGCCCACCCGGACCCGGGTCGCCGCCCGGCAACTACCGGCGCCCGACGCCGCCTCCTTCATGACGGAGAAGCTGCTTGAGTTGACGCCCGTCTACCGGGCGGTGGTGACGCTGCACGCGCCGATCGAGCGGATGGCGGGCCCGCTCGGTGGTGCCGGCGTCGATCTGGAGCCGATCGACGCGACCTCCTGCCGGTTGCGCAGCAACGCCGACACTCTGGAGTGGCTGGCGTGGCGCCTGCTGACCCTCGGTTGCGACATGGAGGTGCACGAGCCTCCGGAGTTGATCGCGCACCTGCGCCAGATCGGCACCCGGGCAACCCGCGCCGCCAGCCCGTCCGCAGCGTAGGACGGCCGACGGCCTGGGGCATTGGCACGCCGGCCCGCCGTACGCTTGATGGAGCACAAGCGTTCAGAACAGGCGTTTCGGGGAGGAACTGGGCGTGACGCAGAGCGACGGAGAGCTGGTCGTGCTCGCGCAGGCGGGAGACGCGGCAGCGCTGGGGGCGCTGCTGGCCCGGCACGAGGCCGGGATGCGGGCCGTCGCGCTGAGCGTGCTCGGTTACGGACCGGACGCCGAGGACGCGGTGCAGGACACGATGGTCGTCGCCCTGCGTCGCATCGGCGAGGTCCGCGACCCGAACGCCGTTGGCCCCTGGTTGCGGGCCATCGTCCGCAACAACAGCCGGATGGCGTTGCGCGGGCCCAGAGCCGTCCCGGTCGCCGAACCCGAGTGGTTCACCCGCCCCACCGACACACCCACCCCGGAGGAGGCACTGGAGAGGGCCGCGATGCGCGACTGGGTGTGGCACTCCCTCGGGCAACTGTCCGAACCTGACCGGCTCGTCACCCTGCTGCGGTACTTCAGCGACGCGTCCTCGTACGAGCAGATCGCGGCCGTGTGTGGCGTGCCGGTCGGCACCGTCCGCAGCCGCCTCAGCCACGCCCGCCGGGCGCTCGCCGGCGGCCTGCGGACGGCGGCGGACGCGGCGCACGCGGACGTCGCCGCCTCGAACGACTCGCGGTGGCGGGAGGGCAGCGACATGATCTCCACGGCGATGGGCGGCGACTTCGAGCGGGTGGTCCGCGAGAGCTGGTGGCCGGACGCCGAGATGATCGTGCCGGGCGGCCCGCGCGGTGGCCGTGACCTGGCCATCAACGGCATGAACTGCGACCTGGCCGCCGGGGTACGTCAGCGGCTGCGCAACGTGGTGGCCAGCGGCGACGTGCTGATCTGGGAGACCGACCTGATCAGCCCACCCGATGACCCGGAGCACTGCCCACCCGCGGCGCTGTGGTTGCAGGTGCTGCGTGAGGGCCGGGTGCGCCAGCTCACCCTCTTCCACCCCGTCCCCGCGCTGGTCTGAAAAAACTTCTCCGACCGAGCGAACTTTCCTCTCGACCCGCGCATCTGGTCTGCGTCATGCACCAGTTGCCGTGCCGGCGGACGCCGCGCGGGTCTCGGATCGGGAGATAGTTCATGGGTTTCACCAGCCACGACGTCAGCGCCCTCGCACCCGGCGCCCACACGTTCACGGTGGATGGCGTTCGGCAGGTCTACCACGTCGCCGGCACCGGTCCGGTCTGCGTGGCGCACTCCGGCGGCCCGGGCATCGAGTGGGCGTACCTGCGGACGCCCAGCCTTGAAACGCACTTCACCATGGTCTACGTCGAGCCGGTGGGCACTGGCGCGTCGGGGCAGCTCGACAACCCCGACGATTACCGTCTCGACACGTATGTCCGGTTCCTGCACGCCGTCGTCGAGCACCTCGGCGAACCCCGGGTGTACCTCCTCGGGCACTCGCACGGCGGTTTCGTCGTCCAGCGGTACGCGCTCGCCCACCCGGACCGGATCTCCGGCCTCGCCCTGTACGACACCTCGCCCGTCACCGGTGCCGAGTTCTGGGGCGAGGCCATGGCCGGCCTCGCCGCCTACCCGCAGCGGCACCCGGACCGGCCGGAGGCGGCGGCGGTCCCGGCTGCCTTCGCGCAGATCGGCGGCGCGACGGACGACGAGTCGCTGGGAGCCGCTCTGCGCGCCGCCCTGCCGGTGTACTTCGCGGACTTCTGGGGCCGACAGGACGAGTTCGCCCCGTTTCAGGCGGCCGTCCGGATCTGGGCGACGCCGGCCGGCGCGCAGGACCCCACACCCTTCGACGTGCGGGAGAACCTCGGTGAGATCACCGTGCCCGTCGTGGTGATCGTTGGGGCGTACGACTTCATCTGTGGCCCTCGCTGGGCCGAGCAGTTGCACGCGGGGCTTCCGGACTCGCGGCTGGTGACGCTGGAGCGAAGCGGACACTTCGCGCACATCGAGCAATCGGTGGAGTTCACCGACGCCGTGGCGGAGCTGCTGAAGCGTTGACCCACCGGGCACCGCCCGCCCCGAGGTGGGTTCGTCACAGCGGGCAGGCCTCGGGGTGCGGGCGCGTTGCACGGTCATAGGCTGAGCGCTTTGCTGCACCGCAACGAAGAGGAGACCGCCGTGAGCCAGACCGAACGAGTGGATTCCGTCGACGAGTGGAACGTGGCCGAGGATGACGGCGTCCTGGACGCCACCGACACCCTCGACGACGACCGGGTCGGCGACCCCCTCGACACCGGCATCGTCGCCGAGGACCACTGGACGGCGGCAAACCGGTTCGGCACCACGCCGGCCGAGGAGCGGGCGGGCGAGTCCCTGGCGCAACACCTCGCCCAGGAGGTGCCGGATGTCGACCCGTACGCCGAGGGTGGCGACGACGAGGACGAGCTGACCCGCCGGGGGTACGAGGCGGAGGCGCGCGCCGGCCGTCTCGTCGCGTACGACGAGGGCGTCCGCGAGGACGACGAGGCCGAGTCGGTGGCGTGGGACGCCGGCATCGACGCGGGTGCCGCCAGCGCGGAGGAGGCGGCGATCCACGTGGTCGAGGACCCGGACGGGCCCGGCGACGGTCCGTTGCGCTGACGCCGTACCCGCCGCGCCCAGCACCTCGGGTGCCGAGCGCGGCGGGGTCGGTCAGTGGATGACGACGGGCGTCCTGACCTGCTCGCCCTGCGGGTCGTCGAGCTGCGCCGGCTGACGTCGGCGCGGCAGGAACGCCGCCGGGATGAGCGTGAGCACGACCAGCGCGAACGCCACCCAGAACGTGCTGGCGAACGACTTGGCGGCGAAGTCGAGCCCGCGCTCGATGAGCGACGGGTCGACCGGCATCTGCTGAAGCAGCTCCGGCCGCTGCTGGGCGGCGATGGCCAGCCCGGCCTCGGTGACCGGCTTGCCGCTCTCGTCCACCAGGCCGGGGATCTGCCGGGAGCCGTTCAGCTCGTTGGTGAGGATCACCGACATCACGGCGGCGCCGACCGAGCCGCCGATCTGCTGGAGGATGTTGACCAACGTCGAGCCGCGGGCCACGTCGTTGGCCGACAACGTCCGCAGCGCCGACGTCATGATCGGCATCATCGTGCCGCCCATGCCCAGGCCCATCACGAACAGCGACCCGCCGAGCAGCCAGTACGACGTCTGCGGGTCGACCTGGGTGAAACCGAAGAACCCGACGACGATGAGCCCCAGCGCGAACGGGACGGTACGCCCGATCGGCACGCGGTCGGCCAGCGTGCCGGCGATCGGCATGGTGATCATCGCGCCGATGCCCTGCGGCGCCATCAGCAGGCCGGCGGCCAGCGTCGACTCACCGCGCACCTGCAGGAAGTAGCTCGGGAACAGCAGGCCGGCGCCCATGAACGCGATGATGAACACGAACATGGTCACCGACGCGATGGTCAGGCTGCGGTTGCGGAACAGCCGCAGGTCGAGCAGCGGGTGCCGGGGCTTGAACGAGTAGAGCACGAACGCCACCACCAGCGCGCCGCCGACCAGCATCGGGGCCCACACCTTGGCCTCGGCGAAGGTGCCCGCCTCCGGCAGGGACGAGACGCCGTAGAGGAAGAGGGCGAGGCCCGGCGAGAGCATGAGCATGCCGACGAAGTCGAACGACTCGGACGGCTCTGGCGCGTCCTTCGGCAGCGCGACCTGCGCGTAGATCAGGGCGATCAGGCCGATCGGCAGGTTGATCAGGAAGATCCAGTGCCAGCTCGCGGTGTCGATCAGCCAACCACCGAGGATCGGGCCGCCGATCGGCCCCAGCAGCATCGGGATGCCGAGGACGGCCATCAGCCGGCCGATCCGGTGCGGACCGGCCGCCCGGGTCATGATGGTCATGCCCAGCGGCATGAGCATGCCGCCACCGAGGCCCTGCAGGACCCGGTAGCCGATCAGCTCGCCGATGGTGTCGGCCATGGCGCAGAGCCCCGACCCGATCGTGAACAGGGCCAGCGCCACCATGTAGAGCCGTTTGGTGCCGAACCGGTCCGCCGCCCACCCGCTGAGCGGGATCACGGTGGCGAGCGCGAGGGTGTAGGCGGTCATGGTCCAGGCCACGCGGGCGTAGGACGCGTCGAACTCGCTCTGGAATTTGGGCAGCGCCACGCTGACCACCGTCACGTCGAGGATCGACATGATCGCGCCAATGACGACGACGCCCGCCACCTTGAGCACCGCGCCGTCGAGTTTGTCCGATGTCGCGAGGGATTGCTGTGTCACTAACTCTCCTGAAGTCGATTGAGCCGGCCGACGGTGGGCGGTGGCGGCGATGCCGCGCCAACCGGGCGCGGGGCGCGACGTGCCAGGACGACGACGCGCGGAGGAAGACTAACCGTCAGCTGTGACGATTCGCCGCCGGATTTCGTGACGGCCCGGCCGCGTATCCGATCGGCCGTGCGACTGTGGCCGGACGTCGGGGTGGCAATCAGCCGGCAGAGCCGCGAGCCAGGTGTTGTGCCCAGTGAGGTCGGCGGTGCGGCGGTGCGGCGGCCAAGCGATCAGCGTCGTGAGGGTTGGCGCGTCCACCCACGGCACAACGGCGAGGTCGAACCGAGAATCGCGCTGGCCCCCGGCACGAACAAGGGAATCGGGTACGAGATCGCGGCGGCGCTGCGTGCCGGGCCCTGGTTACGCGCCTCCCTCCGCATCGGCGGCCGCGCGGGACTGGGACGCGCCGGGCCCTGGTCGCGCCCCTCCCTCCGCATCGGCGGCCGCGCGGGACTGGGACGTGCTGGGCTGGTCACTCGATCGGCCTGCTGGCCGGGGTGATCGTTGTGTGCTGGTGATACTCACGTCCGTCGGTGGTAGTGGTTGCGGCGGGGGACCCGCTCGGGGTCGAGCCAGGCCGGTGGCACGAACTCGGGGTGGCCGTCGCCTGCCAGTCGCACGGCCCAGTCGCTGTCGTGCAGGTGCCGGTGGTGGTGGCCACAGAGCAGGACGGCGTTGGCGAGGCTGGTGTCGCCGCCGTCGGCCCAGTGGTGGATGTGGTGGGCGTCGCACCAGCGCGGTGGTCGGTCGCAGCCCGGGAAGGCGCAGCCCCCGTCCCGCAGCACCAGAGCTCGGCGGAGCGAGCCCGTGATGAGGCGACGTTGTCGACCGAGGTCGAGTGGTTGGCCGGCTCCGCTGAGGACCGCGGGAAGGATGGCGGCGTCACAGGCGAGGCGTCGCACGGCCTCGGCGGTGAGGTGTAGGCCGGTGTCGAGGGTCCCGCTGCCCAGTTGCCGGGTCAGCCCGTCGTAGCTGGTGGTGACGACGATCTGGGCGGAATCGCCGCCGTGCTCGGGCAACTCGCCGGTGCGCAGGGCGAGGCGGCACACCTCACCGAGAGCGTCGTGCCGGCGTTGGCCGGGAGAGCGCTGGTCGTCAGGGCCCGAGGGTGTGCCGAGTGGGTCGATGGCGGCACGGAGCAGCCCGGCGGTCTCGGTGTCGAGGATGCCGGTGAGTCGCAGGCGGCCGTCGGTGAGGGTGGAGAGGGTGAGGTGGCGGTCGCGGGTGGCGCGGCGAGCTTCGGCGTCCAGTGCGGCTTTGGCGGCGGCGTCGGCGATGTCGGGTGCGACGTGGTCCAGGATGCGGGTGCTGAGTTTGCGTAAGAGGGTGGGATCGAATTGCCCGGCCCACTCGACGAGCACTCCGAGGGCCTTGTCGGCGGCCTCGGGACCGGCGGCGGTCTGCACGGTGTCGACCGTGTCGGCGATGACCCTGGCCTGGTCGACGGTGATGTGACCATCGCCCAGTGCGTGGCGTACCCCGGGGTTGCCGGTGTCCAGGACCTCGGCGAGGTCGACGAGGCGGCGGGCGGCCGGGACGGTGAGGCGTAACCGTCCGCGGAGCCAGACCGCGGTCGAGGAGGCACCGTGCGTGGTGGCGGTGCCTCGGCCATCGAACTCACGGATCAGGGCTAGTTTCACCGCGGCGAGCCGCTGCTCGATGCGGTGCGCGGTGTCGAGCGCGGTGATCAGCTCGTCCTCGCGCAGTGCCCACGTGGCCGTGTCGGCGCAGGCCGCGATAGCGTCCTCTGCCTGCGTCAACTCCTCGACCATGACCCGAGACTAGAACAGGTGTACGACACTTTCAGTCATCATGATCGATTCGCGGCAGGCCGACGCAGGCGGCAGGCCGACGCAGGCGGCAGGCCGACGCAGGCGGCAGGCCGACGCAGGCGGCAGGCCGACGCAGGCGGCAGGCCGACGCAGGCGGCAGGCCGACGCAGGCGGCAGGCCGACCCAGGCGGCAGGCCGACGCAGGCGGCAGGCCGACGCAGGCGGCAGGCCGACGCAGGCGGCAGGCCGACGCAGGCGGCAGGCCGACGCAGGCGGCAGGCCGACGCAGGCGGCAGGCCGACCCACGCGGCAGGCCGACCCACGCGGCAGGCCGACCCACGCGGCAGGCCGACCCACGCGGCAGGCCGGCGATTTGGCTGCCATGACCGGCGGAGAACTAGTGGCTGCGCTCGCTGGCGTCGAGGGCGGCCTGCTCCACCCGCTGGCGGTAGTCCAGCCACCATGACTCGTCCACGGGGGGCAGGTTGTCGTTTCTGGGCAGCAACCCGGCCGTGCCGTCGATGAGTTCGCGCACGATGTCAGCGTGGCCGGCGTGCCGTTGGGTTTCCGCGATGACGTGGACCAGGACATGGTGCAACGTGACCGCTGCACCGCCCCACCACGGCACGTGGCCTACCTCATCCAGTGCAAGGGCTTCAATGGTGGTGTCGGCGTGGGCGATCGCGCGACGGTACAGTGCGACGATCTCCTCGCGGGTCTCATCCGCGCTCGCCCACATGTCGGCATTGGCCTCCGCCCCGTGGCCGACATACGGCAGCTCCTGCTCGAACGGTCGGCCGAACACGACGCCGAAGTAGAGGATCTCCATGGCCGCCGAGTGCTTCACCAGACCGAGCAAATTGGTCGCGGTCGGGGTCAACGGACGCCGAATGTCGTATTCGCCGAGCCCGTCGAGCTTCCACAGCAGCGACTCGCGGCCGCCCGTCAAGTAACTGTGCAGGTCCGCCTTCATCGCGGCACTATGGCATCCGGTCGGGTGTCGGCGCTGCCCCGGACGATCCGCGAAGCTCATGATCGGCCGGACACGTCTAGGCCGTGACCACCGGCACGGCGGCGGTGAGCGCCCAGTCGTGCCCGATGTCGGCGGCCGCGCGCAGCAACCTCGGAAGGTGCTCTTCGCGCAGGGTCTCCAGCGAGGTCTCGGCGGCGTGCACTGTCACGTTGATGGCGGCGACGACCCGCCCGTCGCCGTCGCGGACGCCGGTGGCGACGGACCGGATTCCCGGCGCCAGGTCCTGGTCGGCGAGGGCCCAGCCCTTGGCCCGGACCTCGCGTAACACGGCGTCGAGGTCGCCCGGTGCGGGTTGCCAGCGCGGCGTGATGCCGGAGCGGCTGGGCTCGCCGAGGACGGTCGCCAGCGTCTCCGGTGGGAGGGCCGCGAGCAGCACCTTGCCCATCGACGTCGCGGGTGCCGGAAAGCGGGTGCCGATGGTGACGCCCAGGGTGACGATCTTGGGGACGGCCACCCGGGCGACGTAGACGATGTCGCTGCCGTCCAGCTGGGCCATCGAGGTCGACTCGTTGGTCTGCGCGACCAGCTTCTCCATGTGTGGGCGGGCCACGTCCCACATGTTCAGCGCGTTGACGTACGCCATCCCCAGCTCCAGGACGCGCGGGGTGAGGGTGTGGCCGCGGCCGACCGCGCGGACGTAGCCCAGCGATTCGAGCGTGATGAGGATGCGCCGGACGGTGGGGCGGGCCAGGCCGGTGGCGGCGGCGAGCTCGCTGAGCGTCATCGAGGGGCAGGCGGGACGGAAGGAGCGCAGGACGTCGAGGCCACGGGCGAGAGCCTCGATGAAGTCGGGCCCGGCGCCCCTTCCGTTGTCACTCATGTCCTTAATGCTTCCATTGCGCCGACCCGGCGTCCCACTCGGTGTACTGGTACGGGTTCTCCAGGATCGCGGTCTCGGGGACGTCCGGGTTCATTCCCCGCTGCCACGCCTCCTCCCCCATCGTCTCGCGCAGGTGATCGATGGTCGCGGCCACACTGGCCCGCGCGGCGGCGAGGTCGACGCCGACGAGGCGGCCGTCCCGCTTCACGACCCGGCCACCCACCAGCACTGTGTGCACGTCGGCGCGCTGGGCCTGGAAGACGACGTGACCGTGCGGGTTCAGGATCGGGAACATCACCGGCGAGGCGTCGTTCTTGATCAGGACGACGTCGGCCTGACGGCCGGGGGTGAGCGCGCCGATCGTGGCGTCCATGCCGAGCGCACGGGCGCCGCCTCGGGTGGCCCACTCGACGACCTGCTCGGCGCGCAGGTGGCAGTGGGTGATGGTTTCCTGCTTGGCGTGCGCCTCCAGGTGCTCCCGGGAGCGGTCCGCGCCGAGCGTGCTGCGCATCGCGGAGAAGAGGTCGCCGCTCCACCACACGCTGGTGTCCATCGACAGCGACACCGGGATGTCGTGGTGGCGCAACTGCCAGGTGGGTGGGTAACCCTGGCCGGCGCTCTGCTCACTCTCGGTCGAGACGGAGACTGAGCCGCCGGTCGCGGCGATCCGGTTGTACGAGTCCTGGGTGAGCGTCGCCGCGTGCACGTACACGGTCGACGGGGTCATGAACCCGTTCTCGTGCATCAGCCGGATGCCGTCGTCGTTGGTGGCGCCCCACACGCCCGCGTGGGTGGTCACCGCGACGCCCAACTCCCGGGCCACCTCGAACGCGGCCCGCTCCGGGAAGGCGGGGTCACCGGTGACGTCGAACGCCAACTGGAAGCCGGCCAGCTTGCCACCGTCGACGCGACGGCGGTGGAAGTCGCGGAACTCCGGCGAGGTGGCCCACTCCCACGGCCCCTGCTGGATGTTGCCGTAGGCGAGCACGAACCGTCCGTCAACCGCCTCCAGAGCGTCCACGGCGGCGTCGGCGTGCTCGGGTGTCTGCAACCCGTGCGACCAGTCGACAGTGGTGGTGACGCCGGCGTCGATCGCCTCGATCGCGCCGAGCAGGTTGCCGGCGTAGACGTCCTCGGGCCGGAACAGCTTGCCCGACTCGAGGTAGTACCAGACGAAGTACTGGGTCAGGGTCCAGTCGGCGCCGTACCCGCGCATCGCGGTCTGCCACAGGTGCCGGTGGGTGTCGACCATGCCGGGCATGAGGATGCCGCCGGTGGCGTCGATCTCCAGGGCGTCGTCGGGTGCGGTGAGACCGACGCCGACCTGCGCGATCCGGCCGCCGATGACCAGCACGTCGGCGCCGGGCAGCACCGTGTGCGCGTCGTCCATGGTGAGAACCAGGCCGTTACGGAAAACCACCGGCCGGTCGGTTGCGCTCATTCGCCACCCATTCCTTTCACGGTACGAGGGGAATCCGGACTTCTGTCCGCTGTGCGGCCAGCCCGAGTGGCGCAAGTGTGGTCCCGGTCACGATTCGTGTCAAGAGCGTGGTCCCGCGCGCGAATCGCACCGTTGACACGCACCGTGCGGTATCGCAAGCTGTCCCGGCGGACAGGTGTCCGCAGAACGGGCGGAAACATGGTGCAGCATTCGACAGGCCCACTGGCCGGCCTGCTCGTCGCGGACTTCTCCCGGATCCTCGCCGGGCCGTACGCGACGATGCTCCTGGCCGACCTGGGCGCTCAGGTGATCAAAGTGGAGAGCCCCGGTGGCGACGACACCCGCACCTGGATGCCGCCCACCCGCGAGGGGGTCTCGACGTACTACCTCGGCATCAACCGCAACAAGCGGTCGGTCGCCCTGGACCTCAGGAAACCCGACGACCTGGCCGCCGCGCAGGAGTTGGCCCGCCGCGCCGACGTACTGATCGAGAACTTCCGGCCCGGTGGCCTCGCCCGGTTCGGCCTCGACTACGACACGGTCACCGCGACCAACGACAAGATCGTGTACGCGAGCATCAGCGGCTTCGGCACCGGCGCAGGCAGGGACTTCCCCGGCTACGACCTCATGGTGCAGGCCATCTCGGGCCTGATGAGCCTCACCGGCGACCCGGACGGTTCGCCGTACCGGGCCGGCATCTCCGTCTTCGACGTGATGGCCGGACTGCACGCCAGCATCGGCATCCTCGCCGCGCTGCACCATCGTGACGAGACCGGGCGAGGCCAGCACGTCGAGGTCAACCTGCTCAGCTCCGCGCTGTCCGGTTTGGTCAACCACTCCAGCGGCTACGTCGCCGGCGGCACCGTCCCGTTCCGGATGGGCAACGCGCACCCCAGCCTCTTCCCGTACGAGCCACTGCCCACCGCTGACGGCGAGTTGATCGTCATCGCCGGCAACGACGGGCAGTTCCGCAAGCTCTGCCAGGTGCTCGACCTGCCCGGCCTGCCGGACGACCCGCGCTTCGGGCGCAACCAGGACCGCACTGCCAACCGCGAACAACTGCGGCCGCTGCTGGTCGAACGCCTCGCCAAGCGGACCAAGGACGAGTGGTTCCGGGACCTGCTCGCCGCCGGCGTTCCATGCGCGCCGATCAACACCATCGACGGTGGCGTGGCGCTCGCCGAGGAGCTGGGCCTCGACCCGGTCGTCACCGTCGGAGACGTGCCCGGTGTCCGCAACCCCATCACCTTCTCCGACACCCCGGCCCGGTACGAGCTGCCGCCGCCGGGACTCGACGAACACGGCGAGGAGATCCGCGCGTGGCTGAAGAACTGAGCTTCCCCACCGGGATCGGCACCTCCGACCCGACCACCATCTCCCTGCTCGGGCAGGACCTGGCCGCCGACCTGATGGGTACTGTGGGCTTCGGCGAGCTGGCGTACTGGCTGGTCGCCGGCCGCCGTCCCACCCCGGGTGAGGTACGGGTCTTCGAGGCGGTGCTGGTGGCCCTCGCCGACCACGGCTTCACCCCGACGGCGATCGCCGCCCGGCTGACGTACCTGTCCGCGCCCGAGTCGTTGCAGGGCGCGCTCGCCGCCGGCCTGCTCGGCGGCGGCTCCCGCTTCCTCGGTGTCACCGAGGACTGTGGACGCTTCCTCGCCGACACGCTCGCCCGGGCCGGCGAGGTGACCGACTACGACGCGGTGGCGCTCGACGCGGTCACCCGGGCCAGGCAGGAGCGTCGACTGGTCCCCGGGCTCGGGCACCCCGTGCACAAGGAGCAGGACCCGCGCACCCCCGTGCTGATCAGGATCGCCACCGAGGAGGGCCTGCACGGCCCGCACCTGCGGCTGTTCGAGGCGATCGGACGCGTACACCCGCAGGTGCTCGGCCGCACCCTGCCGCTCAACGGCGCCGGAGTCTGCGGGGCGGCACTCGCCGACCTCGGGCTCCCGGTCGAGATGTTGCGCGGTTTCGCCCTGCTGGCCCGCGCGGCGGGGCTGCTCGGGCACCTCGCCGAGGAGCGACGACGACCGCTCGGCATGGACATCTACCGCACCGTCGACCGCAACGCCGTCTACGAACCCTGATCTCCTCTCCCACCCCCGAAAGGAGCGGGAATGGCCTCCATCGTCGCGGTCATCGCCTCCACCCACCACCCCTTCTACTACCGGGCCAGCACGGCCACCGGCGAGGATCGGCCACCGTTCGCCGACGAGTGGACCCGCAAGATCCTGGCATTCCGGGAGACGTTGACCCGAGCCCGGCCCGACGTGCTGGTGATGGTCGGCTCCGACCACTTCCACCAGCTCTGGCTGGACAACATGCCGCAGTTCCTGGTCGGCAAGGCGCCCTACTACGACGCCAACTGGTACAACGAGGAGCGCGAGTTCGGGCTGCCCCGGATGCTGCTCAGGGGTCAGGAGGACCTGTCCGGGCACATCCTGCGGGCCGGGCTCGACGCCGGCTTCGACCTCGCGTTCAGCAACGAGCTGCGCATCGACCACAGCATCACCTGCCCGATCATCACGCTGCGGCCCGAGGCCGACCTGCCGATCGTGCCGATCTACACCAACATCTTCGCGCCGCCGCTGCCGCAGCCGAAGCGCTTCGTCCAGCTCGGCCAGAGCATCCGCGACATCGTCCAGTCGTGGCCGTCGCACCTGCGGGTGGCCGTCATCGGCACCGGCCACCTCTCGCTGGAGCTGGGCGGCCCCCGGCAGTTCGGCCCGCACGGCCCGGACCCGGAGTTCGACCAGCGGGCCGTCGAGTGGATCGCCAACGGCGACCTGGACGAGTGCCTGCGCGAGGTCACCCTGGACAGCCTGCACTCACCGGGCAACGCCACCCACGGCTTCATGGACTTCATGCTGATGATGGGCGTGGCCGGTGCCGGCGTGAAGGCCGACTACGTGGACACCCTCGATCTGTTCCACACCATGGAGGCGTACTTCACCTGGTACCCGAACGGAGCGCCGACGGCATGAGCAAGTACCTGCTGAACAAGTTCCTCTTCATGGTCGACCGGGACCCGGAGCTGGTCGAACGCTACCGCAGCGAGCCGCGCGAGCTGGTCTCCTGGTGGGAGGCCGAGTGCGCCAACACGGTGCTGAACTGCCACACCGGCGAGGCGAGCACCTGGCTGCGCTTCGACGACGTGGAGCGCGAGGCGTTGGCCACCCACGACCACGTGAAGCTCTTCGAGCTGGGCGCGCACCCGTTCCTCACCCTGACCCTCTTCATCGCCCTCTTCGAGCGGGACAACACCGAGCCGCTGGAATACCAGAAGTCCTACGGCGCGCGACTGGCCCACTTCTCGATGCCCTACCCGGACATCGCGACGTGATCCGCGCGGCAGTGCTCACCACCTGCGGCGACGCGCCGACGATCGCCGAGCGGCCGGCGCCCGTACCGGCCGACGGTACGGTGGCGGTCGCCGTCGAGGCCGTGCCGATCACCCCGCTGGACGTGCTCTGCGCCAGCGGCACCAGCTACTTCGGCCCGCCGAGCACCCCGTACGTGCCGGGCGTGCAGGGGGTCGGTCGGCTCGCCGACGGCACCCCGGTCTGGTTCGGCACGTCGGCCGGGATGCGCTCCGGCGTCGACGGCAGCATGGCGACCACGGTCACCGTGCCGACCGTCGACGTGGTGGCGCTGCCGGCCGACGTACCGCTGACCCTGCTCGCGGCCCTCGGTCTCTCCGCGGTCGCCGCGCACGCGGCGCTGACCCACGCCGGCGGCCTGGCGGCCGGCGACCAGGTCATCGTGCTCGGCGCCGGTGGTGTGGTCGGTCAGGCCGCCGTCCAGCTCGCCCTGCTCGGCGGCGCTCGCCGCGTCATCGCCGTGGCCCGGTCGGCCGCGCTTGGCAGCAGCGGCCCGGAGATGTCCCCGGTGTACGCGCCGGACGCGTGCGGGGACAGGTCCTTCGCGTCGATGGCCGATCGGCTGCGCCACGCCGCCGACGGGCCGGTCGACCTCGTCCTCGACCCGGTCTTCGGTGTCCCGGCCGCGGCGGCGCTGCGGGTGCTGCGCCCGGGTGGGCGACTGGTCAACCTGGGCAGCGCGGCCGGCGCGACCGCGCCCATCGAGTCCGCAGTGCTGCGCAGCGGCGCACTGCGGATGATCGGCTACACCAACAACGGGTTGTCGACCGCCGAGCGGGCCGCGGCGCTGACAGTGGTGGCCGGGCACGCGGCGGCCGGCCGGCTCACCGTCGACCACGAGATCGTGCCGTTCGACGCCATCGCTGACGCCTGGGCCCGGCAGGACGCGGGCACCACCGCCGGCCGGATCGTCCTCGCGCTCTGAGGGGGCCGGGCCTCAGCCAGGGATCGCGGAACCCTGGATAAACCGCACCTGGTTGGGGTTCGGCAGCGGTGCGACGGTCGGTCCATGACACCTTCCACCTACACCGTCGCCGGCCACTGGATCGGTGGCGAGACCGTCACCGGCTCCGCCGACATCCTTCCCGTCGTCAACCCGGCCACCGGCGAGGTCGTCGCCGAGACCCCGGCCGGCACCGCCGCCGACGTCGACCACGCCGTCGCCGCCGCCCGAGCCGCCTTCCCGGCCTGGTCGGCGACCACCCCGCAGCACCGGGCGGACGTTCTGCGTCGCCTCGGCGCCGGCCTGGCCGCCCGCACGGAGGAGATCGCCCAGGCGATCACCGCCGAGATGGGCTCTCCGATCGGTATGTCCCGGACCGCCCAGGTCGCGTTCCCGGCCGCGGTGGTCGAGTCCGTCGCCGGCCTGGCCGACGACTTCGCCTGGACCGAGGAGGTCGGCAACTCGCTGATCGTCCGCGAGCCGATCGGCGTGGTCGGCGCGATCACGCCGTGGAACTTCCCGCTTCAGCAGGTTGTCTCCAAGCTGGCGCCGGCCCTGCTCGCGGGCAACACGATGGTCTTCAAGCCGTCCGAGAACGCCCCGCTGACCGCGCGCATCCTCGCGGAGGTCGCCGCCGAGGCCGGCGTACCGGCGGGTGTGTTCAACGTCGTCTACGGCACCGGCGCGACCGTCGGCGAGGCGATCTCCGCACACCCGGACATCGACATGATCTCCTTCACCGGCTCCACCCGGGCGGGGCAGCGGATCTCCGCGGTGGCCGCGGCGACCGTCAAGCGGGTCGCGCTGGAGCTGGGCGGCAAGGGCGCGAACATCATCCTCGACGATGCCGACCTGCCCGCCGCGGTCGAGCGGGGTCTCATGATGGCGTTCAGCAACGGTGGTCAGGTCTGCGGCGCGTGGCCGCGGATGCTGGTGCCCGCCTCCCGTCAGGACGAGGTCGTGGCGTTGGCCGTCGAGGCCGCGAAGCAGTACACCGTCGGCGACCCGG
Organism: Micromonospora noduli; assembly: GCF_003264365.1. Lineage (GTDB taxonomy): Bacteria > Actinomycetota > Actinomycetes > Mycobacteriales > Micromonosporaceae > Micromonospora > Micromonospora noduli. Next base: position 70,625 of record NZ_PYAK01000004.1, read on the forward strand.
GCGACGAGGCCACCCGGATCGGCCCGATGGCGTCCGAGGCCCACCGGCAGAAGGTCGTCGGCTACATCGAGCGAGGCATCGCCGACGGTGCCCGGCTCGTGTTCGGCGGTCCGCAGCGGCCGGAGGGGCTGACCGTCGGGGCCTACGTCCAGCCGACGATCTTCGCCGACGTCGACCCGACCTCCGCGATCGCCCAGGAGGAGATCTTCGGCCCGGTGCTGACGATCATCCCCTACGCCGACGAGGAGGAGGCCGTGGCCATCGCCAACGGCACGCTGTACGGCCTGACCAGCGGCGTCTTCGGTGAGCCGGAGCACGCGCTGGCGATCGCCCGGCGGCTGCGCGTGGGCCAGGTCGACGTGAACGCCGGCCACTGGAACCCGCTCGCCCCGTTCGGCGGCTACAAGCACTCCGGCAACGGCCGCGAGTTCGGCCGCTTTGGGCTGGAGGAGTTCCTGGAGACCAAGTCCATCCAGCGCTGACGGCACGGGACGGCCCGGGAGGCGGAACACCCTGCCGGGTCTCCCCTGTTGCACTCGATGCGCCGGTCGACAGCCGGCACGCAGTGATCGGAGACACCGTGGACCGCGCCCAACTCGCCAGCTTCCTGCGCACCCGCCGCGAGGCGCTCCAGCCCGAGGACGTCGGGTTGCCCCGGGGCCCCCGTCGGCGCACCGGAGGGCTACGGCGCGAGGAAGTCGCCACGTTGAGCGGAATGTCCACCGACTACTACAGCCGGTTGGAGCAGCAGCGCGGGCCGCACCCCTCGGAGCAGATGCTCGCCGCCCTGGCCCGGGGCCTGCGGCTCTCCCTGGCCGAACGGGACCACCTGTTTCAACTCGCCGGTCACGCCGTTCCGCGCCGCGCGGTGCGGGCCGACCACGTGAACCCGGGAATGATGCGGATCCTCGACCGGATGCACGACACCCCGGCCCAGGTGGTGAACCACCTCGGCGAGACCCTGGCGCAGACCGCGCCGGCCATCGCCCTGCTCGGTGACGAGACCCGGTACACCGGGTTCGCGCGCAGCGCGCACCACCGCTGGTTCACCGACCCGGCGGCACGGCAGCTGCACCCGGCGCAGGATCACCAGACGCAGAGTCGCCTGCTCGTGGCGCACCTGCACGCGGCGTACACCCGCGACGGACGCGGCTCACGGGCCGCCGCGCTCGTCGACGACCTGCTGGCCAGGAGCCCGGAGTTCGCGCAGCTGTGGCGGGAGCACCCGGTGCCCGCCGGTTACTGCCCGCCCAAGCACTTCGTGCACCCGGAGGTCGGGGCGCTGGAGCTGCACTGCCAGACGCTGGTGGACCCCGACCAGTCACAGACACTGTTGGTCTTCACGGCCGTGCCCGGGTCGCCGAGCGACGAGAAGCTGCGCCTGCTCGCCGTCATCGGCGGCCAGCTCGTCTGACCGCGATCAGCTCGGGCGGGGGTGGCGGGCGGGGCTGACGGGCCTGGCGCTGCACGCGCCGCGCAACGTGGTGGACAAGGTGCTCAAGGGTGCGTCCATGCACCCGTAACGGCATCCGTGGCGACGAAGACATTGATATCGGTGTGTATGACTGTAATGATTAACACACTTTACAGTTGTTTCGCCGCCCCGGAAGGACCCCCACATGGCGCGACGATCGGCCGGGCTCCTGCCCCGCCGCCCCCGTATCAGACTGACCTCCGCGCTCGCCGCGGCCGTGCTCGCCGTACCGACCGGCCTGGTCGTCACCGCATCGCCTGCGGTGGCGGCCGCGACGGGCGCCATCACCGGGTACGGCGGCAAATGCGTCGACGTGGCCGCCGCGAACCCGGCCAACACCACAGCGGTGCAGCTCTTCACCTGCAACGGCTCCACCGCGCAACAGTGGACGGTGGCCGACGACGGCACGATCCGGGCGCTGGGCAAGTGCCTGGACATCGCCGCCGCCAGCACCGCCAACGGCGCCCGGGTACAGATCTACGACTGCAACGGCACCGGAGCGCAGCAGTGGTCGCCCAGCGCCGGGCAACTGGTCAACCCGACCTCGGGCAAGTGCCTCGACGCGACCGGCCCCAGCTCGGCCGACGGCACCCCGCTGCAGATCTGGAGCTGCACCGGCACCGCCAACCAGACCTGGGCGCTGCCCACCGGCGGTGGCACCACACCACCGCCCTCGGGTGGTTTCACCCACCCCGGAGTGCTGGTCAGCCGGGGCCAGCTCGACTTCGTCCGCGGCCGGGTGCAGGCCGGCGCGCAGCCGTGGGCGGCGGCCTACAACCAGATGATGAGCAGCCGGTACGCCTCCCTGTCGCGTACCCCGGCTCCCCGTTCGGTGGTCGAGTGTGGTTCCTACTCCAACCCGAACAACGGCTGCACCGACGAACGGGAGGACGCCATCGCGGCGTACACCGACGCGCTCGCCTGGTACTTCACCGGGGACGCGCGGTACGCGCAGAAGTCGATCCAGATCATGGACGCGTGGTCGGCCACCATCACCGCGCACGCCGGCAGCAACGCGCCACTGCAAACCGGCTGGGCCGCCTCGGTCTGGCCCCGGGCGGCGGAGATCATCAAGTACACGTACACGAGTTGGCCCAACGCCAACCGCTTCGCCACCATGCTGCGCAACGTCTACCTGCCGGTGGTGCGCAACGGCTCGAACAGCAACGGCAACTGGGAACTGACCATGATGGAGGCCGCCGTCGGCACCGCGGTGTTCCTGGACGATCGGGCCGTGTACGACGCGGCGGTCAGCCGCTTCCTCAACCGCGCCCGGGCGTTCGTCTACCTGCCCAGCGACGGCGCGTTGCCGTACACGATGCCCGGCAGCGGCCTGGACACCAGCGCGGAGATCATCGGCTACTGGCAGGGCCAGTCCACCTTCGTCGCCGGCCTCGCCCAGGAGACCTGCCGCGACTTCGTCCACACCGGGTACGGGATCTCCGCCATCTCGCACGTCGCGGAGACCTCCCGGATCCAGGGACGGGACCTGTACCCACAGGTCGGTGAGCGGCTTCGTCAGGCGCTGGGCTTCCACTCGCGCTACCAGCTGGGCGAGGCGCCGCCCTCCTGGCTCTGCGGTGGCAGCCTCACCCGGGGCCTCGGGCCGATCACCGAGGTCGGCTTCAACGCGATGAGCACCCGGTTGGGCAACGTCATGACCAACACCCAGACCCTCACGCTGCAACAACGTCCGGCCGGAACCAACAACCTCTTCGTCGCCTGGGAGACGCTGACCCACGCCAACAACCCCAACTGACCAGGCCGCCGTGGGGTGGCGCCGAAGGCGCGGCGCCACCCCACGACGGTGCTCAGTTGTCGGCCCCCAGTGCCACCACCGGGCTGACCCGCGACGCCCGACGGGCCGGCAGCACCCCGGCCAGCGCGGTCAGCCCGACCAGCACCACGAAGAGCCCGGCCAGCGGCAGCAGAGGCGCGGTCAGCGGTGCCTCGATCCCGAGGGTCTGGACCGCCAACCAGGCGTACGGAATGCCGAGCACCAGGCCGATGGTCGCGCCGATCACCCCGTACAGGCCGGACTCGACGGTCAGCATGGTGCGCAGGCCGGTCCGGGACAGCCCGATCGCCCGGAGCAACCCGGACTCGCGTACCCGCTCCACCACCGACAGCGCGGTCGTGGAGCCCACGCCGACCACCGCGATCAGCACGGTCAGGCTGACCAGACCGACAGCGATCCAGACCAGCGTGCGCACCAACGCGTCGTTGCGGTCCCGTTCGTCGGCGAGCACCGCGAGGCCCACCCCGTCGCTGCCCCCGATCGCCTGCCGCAGCGCCCGCACGCCGGCGGTGCGACCGTCCTCGCCGGCACCGGCCGCGTCGGCCAGCAGACCGGTGTACGCGGCCGGCACACCGAGCCGGTCCAGGTCGACCGGATCGGCGAGGATTCCCGCGTGCAGCGGCCCGTCACCGGGCAGGACCGCGGCCACCCGCACCTCGACAGTGCCGGTGGCGACGGCGAGCGTGACCGTGTCGCCGGCGCGCAGGCCCGCGTCCCGCGCGACCCAGCTGTTGAGCACGATCCGGCCGGGGCCACGATCGGTCAGGGTGCCCTGGGCCACGTCCAGGTCGCCGGTGCTCGGCAACGCCGCCAGGTCCAGGTCGCTGGTCGGATAACCGGCCTCGACGTCGCCGAGCTTGTCCGCGCCGCGCAGCAGCGTGGCGTCGTCGACCATCCGGTACGGCACCACTCTGGCCAGCGCACCGTGTGCCGCCTCGGCCCGGCTCACGACGGCCGGCGGGAGCGTCCCACCGTTGCTGGTGACCTCGAAGTCGGACGGGGCCGAGAGCGCCATCTCGCGGTCGGCGAGGATCTGCAACGACGCGCCGCCGATGACCACCCCGGAGATCAGGGTCACGCCGAGGGCGACCACGACGGAGACCGCGGCGGCGCGGCGCGGCGTCCCGCCGATTCCGCCGACCGACATCCGCCCGAGCGGCCCGAGCTGGCGCAGCGGCCAACCCACCACGGCCAGCACCGGGCGCACCAGCAGTGGGCCGAGGGCCACCAGCGCGAAGAACGCCAACGCGCCGGACCCGACCAGCAGGAGCATCGGAATCGACGGGTCGTAGTCCGACTGCTCCGGCTTCGGCAACTGGCTGATCGTCCCGACCGCCGCCAGGACCGCGCCGCCGGCCAGGAGCAGCCCGAAGACCAGACGCAGCACGCCGATGCCGCGGCGGCCGGCGGTGACGCTCGCCGCCCGCAGCGCCTCCAGCGGGGAGACCCGGGCGGCGGAGAGCGCCGGTGCCAACACGGCCAGCACGGTGATCACGACGGCGCCGATCACCACAGTGACCGCCGCCGCCAGTGGCAGGCCCGGCGACGAGACAGCGTGGCCGGTGGCGCGCAGGATCGCCGGCAGCGCGTACCCGAGGGTGAGGGCGCTGGCGACCCCGACGACGCCGGCGACCAGCCCGGTCAGGGCTCCCTCAGCGGTCAGGGCCCCCACCAGGGTGGCCCGACTCGCGCCGACCGCCCGCAACAGCGCGAGCTGCCGCATCCGCTGGGCGAAGACGATGCGGAAGGTCGAGGTGACCACCAGCGCGGCCGCGACGACCGCGATGGAGACGAACATGCCGACCAGGATGAAGAGTCTCCCGACCTGTTCGGCCGCCGCCTGGGCCTCGGCCTCGCGCACCTCGGCGCCGGAGCGGATCGGCTGGCCGGCGACCGCCGCGGTAACCCGTTGGCGGACCGCGTCGGTCGAGGCCCCGGGGGCCACCCGCACGTCGACGCGCTCCACGGTCGTCAGGCGCGCCCAGGCGATCACGGCGCTGTCCGGGGCGTACGCGTCGTAGCCGGCGTCGGCGCTGCTCTCCACCACGCCGGTCACTGTGAGTGGGGCAGGCGTGGTGAGTTCACCGCCGGTGCCGCTGGTGGTGGTGCCCACCGAGAGTCCGAGCCGTTCGGCGGTACGCGGCGTGATCGCGATCTCGCCGGGCTGATCCGGGTAGCTGCCCTCGATCACCCGGACCGTGGTCAGCGCGCCGGTGCCCGGATCGGACTGGAGGTTGAGGTACCCCTCTCCGATGGAGACCCCGGTCGAGACCCGGGCCACCGCCTCGGCCACCCCGGGCACGGCCCGGACCTGCCGCACGTCGGTCACTGTGGGTGGCGGCACGTCAACGCTGCCGATCACCAGGTCGGTGACCGCCGGGGTGCCGCTGAGGTTGTCCCGCACGGTCCGTTCGGTGATCTGTTGCACCAGAACGGTGCCGAACACGACGAACGACGCGACCAGGATCGCCAGGCCGGTCAGGATCAGCCGGCCGGGCCGCCGGGCTGCGGCGGTCGTCTGGGTACGCAGCACTGTCGCCCTCATCGGCGGGCCGCCAGATCGCGCAGCGCGTCGGTGACCGACACCTGGTTCGGCTTGTCGATCTCGCCGGCCAGCCGCCCGTCGGCGAGCAGCACCACCCGGTCGGCGTACGCGGCGGCGATCGGGTCGTGGGTGACCATGACGACGGTCTGGCCGAGGTCGCGTACCGAGTCGCGCAGGATGGTGAGCACCTCGGCGCCGGAGCGGGAGTCGAGGTTGCCGGTCGGCTCGTCGGCGAAGACCACCTCGGGCCGGGCCACCAACGCCCGGGCCAGCGCCACGCGCTGCTGCTGGCCGCCGGACAGCTCGCTCGGCCGGTGCTTTAGGCGGTCGCCGAGGCCCAGCAGCTCGACCAGGCGCGCCAGGAGTTCGGCGTCGGGCTGCCGACCGGCGAGGTCCAGCGGCAGCGTGATGTTCTGCGCGGCGGTGAGCTGCGGCAGCAGGTTGAAGGACTGGAAGACGAACCCGATCCGCTCCCGGCGTACCCGGGTCAGCGTCCGGTCCGACTGGCCGGTCAGCTCCGTGCCGCCGAGCAGGACGCGACCGGAGGTGGCCGTGTCGAGGCCGGCGAGGCAGTGCATCAGTGTCGACTTGCCGGACCCGGACGAGCCCATGATCGCGGTGAACTCGGCCCGACCGAAGCCGACCGAGACCCCGTCCAGGGCACGGACAGCGGTGTCGCCGCTGCCGTACACCTTCACCAGGTCGACCGCGGCGACCGCGGCGTGGCTGGTCTCCGGCGGGGCGTGGGTTGTCATCGTTCCTCCAGTGGCTGCGTGGTGACCCGGGAAGCGTCGCCGCCACCGGCGGGTGCGCGCATCGGCCCAGGGCCGGGTATCGCCGGTGCGGGGTCTGCCTTTTGGCCGATCCACCACCTCCACCTGGCTGGCTACGCTGGGTCACCATGAGCGCGCCGGATCTTCGACGTCTGTGGGTACGCCTGGCCCAAGCGGCCGGGCTGGTGGCCTTCGGCCTGCTCGCCCTCTTCGACTTTGCGGCCAGCACGGCGGATGACTCCGGCATCGGAACTCTTCTGCTCCTGCTGGTGCCGATGGGGTTGGCGGTGGCGACGGTGCCGCTGTGGCTGCCGATGCACCGGCTGGGTTCCCGCCGGCTGCCGCTGGCCGCGCTGACACTCGCCACTGCCTCACTGGCCGTGACCGCCGGGGTGGTGCTCCTCTCCGGAGGCGGCGGCATCCTGCTCGCCCGCACCTGGGGGCTCGCCGAGTCGGCCGGGCTGATCGGCGTGGTCTTCGTGGTGAGCCGCTGGGGCGCGCCGCGGCTCGCCCCGTGGGCCGCGGTGGCCGCCGGGCTCGCCGTCGCCGCGATGCCGCTGCGCGTCGGCACCGAGAACCTGCTGGTGATCTTCGGCCTGCTCCAGGTGCTCGCCGCGGCCGGCGCCGCCGGGGTGGGGCTCTACCTGCGCATCATGGCCGCCGGCCGGGAGCGGGCCATCGCGCTGGTCCGGGCCGAGCAGCGTGCCGAGTTCGCCCGGGACCTGCACGACTTCATCGCCCACCACGTGACCGGCATCGTGGTGCAGGCCCAGGGTGCCCGGTTCGTCGCCGAGCAGGACCCGCAACGGGTGATCGTCGCCCTGGAGCAGATCGAGCGGGCCGGCGCGGAGACGATGACCTCGATGCGGCGGATGGTCGGCATCCTGCGCAACCCGGACGCCCCGCCGGACGCGCCGCTGGCGCCACTGGCCGGGGTGACCGAACTGGAGCCGCTGCTGACCGGCTTCAACGGCGCGGCGAACGCGCCGGCACGACTGCACGTCGACGGCGACCTGAACGGGCTGCCGGTGGAGGTGTCCACGTCGGCGTACCGGGTGGTGATGGAGGGGCTGACCAACACCCGCCAGCACGCGCCGGACGCGCGGTCAGTGGACGTGGCGGTGCGGCGTACCCCGGACTGGTTGCTGGTCCGGGTCGCCGACGACGGCGCGTCGCCGCGCACCGCGCCGGCCCGGGGGCACGGCTTCGGTCTGATCGGCCTCAACGAGCGGGTACGCGCCCTCGGCGGCACGATCACCGCCGGGCCCGGCGTCGCCGGTGGCTGGGTGCTCGACGCGGCGTTCCCACTTCAGGTGGCGGTGACGCGGTGATCCGGGTGCTGATCGCCGATGACCAGGCCATGGTCCGGACCGGCTTCGGCATGATCATTGGCGCCCAGTCGGACATGGAGGTGGTCGGCGAGGCCGCCGACGGCGTCCAGGCCGTCGAACTGGCCCGACGACTGCGCCCGGACGTAGTGCTGCTGGACATCCGGATGCCCCGCCTCGACGGTCTTGAGGCACTGCGGCTGCTCGCGGGGCCGGGCGTCGCCGACCCGGTCCGGGTGGTCGTCGTGACGACCTTCGACCTCGACGAGTACGTGCACACCGCGCTCTCCAACGGCGCGTGCGGCTTCCTGCTCAAGGACTCCGGCCCGGCCCTGCTGGTGGAGGCGGTCCGCGCGGCCGTGTCCGGCGACGCGCTGATCAGCCCCTCGATCACGGTACGGCTGCTGGAGCACCTCAGCTCGCCGGCTCCTGCGCGCGACGACGGTGGCCTGTCGCCACGGGAACTCGACGTCGTGAAGCTCGTCGCCCGGGGCCTGACCAACGCCGAGATCGCCACCCATCTCTTCATCGCCGTGGGCACGGTCAAGACCCACCTGGCGAGCGTGCAGATGAAACTCAAGGCCCGCAACCGGGTCGAGATCGCCGCCTGGGCCTGGGAACGCCGCCTCGTCGGCTAGATCGGGCCCTGGCGGGTGGCGGCTCCCGGGCGGCGGCTCCCGGGCGGGTTGGTGTCTTGTTCGTTTCCTTTGGAGCTGATGTCGTCAACGAATCAGCGGCACCGGCGACCACCGATGTCATAGACGATTCAGCTCCAAAGGCAACGAACGGCACACCATCCACCAGCCCTGGGGCTACTCCGCGCACCGAGGGCGGCGTCCGGGTCCGGCGGGGCAACCTGCCGAGCCACAGTGACTTAGCATTGACGGAAGTGGATTGGTTAAAGCGGTGGGCGACCGGAGGGCGGGGAGATTCGTGCGTGATCGTCGAAGTCGAGCAATCCGGTCGAAGGCCGCCACGCTGGCCGCCGGCGCGCTAGTGGTGGCCCTGGTCGCGGCGGGCGCGACCCCGGCGCACGCCGCCGCCGACACCGAACGTCCCACCGCGCCCGGCCCGATCACGGTCGTCGCCATCGACACCACCTCGGTCGAGCTGACCTGGGCGGCCTCCACCGACAACGTGGGCGTGGTCCGCTACCCGGTCGGCGCGCAGTTCGAGGATTCCGGCGCCCAGTATTCGACCGACACCAACAGCATCCGGATCATCAACCTGCGGCCGTCGCGCACGTACACCTTCTCGGTGTGGGCGCTGGACGCGGCCGGCAACAGCTCGGTGTCCAACCCGACCCTGCGGCTGACCATGCCACCGGGGGACGACCAACCGCCGAGCGCGCCGGGCCAGCCGGTGGCGTACGACGTCGCCGCCACGGTGGTCCGGCTGCGGTGGGCGCACTCGGTGGAGAACGTCGCGCTCGACCGGTACGAGGTGTTCCGGGTCGACGCCGGCGGCACTCTCACCCGGGTCCGCGAGGTGTACCAGTACCCGCCCGTGAACAGTGCACAGATCAGCGGGTTGGCGCCGGACACCACGTACACCTTCGTGGTGCAGGCCCGCGACGAGGTCGGACACCTGTCCCCTCTGTCCGCACCGGTCACCGTGACCACCCTGCCACCGCCGCCGAGCTGCGCGGTCCGGTCCGTCGTGCGGCAGTGGCCGGACGGCTTCGTGGCCCACCTCGTCGTCGAGAACACCGGCACCACGGCCATCGACGGGTGGACGATGACGTGGCGGTTCTGGGCCAGCCAGCAGGTGCAGGGCATCTGGGGCGCGAAGGTCGTCGACCGGCTCAACAACAGCTACCTGCGGGTGCGCAACACCGGTCGCAACGCGGTGATCCCGCCCGGCGGCACGGTGTCGCTGGGCCTCGTCGCCACCGGCACGCAACTACCGGAGGAGATCACGCTGAACGGCGGCCTCTGCACTGTGGCAGACGAATAACGCTCGACTCCGGGGTCTGGCGCTGGCCACGACATCTTGCGACGCTAGCGGTTGTGTATGACTACGACCTGTTGGTGCTGGGCTCCGGACCCGGCGGTCAGAAGGCCGCGATCGCCGCCGCCAAGCTCGGCAGGCGGGTCGGCATCGTGGACCGCCGCGACATGATCGGTGGGGTGTGCATCAACACCGGCACGGTCCCCTCCAAGACGCTGCGCGAGGCCGTGCTCTACCTGACCGGCCTGAGTCAGCGGGACCTGTACGGCAGCAGCTACCGGGTCAAGGAAGAGATCACGGTCAGCGACCTGGCGGCCCGGACCCAGCACGTGATCACCAGGCAGACCGACGTCATCCGCAATCAACTGGCCCGCAATCGGGTCGCGATGATCACCGGTACCGGGCGTTTCGCCGACGCGCACTCGATCTGGGTCGACGGCGGCTCCGGCCGCGAGTCCAAAGTGACCTTCGACAAGATCGTCATCGCCGCGGGCACCCGCCCGGCCCGCCCGGACAGCGTCGACTTCGACGACCGGACGATCGTGGACTCCGACGGTGTCATCAACCTTCAGGCCGTACCCCGCAGCATGGTCGTGGTCGGTGCCGGCGTGATCGGCATGGAGTACGCCTCGATGTTCGCCGCCCTCGGCACCAAGGTGACGGTGGTGGAACGCCGCGAGCGGATGTTGGATTTCTGCGACGACGAGGTCGTCGAGTCACTCAAGTACCACCTGCGCGACCTGTCCGTGGCGTTCCGCTTCGGCGAGGAGGTCGCCGCAGTGGAGAAGCACCAGACGGCGGCGCTGTGCATCCTCAAGAGCGGCAAGAAAATCGTCGCCGACACGGTGATGTACTCGGCCGGGCGGCAGGGTCAGACCGACGACCTGGCGTTGGAGGCCGCGGGGCTGGAGGCGGACCGACGCGGCCGGATCACTGTGGACGCCAACTACCGCACCTCGGTGGAGAACATCTACGCCGTCGGCGACGTGATCGGCTTTCCCGCGCTCGCGTCCACCTCGATGGAGCAGGGCCGGCTGGCCGCGCAGCACGCCTGCGGCGAGCCGATCCGGGAGATGCACGGCCTGCAACCGATCGGCATCTACACGATTCCGGAGATCAGCTTCGTCGGGCAGACCGAGGCGCAGCTCACCGAAAGCTCAACACCGTTCGAGGTGGGCATCGCCCGCTACCGCGAGTTGGCCCGGGGTCAGATCGTGGGCGACTCGTACGGGATGCTGAAGCTGCTCGTCTCCCCCGACGACGGCCGACTGCTCGGGGTGCACGTGTTCGGCACCGCCGCCACCGAGATCGTCCACATCGGTCAGGCGGTGATGGGTTGCGGCGGCACGATCGACTACCTGGTCGACGCGGTGTTCAACTACCCGACGCTGGCCGAGGCGTACAAGGTCGCCGCCCTGGACGCGTCCAACAAGATCCGCAACATCGTCCGCATCGACGGCTAGCCACCACCCCCGAGGAAGCCCGCCCCGCCACCGATGTCGGTGCTGCCCGCTACCGTGCCGGCACTGTTGACACGTTGAGGAAAGAGGCAGTGGTGGGCGCATCCGGGTGGAGCTACTTCGTCGCGTACCAGCCAGACCTGGACGCGGCGTTGGACGCGCTGCGGGACAGGACCTTCGCCGAGGGTGACTACTGGTGGGCCCGCGGTGAGATCCCGAGCTCGGCGAGCGACTATCCGAACCGTCCCGCCACGATGGAAGAGTTGTTCAACGACGAATGGGTGCAGGAATCGGGCACCCATTCCATCCTCGATGTCTACCGAGTCCTCGACGAGGGCGAACGGCCCGAATTCGGCACTGTCGAGCCGGTGAGCCCTGCCGAGGCACTGCGCCATGCGGGCACCGAGCGGCTGACCCGCGAGCACCTGGCCGCGATCGAGGGGCTGGCCGAGCAGAGATGGTTCGGCCGCTGCGCGGTCCTGCACGACGCTCAGGGCAAGCCGGAGGAAATCTACTTCTGGGGCTTCTCCGGCGACTAGCCCCCCGGGTGATGGGCCGGTGCGGGGGCGGGAGCCTCCGCACCGGCCGGTGGGGCTTTAGCGGGCTGAGCAGGTGGGGCTGAGACTGCCGGCGGTGCCGTTGGCCTGGAAGCCGTACTCGGTGGATTGTCCGGCGCCGATCTGGCCGTTGTACGCCACGTTCGTCCAGTTCGTCGTGCCGGTGTTACCGCTGCGGTTGGCGTTCCACGCGTTGGTGACCGTCGCGCCGGACGGGAGACCGATGGCGACCGTCCAGCCGCTGATGGCCGACGAACCGGCCGTCACCTTCACCGTGGCCACGAAGCCACCCGTCCACTGGTTCAACGACACCGTCGCCGTGCAGCCACCCGGGCCCGGAGGCGGAGTCGTGGGCGGGTCGGTCGGCGGGTCGGTCGGCGGGTCCGTGGGCGGGTCCGTCGGCGGATCCGTGGGTGTGGTGCCGTTGTTCAGCGCCGCGAGAACCGCGTCGTACGCGGGCTTCTTCGAGCCGTTGCTGTTGAACAGCAGCGGGGTCTGCGAAGCCCGCCAGGAGTCACTGTCGCGGATGCCCCACACGGTGATGCCGTTGCAGCGGGCCACGGCCAGGCAGTCCTCGACGACGCTGCGGTAGGTGCTCGCCGAAGCGCCCTGAATGTCCAACTCGGTGATCTGCACGTCCACACCGAGCGCCGCGAAGCTCGACAGCGTGGTGCGGTAGTTGCTCACGTACGGGGACTCGTTGTTGAAGTGCGACTGGAAGCCCACGCAGTCGATCGGCACGCCACGGGCCTTGAAGTCGCGCACCATGTTGTAGACGCCCTGGGTCTTGGCGTGCGTCCAGTTGTCGGTGTTGTAGTCGTTGTAGCAGAGCTTCGCGCCCGGATCCGCGGCACGCGCCGCCCGGAACGCCGCCTCGATCCAGTCGTTGCCGGTGCGCTGGAGGTTGGAGTCGCGACGGCCTCCGGAGCTGCCGTCGGCGAACGCCTCGTTCACCACGTCCCACGCCACGACCTGACCGCGGAAGTGGGTGGCCACCTGCGTGACGTGGTTGAGCATCGCCTGCCGCAGCGGGCTGCCGCTCATGCTCTCCATCCAGCCGGGCTGCTGCGAGTGCCACGCCAGCGTGTGACCCCGCACGCTCATCCCGCGGCTGCGCGCGTGGTTGACGATCTGGTCCGCCGCCCCGTAGCTGAACTGATTCTGCTGCGGCTCGGTGGCGTTCATCTTCATTTCGTTCTCGGCGGTCACCATGTTGAACTCACGGTTCAAAATCGTGGTGTACGCACTGTCGGAGAGCTTGAATCCGGCCACCGCCGTGCCGAAGTACCGACCCTTCTCGGCGGCGGACGCACCGAGCGTCGTCCCGGCGGATGCGGGTGCCGTCGCGAACAGCGCCATGCCGGCCGCGAGGGCGCCCGCGCCGGCCAGCGCTAGCGTGGCTCTCGATGCCGCCTTCCATCTCGTACTTCTCATCGTGTGGCTCCTTCTGAGGGTGGTGGGGTGGGAAGGGAAATCAGGACACCGAACAGGCGGCACCGTTGAGGGCGAACGAGGTGGGCTTGCCGGTGCCGCCCTCGTGCGTGGCCTGGAAGCCGATCTCGACCGACGCGTTCGGGGCGATGGTGTTGTTGTAGGAGACGTTGCGGGCGGTCACCGCACCGCTCGCCGGGGCGTACTGCGCGTTCCAGCCGCTGGTGATGCGCTGTCCGCTGGGCAGCGTGAAGGTCAGCGCCCAGCCGTTCACGGCGGTGGCACCGGTGTTGGTGATGGCCACGCTCGCGGTGAGGCCGCTGTTCCAGGCGTTGACCGTGTAGCCGACCCGGCAGGCGCCCTCGGTCGGCGGCGGCGTGGTCGGGGGCGGGGTTGTCGGGGGCGGAGTGGTCGGCGGCGGGGTGGTCGGGGGCGGCGTGGTCGGGGGCGGCGTCGTCGGCGGCGGGGTGCCGTCCAGCCCGAAGAAGCGGATCACCTGCGCGGCGTCGACCGGCAGGTTGTGCGTGACACCCTGCATGCTGATCGCCTCGACCGGCGCCATCGGGCCGCTGCTGCCGTACCGGGTGCGGGTGTAGCCGGACTGCGGGGAGTCGGTGTACGTCGGGGTCTGACTCAGCCCGTGCACGTTGGTCCACTGCTTGACCTGCTCACCGAAGTTCGGGTAGCGCAGCGTCTCGTCGTTGGTACCGTGCCAGATCTGCATCCGGGGCCGCTGGCCGGTGTAGCCGGGGTACGCCTCCCGAACCAGGTCACCCCACTGCTGCGCGGTCCGGATGAGTTGCCCGTTGGCGCACTGGCTGTTCCACTCCGAGGTGCCGCCGGTGGCGAAGCAGGCGAACGGCACCCCGGCGAACGAGGCGCCCGCCGCGAACACGTCCGGGTAGACGCCCAGCATGACGTTGGTCATCATCGCGCCGGAAGAGGTGCCGGTGGCGAAGATCCGCGCGGGGTCGGCGGAGTAGCGCTGCCGCACGTAGTCAACCATCGACATGAGCCCGACCGGGTCGCTGCCGCCGCCACGGCGTAACGCCTGCGGTGAGTAGACGTCCCAGCACTTGCTGCTGCGGGTGGCCGACGGGTAGATCACGATGAACCCGTACCGGTCCGCGAGGGAGGCGTACTGGGTGCCGGAGTGGAACGCGGGGCCCGTGCCGGTGCAGTAGTGCATGGCCAGGAGGATCGCCGGTCGGGCCGCCACCCGGTCCGGGACGTACAGGTGCATCTGAAGGTTGGTGGGGTTGGTGCCGAAGTTGGTCACCTGCGTGAGCGCCGCCGCCGACGCGGGAGTGGCGAACGTCAACGCGGCGGCGGCCAGTGTCACTGCCGCCATGACGACGCCAAGCATTTTCGTCTTCAGTGTCATCGTCGCGATCCCTTGCGAAAAAGGCGCGTGGAAGGGGACTTAAGTCGAGGACTGCCCTTCGCCCGACCTTGACCGCGGCTCGCGTGACCATGTCAGCTTCGATCGAGCACAGTCGATTGTCAAGACTTCCGGAAACCTTTCGCCGCAACGGTTCCGGCGGTCACCTGCGCAGCAGTGGGCATCGACGGGCATGGTCAGCGCCGATGGGTGGCGATAAATTATCGGGACGTTTTCGGAACCTGCCAGGGCGCTGGGGCGCACGGCACGAGGGCGGCCCGACCGGATGGCCGGGCCGTGCCTCAGCGCCGCTCAGTAGATGACCCGCCCTCGCTCGTCCGGCACCCCGGACTTGCGGAAGAAGTACGTGTTGATCTGGTCACGCCACTCTGTGGCGCAGCGCACCTGCTCATCGAGGCGCTCGGCGACCCGCTCGTACACGCTCGGGTCGATCATGCCGGTCAACGTCTGCCACTTCCGTCGCATCGCGGTCACCTCGTCGACCCCCGCGAAGTGGGTGTCGTAGATGTGCTGGATGACTGTCGAGCCGCTGTGCAGCACGTGCCCGTACGGCACGTGGTGGAAGAAGAGCAGCAGCTCGTCGGGGCAGGTCTCGGGTGACTCGTACACCTGGGCCCAGTACGGCGGGTACTGGTCGGCGAAGCCGGTGCCCGACGCGAGGCTGCGGTCCACGCCGACGCCGTCGCGGTCGGCGAAGTGGTAGGTGCCCCACCGGGTGTACTCGTACCCGTCGACGTCGGGACCGTAGTGATCACCGGGGTGGACCATGAAGCCGACGCCCAGCGGG
This sequence comes from Micromonospora noduli, assembly GCF_003264365.1. GTDB lineage: Bacteria > Actinomycetota > Actinomycetes > Mycobacteriales > Micromonosporaceae > Micromonospora > Micromonospora noduli. The sequence goes on from NZ_PYAK01000004.1 coordinate 86,130, forward strand.
GCGGTGTAGCGCTCGTACGTGCGCCACGAGTCGTCCATGATCTCGTGCAGGGTCCGCCGCACCAGCTCCGCGTCGGCGGTCGCCGACGGCGGAAAGGTCAGCGTGATCCACTCGTCGAGGATCGCCGTCGGGTCCCGCCGAGGGTCCCAGGCCAGCCGGCCGAACGTGTACAGGTTGGCCTGTGCCAACGGATGCCCGGTCCAGAAGAGGTCGTCGCCGACGTTGGCGACGGCGACCATCCCGCCGCCCGACGCCGACTCCCCCGTGACCACGTCGGCGATCGTCCGCCCGTCCGGCCCCCAGGGGGCGAAGCCGAGCACCTCACTCCACCACGGGCCGAGGTGGCAGACATGCCGCTGTTGGCCCGTGTACTCCTGGGTGACCTGCAACTCCACCGCCAGCCGGGTCGCCGGCATCGCGGCGAGCACCGGTGAGACCGGCTCGCGCGTCTGGAAGTCCACCGGGCCGAACTTCACCTGAACGACCACGTTGGTGCGGAACCGCCCGTCGAGCGGGGCGAAGTGGTCGTACGCGGCCCGAGCCCGGTCGGTGGACCGGTCCCGCCAGTCCTGGTGGTGGTTGTAGACGAACGCCCGCCAGTGCACCACTCCCCCGTGCGGGGCGAGGGCCTCGGCCAGCAGGTTCGCCCCGTCGGCGTGGTCGCGGCCGTACGTGAACGGGCCGGGCTGCCCCTCCGAGTCGGCCTTCACCAGATAACCGCCGAAGTCCGGGATGCGGTCGTAGACCCGCCGGGTGGTAGCGGCCCACCAGGCCCGCACCGCCTCGTCCAGGGGGTCGGCGGTCGACAGGCCTCCGAGGAGCACCGGCGCGGCGAAGCTGACCGACAGGTGCACCCGGATGCCGTACGGGCGCAGCGCGTCGGCGATCTCGGCCACGTCGCCGAGCCGTTCGGTGAGCAGCAGCGCCTCGGTACGGGCCACGTTGACGTTGTTCACCGAGATCGCGTTGACCCCGCAGGAGGCCAGCAGCCGCCCGTACTCCCGTACCCGGGCCAGGTCGCCGCGCGGACGGCCGTCCCGCCAGAAGATCGAGCCGCCCGCGTACCCCCGTTCGACCTGGCCCATCACCGGGTGCACGGCCACGTTGTCCCAGTGGTTCAGCATTCGTCGGCGCAGCGCCGGCCGGTGCCGCTCGGGCGGTCGGGCCGGGTCGAAGGCCGCCGCGCAGAGCCGGACCACGTGGAAGAGCCCGTACAGCAGGCCGGCGGGCGCGTCGGCCAGCACCGCGGTCACGTCGCCGGCCCGCGCCAACACGAAACCCTCGTCGCCGAGCGGCCCGCCGTCGCCCAGCTCGACCAGCGCCGCCTCGCCGGCGGCGCGTGCCGCCTCCACCGACGGGTTGGGCAGCTCATCGGCGTCGCGCAGAGCAAGCACCAGGTCGACGTCGACGTCCCAGGACGGAGAGTGCCACACTCGTCCGCCGTAACGCGCGCAGGCGCGCGAGACCTCGTTGAGGACGGTGTCGACGAGCAACCCCTCGCCGTGGAGGAGGACGCGGCGCGCGCCGAGCGACCGGAACGCCTCCGGGGGCAGCCAGGCCGGGTGGACGCGCGGCTCGTCACCGTCCATCGGCTCCTCGACGAACATCAGCTGCTCCAACTCCACCGACTCTTCGGCGTTCACCGGTCCTCCTCCAGCACGACAACCCCGTACGCCGGCAGCCGCAGCGCACCGCCGGCCGCCGTACGGTCGCCGGTGAGCAGGTCGACGCCGCCGGTCCGGGCGGTCACCTCGACCGGCTCGGCGCGGTGGTTGAGCAGAAACAGCAGCCGCGACCCGTCCGCCGCGACCCGGACGGCGGATTCCAGGTCCGGCACGTCCGGGTAGGGCCCGAGCAGGTCATGGCGGGCGAGCACCTGCCGCACCACCCAGGACACCCCGGCCTGGTCCAGTCCGGCGGCCACGTACCAGCCGTCGCCTGCGCCGAAGGAGTTGCGGGTCACCGCCGGGGTGCCCGCGTAGAAGTCGGCCTGGTAGGTGCCGACGACCTGCGCGCCCTGCGGAATCACCAGCTCGAACAGCAGCCGCGCGTCGACCTCGACCTGATCCGCGCCGTCGCCGAGGCGGACCGGATTGACCACCTCCGGGCCGCGGGCGTCCCACTCGTCGACCCGGACGCCCATGAGCTGCCCGAGCGGGCCCGGCACGTCCATCAGGAACGCCTGGTCGTTCTCGTCCACCCGGCCGGACAGGTAGGTGGTCAGCACCGACCCGCCGCGCGTCGCCACCGCCTCCAGCCGCTGCGGCAGGTCCCCCTTGAGCAGGTGCAGGGCCGGGGCCACGACCACGTCGTAGCGGGACAGGTCGGCGGTCACCGCGACGACGTCCAGGTCCACACCGGCATCCCAGAGTGCCCGGTGGTACGCGAGCACGACCTGCTGGTAGCGGACCAGCCGGGACGGGCCGTCGGACAGCTCCAACGCCCACCAGCTGTCCCAGTCGAACAGCAGCGCCACCCGGGCCGGGGTCCGCGCGCCCAGCGACGCCGGGCCGAGCCGTTCCAGTTCGGCGCCCAGCTCGGCGACCTCCCGGAACACCCGGGTGTCGGCGCGACCGGCGTGCCCGATGACCGCACCGTGGTACTTCTCGCTGGCTCCCCGGGAGGCACGCAGTTGGAAGAAGAGCACCGCGTCGGCGCCGTGCGCCACGGCCTGCCAACTCCACAGCCGCATCAGCCCGGGACGCTTCAACGGGTTGACGTCGCGGCACGCGGTGCAGCTCGGGGTCTGTTCCATCAGCCAGAACGGCTGGCCGTCCTTGAGCCCGCGCATCAGGTCGTGGGTCAGTGCCATCCGGGCCGCCGACCCGTCGTCGGGCGGGTAGTTGTCCCAGGAGACGAAGTCCAGATGAGGGGCCCAGCGGTGGTAGTCGATCGGCCGGTACATGCCCATGAAGTTCGTGGTCACCGGCAGCGTCGGGCTGGACTCCCGGATGGCCGCCTTCTCGTCGCGGAAGTTGGTCAACATCGCGTCGGAGGTGAATCGCAGGTAGTCCAGTGTGATGCCCTGGAACGCGGTGTGGTCCGGGCCGCGCCAGTGCTCGGTCAGCGCCGACGGCGGCTCGATCTCGTCCCAGTCCGTGAAGGTGTGCGACCAGAAGGTGGTGTACCAGGCCTCGTTCAGCTCGTCGAGGGTGCCGTAGCGGTGGCGCAGCCAGTTCCGGAAGCCGGCCGCGCACAGCGCGCAGTAGCAGGCGCCCCCGTACTCGTTGCCGACGTGCCAGGCGAGCACCGCCGGGGTGTCGGCGTAGCGGCGGGCGACCCGGCGGGCCAGCTCCGTCGAGAGCCGGCGGAAGACCGGCGAGCTGGGGCAGGAGTTGTGTCGCTGGCCGAAGCGGTGCTTGCGGCCCTCGAAGTCGGTCCGGGTCACCTCGGGGTACGCCTTCGCCAACCACGGTGGGTGGGCGCCGGTGCCGGTGGCCAGGCAGATCCCGCGTCCCTCGGCACTGGCCCGCTCGATGACCCTGTCCAGCAGCGCGAAGTCGTAGGTGTCCTCGGCTGGCTGGGTGAGCGCCCAGTCGAACACCCCGAGGGTGACCAGGTCGATCCGTGCGGTGTCGAAGAGACGGTAGTCCTGCTTCCACACGTCCTCGGGCCACTGTTCCGGGTTGTAGTCGCCCCCGAAGGGCACCTTGGCGCTGAGGGGCAGGCTCACGAGGTGAACTCCTTCCGGATCAGGTGGATCATCGGGTCGCTGATGCGCAGGTACGCCAGGACCGCGATCGACGCCAGCAGCATCAACACCGCCTCGGAGAAGACCGCGGTGATCCCGGCCGCCGCGGTCAGCAGCAGGGCGTTGCCGACGGAGACACCGGGGGTACGCACGAGGAAGTGCACGGCCAGCCGGAGCACGTCCCGGGTGCGGAAGTCGAACAGCGAGGTGATCACCAGGGCGTTTGCCGCGCAGAGCGTCACGCCCACTCCGATCAGCACCAGCGGCACCGCCCACCAGCTCGACAGGCCGACCGCACCGCGGTAGGCGAGGTTCACTGCGAGCACTGTCAGCCACAGCAGCGTCGGCACCCAGATGCGCAGCACGCCGAGCACGTTGGCCCGGTAGCCACGCCAGAACAGGGTGGCCGGGCGCAGGTCGGTCAGGTCGGTTCGCTGGTGGCGCAGGGCGTACAGGGCGGCGGAGATCGCCGGGCCGACTGGTACCAGGAGGAGCGCGGCCAGCGGCAGGTTGCTCGGATCGCGGCCCAGCACCAGCAGCGGGAGCAGGGCGGGCAACGTGGTGAGCAGCAGGAGCAGCTCGACCACGAGCAGGATGTAGACGCGCGAGGTGATCCGCGACAGTGGTCCGTCGCCGAACTGTCGCCGGGTCTGAGTCGCGCCACTCACTGTCGCTCCCTCCGGTCGACTCAGCTGATCCGTGGTCGCCGGGGGTCCGGCCGGGCCGCGACAGGCCGCCCGACCGGACCCCCGCTGATCAGCTGTTGTTCTTCTGGAACCGCTCGTACGCCTTGTTGACCAGGTCGATGTACTGGTCGGAGTTCTTGGCCTTCAGCTCGGCCACGTACGCGTCCCACTCGCTGAGCGGACGCTGCCCCAGGGCGAACTTCAGCGTGTTCTGGGTGACGAAGTCCTTCAGCGGGGTCTCCCAGAGCGACACCTGCTCGCGCTCCTCATCGGTCAACGGGGCGGGCGGTGGCACCTCCCTCGGCTTGCGGGCGTCCATCACCTTCTGGAACTCCAGCTCCTCCGGCGAGAAGAACCCACGGACCAGGTCGGGGGTGCCGCCGTAGGCGAAGACGCCGTTGTGGAAACCGAACTCCTTCTGCAGGTGCTTGGTGCCCTTCGGGTTGATTCCGAGGAAGTCGACGTCGGGCGTGACCGAGCGCTTGCCGGAGGCGTCCTTGGTGAAGGTGGTGCCCTCGACACCCCAGCGGGCGAACTCCATGCCGGCGTCGGAATACCAGAGCCAGTCGATGAACTGCATCATGGCGACGAAGTTCTTGCTCTCCCGGGCCTTCGTGGAGATCATGATGCCGTTCTCCAACCGGGGGAACGGGTTGATCTCGCCGGCCGGGCCGATCGGCAGCGGGATCTTGGCCAGCTTGGCGTTCGGCAGCGTCTTGGCCAGGTCGGGCCGGTGGTTGTTGACCAGGGTCTGCGCGTTGCCGGTGACCACGAAGGACTTGCCGTTGGCGAGCTTCTGGCGTGCCTGGTCGTCGGTCTGGGTGAAGCTCTCCGGGTCGAGCAGGCCCTCGGCGACGAGCTTGTGCAGGTAGGTGACCATCTGCTTGTACTGCTCGGAAGCGCCGGTGTAGTTGAACTTCTTCGCCGCCGGGTCCCAGGTGGCGTGCTGGTAGTCCCAGCCCGCCTGGGTGCCGTGGGCCGAGCCGAGGATGTTCAGCAGGGCCCCGGTGGGGTTGGGCTTGCTGAAGAGGTCGGAGTACGGGTAGACGTTCGGGTACTTCGCCTTCATCGCCTTGAGCACCGTGTACAGCTCGTCCCAGGTTTTCGGGACCGCCAGGTTGAGCTCCTGCATGATGTCGGTGCGCACCAGCACCGTGTAGTCCTGCGTGGGCTTCTCGTGGACGCCGGGGAGCAGGTAGAACTTACCGTCGGACTGCCGCAGGTTGTCGATCTCCGGCTTGAGGTTCCACTTGGCGATCTTGTCCTTGAGGTTGGGCATCAGGTCCAGGTAGTCGCTCACCGGGAGGATCGCCCCGGAGGACACGAACGCGTTCTCCTGCGGGTGGTACGTCTTCGGGATGATCAGCGGGGCGTCACCGGCGCCGATCAGCAGGCTGCGCTTCTGCTCGTAGTCGCTCAGCGGCACGGCCACCGGCTCGATCTTGACGTTGGTCCGCTTGGTGAGCTCCGACCAGAACAGCCAGTCTTCCTTGAGCGGGTAGAACGTGTGGTTGTTGTAGAGAGTGGAGAACGAGAGTGCCTCGGTGGCCTTGAACTGGTCACCGACGCCGTAGTTGGCCATCGCGCCGGCCCGGTTCCCGGAGAGGTCAGTCGACTCGCCGGGGTCCTCGGAACAGGCGGTGGCAAGGGAGAGCGCAAGCAGACCCGCTGTGGCCATTGCCACGCGGCGCCACGTCTTGTGGAGCATGGCTCGTCCTTTCGGTGGTGGGGATTCGAGGGGGAAGCGGTGCGGCGCCCGGCGTCATCCCTTGACCGCGCCGAGCATCACGCCGCGGACGAAGTACCGCTGAACGAAGGGATAGATCGCCAGGATCGGCAGGGTGGTGAGCACGATCGTCACGGCCTGGAGGGTGGCCGCGGCCTGGACCTTGTCGGCGTCGGCCGCGGCCGACTCGGCGCTGGTGGCGCCCGCGATGAGGTTGCGGAGGTACACGGTGACCGGCAGCAGATCCTGCCGGTCGATGTAGAGGAACGCGGTGAACCACGAGTTCCAGAAGGAGACCGCGTAGAAGAGCACCATCGTCGCGATGATCGCCTTCGACAACGGCAGCACGATCCGCAGCAGAGTCCCGTACGTGTTCAGCCCGTCGACGGCCGCGGCCTCCTCCAACTCGCTCGGCAGACTTTCGAAGAACGCCTTCATGACGAGCAGGTTGAACACACTGATGGCATTGGGGATCACCACGGCCCAGATGGTGTTCTTCATGCCCAGGCTGGTGACCAGCACGTAGTTGGGAATCAGGCCACCAGAGAAGAACATGGTGAACAGCGCGACACCGATGAGGAACGGGCGACCCTTGAGCTGCGGCTTCGACAGCACGTACGCGTAACACGTGGTCAGCACGATCGAGATGAGCGTGGCGACCACCGTGTAGACCACGGTGTTGCGGTAGTTCGTCCAGAACATCGCGTCCGACATCAGCAGCTTGTACGCGGTCAGGTCGAACCCACGCGGGACGATGGTCACCTTGCCGGCGATGATGTACGCCTCTTCGCTGAGCGAGCGGGCAACGATGTTGAGGAACGGGTACAGCGTCACGACCACGACGCCGAGCAGGACGATCGTGTTGACCACCCGGAAGATCCGGTAGCCCCGGCTGTCCACCGGCCCGCGCGTCTTCGGGGCGTCGATCTTCGTACCAAGGGTCACCACAGGCTCGTCCCCACAGTGCGACGGGAGATGACGTTCGCCGACAGGACGAGGATCAGCCCGATCACCGCCTCGAAGAGGCCGATGGCGGCGGCGTAGCTGAAGTTGCTCGACTGGAAGCCCATCCGGAACAGATAGGTGGAGACCACGTCGGCGGTCGGATACGTCAACGGGTTGTAGAGCAGCAGGATCTTCTCGAACCCGACCGCCAGGAAGCTGCCGATGTTGAGGATCAGCAGGGTCACCATCGTCGGGCGGATGCCGGGCAGCGTGACGTGCCAGGTCTGCCGCAGCCGGCCGGCGCCGTCGATCCGGGCGGCCTCGTACAGGTCCTCGTCGACGGTGGTGAGGGCGGCGAGGTAGAGGATCGTGCCCCACCCGACGGTCTGCCAGACCTCGGACGAGACGTAGATGGTGCGGAACCACTCCGGTTTCTGCAGGAACGCCACCGGGTCGCCACCGAACAGGTTGACGAGTTGGTTGGCCGTGCCGTCGATCGAGGTCAACTGCATGACCATCGCCGCCACGATCACGATCGACAGGAAGTGCGGCAGGTAGGACACGGACTGGACGAACCGCTTGAAACGGCGGGCCCGGACCTCGTTGAGCAGCAGCGCCAGCACGATCGGCAGCGGGAAACAGAACAGCAGGGTCAGCGTCCCGAGCACCAGGGTGTTGGTGAACACCTCCCAGAACGTCGGGTCGGTGAGGAACATCCGGAAGTAGCGCAGCCCGACCCAGTACTCACCGAAGATGCTGCCGCCCGGCTTGAACCGGCGGAAGGCGATGATGTTGCCGATCATCGGCAGGTAGCGGAAGACCAGGAAGAACAGCAGCGGCAGGATGGCGAGGGAGTAGAGCTGCCAGTCCCGGCGCAGTGCCTGGCGCCAACTGCGACGGCGTCGTGGCGAGCGCGGGGCAGGGCTCTGCGCCTGCTGCGGAGAATTCGGCGGCGCCGGCGGCGGTGGCCGCAGGGTGGATGTCATCCGTGGCCTCCTATGCCGACTGTGGAACGGCAACGAGGGGCTCGACCCGCACCGAGGTGAGCAGTTCCCGCTCGAAACCGACCTGGCGCTCGGTGCCGACCAGTCGCAGCGGCAGGGCCGCCGCCGCGTCGCCGCTCGATCGGCCGAACCGCAGCTCGACGTCGCCGGGCTCGACGATCCGTTGGCCGGTCAGCCCGGTGAACGACGCCACGTCGGCCGGTACGCCGAACGTCACGTGCGCGGCCTCGCCGGGCGCCAACGGCAGCCGGGTGTAGCCGATCAGCCGCACCACCGGACGGGTGGTCTGCGCGACCGGGTCGTGCAGGTAGAGCTGCACGACCTCGGTCGCGGCCCGCTCACCGGTGTTGGCGACGGTGATCCGCACCCGTACCTCGCCGTCGACCGGCCAGGCAGTCGGATCTTCGCGCGGTTCGACCACCGTCGCGTCGGACCACTCGAAGGTGGTGTAGCTCAGCCCGTGGCCGAACGGGTACGTCGGGGTCGGATCGACCGAGGAGACCTTGTTGCGCCGACCGAGTGGCGGCGCGAGGTAGGTGCTCGGCAGCCCGCCAGCGTCGCGGGGAACACTGACCGGCAACCGCCCGGAGGGGTCGACCGCGCCGGTGAGCACCTCGGCGAGTGCCTGCCCACCGAGCTGACCGAGGAAGAACGTCTGCACCACGGCCGCCGCGCCGTCGAACTCCGGGCCGAGCGCGTAGGGGCGACCGGCCATCAACACCAGGACGACCGGGGTTCCGGTGGCGAGGACGGCGCGGACGAGGTCGCTCTGCACGCCGGGTAGTCGCAGGTCGACGGCGTCGCAGCCCTCACCGGAGGTGCCCCGACCGAACATTCCCGCCCGGTCGCCGACGGCCAGCACGCACACGTCGGCGTCGGCGGCCGCGGCGACCGCGGCCGGGATACCCGAGGTGTCCTCGCCGGTGATGGCGCAGCCCGGCTCGTGGGTGAGCAGCGGGACGCGTCGGGCCAACTCGTCGCGCAGTGTGGGGATGTCCAGGCCGAGCCCGAATTCGCTGTGGTTGACGCCCACGTGGTTGGGGAACGAATAGCAGCCGAGCATGGCCATCGGGTCGTCGGCGACCGGACCGACCAGGGCGACCCGGCTACCCACGGTCAGCGGGAGGACGCCGGTGTTGCGCAGCAGGACGACTGACTCGCGGGCCAGGCGAAGGGCGATGTCCTGGCTGGCCTCGTCGTCGAAGCGCAGGGACGCCACGTCGTCGGGCAGCTCCTGCCAGCCCTCGTCGAGCAGACCGAGCTCGATCTTCTGGATCAGCACCCGACGCAGCGCGCAGTCGATCAGCGCCTCGTCGACCTCGCCGCGGCGAGCCGCCTCCACCAGCGGTCCACCGAAGGCGTCCACTGTGGGCAGCTCGACGTCGATCCCGGCCCGCAGGGCGAGCCGGGCCGCGTCGGCGGGATCCCCGGCGACTCCGTGCAGGGTCTGGAGGAACCGTACGGCGAAGTAGTCGGCCACCACGGTGCCGGTGAAGCCCCACTCGTCCCGCAACAACCCGGTCAGCAGCCCACGGTCTGCCGCCACGGGCAGGCCGTCGATCTCGGCGTAGGAGTTCATCACCGAGCGCGCGCCGCCGAGGCGCAGCGCCATCTCGAACGGCGGCAGGATGACGTCGGCCAGCTCGCGGCGACCCATCGGCACCGGCGCGAGGTTGCGTCCGCCCCGGGAGGCGGAGTAGCCGGCGAAGTGTTTCAGAGTGGCCACGACGCCGGCCCGCTCCAGGCCCCGCACGTAGGCGGCACCTGTCGTGCCGACCAGGTAGGGGTCCTCGCCGATCGTTTCCTCGGTACGGCCCCAGCGGTAGTCCCGGGTGACGTCCAGCACCGGTGCGAGGCCCTGGTGCACACCGGCGACGCGCATCGACCGCCCGATCCGGTCGGCCATCGCCTCGACCAGTTCGGGGTCGAAGGACGCGCCCCAGCTGAGCGGAGTCGGGTAGACGGTGGCCCGCCAGGCCGCGAACCCGGTGAGGCACTCCTCGTGCACCTGCGCCGGAATGCCGAACCGACTCGCGGCCACGATCTGCGCCTGTGAGGCCGCCAGCGACCGGGCGCCGAACACGGGGTCGACCGGGGCGGTGCCGAACGGGCGGGTCAGCTGACCCAACCCGTACTGGATGACAGTGCTCCACGGCGGCAACTCGCTGATCATGTCCGACTGGTGCGGTGCGACGCCCTCGCCGCTGGCGTCCGCGCCGACCCAGACACCGACGAGCTGGGCGATCTTCTCTTCGAGGGTCATCTTCGGTAGGAGCGCCTCGGCTCGCTCGGTGGGCGACAGCCGCTGATCACGCCACGGCGCGGCGCCGCCGTCCTCGAGCGACTGACTTCTCATGCCATGACCCCTTAGCTCCGGCCACATCCCCGTGCCCTCGTGAACCAGCTGCGTGGCGGACGTATCTCACGATCCGAAACTTTCCGGAAACCTGCGTAACCTTTTCGGCAACCTAAGTGTCCCATCGATGCCTGTCAAGAGTCTCAATCGGACTACCAGGGGGCGGATCCTGCACACGGTGACCCCACGATCAGCGCTCAGTCGCCGAGAAGCCGCGCAATGTCCCGTGAATGCCCAGCCCGAGTGCGGCACCCACTGGCGTGAATGTCTCATCGTGTTAAGGTCGCCCGAAACTTTCGGATGTTGTATGAGGCCGCGATGACAGAGCACCGCCCGCTCGACCCACCCGCCTCCACCACCATCGCGACCATCGCCAACGATGTCGGCGTATCGGTCGCGACCGTGTCCAAGGTCCTCAACGGACGCGGCGATGTCGCCCCCGGCACCAGAGCCCGGGTGGAGGCGAGCCTCGACCGCCACCAGTACCAGCGCCGCGCCCGGCGACACGCGACCAGCGGCGGCCGGGTGGACCTCGTGTTCCACGAGTTCGACACGGGTTGGGCGATGGAGATCCTGCGGGGCGTCGAGGCGGTGACCTCCGCCGCCGGCATCGGGCTGTCGATCGCCCAGCTCGACGGCGCGCACCGCCCGCCGGCACGATGGCTGGAGGCGTTACTCGCCGACCGCCCCCTGGGCGTGGTGTTCGTCCTCTCCCACCTGGCCGAGGCCCAACAGCAGCATCTGCGCCGGCAGGGCATTCCGTTCGTCGTCGTCGACACGGACAGTGCCACCTCGGCCTCCGTGCCGACCGTCGGGTCGAACAACTGGAACGGCGGTCTGCTCGCCGCCCGGCACCTGCTGGAGCTGGGGCACCGACGGATCGCCATCATCTCCGGGCCACCCGACGTGCTGTGCAGCAGAGCCCGGGCCGCCGGCTTCCAGTCGGCCCACGACGAAGCCGGAATAGTGGTCGACCGCGAGCTGATCCGCTACGGCAGTTTCTCCGCCGGAGCGGGGCACGCCCACGGTCTGCAACTGCTCCAGCGGCCGGACCGACCCACGGCGATCTTCGCCGGGTCGGACATCCAGGCCATGGGGGTGCTCCGGGCCGCCCGTCAGTGCGGCCTGCGAGTGCCCGAGGACCTCTCGGTGATCGGGTACGACAACCTGCCGGTCTCGGCCTGGACCGACCCGGCCCTCACCACGATCAACCAGCCGTTGCGTGACATGGCCGGCATCGCCACCCAGATGTTGCTCGACCTGACCAGGGGGAACGAGCCGGCGACCAGCCGGATCGACCTGGTGACCGAGCTGGTCGTCCGGGAGAGCACCGCGCCCCCCGCCCACCCGCACTGACCCCGGCCCCTGCGAGGACCCGTGCCCCACTCCGCCTTCACCTTCGACGACCTTCAGCGGTACGCACCCGAGGTCGCCGAACCCGATGACTTCGACGAGTTCTGGCGGGACACGCTCGCCGAGGCGGCCGCCGTGCCGGTGCTCGTCGACGTCCGCCCCGAACCCACCGACCTGCGGCTGCTCGACTCCTGGGACGTCACGTTCGCCGGCTTCGGCGGTGACCCGGTCCGCGCCTGGTACACCCGCCCGGCCGGGGTTCGCGAGCCGCTGCCGGCCGTTGTCGAGTACGCCGGCTACGGTCGCGGGCGGGGCCTGCCCCACGAACGGCCGACCTGGGCCGTTGCCGGGTACGCGCACCTGTTGATGGACAACCGGGGCCAGGCGGGGCAGCACGGCGCCGGGGACACCCCCGACCCGCACGGCGCGCCCGGCGGGCCCTGGCCGGCCACCTGGGGGATCCTCGATCCGCGCGACTACCACTACCGCCGCCTGATCACTGACGCGGTGCGGGCGGTCGAGGCGGTCCGCGCGCTGCCGGGGGCCGCGGGTGACCGGGTCACCGTGATCGGCAACAGCCAGGGCGGCGGCATCGCCCTGGCGGTGGCGGGTCTCGTCGAGGACCTCAGCGCGGTACTGACCACCGCCCCGTTCCTGTGCGACATGCGCCGGGCCGTCGCGCTCACCGACCTCGCGCCGTACGGCGAGATCGCCCGGTACCTGGCGGTGCACCGGGAGGCCGAGGAGGCGGTGTGGCGCACCCTGTCCTATGTCGACGGCGTGAGCTTCGCGCGCCGGGCGACGGCGCCGGCACATTTCGGAGTCGGCCAACGCGACACCGTCTGCCCACCGCGAACCGCCTTCGCCGCCTACAACCACTACGGCGCCGCGAACGGGAAGCCGGTGCCGCCCGAGCGGGAGATGCACGTCTACCCGTTCAACGGTCATGAGGGCGGCGAGGCCGTGCACGTCCGGCGTCAGCTGCGCTGGCTGGGCTCGGTGCTCCACTCAGCGCGGGCCTGAACGGCCCACCTTCCCTGGTCACGGCTCCAGCAGGTTCTGGACCGGAGCACACGCCCGGCAGGGCCAGACGCGTACGGTGCCGTCGTCATGCGTCGAGACGAGCCGCTCGCCGTCCGGGCTGAAGTCGACGGTCTCCACGGAGGCACCGAATCCCCCGAAGGTCACGGACCGCGCGGCCTCCGAAGCGCGCCACAGCCGAGCGGTGCCGTCCTTTCCAGAACTGAGCACCCATTGCCCGTCCGGGCTGAACGACACGTGCCAGACCGGCCCCTCGTGTCCTCGCAACACCATAGGCGCGATGCCGCTCGTGACGGAGTGGATCTGCACGGTGCCGTCGAAGCCGGCACTGGCGACCCGTTGTCCGTCCGGGCTGAAGGCCACGGCCCATACCAATCCCTCATGACCGGGAAGTAGTAGTGGTTCGGCCGTGCCGAGAGCGTCCCAAATCCGTAGGGTGCCCTCCGCGCCAGCTGTGGCGACCTTCCGGCCGTCCGGGCTGAAGGCGGCGTACCGGATCTCTTCGGCGGCTCGATGGACCACCGGGGCACTCCGGCCGGTGAGGTCCCAGATTCGTAGGCTCCTGTCGTTGCTGACGCTGGCCAGGCGACGGCCGTCAGGGCTGAAGTCGGCGATCCACGCCTGCTTCTCGTGCCCGCGAAGCACCACAGGATCGTGTCTGCCGGCGAGGTCCCAGACTCGCACGCTGCCGTCGCGGCCGCCGGTGGCCACACTCGCCCCGTCCGGACTCACGGTGAGACCGTAGACGTCGCCGTCGTGGCGGCCGAGCACCCGGGGCTCGGCCGGTGTGGCCAGGTTCCAGACCTGCACCGTGCCGTCCTCGCCGCCGCTGACCACCCGCTGCCCGTCCGGGGTGAACGCTGCGGACCAGGTGGCTTTCTTGTGGCCCCGCAGGATCAGACGATCGCTGCCCGGGTCCCAGATCCGTAGCGTGCCATCATCGGCCGCGCTCACCAGCCGGGATCCGTCCGGGCTGAACGCCAACGCCCAGACCCGGTTGGTGTGGCCGCGCAACACCAACGGGTCACCAGCGCCGTTGGCGTTCCAGATCCGTACGGTCAGATCGTCACTGGTGGTCGCGAACCACTGCTCGTCCGGGCTCAGCGCGAGCCCTTCCACAGTGCCCTCATGCCCACGCAGCACCACCGGCGCCGCCGACCCGGTCAGTGGCCACACCCAGGCCGTACCGTCGGCGCTGGAGCAGGCCAGGCGGGTGCCGTCCTGGCTGAACACCAACGTCCTGGTGGCCTCGCGTGGCCCGGTGAGGACCGTTCTGGTGGATCGCGCGGCCAGATCCCAGAGCCGTACCGTCGCGTCGTGGCCGCTGCTGGCCAACTGGCGCCCGTCGGGGCTGAAGGCCACACCGACCGCGACCTTCGTGTGCCCACGCAGCACCACCGGTCGTTCGTCGCCGCGGGCATCCCAGACCCGAACGGTGGTGTCCTCGCCAGCACTGGCGACCAACCGTCCGTCGGGGCTGAAGGCCACTCCCCAGACCGGGCCCTCGTGCCCTCGGAGGACGATGGGCCCAGCCTTTCCATCGACCTGCCAGATCCGGACGGTGCCGTCCGAGCCGGCGGTGACCAGTCGCTTCCCGTCCGGGCTGAACATCGGGCTCCAGACCTGCCCCTCGGGTCCGCCGGTGAGAGCCTGGCCCGGTCCGGAGACGCCGTGCCCGGCCCAGGTCCACACCCGCACCTCGCCGTCCGTCCCGGTGGCCGCCACCCGCCTTCCGTCCGGACTGAACGCCACGCCCAAGGCCTTCTTGCTGCTCATCGGCACAATCGCCTGCAGCCGGTCGTCGACGGCGGCCTGGCGGAGCACCATCTCCGCACCGACGGTCGGGCGGGTGGTCAGAGCGCGTCTGGCGAGGCGCTGCGCCTGCCGCGGATCGATCTGGAGTTGGTTGTCGGCCTCGACCGTCAGCTGCCGGGAAACAGCGAGGTCTCGTTCGGCGGCCGCCCGGTTCGCCTGCACCAGTGCCACTGCCGCGAGGACGCTCACCACGACAACTGTTGCCGCGAGCCCGGTCAATGCCACCCTGCTCCGCCGCCGTCGGGCTGCCCGGTGCCGGCTCTCGCGTGCACGGCTGGTCTCCAGAAAGTCCTGTTCCAGGTCACTGAGGTCCATCACCTGGCGCGTTCCCCAGAGCGCCAACTGGACCCCCCGATACAGGAATCCGTCCACGCGGTCGTGCCGATCCCACTCGGCGGCAGCCTCTGTCAGCCTGCGGTGCGAGCGCAGCAGCTCCCGATCTTCGGTCAGCCAGCGACGCAGCCGGGGCCACTCCTGGATCAGGGCCTCGTGGGCCACCATGACGCCCTTCTCGTCCGCCATGACCAGCCGCGCGGCCGTCAACCTGGCCAGTACCCCAGCCGCGGCCAAGGGGTCCACCCCGCCCACCAACTCGGCGAGGGGTGCCCGGCGTCGGGTGTCCTCGGTGCCGTCGCCGAGGGCGGTCAGGCGCAGGAAGATGTCCCGTGCCAGCCCTCGCTGCCCCTCATCGAACTGCGCGTACACCCCTTCAGCGGTACGGGTGATGGCGCCGTTCACGCCGCCTGACTCGCGGTAGTGGGCCAGCGTGATCCGCTTGCCCTGCCGCAGGCGCGACGTCTCCAAGAGTGCATGGGACAGCAGCGGTAGCGCACTTGTCTGACCGCCAACGTCTGCCACGGCCATCTCCACCAACGCCGGATCCACCAGCAACCCGGCGCGCTCCGCGGGGCCGGTGATCGTCCGACGCAGATCCTCATCGTCCATCGGGCCGATCAACAGCTGGTGCTCATGGAGAGCGGCCACCAGGGCCGGATAGGCGGCACACCGACCATAGAAGTCGGCCCGCACTCCCAGCACCACGCGCACCCTGGGGATCTCCGCTGCGGCGAGCAGCGCGGCAATGAAGCCCGATCGCTCCTCCTCGTTCCGGCAGAGCGTGAAGAGCTCCTCGAACTGGTCCACCACGATGAGCATGTTCGCGACCGATGGACGCGAATTGAGAATCTGCTCGATCATTCCGCGAATGCTGACCGGATCATCGGCCAGGTGGCGCTGGATCGTGTCACGAGCCGGGTCCTGCTCATTGACGAGGTGGAACGCAAGCTCTTCGATGGGATGTTCGCCGGGCGTCATCAGCACCGTGGCCCAGGCCGGCTGACCCTTGACGGGATTCTCGACCACGGCCGCTATCAGACCCGCTCGTAGCAGGGACGACTTGCCCGCACCGGACGGGGCGAAAACCGCGACGAACCGGAGGCGGGTGAGCATTTCACAGAGCTGAGCCACCATGCGCTCGCGTCCGAAGAACCATTCTGAGTCTTCCGGCTGAAACGCTGCCATTCCCCAGTACGGTCCGCGGCCAACCCCCACCGTCTCGGCGGACGTCACGCTCGCGATCAGGCTGTGCCACCGTTCGGTCCATTCGGCCGGATCGCCGTCGCAGGCGGCCACGTACGCCAGTGTCACCTGAAGGCTTGGCACGGTCTCTCCGCTGGCGGCCTTCGCCAGGGTGGTCACCGAGAAGTGCGCGCGTCTGGCCAGTTGACGGTAGGTCGGCGAACCCGCCTTCGTCCGCAGCTGGCGTAGGTCGAGGGCGAACCGCTCCAGCTCGCCTGCCTCCGGGTCGAGCGGCCGCTCAGGTCTTCCCACGTTGTCCCCCGTCACAGAGTTGTTTGTCAGCCTGGCGACATGATTGGCAAACAATCCATACGGGACTATATCTAGTTCCGTGGACGTCGATCGGCGAGTGTCGGGTAGCAGCCACAGCGCAACTTGGCGTGCGACGACTCAACGCGATCAACGACACGGAGGAGGACCGGGAGGGGGTGTGTGATGCACGCCAGAAACGGCACCGGCGCTGTTTACCCACAGCACTGATGGTCGTCCTGGGTACGGGGGGCGTCACGCAATCCCGGATAGACAAGGGGGGCTCTTATTCGATTACGATTTCGCTAGCGCGACTGAATGGGGCCCGTTTCGGCAGTTCGCCTCGGGGCCCAACGTTCGGTGCGTCATCGATTCGCGGCCCTCGCGGTCGCCGCCGGTATCGAGTCGGCGAGGACCAGGACCATCTCCCTCCGCATCGACCGCTACGGGGGTGCGGTGACGGGGCGGCGACGGGATCCGTCGCCGCCCCGTCAGCCTGCGGAGGGTCACTGCTCCACGGCGTGGTAGAGCCGGCTCACGGTTTCGGCCACGCAGACGGGCTTGCCGCCGCTGTCGCTCTCCACGGTGACCGTCACGACCAGCTGCACACCGCCGCTGACCGGCGAAACGTCGGCAATGGTGGCGGTGGCGCGTACGGCGGCGCCGACCCGCAGCGGCGCGGGGAAGCGCACCCGGTTCAGCCCGTAGTTGACGCCCATCGCCACCCCCTCGACCCGGTAGAGCCCGCTCGCCAACGCCGGCAACAGCGACAGGGTGAGGTACCCGTGTGCGATCGTCCCGCCGAACGGCCCCGCCGCGGCTCGGACCGGGTCGAGATGGATCCACTGGTGGTCGTCGGTGGCGTCGGCGAAGAGGTCGACGCGGCTCTGCTCGACGCGCTGCCACGGACCGGGCCCGAGGCTCTCGCCGGTCGCGGCGGCCAACTCCTCGAACGAGGTGAAGACTCTCATGCCGGATCTCCCTACAGCTACTAGAAGGCGTTGACGCCGGTGAGCGCACGTCCGATGAGGAGTTGCTGAATCTGACTGGTGCCCTCGTAGAGCGTGGCCACCCGGGCATCGCGCAGATACTTACCGACCGGGTACTCGTCGATGTAGCCGTACCCGCCGAAGACCTGGACCGCGTTGTTGGCCGCGCGGACGGCGGCCTCACTGGCGAAGAGCTTGGCCATCGACGCCTCGGTGGCGAACGGCTGGCCGCGGTCGATCAGGTCGGCGACCTGCCAGACCAGCAGCCGGGCGGCGGCGGTGTCCACCGCGATGGCGGCCAGCAGTTGTTGGACGAGCTGGTGCCCGGCGATCGGCTTGCCGAACTGGGTGCGCTGCCCGGCGTAACCGACCGCCGCGTCGAGGCAGCCCTGGGCGATGCCGACGCACCCGGCGGCCACCGACATCCGACCCTTGGCGAGGGTGGCCAGGGCCAGCCGGAATCCGGCGCCCTCGGCGCCGAGGCGGGCCGTGTCGGGCACGCGCACCTCGTCGAAGCCCAGCTCGCCGGTGGCCTGACCGCGCAGGCCGAGCTTGCCGTGGATTTCCCGCCGGGTCAGCCCGGGGCTGTCGGTGGGCACCAGGAACGCGGTGATTCCTCGGTGCCCGGGGCCGCCGGTGCGGGCGAAGACCAGCGCGACGTCGGCGGTGGTGCCGTTGGTGATGAACGTCTTCGTGCCGGTGAGCAGCCAGTCGGTGCCGTCGCGGACCGCACGGGTGCGCAGGGCGGCCGCGTCCGAGCCGCTGTCCGGCTCGGTCAGCGCGAAGCATCCGAGTGCGCTGCCGGCGCAGAGCCTCGGTAGCCACTCGTCCCGCTGTTCCGCGCTCCCGTGCGCGGCGATCGACTTCGCCACCAGGCCGAGGGAGACCGAGACGATGCCGCGCACCGCCGAGTCGCCCCGGCCCAACTCCTCCAGGACCAGGCAGTACGCGAGGTGGTCGCCGCCGGAACCGCCGTCGGTCTCGGCGATGGTCAGCCCCAGGAAGCCCAGGTCACCGAGCATGCCGACGATGGCGGGGTCGACCGATTCGCGGCGATCCCAGGCGGCGGCGTGCGGCAGCAGCTCGCGGTCGGCGAACTCGGCGGCCAGTTGGCGGACCGCCGCCTGCTCGGCGGAGAGGGTGAGGTCCATGACGCTCAAACTAGCGGTGATAGTTAAACGCGTCCAGACCGGACGTTCACCGGTCTGAGGCCAGACCGACGTGCCGCTCGGCGGTGAACGCGCGGGCCAGCTCGGTCCGCGAACGGATGCCCAGCCGGTGGAACACGTTGCGCAGGTGATGGTCGACCGTACGGGTGGAGAGGAACATCCGGGCGGCGATCTCCCGGTTGGTGGCGCCCTCGGCGACCAGCTCGGCGATCCGCAGTTGCTGGCCGGTCAACAACCGCGCCGCGGGCAGGTCCGGCGGACCGATCGACTCCCCGGCCGCCCGCAGCTCCGTGGTGGCCTGCTCGGCCCAGCACTCCACCCCGAGCAGGCTGAACATCTCGCGGGCCTGGTGCAGGTGCGTCCGCGCGTCACGAGGGCGTCGACTGCGGCGCAGCTCCTGGCCGAAGAGCAGTTCGGTGCGGGCCCGCTCGAACGTGCCGGCCTCGGTCGGGTGCAGGCGCAGCGCCGCCTGGAAGTCCCGTTCCGCCTCGGTGCCGCCCCGAGGGGCGAGCAGTGCGTGACACCGCGCGGAGAGGGCCCGGCGCAACGGGCTCGCGGTGCTGCTGGCCCACCTGTCGAACGCGGCGAGCGCGGCCGTCGCCGCCGGCCGGTGCGCCAGGTGTGCCGCCGCCTCCACCAGGTACGGGGTGGCCATCACCTGCACGAGGATCTGACCTCGACGCGTGCCGAGCCGAGCCAGCGACGCCAACCGCTCCGCGGCCTCGGCGTGCCGGCCGTCGACCAGGTCGAGCACCGCCAGGGCCCACGCGGCGAGCGCGTGCGGGCGGCTGCCCGGCGTCGGCGACTCGCCGATCTCGCGGATCCGCCGCAGGCTGGTCTCCCGATCGGCCCGGATCGCGGCGAGGACGGCGAGCATGCCCAGATGGACGTTGGCGCAGTTGACCTGCCCGGTTGCCCGGGCGACGCGCAGCCCGTCGCGGGAGGTCTCCGCCGCCGCCTCGTGTCGACCCAGCCAGTACTCGGCGACCGCCCGCAGTTCCAACGCCCGCGACAGCATGGACAGCTCACCCCGTTCCCGGGCCAGCTCGACGGCGCGTTCGGCGAGCCGGTGGGCCGCGCCGTCCACGGCCACCAGCAGTCCGGCCGCCGCGGCGCAGCTGAGCGCTGTGGGGGTCAACGCCCAACCGGTCAGCCGGTCGCCCAGCACCACGGCGCGGCGCAGCACGGGCCCGGCTCGCTCGTGGTCGCCCCGCAGGGTCGCGGCCACCCCGGCGATCAGACAGCCCATGACCTCCAGGGCCGGCGGGTCGTCTGGGCGCCGCAACGCCAGCGACCGCCGGCCGACCTCGGCGTACCGGTACTGGTCGCCGGTGAAACAGACCGCCTCGCCGGCCCGCACCAGCCCGGTCAACGCCAGGGCGCGGTCGGTGCCGTCCACCGCCGCGGCTGCGGCCAGCAGCGTGGCCGACGCACTCGACGCGGTGCCGCAGCGCAACTCCAGCTCACCGCGGAGCAGGTCGGCGCGGCCTCGAACGACCGGGTCTACGCAGACCGCGCGGAGGCGGTCGAGCAGCAGCCGGGCCTCGTCGGGTTGCCCCCCGGCCCAGGCGTAGCGGGCTGCGGTCAGCAGACGGGTGGCAGTCAGCCTCGGATGGTCGCTCAGTTCGGCGGCCCGCCGCAGGGCCACCGAGGCGGCGGCCCAGCCGTCGGGTCCGCCGACCGCCGCCTGTTCCAGCTCGGCGGCGAGGGCCGGATCGGCACCCGCGGTCGCGGCGGCGAGGTGCATCGCCCGGCGCAGCCGCTGCCCGTCCGCGACCAGCACCTCGGCGAGCAGTCGGTGCGCCGCGCGGCGCTCCGCGAGCGGCGCGCTGGCCGCGATCATCGTGCGCACCAGCGGCTGCGGAAAGGTGACGCCGCGTTGCTCGACGCGGACCAGGCCGGCGACCTCCGCCGGGGCGAGCGCCTCGACCTCGGCGCCAGCGGCGGCCGCGGCCCGGATCACTGTGCCCGGCTCCCCGTCCTCGTCGAGCGCGGCGAGCAACAGCACCCGTCGGGTCTCCGGGGGCAGCCGGTCCAGCCGGGCTCGGTACGAGCGACCCAGCGCTCCGTCCGCTGGTGGCGCGGCGGGCAACGACTCCTCGCCCCGCCACTGCCCTGCGGTGAGCACCTCGGCGAGGTCCACCAGGGCCTGCGGGTTGCCGCCGCCGATCGTGGCCAGCGCGGTCAGGGCCGACGCGGCTGGCCGGTCGGGAAGCCGGTCGCCGCCCTCGCGTTCGGTCAGCCGATCGAGTCGATCGGTGAGGACCGCGCCGCTCTCGTGCTCGGTCAACGCGCGCAGTCGGTGCGCCGGTATCCCGTCGAGGTTGGCGGTGACGTCCGCGGTGAGCAGGACGGCGAGCGGCAGGTGCCGCAGTCGGCGGGCCACGAACGCCAGCACCTGCGCGGTCTGCGGGTCCCCTCGGTCGATGTCGTCCATGGTGGCGAGCAACGGCCGGTCCCGGGCGGCGGCGGCGAGCAGCCCGAGCACGGCCATCGACAGGGTCAGCTGCCGGTCGGCCGGGCAGCTCTCCCCGCCCAGTGCGCGCCGTAGCAGTTGGCGCTGCTCGCCGGGGAGCGCGGCGGCCCGGTCGAGCACCGGGTCGACCAGGCGTTGCAGGCCGGCGTACGGCAGGGCGGCCTCCTCGGCGAGCCCGCTGCCGGCGAGCACTGTGCAGCGACTCTCGGCGTGCCGATGGGCGTAGCCGAGAAGCGCCGTCCGGCCCGATCCGGGCTCTCCGCGCAACAGCAGGGCACCGCCGGCGTTGGTCATGCCGTCGAGCAGGCTCCGGACAGCCCGGCACTCGTCGTCCCGGCCACGCAGCACGGTTAGTTGCACTCTTGATGCAGTAACCATGCCTGCCAGTGTTACCCATCGGAAACCGAATGGAAAGAGGGGGCGATATCGGGCCGGGCCGGAATCAGTCGGGCGCGACCTCGGCCAGCAGGGCGCCCACGGTCCGGGCCATCACCGCGCGGGCCTGGTCCACGCCGAGACCGAGCCCGTAGCGCAGCATCGACCAGGCCTGCCAGGTGCTCGCCGCCACCAGGGCGTTGAGCAACTGCTCCCGCCCCGGCCCGGCCTCGGCCAGCTCGACGGCGAAAAGCTCCTCGACCTCGTCGCGGACCCGTTCGATGTGCTTGAGACGGTTGCGGTGCAGCTGTTCGGAGACCGGCTCACGCATCTGGGCGGCCCGCGCCGACGGCGCGATGAGCTGGAGCAGTCGAGCTCGCTGCCGGCAGTACGCGTCGACCCGCTTCGCCAACGGCAGCCCGGTCGAGATCGGCCGGTAGGCGGCGTCCTGCTGGCGGAGCACCTCCGCGCCGCTGGCCTCGAAGAGCGTCTCCATGTCCTTGAAGTTGGTCCAGAGGGTGCGCAGCGAGATGCCGGCCCGCTCGGCGATGCGTTCCCCGGTCGGGCGGAGGTCGCCCTCGGAGATGAGCGCGAGGTGCGCCTCGACGATGGCCGCGCGGGTCCGCTCGGCGCGGGCGGTGCGCCCGTCGACCCGGCCCGCCACATCGACCCCGTCCATCCGCCCTCGCCCCCTCACCGCCACGGCGTCCCCCGACGCACCGCCGAGTCTAGACAGCCGTTGATCAGCGGCTCCGGACGCTCCGCCGACGCCCTCATCCGGCCCGGCCGGTCAGCGAGACGCCGCCGTCGCAGACGATGGTCTGCCCGGTGATCCAACTGGCGTCGTCGGAGGCCAGGAAGGCGACCGCGCCCGCCACGTCCGACGGCAGACCGAGGCGCCCGAGCGGGTACCGCGCGGCGACCTCGGCCTCCCGCCCGTCGTAGAGGGCGGCGGCGAAGCGGGTCTTCACCACGCCGGGGGCGACCGCGTTGACCCGGACCGTCGGCCCCAGCTCCACGGCGAGGCTGGCGGTGAGGTGGTTGAGCGCGGCCTTGCTGACCCCGTAGCAGGCGATGCCGGGCGACGGACCGAGCCCGGCGATCGACGAGACGTTGACGACGCAGCCGCCGCGCTCGCTCATGCCGGCGGCGCAGACCTCCTGCACCCAGCCGAGCGCGGCGACCACGTTCACGTCGAGGATCTTGCGGGCCGCGGCCAGGTCCAGCTCGACCAGCGGGCCGTGCACCGGGTTGATGCCGGTGTTGTTGACCAGCAGGTCCACCGGCCCGAACGCCGCGCTCACCTGGCTGACCGCTGCGACCCGATGCTCGGGATCGTCGGCCCGGCCCGGCACCGACAGGGCGTGTGCCGGACCGCCCAGGGTGGCGACCGCCTCGGCCAGCCCCTCGGGGCGGCGGGCGGTCAGGCCCACCCGCGCGCCTTCGGCGACGAGGCGTTGGGCGATGGCCAGACCGATCCCGCGACTGGCGCCGGTGACGATGGCGACCCGGCCCGCAAGCCGGTCCGAATATGCATTCACGGTGCAGATAGTAGGAGCGTCGATCGGTATCGGTCAACGCCTCCGACGATCGGCCGGCAGGCCACGCGGCAGCACGAGCGCAGCCGTCCGACCGGACGTGGTCAGGCGGGACCACGCCCGGTCGGACGTCGGCGCTGCGGGGCCCTCAGGAGACGGTCGGCACCCCGTTCGCCGGCGGCGCGGCCGGGGTGGCGGTGTACTCGTTGACCGCCCCGTCCGCCTCGTCCGTCTCGTACGCCGGCCCGAAGTAGCTCTGCACTCCCCCACTCACCCGGCTCAGGCGCTGACCGCCGTACCCGGAGTGGTCAGTGGCAGAGAAGCGCAGCGGCACCAGCCCTGGGCCCTGGTAGCCGCCCTTCTGCACGGCGTCCAGCACCTTCTCCCGGGTGAGGTCCTTGCCGGCGGCGAGCAGCACCTGCACGAAGAGGTAGCCGACCGACATGCCGTAGACGGTGTTGCCGTCGAACGGCGCGTCCCCGTTGTGCTCCTTGTTGACCTTCGTGAAGAGCTGGATCCACGGGTTCGCGGTGTCGTTCTGCATCGGGAGGTAGTTGGTGCCGACCATGCCCTCCAGCAGCGGCGCGGCGGCGCCGAGCTGCTTGGCCAGGGTCGGGTGGTCGGCGCCGACGTTGGAGACCAGCCACTGCGGCTTGAAACCCAGCCGTGCCGCAGTGCCGACGGAGAGCGCGGTGAATCCGGGCACTGTGGCGAGCACGACGACCTGGCAGCCGGCCGCCTTGAACGCGCCGATCTGTGGCGCCACGTTGGTGTTGCTGGTGACGTACGTCTGCTTGACCGCAACGGCACCGGCGCCGAGCACCTTCTCCACGCCGGCCAGGCTGTCCCGGCCGAAGTCGTCGTCCTGACCGAGGAAGCAGACCTTCTGGCCGGCCAGGTTCGCCTTCGCGTAGTTGGCGAGGATCTTGCCCTCGACCGTGTAGTCCGGGTTGAACCCGAACGTGCCCGGATACTTGTCCGGCTGGTCCCAGCTGCGGCTGCCGGAGGCGACGAACAGATCGGGCACCCGGTTGCTCTTGAGGAAGTCGAGCACACCGGTGTGCGTCGGCGTGCCCAGACCATTGAGGACGGCGAAGACCTTGTCCTGGAGGACGAGCTGACGGACCACCTGCTGGGTGTTCGCCGGGTTGTAACCGTCGTCCATGATCTTGTAGGTGATCTTGCGGCCGTGCACTCCGCCGTTGGCGTTGACGTAGTCGAAGTACGCCTTCGTCGCCGGGGCGATCTTCGAGTAGCCGGCCGAGGCCGGACCGGTCAGCGGCATGTGGGTGCCGACGACGATCTCGGTGTCGGTGACGCCCGGCACCGACGCCCCGCCGGAGCCGGGGCCGTCGTCGCCGCTACAGCCGGCTGCGGTGATGAGCAGGGCAAGGGTGCTGGCGATCGCGAGGCCGCGATGCGCTTTACGGTGCATGGGAAACACCGACCTTTCTCGGTCCGGTTGTCTGTGGGAACGGTGTGGTGGTGGGGCGCCCGGCCGAGGCCGGACCGAGGACAGCTCAGGAACGCCGGGTCGGCCGCCTGGCCAGTAGCGCCCGGCCGAGACGCGACAGCAGACCCTGCACACCGCCGGGGGCGGCGATCATGACGACGATCAGGGTGAGTCCGAAGATCGCCAGGGGGAGGTTGCCCTCCAGCCGCTGCGCCACCGCGGGTGAGAGCGTGAGCATCTCGGTCACCGAGTGGGTCAGATCGGGCAGGGCGACCAGCAGGACGGCCCCCCACAGCGCGCCGGTCAGTCGACCCAGGCCACCGATCACGACGGCCATCAGCAGGAACAGCGACAGGGTCAGCGAGAACGCCCCGGGTGAGACGCTCTGCGCGAGCACCGCCAGCAGCGCGCCGCCGAGCCCGGCGGTGGCGGCGCTGACCACGAACGCGAGGACCTGGGTGCGGGCCACGTGGATGCCGGCGAGGCGGGCCGCCACCTCGTCGTCGCGGACCGCCCGGAAGGTACGCCCGTACCGGCTGCGGATCAGGTTCGCCAACAGCAGCAACGCGAGCAGGGTGGCCGCGCCGGTGACCCAAAGCTGCCACCGCTCGTAGGGGAAGTACGGGCCGAGCGACAGCGGCGGCGGCTCCACGGGCACCGACAGCCCCTGCTCGCCGTTGAACACGCCGTCGAAGGTGACCGCCAGCGCCGGCACCACAACGGCAACCGCGAGGGTGACCCCGGCCAGATAGGGACCGCGCAGCCGGGCCGCTGCCACACCGACCACAGCGCCGACCGCGACAGTGCTGACGATCGCCGCAGCCAACGACAGCGGCAACAGCCAGCCGCCGGTCATTCCCCGGTCGGCGAACGCGGTCTGGCACAGCGCCACTGTGTACGCCCCGGTGGCCATCAGCGCGCCGTGCCCGAGCGACAGTTGACCGTTGAGCCCGGTGAGGACGGTCAGCCCGGCGGTCGCGCAGAGGTAGGCGGCCACGGTGGCGAGCTGGAAGTTGCGGAACGGCTCGACGGAGTAGCTGACCGCCACCAGCAGCAACCCGGCGGCCAGCACCACGGCGAGGTGGCGCAGCAGTGTGGAGCCGTGTCGCCGGTCGACCGGTCGGCCGCCCTGTTCGTCGAGCTGCTCCTTCGGCGGCAGTGCCGCCCTCGTGGCGCTCACACCCGCCTCGCCGCGACCGGGGCGAACAGCCCACCGGGCCGGACCAGCAGCACCGCCAGCAGCAGTACCAGCACCGCGAGCGGGGTCAGGTCACTGCCGGCGTAGCCGCTCACGTAGGAGAGCAAGAGCCCCACCACCAGCCCACCGACCACCGCCCCCGGTGGACTGTCCAGCCCGCCGACCACCGCCGCTGTGAACGCCGAGACGAACACCAGGTCCATCGCGTGCGGGTGCAGGCCCAGCTCGGTCGGCAGGACCAGCATGGCGGCCAACGCGCCCACCCCGGAGGCGAGCGCCCAACCGAGGGTCAGCATCCCACCGACGTTGACCCCGAGCAGCCGGGAGACCTCCGGAGCGAAGGCCGCCGCGCGCATCCGCAACCCCACCGGGGTACGGGCGAACATCCAGGCCAGGCCACTGACCACCACGCCGATCGTGGCGAAGACGAACAGGTCGTACGGGGACAGCACGGCGACGCCGCCCACGGTGAGGGCGGACCGGCTGAACGGGGCCTCGGCGGGGCGGAACTCGCTGCCGTACACCATGCCGAGCACGGCCTGGATCAGCAGCACCAGCCCGAGCGCGACGATCACCGGGTTGAGCGGTGAGGCGTGATCGACGTGCCGCATCACCGCACGGTCCACCAGCGCACCGAGCAGCAGGCCGGCGACGATCGCGACCACGAAGCCCAGCCAGTAGGAACCGGTCGCGGTGCTGACGGTGTAGGCGACGTACGCGGCGGCGACGGCCATCGCTCCCTGGGCGAAGTTGACGACCCGCGCCGCCCGCCAGATGAGCACCAGGGCCAGTGCGAACGCGGCGTACACCGCGCCCCGGGACAGGCCGTCGACGGTGAGGAAGACGAAGCGGTCCAACAGTTCTCCCTCCGGGGGACGAGGTGGTGGTCAGAAACCGAGGTACGCGTGGCGCAGGTCGACGTCGTCGCGTAGCTGCACCGCCGGGGCGGCGATCACCACCCGGCCGAGGGACATCACGACGCCCTGGTCGGCGACGGCGAGCGCGCTGCGCACGTTCTGCTCGACCAGCAGGACGGTCAGCCCGGTGCGGTCGCGCAGTTGGCGGAGCAGGGCCATGGTCCGGGCGACCACCCGTGGCGCCAGGCCGAGCGACGGCTCGTCCAGCAGCAGCAGACGGGGTCGGCCGACCAGGGCCCGACCGAGCGCGAGCATCTGCCGCTCGCCGCCGGAGAGCTGGTGACCGAGGTGCCGACGGCGTCGGGCCAGCGGCTCGAAGAGCTGGTAGACCTCGTCGAGGGCCCGCCCGGCGTCGGCCCGGTCGCGTCGCCACAGCCCGCCCAGTCGCAGGTTCTCATCGACGGTCAGCTCGCTGATCACGCCCCGGCCCTCCGGGACGTGCGCCATGCCGCGTCGGACGAGCTGTTCCACCGGCGTACCGCGAAGGTCCTCTCCGGCCAGCAGGACCTGGCCGGCGGCCGGGCGGATCATGCCGGAGAGCGCGCGCAGGAGAGTGGTCTTTCCGGCGCCGTTGGCGCCGACGACCGCGGCGATGGTGCCGGCCGGAACGGTGAGGTCGATTGCCCGCAACACGGGCGCGGCACCGTAGCCGGCGACCAGCCCCCGCACGACGAGCAGGTCGGTCGCGGTCATTGGGAGGCCTCCTCGACGGTGGCACCGAGGTACGCGTCGGTGACCGCGGGGTCGTCGCGGATCTCGTCCGGGGTGCCGGCGGCGATGACCCGGCCGAAGTCGAGGACCACGAGTTCGTCGCAGACGGCCATCACCAGGTCCATGTGGTGCTCGACCAGGAGCACGGCGCAGGGGTCGGTGTCCCGTCGGGGCAGTTGCCGGACCAGCTCCGCCAGCTCGGCGATGTCGTCCGCCCCGAGGCCACCGGCCGGCTCGTCGAGCAGGAGCAGCCGGGGCCGGGCGGCGAGCGCGCGGGCCAGGGCGACCCGCTGGCGTACGGCGAAGGGCAGGGTGGTCGGCGCGGCCTCGGCGTGCTCGGCGATGCCCAGCTCGTCGAGGATGGCCAGGGCGTCCCCGCGGAGCCGGCGCTCGTCGCGGTCACTGGCCGGCAGCCCGAGCAGCGCGGGGACGAAGCCGGCACGGGCGGTGTGCGAAGCGCCGGTCATCACGTTCTCCAGCACGCTCAGCCCGGCGAAGAGCCCGGTGCCCTGCAGGGTCCGGGCGATGCCGAGCCGGGTCAACCGGTGCGGCCGTGGCCGCAGCGGCCGGCCGTCGAGGGTGAGTGAACCCGTCTCCGGTGCGACGAAGCCGCAGATCACGTTGAACAGCGTGGTCTTGCCGGCGCCGTTGGGCCCGATGACGCCCACCACCCGGTTGGGTGGCACCCGCAGGGACACGTCGTCGAGGGCGGTGAGGCCGCCGAAACGGACGCCGATGTGGTGCAGTTCGAGGCCGCGCTCCATCACCCATCCCTCTGTCGTGGCGGGTGTTTATTTACACTCGCAGTGTACGTTTCTCGGGTTTGGCGTCAAGACCTTCAATGCCCCCTTTACGCACGTGGACGGGGCGGCCGCCAGCAGCGACCGCCCCGTGACCGCCGTCAGGCGCTGGGACAGGTGTTGCGGTACTCCTGGATCTGCGAGCCGCTCGGGCCGGGGCAGAGGAACTGCTCGTAGCGGGTGTCGTCGTCGACGAACCGCTTCAACCAGGCCACCATCTGCCGGGCGGTCGGCGTGTTCGTGGTCTGCGGGAAGAAGTGGCTCGCCCCGTTCAGCTCCAGGTACGCCTTCTCGGCGGAGGCCGGGATGCTGTTGTAGAACGGCACCGAGTGCGACGAGACCGGCGCGACGGAGTCGCTCTCGCCACCGACGATCAGCGTGGGCACCCGCAGCTCGGACCAGCTCTTGTCCAGGTTCCACGGTGCCAGCGGCACCGCGGCCTGCAACGACGGCCGCGACGAGGCCGCCTCCAGGCTGCCCCCGCCACCCATGGAGTGGCCGGCCACCGCGAGCCGACTGCTGTCGATCCGGGTGCGCACCGAGCTGCGCTGGGTGAGGTAGTCCAGCGCGGCGAGCAACTGCCGGCCCCGGCTGTCCGGCTGGTCCAGCCGACTGTTGGTTTCGATGCCGATCACCACGAAACCGTGCGAGGCGATGCGTGGTCCGAGCCAGCTGATGCTGGACCAGGCGGCGGTGTAACCGGGCGAGATGGCGATGGCGCCGAAGGTGCCCTCGCTGGTGCTGGTCGGGTAGTAGATGACGCCGCCGCCGAAGCCGGTGACGCTCAGCGAGGACACGCTCTGCGAGGACGTCGCGAACGGGCCACGGCTGGCCTCCAGGATCGCCGTGGTCGGGGCGGGGCCCCGCTCGTACGGGCCGGCGGCCTGGGCGGCGCCGGACGATCCGGCCAGGACGCCGCCGGCGGCCAGGACGGCGGCCAGCGCGAGCCGGGTGGCACGGGCTGCGACGGAACGGGGACGGGTGGTGGTTGGTGAGGACACGTCGGGCACTCCCTAAAGTCGAGGGATATCGACGTGTGTCAGTTTTGGCTGCTCCGCCGATCCCGGCATCGGCGAAATCACCAGTCCCGGCGCAGGATGCCGAGATCAGTCGTGTTTCGACCCTCTGACCTGGGGTAGCAGGGCAGGCGCCGGCCCGCACACGCGCCATGGAGAGGTTCTTTCAGTGGATTCCAGCAAGCCCGCCGAGGCGGTCAAGAACGTCGTGAAGACCGCCTCAGGAAAGATCGCCGATGCCCTCACCCCGGACGTCCCCGGCGCGCCGGGGAGCGCGCCACCGCCGCTTGAGGAGCCGACGACGCCGCACGACCCGCTGCCGCCGAAGTCGGAACAGGGGGCACCGCAGACGCGCACGCCGACCGGCGCGGAGACCGGCGCGCCGACGATCGCGAACGGCCAGCAGGGGGCCTACCTCACGACCGCGAACGGGGCGCGGCTGCGCGACACCGACCACTCGCTCAAGGCCGGCCCGCGCGGCCCGGTGCTCCTCCAGGACCACCACCTACGCGAGAAGATCACGCACTTCGACCACGAACGTATTCCGGAGCGCGTGGTGCACGCCCGGGGTGCCGGCGCGCACGGTGTGTTCACCGCGTACGGCACCGCCGAGGCGGTCACCCGGGCCGGCTTCCTCAAGAAGGGACGCGAGACCGACGTCTTCGTCCGGTTCTCCACGGTGCTCGGTTCGCGGGGTTCGGCCGACACGGTCCGCGACACCCGTGGCTTCGCCACGAAGTTCTACACCGACGAGGGCACCTTCGACCTGGTCGGCAACAACATCCCGGTCTTCTTCATCCAGGACGCGATCAAGTTTCCGGACATCATCCATGCCGGCAAGCCGCACCCCGACCGGGAGATCCCGCAGGCGCAGAGCGCCCACGACACCTTCTGGGACTTCGTGTCGCTGCACACCGAGGCGCAGCACCACACCATCTGGAACATGTCCGACCGGGGCATTCCGCGTTCGTACCGGACGATGGAGGGCTTCGGCGTGCACACCTTCCGCCTCGTCAACGAGGCCGGGGAGACGGTGCTGGCCAAGTTCCACTGGAAGCCGAAGCTGGGCGTGCACTCGCTGACCTGGGAGGAGGCGCAGCTGATCGGCGGCATCGACCCGGACTTCCACCGCCGCGACCTCTACGACGCCATCGAGGCCGGCGCGTACCCCGAGTGGGAGCTGGGCATCCAGGTCTTCCCGGACACTCCCGAGGAGACCTTCGCCGGCATCGACCTGCTTGACCCCACGAAGATCGTGCCGGAGGAGCTGGCCGAGGTGCAGCCCATCGGGCGGCTGGTGCTCAACCGGACGCCGACGAACTTCTTCGCCGAGACCGAACAGGTCGCCTTCCACCTCGGTCACCTGCCCCCGGGCATCGACGTCACCAACGACCCGCTGTTGCAGGGCCGGCTCTTCTCGTACGTCGACACGCAGCTCACCCGGCTGGGCGGGCCGAACTTCACGCAGATCCCGATCAATCGCCCGCACGCGGCCGTGAACGACATGCTGCGCGACGGCTTCCACCAGCACGCCGTGCACGCCGGCGTCGCGCCGTACCGACCGAACTCGCTCGACGGCGGCAACCCGTTCCCCGCCGGGGACGCCGAGCACGCCTTCGTCGACGTGCCGGTCACTGTCGCCCAGGCACCGAAGGTACGCGCGAACCCGGCCTCGTTCGACGACCACTACAGCCAGGTCCGCCTGTTCTGGCTGAGCATGTCGCCGGTCGAGAAGGAACACATCATCCGGGCGTACACCTTCGAGCTGGGCAAGTGCTACCACCAGACGATCAAGGAGCGTCAGCTGCAGAGCCTCGCCAACATCGACCCGGTGCTGTGCGAGCAGGTCGCCACCGGCCTGGGCCTGCCCGCACCCCAGCCGACCGTGCCGCTCCCCGACGTCACGCCCAGCCCGGCGCTGTCGCAGGTCGGTCGGGAGTGGCCGAGCGACGGCCGGATGGTCGGGATCGTCGTCGACCCCGACGGCGACCTGGACGGCGTCGACGAGGTCCGCAGGGCCGTGTTCAGCGCCGGCATGGTGCCGCTGCTGATCGCCCCCCACGGCGGCATGGTGGGCGACCTGCCGGTGCAGCGCACCTTCGCCACCGGCCGGTCGGTCGAGTTCGACGCGGTCCTGCTGGCCGGAGCGCCGGCACCCGCACCGGATGCCCTGCCCGCCCGCGACGCCAAGGCGGGCACGCCGGCCCCGGCCACCGTGGACCCCCGCGTGCTGCTGCTCGTCGAGGAGTCCTGGCGGCACGCCAAGGCGATCGGCGCCTGGGGCGCCGGCGTCACAGTGCTGGAGCAGGCCGGCGTCGCCGGCACCCCGGGCGTCGTGGCGGCGGGCTCGGGCGCCGAGGCGCTGACCGCGGTGCAGCAGTTGATGGCCGCGCACCGGGTCTGGGAACGGTTCCCCGCCGCGGTCGCCTGATCCAACCACCGACGAGGGCCGTCCTCCGCACCACCGGGAGGACGGCCCTCGTCGATATCCGGTCTATCGCCGGGTCCACTCCAGATGGCTCGTGTCGGCGCTACAGCTGCGCTGCTCGATCATCGCGCCGTTCGCGGTGCTCTGGCCGACAGTGCCCAGGCACAGTCCGCTGTGCGCGTTGACGAGTTGCCGGGCCTCGTTCAGGGTGAACTGTTGCGCCGGGGTCGTGTTGCAGGTGGTGAGCTGGATCGCCGCCCCGGCGTCGCTGGACGCGCCGAGCACGTCCAGGCAACGCCCACCCAACTGCACGCTCCTGTCCGACCGCATCGACCAGAGCTGGTGGGAGGCGCGGTCGTCCCGACAGTCCCAGATCCCGAGCCGGACCGGGTCGGGTGAGTCCGGCGCGCTGACGTCCAGGCACCGCTTGCTCGCCACCCCGACGAGCCGGTTGCCCGACCGCGCCGGGGGCACACTCGGAGTCGGTGACACTCGACGGTCCGGCGTGGCGGACGGGGTCGCCCCGCCCGCCGTCGACGCCGGCCGGAAGCCCGCGGTGACCTCCCGGAACGCGTCCGCCCCGGCCACCGCCCAGGCGGGCTCGGGTGTCAACCAGGCGATGCTGTAGCCCAGGCGCTCACCCGTCGTGAAGGTGCGCTGGCGCCCGCGCATCGCGGTACCCGCCTCGCTGGTGTAGACCCACTCCAGGTCGGCAGCCTTAAGCTGGTAGTTGACGGCGATCAGCTCGATCCGGCGGTAGTCGCGGTACCGCTCACTGACGGCCGGTCCGCCGAGTTCGGCCAACGGGTCGCTGCGCGGCGAGTCGGTCTGGCTGACGACCAGCATCCGTTCGCCGCCCGGCTCGTGGAGTTCGACCCGCTGCCCGCGTCGGACGATCTGCCAGTCGCGCGGCGCCGGCATCGAGAAGCCGCTGCTGTCCCGGTAGACCGACCACGAGATTGGCTGGAGCGCAGCGGTCGTCGGTGCGGCACCGGGCGTCGACGGCGTACCCGGCACGGCGGCGTCCACCAGCTCGGCCCCTCCCCCGGCCGGCCGTGACGCACGGCGGGTGGCCAGCGGAACCGCGACCGCCAGGCCGAGCGCGACCACTGCCGCGAGACCACCGAGGACCCAGGTCCGCCGTCGGCGGGCCGGTCCCCGACCGGCACGATCCGCCGCCACCGGGGCCGACGACCGGGGTACGCCGGGCGCGCCGACCGGATGGGCCGTGACCGCCGCTGGTGCGGGCGCCGGACGCCACGTCACCGCGATGGGCGACCGCGGTGTGCCGTCCAGCGCCGCCCGGAGCAACTGCTCGGCCGCGTCGGCGTCCACCCGCTCGGCCGGGTCCTTGCGCAGCAGACCGGCCAGCACCGGTGCGAGCGGTCCCGCCCGTCGCGCCGCGGGTGGGGGCTCGGTGACCAGCGCGGTGAGGCTCATCAGACTCGACGGCCGGGCGTACGGCGACTGGCCCTCCACGGCGGCGTACAGGGTCGCGCCGAGCGACCAGAAATCCCCCTCCGGACCCACCGTGCCCCGCATGGCCCGCTCGGGAGACACGTACGCGGGCGAGCCGAGCACCACACCGCTGAGGGTCAGGTTCACGTCCTCGACGGCGGTGGCCAGGCCGAAGTCGGTGAGCACGATCCGGTCGTCCGCGCCGACGAGGATGTTGGCCGGTTTGACGTCGCGGTGCATGATCCCAGCGCGGTGGGCGGCACGCAGCGCGCCGAGCACGGCCAGCCCGATCTCGGCCGCCCGCACCGGCGGGACGGGACCGTCGGTGGTGATGGTGTCGTGCAGCGAACGGGACGGCACGTACTCCATCACGATCTGCGGGTCGCCGTCGGCGCTCAACAGCACATCGAAGACCCGGACGACGTTGACGTGGTCGAGTTGCGCAATTGCCCGAGCCTCCCGAAGTGACCGGACCCGCAATTCCTGTCGCGCCTCAATGGTCAGGCCGGGGGGCGGAACGATTTCCTTGATGGCGACGTCCCGTTGCAGCATTCGGTCGCGGGCTTTCCACACTCGACCCATTCCGCCCTGGCCGATGAGCTCGACGACGTCATACCGATCGGTAACAAGAAGCGGTAACATCTGCGACACCCGGAGAGGCTACCTGGCACGTCGTCGAACAATTTCCGGCAGTCGAAGCGAACCGCCATATGTGATCCGGCTCATCCCCGCCGGCAACGTCGTTCGTGGAGCCGAAGCCGGCGCGGGCGCACCATTGATCCCCCAGGAATTGGCCAGTCGTTCACAATGGCCGCCCGCACCCCTCGTGGCGGAATCAGGCGATGTCGGCCAACCGGGGCAGCACCTCGTCGCCGAGCCGCTGCGCGAACTCGACCGGGTGCCGATCCGGTGTCACCTGCACCTCGCTCACTCCGAGCGCGGCGTACTCGGCCACCTCGGCGAGAAACGCGTCGGTGTCGTCCAGCGGCGCCTGCGAGGCGACCACCGTCTTCTCGATGGTGTCGTAGTCGCGGCCCTCGGCGGCGCAGTGCCCGCGCAGCACATCCAGCTTGCGCGCGACGTCGTCGATGCCGCCGCGGCCGAACAGGTTGCAGGCGTCGGCGTACCGGGCCACCAGCAGCAGGGTCTTTTTCTCGCCGCCGCCGCCGATCATGATCGGCGGGTGCGGGCGGCTCAACGGCTGCGGCGAGTTGATGGTCTCGGCGAGCTGGTAGTGCTGCCCGTTGAACGGGCCGTCGTCGGCACTCCACATCTGAAGGCAGATGCGCAGCGTCTCCTCCAACCGCTCGAACCGCTCGGCCACCGGGACGACCGGCACGCCCAACCCGAGCTGCTCCCGCTCGTACCAGGAGGCGCCGATGCCGAGGCGGGCCCGGCCGCCGGAGAGCACGTCGAGGGTCGTCACGGTCTTGGCGAGCAACCCCGGGTAGCGGTACATCACGCCGGTGACCAGCACGCCCAGCGTCATCCGCTGGGTCATGGCCGCGACGTAGCCGAGCGTGGTGTACGCCTCCAGCATCGGCTCCTCGGCCGCGAACACCGCGTCCATCTGGAAGAAGTGGTCCATCACCGTGAACGACGCGACGCCGGCCTGCTCGGCGACTGTCGCCGTCTGCGCCAGGGTCGGTGCGATCGCGGCGGGGTCGGCCGGGGTCGAGTAGTTCCAGTAGTGCAGCCCGAGCTTCATGTTCGGCACCTCCGCAACGAGCCTAGTGCCGCCCGGCGTCCGCCGGGGGCGGCTCGGAACCGCCCACGGATTGGGTCCGGCGGCGTCCATTACCAACTCATGACAATTCGTGGATCACGTGCGGATATCCGGCTGGCAGCTTTCGGTGAGTGATCCGACAGCTGACCGAGTCCCGGCCCGCCGAGCTGGAGCCCGACGCGACGCGCGTCCGGTTCCGCCACCGGCAACGGAGCGGCCCTGCCCCTGCCTCCGCACCCGCGCCCGCCGCCGGATCGCACCGGGCGGAGTGGGCCGATGCCGCGAAGGGTGTCTGCATCATCCTCGTCGTCCTGTGGCACGTCGTCGTGAAGGACTACCTCCAGATCGACTGGCACATCGGCGTACCGGTGCCGGGCTTCTGGGGAACCCTGGGTGAGCAGTTCCTCCCGCTGCGGATGCCGCTGTTCTTCACCATCTCGGGCGTCTTCGCGGCGAACGCCGCCCAGCGGCCGTGGCGGGTGGTCGCCCGCAGCCGGATCGCCGGGTTCCTCTACCTGTACGCCGTCTGGCTGCTGATCCACACGGTGGTCCTCGCCGCCGCGCCGGGACTGCCGACCGACCGGGCCACCTCGGCGCTCGGCCTGCTGCAGCAGCTCACCATCACGCCGTCCAACCTCTGGTACCTGTACGCCCTGGCGCTGTACTTCACGATCGCCAAGGCGACCCGCAGGCTGCCCCGGGCGCTGGTCCTGGTCCCCGCCGCCGCGCTGTCCGCCGTCGCCGCCGCCGGCCTGCTCGACACCCCGGGCAACCGCGCCGGCCTCTACCAGAACCTGGTCTTCTTCCTCGCCGGCCTGTACCTGCGGCCGCAGATCCAGCGGTGGGCCGCCACCGCAAGCCGCCGCCGGCTGTTGCTGACCTCGGGTGGCTACGTCCTGGCGCTCACCGCGATGGCGGTGACCGGCGCACAGCAGTGGTTCGGGGTGTGGCCGGCGGTGTCCGTGGTGGCAGTGATCTTCGGCATAACCGCCGCTGCCCGGCTGTCGCGGTGGTCGGCGCTGAGCAGACCACTGGCTAGGCTCGGCCGCATCACCCTGCCGATCTACGTCATTCACATGCCGGTCCTGGCCTTGCTGCACCGGCTGTTGCTGGTACCGGTTTCCGGGCTGGGTGGGTCCGCTCAGGGCCTGATCGTGCTCGGTTATCCGATTCTGCTGAGCGGGCTGGTGATCGGTCTGAGCCTGGCCGTTCACCGCGGGCTGCTGGCGGTTCGCGCGGGCTGGCTGTTCGCGCTGCCCGGCACGCGCCGGGTGGAGGCGACCGGATGAGCGCCCTCGCCGAAGCCCTGATCGACCTGGACGCGATCGCCAGCAACGTGCGGACTATCGCGTCGGTCACCGGCACCGGACTGATGGCCGTGGTGAAGGCCGACGGGTTCGGCCACGGCGCGGTGCAGGTGGCCCGGGCCGCGCTGCGCGCCGGCGCCTCCTGGCTGGGAGTGACCTCCTCGGCCGAGGCGCTGACCCTGCGCGAAGCGGGTGTGACAGCGCCCACCTTGAGCTGGCTGCACGGCCCGAATGACGACTTCGGTATGTTGATCAAGGGTGGCGTCGACATCGGCGTGTCCACGACGACGCACCTGCACGCCGTCGCCGACGCGGCCCGTCTGCTCGGCGCACCGGCAATGGTGCAGCTCAAGGCGGACACCGGGTTGTCCCGCAACGGGGCCGCCGGGGACGACTGGCCCGAGTTGGTCGGTTGGGCCCGCAAGTACGAACGAGAGGGCGGGATCCGGGTGCGCGGGGTGTGGTCCCATCTCGCCGACGCCGACCTGCCGGGCGCCCCCGCGCTCACCCGTCAGGTGGCGATCTTCGAGGAGGCGCTGCGGACCGCACGGTCGGCTGGCCTGGGCCCCGATCTCGTCCACCTGGCCAACTCGGCGGCCGCGCTCTCCGCACCACGGACCCGCTTCGACCTCTGCCGGATCGGGATCGCCCTCTACGGCGTGGACCCGTTCGGCGTGAGCGGTCCGGGCGAGTTCGGGCTGCACCCCGCGATGACCCTGCGAACGAGCGTGGTCAACGTCAAGCGGGTGCCGGCCGGCACTGGCGTCTCCTACGGGCCCGAGCACGTGACCGGCACACCGACCACGCTGGCGCTGCTGCCGCTCGGCTACGCCGACGGGCTGCCCCGGGCTGCGGGTGGCCGTGCCTCGGTGTGGCTCGCCGGCCGGCGGTGCCCGATCGTCGGGCGCATCGCCATGGACCAGTGCGTGGTCGACGCCGGGGATCTTCCCGTGACGATCGGCGACCCGGTCGTGGTGTTCGGCCCGGCCGAGGGTGACCAGCGCCCCCCGACGGTCGTCGAGTGGGCCCGCTGGGCCGACACCAACCCACACGAGATCTTGACCGGCATCGGGGCCCGGGTGGCCCGCGAGCACCTCCACGGAAGGGCACGGAACTCATGACAACCCGACTGGCAGTGCTGTACGGCGGGCAGAGCGGCGAGCACGAGGTGTCCTGCCGCTCGGCGGCGAGCATCCTCGCCCACCTGGACCGTGAGCGGTACCAGGTCACCGAGGTGCTCATCGACCGCGACGGCGGGTGGCACGTCGGCGGCCGACCGACGCCCCTGCCGGCGGCCTTGCGCGTCCTGCGCGCCCAGGACGTGGTGTTCCCGGCCCTGCACGGCCCGTACGGCGAGGACGGCACCGTGTCGTCGCTGCTGGAATGGCTCGGCGTGCCGTACGTCGGCAACGGCGTCTTCGCCAGCGCCGCCGGCATGGACAAGGGGGTCACCAAGCGGCTTCTCGCGGCGGAGGGCCTGCGGGTCAGCCCGGGGGTGACCCTGCGTCCCGGCGAGGCCCTGTCGCCCGAGGATCAGCGTCGGCTGGAACTGCCGGTCTTTGTCAAGCCGGCCCGGGCCGGGTCGAGCCTGGGCGTCGTCAGGGTGGACGACTGGGCGGGAGTTCCCGCCGCGCTGGAGCAGGCCCGCCAGGTCGACCCGAAGGTGCTCGTCGAGCAGGGAGCACGGGGACGCGAGATCGACGTGGCCGTCCTCCAGCACCCGGACGGCCGGGTGCAGGCCGGCCCGCCGCTGGAGATCCGGGTGACCGGCGCCGGCTTCTTCGACTACGACGCGAAGTACGACGGCGGGGCGATCTTCCAGATTCCCGCCCCGCTCGACGCGGCGACCACCGAGGTGCTTCAGGACCGTGCGATTCGCGCCTTCCAGGCCCTCGACTGCCGTGGGCTGCTGCGGGTCGACTTCTTCCTGCCCACCGAGGGGTCGCCCGAGCCCATCGTGAACGAGGTCAACACGTTCCCCGGCTTCACCGCCGCGTCCCAGTTCCCGCAGATCTGGCAGCAGGCCGGCATCGGCTTCGCCGCCCTGATCGACATCCTGATCGCCGGCGCGCTGGCCGACCAGGACCACGGCCACCACAGCGGGTTGCCCCGGCCGGCCCGAGCGGTCGACCACCTGGTGTGAGTCGGCGGTCGGTGCCCGGTCACCTGATCGGGCACGCCCGAGGCCCTCGGGCGCCGTCCGACCCGACGATGGCGACGGTGGTGGCGGTGTTCGCCGCGCTGACCTGCGCCGCGGCGGCGACCGTCGTGCAGATGATCTGGTCGGCCGCGTGCGCTGACAACGCCTGCGCGGCGATGTTCGCCCGCACCGTGAGATCACCGGACCGACCGGCTCCCGCCGTCACCGTGACCGGGTCGAGCCCGGCCGGAACGTCGCTGGTGAAACCCTGGGCGCGTTCGTTCTCCTGCGGACCGGCCGCGAGCAGCGAGAGCGCGGCGGCGGGCGACGGGTCCGTGTTGACCGGGCGGAGGACCAGCACCAGTTCGCCCTGCGCGAGAAGATAGACCCAGGTGCCCTGGGCGGGGCCGCTGATCGGCGGGCGACCGGTGATGACCGCGCTGGGCCGTACCCCACAGCCCGCCGCGAGCAGCGTCAGAAGCAGTCCGCCGGCGAGCAGCGCGCGGCCCGTCCGTCGGCCGGTCACGGGGCACCTCCGGTGTCCGCCGTTTCGCGGGGCAGGCGGAGGGTGAACACCGCGCCGCCGTGGGTGCCGTTGCCCGCGACGAGACTCCCCCGTCGCTCGCCGTGGCGGTGCAGGCGCGCGTTCTCCCAGGAGATGGCGAGACCGAGGCCGCTGCCCTCGGAGCGGGTTCGCGCGGTGTCGGCCTTGTAGAGGCGGTCGAAGACGTGCGGCAACACCTCCGGATCCAGTCCGGGCCCCCGGTCGGCCACCTCGATGGTGACCCAGTCCGGGTCGGCGCGCAGGCGCACCGACACCGGCTCGGCACCGTGCCGGAAGGCGTTGCCGACCAGGTTGGCGACGATGACGTCCAGTCGGCGGGGGTCGAGTCGGGCCACGACGCCGGGTGGCAACTCCGTTCGTACCCGGTCCAGCCAGCCGCGGATCCGCACTGTCGCGGTCACCGCCGCGGCCACGTCCACGTCGTCCAGGGCGAGCCGCGCGGTGCCGGAGTCGAACCTGCTGATCTCGATGAGGTCGTTGACAAGCTGGGTGAGGTTCTGCGTCTCCTGGCTGACCAGCCGGGCGGCCCGGCCCGCGTCCCCGGGCAGGTGTTCCGCCTCCTCGTCGAGCACGTCGGTGACCGCCGTCATCGCGGCCAGCGGTGTCCGGAGTTCGTGCGAGACGTCGGCCACGAAGCGGCGGGCGTCGGATTCCAACCGCCGCAGCTCGCCGACCTGCCGCTCCAGCGTGCCCGCGGTGTCGTTGAAGGTCCGTGCCACATCCGCCAGCTCGTCGGCGCCGCGGACCGTCAACCGGGTGCTCAGGTCGCCCTCACCGAGGCGGCGCGCAGCCCGGCTGAGGTCGCGGACGGGTCGCAGGACTCCGCGGGCGGACAGCAGGGCCAGCAGGACGGCGAGGACCAGGGACAACCCGCCGGTCAGCCACGCCCTGGTGGCGAGCTGGTCGATGCTCTGCTGCTCGGGCACGAGATTGCGCACCGAGTAGACCTCCACCCCGGACGGGCGGGACGTGCCGTCCGGGCGGTCCAGCGCCAACTGGGTACCGATGAGCAGCGCGGGCTGTCCGGCGAGTGAGACCCGCTGCCAGGCGATGCGACCGTCACGGACCTCCTGCCGCAGCTCCGGGGTGAGCGGGTCGGTGATTTCGGAGCCGCCCTGTGCCCGCATGTCCCGGTAGAGGACCACCGCGAAGCTCTCCCGGTCGCTGAGGCGCTGGGCCAACAGTTCGAGGTCGTCCTGGGTCGGCGGAAGCTGGGCGATCGGGTAGACCTTGGTGAGCT
Organism: Micromonospora noduli; assembly: GCF_003264365.1. Lineage (GTDB taxonomy): Bacteria > Actinomycetota > Actinomycetes > Mycobacteriales > Micromonosporaceae > Micromonospora > Micromonospora noduli. The sequence goes on from NZ_PYAK01000004.1 coordinate 126,080, forward strand.
GGTCGGTCAGTGACATCACCGCGGCGTCCTGCGCCTGCTGCAGGATGACGTTCCGAGCCTGGAAGTAGCTGCCACTGGCCACCGCCACCGTCGTGGTGACGCCCAGCAGCGCGAACGCCAGGACGAGCCGGACCCGTAGACCCGAGACCCACGCGCCGACCCGGCGCCATCGTGTCACAGCGGCCCGAACCGGTATCCGAAACCACGCACGGTCTGGATGTAGACCGGTGCCGACGAATCGACCTCGATCTTGGCGCGTACCCGCTGGACGCACGCGTCCACGAGTCGCGAGTCGCCGAGATAGCCGTGCTCCCACACGGCCTCCAGCAGCTGCTGGCGGCTGAGCACCTGGCCCGGCGTGTGCGAGAGTTCGAGCAGCAGCCGCAGCTCCGTCGGGGCGAGGCTGACCGGCGTTCCGTCCTTGCTGACCACCAGCGCGGCCCGGTCGATGGTCAACGCGCCGTGCTGCTCCAGGCCGGCCCGGTCGCCGCCGCGCCGCGAGTCGCCACCGGTCCGGCGCAGCACCGCGCGGATGCGGGCCTCCAGCACCCGGGCCTGAACGGGCTTGACCACGTAGTCGTCGGCGCCGGCCTCCAGGCCCGCGACCACGTCCATGTCGTCGTTGCGGGCGGTGAGCATGATGATCGGCAGGTCGCCGAGCTGCCGGATCCGGCGGCAGACCTCGAACCCGTCCATCCCGGGCAGCATGAGATCGAGGACCACGACATCGGACGGGGTCGTGCGCAGCCGCTCCAACCCCTGCTCACCGGTGCCCACGGCATGCACGGTGTGGCCCTGTCGGGTGAGCGCCAACTGCAGTCCGTCGCGCACCGTCTGGTGGTCCTCGATCAACAGCACCTGGGACATGTCGTCAAGTATCCCATCATGAGATCTTTCGGGTTTCGGTCGTCGGCGGTGGCTGCGCGGGGTTCCGCGGGGAGAGCGGCACCGCGAAATCCGTCGAACGCACCAGGAACACCACAGCGCCCACCAGGAACATCGTCGACGCGGCAGCGGCCACGATGGCGATCAACAAGCCGCGCTGCACCGACGCGGCCAGACCGGGCACGACCACCAGCAGCGCCCAGACCAGCACCACCAGCCCAACCCCCGCCTCGGCCAGCCGGCGCCAGAGGCTGCCGCCGCCCGAACCGCCGGTCGGGTCGCGGTCGCCGGACCGGGCCACCAACGCGGCCGCGGCCAGGCAGAACACTGTCACCCCCAGCAGTACGCCACCGAGCACGTCGCTGAACCGGTGCCAGCCCGCGATCATCGTGGCGGAGGCGATCACCGAGACACCCACCGCGCCCGGCGCCGCCAGCCAGCGCCGGGCCCACCCGGGCAGGACCAGCATGAACGCCAGCAGCAGGGCGGTCGCCGCCGCGACATGGCCGCTGGGGAAGCTGTTGTGGGTGGTGGAGCTCAGGATCTGCAGATCCGGGCGGGGCAGCTCCGATTTCACCGCGCCGGCCAGCAGCACCGCGCAGACGACAATGCCCACACCGACGACCCCCGCCACCAGCCGCCGGCGGAGCAGACCCACCAGCAGCACCACACCGAGCAGGGCCGCGATGAGGCTCGGGCTGCCGAAGGTGGCCAGCACGGTCTTTGCCGGGCCCACCAGCACGGTCTGCTGCTCGTACCCCCCGCCCCGCTCGGCGCGCGGCAGGAGCACCCCGTCCAGCCACTGCCCGGGGTACGTCCGCACGAAGACGACGGCGGTGAGGGTCAGGGCAACCAGACCGGACAGCGCCGCCGCGAGCAGTCGGAGCCCCAGCGGCACCGCGGCGCGAGCGTGCGGCAGCGGTCGCGCCGGACCGGGCGTCGACCGCCCGACGGAGTACAACGATCCGATGGACATGGCGACCATGCTCGCCCCGGCAGGTCCGTACCCCGTCCTCGGATTGTCTTGGTTCTGTCACAACCACCCCCGCCGCTTCCGGAAAAGCGGATCGTCGGCGGTGGGCCGGGGGGGACCTGGACGGCGCGGCGGGATTCACGTGCTTACATGCGACCAGGTTTTACCCAGCCGAGATCAGTCACCACTAGGGTCAGGACGCCGATCGATGTTTCGGTCGGCGGTGCGAAAAATCCATCCGGAGTGAGTTGGGGAACCGGAAGGTGTTGGCAAATGCAGGGAATTCCAGTGGCCAGCCTGGTCATCGGCATCGCATCTTCGCCGGCCGAGCGGCGACATCTGGCCCGGCTGCTCGGTGGCAGTGACGCCTTCCTGATCGTCTCGACCGTCGACCAGGCACGAGAGTTCCTCGGGGTGGTCGAGGCGCCTGCCGCCCCGGCTCCCCCGACCACTGTGGCGCTCGCCGAGGTGGCGCCGAGCCCACAGCCACCGCCACCGGATCTGGCCGTCGACTCCGACCGCCGGGTGCTGCGCTGGCGCGACCAGGAGATCGACCTGACCCGGCTGGAGCATGACGTCCTGCTCTGCCTGGTGCACGCGCCCGGGCAGGTCTGGACCTACGAGCGCCTGCACCTCGAGGTCTGGGGCAACCGGCACCTCGGCCGGGGCTCCGACATGCACTCGGTGATCCGCCGGGTGCGCGGCAAGCTCGCCAGTCTCAACGCCACGGCGACGATCCACTCGGTACGCGGCGTCGGCTTCCGGCTCGCTCCCGTCTGATCACCCAGGGCGCGGTCCGGCCCGCCTGGTCGGGGACCAGGCGGGCCGGATTTATTCGGCTAGTGCTCAAGCATCAGCACTTGATGGGTGCCAACCCGAAGTTCTCCACCGTCGGAGTGGCGGTGTCGATCCGGGTCTGACGGGTCTGCGGCTTCCAGCCGTCCTTGGCCACGATCATCGTGAGCGGGTTGTTGCGGCGGTCCACCCAGTAGGCGTACTTGCCCTCGGCGTCGGTGGCGAAGGTGTACGACGCCGCCCACGAGTCGACCTGCACGACCGCGCCGGTGAGCGGCGAGGTCGCACCCTGGCAGCTGGTGCCGGTGACCGTACCCATGAGCTTGCCCCAGGTCTTCGGGGGGTTCGCGGTCATGGTCACCGCGACCGGTGCCACCGAGTACGGGGTGTTCTCGGAGATCGCGACCGCGCCGGAGTAGGTGCCCGGCTGGTCCACGTTCGCCGTCAGACCGACGGTGACGGTGACCTTCGCACCCGGTGCGAGGGTGACAGCCGACTTGTCGATGGTCATCCAGCTGACGTCGGCGGCCGACTCGGAACATCCCTCGAAGCCCGGGAGCACCTCGCTGTCCGGAGCCGCGTTGAAGCTGCCAGACGAGCCGCCGATCTTGTAGAAGCCACACGCCGCGCCGCCGCGGTACCGCGCGGTGTTGGAGTTGGGCAGGTTGGACCAGGAACCGGCGGCCGGGTCGAAGGCGAAGCCGGCGTTGCTGATGGCCCCACCCTGCGAGCCACCGACGACGAGGAGCTTGCCGCTGGCGACGGCGTACGAGCTGGCCCAGTTGTCGGCCGGCGCGTCGGCGATGGCGGTCCAGGTGTTGGCCCCCGGGTCGAAGGCGTAGCTGGACTTCTGCGCGGCGGAACCGTCGTTGCCGCCGGTGCAGTAGAGGACGCCGTCGATCCCGCCGCAGGAGGCGAAGGCCACCGACTTCGGGTAGTTGGCCATCGTCTCCCACTTGTCACCGGTGGGGTCGTACCGGACGACGCTGTTCGACATCGGCAGACAGGCGGCCGTGGTGCAGCCACCGACCGCGTACAGCTTGCCGTCGACGACGGCCTGACCGGCCGCGGCCCGCGGTGCCGGGTTGTCGGCCAGCTCGGTCCAGGTGTTGGCCCCCGGGTCGTACGACCAGGTGGCGGAGTCCGGGCCGGCGTCGGCCCAGCCGCCAGTGACAATGATCTTGCCGTTCACCACGCCCGCGGTCACTGCGTTGCGCGCGCCCGGAAGGTCGGCGATCGCCGTCCAGGTCTGCGCGGCCGGGTCGTAGGCGTAGTTCTTGGCGGTGGAGGCCTCACCGTCGCCGCCACCGAGCGAGTACACCTTGCCGTCCAGGTTCACCACCCGGTTGTCCATGATCGTGGACGGGTAGTTGGCGATGTCGGTCCACGGCGCCGCCTGCGGGCCGGCCGCCGCGGCAGCGGCCTTGGCCTCCTTGCCGGACGCCTTGGCGGCGAACGACGTCGGTACGGTGAGCCGCTGCTCCGGCGCACCGCTGGACCCGAGCACCTGCTGCCGGGTGGCAGTGGAGCCGTCCGCCCGCAGGAGTTCGAACCCGTTGTCCCGCTCACCGAACTTGACCTCGACCGGCGCGCCGCCGGTGTTGGTCACCGTGAACGACTTGCTGGTCTTGCCGTTGGGCATCTGGAGCGTCGCGCTCAGCTGCGTCGGCGTCACCGCCAGTCGACCGGCCGCGAGCTGGAAGTTCGCGGTGGTCGCCCAGTCGGCCTCGACGTCGACAGGCTTGGTCTGGCTGACGTAGTTGCCGGCGGTCGCCGTGAACGGGTGCTCGCCGGTCAGCGACGAGTAGATCCAGTAGAAGCCGTCGGCCAGCCCCGGGTCGTCCGGGGTCGCCACGGTGACGGCCTTCTCGGCGGGCCGATCCTTGCTGGTGACGGTCGCGCCGTTGACGTAGCTGTCGTCGTTCTTGTCGCGGACGTTGCCGACGACCAGACCGCCGTCGACCGGCACGCAGGTGACCTGGCTGCCGATCAGGACGTTGTCGACCTCCCACCACCACTCGTACGAGGCGTCGTAGTAGTGGAACCGAACCTGCACCTGCGCCTTACCGGCCGCCTGCGGGATCGGGATCTCGGTCAGCTTCGGTCCCCGGACGTCGGTCTCCTGCCGGAGCACGTTGGTCCAGGTGGCACCGCCGTCGATGCTGAGGTCCACGTCAGCGGTGTCGTCGTTGAGCTGGTTGAAGTCCTGGTTGAACCGGATGACCGGGGCCGTGACGCTGGTCAGGTCGACCACCGGGCTGACCAGGGACGTGTCCTGGCTGGTGCCGGCACCGTAGTTGTCGCTGTCGATCATCGCGAAGTTGCCGCTGCCGCCGGTCAGGTTGCCGCGGTCGCCGTCGTCGGTGAACTTCCAGACCTGACCGCTGCCCGCGTTGTCCACGACGGTCCAGCCGGCCGGCGTGGTCGTTGCGTCGAAGGTCTCGTACTCACCGTCGGAGCCGGTCGTGTATCCGGGCGCGGTGGTGCAGACGGTGCTGTCCACCGGCACGGCGACGTTGGCGGTGGCGTTGCCCGAGCCGACAACAACCTCCTTGGTGACGGTCTGGTAGCCCGGGTACTGCGGCTCGTACTTCAGGGTGTACGTCTGCCCGGCCGGCAGCTTGATGCTGTAGCGGCCGTTCGACGGGGTGGTGTAGTCGTAGACGCCGGACACACCCGTCACTGTCACCTTCGCGTACAACGGCCAGCCGTGGCCGGAGCCGTCGGTGACCGCTCCGGTGACGTTGACACTCGGCACCGCCGTGAGGGCGACGTCGAGCGTCGTGGTGGCGCCCTTGGTGACCGTCGCCGTCTTGCTGGTGCTCGCGTACCCGAACGCCGCGACGGCGACCTGGTAGTCGCCGGCGGGGAGTTGGGTGGAGAACTTGCCGTCGGCACCGGTGGTCAGCTCACGCTCGGACGCGCCGGTGAGCGTCAGTGTCGCGCCGGCGATCGGGGCGCCGGAGGTCGCGTCGGTGACAGTGCCGGCCAGCGTGCCGATGTCGCCGGTCGGGGCGGCGTTGAGCAACGCGAGGGCGTCCAGTCGGCCTTCGCCGTAGACGTTGTTGTCGGCGGCGGTGCCACCACACTGGTCATCGGCCTTGTCGATCGCCGCGCCGTTGAGCAGCGCGCGGGTCGCATTGACGTCGCCGACCAGCGACGGTGCCGCCGAGTACAGCAGCGCGATCGCGCCCGCGAGGTGCGGTGCGGCCATCGAGGTGCCGCTGATGCTGCCGTAGGCGCTGCCCGGGATGCTCGACCGCACGTTCACGCCCGGCGCGGAGATGTTGGGCTTGATCTCGCCGTTCTGGCCGGCGCCGCGGGCAGAGAAGCCGGCGACGTTGTTGTTGCTGTCGTACGCGCCGGTCGAGTAGTTGCTGACGAGACTGCCCGGCGAGCCACTGGTCTGGCAGGCCGGTCCGCTGTTGCCGTTGGACCAGCTGCCGAAGATCCCGGACGCGGCCCAGGCGTTCGTCACGTCCTCCATGAACGGCTCGTTGGACGGGTCCCGGGTGCCCCACGAGTTGTTGATGATGTTGGGGCGCTTGCTCGCGTCCGCGTTCTGACCGTTGAGGTCCAGCGGTTCGAGCATCCACTGACCGGATTCGACCAGAGCGGCGTCACTGGGGCAGCAGCCGTTCGCCGCGATCCACTTCACCCCGGGGGCGACACCGATCTGGTTCACGCCGTCGGAGCCGGCCATGGTGCCCATCGTGTGCGTGCCGTGGCCGTCGCCGTCGCAGGGGGCGGTGGCGCAGGCCCCGGTGGCGTTGGCGGCGTTGAACCAGTTGTAGTTGTGGTCGAACGTCCCGTCGCCGTTGTTGCCCCGGTAGGAGTTCACCAGCGCCGGGTGGTTGAACTGCACCCCGGTGTCGATGTTCGCGACGGTGATGCCCTCGCCCTTGACGCCGTACTGGGACCAGACGTCGTCGGCGTTGATGTTGGCGATGCCCCACTCCAGGGCGTTCACGGTCTTCTCGTCGGTGCCCTTGGTCGTCTCCGGCACCTTGTACGCGACCGGCGCGTAGAGGCCCTCGACCTCCGAGTGCCCGGCGAACTTCTGGGCCATCGCCAGCGAACCGCTGTTCACCTTGATGGCGTTGGTGGCCCAGAAGGTCTGGTATTTGGTGCCCGAGCTGTCGAGGTCGGCCCGGATCTTGCCCTGGCTCGCGGCGGCGGTCTTGCGCAGCGCGTCCGCCACCGCCGTGCCACGCTTCGACCAGTCCTTGATGGCGCTGGCCTTGCTCAGGTCCGCCCGGTCCTTGAACCGGATCCAGAAGTCCCCTTCACTCTTGGCCTGGAGCTGCTTGGCGAGCTCCGGTCGGATCTTGTCCCCGGTCTGGGCGCCCGCCCCCATCGCACCGCCCGGCGCAGCCTGCGCGCCCGAGCTGATCGTGGCCAAGCATGTCGCGGCGAGGATCGTCGCCGCGCCGGCGCTCACCAGTGATCTGGCCGCGCGCCGCCATTGTGGACGTCTGAACATCGGTGCTGCCTCCCTCAGAACGACCCAGGGTGTAAATGGGCCATGGTGGACCTCCCCCATGCACCGCGCGGGTCACGCCGGTTGCCCGAGTGGACACTATGATCGAGAAGAACGGACGATCAAGAACTTGCCGTGAGCAACTTGTCGCTAAGAGTTGCCCTGGCTGGCGGCACGCTTGCCAATCATTGTCAGAACCGTGACGAGAGCTGGGCAGGGATGCCCATCGATCCCGGGTGGTGCGGTGGCCGAGGACGAGGCAACGGTGAACAGGGGCGATCCGGCCGACGAGCCGTTCCCACTGCTGATCGCGGTGACCCCGTCGCCAGCCGAGCGCATCCGGCTCGCGGAGCTTCTCGACGGCATCGCACCGCTGCTGCTGGTGTCCGACCTCGATGAGCTGCGCCGGCTGATCGCCGCTCCGCAGCAGGCAGCCGCCCCGTCCGAACCGGCGCCGGTCGCCGCACTGGTGATCGACTCCGCCCGCTCCAGCGCCCGCTGCGGACAACGTGAGATCGACCTCACCCGCCTGGAACACGACCTGCTGACCTGCCTGATCACCGAGCCGGCCCGGGTCTGGAGCTACGCCGAGTTGCACCGGTCGGTCTGGGGTGACGAGGGGCGCGAACGCAAGGCGGACGTGCAGTCGCTGGTCAAGCGGCTGCGCCGCAAGCTGCACGACCTGGGCACCGGGGCCACCATCGATGTCGTCCGCGGTGTGGGGCTGCGGTTGACCGATCACCAGCAGGCGCGGGTCGAACGGGCCTGACAGCGAGGTCGCATGAACTGATCTCACCCGGGGTACGCCAGGAAGATCAGCATCGACACAGGCGACGAAGAGCGCTGGTAAGGAGAGTCAGGATGCCATTCCCCAATCCCGCGACCGTGTCCATCGGGCTGAAGAAGGCCGCGCACGTCGGGATCGCGGTGAGTGACCTCGACCGCTCGGTCGCGTTCTACCAGGCCCTGCTCGGCGCGGAACCGGTCGTTCGGGACGAGAACATGCACGGCACCGGTTTCGCGCAGTCACAAGGGTTGCCGACGACGAAGCTGCGGTACGCCACGTTCAACCTCGACAACCTCGGGATCGACCTGATCCAGTTTCAGGAGCCGGTCGGTGACGCCGCCCAGGTGGCGGCCAACCGGCCCGGCTCGATGCACCTGTGCTTCCACGTGGACGACGTGCGCGCGGTCTACGACCGGATGAGCGAGGCCGGGTTCGAGTTCCTCGGACAGCCGTACACGTTCGCGTCCGGCGAGGTGGAGCCGCCAGCGGCGGTCGGCACCGAGGTCGCGTACTTCAACGACCCGGACGGGACGAACCTGGAGATCATCGCGCCGAAGGGTGGCTTCGCCCGCAGCGAGTGAGCCGACACGGGCGGCGTGGGGGGTCAGGCCGGGAACGGCCCCCCACGCCGCTCACTCCAGGGACAACGGGTCAGATCAGCCCGGCCCGGGCCCACAGCAGACGCCCCGGCCCGGCCACCAGGCCAACGTCCGCCAGGTGGGCGTGCACCCGCGCCGCGGACCAGCGGAGGGTGGCGCGCCAGTGCGGGTTGGCGCGGGCAGCGGCCCGACCGACCGCCGGCGGAATGCCCACGGCCGCGTACACGTCGGGATGGACGAGGCGGTTGGCGATCGTGCAGGCGGCGCGACCGACCAACAGTCGGGCGTACGCCATGCCCACCGGGCCGGTGGCCGCGACCTCGGCGGCCAGTTCTTCGCGGGCGAACCGGACGTGCCGCGCCTCCTCCACCACGTGGATGCGGGAGACCATCCGGATGAGCGGCTGGAGTGACTCGTCCGCCATGATCTCGCGCTGGAACGCGTCGAGGATCTCCTCCGCGATGAGGATCGCGGCGTACATCCGGGGGCCGCTGGCGGTGGCCTTGAGGAAGCGCCCGAGGTGGTGGTCCACGGTGCTCGCGCGGTAGACCGGACAACCCATCGCCTCGATCAGCCGGCCGAACATGATGGAGTGCCGGCACTCGTCGGCGACCTCGGTCAACGCGTACTGGGCCTGCCGGCTGGTCGGGTCGGCACGGTAGTACTCCCGGATCAGCATCTGCATGAGGATCGTCTCGAACCACAGCCCGGCGCTGGCCGCGCTGGCCACCTCGTGCCTGGTCAGCTCGACGCGCTGCTCCTCGCTGAGCTGCTCCCACAGTGGCGTGCCGTAGAGGCTGCTGCGCTGTGGCGGGAGCCAGTAGGCGCCGGGGGTGTGCGGGGCGTCCCAGTCGATCTCGACGGTGGGGTCGTAGCTGGTCCGCAGTGAGGACGTGAGCAGTCGCTCGGCGACCGCCGCGCGCCCGGTTTCCGCCGCCTCCATGGCTCCTCCATATTGACGTGACGACCAGTAACTGTTACGAGTAGTAGCATGCAATCGCCGCTCACCGATGTCAATGCGTCCGACCCGTCGGCCACGCCCCCCGACGGCAGTCCGAAGGCGAAGGGCAACGGCCGCCGAGACCGTTGGGCAGACCATCGTGAGCAACGACGGCAGGAATTGGTCGGTGCCGCGGTGCAGGCGCTGCTGCGGCACGGGCCGGAGGTCGACATGGAACAGGTGGCCGCCGCCGCGGGCGTCAGCAAACCGGTCCTGTACCGCTACTTCGCCGACAAGTCGCAGCTCTGGGTCGCGGTCAGCGAGGTGGTCGCGGCCCGGATGGTCGACACCATCGCGCCCGCCGTCGAACAGGTCCGCGAGGAACGTGGCCTGGTCGAGGCGACGATCGACGCCTACCTGGGCGTGATCGAGTCGGAGCCGAGGCTCTACCGGTTCCTGATCCACCAGTCCGGCGACCCCGGCATCCACCAGGTGATCGCCGGCACCAGCCGGCAGGTGGCCGCCGGGCTCGCCCGGGTGATCGGCGACCGACTACGCACGCTGGGCCTGGACGCCGGTCCCGCCGAGCCCTGGGCGTACGGCCTGGTGGGTTTCGTGCAGGCGGTCGGCGACTGGTGGACCACGCACGGCCAGCCGATCAGCAGGGCCGCCCTCACCGACTACCTGACCACTCTGCTGTGGAGCGGCATCGAAGGGGTGCGAGCCAGCGCCGACCTGCCGCACGAGCTCACCCGCGCCCACGAGCGGATCGTGCCGTGAGCTACCACGGCCCGGCGGGTGTCGAGGGCACCTCGGTCCGGGTGCACCTCAGCGGGCGGTGGGAGCCGGTCGACGGCCGCTTCCACTGGGGCGGCCGGATCGAGCCCGAGCCACGGATGGCTCACCTGCTGCGCTCCGGCCGGCGCGACGTCGAGTTGCGCATCGCCGACCGCGTCCGGGCGGCCCGACTGGCCGAGGTCGATCCGTGGGGCGGCGTACGAATCACCGGCGTGGGCGATCCGCCCTGGCCACCCGTGGCCGACCCGACCTGTGCGCCTGAGCTCACGGAGGAGTGAATGGAGACAGACGTTGCCATCATCGGCGCCGGCTTCGGCGGCCTAGGCGCCGCCATCCGCCTACAGCGGGCCGGCTTCACCGACTTTCTCGTCTTCGACCGGGGTACGGACGTCGGCGGCACCTGGCGTGACAACAGCTATCCGGGCTGCGCCTGCGATGTCCCGTCGCACCTCTACTCGTTCTCCTTCGCCCCCAACCCCGGCTGGTCGAACACGTTCTCCGGCCAGCCGGAGATCTGGGACTACCTGCGCGGCTGCGTCGACCGCTTCGGGATACGCCCCAGGTTGCGGTTGCGCCACGAGGTGCGGGAGGCGAGATGGGACGAGCAGCGCCAACGCTGGCTGTTGCGCACCTCGGGCGGCGACCACAGCGCCCGGGTCCTGATCTGTGCCGCCGGCCCGCTCAGCGACCCGGCCATCCCCGACCTGCCCGGGATCGACGAGTTCGCCGGCACGGTGTTCCACTCCGCCCGTTGGCGGCACGACCACGACCTGGCCGGCCGGCGCATCGCGGTGATCGGCACCGGCGCCTCGGCCGTCCAGTTCGTGCCACAGATCCAGCCGACGGTCGAGAAGCTGACGCTCTTCCAGCGCACTCCCGCCTGGATCATGCCGAGGCTGACGCGCCGGATCAGCGGGGTCGAGCAGGCCGCGTTCCGCACAGTGCCCGGCGCACAGCGGGCCGCCCGGGCAGGGCTCTACCTGGTACGCGAGAGCATGGGCCTGGGCTTCCTGCACCCGGCGGTCAACCGCCTCGCCTCGCGCCTGTCAGTGCGTACGCTGCGGCGTCAGGTTCCCGACCCGAGCCTGCGGGACAAGCTCACCCCCCGGTACGCGATGGGCTGCAAGCGGGTGCTGATCTCCAACGACTACTGGCCGTCGCTCACCCGACCGAACGTCGACGTGGTCACCGCCGGCATCGCCCGGATCGTGCCGGACGGTCTCGTCACCGACGACGACGTCCACCACCGGGCGGACACGATCATCCTCGGGACCGGCTTCCACGTCACCGACTCCCCCGTCGTCCGGCGCATCCACGGTCGGGGCGGGCGCAGCCTGGGCGACGCGTGGACCCCCAGCATGCGCGCGTACCGGGGCACGACCATCGCCGGTTTCCCCAACCTGTTCTTCCTGCTCGGCCCGAACACCGGGCTCGGGCACACCTCGGTGGTGCTGATGATCGAGGCACAGCTGCATCTGGTGCTCGCGGCCCTGCGTCACATGCGGGCCACTGGCATTCAGGCCATCGAGCCCACCGCCCAGGCGCAACGACGCTGGACCGAGCGGGTCGACCAGAAGATGGCCGGCACCGTCTGGCAGACCGGCTGTTCGAGCTGGTACCTCGACACCACCGGCCGCAACACCACCATCTGGCCGGGCTTCGCCACCAGCTTCCGGATGCGGCTGCGCCGGTTCCGCCCGGCCGACTACCAGATCGTCTCGACCGGCAGCACCCCCAACGAACCGGAGCGGGAGCACGCCGATGCGGTATGACCTGGCGGGCAAGATCGTGCTCATCACCGGCGCGGCGCGCGGCATCGGGGCACAGCTGGCCCGCGAGGCCGTCGCCCGCGGGGCCCGGGTCGCCCTCGTCGGCCTCGAAGGCGAGCTGCTCGAACGGCTCGGCGCCGACCTCGACGCGCACTGGTACGAGTGTGACGTCACCGATCAGGCGGCGTTGGACGCGGCGGTGGCCTCCACTGTGGACCGCTTCGGTGGCCTCGACGTGGTCGTGGCCAACGCGGGCATCGCGAACCTCGGCACCGTCGCCGTGGGACCTGTCGACGCGCTGGTCCGTACCGTCGAGGTGAACCTCTGCGGCGCGATCCGCACGGTCAGCGCGGCGCTACCTCACGTCGCCGCCGCCCGGGGCCACGTCCTGATCGTCTCGTCGGCTGCCGCTTTCACGGCCATGCCCGGGATGGCCGCCTACTGCGCGTCCAAGGCGGGTGTGGAGCAGTTCGCCAACGTGCTGCGCCTGGAGACCCGCCCACGCGGCGTCACCGTCGGCACGGCGCATCCCATCTGGATCGACACCGACCTGGTCCGCGACATCCGTGACGACCTGGCGTCGTTCCGCACCGCGCTGGGCCGGTTGCCGTGGCCGCTGTCCACCGTCGTACCCGTCGAGCAGTGCGTCGAGGCCCTGCTCCACGGCATCGAGCGGCGCAAGCGCAAGGTGTACGTGCCACGGTCGCTCGCCCTGGTGCAGGCGCTGCGGCCGGTGGTGCTGAGCGGCCTCTCGGACGCGTTAATCAACCGGTTCGGCGGCCAGACCATGGTCGGCCAGATGGAGGACGAGGTACGCCAGCTCGGGCGTTCCTTCGGCAGGACGTCGGTGGGAGAGCGGTCATGAGCATTCATTTCCGACGTGCTGGCAGCGGTGAGCCGCTCGTGCTCATCCACGGTATCGGTCACCGCCATCAGGCGTGGGAGCCGGTGTTCGACAGGCTGACCGCCCACCACGAGGTGATCGCGCTCGACCTACCGGGCTTCGGGAACTCTCCGGTGCCCGGCACCGGCATGCCCGCCGACATGGCCGCCACCGTGGCCGGGGTCCTGCCGGCACTGACCGAGTGGGGGCTGAAGCGTCCGCACGTCGCCGGCTACAGCCTCGGTGGAGCGATCGCCCTGGAGCTTGCCGCCACCGGGGCGGTCGCCTCGGCCACCGCCTTCTCCCCCGCCGGCTTCTTCACAGCGGCGGAGCGCCGCCGGGCGCTGGCCATCCTCCGGATGCTGCGGGCCAACTCGTACCTGCCCGCCCCGATCATGCGGGTCGCACTGCGCTCGGCGTACCTGCGGGCGTTGTGCTTCGCGCCGCTGATGGCCCGCCCGACGCTGCTGGATGTCGAGCGCGCGCTGGGCGACGCGCTCGCGCTGCGACGCGGGGCCGGCTTCAACGCCGTGGCCCGAGCCGCCCGCGACTACCGCTTCGACTGCCCTCGGTTGTCCGACGCGACGGTGCCGGTGACCATCGGCTGGGGGGACTGCGACCGGATCTTCGGCGTCCACCAGGCCGAGCGCGCCCGGGCGGGCCTGCCGGCGGCGCGGGTGGTGACGTTGCCCCGTTGCGGGCACGTGCCGATGAGCGACGACCCGGACCTGGTAGCCGCGCTCATCCTGGAGACCACCGGCGCCGTGCCCCGCACCGAACGACCGGATCCGTCGGTCTCCGCCCAGGTCACGAGTCAGGAAGATCACTTCACACTCTAAAAACTTGCAGACTGTGCAAGTTCGCTCCTAATCTCGCCCGCGTGACCGACACCGACCACGCTGCGCCCGGGCGTCGCGACCGCAAAAAAGCGCAGACGCGGGCCGCGCTGACCGCCGCCGCGCTACGGCTGGTCGCGGAACGCGGCCTGGAGCACGTCACGGTGGAGGAGATCAGCGAGGCCGCGGACGTGTCCTCACGGACCTTCTTCAACTACTTCACCTGCAAGGACGAGGCCCTCACCGACGATCCGGCACTCGACGGCAACCCGGTCGTGGCGCGTCTGGCAGCCGCCCCCGCGCAGGTGTCGGCGTTGCAGGCCGTGCGGGTCGCCCTCGACGAGTCGGTCGACTCGATCCAGGCCGACCGGGAGTTGTGGCGGCTGCGACTGACGGTCATCACCCAGAACCCCGCGCTGCTGCCCCGGCTGGTGGCCGGCAACAGCGCGACCGAGCAGGCCATGGTCGCGGTCGTCGCCACCCGCCTCGGCGTCGGCCTCGACCACGGCCATCCGCCGCTAGTCGTCGCTGTCGCCGGTGCCGCCTTCCGCACCGCGATGCTGCGCTGGGCCGCCGGTAACGACGACCGGCCCCTGCACGACTTCGTCGACGAGGCGTTCGCCGCGATCGCCGCCGGCCTACCTGATCCGCCGGCCCTCTCCTGACCCGCCAGCCCCTGCCCCGCCGCATCAGCTCCGGGGTCAGTCACTCCGCCACAAACCCGACAAGGGAGCGTCAATGACCACCACCGTCCCGCCCGCCGACACCGCCGACGTCGGCACGCGCATGTCGCGTCGGGAGGTTCTGCAGGCCCTTTCCGGCCTGATGGTCGGCATGTTCGTGTCCATCCTCGCCTCCACTGTGGTGGCGAACGCGCTGCCACGGATCATCGCGGATCTGAACGGCAGCCAGACCGTCTACACGTGGATCGTCACCAGCGAACTGCTCGCCATGACGGCGACGGTGCCGCTGTGGGGCAAGATGGCCGACCTGTACAGCAAGAAGCTGCTGATCCAGTTGTCGCTGGGACTGTTCGTGGTGGGTTCACTCATCGCGGGCTTCACGCCGAACGTCGAGGTTCTGCTGCTCAGCCGGGTCGTCCAGGGCATCGGCGCCGGCGGCATGACGGCGCTGGCCACGATCGTCATGGCGGCGATGATCCCGCCACGTGAGCTGGGCCGCTACGCCGGCATCTTCGGCGCGGTCTTCGGTGTGGGCACCATCGCCGGTCCGCTGATCGGCGGCCTGCTCGTCGACACGTCATGGCTGGGCTGGCGGTGGTGCTTCCTGATCGGCGTCCCGTTCAGCATCATCTCCATCGCCCTGCTCCAGCGCACCCTGCACCTGCCGGTCGTCCGCCGCAAGGCGAAGATCGACTGGCTGGGCGCCCTGCTCATCACCTCGGGCGTCTCCACCCTGCTGATCTGGTCGTCCCTCGCCGGCAACAAGTTCGACTGGGCCTCCGGCTGGACGGCCCTGATGGTCATCGGCGGGCTGGTCCTGCTGGCGCTGGCCGTGGTCGTCGAGTCGCGGGCGGCGGAGCCGATCGTCCCGCTGAGCATCTTCCGCAACCGCACTGTCTCCCTGGCCACCATCGCCAGCGTGCTGGTCGGTGTCGCGATGTTCGGCGGCACCGTCTTCCTGTCCCAGTACTTCCAGATCTCGCTGGGCAAGTCGCCCACCGTCGCGGGCCTGATGAGCCTTCCGATGATCTTCGGTCTGCTCGTCTCGTCGACGGTGGCCGGCCAGCTCATCACGAAGTACGGCCGGTGGAAGGCGTACCTGGTGGCCGGTGCCGCGGTGATGACCGTCGGGATGCTGCTGTTGGGCACCATCGACGCCAACACCAGCGTCGTCGTGCTGTCGATCTACATGGCCGTGCTGGGCGTCGGCGTCGGCATGCTCATGCAGAATCTCGTGCTCGCCGCGCAAAACGACGTGCCGGCCCACGAGCTCGGTGCCACCACCTCCGTGCTGACGTTCTTCCGCAGCATGGGCGGCGCGATCGGAGTCAGCGCCCTCGGCGCGGTCCTGGCAAGTCGGGTGACCTCGCTGACGACCGACCGGCTCGGCCCGGCGGCGACCGCCGGGGGTGGCTCCGCCGAGGTGCCCGACCTGTCCACCCTGCCCGAGCCGGTGCTGCGCATCGTGCAGGACGTGTACGGCATCGCCACCGCGGACCTCTTCCTGGTCGGCGCGCCGATCGCACTGCTCGCGCTGATCGTCGTGCTGTTCATCAAGGAGAAGCCGCTGCACACCCTCAGCGGGGACGAACGACGCGCCCAGGAGGAGGCGGCCGCAAAGGTCGCGATTCACTGAGCCGTACGCCAGCAGGGCGAGGGCGGGCCGGTTGGCCCGCCCCCGCTCTGCGCCCGGTTCCGCGTTTCTCGGTAATGACATGGTGTGAACCCATTGCCACGTAACGTGAGATTGAGCCGGTCAACGGCTGACGCCAGACGTGCGCCGGGCCGCCACTGCGGCGGCGCCGCTCGGCCAACTGCCGGGTCGGACAGCTCGGCAACGTCGCGGCCTGTTCGGCCGCAGGAGGTGTGGACGATGCCCATGCTGTCGGTCTTCGATCCCCGGCACACTGTCGCTCCCCCGGGATACAGCCGCTGGCTCATCCCGACCGCGGCACTGGCCGTGCACGTGTGCATCGGCCAGGTCTACGCGACGAGTGTCTACAAGAACTCCCTCATCGCGCACTTCGACGTCAGCCAGACGGCGATCGGGGCGATCTTCAGTATCGCCATCGTCATGCTGGGCTCGTCGGCGGCGGTGGGTGGCCGTTGGGTGGAGCGGAACGGACCGCGCCGGGCGATGTTCGTCTCGGCGTGCTTCTGGGCCGTCGGTTTCCTGGTCGGCGCGCTCGGCATCGCGACCCAACAACTCTGGCTCCTCTACCTCGGATACGGCGTCATCGGCGGCATCGGGCTCGGCATCGGCTACATCTCGCCCGTCTCCACACTGATCAAGTGGTTTCCGGACCGCCCCGGCCTCGCCACCGGGCTGGCCATCATGGGGTTCGGCGGCGGCGCCCTGGTCGCCGGCCCCCTCGCGCGCCAACTGCTCTCCCTCTACGACTCCGGCTACAACCCCAGCAACCCGGCCGCCGTGGCGTCGGGCAGCGCCCTCGTGGCGCTCTTCGTCACGTTCGGCATCGGCTATTTCGTGATCATGATGTTCGGCCCGTTCAACGTCCGGGTTCCGGCGCCCGACTGGCGGCCCGCCGGGTTCGATCCTGCGAGCGTCGCCGCCCGGCCTCTGGTGACGACGGCGAGCGTGTCCGCGTCGAACGCCGTGCGTACCCGGTCGTTCTGGTTGCTGTGGATCGTGCTGTTCTGCAACGTCACAGCGGGCATCGGCATCCTGGAGCAGGCAAGCCCGATGATCCAGGACTTCTTCCGGGACAACGGGACCGCCACCACGGTCTCGGTGACGGCGGCGGCCGGTTTCGTGGGAGTGCTGTCGCTGTTCAACATGGCTGGCCGGTTCGTCTGGTCGACGACGTCGGACCTCATCGGCCGCAAGCCCATCTACATGGTCTACCTCGGCGTCGGCATGGTGCTGTACCTGCTGCTCGCCGTGGCCGGCCACTCCGCGACCGCGGTCTTCGTGCTGATCGCCGCCGCGATCATCTCCTTCTACGGCGGTGGCTTCGCCACAATGCCCGCCTACCTGCGTGACCTGTTCGGCACCTTCCAGGTCGGGGCCATCCACGGCCGGATCCTCACCGCCTGGTCGGCCGCGGGTGTCGCCGGCCCGCTGATCGTCAACGGGATCCTCGACACCCAGGGCAAGCCCGGCACCCTCACCGCGTCGGCGTACCGGCCCGCGCTGTTCACCATGGTCGGCATCCTCGCCATCGGGTTCATCGCGAACCTGCTGGTCCGTTCCGTGCCCGATCGGTTCCACGAACCGAACCGAGGACCGACCTCGCCCGTGGCGAAGGCCACCGTCACCGAGCCGGTCGCTCTCGGGCGGGACAGCCAGCCGCCCGCGCCGCCGCGCGTCGGTAGCCAGACCGGTCGGCTCTGGTTGTCGTGGCTGCTGGTCGCGGTGCTACTCGGGTACGGCATCGTCCAGACCGCCATCACCGCCGCGAAGCTGTTCACTGGCTGACGCGCGGCGGCCCATCACCGCCAGACCCTTTGCATCGCAACGGAAGGCGCCCCTCGAAAGGGGCGCCTTCCTTCCGTTCCGCCGATCCGCTCAGAGCCGGGTCACCGACCGGTTCTCGTTGAGCCGCTCCCGTTGTGGCACGACCGTGTACTTCGGATCGCGGGCCGACACCCTTCCCGCTTCGAAGACGCCGAACCGGGTGGCGACCGACGATGCCACGAGGGCGGCGCCGGAGATCGCCGCCAGGACCCGGCTGCGTCGACTGAGCAGCGCGGTGGCGGCGCCCACGGCGAGCAGGACGCGTCCCGCCTTGACCAGCCGGCCGCTGCGTCCGTGCGTGTAGGGCTCGCTGGTGAGGCCCTGCCGCTCCAGCTGGTGCCCTCCGCCAAACTCGATGGCCGCGGCGGCCAGGGCGAGTCGTCGCAGTGGGGCGGTCTCCGCGGCCGGTGCCGCGATCAAGCCGACCCCGGACGCGGCGGCGAGCGCGCTGCCGGCGAAGACGAACGGCAGCGACGGGTAGGCGTCGTGCCAGGACGGCACCGCCGTGTCGGCGAGCAGCACCCCGGTGTACGTCGCCAGCGCCGGCGCGGTGGCCGCCGCAGCCAGGCCGGCGACGTTGCCGATGGGCGGCGCGATCCGACGGGCGAGGCCGAGCACACCGTGCTGCGGAAGCAGCGGCGCGAGCTCGGCGACCGCGGCCACGCCGGCCATCGGGCCGAACGCGGCGAGAATCCAGGTGCCGACCGACATCGGCGAGGTCACCTTGGCCACCCGGAGCATGTGATGGAACCGGGCCGGCCGGCCGAGGTCGTGGACCAGCAGGTAGGTGCTGGCGGCGACGCCACCGAGGGCAGTCCAACGGCCCACAGTGCGCAGCGCGGGTCGTCCGGTCAGTTGGGCGCCCGCGCCGATCAGCGCACTTCCGGCGGCGAGGCCTCCGGTGAACAGGTATCCGGCGATGTCGTACTTCCACACCGGCGGCTTCAGTACCGGTCGGCCGTAGTAGGAGGCGAAGTCGGCCGGCGGCACCGTGAGTTGCTCGCCGCCGCGGGTCATCGCCGCCTGCCCAGGAACGAGACCGCCGCGGCGACCGCCATCGTCATCGCCGCCAGGCCGGCACGCTTCCACATGGCCGGCAGGTCACGGGTGGTCACAATCGGGTCCGGTGGCAGCCCGTACACCTCCGGCTCGTCCAGCAGCAGGAAGAACGCTCCATCACCACCGACACCGTCGTTCGGGTCGTGCCCGTACAACCGCGCCTCCGGCACGCCCCGCTCATGCAGCTTCGCCACCCGCGCGGCGGCCCGCTCCCGCAACTCGTCCAGTTCCCCGTACTGGATCGACTCCGTCGGGCACGCCTGCGCACACGCCGGCGTCATGCCGACGCCGAGCCGGTCGTAGCACAGCGTGCACTTCCACGCCCGACCATCATCCTTGCGCTGATCAATGACGCCGTACGGGCAGGCGGAGATGCAGTAGCCGCAGCCGTTGCAGATGTCCTCCTGCACCACCACGGTGCCGAACTCCGTCCGGAACAGGGAACCTGTCGGGCAGACATCCAGGCAGGCGGCGTGGGTGCAGTGCTTGCACACATCCGACATCATCAACCAGCGAAAATCCGTCCGTCCCTCCGCGCCCGAACCCCTCCCCGGCGGCTGCGCACCCGGCATCCCCAGAAACTCCGGCCCGCCCGACATGCGGGCCGCCGCGGCGGGTGAGCCGGTGGGCAGGCCGGGGTCCGTTCCGGTGTCGGTGCTGGTACGCGCGCCGACCGCAGCCGTCACCGGGCTGATCGCCGGCCCGTCCGGGTCCCCCTCGAACGCCGGAGTCGCCCAGCCCACCGATCGGGGCTGCTCCACGAACGCGACGTGCCGCCACGAGTTGGCGGTCAACGCGCCCGTGTTGTCGTACGACATGCCCAGCAGGTCGAGCCCACTCTCGGGGACGCCGTTCCACTCCTTGCAGGCCACCTCGCACGCTTTGCAGCCGATGCAGACGCTGGTGTCGGTGAAGAACCCCATCCGTGGCGGCGGGTTCTCGTAGCCGGCGTCCGGTGCGGGGTCCAGCGGCCCGTACAGGGCGTTGGCGTGGGGCATCGGTCAGGCCTCCTGGTCGCTGCTGCTGTCGGCGACGTCGGTCGTGACCATCGGCGGGTATCGGTGGACGAGGTTTCCCGACCGCCGCCGGTAGTCGATGACGAGGTCCACCAGGTCCTGTCCTCTGGGGCGTGGTCCGGGCCGGACGTCGCACGTGCCGACCTTGCTCTCCTGAATCAGGACGTTGGGGTCGAGGGTGATGCCGAACAGGTCGTTGGCCGAGTCGCCGGTCACCAGGCCCTCGTACCCGAAGTGGTACGGCAGCCAGAGCTGGTGGATGATCCGGCCATCCACCCGCAGAGGCGTCACGCGGTCGGTCACCAGCACCTTCGCCTCGACCGCCGCCCGGCTGGTGACCAGGTGGGCCCAGCCCAGGTGACTCAACCCTCGCAGGGCCGCCAACTCCGGCGACACCTCGACGAACATCTCGGGTTGCAGCTCGGCCAGCGGTGACACCGTCCGGCTCATCCCGCCGGCGGTGTGGTGCTCGGTGAGCCGGCTGACAGTGAACACGTACGGGAACACCTGGCTGTGCTCCTGCGGCGGGCTCGGGTTGAGCGTGTTGATCGGGTGGGTGTAGACCTTGCGGGTCGGGTTGGCCTGCTGGCGGTAGAGCGGGTTGCGCACCGGCGACTCGACCGGCTCGTAGTGGGTGGGCATCGGTCCGTCGAGCACCCCGGTCGGCGCGTACAGCCAGCCTTTGCCGTCGCCCTGAAGGATGAACGGGTCGTCGCCGGCGATGCCCGCCACACCCGAGGCGTCGTGCGCCGGCCGGTAGGACGGCGGTTTGGTCTTTTCGAAGTCCGGTACGTCGTAGCCGGTCCACTCGCTCTTGTCCGCGTCCCACCAGACGTAGCGTTTGCGCTCACTCCACGGGTTGCCGTCCGGGTCGGCGGACGCACGGTTGTAGAGGATGCGCCGGTTCGCCGGCCACGCCCAACCCCACTCGGGTGCCACCAGGGACTGCTCCGAGCCGGGTTTGCGGCGGGCCGCCTGGTTGACGCCGTCGGCGTACACCCCGGTGTAGATCCAGCAACCGCCGACGGTGGTGCCGTCGTCCTTCATCTCGGTGAACGACGCCAGCGGCCGGCCGGTCGCCACGTCGTACCCGTTGATCTCGCGCAGCACCGCCTCGGCGCTCGGCTCGGCGGTCGGGCCGTGCGTGGGGTAATCCCAGGCGAGGTCGAGCAGCGCACGGTCGCGCGGCTTCGTCGACGTCGCCAGCCGTTCCCGGATGACGCGACCGAGATGGTAGAAGAACCAGAGTTCGGAGCGGGCGTCGCCTGGTGGCTCGACGGCCTTCTCCCGCCACTGCAACAGCCGTTGGGTCTGGGTGAAGGTGCCCTCCTTCTCCACGTGGGAGGCGGCCGGTAGGAAGAACACCTCCGTGCGGCACCGCTCGGGCACGATCTCGCCGGTCTCGATCTCCGGCGCGTTCTGCCAGAACGTGGCGCTCTCGATCATGAACAGGTCGCGGACCACGAGCCAGTCGAGGTTGGCCATGCCGAGACGCTGCGCCCGGCCGTGCGCCGACCCGACCGCCGGGTTCTGCCCGAGCAGGAAATAGCCCTTGATCTTGCCGTCGATCATGTCGAGCACCTGCTGGTAGGTGCCGTGGTCCCCGGTCATCCGGGGCATGTACCCGTAGCAGTAGTCGTTGTCGGCGGTGGCGGCGTCGCCCCAGTACGCCTTGAGCAGGTTGACGCCGTAGGTGCGGGCGTTGCCCCAGAAGCCCTTCTGGCCGGGGTGCGCGATGCTGTTCACCCACTCGTCCAGGGTCGGGTGATTGGCGTGATGCGGCATCGGCAGGTAGCCCGGAAGCAGGTTGAACAGCGTCGGGATGTCAGTGGACCCCTGGATGCTGGCGTGCCCGCGCAGGGCCATCACCCCACCGCCCGGGCGGCCCACGTTGCCCAGCAGGAGCTGGATGATCGCGCCGGTGCGGATGTACTGCACGCCGACGCTGTGCTGCGTCCAGCCCACCGAGTAGACGAGCATGCCGGTCCGGTCCCGGCCGGAGTTCTCCGTCCACGCCCGGGCCAGTTCGAAGAACTTCTCCTGCGGGATGCCGCAGACCCGTTCCACCATCTCCGGGGTGTAGCGGGCGAAGTGTCGCTTGAGGATCTGGTAGACGCAGCGCGGGTGCTGCAACGTCTCGTCCCGTTCGGTCTCGCCGCCGACAGGCGCGCCGTGCGACTCGTTCTCCAGCCCGGCCGCCGTCTCCCGCTGCGTCTCGCTGTCGCGTGTCGTCCGGTTCTGCGAGTGCCCCTCGTACCGCCAACTGGCCTGGTCGTAGGTGGCGTTGTCGTCGTTGAAGCCGGAGAAGAGGCCGTGCATGTCCTCGGTGTCGGCGTACTCCTCGGTCACGATGGTCGCGGCGTTGGTGTAGGCGACGACGTACTCCCGGAAGTCCAGCTCGTTGTCGAGGATGTAGCGCACCACCCCGCCGAGCAGCGCGATGTCGGTGCCCGCCCGGATCGGCAGGTACGAGTCAGCCAGCGCGCTGGTGCGGGTGAACCGCGGGTCGACGTGGAAGACCTTCGCCCCGCGACGCTTGGCCTCCATCACCCACTGGAAGCCCACCGGGTGCGCCTCGGCCATGTTCGAGCCCTGGATGACGATGACGTCGGAGTTCGACAGGTCCTGCTGGTACTGGGTGGCGCCGCCACGACCGAAGCTGGTCCCCAGACCGGGGACGGTGGAGGAGTGTCAAATACGGGCCTGGTTCTCGATCTGGAGCGCCCCCATCGCGGTGAACAACTTCTTGATGAGGTAGTTCTCCTCGTTGTCCAGCGTCGCCCCACCCAGGCTGGAGATACCCAGCGTCCGGTTGAGCGGTCGACCCTCGGCGTCAACGTCCTCCCAGGTCTCGTCCCGGGCGGCCAGGACCCGATCGGCGATCATGTTCAGCGCCGTGTCGAGGTCGAGGTCCTCCCACTCGGTGCCGTACGGCCGGCGGTAGCGGACCATGGTCTGCCGCAGCGGGCTGGTGACCAGGCTCTTGCTGGCCGCGCCCTTCGGGCAGAGCCGACCCCGCGAGATGGGGCTGTCCGGATCGCCCTCGATCTGACTGACCTGCCCGTCCTTCACGAACACCCGCTGACCACAACCAACAGCGCAGTACGGGCACACGGACCGGGCCATCGAATCGGCGGTGTCGGTGCGGGCGGTGAGCGCGCGGGACCCGTCGGACTTCGCCGCGGCACCCCGGCCCAGCGGGTCCGTGCCGGTGAGCTGGCGATAGACCGGCCAACCCTCGAACCAGCTGCGCACCCCCATCGCCGCACCTTCCCGACCAATCCCGCCAAATATGAACACTCTGACGTTAGATGAGGTGCCGGCCCGGTCGCAGCGGGATCACAAACAGTCATGCCTTTCCCAGCCCCTTGGTGCGGGCCGGGAGAGGCATGGAGTACGGCGCTGGTCAGTGCGGTTGCAGCTGGCCCATGTGCTGGTCGCTGAACGTCCGGTAGCGGCGCAGCTCCCAGAACAGCCAGCCGATGCTGATGATCGCCAACACGACGAAGACCAGCGAACCGGAGAACGTGTCCCAGAGGGTGTGCAGGACGACGACACCCACGAACGTGCCGATGAACCCGAAGAGCCGAGCGACGCTCGGGCTCGCCAGCAACGCCCAGAGCGCACCGGCGGTCAGCCCGGTCCAGGCGGTGTGACCGGCGGGCGCCGTCAGACCCCGGATGAAGAGTGTCTGCTCCACCGCGCCGATGTTGCCCTGCGAACTCAGCAGCGCGCTGAAGGCGTAGCCCATCGTCTCCAGCGCGGCGAACCCCATCCCGGCGGCGATGCCGATGATCAGCCCGTCGGAGGGCACCCGGCGCCGACGCTGGGCCACCACCGTGAACAGCAGCACCACCGGGACGATCAGCTTCGCCGACTCCTCGATCAACGCGACGAACAGCATCGGCAGGGTGCCGAGGCCGCGCAGGGTGTCGTACTCCAGGGTGCCGGCGACCACCGTGCCGATCACACCGCCGAAGAACGCCGACGTCACCAACACCGACGCCGGCACCTGCCACCGCCCGGTCCGGGCCTGCGCGAACGTCAGGAACGTCAACGGCACCAACGTCGCCCCGAGCAGGATCAACGCCGGTACGAAGTTCGGATTCTTGGTGCTGACCAGGGTCCGCAGCACCGCCAGATAAAGGATCAGCCCGATGACGAGCACCCCGACCCACGCCCACCGGCGCCAACGATCACCCATACCGCGCAGTCTGGCGGACCCAGGTTACGAAGACCAGCCACGGCGCTGAGATCCTGACGACTCCAGTCGAAGGCGCTGTCGGACAACGATCGGGGGGCCGGTGCCGTCACAGCTGATCGGTACGACCGCGCGCCCGTCGGCTCCTCGCGGTGCGTAGGCTCTCGGCCGTGCGCCCATTGCGGATCGCCGAGACGGTGGTGACGCCGTCGAGCTGTGTCGAGTGGGTGGCCGGCGCGGGGGCGCTGGTCTGGGACCGTCGCTCGCTGCGGGTGTTGGACCCGCATCTGAGCGGCGCGCTCGCGTGGGAGGCGGTAAGCCCCGACGCGGATCCGATTCTGGCTGTCGGCGTGGCACCGGACCGGTCGCGGTTCGCGCTGGTGGGGCCGCGTGAGGTGCAGATCCGGGGTGCCGACGGCCGCGTTCAATGGTCGGCCGAGCACGGCGTAGCACTGTCGATCGGATGGCCACAACCACACTGTCACCTGGCCGGTGACGGCCTTGTCTATATGTTCGTGCCCGACGATTCCGGTGACCACGTCGTCGTATGGGACTCCGCAGGCGGATCGGAGGTCGGCCGGCATCCTCTCCAGAGATGGTCGGCGTCGCGACCGACGAGAGCGACGCCGAGCAGCATCTCCTGCTCTCCACCCGCACGCTGCGCCCGCAGACCGTGATGGATTACGGCATCGACATGCCGCAGAACTCGATTCGGTCCGCCGGTGGACACGGACGGTGGATGACGCACGACGCCCGCCTCGGGGTGGCCCGGCTCTGGCAGCTACGCGAGCCGCACACGGATGAGGTCGAGGGCCAGCTCGCACTGCTGTAGGTGGTGCTGCTCCCTTGATCGTTGGCAGCTGAGCTGTTCGACACGCCGAGCGGTGCCCTGCTGAACTGCCACCGATCGACGTGGCGATTCCCCATACAGAGGACGGTCAGCCGGGGGGAGCGGGTTGGGCACTGCCGCCCGGTTGCGGTCGGCGATCCCACAGCACCAGGCCGGTGAGCAGCATCGCGACGCCCAGACCGACCATCGCCAACCCCACCGCCGTGTGCGTGCTCCCGCTCAGGTGACCCGCCACGATCCACCCGCTGTCGATTCCGAACGCCAACGGCATCAACCCCTGCGGGATCACCGGGATCCACCCGACCGTCAGCAACCCCAGCGCCCACGCTGTCGACTTGTTCTCCCGATACCACTGCGCTTCCCAGGTCAGCGGGAGCACCGTCTCCGGGGGCCGGCTCCGCTGACCGGCCGCGGCGAGCACCGCCGTGCCGCGCCGGGCGAACCGCTCGTCGGCCAGCCACACGCCACCCCACCAGACTGCGGCGCCTCCGAGCAGCCCGACCAGCGGCAATAACAGTGCCGCCCCCGGCGGACCCCAGATCATCAGGGCGAGCACCGGCGCCGCAGCGAGCAGTCCAGCCGCGGTGGCGACCAGCACGCTGACGATGTCGGTCGGGTTGTCAGCCGCTGTCGGATGCCGCGGGTCGGCTACCGGGCGTACGCGCAGCAGCGACACCCACACCGGCACCGACGCGCCCGCACCGAGCAGGGCCGGCAGGGTGCAGAGCGCGGCCAGCGGGTCGACGTCGGGCGCGAGGAGGATGCCCGCGACGGTGAGCAGCAGCCCGATCGGGGTGACCAGCACCAACCACGCCAGGGCCCGACCTCGGACCTCGGCCCGTTCGCCGCCGGGCGTGGTGAGCGGCAGCCACAACGCGGTGCCGTCCAGCCCGACCAGCCCAGCGGACATCGCCGCCGCGCCGAGCACTGCCAGCGGTCCCGCCCACGGCAGCAGCAGGTCCACGTCGGACAGCAGCGGCAGCCCGGCGAGCAACGCTCCGTACACCACAGCGAACGCCAGATACTGCAACCGCAACGGATGCCGCATCCAGGCCCGCAGCTCACGGCCGACGACCGCCCGCGTCGCCGCCGGCACCCACCCCAGCCACTCGCGCTCAGTCGTGGCCGGTGACGCCGCCGTGGTCCGGCGCGGCCGGAACGGCGCGCCGGCGGCGATCACCCTTCGGACGAGCATGATGTACGCGGCGGCGCAGAGCGCCACGATGCCCACCAGGGTCGCCATCAGGCGCACCCCTTGCCCGGTTGGCCCGGTCACGGCGGAGACCGGCCAGGCGCTCGGCACGTACGCCATGGCCCGGACCACCTCCTCCGGCGCTGCCACGAGCAGTACCGACACCCACGGGAAGACCGCCCAGAGCGACCCGGCGACACCCATCGCCGTGCCGGTGAATACGCCAGTGAGCAGCGCCCCGGCCGGACCGCCGGCGTGGCCGACGACCTCCAGCGCGATGGCCGAGCCGATCAGCCCGAGCAACCAGAGCAGCACCGCGCCGCCGGCGGTGACGAGGACCGCGACGGTGCCGTACCGGGCGGCGTGCACCGGCAGCGCGGCGAGTGCCATCAGCGACACGGCCGGGCCGATACCGATCGCCGACGCGGCGAGCAGGCCGATCGCGGCCGAGACGCCGCCGATCGGCTCCAACCGCAGGTGGGCCGGGAGGACCCGGCCGCGCCCGCCGCCGAGCAGCAGCGGCAACACGATCCAGCCGAGAACCCACGCCCCGGCCAGCAGGCCAAGGGTGTGCTGGTCGCCGCGATGCGCGTACCGGATCAACCAGGCGGCGGCGAGCAGACCGACCAGGCCGGCCACCGTGGGTCCGGGATGCTCGCGCAGCGAGCGACGCAGCATCGTCGCACGCATCCGGGCCGGCACCGTGATAGCGCCGAGAGCGCCGCCCAGCTGGCCGGGGGCGGTCAGTTGCGTGCTCATCGTGCCCCGGTCAGCCAGTCCAGACCGGCGCTGCCGGAGGCTTCGGCGCCGACCAACTCGACGAACCGGTCCTCCAGGCTGCTGCCGGCGGCGACCTCGGCGACCGACCCGGCGGCGACCACCTGACCCTGATGGATCACGGTGACCTCGTCGCACATCTGCTCGACGAGCAGCATCGAGTGGGTGGACAGCACGCAGGTGCCGCCGCCGGCCACGAACCGGCGCAGCACCTGGCGGATGGTGGCCGCGGAGACCGGGTCGACCGCCTCGAAGGGTTCGTCGAGCACGAGCAGCCGGGGCGCGTGCAGCAGCGCCTGGGCGAGGCCGAGCTTCTTGCGGGTGCCGGTGGAGCAGTCGGCCAGCGGGGTGCCGGCGCCCTTGGTCAGGCCGAGCACGTCGATCAGTTCGGCGGCACGGTCGGCGGCTGTGGCCCGGGGTAGCCCGCGCAGGCCGGCGCTGTAGCGCAGCAGTTCGGCACCGGTGAGGCGTTCCGGGAAGTCGAGGCCGTCGGGCAGCACGCCGGTCAGCGCGCGGGTGAGGCCGCGCTCGCGCAGCGCGTCGTGGCCGAGGATCCGGATCTGCCCGGAGTCCGGGGTGACCAGGCCGACGGCCATCCCGATGGTGGTGGACTTGCCGGCGCCGTTGGGCCCGACGATGCCGTGGAAGGTGCCGGGGTGCACGGTCAGATCGATGCCGTCCACCGCGCGATGCGCCGCGAAGGTCTTGACCAGGCCACGGATCTCTAGTGCCGGGGGGATCACGCGCCGAGCATAGGTGACCTTGCGCTGCCCCGTGGCCCGGCGCTCACAAGTCCACAGTGGGCAGAGCTGCTCAGACGACGTGCACCAGTCGGAAGCGTTCGGTCACCACCAGGGTGTCGTCGTCCACGGTGAAGTCCGGGTCGCCCAGCTCGGCGCGCACCTCGGCACTGTGCCAGAACGCCTCGTGCCCCGCACGCCACTGCGCCACCGACTCGTCGCCCTCCCCCTCGGCCAGGGCGTGTGGCAGGTCGACCTCGGCGAGCCGGACCACCCGTACGTCGGTCAGCTCGATGGCCGCGACCCGGCGGCCGGCGGAGTCGACCACGGCGGACAGTTGACCCACCTCGGGCAGCGGCTCGTTCGCGCACTCGTACCCGGCCAGCAGGCCGGTCGTCGAGGTCTTCGCCCCGGACAGGATCGCGCCCACGAGTTTGTCCCGCAGTGGCCCCGGAAAGGCGAACTCAGCAAGCGGAAGATCGTCGAGGTCCATCCGCGGAGGGTACGCGATCCGGTGCGTGTGAGGGACCGTCGTCGACATGCTCGCGGCAAGGTGGCACGGTCTCGTCATGGCCACCTATGGCGTCGCCCTCGTACTGCTTGTCGATTCGTCGGGCGCGGTGCTGCTACAGCACCGCGACGAGGATGCGGTCGTCTCGCCGGGCCAGTGGAGCCTGCCGGGTGGCCACATTGAGCCCGGCGAGTCACCGGAGGAGGCGGCCCGCCGCGAACTGCTGGAGGAAACTGGTCTGACCGTGGGTGAGCTGCACCCGCTGTGGAGCGGACCGCGCCGGTACGAAGCGGATTTTCCGCACACCGTGACTGTCCACGTGTTCCGTGGCACCACCACGGCTCGTCAGGAGGACGTGATGGTCGGCGAGGGGCAAGCGATGGTGTTCATTCCTCGAGACGAGGTGCTCGATCGTGAGCTGGCGGTCTCCACCGCCCTTGTCCTGCGCATGATCTAGCTTCAAACGTCGTCAACCTGCCCTGCCTCAACGATCAGGCAGTTGTGGTGGGTGACAAAGAAGCTTTTACAGTGCGAATTTTGGCACCACATTTCCATGATCGACGGGAGCGGGCTGTGCCGACGAATTGGCCCTCGGTCAGCTGTGGTGGATCGGGGTCGCCAGGTCGCTGAGCGGGCGACCCGAGCCGCCCCAGGTCTGGGCGGTGATCTCGGCGGCGATCGCCACGGCCGTCTCCTCCGGTGTCCGCGCGCCCAGGTCCAGCCCGATGGGTGAGCAGAGTCGGGCCAGCGCGCTCTCCGGTACACCCGCCTCGCGCAGCCGGCGCATCCGATCGTCGTGGGCGCGCCGGCTGCCCATCGCGCCGATGTAACGGGCGGGTGTGGCGAAGGCGACCTGGAGCAGCGGCACGTCGAACTTGGGGTCGTGGGTCAGGACGCAGAGCACCGTGCGGTCGTCGACGGCAGTGGACTCCAGGTACGCGTGCGGCCAGCGGACGACGAGGTCGTCGACGTCCGGGAAACGCACACGGGTGGCGAACACCGGGCGGGCGTCGCAGACCGTGACGTGGTAGCCGAGGAACTTACCGATCCGGGCCATCGCGGCGGCGAAGTCGATCGCACCGAAGATGATCATCCGAGGTGGTGGCACGTACGACTGGACGAACACGGCCACCTCGTCGCCGCGCTGCTGCCCCTGCCGGCCCAGGTGGATCGTGCCGGTGACGCCGAGGGCGAGCATCCCGGTCGCCTGCCGGGCCGCCGCGTCGTCCAGGTCGGGTGCGCCGAGGCTGCCCGCGACCCGATCGGGCCAGATCACCAGTTGGGCGTTCTCGACCGATGCGGTGGCGACCGGACGGCCGTCGCGGATCGCGGCGAGGACCTGATCGAACTCGGTCATCGCGACGCTCGGTTGCACCAGGACCTGGATGGTGCCACCGCAGGTCAGCCCGACGTCCAACGCGTCGTCGTCGCTGACGCCGAAGGTCTGGGTGTGCGCCGCGCCGGTCTGGATCGCGGTCCGGCAGAGTTCGTAGACGGCGCCCTCGACGCAGCCGCCCGAGATGCTGCCCACCACGTCTCCGTGCGCCGAGACGGCCATCGCCGCGCCAGGTTGCCGAGGCGCGGACTGCCAGGTCCGCGCGACGGTCGCGACGGCGAACGCGACGCCCGCGACGCGCCAGCCGGCCAGTCCGTCGACGATGTCCCGCATGGCCGCACGATCCGCGAGCCCCGGCGGCAGCGTCAACGGCGACCTAAGCAGTTGCTTAGGTCGCCGTTGACTTTGGCCACCGCCGGGCAGAGATTTTGCCGGACTGCGGAGGTGCGACATGCAGGTGCCGGCACCGTTCGAGTACGAGCGAGCCACCAGTGTGGACCATGCGATCAGCCTGCTGGAGCGGCTGGGCGGGACAGCCCGCCTGATCGCCGGCGGGCACAGCCTGTTGCCGATGATGAAGCTCCGGCTGGCCAACTTCGACTATCTGATCGACATCAACGACCTGCACGGCGAGTTGGGCTACGTCGAGGCGGGCCCGGACGAGGTCCGCATCGGTGCGCTGACCCGGCATCGGGAACTCCTCGAATCCCCCGTGCTGGCGGCGGCGTTCCCGATCTTCGCCGACGCCGAGCGGGTGATCGCCGACCCGGTGGTGCGCAACCGGGGCACGCTGGGCGGCTCGCTGTGCCAGGCCGACCCGTCCGAGGACCTGTCGGCGGTCTGCACGACGCTGGACGCGCGGTGCGTGATCCGTGGTCCGGGCGGCGCGGAGCGGGTCGTGTCGATGGAGGACTTCCACGTCGGGCCGTACGAGACGGCCGTCGCGGACGACGAGATCCTGGTCGAGATCCGGCTACCGGTACGGCCCGGCTGTGGCAGCGCGTACGCCAAGGTCGAGCGCCGGGCCGGCGACTGGGCCGTGGTGTCGGCGGGCGCGGCGGTGTGGCTCGACGGCGGCGCGATCGTCGACGCCCGGGTCGGGCTCGCGGCGGTCGGCCCGAACACCACCGGCATCCCGGCGATCTCGGCGGCGCTGCGCGGGCAGGAACCCTCGGAGAGCCTCTACGAGCAGGCCGGGGCGATCGCGGCGGACAGCTGCGACCCGGTGACCGACCAGCGCGGCAGCGCGGACTACAAGCGGCATCTGGCCGCCGAGCTGACCCGGCGGACCCTGCGCCGGGCCGTCGAACGGGCGAGGAGCTGAGCATGCAGGTCACCATGACCGTCAACGACGTCGAGGTCACCCGGGAGATCGAGGCCCGGCTGCTGCTGGTGCACTTCCTGCGCGACGTGCTGGGTTTGACCGGCACGCACTGGGGCTGCGACACCAGCAACTGTGGCACCTGCGTGGTCTGGCTCGACGGCGAGCCGGTGAAGTCGTGCACGGTGCTCGCGGCGATGGCCGGCGGCCACCAGGTGCGTACCGTCGAGGGCCTCGCCAAGGGCGCCGAGCTGGACCCGGTCCAGCAGGGGTTCATGCAGTGCCACGGTCTGCAGTGCGGTTTCTGCACCCCGGGGATGATGATGACCGCGCGGGCGCTGCTCGACCGCAACCCCGACCCGAGCGAGACGGAGATCCGGGAGGCGATCTCGGGTCAGATCTGCCGGTGCACGGGTTACGCCACCATCGTGCGCTCGGTCCGCTGGGCCGCCGTGGCGGAGGCGCAGGCTGCGGCCCAGGTCACCGAGACCACCGAATCGTCCGAGGCCGGCGAGATCGACAACGCCGGCCAGCCCGCGGAGGCCGTCGCATGACCACTGTGCACGAGCGCGTGGACACGTTCCACGACAACGACCAGAAGCCCGTCGGGTACGGCCGGATGCTGCGCAAGGAGGATCCACGCTTTCTGCGTGGTCGTGGCCGGTACGTCGATGACGTCCAACTGCCCGGCATGCTGCACCTCGCGATCCTCCGGTCGCCGGTGGCGCACGCCCGGATCGTCAGCATCGACACCAGCGCCGCCGAGGCGTCGCCCGGGGTGAAGGCGGTGGTGACCGGGGCGATGCTGGCGCAGCAGAACCTGGCCTGGATGCCGACGCTCTCCAACGACGTGCAGGCCGTGCTCGCCACCGACAAGGTGCGTTTCCAGGGCCAGGAGGTGGCGTTCGTCGTCGCCGAGGACCGGTACGCGGCGCGTGACGCGCTGGAGCTGATCGACGTCGAGTACGACGTGCTCGACCCGGTGATCGACGCACGCCGGGCGTTGGAGTCGGACGCACCGCTGATCCGCGACGATCTGGACGGCAAGACGAACAACCACTGCTTCGACTGGGAGACCGGCGACGAGGCGGCCACCGAGGCGGTCTTCGCCCGCGCCGACGTCGTGGTCAGCCAGGATCTCGTCTACCCCCGGGTGCACCCGGCGCCGATGGAGACGTGCGGGGCGGTCGCCGACTACGACGCTGTCGACGGCAAGCTGCGACTCTGGTCGACCACCCAGGCCCCGCACGCGCACCGCACCCTCTACGCCATCGTGGCGGGCCTACCCGAGCACAAGATCCAGGTGATCTCGCCGGACATCGGCGGCGGGTTCGGCAACAAGGTGCCGATCTATCCCGGGTACGTCTGCGCGATCGTCGCCTCGATCGTCACCGGCAAGCCGGTGAAGTGGATGGAGGACCGCTCGGAGAACCTGATCAGCACCGGTTTCGCCCGCGACTACATCATGCGCGGGGAGATCGCCGCGACCCGCGACGGCCGGATCCTCGGCATCCGCACCAACGTGCTGGCCGACCACGGCGCGTTCAACGGCACCGCCGCCCCGGTGAAGTACCCGGCCGGTTTCTTCGGGGTCTTCACCGGCAGCTACGACATCGAGGCCGCGTACTGCAAGATGACAGCGGTCTACACCAACAAGGCGCCCGGCGGTGTCGCGTACGCCTGCTCGTTCCGGATCACCGAGGCGGTCTACCTGGTCGAGCGGATCGTCGACTGCCTCGCCGACGAACTCGGCATGGACCCGGCCGAGCTGCGGTTGAAGAACTTCATCCAGCCGGAGCAGTTCCCGTACACGACGAAGACCGGCTGGGTGTACGACTCGGGCAACTACGAGCCGACGATGCGGCTCGCGATGGAGATGGCCGGCTACGACGAGTTGCGCCGCGAGCAGGCCGAGAAGCGGGCCCGGGGCGAGCTGATGGGCATCGGCATCGCCTTCTTCACCGAGGCCGTCGGCGCCGGGCCGCGCAAGGACATGGACATTCTCGGGCTGGGCATGGCCGACGGCTGCGAGCTGCGCGTCCACCCGACCGGGAAGGCAGTGGTACGCCTCAGCGTCCAGTCGCAGGGCCAGGGGCACGAGACGACGTTCGCGCAGATCGTCGCCGAGGAGATCGGGATCCCCCCGGCGGACATCGAGGTGCTGCACGGCGACACCGACAACACCCCGTTCGGCCTCGGCACGTACGGCAGCCGCTCGACACCCGTCTCGGGCGCGGCGGCGGCCCTGGTGGCCCGGAAGGTCCGCGACAAGGCCCGGATCATCGCCTCCGGGATGCTCGAGGTGTCGGTCGCCGACCTGGAGTGGGAGAGGGGCGCGTTCCACGTCGCCGGTGACCCGGGCCGGTCCGTCACGATCCAGGACATCGCTCTGCGCGCGCACGGCGCGGGCGACCTGCCCGAGGGCATCGAGGGTGGCCTGGAGGCGCAGATCTGCTACAACCCGTCGAACCTCACCTATCCACACGGCGCGTACATCTGCGTGGTGGACATCGACCCCGGCACGGCGCAGGTGACGGTACGACGGTTCATCGCTGTCGACGACTGCGGCACCCGGATCAACCCGATGATCATCGAGGGGCAGGTGCACGGCGGGTTGACCGACGGGGTCGGCATGGCGCTGATGGAGATGATCGCGTTCGACGAGGACGGCAACTGCCTGGGCGCGTCCCTGATGGACTACCTGATCCCGACGTCCCTCGAAGTGCCCGACTGGGAGACCGGCTTCACCGTCACGCCGTCGCCGCACCACCCGATCGGCGCGAAGGGCGTGGGCGAGTCCGCCACAGTGGGGTCGCCGCCCGCGATCGTCAACGCGGTCATCGACGCCCTGAAGCCCTTCGGCGTCCGCCACGCCGACATGCCGCTGACGCCGTCGCGGGTCTGGGACGCGATGCGCGGCCAGGCCCGGCCGCCGATCTGAGGAGCCGAGGATGACCACCATCGCCGAACGCGCCCGGGAGCTGACCGACACCCGGGAGCCGTTCGTCCACGCCACAGTGGTCCGCGCGCAGGATCCGACGTCGGCCCGGCCGGGCGACGCCGCGGTGATCCGGTCCGACGGCTCGATCGAGGGCTTCGTGGGCGGGGTCTGCGCGGAAAGTTCGGTACGGGCCGCCGCCCTCGACACCCTGCGCGACGGCACCGCCCTGCTGCTGCGGGTGCTGCCGGAGGGCGCGCCCCCGTTCCCCGAGTCGCCGGGGGCGCGGGTGGTGGTGAACCCGTGCCACTCCGGCGGGGCGATCGAGGTCTTCCTCCGACCGATGCTGCCGGCGCCGGCGGTGCGCGTGGTCGGTGACACCCCGATCAGCGCCGCCGTGGCGACCCTGGCCGCGTTCCTCGACTTCGACGTCGTCGCCGCCGACGACAGCACCGGCTGCACCGCCGTGGTGGTGGCCGGGTTGGGAAAGGGCGAGCCGGAGGCGATCCGGGCAGCGCTCGACGCCGGCGTCGGGTTCATCGCGGTGGTCGCCAGCGGCAAACGCGGCGGGGTCCTGCTCGACGAGCTGGGGCTCACCGACGCGGAACGCGCCCGCGTCCACACTCCGGCCGGGCTGGAGATCGGCGCGCGTACGCCAGCGGAGATCGCCCTGGCGATCATGGGCGAGGTGGTCCGGGCCATCCGGGTGGACGGGTTGGCCCCGTCCGCCGGCGCGCCGGCTGCCCGACCGCAGCAGGCCGTCGACCCGGTGTGCGGGATGACAGTGCTGGTCGGGGCGGAGACGCCACAGGCGCGCGTCGACGGGCAGGACTTCTGGTTCTGCTGCGCCGGTTGCCTCGCGAGCTACACGGCGGCGTGACACGTGTTCCTGACCGGCGTGGTGCTCGCCGCGGGAGCGTCGGTGCGGCTCGGTGAGCCCAAGCAACTGCTCCCGTACCGGGGGCGGACGCTGCTCGACGCCACAGTCGACCTGGCCCGCTCGTGCGGCTTCGACCAGTTGCTCGTCACAGTGGGCGGCGCGGCGGGCGACATCCGCGACCGGGTGGACCTGACCGGCTGCCAGGTCGTGCAGAACCCGGCGTTCAGCACCGGCTGCGGGTCGTCGGTGCGCACCGCCGCGCGTGCGGTGGACCCGCGCGCCGACGCGCTCGTGCTGCTCCTCGGCGACCAGCCCGGCGTCCGCGCCGCGGACGTCCGCCGGGTCGCCGCGGCGGGCACCCCGCTGGCCGTGTGCCGGTACGCGGACGGCTTGGGCCACCCCTTCCGCTTCGGCCGGGAGGTCCTGCCCGAGTTGTACGACCTGCACGGCGACAAGGCCGTCTGGAAGCTCCTGCACTCCGGACGCCACCCGGTGACCGAGGTGACCGTCGACGGGCCGGTGCCGATCGACGTGGACACCCGAGCCGACTACGAGCGCCTGCTGGCGGGCGAGGCATGAAGGACGCCCAAGCCGTCCGGCACCGCCTCGACGCCGTCGACTACCTGGTCGACGACGGCATGGCGATGGCCCTGTTCCTGGCCTTGCGCCTCGGCCGGCCCCTGCTGCTGGAGGGCGAGCCGGGGGTCGGCAAGACCGCCGCCGCGAAGGCGTTGGCCCGCGCGCTGGAGACACCGCTGATCCGGTTGCAGTGCTATGAGGGGCTCACCGCGGGCGAGGCGCTCTACGAGTGGAACTACCAGCGGCAACTGCTGGCGATCCGGCTCGCCGAGGCGCACCACACCCGGCTCACCGACGCGGACCTGTTCAGCGCCGAGTACCTCCAGGAACGGCCGATCCTGCGGGCCGTACGCCACAGTGGGCCGGTCCCGCCGGTGCTGCTGATCGACGAGATCGACCGGGCCGACGACGAGTTCGAGGCGCTGCTGTTCGAGTTCCTCGGCGAGGCCGGCATCACGATCCCCGAACTCGGCACCTTCACCGCCCGCACCCCACCCGTCGTGGTGCTCACCTCCAACCGCAGCCGGGAGTTGCACGACGCGCTGCGCCGCCGCTGCCTGTACCACTGGATCGACTTCCCCGAACCGGCCCGCGCCGTGGAGATCGTCCGCCGAGCCGTACCGGGCGCGACCGGGCCGCTGATCCAGACGGCCGTGCAGTTCATCGGCGGCGTACGCCACCGGGAGTTGGAGAAGGCGCCCGGGATGGCGGAAACCATCGACTGGGTCGGCGCGCTGTCCGTGCTGGGCGTCACCGACCTGGCCGCCGACGGTGTCGCGCAGACCATCGGCACCATCGCCAAGACCCCCGACGACCGCGCCGTGGTCGCCGCCGCGCTCGGCGCCTACCAGGAGAGTCCGCCATGAAGATCACCAACGAGTTCGCGGTCACCGTCCCGATCGAACAGGCCTGGGCGGTGCTCACCGACCTGGAGGGGCTCGCGCCGTGCCTGCCGGGCGCCCAACTGACCGACGTCGACGGCGACGTCTACCAGGGCCGGGTGCGGGTCAAGGTCGGGCCGGTCGTCTCGGAGTTCGCGGGCACCGCCCGGTTCGTCGAGAAGGACGACGCCGCGTATCGCGGGGTGATCGACGCGAAGGGCCGTGACGCCCGCTCGGCCGGTACCGCGTCCGCGCTGGTCACCGCGCACCTGCGGCCGGACGGCGACCGGACGTTGGTCAGTGTGGACACCGATCTGAAGATCTCCGGCAGGCTGGCCCAGTTCGGCAGCGGCATGATCAAGGAGGTGTCGGGCAAACTGCTGGCCCAGTTCGTCGCCAACCTGGAGGCCAAGCTCGCCGCCGAACCGCCGGCCCCGCATCCGAACGCCGAACCCGTGACGGCCACGTCCGCCGCGCCGCCCGAGCCAACCCCGGCCGCGTCCGCCACGGCGGTCGCGACCACCCCCAGCACCGCCGCCGTGGCACCCTCACCCGTCGAGCCGTCACCGGTCGCACCGTCGGTCGTCGGACCGTCGCCGGTCTCGTCACGGCCAGGTTCGCCGCCACCGGTCGCGCCGTCGGCCGCCGGGCCGTCGGTCGTCAGGCCGTCGGGCGATGCCGTACGTGTCGCGCCGACCGCCGAGCCGGAGGCGCTCGACCTGCTCAGCATCGCCGGCGGGTCGGTCACCAAGCGCCTCGTACCGGTGCTCGTCGGTCTGGTCGCGGTCGGCGCGGTGATCGCCTGGCTGGTCGCGCGCCGGTGAGCCCGGGCGTGCTGCGCGGCGTGGACCGGGCCGCGTTCGCGGTGGCCCTCGCCAGCCGGCTGCGCCGAGCCGGCGTTCCGACCGGGCTGACCAGCGTCGACGACTTCGTCCGGGCGCTCGCCGCCAGCCCGCCCGACTCGATGTCGTCGCTCTACTGGGCCGCCCGGATCAGCCTGGTGCGACGGCACACCGACGTCCCCGCGTTCGACCGGGTCTTCGCGGCGGTCTTCGCGGACCCGCCGCCGTTGCCCCGATCGCAGCGGTCCGCGCCCCCGACCGGCGGCCCCGACGACGTGTACGTCCGGGTGCCGGCCGACACCGACGACGCGGGGCCGGGCGGCGGCCTGCCGTGGGCGACAGTGCCGCCGGCGGTCGCCGAGACACCCGAGCGCGACACAGTGCTGCGACTGCCCGAGCGACGCCCGAGCGCCCACACCGGGCTCGCCGACCGTCCGTTCGACGAACTCGACGCCGCACAGGTCACGCAACTCGGCGACGCCCTGCGCGCGGCCGTCGCCGGCTGGCCGACCCGACGCACCCGGCGGCACAGCATCGGCTCGTCCGGTGCCCGGATCGCGTTGCGGGCCACCATCGCCCGGGCCCGGCGTACCGGCTGGGAACCCGTCGAGGTCGTCCGCGCGCGCCCGGTACGACGGCCACGCCGGGTCGTGCTGCTCTGCGACGTCAGCGAGTCGATGCGGGCGCAGGCGACCGCGTACCTGCATCTGATGCGGGCGTTCGCGGTGGTCGCCGACGCGGAGGTGTTCGCGTTCGCCACGACGCTGACCCGGCTCACAGTGCTGCTCCGGCACACCTCGGCGGCCGAGGCGGTCGCGCAGGCCAGCGCCGCCGTGACCGACCGGTACGGGGGCACCCGGATCGCCACGAACCTGCGTGCCCTGCTCACCTCCCACCACGCGGAGGCCGTACGCGGGGCGGTGGTGGTGATCGGGTCGGACGGTTGGGACAGCGATCCGCCCGCCGCTCTGGCGACGGTGATGGCCCGGCTGAGCCGGCGCGCGTACCGGATCGTCTGGTTGAATCCCCGCGCCGGCGCTCCCGGCTTTGCCCCCCGGGTCGGCGGGATGGCCGCTGCACTCCCCTACTGCGACCGGATGCTGCCGGCCGGTACCTTCCAGGACCTGCTGGTCGTCGCCCGTCAGCTCCAGAGCGTCACGTGCACCGACGGCCGGAAATGGCCGACGCTGACGCCCGCGCCGCGCATCATCGCCTGAATCGCCCTGGGCGTCGATGAGAAGCGCGACAGCTCCTCGGCGGCCGACATCGAACCGGGGGTGGCGAGCACCTGCGCATGCCACACCGCTTCCATCGTCGCGTGCGGCCCCACCACCTGCCCGAGCTGGCCCTGACGGATGTCGGGCGCGACGGTGAACGCGAGGGCCGGTGCCACCCCCCTGCCCCGCTTGGCCTCCCCCAGCGCGGCCGCGTGGCTCTGGAAAATCTGCTGCCGCTCGTCCGGCACGGCCAGCCGGCGCAGCAGCGCCGGGACCGCGCCCCACTCGGTGGCGGCCGACGGCCCGAGCAGCCAGGTCTGCTCCCGCAACTGCCCTGGGGACGCCGCCAGGCCAGCCAGTGGGTGCTCCGGACCGACGGCGATCACGAGCCGGTAGTTCATCACCGGCCGGCAGCCGATGGCGCTGTCGACGACCGAGGGTTGCGGCCCGATCGCGATGTCCACGGCGCGGGTCAACAACAGCGACTCAAACGACCCCGGGTTGCGCACGCTCAACTCGACGTCGAGGTCGGCGGCCCGCTTCGCGAAGAGTTCGATCAGCCCCGGCGCGGCGAACTCGGCGAACAGGCTCGACGCGGCGACCCGCAGCATCCGTCGGCCGCGCGTCGCGGCGCTGACCTCCAGCATGGTGCGGTCCTGCAGGCCCAGCAGTTCCGCCGCGCGACTGGCCAGCCGCAGCCCACCCGGGGTGAACGCGAGGCCCGCCGCCGTCCGGGCGAAGAGCTTGTCGCCGAACTCCTTGCGCAGCTGGGCGATGTGCAGCGACACCGCCGACTCGGAGACCTGAAGCTCCGCGGCGGCCTGTTTGACCGAGCCCAGCCGGACCACGGCGACGTACGCGCGCAGCTGTGTCGGGGTCACCGGCACCCTCTTCCCCGCGATCGCGTGGCTCGGCTCGGCGTCGAGACGAACGTCGATCATCCCGCGCTGGTCCGTCCCACCGCCAGCGGCCGATCATCTGATCGTCGGGCCCGATGCCGTTCACGGTGGACCGAAGCGGTGACGCGTGCTCCGGTCAGCTCTCGGTGGGGGCCGCCTGGCTCCCGGACACGCAGTACACGTCGCCGGAGTTCGCGGCGTGCGGCAGTTCGTGCAGGTGCGTGGCCAGGTCGGTCGCGGGCATCCAACGCCGGAACGTCATCGACTTGTCGTCGCCCACCGCGACGTCGAAGCCGTCGAAGCCCAGCGCGGTCAGGCGATCGAGGCACCGGTCGGCGACCGCACGCGCGATGGTGGTGAACTCGAACGACAACGCGGGCAGTGGGCGGCTCAGGCCGGCCAGCACCTCGTCCTCGAAACCCTCAACGTCAATCTTGGTGAAGGTCGGCACGCCGTACGTCTCGATCAGCGCGTCGACGGTGACCACCGGGACCTCGATGTCGGTGTCCCACACCTCGCCCTCCCACCCGCCCGCGCCCTTCGCGGCGCGGACGAAGTCCGGTGAGGCGGTCGAGACGGTGGGGTTGGCGGAGTTGACGTGCAACCGGGTGCGCCCAGGGAGTGCGCCGCACGCTGCGTCGACAACAGTCACCTGGTCGTCGTCGGCGTAGATCGCCCGCAGGACGCGCAGACACAGCGGCTGCGGTTCCACAGCGACGACCCGGGCACCGAGGCGACGGAAGCTGGCGATGTGGTCGCCCACGTGGGAGCCGATGTCGAAGACGAGGTCCCCACTCCCGACGAAGCGGGAGTAGAAGGCGTCCATCCTCGCGTCCCGTTCGGGATCGCCGTAGTAGACGTCCAGCGACCGGTGCAGCAGGGACAGGGCCGGGTCGTTCCGGAGCGCGGCGATCCTGGTGTCGGTGGTAGCCGTCATCTGTCTGGTGTCCAGTCCGTGAGAGAGGTGGCCGGGTTACGGTCCGAAGGCGGTCAGGAACCGGTCCCGGAAGGCGTCCATCCGCCAGACCGGCGCCTGCGGCCCGGGCTTCAGCCCGTCCTGCCAGCCCCACCCGGAGATCCGGTCCAACACGGCCCGATCACGGGTGATGATCGAGATCGGCACGTCGTGGCTGGCGTTCTCGCCGGTGACGACCGCGGCGGGTTGGTGGTCACCGAGGACGATGAACACGAGGTCGTCGTCTCCGTAGGTCCGCACGTAGGAGATGAGCGAGCCGAGGGTGTACTCGATGGACTTTCGGTAGTCCGCCCGGATCTGGGCGGTGTTGCGGCGCTTGTCGTCCGACCTGCGCGCGCCAGCCCCACGGTAGACCGCGCCGTCGCCGAC
Organism: Micromonospora noduli; assembly: GCF_003264365.1. Lineage (GTDB taxonomy): Bacteria > Actinomycetota > Actinomycetes > Mycobacteriales > Micromonosporaceae > Micromonospora > Micromonospora noduli. Next base: position 166,570 of record NZ_PYAK01000004.1, read on the forward strand.
GTCGGCCCAGTCGAGCAGCGGCGGGACGGGCGTCCAGGGCGCGTGACTCGACACCAGCGCCAGCTCGGTCATCACGTTGCCGTCGCGCTTCGCCTGCTCCAGGCGCTGCCAGCTGGCCAGGGTGTACTGGTCGGGCGGGGTGCCGAAGCTGAACTTCGGGCCACGGTACGCGAGAGCCTTGGCGTCGTAGAACCGGTCGTAGCCGAAGAAGGAACCCTCCGGCCATGCCCTGGTGACGGCTGGCATCACGCCGACGGTCTGCCAGTTCGCCCGTCGGAAGGCGCCGTTGAGGGTCATCCGGTCACTGGCCAGCAGGGTGCGGTGCCGCTGGTCGTTGTCGATCCAGAGGCCGGAGAGCAACGTGTCGTGCGCGAGCCAACTGCCGCCACCGAAAGTCGGCGAGGTGAGGAAGCCGCTCTGCGCGGCGAAACCCGCCGCGCCCAGCTCGCTGGTGCCGCGGTCGAGGACCGCGCCGACCTGCGGCGCGAACTCCGGGTCCTCGACGGCATCCCGGCCGTAGCTCTCCACGAAGGCGACGACCACGTTCTTGCCGCGCAGCGCGGTCAGTAGCTGGTCACCCGGGGTGTCGCCGAACCTGTCGGCCTCAATCAACGCGCCGAACGTCTCGCGGTCGTCGAGGCGCAGGCGCACCTGGAAGCCGTGACCGTTGGCCAGGGTGGTCGCGGACGTGTCGGCGACCGGCACGCCCTCGACCACCCGCACGTTGAACGCGGCGCAGGCCACCCAGACGACCACCAGCGCGGCCACGATCCGGGTGGTCCCGGTGCGGTGCCGGACCACCAGTCGCCGCAGCCGCCGCATCGACAGCGTGACCAGTGTGGGCAGGCCCACGAACACCACCGCCAGGGTGATGGCGACGCCGATGGCGGCGGGTCGACCGTACGACTCGCTGAGGAAGGCGAACCCCTCGTCGAGGAGCGCCCAGTCGAGCACCGGGTCGAACGCCCGGCTCAGCGAGGCGGTGAACCCCAGGTCGAGCAGCTTCAACAGGCCGAGCAGGCCGAGGGCCACGCCGGCCAGCGTCGCGACCAGTCGGCTGCCACGAGACGGCAGGGCGAGCAGGAGGGCCACGACCAGCAGCGCCTCCAGGGGGATCCGCGCGAACGCCGCCGGGCTGAGCCGGCCGAAGTCGTACGGCACGGTGAGGACGAGCAGCACAAGCAGCGCGGCCAGCACGGTCGTCAGCCGGGCGGCGATGGAGCGTTTCGGCCGATCCTCGACGTCGGTGCCGTCAGCGGTCCCGCCCGAGGCTTCGCCCCTCATCGCCCTCCGTCCCTGGCTCGGCAACTGACGTACGCGCGTCAAGAGCGACAACCCGGGCATCCTTCCATGATCTTTGCTGGGAGCGGCATCCGGGCGGCTCAGACGCGGGCGATCCCGCGTCGGGCCACGGCGACAGTGGGACGGTCCGACCACGGCAGCCCATCGGTAGTGCTCGGGATCAGCTCGGCCAGCCCCGCTCCGGCGCCTGGGGCGCCGTGGCTCTGCGAGCTGACCGGCTGAACCATCGCACCCTGGGCGTCGTGGATGACTGCGTGGCGGAGGCGCCGGGTCGTCCAGAGCCAGGCGACGTCACGCCCGAACGACTCGACCAGCAGCGCCACCGACGCCACCAGCACCACTGTCGTCAGCGGCGGGGGCAGCACGTCGGCCATCGCCACCGTCAACACCACGCCCTGGATCGCGGCGACGACCTTGCTCCAGTAACGCGGCGGCGCGGATCCCCGCATCCACTCCAACACCCAGGTCGCGGCGCCGAAGAGGTAACGCATCGCGCCGATCACGAGCACCCAGCCACCCACCGCGGGGGCCACGTGCAGGCAGAGCACCAGGACCAGGAAGGAGTCGATCTCCATGTCGAAGCGCGCGCCGAGCTCGCTGGTGGTCCCGGTGCGGCGGGCCGTGTACCCGTCCACGGCGTCGAGGGCCAACGCCACGCTGGTGAGGACGACCATCACCGTGATCGGCGCCGACCGGCCGAACGAGTCGGCGGCCAGGGCCGTCACGCCGCCGACGAGGATCGCCCGGCTCAGGGTCACCCGGTCGGCCGGGCTGAGCGCACCCGCGCCCGAGCGGGACATTCCCCGGCTGAGCAGGGCGCACAGGGCCACCCCGTACGCCAGCCCCGCCACCCAGCCCGCCGCGCCCAGACCGACTGTCTCCGCCAGCACCGCCAGCAGGACGATCTGCACGAGCAGTCCGATGACCGGACCAGTTCGAACCGTTGACATCGTGCCTCCGTGACTCTGGTGGGTGACCCTGACCGTCATCACGGAAAATATGACCGATCGGTTCATTCTGAACGCGATCCGGCAGGGTGCCACGGAGGGACGTGCCCCTTCGGCCGCCGGTTAATCGTCCATCGTGGGCGGCCCGTCTTCGGCTGACCGGTGCGGGCGTCGATCGTCGCGTACGGGTCAGGGCGTCGGCAGGGTGAGCACGTCCGCACCGTCGTCGGTGATGGCGATGGTGTGCTCGCTGTGCGCCGTCCGGCAGCCCGTCGCGCTACGGAGGGTCCAGCCATCGGCATCGGTGACGAGCGTGGCGGTGTCCGCCATCACCCACGGCTCCAGCGCCAGCAGCAGCCCCGGGCGTAGCCGGTAGCCGCGACCGGGGCGCCCCGTGTTGGAGACGTGCGGGTCCTGGTGCATCGTCGATCCGACGCCGTGGCCGCCGAACTCCGTGTTGACCGAGTATCCCGCCGCCTTGAGGACCGAGCCGATCGCGTGGGAGATGTCACCGATGGGGACGCCGGGGCCGGCGGCGGCGATCCCCGCCTGCAAGGCGCGCTCGGTCGCCTCGATCAGCGCGACGCTCTCCGGGGGCCGCACGTCGCCAACGATGAAGCTGATCGCCGAGTCCGCGACGACTCCACCCTGGGAGACGGCGAGGTCGAGCGAGAGCAGGTCGCCGTCGGCGAGCGGGTAGTCGTACGGCAATCCGTGCAGCACGGCGTCATTCACCGACGTGCAGATGTAGTGGCCGAACGGCCCGCGCCCGAAGGACGGCTCATAGTCGACGTAGCAGGACTGCGCCCCGGCCTCGGTGATCATGGCCTGCGCCCACCGGTCGATGTCCAGGAGGTTGGTGCCGACCACGCAGCGGCTCTTCAGCGTCTGCAGGATGCCGGCGACCAGCGCGCCGGCGCCCTTCGCTCGCAGCACGTCGGTGGGGCTCAGGATCTCGATCATGCAGCGCCTTCCTCGGACGACCAATAAGTATCCCGGCCATATTATCCCGGTACTAGAATCGGAGCATGGTCAGGTTGCCGCTCACTCCCGCAGAGCTCGAACGCGGACAGCGCCTCGGTGCCCTCCTGCGTCGAGCCCGTGGAGAGCGTTCGATGCTCCTCACCGCGTTGGACGCGGGCGTCTCGCCGGAGACCCTTCGAAAGATCGAGTCCGGCCGGATAGCCACCCCCGCGTTTCCGACCATCGCGGCGATCGCCGACGTCCTCGGCCTCTCCCTCGACGCCGTCTGGTCGGAGATCAACACGTCGGACGGCAGCGCCGAACTCCCCCGACCGACGCGCACCGCGCGCGAACGGTTGGCCTCCTAGCGCGCTGCGGTCGAGCCGGTTGACGCCGCCGCGGGTGGGCCCGATTCGCTCGCGCTGTGTACGCCTTGTCGGCCAGGACTCGGTCAAGGCTTCGTCTCGGGACGGCCTGTCGTCAGGTGCGGGACGCGAATGCGCTCAGGCCCCGAATGAACTGCGGGCTGTCACGGCGCTGCCGGCAAAGCGCTTCCCACGATAGATAACCTAACAGTGATCCTTCCCGATCGGTATCGGGCAGACGCCCGACTGCGCAGGTCAGCGGCGGTGGCTAAGTTCGCCCAATGCCCGACCAACATGATCGGTGCGGAATCCGCGGGTACCTGGACGCTCGGCGACCTGAGCGTCAATCGGATCGGATTCGGCGCGCTGGTCCGAGCTTCGTGACGCCGGACTCTCCGGCATCTCGGCCGGAAGGTTCGTCACTGTGCAGACAGCGACAACGCCCGTTCCCATTCCTCCGCGCGACACCTCGTGGCTCGTTGCCCGAGGACTCATCCCCGATCACGGCCCTCGGCGCGTCCTGGCCGTCGCGACCTTCGTCAACATGCTCGGAAGTGGCATCTTCATGGCCACCGCCGTGCTCTTCTTCACCCGATCCGTCGGTCTTCCCCTTGCGCAGGTCGCTCTGGGGGTGGGCATCGCGGCGCTCGTCGGGATGCTCGCCGGAGTTCCGGTGGGGCATCTCGCCGATCGTCGGGGCCCGCGCGAGATCTATCTGCTGACCCTGGTCATCCGAGCCGCCACCATGGCCGCTCTGGCCTTCGTGCACACGTTCTGGCCGTTTGTCGTCCTGGTCTGCCTGACCCAGCTCGCGCACTCAGCCGGCGGGGCATCTCGCGGTCCGCTGGTGCGTGGCTTCGGCGGCGCCAACCTTGGCCAGTACCGGGCCTATCTGCGGTCGATCGCCAACCTCGCGGGATGTTGCGGCGCCCTCGCCGCCGGCGCAGCGGTGCAACTGGACACCCGCGCGGCCTATCTGGCCCTGGTCGTCGGCAACGCCGTCAGCTTCGTGGCATGCGCCGCCATCATCACTCGACTGCCCTCGCTGCCGCCCGTCCCAGCGCCCCAGTTGACCGGGCGTTGGATCGCACTGAGGGACAGGCCGTTTCTGACAGTCACAGTGCTCGACGCCATCCTGGGAATACAGGGCCAGGTACTGGTCTTCGCGCTGCCGGTGTGGATCATCTCGGAGACCGACGCGCCACGCTGGTTCGTCGGGGTGGCCGTGCTGGTCAACACCGCACTCGTGGCGACGCTGCAGGTCAGAGCGAGCCGGGGGGGCGACACCAGTTCAGCGGCAGGTCGGGCGATGCGCCGCTCCGGGCTGGCGTTCCTGATCGGAATGGCCCTGATCGCCACCACGTCGGCAATGCCCGGATGGGTCGCCGTCACGGTGCTCACGCTGGGGGTCGCCTCGCACACCGTCGGCGAGTTGTGGCACGCGGCGGGCTCACTCGAGTTGCAGTTCCGGCTCGCTCCCGCGCACGCGCAGGGGCAGTACATGGGGATCTCCGGCCTTGGCACGGGCCTGGCCAACGTCGCCGCCCCTTCCCTCCTGGGCCTGCTCTGCATCGCCTGGGGTGCCCCCGGCTGGCTGCTGATGGGTGGCATCTTCGTCGCGGTCGGGCTCGCCGCCCCGGCGGTCGTCCGATGGGGCGAGCGAACGCGGCCGGACTCAGCGGATGCCGTCTAGAAACCGGCGGGAGCTGGCCCCGGTCGATGAACGACCGGGGCCAGCGGGTGGTGCGCTCAGGAGGCGGCGATGCCCTCCATGCCGATGCCGTCGGCGAACTTCGGCAGACCCTCCACTGTGGTGACGAGATTCAGGGAGCCGTCCTCGTGCACCTTGTAGCCCTGCACGTTGCCGGCGGTGGCGTTCTGCACGTACAGGAAGCCGTCACTGGTGGTCATGTCGATCGACCCGCCGTTGGTGTCGGCGGCGACGTTCTTGACGAGTTCGAGCTTGCCGTCGTCGTCGACCCGGTATGAGCTGATGGTGGAGCTGCCGGCGTTGGCGACGAAGAAGTAGTCGCCGACGCGCTGGATCCAGCATGGCGCCTGCTGTCCGTTCGGCACCGACGGTCCGACCTGGTCGAGCGCGCCGTCGTCCTCCAGCTCGAACCGGCTGACCGCGTTCGCACCCGACTCGGTGACCAGCAGCGAGTCATCGGTGTCGAAGGTGAAGCCGAACGGGGTGTTCCCCGCGTCGCTGATGACGGGGTTGCGGGACAGCTTGCCGTTGCGACCGATCTCGTAGCTGAACATCACGTTGGCGGCCTTGGTCGACACCAGGACGAACTCGCTGTCCGGGTCGATCTTGACCTGGGCCGGGGCGGTTCCGAACGCGGGCGGGTTGCCGTTGTGCAGCCCGAGCGACCGGTTGGCGTCCTCGATCCGCGACAGGCGCCCCTTGTGCAGCTCGAAGCCCTGCACCGAGCCCTCGCCGCCGGCGTTGAGGACGTAGACGAGGTCGCCACGGGCCGCGACGCTGACCGGCAGCAGACCCCCGGACCAGATGACCTGGAGTTTGTGCAGCTTGGTGCCCTCGACGCGGAAGACCGTCACGGTGTTGCTGCCGGCGTTCACCGCGAACAGCAGTCCGCGGTGGTACGTGAGGGAGCCCTGCGAGGCCAGCGCGTCGAGCGGCGCGCCGATGGTGAAGCCGCCCAGCCCGCCGGTCTCGTACTCGCCCGCCTTGGTGAGGCGGCCGTCCTCGTCGCGGTCGTACACCTTGATGGTGTTGCCCTCGGCCTTGTTGGTCTGGACGAAGACCGCGCCCTCGTCGCCGTGGTGGTGATCACCCCCCTTGCGGTCGTCGTGGTACCCGGGGCCGCCGCCATCGGCGAAGGCGGCCCCGGGGATCGATCCGATGCTGGTCAGACCTGCCAGGAGGGCTGCCGCGAGCGCCACACTGCGCTTCATCACTGACTCCTTATGCACCCGAAGGGAGGAATACGAGTTTTCCTCTCCTTCGAAAGCTATCGGAGCAGCTAGGCGCGTTCGACTTACTTACCCTAAAGCGGTAATTTCGTGCCGTTCCGTGGAACGAGCGGACGTGTGGGCACCGGTGGCATAGGGGCGAAGCGGACCCGCGGCCCGTCAGGGCAGAAACTCGGCGGTCAGGCTGATCAGCGCACGGGCGGCGGCCCCGACCGGGCGGTCCACCGGGGTGGCAAGGGACGCCGTCCAGTTCAGGTCGACGCCGGCGACGCTCAGCAGGCGCACCCCGTGGTCGTCGGCGACGGCGAAGCGGGGCAGCAGCGCGATGCCGAGCCCGTGCCGCACGTGTTCGGCGCCGGTGGCGATGTCGGGGATCTCGATCGTGACGCGCCGGGACAGGCCGGCGGCCGCGAACGCCCGGTCGGTCACGGCCCGGTTGCCGTAGCCGACCGGGGAGTCGATGAAGTCCAACCCGGCGATGTCGGCGAGGGTGACCGCCTCGCGGGTCGCCAGCGGGTGGTCGTCCGGGACGACGAGGTCGAGAACCGAGCTGGCCAGATCGGTGAGGTGGATCTCCGCCGGAGGCGTGCCGGGCAGCGAGACGAACGCGAGGTCGAGCCGGCGTTCCGCGAGGGCGTCGATGAGCCCCTGGGAGCCGTGCGGGGCGACGCTGGTGTGCAGCAGCACTCCGGGGTGCCGGCGGTGGAACTCGCCGAGCAGGGCCGGCAGGTGCAGGAGTCTAATCGAGGTCATCGTGCCGATGCGCAGGGTGCCACGCAGGCCGCCGTGCACCTCGGCGACCGCGTCGCGGGCGTCGCGGGCCGCGTCGAGGGCGATCCGGGCGCGCGGCAGCAGCGCGGCACCGGCGTCGGTGAGGCGTACGCGCTTGGAGTTGCGGTCCAGCAGTGACGCGCCCAGTTCGCGTTCGAGGGTCTTGACCGCGGCGGAGACGGCGGACTGGACGACGTGCAGGCGGGCGGCGGCGCGAGTGAAGTTCTGTTCCTCGGCCACGGCGACGAAGTACTCAAGTTGGCGGAGCTCCACACCACCAAGTATCACCGATCGCGATCGTCGCGAACATCAACTTTCGTTGGACCTGATGCTTGGGTGGGGCAACAGTGGGGTCATGTCCTTGTCGACCCTGACACCCCGACCCACCACGTCCGACCGCGGCGACGGCTCGTCGCGCCGGCACGGCCGTGGCTTCTGGGCGATCGCCCTGGCGTTCCTGACCGCGATGGCGTTCTGCACCGTGCCGGCCCCGCTCTACCCGCTCTACATGGCGCGGGACGGCTTCTCCACGTTCATGGGCACGATCGTGTTCGCGGTCTACGCGGTGGGCGTGGTGATCAGCCTGCTGCTCGCCGGTCACGTCTCGGACTGGGTCGGCCGCAAGAAGATCCTCATTCCGGCGTTGGCGTTGGAGCTGGTGGCCGCCGCCCTGTTCCTGGGTGACCCGTCCCTGCCGGTGCTGCTGGTCGCCCGGCTGGTGAGCGGGCTGGGCATCGGCCTGATCACCGCGACCGCCACCGCGTACCTCCAGGAGTTGCACGCCGCACACCGGCCCGGCTCGTCCCGTCAGCGCTTCGAGATGGTCTCCACCGCCGCCAACATCGGCGGGCTGGGCGTCGGCGCGTTGGTCGCGGGCGTCCTCGCCCAGTACGTCGACGCGCCGCTACGTACGCCGTACCTGGTGTTCGCCGTCCTGCTGGCGGTGAGCATCGTGGCGGTCGCCCTGTCCCCGGAGACCGTCGAGGAGCGGCTGGTCAAGCCCACCTACCGGCCGCAGCGGATCAGCGCCGACCACGGGGACCGCGCCGGCTACCTGGCCGCGGCGGCCGCCGGGTTCGCCTCGTTCGCCGTGTTCGGCCTGTTCACCTCGGTCGCCCCCGGTTTCGTCGCGGGTGCCCTGCACCTCCCGTCGCGGGCCCTGGCCGGCACCATCGTGTTCGCCGTGTTCGGCGGTGCGGCAGTGGCGCAGACCCTCACCAGCCGGCTGGCCGCCCCGGCGAAGGTGCGCCTGGGGCTGCTCGCCCAGGCCGTCGGCGTGCCCGTCCTGCTGGTGGGGATGCACACCGCCAGCCTCTCGGTGTTCCTGGTCGGCGGGGTGGTCGCCGGCATCGGCGCCGGCGTGCTCTTCAAGGCCGCCGTCGGCGCCGTCGCGGCGATGGCCGCACCCGCGCAGCGCGGCGAGGCCCTGGCCGGGCTGTTCCTCATCGGCTACCTGGGGATGATCCTGCCGTCCGTCGGCATCGGCGTCGCCACCCAGGCCGTCACCGCCGGCACGGCGATGAACTGGTTCACCGGGTTGCTACTTGTCATGCTCGCCGGCGTGGCGGCGCTGTTCCGCCACAGCGCGGCGGCACAAGCCCGATGAGCCGTACGGCCTAAAACCGCTCGGCCAAGATCCGCACAGGAACAGGGAAAGTGCTGCCTCACCGGCCCCGGAGGCACCTACATCCCGGAAGTTGTGCGGATCTTGGCGGGCCAGACGCGGGGCCGGGTCAGCGCGGGTCGGGCCACCACGGTTCGAGGATGGTGGCGTCGGCGACGTACTGCGCCACCTGCGTCCGCTGTTCCGGGGGCAGCGACAGCGCCTGGAGTTGGGCGCCCCACTCGGGCACCCGGTCGGCCTTGTCCAACGCGGTGGCCAGCTCGATCAGGCCGGCCAGCGCCATCGCCTGCTCGATTACCGGGGCGTCCTCGGCGCGGCGGCGCATCCCCGAGTCGAGCGCCCGATAGGCCGCCCGGTCGTCCATCTTGAACTCGCGCAGGATCCGCGCGTTGTCGAGCACCCGGGCCAGCCCGTCGAGCTCCTTCGACCCGCCGTACTCCACGTCCTTCGGCTCGTCCCGCTGGATGAAGACGATGGTGTTGCCCGACGGGTCGACGATGCTGAACCGGGACGCCCCGGCACGGTAGCGGGTCATCCGGGGTAGACCCTTGACCAGCACCTTGCCGTAGCTGCGGCGCATCGCCTCGGTGAACACGGCGTGGTACGACGCCACCGCGTCCACCATCACCAGGCAGCCGCCGGAATGCTCCTTCGCCGGGTCCAGGTCTTTGGGCGCCGGGCCGTAGTGCAACTGGAACCCACTCCAGGTGAACGCCAGGTAGACGTATGGCCTGAGTTGCTCAAAGGCCACCTCGAACCCGAGGGCCCGCCAGAACGCCAGGGTCTCCTCCGGGGCCGCGCAGTGCAGCAGCGGCACCGTGGTCTCGTTCGGTTGGACACGGTCCGCATTGGTCGTCATTGTCGATCCCCGTCCCGTCGGCAGGCCGGCCATTCTGCCAGCACTCCCGAGCGGCTTCGACGGGTTTCGTCTCCTACCCAGGGAGGAGGCGCGCTCCGACCACCGGCCGCAACCGGGGCTCGGGGTCGGACGCGATCGGCGGGCGCGGCCACGAACATCTACAGGCATGACTACCGTTGTGCGCCGGGCGGCGCGTTGGAACCGCCCGCTGATGTTCCTGGTATCTGTGATGGCGGTGCTGGCCGTCGTCGCCGTGGTCGGCATCCTCGTCGACCCGCGCGTCCTCACCGGCGCGCCGATCTGGCTGAAGCCGTTCAAGTTCGCGGTGTCGTTCGTGCTCTACGGCGCGACGCTCGCCTGGATGCTCTCCCTCCTGCCGCGACGCAGCCGGGCCGTCGAGAGGGCGGTCGTCGTCATCGTCGCGGTGGCGGTCGTCGAGAACGCGTTGATCGTCGGTCAGGTGATTCGCGGGCAGACCAGTCACTTCAACGACACCACCCCCCTGAACACCGCGCTGTTCGCGACGATGGGCGCGGCGATCATGGTGCTGTTCTTCGCGCACCTCGTCATCGGGATCGTGGTCCTGATCCAGCGGATCCCCGATCGGGTCGCCGCGACCGCCGTCGGGTGGGGGCTCGGCCTGTCCCTGCTGGGCATGCTCGCGGCGGTGCCGATGGCGCTACCGATGCAGGATCCGGGGATCGAGGGGGTCAGTGGTGCGCACAGCGTCGGCGTGCCCGACGGTGGGCCGGGGTTGCCGCTGGTCGGCTGGAGCACCACAGGCGGTGACCTGCGGATCGGGCACTTCGTGGGGCTGCACGCCCTCCAGGCGTTGCCGATCCTGGCGATCCTGCTGAGCCGGTTCGCGACGCGGTTGGACGAACGCACCCGCGCCCGCCTGCTGGTCGTCGCGGGCGTCGCGTACGGCGTACTCACCGTGCTGTTGACCTGGCAGGCCCTGCGCGAACAGCCGCTGCTGCGGCCGGACGCCGTCACACTCGCCGCGGTCGCGGCCCTGGTGGTCGCGACGGCGACCGCCACCGGCCTGGTGCTGGCCCGCCGCCGTCGCCCGGAACTGGCGCTGGCCGCATGACCGGGACCCTGTTCTCCCTGACGTTCGCGGTGGCCGCGCCGTTCTGGGCGCTGATGATCCTGCTGCCGCGCTGGTCGTGGACCGCCCGGATCATCGCCTCACCGCTGATCGTGCTGCCGGTCGTGGTGATCTACGCGCTGCTGGTGCTCCCGGCGTTCGGCGACGTGCTGCCGGCCGTGGCGTCGCCGACCCTGGCCGGGGTACGCGACCTGCTCGGCACCTCCGACGGGGCCGCGGCGGGTTGGGCCCACATGATCGCGTTCGATCTGTTCGTCGGACGGTGGGCGTGGTTGGACAGCCGCGATCGGGGGGTGCCGGCGCTGGTGATGGCTCCGGTGCTGCTGCTGACCATCCTGCTCGGACCGCTCGGCCTGGCCGCGTACCTCGCGGTCCGGACCCGGTGGCGGCGGCCGACGGCCGTCGCCACCGGCCCGCAGCACCTAGGCTGACCACCGTGAGCTGGCCGGGGCGACTGTTCGACATGCGGGACACGCTCGTGCGGATGGTGCTGCTCGATCTCAGCGGGCTGTGCTACCTGCTCTTCGTTCCGCACTCCACCAGCACGCCCACGACGACACAGTGGATCCTCGCGGTCCTCGCGTTCACAGTGGCGCTGGCGGCGCACCGTCGGCCGGTGGTCAACCTGGTGGCGCAGGCCGCCCTGCTGACGGTCGCGATCAGCCTGGTCGACGACTTCACCATCAACCAGGTCGGCGCGAGTTGGGCCCTGCTCGAGATCACCATGCGGGCGCGTCGCCCCCGGACCATCTGGCTGTCCACCGCGCTGCTGGTCGTGGTCGACCTGACCGACTCGGTGGGCGACCCAGCCGGCAGGGTCGTCTCCGGCGTCGTCGGACTGGCCCTGGAGGTCGGTGTGCCGGTGCTGCTCGGCCTCGTCATCCGGACCAACCGGGAGCTGAGTCGGCAGGCCGTGGAGCGGGCGGTGGCCGAGCAACGCCAGCACGCGTCGGAGAGTCGTGCGGCGCGCGCCGACGAACGCAGCGCCATCGCCCGCGAGCTGCACGACGTCGTCGCGCACCACGTGGCGTCGATGGTCCTGCGGGTCGGCGTGGCCCGGCACGTGCTCACCGACCTGGACCCCCGGGTGGGCGAGGTCTTCGACGACGTGCACGGCACCGGCACCGCGGCCCTCGCGGAGCTGCGCCGGCTGGTCGCGGTGCTGCGCGACCCCGACGGGGTACGCGGCGACGCGGCGCTGACCGCGATCGAACCGTCCGCGCTGCCGGCGGCGATCGGCGCGTCGATCGACCGGGCCCGGCAGGCGGGTGTCACGGTGGAGGCCGATCTCGACCCGGCGATCGGTTCGCTCGACGCGGTGCGCGGCATGGCGGTGCTGCGACTGACCCAGGAGGCGCTGATCAACGTGGCCAAACACGCGGGAACCTCCGCGCTCGCGCACCTCGTGGTCGCTGTCCGGGACGGCGCCGTGCACTGGGAGGTCACCGACAACGGGCGCGGCGGGATGCCGACGGGCGTGCCGGCCGGTGGCGGGCACGGCATCACCGGGATGCGCGAGCGTGTCGAGGTCCTCGGCGGCCGGCTGGAGGCGGGCCCGACCGACACCGGGTGGCGGGTGCGCACCGTCCTTCCGGCGGTCACCGCGTCCGCCGACGCACCGGTCGGGTCGGTGCCCCGCGAACGGGAGGCCCCGGCCGGGTCGCCCGCGCCGGAGCCGGCGTGATCCGGGTGCTGCTGGTCGACGACCAGCACCTCATCCGGGCCGGGCTGCGCATGCTCTGCGACGCCCAGCCCGACATCGAGGTCGTCGGGGAGGCCGACAGCGGCCGCGAGGCGATCCCGCTGGCCGGGCGGCTCCTCCCCGACGTCGTCGTCATGGACCTGCGGATGCCCGGTGTCGACGGGATCACCGCGACCAGCCGGATCCTCGCCGAACGCCCCGCCACCCGCGTCCTGGTGCTGACCACGTTCGGCGACGACGACCACCTCTACCCAGCGCTGACCGCCGGGGCGTGTGGGTTCCTGCTCAAGGACGCGCCCCCGACCGAGCTGCTGGACGGCATCCGCCGGGCCGCCGTCGGCGACAGCCCGTTCAGCCCCGAGGTGCTGCGCCGCCTCGTGCAACGCGCGGTGCACGCCCGCCCCGGGTCACCACCGGCCCTGCCGGGCCTGACCGCCCGGGAACGGGACGTGCTCAACCTGGTCGCCGAGGGCCTGTCCAACACCGAGATCGCCGACCAGCTCCACATCGGTGTCACCACGGTCAAGACCCACATCACCAGCCTGATGACCAAGACCGACAGCCCCAACCGGGTACGTCTGGCCCTGTTCGCTCGCGGCGTCTGACGCTCAGACCCGCATCCGCGCGGACACGGCGATGACGAGCAGCAGCGGCACGATCAGCAGGGCCGGGGCGACGACCGGCAGGTGCAGGGCGACCAGCGCGCCGACCGCCGCGCCGACCATGAGGGCCAGCAGCACCTGAGCCTTGGGGCGCAGGCTGGACCACGGGCTGCGCGCGGCGACCCCGGCGATCAGGCTGGTGAGGGTGCCGGTCAGGTAGGTGGAGGACAGGCCGGACACGCCGAAGCGTTGGATCGCACTGCTCTGCACGCCCAGCGCGACAGCGGACAGCATCAGCAGCGCCAGGTGGACACCCGCGTCGGGGGTGTGCAGGGTGACCTCCCAGACGACGGCGAACACCACGAACACCGACAGCTCCAGGACCAGCGCCCAGGTGACCCGCCGGGGCCAGACCGGATCGTCGGGCTGTGCCGAGCCGACGACGCGGGCGCCCGCGAGGACACCGACGATGAAGCTGACGATGGCGCAGCCCGACGTCAGAGCCAGGTCGGCCTCGCCCCGGCCGGCCGAGAGCCCGAGCAGGACCATGTTGCCGGTCATCACGCTGGCGAAGGCGCCGCCGAGAGCGAGAAAGCCGAGAGCGTCGGCGCTGCCGGTGAGGAAGGTGAGGACGACAACGAGCGCCTGCCGTCGCCGCAGCAGGCGCTCGTCTCGGCGCGGAGCGACGCGGGGGTGGGTGACGCGGGGCGCTGTGCTCGACACTGTCGGCCACCTTCCAGTAATTGTTCTTCGTATACACTTTGTTCGGACACGTTCACGGAGAGGCGACCAGGTGGCTGAAGACCTACGGGACAAACTCGGCGCGCAACACCTGCCGCTACGCGATCAGGTCCTCGCCGCGCTGCGGACCGCCATCATCGACGGCGACTACCTGCCCGGGGAACGGCTGACCGAGGACCGGCTCGCCGAGGACTTCGGCGTCTCCCGCAACCCCGTCCGGGAGGCACTGCGCGTCGCCGAGGCCGAGGGGTTCGTCGTGATCCTCCCCCGCCGGGGAGCGGTCGTCGCCTCACCGAGCAGCGGGACCATCACCGACATGTTCGCCGTGCGCCAGCGCCTGGAGACGCTGGCCGCCCGGCTGGCCGCCGAGCGGGCCACCGCAGCCGACGTGGCGTCCCTGCGCGCTCTTCTCGACCAGGGCCGCGAGGCGACGCAGCGCCACGACCTGGCCCGGGTCGCCGAACTGAACAGCACGCTGCACCTGCGCATCCTCCAGATCAGCGGAAACCCCTGGCTGTCGTCGATCGCCAAGTCGCTCTACCTCCATGTCCAGTGGGTCTTCCGGCTCGGGGCGGCCGAACGCGCGCCACACTCGTGGGCCGAGCACATCCAACTCGTCGACGCCATCGAGTCAGGCGACGGCGACCGCGCCGAGCGGGCCGCGCTCGACCATCTCGACGCGGCATCCGCCGCGGCGTACGAGAACGCCGAAGGCGGCTACGGCGCCCGCTGACGGGCACGCGGCTGCGGCATCGGCTACCGGCCGCACGCGTAGCCCTGCATCCCCCGAGGGTTGGCGCCGGCCGCCAGCACTCCCGTCGCCGGGTCACGGGTCACCGCGCAGAGCCGACCGAGGCTCCACCCGTCGGTGACCCGCACCTCGTGCCCGTACGCCCGCAGGGCCGCGAGCACGCCCTCGTCGAACCGGTCCTCCACCACCAGGACACCGGGCTCCATGTCGCGGGGATAGAACGACCCCGGCAGGCTGACCGTGTGCCACGCCGGCGCGTCGATGGCCTCCTGAAGGCTCTGCCCACCGACGAGGTGCCGCAGCAGAAATGGCAACTGCCACTGGTCCTGCTGGTCGCCACCGGGGGTGCCGCAGGCCAGCACCGGCTCGCCGTCGCGGTGCACCATCGTCGGGCTCAACGTCGTACGCGGGCGGCGGCCCGGCGCCAGCGACGAGGCGAGCCCCTCCTCCAGCCAGAACATCTGCAACCTGCTGCCCAGCGGAAAGCCCAGCTCCGGAATCGTCGGGGAACTCTGCAACCAACCGCCGCTGGGCGTCGCGGAGATCATGTTGCCCCAGCGGTCGACCACGTCCACGTGACAGGTGTCGCCCCGGGTCACCCCGTCCGCCTGCACGGTCGGCTCCCCCGTCGTCGGGTCTGTCGGATCGGCACGCCGGGTGGCGCCGGGTCGGACGTGGGCGGGCAGGCGCGGCTGCGCCCCGTCCGGGCGCCCCGGCCGCAACTCCGCCGACGCGCGGTCGCCGATCAGGGCGGCCCGCTCCCGTGCGTACTGCGGTGAGAGCAGCGCCTTGGCGGGCACGTCGGCCCCGTCGCCGTACCAGGCCTCCCGGTCGGCGAAGGCGAGCTTGAGCGCCTCGACCTGGGCGTGCACACCCGCCGCGGTCGCCGGGTCGTACGCGCCCGGGTCGTCGAGCGCGTCCAGTGTGGCCAGCGACTCCAGCAGCACCGGGCCCTGGCCCCAGAAACCGGTCTTCGCGACCGAGTAGCCGTGCCAGTCGAGGGTGGCGGGCGGCTCCCAGCTCGCCGAGTACGCGGCCAGGTCGTCGCCGGTGACCAGCCCGGCGTGCGGGCGGCCACTGGAGTCCTGGAACGGTCGCCGGCTGAACGCGTCGATCGCCTCGGCGACGAAACCCGTGCTCCAGGCCCGGCGCGCAGCCTCGATCTGGGCCTCCCGGTCGACGCCGGCCGCCCGTCCCGCCTCGACGAGCCGGCGCAGGGTGTCCGCGTACGCCGGGTTGGTGACCAACTCCCCCGCGGCCGGTGGCCGGCCGCCGCGCAGCCAGAGCGCGGCGGAGGTGGGCCAGTGTTCCTCGAACAACGACCGGACGGCCGCCACTGTGTCACCGACCCGGCCCACCAGCGGGTGCCCGGCGCCGGCGTAGCCGATCGCCGGCTCCAGCACCTCGGCGAGCGTGAGCGTGCCGTGCTCGCGCAGCAGCAGGAGCCAGGCGTCCACCGCGCCGGGTACGGCCGCCGCGAGCGGCCCGGCACCCGGGATGAGGTCCATCCCGAGGGACCGGAAGTGCGCGATGGTGGCGCCGGCCGGCGCCGGCCCCTGCCCGCACAGCACCTTCGGTCGGGGGTCCTGCGCGGTGGCCACGATGGCCGGCACCTCGCCGCCCGGCCCGTTCAGGTGCGGCTCGACGACGTGCAGGACGAAACCGGCGGTGACCGCGGCGTCGAAGGCGTTGCCCCCGCGTTCCAGGATGCCCATCGCCGACTGGCTGGCGAGCCAGTGGGTGGAGGACACCATGCCGAAGGTGCCCTGCAACGTGGGTCGGGTGGTGAACGTCATGACAACACCTCACTGGGATCTGCGGTACGAACGTCGGGACCGGTGCCGTCCGGCCGGACCAGGTGGCACGCGGCCATGCCGTCGCCGATGGCGGTCTGCGCCGGCACCTCCGTCGCGCACCGGTCGAAGGCGAGCGGGCACCGGGTCCGGAACCGGCAACCGGACGGCGGGTCGAGCGCGGACGGCAGGTCGTCGCCGAGCAGCACCGGCTGGCGGTGGCGCTGACGCACCGGGTCGGCCACCGGCGCGGCGGAGAGCAGCGCCTGCGTGTACGGGTGTGCCGGCCGGGCGAAGATCCGCTCGCGGCTGCCGGTCTCGACGAGTTGACCCAGGTACATGACCGCGATGTCGTCGGCCAGGTACTCGACAGCGGAGAGGTCGTGGGTGATGAAGAGGCAGGCGAACCCGATGTCGCGTTGCAGGTCGGCGAGGAGGTTGAGCACCGACGCCTGCACTGACACGTCGAGCGCGCTGGTGGGTTCGTCAGCGATGAGCAGCATGGGCTCGGAGATCAGGGCCCGCGCGATGCTGACCCGTTGGCGTTGCCCGCCGGAAAGCTCGTGGGGGTAGCGACGGGCCACCTCGGCGCGCAGGCCCACCCGTTCGAGTTGGGGGGCGACGCGGGCGTCCCGCTCGCGCCGGGAGATCCGCTTGCCGGCCAGCCGCAACGGCTCGGCCACGATCTCGCCCACCAGCATGCGCGGGTCCAGTGACGCGGCCGGGTCCTGGAAGACGATCGACACCGCGCCGCGATGGGGACGCAGTCGCCGTCGGGACAGGTGGGTGACGTCCGTGCCCGCGATCCGGACAGTTCCCGCCGTCGGTTCGACGAGCCGCACCACGCATCGGCCCACTGTGGACTTGCCGGAACCGCTCTCCCCCACCAGGGCCGTGACCCGGCCCCGGGGGATGGTCAGGGACACCCCGTCCACGGCACGCACCGGGCCGAAGTGCATCACCAGGTCCGCGATCTCCAGGGCGTTCGGCTGCGGCGTCATCGGTTCGCCTCCTGAGCTGCCGTCGGTGCTGTGAGGCAGGGGTGCCAACAGGCCGCGACATGGTCGGTGCCACCGACATCCTCCAACGGCGGGGCGGCCGCCCGGCACTGCTCGTCGGCGGCCGGGCAGCGATCCGCGAAGGTGCAGGCGTCGGGTTGGCTGGCCAGGACGGGCACCAGCCCGGGGATCTCGGTCAACCGGTCGGTCCCGGCGTGCCGGCCCGGCTGCGGTGACGCCGACAGGAGCCCGGCCGTGTACCGGTGCCGTGGGTGGGCGAACAGGTCGTCCACCGGCGCCCGTTCCACCACCCGGCCCGCGTACATGACGACGACGCGGTCCGCGATGTCGGCGATCACGCCGAGGTCGTGGGTGATGATGAGGACGCTCGTGCCGAGCCGGTCGCGCAGGTCCCGCAGCACCTGGAGGATGCCGGCCTGGACGGTGACGTCCAGCGCGGTGGTCGGCTCGTCGGCCACCAGCACCTTCGGGCCGCAGGCGACAGCCATCGCGATCATCACGCGCTGGCGCATGCCGCCGGAGAGTTGGTGCGGATAGTTGTCGACCCGCTGGGCGGCGGACGGGATCCCGACGAGCGTCAACAGCTCGACGGCGCGGGCCCGCGCCGCCCGTCGGGACATCCGTTCGTGGACCTGGAGCACCTCTCCGATCTGCCGACCGACAGTGAGCACCGGGTTCAACGACGTCATCGGCTCCTGGAAGATGTAGGCGATCTCCCGGCCACGGACCCGACGCAGGGCCGACTCGCGGGCCCCGACCAGCTGGGTGCCGTCCAGGCGCACCGACCCGGTGACCCGGGCGCTGCCCGGGAGCAGTCCGGCGATGCTCATCGCGGTGACGCTCTTACCGCACCCCGACTCGCCCACCATTCCGACGATCTCCCCGGCTGCGAGGTCCAGGCTGACCCCGTCGACCGCCGAGACGGTGCCGGTCTCGGTCGGGAACGACACCGACAGGTCACGGATCTCCAGCACGGGCGCGGAGGCGGTGGTCATCGCCGGTCTCCCTTCGGGTCGAGGGCGTCGCGCAGGGCGTCACCGAAGACGTTGAACGCCAGCGCCAGACCCATGATCACCACGCCGGGGAAGACGGCGGCCCACGGTGCGCGGGCGGCGAACTGCTGGGCGGTGGCCAGCATGGTGCCGAGACTGGGCGCGGGTGGCTGGATGCCGAGGCCGAGGAAGGACAGCACCGCCTCGCCGAGGATCGCGGCCGGGATGGCGACAGTGGCCTGCACCAGGATCACCGAGGTCGCGTTCGGCAGGATGTGCCGGGCCAGCACCCACAGGTCGCTCGCGCCGTCCACGACGGCCGCCGCGACGAAGTCCAGCGACTTGAGGCGCAGGGTGTCCGAGCGGACGACCCGGATCACCCCGGGGATCTGGGCGATGCCGATGGCCACCGCGGCGTTGCCGAGGCTGGCGCCCCGGATGGCCGCCAACCCCACTGCCATGATCAGAAACGGAAACGCCAGCAGCAGGTCGGTGAAGCGCGAGATCACCGCGTCCCAGGCCCGGAAGTAGCCGGCGGCGAGCCCGAGCGGCACCCCGATGACCAGTGATGTGGCCACCGCCAGGAGCCCCACCTGCAACGACGCTCTCGCGCCGAGCATGATGCGGGAGAGGACGTCCCGGCCGAGGTCGTCGGTGCCCAACAGGTGCCCGGCGGTGCCGGGAGGTGCGAACGTACGGGCGAAGTCGGTCTGGTCGACCGAGTAGGGCGCGAGCCAGGGCGAGAGCAGCGCGATGACACCTGCCAGCGCGAGCACGACGAAGCTCACCACGGCGAGCGGGTTGCGCCGCAGCCGCCGCAGCACCCGGGTACGCCTGGTGATGCTGGCGGCGCCGGTCTCCGCCATCGGTACGGTGAGGACGGTCATGCCGGATCTCCCGTCACCCGGATGCGTGGATCGATGACCGAGTAGAGCAGGTCCACGAAGAAGTTGATCACGATGTAGGCGGCGGCGGTGAGCAGGACGACGGCCTGGATCACCGGGTAGTCCCGTTGGAACACCGCGTCGATGGTCATCTTGCCGAAGCCCGGCAGCCCGAAGATCTGTTCGGTGACGACCGCGCCCGAGATCAGCCCGCCGAGTTGGAGACCCACGACGGTCACCACCACGATGAGGCTGTTCCGCAGGGCGTGCCGGGTGATGACGGCGCGCGGGCGCAGCCCCTTCGCCTTCGCCGTGCGGACGTAGTCGGAGGAGAGCGAGTCCAACATCGCCGACCGGGTCTGCCGCATGATGATGGCGGCCAGGCCGGTGCCGAGGATCACGGCCGGCAGGACGATGTGGTGCAGGTTGTCCACGGGGTCCTCCAGAATCGGCACGAAGCCGGAGGCGGGGAAGAGCCCGGTCGCCACGGACAGGTAGAGGATCGCCAGCAGCCCCAGCCAGAAGTGCGGCACCGACAGGCCGATCAGGGCCAGGCCGTTGGCGAGCCACTCCGCCGGACGTCCACGACGGACCGCCGCGAGCACCCCGGCGCCGACGCCGAGCGCCGCCGCGATGAGGATCGCCAGGACGGACAGCTCGACGGTCACCGGCAGAGCGGTCGTGAGCATCGACGAGACCGGCGTACCGGTGCGGATCGACACCCCGAAGTCGCCCTGTGCCATGCGCTCCACGTACTGGGCGAACTGCACGGGCAGCGGCTGGTCCAGCCCGTAGTGCCGGCGGATGGCCTCCAGGGCCTCCGGCGACCGGTCCTCCCCGGCCAGGGCGAGGGCCGGGTCGCCGGGGAGCGCCCGTACGCCGACGAAGACCACGATCGTCGACAACAGCAGGGTCAGCGCCGACTGCCAGGCGCGGGTGAGCAGATACCGGGCCACGGCGGACTACTTGCCGAAGCCGGCGAAGGCCGCCCGGATCACGCCGTCCGGGTAGACCTGAAGGCCCTGGATCTGCTTGCTGACGGCGGTCAGGTTGCGCTGCCGGTAGAGGTAGATCAGGGCGTCGTCCTGCTGGAGCAGTGTGACCGCCTGCCCGTACAGCTTCCTGCGCTCCTCCACGTCGCCGGCCTGTCGGGCCTGGGTCAGCACTGTGTCGAGCTGCGGGTTGCTGTAGCCGGCGACGTTCTGGCTGGCGCCGGTGCCGACGAAGTTCGTGATGTTGGCGTCCGGGTCGATCCGGCCGCTCCACCCCAGTTGCAGCAGCTCGAAGTTGCCGCGGTCCTGCTCGTCGAGGAGCGACGAGTACTCCACCGGGTTGATCTTCAGGTCGAAGCCGCCGTCCTTGACCATGGACTGCAACGCCTGGGCGAGACGCAGCGTGTCGGGGGTGTTCGAGGCGAGCATCGTCACCGTGTACGGCGTCTGCACGCCGGCCTCGGCCAGCAACTGCTTGGCTTTGGCGGGGTCGTGCGCCGGGCAGGTCTGCGCCTCGGGGGACGAGAACGTGCTCGCGGGCGAGATCGGGGAGCAGGCGGCGGCGTGCAGACCGTTGAAGACCGCGTCGACCAGGGCCTTGCGGTCGATGGCGTGCTCGAAGGCCTGCCGCACCTTGGCGTTCTGGGCGAGGGGGCGGTTGATGGGCTTGGGGGTGGTGCCGACGCCGTCGACGTTGCCGACGTTGATGGTCAGACCCTGGTAGCCGAGGGACTGCGACTGGAGGACGGAGACCGCCGTGTCCTGCCGGAGCGAGGCGACGTCCTGGGTGGATACCGAGTCGGCGACCTGCGCGTCGCCGGAGCGCAGGTTGGCGGCGCGGATGCTGGCGTCGGTGAGGATCCGCCATGAGATGGCGTCCAGGTGCACCTTGCTCGCGTCGTAGTAGTTCGGGTCCCGCACCACCTCGACGGAGTTCTGCGGCACCCGCTTCGCGAACTTGAAGGGGCCGACGCAGACCGGCGCCGAGGCGAATTCGTCGCCCAGGGTCCGCAGCGCCTGCGCACTCATGATCATGCCGGCCCGGTCGGCGAGGGCCCCGAGCAGCGGTGCGAACGGCTGCTTCAGCCGCAGGACGACTGTCTGCGCGTCCGGGGTGTCGACGCCGTCGATGGGGCCGAGTTCGCTCTTGCGCGCCGACCGCGCGTTGGTGAGGTGGCGTTGCAGTGTGGCCTTCACCGCGGCCGAGTCGAACGCCGTGCCGTCCGCGAAGCGCACCCCGGGTCGCAGTGGAATGGTCACCGTCCGGCCGTCGCCGCTCGTGGTGGGCAGCGCCGTCGCGAGCTGCGGTACGACCTGCGCCTGTTCGTTGACGTCGTAGAGCTTCTGGCACATTGCCTGGAAGACGTAGCGGGAGTAGAGGCTTCTCGACAGCGTCGGGTCCAGCGCGTCGGGCTCGGCGGAGAGGGCGATGACCAGCTTGCCGCCCTGCTTCACGGCGGCGGGGTCGGCGGGCGTACCGAAGGAATCCTGGCCTGCCGACTGGTCGCCGCCGGACGGGTCGCCGCCTTCGTTGTTCGACACCGGTGAGCAGGCGACGACAGTGCAGACGACGGCGGCCGCCGCCACCGCGACCCGGAGCACCCGGCGGCGGGGCAGGCTCGTTTCGCGGACGGAGAGGTTCGTCATGGAGAGCTCCTCAAGTGGGCGATTCCGGGAGCGTATGTTGTATACGATGACCGCCGCAAGACCTCCGTAAATGGCTCGTCAGGCACCCCGGGCGCCCTGAACAGGCCCGACCGGCGATCAGCTCGCGGGCCGCGTCCGGCCGCCCCGAACCAGGCTGAGCAGGACGACCAGCGCGAGCACCGCCACCACCGCGCTGAAGATCTCGCCGGCCGGGCGCAGACCGATCGTCTGGATCAGCAGACCGACCCCGACCGCGGGCACACCGAGCATCGCGAACAGGATGGCGAAGAACGTCGACACCGCCTCGGCCCGGTGCTTCGGTTCGGTCTTCATCGTGATCGTCGCGATGCCGTCGCCGACCGCCACCCCGGACGCGACACCGATGATCGCCGCGCTGATGAGCAGCGTCGCCAGCAACGCCATCCACATGCTGAATGCGAGCAGGCCCGCCCCCACGACCAGGCCGGCGCAGGCGCTGGCCAGCGCGGCGCGCGAGGACAGCACGCGGGTCAGCAGCTGACCGAACGCCGCGCCGGCGAACGCCACGAAGACCACCAGCGCGGCCAGGGTGTGTGAGGTCTCGTGCAGGACCATGCCGAGGAACAGCCCACTCACCGACGTGAGCACACCGAGAGCGGCGAAGCCCGCGCCAGCGGTGATCGCCGAGCGGACGAAGGCGCCGCGGATGGTCGCCGGCACGTGCAACCGCTGGACCCGCACTGTCACCGGCGAACGTTCCCGGACCGTCTCCGGCACCCCGCGCAGCGCGATGATCGCGATAAGCGCCAGGATCAACACGATCACCCAGGGCAGGCGGAGCGGTTCGGGTGCCACGTCCGACACGATCCCGGACAGCAGGGTGCCGGTGGCCAGGCCGCCCAGGTTCGCGAAGATCGATACGGTGGCGGCACGCTTCGGGTGCCGAGGGTCGATCAGCTCCGCCAACGCCGCGGTCGCCGTGCCGATGATCAGTGCGGCGGACAGCCCGGCGAGCACCCGACCCACGATGATCATCGCCAGGTCCACGGCGGCCAGGAACACGGCGTCGGCGGCGACCGAGAGCAGCAGCGCGATGAGGATGACCGGGCGTCGGCCGATCTGGTCGGAGAGCCGACCGAAGACCAGCAGCCCGACGACGACTCCCAGCGCGTACAGCGCGTAGACCACTGTCACTGTCAACGACGAGAACCCGAACTCCAGCTCGTAGAGCGGGTAGAGCGGCGTCGGCACTGTGGTGCCCACGAGCGTGATCCAGAACGCGAACGCGACCCGTACCGCCCCGGACGTGGAACCGGACCGTGTCACACGTACAGCATGAATCTCGGTTCCGAGCCGAGGTGCGGTAACGGACCTAATCCCCCGCATCAGGTGGCAACGCAGGGGTCACGGTGGGAAGCGGCGCGCCATGCGCGTCGGCTGGCCCGGCATGTCGATGTGCTGTAGAGCGGTATACCTCAGAGGCATATTTATACCTCTGAGGTATACCGCTCAATACCGCATCCGCCCGCAGAGCCAGCAAGCCTCGCAGCGCCCTCGTCTAGGAGTTGTACGCCTGTGCGGTCACCGTGACCTGGCGGGCGAGGCCCGACCGGGCAGGCCAGGAGATCCGCACCTCGCGGCTCTCCCCCGGCAGGAGCCAGAAGTAGTTGTCGTCGTAGCGGGCCGGCAGAACCCGCTCACCGCGCTGGTCGCGTACGGCGAGCCGCACCAACGCGGCGACCGTACGACCCTGGTTGCGGACCGTCGTGGTGACGGTGTTGCGCCCGTCCACGACGCGCACCGTGCTCGACGACGTCGACAGTCGGGTGCTCGGCACGTCGTTGAGCGCCCGCAACTGCTCGGCCTTGTCGTAGCGCCAGTAGGTGTTCTCCGCGAGAAGTCGGTCCCGGCTGTCCCGCAGCTCCAGTCGCACCAGGTGCAGCCCGCCCCCGTCCGGCGCGGCGAGCGGGAAGACCGCCGTGGTGGCCGAGCGGGCCACGTCCACCCGCTGACGCTGGGGCGAACCCAGCGACCGGCCGCTCAGGTCGTAGCGTCGGGCGCTGACCGTGACCCCGCTGAGCGGGGCGGCGGTGTGGTTGACCACCCGGACCTGCCAGGTGCCCGGGTCGGCCTGGACGTGCACCGGTTCGCACCCCTTGCGCGCGCCGTAGTAGGCGCCGTTCACGTCGAGGTCGTAGTCGTAGGTCTGCCAGACCGTGCTGTGCCACGCCGGGTGCGACATCCACAGCAGCAGACCGGTGGCGTCCTGCCACAGGTTGGCGTTCCACGCCTCGAACATCGCGCGGTGGCTCTCGTAGTTGACGAACTGCGCCCGGGTGGCGAACTCGTCGAGCGAGTCGGACTCACCGAGCCGGGCGTCGATCGCCGCCTGGTACGTGCCGACACGCTGGTTACCGATGGTCGACCAGTCGTGGTAGTTCCACACCTCACCGATCGGCCACTCCGGCGCGTCACCGACGAGGTTGCGCATGCTCTCGACCACCGACACCACCGGCATGCCGATCTCGGTGTGAAAACCGAACGCGCCAGTGTCGTAGGTGTTCCTGTTGTTGTACGTCGCCGGCTCCACCCAGTGGTACGGACCGTGGCCGCTGACGATGCCGCCGGCCGAGTTGGGGATGTAGAGGATCTCCGGGTGCTCGGTGGCCGCGGCCTGCTTGAGCCCGGCGTCCACGATCGGCGGCGGGTCACCCTCGTTCGCGCCGCACCACACGACGATGCTCGGGTGGTGGCGGAACCGCCGGATCGTGTCGGCGGCGATGTCGACGTAGCCGGGCGGGTTGGGCAGGAACGCGCCCGCCTGCCAGAAGTCGTTCCACACCAGGATGCCCTGCTCGTCGCAGGCCTGGTACAGCTCCTCGCGGTTGCTGCTGCCGAGCCAGTTGCGGATCATCGTGAAGTTCATGTCGCGGTGCATCTCGACGGTGTCGGCCAGCCGGTCGGGCAGCACCCGACGCAGCAGCTCGTCCCAGCCCCAGTTGCCGCCCCGGGCGAACACCGGCACACCGTTCACGCTGATCTTGAGTTGGGTGACGGCGTTGCTGACCGACTTCACGTCGGTCCACCGCTGCCCGTCGTCCGACACCTGGATGACGAAGTCGCGGGCGTACGCCTGCTCCCAGACGATGGTGACCTGGTCGAAGCTGACCGGAGCGCCGAGGTCGACCTGGATCCACTGGTTGTCCTCGAACTTTGACGACCAGCGGGTGCGGGGGTTGCCGTCGACGGCCCGGTCCGGGCCGTTGGAGTCACTGTCGGACGACGACGCGGTAGCGGTCCGTCCCAGAGCCAGGTCGAGGTCCGGCTCGGCCTGCCGCTGCACCGAGAGCGCCCACATGGACACGCCCCACGAGGTCACCCGCGCGCCGGTCTGGATGCGCAGGTGCTGCGTGGTCTGGCTGGCGAACGTCTCGACCTGGGTGGCGCGGCTGCCCAACGGGGTGTCGTTGCTGACCGACGTCACGTCCTTCCAGGCGTCCCCGTCGGCGGAGACCTGGACACGGTAGTCCAGCGCGTACGCCTGCTCCCACACGATGGTGACCCGGTCGAAGTCGACCGCCGCGCCGAGATCGACCTGGATCCACTGGTTGTCCTCGGCCTGCGAGGCCCACCGGGTCGCCGTGTCGCCGTCGACGGCCTTGCCGGGACCGTTGCCGTCGTTCTCCGACGACGACGCGCTGGCGTCGCGGCGCAGTGCGAGATCCGGGCCGGTGCCGTCGGCCACCGACAGCGAGAACATCGAGATGCCCCACCCGGTGGCGCGCTGGCCGGCCTGGATGCGCACGTGCCGGGCGTGCTGCCTGTCGAACGTGACCGTCTGGGTCGCCGCGCCGTCGACGAACTCCAGCGCAGGCTTGCCGGGCGGCGAGATGACGATCGGCTGGTGCCAGTCGTAGGCGAACTCGCGGACACCGAAACGGAGCGCACGCCGGTCGCTGACCGAGCGCTTCACGGTGGCGGTGAGCGTGAGGTCGTACAGGTGGGGGTCGCCGTAGCCGTTGGGCCACCAGAGCTGCGGGTTGCGCAGCCGCAGCGCGCGGAAGCGCTCCGGCGTGAAGGTGACTGTGGTGCTCCCGCCGGCGGGGACGGTCACTGTGGACTCGACGCGTACCTTGTCGAACTCGGCGCGGACGGTGACAGTGGTGGCGCTGGTCGCCGCGTTGCGGACCGGCACCCGGATGGTGACCTCGGCGGTGTCGGTGCCGGGCAGGTCGGGCAGTGTGGTCTGCACGTGTGGGTCGCCGATGACCACGGCGCCGGTGCTGCGCAGGCGGACGTGGTCCCAGAGGCCGGTGACCCGGTCGCGGACGGCCGGCATCCAGTCCCACCCGGACACCGCCAGGTAGGTCGGCGCGTCAAGGTAGTGGTGGGCAGACTGGAGGAAGGTACGACCGTCGGGGCCCTTGTCGCCGGGCGTGCCCGGGTGCGGCATCGGGGTGACCCGGACGGCGAGGACGTGCTCGCCACGGTGACCGGCGAGGGCGTCAGTGATGTCGAAGGCAGCCCGCGCGAACGGGTGCTTGACGTTGCCAACCTGCACGCCATTGACCCAGGCGGTCGCCTCGTGGTTGATCCCGTCGAACTCCAGCCAGATCCGTCGGCCGGCCGAGGTGTCCAGGTCGCGCGGCAGCCGCAGCGCGCGCCGGTACCACCAGGTGTGCCGGGACAGCGCCTCCGGGATGCGCATGTTGTTGAAACCGGCCACCGGGTCGGGCAGGTGACCCTGCTCGACGAGGGTGCCCAGCACGGTGCCGGGCACCGTCGCCGGCAGCCAGGACCGGACGTCGACGCCGGCGCGGGAGAGTTCGGCGCCGTCGGCGGTGCCGGCGAAGTCGTCCATCGTCAACGACCAGCCCGACTCCAGCGGCACCGTGCCGTCGGCGGCGACCCTCAGCTCGGGGGCCGGGCCGGTGTTGCCGCCCTCCCAACTGGTCCAGCCCTCGACCTTCGGCCGGCCGGCCAGCGGTACGCCGTAGACCTGGAAGCCGTTGAGGCCCACCGGGTTGCTGTTCGAGCGCTTCGTGGCGGTCATCCGGATCCACCGGGCGGTGACCGGTTCGGGCAGCTTGATGGTCTGCGCGCCGCCCTGGCCCTCGCTGGTCTCGTACACCGACCGCCAGGCACGGCCGTCGGTGGAGACCTCGATCCGGTACGCCGTCGCGGCGCTGGAGAGGATCTCGTCGCCGTCGGTGTCGGTGTAGTTGCCATCGAACGGCCCGTCGGTGAGCGTGGCCTCGAAGACCAGGGAGACGGCCTCGATCCGGCACAGCGCCTGGAGGTCCACCGAAATCCACTGTGGATCGCCATTGGCGGCGCGCCATCCACTCCCCCGTACGCCGACCTGCGGCAGGCCGTCCACGGCGAAGGCCGCCGGCGTCGGCGCGTAGTCGGTCGAGGAGACCGTGACCGGGCGGTACCGGGCCAGGTCGGTGGGGGTGGGGGTGGCGGTCGGCGCCGGCGCTGCGGCGGACGCGAGGGCGTCCGGGAGGGCCGCGGTCACCCCGACCGACGCCAGCAGCGTCGCGCCGGCGGAGAGGAAGGTACGCCGGGAAACCGGCGATGGCTCGGACATCTTGCCTCCAGACATGACAACGTTGTCAGATGGCGGGGGTCTCTGACAACGTTGTCAGATGGTGGCCCGATGTTTCCTGAGAGTCAAGGGTCCGAGTCCATCGTGATTCCCCGAACACGTTCCGCAGCTGTTCCACTTCGGACATCGACCCGCAGGCAGGCCTGAGGTCACTCCGGCTGCGCGCTCAGCCCGTCCAGGGCGACAGCGAGCACGTGATCGCGCTGGTCGGCGCGGGGGAAGTGCCCGGAGGCGATAGCGCTGGTCAGGCGCATGACGTCGTCGATGGTCAC
This sequence comes from Micromonospora noduli, assembly GCF_003264365.1. Classification (GTDB taxonomy): domain Bacteria; phylum Actinomycetota; class Actinomycetes; order Mycobacteriales; family Micromonosporaceae; genus Micromonospora; species Micromonospora noduli. The sequence goes on from NZ_PYAK01000004.1 coordinate 194,437, forward strand.
GTCGGCGCGCACCTCGCGCGCCCGCTGGGCCCGCTCCAGCAGCGGCCCACCGGCGGCGTAGAGCGCCCGCCGACACTCCAGGTAGGCGGTGGACTCCCGGTTCAGGCCGGCGGCCAGCGGTTGCTTCGCCCCGATGTACTCCACGAAGCGCCGCAGCCATGCGTACAGGCCGTCGCGTGGGGCGAGCCTCTCCGCCTCCCCGGCGGTCGCGCACACCGCCTCGACCTCGGTGACGTAGACGTTCTCGATCAGCACCTCCCGGGTCGGGAAGTTGCGGTAGAGCGTCGCGATGCCCACCCCGGCCCGGCGGGCGATCTCCTCCAGCGGAGCTTCCGCGCCCTGCTCGGCGAAGGCGACCCGGGCAGCCGCCAGGATCGCGTCGTAGTTGCGGGCGGCGTCTGCCCGGTGCGGGCGGGCCACGCGCAGGTGGGTGAGGGCCGTCACGATGCCGATGTCTCCCAGCGCTAGCAACCGGAGGCCAGCTATCACTAGAGTGATAGCAAGCCTCCACTTATTCGGAGGTCTCCTATCAGTCTAGTCCGAAAGTAGGCGGACCATGTCTCCGACTCCCGCTTCCCGTCGCGGGATCCCCTTGGCGCTCATCCTCGGCTCGCAGCTCATGATGACGCTGGACACCTCGATCATCACGACCGCATTGCCGCACGTGCAACGGCAGTTCGGCTTCTCCCAGTCCGGGCTCTCCTGGGTGCAGAACGCCTACGTCCTGGCGTTCGGTGGCCTGCTCCTGCTCGGCGCACGAGCCGGTGATTTGCTCGGCCGCCGCCGCGTCTTCCTCGCCGGGATCACACTGTTCACTGCGGCGTCCCTCGCCGCCGGCCTCGCTCAGGGCGGCAGCTGGCTGATCACCGCCCGCGTCGTGCAGGGTCTCGCCGCCGCGCTCGCGGTGCCCTCCACGCTCGCGCTGCTGGTCGCCGACCACCCCCAACCGGGGGCCCGAGCCAGGGTGATCGCCCTCTACAGCGGGGTCATCGGCGCCGGCGGCAGCGTCGGCATCGTCATCGGCGGCGTCTTCACCGACCTGCTCTCCTGGCGCTGGGGAATGCTCGTCAACGTTCCGATCGGCATCGCCATCGCGCTGCTCGCACCACGGTTCCTGATCGAGACCGAACGCCGTGCCGGCACGTTCGACCTCGGCGGGGCGTTGACCTCCACCGTCGGCATGACCGCCCTGGTGTACGGCTTCATCCAGGCCGCAGCGGTCGGCTGGGGCGCACCGACCACCGTGGTCGCGTTGGGCCTCGGCACCGGCCTCCTGACCGCCTTCGTGCTGATCGAGCACCGGGCACCGCAACCCATCACCCCACTGCGACTCTTCCGCAGCCTGGAGCGCTCCGGCGCGTACGCCGGGCGGATCCTCATCGTCGGCGCGACCTTCTCCACCTTCTACTTCCTCAGCCAGTACCTCCAGGAGGTGCTGCACCTCAGCGCCCTACAGACCGGCTTCGCGTACGTGCCCATCACCGGCATGTTCTTCGCCATGGTGTACGCCATCCGGCCCCTGCAGAACCGGCTCGGCCGTCCCATCCTGCTGGTGGCGTCCCTCGTCCTCGCGCTCGCCGGCATGGCGTGGCTGTCGCGCATCTCCACCGGCTCCAGCTACTTCCCGGACGTGCTGCTGCCCCTACTGGTGATCGGAATCGGCCAGGGCATCGCCATCATCCTGATGACCCAGGGCGGCGTCGCCGGAGTCGAACCGCAGGACGCCGGCGCCGCGTCCGGCCTCGTCAACGTCGCCCACCAACTCGGCGGCTCACTCGGCATCGCGATCCTCACCATCGCGTACACCCGTGCCAGCTCCGCCACCGACCCGACGGCGGGCTTCCACGCGGCCTTCACGGGCGCGGACGTCTTCTTCCTGATCGCCCTGGCCCTGGCCGTCGTCGTGGCCGTCGCGGGCCGCCGCGCCAACCGGCTCGCCGCCCTTCCGGTCACCTGACCGCCAGCGCGGGCGGCGAGGCTGCGAGAGTGCCGGACTGCGGGTACGCGGCCGTGGACTGCGGGACCTTGGTGGTGACTCCGCGGGTCCTCGCGGCGCAGGGGCGGCAGGCTTGACGGGTTGCCTTTGGAGCTGATGTCCCAAACGAATCAGGCCGCCCGACACAGCCTGATCGAGCAGACCCCCGCCTTCGACCGTCCCTGCCATAGTGGGCGCATGCGGTTGATCAAGTATGGCCACGCCTGTGTGCGCCTCGAGGCGGACGACCGTGTGCTGGTAATCGACCCGGGGACGTTCTCGGAGGCCGAGGCGCTCGACGGGGTCGACGAGGTGCTGGTGACGCACGAGCACCCCGACCACCTCGACATCGCCAAGCTCGTGGCGGCGAGTCAGCGCAACTCCGCGTTCCGGGTGTACCTACCGTCGGCAGCGATCGAGTCGGCCCCCGAACTGGGCAGCGCAGCGGTCGCCGTCGACGCGGGGCAGCGGTTCACGGCGGCCGGGTTCGCCGTCGACGTCGTGGGCGGGGAACACGCCGAGATCTACGACGGTCTGCCCGGCTGCGCCAACGTCGGTTTCGTCGTCGACGGCACGGTCTACCACCCGGGCGACTCGCTGTTTGTCCCGCCGTCGCCGGCGGCGACGCTGCTCGTGCCGGCTGCCGCACCCTGGCTCAAGCTCAGCGAGGCGTTGGACTTCGTGCGGGCGGTGCGGCCGAAGCGGGCGTTCCCGATCCACGATGCCACGCTCAACGAGCTCGGCCAGGAGTACTTCGACGGCTGGTTGGACCTCAAGGGCGGCACTGAATACGCGCGCATCCCGGTCGGGGAGTCGGTGACAATCCGCTAAGCCGTCACCGACCCACGCTCCTGGCCGGCGATGCGGCAACAACCCATGCTGTCCACGCGCCGCCTGGGCGGTGATGTCGTCAACGATTCAGCTCCAAAGGCAGCGACCGCCACCTCCTCCACCCGCGCGGCAGCACCCGCACAGCTGCCGATCGGACCCGAAGGCTCGTCGGCGACCCACTCCGTACCCGTTGACCACCGCGCCGGGTGGCGACCACGCGCCCGCGCGATCAGCTCGCCGGGCCGGTCTCCCGGCGGCCGGGATTCCGAGGGTGGTACTCGGGGCGGAGCTTCGCGCTCGCGAACGCCGACTTCACCGCCGCCGAGAGCGCGGCGATGTCGTACGCGCCGTGGTGCCGCCGGCCGTTGATGAAGAAGGTAGGGGTGCCGGTGACGCCGCTGAGGTCGGCCGAGTCGACGTCCTCGGCGATCCGGTCCACGCCCATTCGCTTCACCATGTGCTCCCGGAACCCGTCCAGGTTCAGGCCGAGCTGTTCGGCGTAACCGAGCAGGTCGGTGGGGTTGAGAGCGTCCTGGTGGGCGAGCAGCAGATCGTGCATCTCCCAGAACGCTCCCTGCTCCCCCGCCGCCTCGGCGGCCTCGGCGGCGAGTTGGGCATGGGGGTGGACGTCGGTGAGCGGCAGGTGCCGCCAGACGTACCGGATGTTGGCGAAGTCCGCCAGCAGCTCCCGGACCACCGGCTCGGCCTGCCCGCAGTAGGGGCACTCGAAGTCGCCGTACTCCACCACCGTCACCGGCGCCTCAAGCGACCCCCGCAGGTGGTCGCGCTCCGCGTCGACCGGCAGCATCAGGTCGACGATCCCCTCGGCGACGCCCAGCAGCGCGCGGGTCCGCCGCGCCGGCGAGAGCCGTCTGACGGAGCGGAACACCAGCCAGGTGACGAGGGACGCGCCGAGCGTCGCCACGAGGATGCCGAACTTCGCCTCGTCAAGGGCCGGGCCGCTCAGGGCATGGGTGGCGATCAGGAGCGCGACGGTGAAGCCGATGCCGGAGATCGTGCCGACCCCCGCGACGGCAACCCAACCGACGGGCGGCCGGAACCGGTTACCGCTCAGCCTGGTCACCAGCCACGCGGCGACCACGATCCCGGCGGGCTTGCCGACGACGTACGCGACCACGACCCCCAGCGTGACCGGAGAGGTCACGGCCCGGGCCAGCAGGTCGCCGTCGATCACGATGCCGACGTTGGCCAGCGCGAACAGTGGCACCACCACGTAGCTCGCCAACGGGTGGTAGAGCGTCTGCAACCGTTCGTTGGGCGACAGCGCCGAGGTGAGCCCGGCCCGTGCCATCCGGGCGAGCTGCGGGGTGGGCTGTTCCCGGAAGAGGCGGAACTGGTCGCTGGCCCGCTGCAGATCGCTGCGGCCGGGAGCGTAGGCGTAGGTCAGCAACCCCATCACCAGACCCACCGCGACCGGGTCGACACCGGACATCGAGACAGCGAGCCAGGCCGCCACCCCGAGCAGCGCGTAGACCGGGCCGAACCGCACCCCGCAGCCCCGCACTAGCAGTACGACGCCGAAGATCGCCGCCGCGACGATCAGCGCCGTCAGCGAGGGGTGGTGCGGGTACGCGATGGCCAGCACCGCGATCGCCACCACATCGTCGACGACGGCGACGGTCAGCAGGAAACCCCGCAGCCGTTCCGAGAAGCGCGGCCCGAAGACGGCCAGCGCTCCGAGCGCGAGCGCCGTGTCGGTGGCCATCACCGCGCCCCAGCCCGCCGCGGTGGTGTGCCCGGCGTTGATGGCGAGGTAGATCGCGATCGGCACGAGCATGCCGCCGACCCCGGCCAGTATCGGCAACGCCAGGCGACGCCGCTCCCGCAACTCGCCGATGTCGAACTCGCGGCGCAACTCCAGCCCCGCGACCAGGAAGAAGAACGTCATCAGGCCGCTGTTGATCCAGGTACGCACGTCATGCGCCACCTGCCAGTCGCCGAGCCGGATCGACAAGGAGGTGTTCCAGACCGACTCGTACGACGATGCGCTGAGGTTCGCCCAGCCGAGAGCCACCACCGCGGCGATCAGCACCACCCGCGCGCCGCCGGTCTCGGTACGCAGGAACGAGCGCAGCGGGGCGTTGAACCGCCTGTCCCAGACAGTCCGGCTGGTCCAGCCCCGGGGCGTGTTGTCGCTCGTCACGGGAACAATCTTCGTCGACCTGACCGTCACGTGGTCCGGATTGCTACTCCTCCTCGGCGAAGACGACAGCGCGGCGCCGGCGGATCGTCGGCAGGACGGCGACGACGAGCGCGGCGAGCGCCAGGGCCAGCAGCGCGGCGGAGATCGGCCGGGTCACGAAGACCGACGGGTCGCCGCGGGAGATGATGAGCGCGCGGCGCAGGTTCTCCTCCAGCAGCGGGCCGAGGACGAAGCCGAGCAGCAGGGGCGCCGGCTCGCACCCGCACTTGATCAGGACGTAGCCCAGGATCCCGAAGAACGCGATGGCGTAGACGTCGTACGCGTTGAAGTTCAGTGAGTAGGTGCCGATCGCGGCGAACAGGATGATCATCGGGAAGAGCACCTGGTACGGGATGCGCAGCATGCGCACCCAGAGGCCGATCAGCGGCAGGTTCAGCAGCAGCAGGAGCACGTTGCCGATCCACATCGACGCGATCAGGCCCCAGAACAGCGCCGGCTCGTCGTTGATGACGTTCGGGCCCGGGGTGATGCCGTGGACGATGAACGCGCCGATCATCAGTGCCATCACCGGGTGGGCGGGCAGGCCCAGGGTGAGCAGCGGGATGAACGAGGTCTGCGCGGCGGCGTTGTTCGCCGACTCGGGGCCGGCGACGCCCTCGATCGCGCCCCGCCCGAACTCCTGCGGACGCTTCGAGATGCGCTTCTCGACCGCGTACGAGGTGAACGAGGCCAGCACGTGGCCGCCGCCGGGCAGGACACCGAGCGCGGCGCCGAGACCGGTGCCACGCAGGATCGGGGCGACGATCCGACGCCGGTCCTCGCGGGTCGGCCAGAGGTTGGTCACCTTGCTGACGATCACCGTACGGGTCTGCTCGTTCTCCAGGTTGCGCAGGATCTCGGCCACCCCGAACAGGCCCACGGCGACCGACACGAAGTCGATGCCGCCGTACAGCTCGCGCTGCTCGAACACGAAGCGGGGCGTACCGGTGTAGATGTCCTGGCCGACCGTGCCGAGCAGCACGCCGAGCGCGATCATCGCCAGTGCCTTGAGCGCCGTGCCCCGCGCCAGCGCGATCGACACGATCAGGCCGAACAGCACGAGTGAGAAGTAGTCGGCCGGGCCGAACTTCAAGGCGACACTGGCCAGGGGCGGGGCCGCTGCGGCCAGCGCCACGGTGGCGACCGTACCCGCGACGAAGGACCCGATCGCCGCGGCCGCCAGGGCGGGGCCGGCCCGGCCCTGACGGGCCATCTCGTGCCCGTCCAGTGCGGTGACCGCCGCTGACGACTCACCGGGCAGGTTGATCAGGATGGCGGTCGTCGAGCCGCCGTACTGTGCCCCGTAGTAGATGCCGGCCAGCATGATCAGTGCGGTGACCGGCTCGAAGCTGAACGTGATCGGCAGCAGCATCGCCACCGTGGCCGTGGGCCCGATGCCGGGCAGCACGCCGACCGCGGTCCCGAGCAGCACTCCCACGAAGCAGTAGAGGACGTTCTGGACCAGCAGGGCCGTCGAGAAGCCCAGCGCGAGGTTGTCGAGGAGTTCCATGCCTCAATCCGGTTGCCGCGTCAGAGGCCCAGCCAGGGGCCCCACAGCGGGATCCGCAGCTGAAGTCCGACGACGAAGATGAGCGTGCTGGCCACTGTCAGCCCGGCGGCCACGGCCACCGCCGTGAGCAGCCGTACGCGTGCGCTGGCCAGGGTGGTGAGCAGTGCGGTCACCGCCGTCGTCGGTACGAACCCGAGTCGCCGGATGGTGAACCCGAAGAACAGGACCGCGAGCACGATGACGGCGACCGCCCGCCACGGGATCGGCCCGAACGAGATCACCTCACCGGCGATGAGCCCCTTGCCGGCGATCGCCAGGCCCAGGGCGACCACGGCCGCGCCGACCAGCAGCGGGAAGGCGCCCGGGCCCATCCGTGTCGGGGTGCCGAGCTCATAGCCGAGCGCCCCCACCACGAATGCGCCACCGATCAGGACGAAGATCCCCCCGGCGAGGACGTCCGGGAACGACCGACGGCGCTCCACCTCAGGAGACCTTGACCCCGGAGTCGGCAATGATCTTCGCCCAGGTGCCGAGTTGCTCGTCGAGCTTCGCCCGGTGCGCGTCCGGGGTCGCGTCCTGGGCCGGGACCGGCGCGGTGCCCAGCTTGGCCATCTGGTCGATGACCCCCTGGTCGGCCAGCGCCACCTTCAACGCCTCGGAGAGCTTCTGGACGATCTCCGGCGGCGTGTCGGCCGGAACGTAGAGACCGTGCCACACGCTGACCTTCAGCTGCGGCAACCCGGCCTCGGTGGTGGTCGGCAGGTCGGGAAGGCTCTTCACCCGCTCGGGCGTGGTGACCGCGTACGCCTTCACCTTCCCCGCGGCGATCTGGCCGCTGGTGTTCGTCGTCTGGTCGCACATGAAGTCGACCTGCCCGCCGACGAGGTCGGTCAGGGCGGGGCCGGTGCCCTGGTACGGCACCTCCTGGAGCTTCACACCGGTGGTGCTCTGGAACAGCAGGCCGCACAGGTGCGACGCGGCGCCGATACCGGCGTTGGCCAGCGTGACCTTGCTGGCGTTGGCCTTCACGTGGGTCACCAGGTCCTGGAGCGTCGCGGGCGCGAAGTCCTTGCGGGCGACGATCGTCATCGGCACCTCGGTGACGAGCCCGACCGTCTCGAAGTCCTCCAGGGGCTTGTAGCCCAGGCTCTTGTAGAGGGCGGGCGCCGTCGACATGCCGATGTGGTGCATGAGCACTGTGTAGCCGTCCGGCCTGGCCCGCGCGACATCGCCGGCGCCGACAGTGCCGCCGGCACCCTCGACGTTCTGGACGACGATCTTGCCGCCGAGCTTCGCGGCCATCGGCCCGGCGATCATCCGGGTGACAGTGTCCGTCGGGCCACCCGCGCTGAACGGCACGACGATCGTGATGTTCTCGTCCGGGTAGTTCGCGGCGTCCCCTCCTCCGGAGGCACCCCCGTTACCCGAACAGGCGGCGGCGAGCGAGACGACACCGATCGCGGCGATCATCCGCGCGGTGGCCCGGTACCTGCTGGTCGTTCGCATACGGCGACCTCCCCATCAACGCATGGACATCCCTCGGCAAGTTGGTGGCCCCCAGTCTGGGCTGGTCGGGGCCCGGATGGTGTCAGAAAAATCCCAAGAACCGGGCCGGCACGAGCGCCGATCCGGGCCGTACACTTCGCCGGTATGCGGATAACCGTCATCGAGGATGACGACCGTGTGGCGCGGGGTCTGGTGACAGTCCTGACCCAGGCGGGCTTCGAGGTTCACCGCGTCGCCACCGCCGCGGAAGCCGAGCGCGCCGCGCCGTCCGACGTGGTCCTCGTCGACCTGGGTCTCCCCGACGGCGACGGGCTCGATGTGATCCGCAAACTGCGTGACCAGCCGCAGACCGCCGTCATCGCGGTGACCGCGCGGTCCGAGGAGCACGAGCGGGTCCGTGGCCTGCGCGCCGGCGCCGACGACTACATCGTCAAACCGTTCGGCATCCCCGAGTTGCTCGCCCGGATCGACGCCGTCCTGCGACGCACCCGGGCCGCTCGTGCCCTCGGCCAGGCCGACGAGCCACTCGTCCTCGGCCCGATGCGGATCGGCGTCGGCACCCGCGAGGTCACCGTCGACGGCACACTCGTGCCGTTGACCCGCAAGGAGTTCGAACTGCTCCTGCTCCTGGCCCGGCGGGCACCCAACGTGGTCAGCCGTGACGTCATCCTCGACCAGATCTGGGGCGCGACCTGGGAGTCGTCCAGCCGCACCCTGGACACCCACATCGCGGCGCTGCGGCACAAGCTGGGGCCCGACGTGGTCATCCGCACCGTCCACGGCGTCGGCTATCGGCTGCTGGCCGACCAGCCGGAGCTGATCGGCTGACGGGCCGTGCACCGCCGGCTGCTCGTCGTCCTGGTCCCCCTCGCCGTGCTGCTCGTCGCGGCGCTCGGGGTGCCGCTCAGCATCACCGTTGCCGAACGCGAGATGCAGGAGACGTACGTCAACCGGCTGAACGACGTCGGCCGGTTCGCCTCACTGGCCGAGACCGCGCTGTCGACCGGCCGCACCGAGGCGTTACAGCAGGAGCTGACGCGGTACCACGACCTCTACGGCATCCCGGTCGCGCTGATCGACACGTCGGGCGCGGTGCTGCTCGGCCCGGCCGACGCGTACCAGAAGGCGGCGCGCGCCGAGGCGGCGTTGCCGCGGATCGTCACCGCAGCGCTTGCCGGCGCCCGGTCCGAACCGTCCTGGGAGTGGGCACCCTGGGACGACTCCGCACTCGTGGTGGCGGAGCCGGTCGGCCGGGACAGTGAGGTCGTCGGCGCCGTCGTGACGATCTCCGACCTGTCCCGGACACGCGAGCTCATCCTCGTACGCTGGGCCCGGCTGGCCGGGCTCGGGCTGCTGCCGTTGCTCGCGCTGACGGCCGTCGCCTGGCCCGTGTCGGCGTGGGTGCTGCGGCCGGTGCGGAAACTCGACGCGGCGACCTCCCGGATCTCCGAGGGCGACCTGACCATCCGCGCCGACGCCGAGGCCGGCCCCATCGAGCTGCGGCGGCTGGCACGATCGTTCAACACGATGATGGACGCCGTCGAGAACGCGGCCCAACGACAGCGCGCCTTCGTCTCCGACGCGTCACACCAGCTACGCAACCCGCTGACCAGCCTCCGGCTCGCCGTGGAGAGCCTCGCACCACACCTGCGGCCCGAGGGCGACGGGCAGCAGGTGTACGACGTCGCCGTCGACGAGCTGAAGGCGATGCAGCGGTTGCTGAACTCGCTGCAGGCCAGCGCGCGGATGGAGAGCCTGCGCACGGCGTCGCCGGTGGACCTCGACGAGGTGCTGGCGACCCGGGTGGACCGGTGGCGGGCCCTGACCGCCACGGCTGGCCAGACCCTGACTGTCGACGTACCCCCGGGGTTGCGGTTGCTGGAGCCGCCGGGCGGCCTGGGCAGCATCCTGGACGAACTGATCAGCAACGCGTTGCGGCTGTCCGACGCGCAGGTCGTAGAGGTAACCGCGCAGGTCGTCTCCGCTGGTCCGGGCACCGTCACAGTTGCCGTTCGCGACGACGGCCAGGGCATCGACGTGTCCGAGCGGGCCCCGGCGGTGCAACGGTTCTGGCGCTCACCTCGGCACCAGAACGTGTCCGGGACCGGCCTGGGCCTGGCGATCTGCGCCGACCTCATCGGGGCGGCCGGCGGTGAGCTGCGGCTGGAGGAGGGCCTGCCGCGTCCGGACGGCTCCGGGCACGGGCTCGCCGCGGTGGTGGTGTTGCCGGTCGCTCCCGCGTCGGCGCCGGTCTGACGACCGCCGGGCTCAGCGTTTGCGGTCGCGGAACCAGGCCGCCGCCCCCGGGTGCAGCGGAACCGACGCGGTGGAGATTCCGGTACGCACGTTGATCTGCCACGCCTCCGGAAGGTCCTCGGCGCCATCACGACCAGCGGAGGTGATCGCCCCTGTGTGCCGGAAGACAGTGTCGGTGATGGCGTAGACCAGATCGGCAGGCAGGTCGTCGCGCGCCAGCAGCACGTTCGGCACGGCGACGGTGCGCGTCGCCGGGACACCGGCGTAGGCAGCCGCGTGGATCATGGCTGGGGCGTAGGGACCCGGGTACGCCGTGAAGAGCCCGTCCGCTTGCGCGTCCAACGGAATCAACCGGATCGGGTGCCGCTGCGCCAACTCGGTGATGGCGGGCGTCGGGACGCCGGTCAGGGAGAACATCGCGTCGATAGTGCCGTCGCGCAGCGCCCCTGCCGACCCGGCCTGGCTGAGGTTCCAGGCGTCGGCTTTGAGCGGACCGAGCTTCAGGACCCGCCGCGACGTGAACTCCGTGCCCGAGTCGTGCGCCCCGAGAGACACCCGCTTGCCCTCAAGATCCCGAAACTCGTCGATCGCCGAACCGGCCATCACCACGAGATGCAGATGGCTGTCGTAGAGCCGGCAGATCGCCGACAGCCCCCCGGGCGCGCTGCCGTCGCTGGTGATCAGCGCGTCCAGGCTGGTCAGCCCCAGGTGCACCTCGCCGGCCCGCAGCATCCGGATGTTGTCGGTGGACGCCCCGCTCGGCACTGTCGTCACCGTGGCACCCGGCACCTGCTCGGAAATGTGCTCGGCCAGCGCCCCACCGATCCGCCGGTAGACCGCCCCCGCCGGCCCGGTAGCCAGTCGCAGGTGGACCTCGTCCGTCTCAGGCTGCGGTGAGCAGCCGACGAGCAGCCCGCTGCCGGCCAGCAGCACCGCCCGCCGACTGAACCGCGTCATGCCGAGATGATACGGACGCCCCGTCCCATTGCGTCGATCTTGCAGTTCCGGTCGTCGTTATGCAGGTTCTGCGTTGTCACGAGGGTAAGTGCAAGATCGCGCGGAGGGGCGGCCGCGTCGATCACGGAGGCGACCGCGGCCCTTGTCGACCACCTGAGCGGGCATGCACGCAGTGCCACCGGTTGGTAGCGTGCTGGTGATGTCGCCGGTTGCCGCCGGCAGTGGTCCCCTGGGGAGGGTCGACATGTGGGCGGACGACGCTGCGCTCGACGCGGCGGAGCGCCGGCTCGACGAGTGGGAGAAGTCGCTCACCGAGCGGGCGGCGCGAGCGAAAACGCTGTCGGCGACGATGCGAGATCTGACCCGCACCGCCCACAACGCCGATCGGACTGTCGACGTCACAGTCGACTCGGCCGGCCTGCTGATCGACCTACGGCTCGACGAGCGCATTCGGCAACAACCCGCCGCGCACACCGCTCGGCAGATCCTGGAGACCACCAGTGCCGCGCGCGCCGACCTGTTCCGACAGGTCAGCGACGCAGTCACGGAGTCATTGGGCGACGACGCGAGCGCCCAGGCCATCATCGACTCGTGCCGCAGCCGGTTTCTCCCCGACCAGGGATCGAACGATGCCCGCCGGTGACGGCATCCAGGTCGACCCGGACGACCTGACCGCCCACGCCGCACGCCTCGATCGCTGCGCCAGCAGTCTCAACACCGCCCAGCAGGCAGGCCAGCACGTCCGGTTGGGCACCGACGCCTACGGGCAACTCTGCGCGATGATGCCGGTGCTGCTCGACAGCCTGCAGCGAACCCTGGTCGACGGCATCGGAGCCGCCGCCGCGTCGGTACGGGACACCGCCGGCAGGCTGCGGGTCGGAGCCGACCGCTACCGAAGCTCCGACGCCCGCGCCAAACAGCTACTCGACGGGGTGCGGCGGCCCCAGCTCGACGGGGTGCGGCAGCGCTCGTGACGTCGAGTCCGCTCGTCGCCGCCGCTGCGGACACCGCGCCCAGCGCCTGGGCGGGTGTGTGGATCTGCGAGGACATCGAACTCATCGCCCAGGGCGTCCGGACCGGCAGTTGGATCGACGGCAGCCTCGGCGTCGTGAGCGCCAGCCTGGACGCCCTCGCCCTCGTCTCCGACCCGGTCGGCGCCCTGCTCCAGTATGGGATCGCCTGGCTCATCGAACACGTCAAACCGCTCAGCGAGGCGCTGGACTGGCTCGCCGGCGACCCGGCGCAGATCACCGCGCACGCCCAGACCTGGCGCAACGTCGCCGGGGCGCTCCGCGACGACGCCGCCGAACTGGCACGCGCCGTCCGCACCGACATCGCAGGCTGGGACGGCAGTGCCGGACCCGCCTACCGAGGCTGGGCCAACGAACAGCAACAGGCCATCGCCGGGCTCGCCCAGGGCGCCGACACGATGGCCGCGATCACCGAAGGCGCCGCCGGCCTGGTGGCCGCCGTCCGGCTCCTGGTCCGCGACGCCATCGCCACCTGCGTGTCCCGGATCATCGTGTACGCGGGAGAACTCCTCATCACCGGCGGACTGGCCGCGCCGCTGGTCGTGGAGCAGGTCACGACCGTGGTGGCGTCTTGGGGAGCGCGGATCGCGCGGCTGTTGCGGGGGTTGCTGGCCAGCCTGCGACGGCTCATTCCGGAGATGCGCCGGCTCGGTGACCTCATCGAGAGGCTCAAGCAGGCACTGGGGCGACTCCAGAAGCAGGCGCCCACCCCACAGAAGCCGGATGGCCCCGAGCCCACGAAGATTCCGGGCGATCCCGGCCGACCGGACTTCACCAAGGCCGAGATCGACGCACGGAAGATCACCGCCTACGCCATGAACCCGGACCACCCTGTTGGCACGAACAAGTACCGCGTCATCAACTCCACCACCGGCCTCGGGCCGGACGACGCCGACGTGATCATGCAGCAGATCCGCGAAGGCGTCGTCGCTGGCACGCCTTTGCTGGGCAAGGCCGACGAGTTCGGCCAGCGGTGGAACGTCGACCTACCCCTGACCGGGCCGGGTGGCACGGTCGTCGTCCGCACAGCCTGGATACTGGAGAATGGGTCCTCCTCACCGCGAATGGTGACCATTTCGTTCCCGCCCAAGGAAGGGTGACATGTTGGAGCTGTACGACGTGGTTGAGCTCCGCGAAGCCATTCCGGGAGAACAACTGCCAGCCGGGGCAGTGGGAACCGTCGTTCATATTTTCAACGGCCCTCCGGTTGCCTACGAGGTCGAGTTCGCCGACGTCGATGGTCGCACCACCGCAATGGTCACGCTCCGGGTCGACCAGGTAGTACACCGAGGCGAGTAGTTGATCGGTACGCCACGTACCGTCGCAGATCGCGATCATGCTTCACCAGCCCGGAGACGCCGGGTCAGCGGCGTAGGCAGCGGGAGCAGGCGCCGTCGTGGCCGTCGCGGAGGAGGCAGCGCCCACGCATCCGCCGATCGCAGAAGACTCGGCGCCGGACGAGCTGATGGTTTTCTTCGGAGACGGTGGTCTCCCCCAGATCGGTCGTCGGTAGCACCAGCATCCAACGCCCGGTGACCCGGGTCAGGCGTTGCCCGGCAGCCAGGGCGGGGCGGCGGCGGGAACGAGGGCAGCTTTGCCGAGAGGTGGGCTTACAACACGGCCGTCGCTGCAAGGCCCGGACCACTTGCCGTCCTTGGGAACCGGGGGAAGGTCTTCTCCCTCAAGCGGAGTCTCTGCACCAACGGTGGAGCGCCTTCTGGACGAGCGGACCGTTACACGGGCAGTCCTCTCCAGCAGGATCGGGGGACTCTGCGCATTCGGGTAGGACGGGGGACGAGCCGTGCCCGACGACGACCTTCGGTATGAGCCGCCGCAACACGGATATGACTGGTTGGCTCGACTGCAGCCGGCCTCCTGCCTCGTCGTTGGTCAGATACCCGACCATCATCGCGACATAGTCAGCACCATCGCGGGTGACGTCCGTGGATCCTCCGATGGTCCACTCACAGGACTTCTCCACTGCGGCGCCTATGCCTTCAGTCGAACCGGCTCCTGGCATGCGATGGTGGTGGCCACCGGTAGGCCACCAACGGATGCAGCGAGTGACCGGCGGAGATACGCCGAGGACGGCCATCTCGTGGCGGCCGGGGCGGTCTACGACACGTTGTGGGTGGGTGCAGATCCATTCGCTGGTCGAGCGAAGTTCAACCGTGGGGACATGGTGCGCACCCGGGGCGGCGCCCGAAGCGTGGGGCGCGTGAAGGAGGTCCTACCAGCGGCCGGGAGCTACCAGTACCAGGTCGACATGCACGGCGACATCAAACGCTACAGCGAGGAGGCACTCGTCCTTGTCGAGGGCGACCCGCGTGATCCCGCTTTCTGGCTGTCCCAAGCTCCCGTCGGCGCGAAGGGTCTGTCGCTGACGCTGACCTGGACGAAGCTGCGTCACCCGCTCACCGACACCCTCTACTCGTTCGCATCCAGCAAGACAGTCTTCCGGCCGTACCAGTTCAAGCCGGTCTTGAAAGTTCTCACCGCATCCTCGGGACGCCTTCTGATCGCGGACGAGGTCGGCCTCGGTAAGACGATCGAGGCTGGCCTCATCTGGAGCGAGCTTGAACAGCGGTCGCGACTTGAGCGGGTCCTCGTCGTGTCCCCCGCTGTACTGACGCTCAAGTGGAAGACCGAGATGGGGCGCCGGTTCGACCGCCCACTCGAGATACTTCGACCCCGCGACCTGGCGGACTTCGCGGACAGGCTCGCGAACGGCGACGAGCCAAACCTCCAGGGCGTCGTTTCCCTCGAGTCGCTGCGCTCGGCCGACGCTGTTCTCGAGAAGCTCAACGATCTTCATCCGCGCTTCGACCTGGTCATCATCGATGAGGCGCACTATCTGCGGAACAGCGACAGCAAGTCACACGCCCTGGGGCGATTGCTGGCGGACTGGTCCGACTACCTGATTTTCCTCTCCGCCACGCCACTCAACCTTGGCAACAAGGATCTCTTCAATCTGATGAATCTCCTCGACGAGGGGCATTTCGGCGACCATGCGATCTTCGAAGCGCAGCTTGAGCCCAATCAGATTTTGAACGGAGTAGCGCGGTCACTACTGGAGGAAGGTCGGCGGACACCCCGAAAGCTGGTACGTCAACTCGCCGAGCTCGACGCTCTCCAATTCGGGTCGACCGTCACCGATCGCCCCGATTACCAACTGCTCCGCAGTCTGTTCGACGTCGACGGGCCACTCACCCACGATGAGGTTGCCCGGGCACGTCGGTTGCTCGCCGACCTGAACGTCCTTGGCAGCGTGTTGACCCGGACCCGCAAGGCGGACGTGCCTGATCGGAAAGCCGTACGGGATCCGCGGAATATCGACGTGGAGTGGACGACCGAGGAGCAGAACTATTATGACTCGGTCTATGCCTGGTACATGAGCCGGGCCTTGGAGATGAACACCCCGCCAGGCTTCGCCATGCAAATGCCGCTACGCCAGGCGGCGAGCTGCATCCCGGCCTCGCAAGAGCTCATGCGGGAGCGCAACCCGGAGCTCTTCCGGCAGGAGGTCGACGACACCGAGGAGGAGATCAGCGGGGATCTGACCGGCCTGCTCGACCTACCGACGCTCGCGCGTCCGGTACCGGTGGACAGCAAGTACGAGCAGCTCCTGGCCGAACTGCGCAAGGTACGCGGGGCGGAACTACGGCAGGTGATGATCTTTTCGTTCTTCCGGCGCACGCTCTCCTACCTGGCTGGCCGCCTTGGGAAGCACTTCAGCGTGCGGGTGATGCACGGCGGTGTGCCAATGGCTGACCGAGAAAAGATTATGCGGGAGTTCCGCGACGGCCGTTTCGAGATTCTCCTGCTCAGTGAGGTCGGCTCGGAAGGTCTCGACTTCGAGTTCTGTAATGTCCTGGTCAACTACGACCTGCCCTGGAACCCCATGCGCGTGGAACAGCGCATCGGCCGACTCGATCGTTTCGGTCAGGAGCACGAGAAGATCTTCATCTACAACATGCGCGTGCCTGGAACGATCGAGACGGACATCTTCCAGCGACTCTACGATCGGATCGGCGTGTTCGAGAATTCTATCGGCGAACTCGAACCCATCCTGCGCGACCAGCTCGGCGACATCACCAAACGACTGCTTGACCCCAGACTCGACATGGCAGGCCGTCGGCGCGAAATCGACCGGATCGAGGTCGCCATTCAACAGCGCTCCCATGAGACCGACGAACTGCGTGCTTCTCAAGCGCAGCTTTCCGGACTCGATGGGCTGATTGTCGAGGGCCTCACCGAGACGGGGCCAGGCAACGGCCGCTTCATCGGCCCAGCAGAGGTTCAGCGGATGCTCGATGAACTTTTCGATCGGGTTGGGGGCCGCCGCCGCAAGCCGAACAAGAGCGGCATTTTCTCGATCATTGGGTCCAGCGAGTTGGCTGAGCGGCTGCGCTCAAGCCGGGTGGGCGACGGCGGGAGCAAGCACAGTCGATCCAAGCTCGCGGCTATTCTGCAGAGCGAGACTCCGCTGGAGTGCACGTTCCAGCCGGAGGCAGCCAGCAAGTACGACGTCGAACTCCTCTCTGGCCGGCACCCGCTCGTCAAGCTCGCGCTTGAGGTGTTGAACGACGAGACGCTGGCGCTGCCGCGGTTTGGATCGATGGCCGTACCGGCACTCCCGGCGGGTAAGAGGTATCTGGTCATGTTGGACCTTGCTGAAACGTCAGGGCTCCGGCCACTGCTCGAATTGTGGGCGACGGCGATCGACCTTGACACGCGCCGTCCAAACCCCGAAGTTGGGGACCTTGTACTCACCGCCCTGGCCGAAGGCAGACTCCGGGACGGCACGCCGACGCCGCCTGACGAACTGTCTGAGGTGTGGCGCCAGGCGCAGGAGCATCTCGCCGTTCGGCATCGGGACACCGAGCGGACCCGGCGGCAGGAGAACGCCGCTCTTGTCGAGGGACGAATCCTGGCCCGACAGGGATCGCTGGACATTCAGATTCAGAAGGCCCAAGAGCTGCTCGCGCGACTGCGTGTCGACGGGCGCGGGCCGACCATCGTCCGGCTGTACGAGGGGCGGCTCCGCAATCTTCGTGCGCGCCGCGCCGAGATCCGTTACGAACTGGCCAGCCGTCAAGAGCTGGAGATCTCGCTGACCGCCGTGGCCATCGCACTCATCGAATCGGCGGAGCCCACTCCTTCTCCATGTACCAGGGAGTAGGAGGCGTGGGTGCCGACTCCTCGGCACTGCGCAGCACCAGTTGCGCATGGTCGCGACCGCGGATCACCGGCCACCGGTCGACCCGCATCTGAATCCTGCTACCCGACCCGTGCTGGATGAGGATTCGCCCGTCGCAGTAGAGCTTGAAGATCATCTTGTGGCCGAAGTTCAGCCTCAATCCGTCCATGACCTGACCGTCAAACTTCAGGCCGAGCGGCTCCCCGCTGGTGGCGCGAACGCGGAGCCGGCCAATGCCCTGCTGCGGGCCTGGGAAGGCTCGGTCGCGACGTTCATATCCGAGATTGGACTGACCGGTGAGCACCTGCCATGGCTCGTAGAACGGGGTGTACGCCGCGTACAAGATTTCTTGCCGTACCTGACCGCCCTCTTCCCACTCGACGACGAAGTCGAACCCGGGGCGGTGCAGGTTGAGCCGCTCGTAGCTGGCGGTATCGGCCAGCCCCGCAACAATCGCCTCGTCGGGCTGCACTCCGGCGTTGTCGAATACCTGGGCGTTCGGGAACAGCGCGCCAATGCGCCGCTCCACATACGGGATGCGACTCATTCCCCCGGCAAGCAGCACGTAGTCGATGTCGCCGCTCAGCTCCGCCGGCCCCATCGCGCGTAGCTCAGACGGCGACCGGCTGCCACGTTCAGTCAGCTGAGCGGCCCGCAGCGCAGCCCAAACCAGCTGCTCCGCATTGTCCATCTGCTCCCGAAATGCCTCCTCCAACTGCTCCCGGCTGTAGGTCAAGACCGGCATATGCCCGATCTGTCGAGAGGGCAGCACAATGCGGTGTTCAGGCAGGCGGGAAAGACTGACCTTGGCGTCGCGGGCGGCGCGGAGGACAAGCGCTCGCAGCAGTTCCGGGTGCCGCAGGGCCTCCAAGTCGACGCCCCGCGCGCCCAGGCCCTCAAGGAGATCCCGTGCTATCGCATGGTCGAGCGCGTCGCCGGCGTACGCGGTGCCGAGTGCCGTCAGCACTGAGATCTCGGGGTGGGCGCCGCCCACCACGTCGAGGACCGCGATGTCGAGGGTGCCGCCGCCCATGTCGAACACGAGCAGGCGGCCCTCCGGTCGCTCACCGTGCGCGAGGAATCGGTGGGTCACCCAGGCGATGCCGGCAGCGATCGGTTCGTCGACAAGAGCCGAATCGTCTACCGGCAGGCCTGCCTTCGCGGCCAGGTCAAGCAGGCGTTGCCGTTGCGGCCCATCCCACATGGCCGGACAACCCAGCCGAAACTCGCGATCGGCGGTTAGCGGCTCGCCCGCCCTGGCGGCCCGTTCACCGATCTCGGCAAGAAGGGCGATCATGACGTCATCGGCGGACACAGTTTGCAACCCGCCGGGGCCGGGCAACGAGACCGTCTCCTGGTTGTCGGTGATCGCTCGCTTAATGGACCGGATCACCTGGTCGCTCGGAAGCGCGTCGGCGTCCTCTCCGACCAGCAACGTTTCACCACGGTAGCCCGCCAGGGAGGGAAACCATCGGGTCGTACGGCCCAGCGGCGCGATCTCCACGGGGCGGCGACCCGCCCGGGTGGCCACCAAAGACGTGGACGTGCCGAAATCGACCCCGACGGCGTGGCCGTGGGCTCCCCCCATGAGCGCTCCTAGGTCGTAGTCACCAGCGCCCTCTCGATGAGAATGTCCTCACCGGACGGGTGCCAGTGGTATCCAGGTCGGATGACCGTAACTGCGCTTCCTATGGTGGGAACACCGACGATGGGTTCATGAACGGTCGGATCAAAGGTCAGTTTCTGTCCGGCCTGGCCAATCGGCTCGAGTGCCTGTGCCGAGACAAGCGCCCGTACGCGTTCGACCAGAGTCTCCGAGGCTGTCTGCTCGACCGCGAGTTCCTCCACTTCGGCGGCAAGATCGGCCAAGGAACGGATTATGTCGATCTGAATCTGCCGGTCCTGGGCGGACCGCAGCGAAGAGGTCTGGCGATGCTCCGCCCGCAGGGTCTCTTCCAGTTGCGAAACCCGGTCCGCCAAAGCAATAGCTCGGCCCTCAGCCGCCTCGGCACGCTGATCAGCTGCCGCTGCGGCCGCCGCGGCCCGCTCGGCGGTGTGACGTAGCGTCTCCACCCGCTGCTCCTGCCCCAGTGCGCCTGTCCACCCAGCCACCACCGGGTCGCCTGCGGCCACCCGGTGAAAGGCGGCGACAACCGGGTCGGAGGGAAGTCCGGCGACGAACTCACCAGGTAGGCCGAGCAGGAAGGTCAAGCGTCGTCGGGACTCGGTGACAGCCAGCTCCCGCAGCACGAGCGGATGAAGATGGCGGGCGGCCACCTCCGGGATAGACGTGACCGCGCCGAGGACGCCGGTGGCACAGCGAGCGAGGTCATCCAGGGTGGCGCCCGCCCACCAGGCGTCGTGAAGAACGCTCTTGGCCCGCACCTTGCCCACGGCGGCGATGAGGGCGGCACGTCCCCCGTCTCGGGTAAACGGAAGCCGCACGACGAGCGGTACGAGACGGTCGAGGTCGACGGCATTGCGCTCGTCGCGCGACATCAACGGCAGAAGGCGGCCAAGCTTCTGCGCAACACCGTCAATCACCGGCACTACATCCTGGGGATGTTTGGCAGCAACGGCTGACGCGAGGGTGATCAGCGGCGAGATTGCCCCCGTCGACACGTTATCGACCTTGCAGACCTGTCGTAGCAGCGCGGCTGCTGCGGTGATGACGTCTGGGTCTGGCTCTGCGTACACCTGAATTTCCGCGGCCGCCGAGGTCAGAAGCAGTGTCGTGCTTTCATGGCTGAGCGCGGTGACACGACCAACGACCGCAGATTGCCGGGGCAAAGCAAGCAATAGAGCGGCTGCGGCTGCGGCTTCCGGTTCTTCCAGGTCAGTGATGAGGTCTTGCAGCTGCTGGTCATTCAGTCGTCCGAGCTGGGCACCGACCGCGAGGGGCTTAGACAGGTAGTACGGTAAAGGCCGGGAGCTGTCCTCGCCGGTCGCTCCGGCCAGCCGATCAGGCAGGGATGCAGCCTTTGCCACGACGGTCGGCCGCTCATCTGTTGCCGGTAGGGTTTGGTCCTTTGAAGGGGATCCTGGGGACTCCGGCTGTTCCGCCGTTGGCGACGTACCCGAGGGCTGACTGATCTGCCGAGCCTCGTGGACATCGTGCTCGACTGAGCCTTCCTCGACGGCGTACGCCGGTGTTGCCGTCGCATGATCCTGCTGATCGGCCATGGGCAAGGTGGGTGCCACGTCCGACTGTTCGGAGAGCTCCGTGCGGCGCCTCTTGGGTGGTTTCCACTTGAAGGTCGCCGCCACCCCCGTACCGGTCATCTGCACATCGTCGCTGCTGGTAAGGAACCGATTAATGAGCCTCCAGCGGGCGCGATCCCGGTCAAGGTCGAGGCCGAGCGCATCCAGCTTCTCCTTGATCTTGGTCCGGGTCAGCCCCGAGTCGTACTCCCGAAGGAGTCGTAGGACCATCGCGGTCGGGTCCTCGTCGAACATGACCGTCGCCGCTGCCAGGTCCAGGAGAAACTGGTGACGCAACGAGCCGCGAGGGGCGAAATGGTTCCGGCCACCGATCTTGACCGTCTCCTCGGTGCCGTCGTCGTGCCAGCGGACCTGATAGCTCCCGCCGCTTCTTGACAACACCGCGCCGACCCGAACTGGTCCGCCAGGTCGGTCCGACTCCTGCACCACGACCATCTCCGCCTGATCCACGGGTGAGACTTTAGACGTGCGCTCCACACCACCCGGGAGCGCCGGTGACGTCGTCACCTGGGCGGGCTGCCGGCGGCGAAATCCAGGAACGGGCTGGGCGCTCCGCTCCACGACACCCATAGCGCCTCTCGCGCCCGCGTGCTGGCGACAAAGAGAAGGCAGCGCTCTCTGAGCACGTCGCTCTCGTGCTGCAACAAGTCCACTTCGGGCGGCGTGATCTCCTTCGCGAAAGGCACGGCCCGTGCCGTGGCGCCGACGACGGCGACGCACCGGAACTCCAGACCCTTCATGGCGTGCATGGTGGCGAGCCGCACCCCGTCGACCTCCGTCCCGGGATGGTCCCGCACCCACACCGACGGAATACCGGCTGCCGACAACTCGTCGCGTACCGAGCCCAGGGTCGTGTTGAATCGCGCACAAACCGCAATCTCATTCGGCTGCACGTCCTGCGCCAGCCACTCCCGAACTCGCGCCACGAGCCCCGCGACCTCAGCCTGACTGGTCGCATAACCCTTGGCATGCGGCCGCTTGCCGTGCAGCAGGGAGCGGTAGCCAGTGAGGCTGTCCTCGCCCTCACCGGCGAGGTCGTCGATCCGCGACCCGACCAGCACAGCCGTGGACCAGACAAGGATCTCCTCGGTGCTGCGGTAGTTGATGCGCAGCCGGCTGCTGCGCCCCGTGACGGAGATGCCGAGGACGCCGAGTGACACCCGGGAGTCGTAGATCCGTTGGTGTGGGTCACCGGTGATGAACAGGTCGTCGGGGCCAGGCACCACCGCGGCGCGCAGGACTCGCCACTGGGCCGGATGCAGGTCCTGCGCCTCGTCGACCACCAGGTGGTCGAAGCCGTGGACGCCGAGGTCGGCTTCACCGAGCAGTTGAGCCGCTCGGGCGCACACCTGTAGGTGGGTGATGGTGCCGGCCGCCGCCAGCTCGGCCGAGAACATTTCCACCGCGTCCCATACCCGGTCACGCTGTCGCGGGCCCAGCGCCGATCCTCTTCCCCGCCGGCTGACCTCGCGGTACTCCTCGCGGCTGCGCACGTCGTGGGCGAGGATGACGTGCCGGTACTCCTGGACGAGGAACTGCTCGGTCCAGGGCAGCGTCAGCCGCCGGCACACCCGCCGCCAGACCTGTCGCTCGTCCGCGTCCCCGATCGGAGTGGGCACTCGCCCGGCGAGAGCGCGCACCGTTCGATTGGCGAGTGCGTTGACCGTGGTCACCTCCACCCGCGCCATCTGCTTCTCGTCGCCGAGGAGCAGCGCCAGGTTCTCCCGAAGGGCGGCGGCCAGGGCATTCGTGTACGTGGTGAGCAGCACCCGACTGACGGCCGAGCGGGACAGCAGGTGCTTGACCCGGTGCAGGGCGACCACCGTCTTGCCGGTTCCCGGACCACCCGTCACCTGAGCCGGTCCCTTGTATGAGACCCGGTACGCCAGCCGCCGCTGCGACGGGTGAAGAAACACCCGCCAGGCGGCGAACGGCTTGTCGAGGATCTCGGCCAGCTCGTCGGGCCGGGTCACCAGCATGATGCGGCTGGCGGTGTTGGCGATCGCTGCGGCCAGGCTCCCGCTCGGCTGCTCTGGCGTCGCGCCAGCCGGCCGGCGTTCGGCAACGAGGTCGCGATAGACGTCATCGGGGGAGAAGCCCTCCGCGAGGTACTGCAAAACCTCGAACTGGTCCTCAGGAAGCAGCATACCGAACGCTTCGAGCTGGGGTTTGTCGATGACCGTCCGGACGGCTCGCAGCACCTGGTCGTCGATACCGAGCTGACGCAGCACGGTGTCGGAGTGGCGGGCGAACAGCAGCGCCGGCGCCTTCGCCGCCGCTTTCTCCAGTGTCGGCGTGAGCTGCTCGAGAGCGACAACGTTGCGGACCTCCAGTGCCCGAGTCGCCGTATTGACGGTGTAGAGGCGCTTTGCCGCCCACGTGTACGCGCGGTCGTGCGGTACGACGTTCAGCAGGAGGAATGTGTCGCTGCCGTCGTCAGGTGCTAGGACGACTCCACGCCAGAAGTCGTTGATCCTGATGGTCCGCATCCGCGGGTCGCGGGCGTTGTTCACCGACTCCAGGTGCAGGCCCTTGTCTGCGTGCAGGTCTGCGATGGTGAGTTGCTGGAACTTCGCCATTGCCTTGCGTACGCCGGCCTTTATCGGCTTCTCCAGGACGTCGAAGCTCTCCCAGAAGGTGTTGGCGAAGGCGAGCTGAGGCACGAGCAATCTCCAGAGAGTGGGGTCGGCGGCGGTGGCACTATCGGGCCACGCCAGGCGGGCCGGCTTCCGCAACGCCCCAGCCCGGGGCGCTGCGGAAGCGGATGTGTCGGCGCCGGAGCTTAGACCATGATCAGCTCCTCCGAGGCGGGCAACTGCGCCTGGTCGTAGAACCAGCGCAGGTGGTCGAGCAAAGCGTCCCGGGCGTCGGAGTCGGTGAGGACGGTCAGCGGAAACCCGGGCCGAAGCGCGATTTTGGCGGCGGCGATGTCCACACCTGGCAACTGGTTCAGCCGCTGACGCAACTCCTTCCGGAGGGCGACGTCCCCGAACGGGGGCCGGACGCTCAGGTGCTGGAATACGACTTCGAATTTCCCGCTCGGGTAGATCGTCGCCGGCCAGACGTCACCGAGTTCGTGCCTCCGGTCGCGGGCCATGAGGAAGCAGGAGGTTTCGTCCCTCGTGCCGAAAAGGAGGGTGCCGCCGATCGCGATCCAAGCCTCCAGCACGACCTGGGTAGCGGTGGCAACCGCCGGTCCCTGGAGAGCGGTCAACTGCTCAAGAAAGCGTGCGGCGTAGTCGACCTCCTGGTCGGCGCGCGGCCGGGGCAGGCGCTCGGGCAGGTCATCCGGCGTCACCCCGGCCAGCTGCGCCAGCTCCTCGGTGCCGATCCGCTGGGCTTGGTCCGCGCGGTCGTACTGGTCGAACTGCACGCCCTCCGCACGCAGTAGGGCGCGCGGGTCGTCGGTGCGGTTCGGATCGAGCCAGCGGAAGCCCGGGGAGACCGTGCCCTCGACCTGCAGGACCCGATGGGCGTTCGGGACAGGGTGGTTGGCAAGTCGGGCACCAACGGGCACTGGAGCGGTGCCGATAAGTGCGGCCAGGTCGCCGTACGTGGTCCACGAACCTGCGGGCAGCTCGGCGAGAGCCTTGTTCATCACATCCCATGGCACCACCGACTGGTCGACCGCCTGCTCCGTGGGGCCCCGCCAGATGGAGATGATTCGTTCCGCGAGCGCGTCAGCCCTGGCATGAATCTCGGGACGGCCCCAGCGGTCCTGGGCGGCGATCTCCTGGTTGAGCACGATCCCGCTCTTGCCGAGCTGGACTCGCTTGACCGGGAAGGAGCTGTTGCTCAGCTCCGAGTTGTAGCCGGTCAGGGTCAGGTTCCCGAGGGTGTGGACCAGGGCCTCGTGCGCCTCACCAACGTTTTCCTCCGGCCCGAGGTCAGGTGCCAGCATCTGCCGCCATTCGCTGGTGGAGGTCTGAGGCAGCACGTGCTCGATGGTCAGCGAGTCCAGCGCCACCGGCTCCTTGCTGCCGTACGACTCCTCCAGCCACCGCAGTACCAGGTTGCGTTGGTGTGGACGGCCGTTGAGGTAGTACGGGATCGACCGGACGGCGGCCCGGACGCTTTCATCGGTGGCGTAGTACTTGCGACCGACCGAGAGGTAGGAGTGCACAGCCTGATCCACCGGCAGGTCCCGGTCCATCTCTGTGACGACGGACAACAGGATCCGATTGATGTTCGCGGTGGCTCGACCGATCACCAGGCGACGAACGAAGAAGCTTTCTATGTACAGCATCGCCGACGTGACCTCGGCGGATGTCGCAGTGCCGTTCTCGCGGCGGTCTAGCAGGTGCAGCAGCAGCGGGTAGACCGTGGTCGTACCCCAGGCACTCAGCCGCTCCAGCCGCCGCTGTACGTCAGGGTCCTGCTCCTCGCCGGGATGGAGGATCACCCGGAGCAGGGCACCAAGGCGGCTGAACCGCTGCACCTGCGCCTCAATCTCCTCTTCGGAACGCAGTTGCTCAAGCCGGGTCTGCTGCGCCGCATAGATGTCGGTTTGCTTGATCCGCGGGTCGTGGTGAACCAGATCGAGCCAGAAGAGCAACTCCAGCTCCGCCGACGTCAGTCGACTTTGCAGCGGCAGCCACAGGGCCTGGTAGACCGTTTCGCCCCGGACCGGCAGCCTCATGAACAGATAGTTGCGCAGCAAGTCACCCTGGGTGAGCTTTAAACCGGTGTTGTTCAGCGACTCGAAGATCCGGTAGACGTTGTCCCCCGGCTGCGCGGTGACCGACACCAGCGCCAGGCCCGTGATGACGGCGCTCTCGATGCGCTCGATGTCCAGCGGATCGTCCGGGTCGTCGGCCGCGGCGAGTTGGTTGGCGAAGAACTGATAGGCGACACCCACGGGGTCGACGCCCCCGGCCTCAGGGGAGGATTCCAGACAGGCCACGTAGGCGTCCCGGTCGGCCTGGGTGGGAACCAGCTTCCACCGGCGCTGCCCCTGCTCCCACGGATTCGTCAGGTACTGCTGGTTGAGACGGTCGCGGTGCTTGGGGTCCTCGTGCTGCGCCCGATGATCGCGAATGGCGCAGAGCAGGATGGTCAGGCTGGTCAACCGCTGTTGGCCGTCGACCACCAAAAACTCGGCGAGGCCCGCCGGACCGTTCGCGGGACTGGGCGCGAGCACCAGCGAGCCGATGAAGTGCGTGGCGCCCGGGTTGTCCACCCGGTCCTCGGCTAGCTTGCGCACGTCCTCCCACAGTCGCGCCAACTGCGCCTTTGTCCACGAGTAGGTGCGCTGATACAACGGCACCTGATACTGCTTCGTCCCCTCCAACAACCCTTGAAGCGTGGTTTCCGCTGCCGCGACCATCCTCGACCCCTCTATTTTGGGCCGGCACCCGAGCCGGCAAGGAAGCAAATCAACGTCCGAATAAGCAAGCGACGTCAGCCGCAGCCCGCAAACTCAGAGACCGAAGACTTTCTGGGCAAGGTTTCGCCAGGCCGGGAAGTCCACCCCACCCCGATCGTCTGTCACAACCAACATGCCCTGGGCTCCGCCGCCATCCTCCGTCGACAGGATCCCGTTGCGGGCATACCAGTCCTTCTTGAGCGCCCACTTGGCGGCATACCTTGGGTCGGAGAGCATCCCGAGGTGTTCCCAGATCACCTTCTCCCCCAGGTCCGTGTCAATCGTGAAGTCCGGTCGAACAGTCCTGCCATCGGCGCCGATGAAGGGCGTTTCGTAGTCGTAGGACAGACCGAGCTGGTGCAGCAGGTTCGCGATCAACAACTCGCTCTTGCTGCGGACCAGTTCACCCCGGTCAGTACGGTGCACTAGGCCCCGGTCGACCACGGCATCGCCGACCTGAATGGGTTCCGACGGCACGAACAGGTTCGTCAGACGACCGGCGGTGTCGGAGTAGACGGGGGAGCCGCGCTTGGCGACCTCGTCGAGGTCGGCCTCGTGCAGCAGGATCACCTTGCCCTTCTGCCGGGTCAGGGCGGTGTAAAGCAGTTCCCGACTGAGCCCGGCAGCTTCCGCCGGGAGCACGACAACGGTGATACCGAATTCGCTTCCCTGCGACTTGTGGATGGTGATCGCCCATGCGAGTTCGAGCATCGGCGCGCGGGTGTCGTCGGACCAGTCGTAAAAGTCGTACTTGACTCTCTCGCGGCCGCTGAACTCAATCTCGGTCTTGTTCGGCGGCCAGGTGACCCACTTGGAACGCGTCTGGCCGACCACCACCCCCAGCTCACCGTTGGCGACGAAACGCTCCGCGTCCTTGGGGTAGATCCGGGACGGCTTGAACTGGTGGTTCCGGATGTTGATGACCTTGTCGCCGACGACAATGCGTTCCGGGCCGATCGGCTTGGCGTTCCGCCGCGTCGGCCCGACCGCCTGTTCGAGGGCACCAGTGCCGAACGCGTCCTTCAGCGCACGGTTGATCTCGATCGTGCCCCAACCCCGGCTGCGAACAGGTGACAGGATCTGCCAGGCGTCGGCGCGGCCTCCCGCGCCAGCCGGAAAGTAGAGATTTCCCTTGGCGGACACGATGCCGCCGTAGCTGCGGCCGAAAGCTGCGGCAAGATCCTCGTCGGACGCCATCCTCATCTCCTCGACCTCCTCACGCAGGACGGCGAGGAGAGTCGGGAACAGGTCGCCTCGGCCGTACTGGACGGCGCGCAGTGTCGACAACTGCTCGCCCGCTCGCAGCCGCTCCCAGACCAGGTCGGCCGCCGGGGACAGCTCCCCGTCGGCAAACCAACTGGCCAGGACCAGGTCATCGCGTTCCTGTCCGACCTGTCGGCGGGGAATGGTGAGTTCGGCGTAGCCAGGTCCGCATCGTGGCGTGCGGGTAGCGATGTCGTCGGGTGCGAGTCGACGGACGATGTCGACGAAGGGGCGACCGGCGCCGATCGGCGGGAGTTGCCGGGGATCTCCGACCAGCACCAGCCGTTGCACCCCGGTAACCGCGTCGAGCAGTGCCGCCAGCTGCTCCTCGGTGAGCATCGAAGCCTCGTCCACCACCACGGTCCTGTAGTTCTTGGACCGAGTCTGCACGTCACCGGTCACCAGGTACCGCTCGGTCCACGGGTCGTACCGGCTGGTTGAGATCAGGAACTGCGCCAGGGTGACCGCGGGGGCGTCGACCCGCTGCGCCAGCTGCACCCGGGCCTTACCGGTGGGGGCGACCAGGAGTACTCCCCCGGCGGCCACCGACTCCGTGTGCCGCAGCACCTGCAAGAGGGTGGTCTTGCCAGTTCCCGCTGAGCCGATAAGGACGCTGATCCGCGACGAGTAGAGCGTATTGAGGGCGGCGACCTTCTCGGCCCGGGCACGCTCCTCGGCGTCCAGTTCGTCCTCTGGGAGGGTGTTGTCCATGGGGCCCAGCAGCGTGTTGAGACGTACCGCGAAATCGGGTGCGCCGGCGATGGGAACCGCCTTGAGACGGCGTTCGGTCTGGTCGCGGATGACGTCCCCGACCCGGGTTAGGTCGGCGAGCTGCAGGGCCGGCGCACCATTTGGCAGGGTCACCCCGGTCAGCGATGCGTCCGCAGGCAGGCTCTCCGCCGACAGGTGATGGGCGTCGAGGACGTCCGCCGTGACCGGGCACGGTGCGCTGAGCGTCCGTTCTCGGATCCTGTTGACCACGTCGGCCTGAGGCTGGAGCGTGTGCCCGGCCGCCTTAGCCCGTTGCAGCTCCTCCATGATGAAGGCACGCACCCGACGCGCATCGAGGCCGTCGTCCATTGCACTGGGCTTGGGCAGCGGGAACGCGGAAGCCAGGGCGGCGTCCGGGAAACACCCTCGGTCGATGACGGCGAGAGGTACGCCTTCGGGCTGGTCGCGGTCGGCCTCATACAGTCGGTACGGGTTGGCGATGATGTCGCGGTCGTGGAGCGCGGGGTCGCGTCGCTCGACGACGAAGAACCTCTCGGCCTGATCCTTAGTCAGTGAGAAGCGGCTCAGCAGTTGCAGCAGTTGCCTCCGCTCGGGCCTGAGAGCCTTCCAGGTCGTGCGCAGGGTGGGCGTCAGGTGTGTCTTGGCGGTCAGACCGAGCCGTTCCGGGTCCGCCATCGCCGCCTCAAGGGTCTGCCAGGGATCGGTACCCGAACCGGAAGCCGCGGCGACCATGTGGGCGAAAGTCACGTACTGCGGGACGCCGAGGGCGGCCAGGACGCTCGCCAGGCCTGGACGCGGCCCGCGCAGCTTCCAAAGCCGGTTGAGCTGCTCCTCCAGCCAGTCGAAGCCGAGCGGGCCCGCATCGTCGCCGAGGACCCGTCGGGCGGCGCGTCCCGCCGCCATCAACGCGAGCAGTCCATCGATGGCGAGGTCGTGACTGACGTGCTCGGTGACGTAGGAGAACGCCTCCCAGCCGCCCTCCGGAGCGAACGCCAGCGCGTCGCTGATGTCGACGCCCTTCCGGTCGCGGGCCTCGAGTAACGCCTGATAGGGCATGAGGAAGCCCCGCTGCTGATCGGGGCGCAGTGAGTGCCCGATGGTGGTCTCCCACATCTGGGCCGAGAAGGGCTCCCCACCGCTGCTGCGGTAGGCCCCGGTCGGCGTGACGGCGGTGACCATGGCGGCACCGACGAGCAATCGACGGGAGTCGTCAGTGAGCGGACTGTGCTTGGCATAGAAGAAGACGATGCTGCGCTCCGTCTGTACCGAGCTGAAGAAGGAGTCCAGGATCGCCCGCTGGTTGTCGCCGTGCATCGTCCATGTGGTGTTTCCCCAGCCGGTGATGGCGTCGACCCGTTCCTCGAGCTCGGGCAGCAGGCCGAGGCGGCGTTCCTCGTTCACCGTCTTGGCTCCGTCTCGGGACATCCACCGGAAGGGCACCGCCTGGGCGGAGTACGGCGGCATGGTCTGCGAGGTGGGCTGGAACGTCGCGAAGGCCGGCGACTTCTGCGTGAAGGGGTGCGTGCGCTGGAACGGGATCACCCGGGGCGACATGAACGTGGCCCGTTCCGCCACGCAGGGCGGAGCGTCCACCAGCGGCAGGTCGGCGATGTCGCGCCCGGCATGGCGCTGCTCATGGTCGTCACGGCGGTTCTGGCCGATGTTCTTGAGCAGCACGCAGGTGCCGTTGCCGTGCGGATCGGCGCAGACCGTCCCCTTCCAGCCGTTGTCATGCCACGGCACGCGGATGGAGATGTGTTCGATCTGTGCCGCGGTCTCACCCATGACGCTCTCCTCAGTCGACGCCGCTTTCGGCGGCGGTCACGTGATCGGTCGGTGCTGCGGTGCGGTCCGCCAATCGGCGGCGTGGTTCATCGGGATTTGGGCCTGCGCAGTCCGGAGAGCAAGTCGGCAATCTCCTGAGCGCTGGGGTGGGTGGCGCCACGCAGCCGGGTCTGGTCCGCCAGAAGGCGGGTCAGGGTCTGCTCAGCGGCGTGCCGCTGACCAGCCCCGAGCTGGAGCAGGCCGATCTGGCGCCGCAGCTCCAAGGTGCGTGAGTGGTCAGCGCCGAACGCCTCGGTCTCGTCCCGCACGAGTGCATCGAGCTGCCGCAACGCCTCGCTGGTCTCACCGAGGAGCGCGCGGCAGGTGGCGCCCCTCAGCCGACAGTGCAGCGCGAGATCAACCCGTGGGCCCTGCTCCCGGGCGACATCCTGGGCGAGATTCTCATACGCCGGGGCAGCCCGCCGGTAGTCGCCTTCTTCGAAGAGCGCGTCGGCGAGTTCTCGACGGGCACCCACCACGTCGTCGTCGGCCTCGCCGAGAGCGTTGATCGCCGGCGCGACCGCGGCGGCGAGGACTTCCGCGGCCTGGCCGTAGCGGGACGACCCGACCAGCCGACTGGCTTCCGCTCGGGCATGCCGCAGGTCCGAGTGTCCGATCCCCGACGCCTCGTCTGGCCGCCGCTGGGGCGGTGCCGGCGGCTTGACCGGCTCAGTGGTGGGCGCTGGCGGCAGGATCGGCCCGGCGGGCGGCGGCGCGGAGGCCGAGGTGAACACCCGCGCCAGCATCGAGCCGTACATCCGGGTGGGGCTTACCGTCGACACCCCATCAAGGACCCCCGGGATCGGCCCGAGACCGATGGCGAAGGGAAGGAGCCGGTCGAAGACGACCTGGGCGCTCACCGGTCGGTCCTCGGGCTTCTTCTGCAGCAGATGCAGCAGCAGGTCCTCCAGGCCGACGGGTACGTCGTCCCGCACGCCGCGCACCGGCAGCGGCTTGTGGCTGACCTGCTTGCTCCACACGTCGTAGGAGGTCGACCCGCTGAAGAGCCGCTCGCCGGTGAGCATCTCGTGCAGGGTGCAGCCCAACGCGTAGAGGTCGGTGGCGGGGCCGCTGATGTTCGTCTCGATCTGCTCGGGCGCCATGTAGGCCGGCGTGCCGGGCGGCAGCCCGGTGGCGGTGATCTTCGAGAAGTCCGCGAGGGTGGGCGCTGCCGCGAGTCCAAAGTCGAGCACCTTGACCGCGCCGTCGGGCTGGAGCATGAGGTTGCTCGGCTTGAGGTCACGATGCACGAGCGACGCCTGATGTGCGGCGGCGAGGACCGCACAGACCTGGGCGGCGATCCCGGCCGCCCAGCCGATGGGCAGCGCGCCCTGCTCGGCGACCAGGTCGGCGAGGCTGATCCCCTGGATGCGCTGCATGACGAGGTAGGGGCGACCCTCGTGCGACCCGACGTCGTACACGGCCGGAACACCGGGGTGCTCGAGCCGGGCGGTAATCCGCGACTCGCGGACGAACCGGCGGATGTAGTCCTTGTCCTGCTCACCGTTCGGGAAGCGGATGAACTTCACCGCCACGTGCCGGTCCAGTTTGGTGTCGTGCCCCAGCCACACCTCGCCCATGCCGCCACGGCCGATGGGCAGGTCGTCCAGCTCATACCGGCCGTTGATCAGCATCCCCACCGCGACAGCCCTTCCCGTTCTCGATCCACTGGCATGCGCACGCTAGTCCGCCACCGTCGGGCGCAGTGTCCCGTCGCTGAGACCGACGAACCCTCGCTCGACCAACTCCTCCCCCAGAGCCGTCGCCTCCCGCAACCGCGTCTCGAACGCCATCAACTGGCGGAACGCTGCTCCGATCCGGCGCTGCTCCGACAGGGGCAGCCGGGGCAGGCGGGCCCGGCGGATGTCGAGGCGGCCGGCGAGGGACGAACCGCCGGAGCCCGAGCCATGCCGCGTGGCCCGCAGGAAACCGGCCAGGAAGTACGGATCCAACTGCTCCGGGTCGACCCGGAGCAGGTAGAGCCGCGGGCCGAGCAGTGGGCCGCCTTCGGTGACGACATGGAAAGCGGATGCTTGTGAGGCGAGGGGTGTCACCACGTCGCCCGCCCTGAGGGTGACCGCACCGGGTAGGGGCACGGCTGTCCCGGATGCCGGGCGCCCGAGCCGGACGTCCCGGGCGGTGAGCACCGGCGTGGGTCCGTCCTCGTCCGTACCCATCTTCATCGGAGCCTGCCGGAGGGTGACCGCGCCCGTTCTAAGCAGCTCACCGACGGTGGTCATCACCGGGACGTCAGGCGACGGATTGTCGGTCAGGTCCGGCAGTGTCGGCACGAGGGCATCAACGGCCTTGCTCAGCGCCGCCAGCACAGGTGGAAACGCGGACGGTCGCGTGCCGGCGGCAGCGAGGTGCCGTCCCGGAGAGAGATCGACATCGTCGTCCAACAGATCGATGATCGGCACCGCCCGGCTACCGGCCGGCAGCTCGGACCCGGCGCAGAAAGCAACCCATGCCTCTACGGCACCTGCCGGTTCGGAGCACGCATCGACCATCAGCACCTCGTCAAGACGCGGCGTTCCGTCGGGGCGCTGCATCAGCCACACATCCGGTGCCAGCGTCCCGGCCGGTCCGGTGGCCGACAGACAGATCACCGCGCGCAGCGCCCCGGCACGGAGCAGGTTCCCCCGGATGCGTCGGCCCGAACGCCTGCTGGCGGCAGCGCCCGGCATGAGGATCGCGACCCGCCCTCCGGGCTTGACGTGCCGGAGACAGTGCTGCACCCAGGCCAGTTCCGGTTCCCCCCGTGGCGGCAGGCCGTACTCCCAGCGCGCGTCGCCGGCCAGTTCGTCATGCCCCCAGGACCGGTCCGCGAAGGGCGGGTTGCACACCACCGCGTCGAACAGGTCCCCGGCGTACGCATCGGA
Organism: Micromonospora noduli; assembly: GCF_003264365.1. Lineage (GTDB taxonomy): Bacteria > Actinomycetota > Actinomycetes > Mycobacteriales > Micromonosporaceae > Micromonospora > Micromonospora noduli. Next base: position 227,194 of record NZ_PYAK01000004.1, read on the forward strand.
TCGCAGTGAATCTGACACGGCGACCCGGGCATTCCCGGCGTGCAGGAGGAGCCGGGCGGCGGCGATACGGGCTGCCGTCCGGTTAACCTCCTGGCCGCGGAACTCCTGAGCCCGGCTCCCAGCAGCCGCGAGCAGCAGGGTGCCGATCCCGCAGGCCGGGTCGAGAATGGTCTCCGTCTCCGACGCGGCAAGAGCGACCATGAGGAAGGCGAACGCCGCGGGCGTGACAGTGTGGCGGCGGGAGTGCACCTCAAGATAGCGCTGGCAGAGGAAGTCGAAGACGGCCCGGGATCCCTCCTGGTCGGCCGCCTCTGCGACCAGGCGCACGATGATCGCCGCATCCCGGTCCGGCAGGTCGGTGATGAGGTGCCCGAACTCCGGGACGGCCGTGCGCATGGCCTCGACCAGCCGGTCCACCACCACGGCGTCGGGCTGGTCGGCGAGTGCCTTCCAGCCGGCCGGATCCCGCTCGAGGAAGACCAGGAAGCCACCGAGGTAGCCGATTCGGTCGCCCAGCTCCAGGTCGGCAGCGGAGCCTCGCAGCGACTGCCAGACCCGGTCGACGGGGGTGAGTCGGAACGGCTTGTCATGTGCGCTCAGCCACGCCTCGACCTCCGCCAGAGCGAACAGAGGGCTGGCAGAGCTACCGCCGACGGGCTGCGGAAAGTCGGGGAAGCGCCGCCGCCAGTTGCTGACCGCCGCCCGCCCGACGCCCGCCAGGCGCGCGATGTCACCTGTGGCGACGGTGGGGCCGTCCGAACCCAGCATGGTCACCACCCCTGGCCAGATGTCTGGAGCCTGACCAGCACCGCACGGCTCTGAAGCTCCGCGATGTGCTCGGCCGCCCGCTGGGGTGCTGTGCCGCCGCGCACCAGCAGCCCCGCCTCGATGTTGCGGTTGACCCCGGATTGGGTGAGGTTGGCGCTGGACACCAGCAACACGCGACGATCGGCAACAGCGATCTTCGCGTGCATCTTGGCGTGGTCCTCGGCCCGCCGCTCGACCGGCCAGTGCCACAACCGGACGCCGGGCAGGTTAGCGAAGGCAGCGGCGGGTTCCGTGCCGTTCAACGCTCCACCGGCTCCGGCCAGTGTCTCGACCACGACGGTCACGGTCACGCCGCGTGCAACCGCGGCCGCCAGAGCCGTCAGCAGGGGCGGGTAGGGCTTGGCGGAGTACGTCATCAGTAGCAGCTCGGCGTTGGCCTCGGCGACCAGGTCGACCAGCACCTGAGCGGTGGCGCGGACCGGCACCGGGTGGGTGCTCGGCCCACTCCACACCGACTCGATCCGCACCGCCGCTGACCGCTGCGCGTGCCCGGCAGCCAGCCCTCGCAGGTAGGCCGACACCTCCACGCCCGGCAACCCCGAGGCCCGCTGCGCGGCCAGCACCGCCCCGGCCGCCTCGGCGAATCCCGGCACCGGCACGGCGTGCCGGACGGCCTGCTCCGGCGAGCCGTCGCCGAGGCGGTCGGCCAGCACCCGCAGGTGTCCCGGCCCGAGCCGGTTCACCGCAGCCTCGGCCGCCGCCTCAAACGCCGGATGCCAGCTCATGGCAGCTCGGGGAAAAGCGCCAGCTCCGGCTTGTCGATCGGCACGACGAACCGCCGGTCCAAGAACCGGTTGCCACGCTCGCAGGTTGTCTCGGAGACGAACAAGCAAACGTGGCAGGCGGCCCCGTGCAGGAAGTCCGCCGGGTCCTGGGGCAGCCGTTCGGCACAGAGCGGGTCCGACGAGCAGTACATGGCGTCGGACAGCGCCCGCCGGGTAAGCCGTACCAGCGAGTCGTGCTCGGCCAGCGACACCAGCCCGCCGAGGGTGCCCTCGGCGTCCGGCACGGCGGTGTAGATAAGGATGCCCGCGCGCTGCGGGTCGGCCTCGGTCCCGGAATAAATCCGTTCGGAGAGACTCGCCGAGCTGTATCCACACTCCAGGGCAATGGTGCGGATCAACAGGTGCGACAGGGTGTGCAGAGCGATGTAGCGCTCCCCCGGCCAGAGGTGCATCGGGTCGAACGGTCCCGCGATGCGACCGGAGTAGCGGTTCTTGCGGAACCGGGCATACGCGTCCCGGTGTTCCTGCATAACCTCCGTGTACTCGATCCGCTGTTCCCACGCGGCGAGCAGGTCCTCCGGCAGGCGCAGGAAGATGCCCTCGCCGCGTACCTCGCTGGCGGGTACCCAGGTCGCCGCCGCCTTGGACAGCGACGCGCGGGTGACGAGGTCGGGGTCTTCCGGGTCGGGCGAGTCGAGTCGGGTGAAGCCGACCAGCGCACGCACCTCCCGCAACCGTTCGGCCTGGATCACGTCGGCGTAGACGTTCTTCAGCTCACCAGGAACACCGTCGGGGTCTCGGCGGAGGGTGAAGTCGTCCGTGGCCGGCGGCAGTTGTCCGGTGGAGAAGATCTCCCATTCTGGCGTCCGCAGGTCGGGGTAGCCCTTCTCCTCATCGTCGCCCTTGGCGCCGGTGCGGTGCCGCTCGATCGCCGTCCAGATTTCCTGGTCGCTCCACCGTTCCAGCTCGCGGAACGCCGGCACGACCGTCCGCAGGTACGGCAGCATGTCCACGTTGGGAACACCCTCCAGGGCGGCCCAGTGCTGTTCCACCTTGGCCTGGAGTTCGCTCGCGCCGGTGCGCGGCACAGCCAGGGCGGAGAGGGTCTGCGCGAACCACTGGTTCGACGCGCCGACGACCAGGAGCTTCAGCTCCGCACCGCCGCAGCCCTTCGGGTCGAAGTCGCCCAGGTGCGGTCGACGGCCACGACAGCGGGGCAGCTTGTCCCCGCCCCGTGGACCGAGGACCTCCTTCATGTTGCGGCGGGCGCCGCAGGGGACGCACTTGATCTCGACGTTGGCGCCCAGGTTGCCGCCGCGGTCATCCATCTTCAGCTTGGGATGGCTGGCGTTGGGGCAGGCACCGCCCTGGTGGACGAAGTGGGCGTACGGGAAGTCGTCGAGGTGGCCGGCGGTGCAGGCAAGCACGAACCGGGCACCCACCGCCATCGGCTTGCGCCCCGACTTCTTGCGGCTGCACACCGTGTGGAAGAAGCGGGCCTCGTGTGGCTTGCGCGGTTTGGAGTTCTCGAAGCCGAAGACGTTCGAGTCGATCGGGGCCAGGTCGTCGCAGGCGGTGCAGCGCAGCCAACCGGGGAACGGCGTGATCGGCACGCCCACTCGGCCGGCCGGGCCGGTCGGCTCTCGGTCGGTACCGTCCAGCCACGGCGCCGGACGCAGTTCCTTGACGGAACGCAACCCCAGCGCCCGCACGGCGGCGAGCAGCCGGGGCTCCACGATCTCCTCCCACTGGGGCACAACCGAGTAGTTCCAGTCGTCGAGCCCTCGGACGAGAACGGAGAAGTTGGGCAGGTCGACAATCGAGCCGACTCCGGTGGTGAACATCAGGTGGCTGGGGCGGACGGCACCGACCCGCCGGAAGTAGTTGGCGGCCATCAGTTGCCCTTCCCGGTCAGCGTCGATTCGCCCAGCTCATCCCCGTCGGGCAAATCCTCATCCCGTTTACCGTCGGTCTGCGGGCCGAAGGACCACTCCGGCGTCCCGTACTGCGGGTTGAAGATTTCCCCGCCGGCGGGCAGCACCAGGTTGATTTCGTTCTCGGTTTCCCGCATGGACATGCCGACCGTCAGGCCGGTCCACCGCCCGCCACCGGCCACGGTCATCAGGCCATCCAGCTTCTGTTGCTTGAACGTGCCCTCTGAGTAGCCGAGCCGGGACGAGCCGGTCTTCTTCTTGTTCCATGCGTCGCGGAGCGTGTTGAGCCGCTCCTGGAGGTAGTCGCGACCGCGCGTACCGCCGATCGCTTCGGCGCGGGCCAGCAGCCGGCCGATGACCCGCTGCACCTCCGGGCCATCGAGCGGCACGTCATGGGCGTCGGTGTTGCGGGAGAAGCTGTCCTCGCCGTTGCGCACGGCCGCGACGAGGGTCGCGGTGGTGCCTCGGTCCAGCGCCCGCCGGGTGTACGGGGTGACCGACAGTGCCTCCACCTGACGGTAGAAGGTTGCGTGGTAGTACTCGAAGTCCTCGTAGTGGGCCAGGTCCCGCGGCCTCGTCCAGTTGTAGAGGGTGACCACCAGGCCGGGCCGCTTCGCGTCGCGGCCGACCCGCGAAGACGCCTGGATGTACTCGGCGGTGTTCTTCGGCTGCCCGGTGACGACCATCAGGCCGAAGCGGGACACGTCGACGCCGACCTGGAGCATCGAGGTGGCGAGCACCGCGTCGACCGGCACCCGATTCTCGTCCTGTCGTTGGTAGAAGCTCTGGGTGACCGGGTGCAGGGACAGCTTCGGGTTCGACGCGGTCTTGGCCTTGAACGCGTCCCGCATGTCCTCCAGCACCGCCCGCCGTCGGGCAGTGGTGTCGAGCTCCGGGTCGAAGCCGTTCTCCAGCCGCTTGAGCACCTCACTGATGTCGGCGGAGGAGACCCGGGAGGTTAGTTCCTGCACGTTGAGCATCTGCGTGCCGGCGATCCGGTCGGAGAGTCCCTTGCGTCGGCCGTGGCTGCGGACGCGGGTGGTGACCTGGTCGTCGAGGAGACGGCGCATGCCGGCCAACTCGCGGGTGGCGCTGAAGTAGCCGACGGTAGTCATGTAAGGGTCGGCCGGCTGCCCGTACGTGTCGAAGAGGGTCTGCCCGGCGATGAGCAGGATCTCCGAGACGCGGATCTCTGCCGACTTCATTCGAACGCCGTGCGCACAGATGCCCAGGTATCGGCGGCCGGGATTCTGCACGGTGACCGGCACCTGTCGGCTGAAGAACGTGTCGGTGATGTCGATGACCGGCGGCGGGAAGACGGCGAGCTGTCGGCCGAAGACGCCGAGCACCTGCTCCCGGGCCCGCTTGGTGGTCGCCGTGGACGCCACGATCTTCGGCCCGGCCTCGCGGCCACCGGGCAACGACCAGGTACAGAGCTGGTCGACGGCCGCCTCGAACAGGCCGACGATGGTGCCGAGCGCACCGGAGATGAGGTGCAGCTCGTCCTGGATGATCAGGTCCGGCGGGCGCAGCCGGATGACCGGCTCACTGTTGACGGCCGGCAGCTTGCCCTTCTTGTTGTGCCGAGCCCCGCAACCGGTCTTTGCGTCCAGGTCGTCGTGCCGGTAGCCGTGCCGGGGGCAGCGCTCCCGCACCCGACCGAAGAGCATCCCGGCGAAGCCCCGCCAGGGCAGCTGGGCGAGCTTGTCGACGGTGGCGATGACCAGGCTGGGGGCGTACCGGTAGATCTCCTCGTCGATCGTGAGGATCGGCAGGCCCTCGGCGGAGCGGGTCCGGGAGAACGGGCAGGCGTCCCCGCCTTCGGCCTCGGGGCAGAAGACCAGGACCCGCCGCTCATCCTCGCGGACGGTCAGGTCACGCTCGGCGCGCAGCTTCGACCCGCACCACGGGCAGCTCAACGTCTGCAGGACGTTGGTGAACTTGCCGCTGCCGGCCTCGCGCGCCTCCGCGATCTGCTCGGAGGCTTCGGTGAACCAGTTCGGCGACACCCCGCCACCGACCCACAGCCCGATCCGGAACGGTTCGGCACCCCAGGTGCTCTCGGCCTGTCGGCGCAGCACCTCGGCAGCGCAAACCAGGGCAGCGGCCCGCTGGAACTGCTGCGCGGTGAGCAGCCGCAGCGTGTACCGCATCAGCACGGCCACACCGCCCGCGCCGCTGCGGGCGTCCGCACCAGCACCGACCACGCCCTGGAGACGACGGATCGCGAAGGTGAAAGCGGTCAGCCCGAGGTACGCCTCCGTTTTGCCACCACCGGTGGGAAAGAAGAGCAGGTCGACGGTCGCGTCCCGGTCGGCGGCCCGCTCCGAATGCGCCGGATCGGTGATCGACGGCAGATTCAGCAGTACGAACGCGAGCTGGAACGGGCGCCAGGAGGCGGCTGCGGCGCCGCGCGCGTCGATGGCGGCCCTGGCCTTCGCGTACGACAGGCCTTGCTCCTCGCGGAGCCGGGCAACCTCGCTGTGTCGACGTTGCAGCGCCATCGCTTCGTTGGCGAAGCGGAAAGCAGCGATGGCATCAGCGTGTTTCTCGGTCTCCGGATCGGTGAGCAGCGCGATGCCGGCCCGGATCCGCTCGGCGGCCCGGCGCGCGTTGAACACGGCGGTCACGGCGGCGGGACGCAGCGGCTCCGGTAGGCCGGGGATCTTGGCCTCTTCGTCGTCCAGCCAGTCCTCGTACCCATCGGCCAGTGGCGCGAGCCGGGTACGCAGCCGGTCAATGTCGGCGGTGGAGAGCGCGTCCATGGACAGTTCCACGCCCGCCAGGCCGCTGTCTTTTCCAACCTGAGCGACGGTCGCCGGCACGTTGTGGGTGGGCAGCCAGGTGGTCGCGAGCTGATACGCGCACCGCTCGTCCTCACGCACCGACGGGTGGACGGCGACGTTGCGGCCGGAGGCGTAGCGGCGCTGCGACCGGTAGAGGAGTCGCAGGTGCGTCTCCTCCAGATCGTCACCGACGCCCTGCACCCCGTCCAGCGGGTCATCGATCGGCAGGAAGACGGCGGCAGCGCCGTCCAGCGCGCTCACCGTCAGGGCGGCCTGGAACAGCCAGGTCGTGTCGCCGTTACTGGTCACCTCGGACTGGGTGTTGATGAGTGCGAGCTGCACCACCCGGCGGCCGTCGCGCGGCCGGACCTCGACGGCCAGGTGCACGCCCGGCTCGTCCTCGTCCGCCACCGTCAGCGGCATCCGGTAGGACGACTCGCTGTCGAGGCGGACCTCCTTGCGGTACGACATCGGCTCGCGGTACCAGACCCGGCGCTTCTTGCCCTTCTCGTCCTCGGACTCGCGCAGGTCGTAGCGACCCCAGTCAGCGGTCACGGTGAGCACGTCGACGTCGCCGGGAACGGCGAACGACAGGCCCATGGACGAGGCCCACATCTTGCCCAGGTTCTGCGGGGTGACCACCTCGGGCAGCTCGGCCTCCGCGCCGTCGCCCTGGACGGCGGAGTCCACGTCTGCCACCTCGGCCGCCTCACGACGGTCGGAGCGCGGGCGCTGCTTCGGGCCGAGCATGCCGACGAGGTAGCGCTCACGCGGGCCCATCGCGCCGGACCGGAACTCCTCACGCTCGCCGTCCCACGGGCCGAGCAAGTCCCGCCCGATCAGCTCCTCAAGCTCGTCCCGGACCTGGTAAGACGTCACCTCGGGGAACGTCTGCGGTACGTCGAGCGGCGGAACCGGCGCGGGCTGGTCGGTATCGCCTCTACCGGACAGCGATAGCGCCTGCTGCTCGCCACGGGGGTGAGGGAAAAGGCCACCCTGTACGTCGACCATCAGAACAACGTCCCTTCTGCGGTCTTCGCCTTGCGGCCGGTCTTCTTGTCGTGCAGCCCTTTCGCCTCTTCCTCGGCGTAGCGCTGGTGGTTCAGTTCCAGCAGCCGGTCAAGGATCTCGCGTTGCGTCGTTGGTCCAAGGGTGTAGCGGACGTAGGCGCCGGCCTTGTGGAAGCCGTGGTCAAGTCCCCCTGCGACCAAGTCGTTCCACCCGTAAGCGAGGCAGACCGCTTCGTCGACGTCGCGATGAATCCGCCGCAACTCCATGATGTCCGCGTCCTGGCAATTGGGGTCGAACACGAGCTTGTAAGTGGCCGTCAGACCCGCCTTCCTGCTTAGCATCACATCCCGTCGGAATGTGTCCAAGCGGGCCCCCAGCGCCCGCATCTTCGCCGTCAGCTCCGGCAGCGCGAATGTCTCGAACACATCCGACGGCGTGTAACGGAGATCGGCCTTCATCGACGATGCCCGGCTGGCCGCCCACCAGTAGTGCGGCGCGCTCGATAGCAGCGCCAACACCGCCATGTCATCCGTCGCAAATACTCCGAGTGCGTGTGAGAAGACCTGACCAGTCGGCACCATCACCGGCATGACCGTCTTGCTCACCTTAGTCAAGACGAGTACCCGATCGAAGGTTGATATAGCTCTCAACATCGCCGGCCGCTTATCTGCATACTGCCAATAGCGCTCCGGGAGGGGCCGGCGAAGGACGTAAGTACCATCCGGCTTCCTCCGCTGCCGCTCCGGCTTCACATAGGATTCAACGATGGCAAATACAGCGGGATACGTCTTCGCCTTCTGCTCAGGCCAGTCATGAAAGTTAATAACCCAGCGACTTGCCGAGGAATCTGAACGAGAGTTGACGTCCTCGCCATTGAGGTAGGGGGACACCACCTCAGCATTACGCTGGTCACTCTCGACAAGCACCTGCGCCTTTCTGGGATCAAGCACGAAGCCCATGCCTGTCACTTTGGAGCCCTCAAAGGCCATCCCTGCATTCGCTACCAGCTGATAGGGGCTCCCAGACACGCGCGAAGCGGGATCCAGCGAGGTTGTAATTGTGTCGGCCGCGACGCCATCCGCGAACCTAGATGCACCGGCGCCGAGGGTTGCCCGGGATGTCCACACAGCACAATATTCGAGCGCGGCACTCTGAGCCGGCCATGGTCGACTTTTGATCGAGCGTCGAATTGTGACCCCCCGCTCCACCAACTGATCGAGGCCTACTTCCCGGGTGTCCCCCTGAGCAAGGGTGTTAGTAGCGATAAGCCCGGCCTGGCCGTAGCGGTTGAGCAACTCGTGAGCCCTGAGCACGAAGTAAGCGACTAAATCGCATCGCCCTCCAGCACGCAACCGACCAGCTATCCCTTCCACTAGGTACTCCCGGTAGGCAATGCCCATTGGACCAGTGATCTTGGTGCCACCTAGGAACGGGGGGTTCCCAATGACGGCATCGAAGCCCTGGCGCTCGAAGACCTCAGGGAAAGCCATCGGCCAGTGCAGGGGCTTTCGCTCGAACGAGCCTGGAACATGGCCGGTAGCCAGCCACCGCGTCCGCCGCCGATCGACCGGCTGCCTGTCAGAGCCGGAGGCGACGTCGTTGGCGAGCTTGGCTGCCTCGAGAGCTCCGGCCTCAATGCCGCGCTCGCCCCGGATCACGTTGGCGAGCGCCGCACCGACCGTCAGATCCGCGAAAAGGGTGAAAAGCTCCGCCTTCTCGGTTGCGGCCTTGAGCAGCTCACGCTTCCTCGCCATCGAAGCCATCGGATCGTCGCCTAAGTCGACCTCGGCAATGGCCCGTCGGTCGTCGGCGACCTCCGCCATCACGGACTGAAGCTTGGAGGTGAAGTCGTGCAGCGTGCCCTCGTGCAGCTTCCTGCCCTTCTTCGGGTCCAGATGCATATATTCAAGCTGTTCCAGCGAGGTTATGCCGAGGAGCGAGTCGCCGGCGACGAGGCGGTCATCAAGGAAGGTGAAGGGGCGTTTCGGGTCCATCGAAACCAACCAGAGCGAGAGCTTCGCCATCTCCACCGCCATCGGGTTGATGTCCACCCCGTACAGGCAGTGCTCGATGACCTGCCGCCGCGCCTCCACCACCAATGAGTCCTCGTCGGCGTCCACCGGCCGATCGACCCCACGCTGCTGATAGGCGGACGCCCGCTCGTCCCCTTCCCGCGACCACGCCTCGATCAGGTGACCTGCCAAGTAACGAGCCGCAGCCACCAGGAACGCCGCCGACCCCATGGCGATGTCGGCGACCTTGAGGGCCAGGATCTCCTCACTAGACTTTGACTTCCACTGTGACTTATCGGCGGTCTGCAACGGCCCCGGCTCGTAGACCAGCGGCTCCAAGGCACCCTCGACCACCTCTTCCGCGAGGAAGCGCGGTGTGTAGTGCGTGCCGGTGTTGCGGCGCAGCGCGGACTCGGTGACGAAGAGCGCACCGGGCAGGATCACCACGGGCAGACCCCGCAGGTCCTCACGTATGACCCCGATGAACGTCAGCAGCCGCTCGGAGAGCGGGTAGTCGCCACCGGTGACGGCAAGCAGCTTTTTGCGGGCCTCCTCGCGCTCCACCCCGTCGAGCGGTGCCAGCCGCTTGGTCAGTGCCGCGACCGATCCGATCTTCGAGTCCTTGTACTTCTCGGCGAGCGCCTTGGCCAGCGCGGGCACGTCGGACGCCAGCTCACCCAAAGCCTCCAGGTCGGCGAGCGCGACCTCCTCCTCCAGCCCTTCCTTGCCGATCAGCCCGACGGTCACGTCCTCCGCACGGAAGCCCTCAAAGGAGAGCAGGCCCTCGTAGACGTACCCAATCTGCTCGACGTCGAGGGCGCGGAAGCTGAGCGTGCGGCGCTCGCGGGACCGGCCGGTGCCGATCTCGACGTACTGCACGGCGCGCAGCATGTGCAGCACAGTCCGGTCGTCGATGGTCAGCGGCAGCCACGACGCGCCGTCCGGATCGAAGAGCGACCCGTCATGGCCGTGCATGGTGAGCCGGCGGTGGTCAACGCCGCGGTAGACGGCGTTGAAGAGAGCAAGCAGTCGGTGCCAGGCGGCGGAGCTGTGCTCCAGATCTTCCTCGCTGCCTTCGATGACCCGTTGCTCCAGCTCGGCGCAGAGCCGCCCCGCCGAGTACGCCTTCACATACAGCTCGTTGTCGGCGGGGAGTAGCTTGCGCTCCTCGGCGAACAGCAGGAAGACGATCCGCATCATGACGGAGACAGCGCCCCGGTAGACGTCATGCGCGTCGACGTCCTGGAGGCCGCGCCCGCCGAGTTCCCGGTCCCGCACGTCGGTGCGGCCCATTGCGGCCACCAGCAGTTCGACGGCCTGGCGGACCTGGACGCCGAGGGCCTCGGTGATCTCCTCCTGGCTGCCGAGGCTGGCTCGCAGCAGCGGCACCAGCCGCTCGGCATCGGGGACGCCGAAGAACCGGTGCCGGGACAGCAGCGAGACGACGGCGCGAACCACGTCGCGCTCGGCCGCCTCGGGCCACGCCACCGCGTCGAAGACGGCCGTGGTGGTGACGCCGCCGCGCGGTGCCCAGACCAGCGTCCACCACCGGCCGTCGGTGACCAGACCCAGCTCGATGTTGTGGTGGCGGCAGAGGTGGGCGAGCCGGTCGACTGGGGTCGCCGCCCACGCGGAATCACGAATCCGGGCGGTCGGCTGGCTGCCGGCCGGGCAGACCATCCCCAGCATCCGTACGCTGTCGGGCTTGATCTCCTCGCCCGGCTCCACTAGCGCAAACGACGGTCGCAGCTCGGTGTCGTGTTCGGCGACGGTGTGCGCGAGCGCATCGAGGCCCTCGGTGTGCAGGGTGTCGCCCCAGCCGAGCAGATCACCCAGCACGTAGTCGATCCAGGGCAGCTGGCCCGCGACGGTGTCGGCCTGCCAGGTGGCGTGCTCCTGGCGCAGCCGCTCGCGGGTCTTCTTGTCGAGCGCGTCCAGCGTCGGCCAGGTGGCGCGGAGCACCGGCAGGCTCAGGAACGGCCCGCTGACCTCGACCAGGCTCAACCAGTTGCGGTGCTGCTCGGCGCCGTCGGGCGCGGGACGTCGGAAGGTACGGCTCATCGGATGGCCTCCCGCTTCGGCACGACGAAGACCACGGCCACCGGGAACCGGTGCGGCTTCGGGTCTCGGTAGCGGGCGGCGACGGCCGCGAGTTCGCGGTCGCGCTCGACTTCCAGGGCCGACAAGCGTTCCTCCCAGGATTGACGGTCCTTGCGGTATTGCGCCAGTTCGTCCTTGCTCTTCGCGGCTACGGCAAGGCTGAACAGTGCGTCCTCGGCGTCATCGTCGGCGAGCGCACCGCGCAGGGTGGCGGCGAACTGGTCGAGGTTGTCGACGATGCGCTGCTGCTCAGCCGTTTGCCGCTGGTCGAGCTTGCGCTTCAGGGATTCGTGGCGCGTGGCGGTGCGCCAGTCGATGGCGGCGAGCAGACCGTCGGCGACGCGGGGCCAGCGCTCGGCGAGCCGCTTTTCCACCAGGCCGGAGGCGGCGCTGCCGGTAGTGATCGCCCGGTCGAGGATGCCGGCGAGGGTACCGAGGTTGTCCAGCCGGCGGAATCGGCCGTGCTCGGGCGCCCAACCACCGGCGTAAAGAACCTCCTCGTGCAGCCGCACGCCGTCGGTGCCAACCAGCACGAACCGGGAGTACGCCCCGACCAGCACGTCTTCCAGCGCCGGGTCGTCGCTGACCACGGCGGTGACCCGGTGCAGCCCGATGTCCGGGTTGGAGACGGCGGCGCGCAGCAGCCGGGTCGACATGGCTACGAGGGGGTGGTTCAGGTGCGCGAGCACGATCTCGTCCTGGTCCTTGGCAACCATGGAGTCGAAGGTGACCGGTAGTTGTCGAGGCTCCTCGTCGTTGCTCTGCAGTTTCGCGGTCAGCCCTGCGGCAGCCCGCTGCCAGGAACCGGTCAGCGGCGGGACGGTGTAGAGGCCGTCGACCAGGTGCCGGTCGTCGATGTGCCGCTTCAGCGGCTGCTGACGTGCCAGCTCCAGCGCCGTGTCGACGACCCGCTTGACGGCCGGCGGCGTGATACCGAGTTCCTCGACGGTCTTGTCCAGCTCCGCCCGTAGCTTGACGACCTGCTCGCGCAGGTTGGTTTCGGCCGGCAGACTGCGAGTGCTCTTGCCCTTGCCCGCCTTGTCGATGTCCACGTCGACGTGCTGGCCGAGCATTCGGCGCTGCACGGCGTCGGCGAGCACGGCGTTGACCGAACCGAGGTCGGCCTCCATCCGGGCCACCTTGGTGGCAATCCGGGACAGGAACTCCAGGTCCGCCTCGAACGAGTCGACGGCCTTACCGAAGCCGCTACCCACGAAGTGCTTGATCTCGGGGGCGGTGGTCTGGCCGTACCGGTCGACCCGACCGATCCGCTGCTCCAGCTTGTTGGGGTTGAACGGGATGTCGTAGTTGACCAGCCGGTGGCAGTACTTCTGCAGGTCGATGCCCTCGCTGGCGGCGTCGGTGGCGAGCAGGATGCGCACCGGCTGCTTCGTCGGGTCGGCCTGGAAAGCCAGCCGTAGCTGCTCCCGCTCCTCGGCGGGCGTGCCGCCGTGCAGCAGCACGAGCCCCTGCCCGGCCAGACCCTCCTGGCGGAGCAGCTCGGCCAGCCAGATCTGGGTGTCGCGGTATTCCGTGAAGACCACGACGCGCTCGTTGGTCCAGTGCCGGCCATCCGGTTTGCAGACCGCGCTGAGGTAGGCGATCAGCTCCTTGGCCTTGGCGTCCGGTAGCGCCTCCTTCGCCTCGGCCCACTGGTACATCTTCTCCAGCAGGGCCATCTCGTCGGCGCTGGCGTCGGGCTGCATGGCCCGGGTCCGGCCGAGCGCGTCGTCCTCGGCCTCGGCGAGCTGGTCGTCGGCGTAGGTGGCGACGTCGTCGAAGAAGTCCTCCATCCACTCCGGTACATCGTCATCGGCCGGCAGGACGGCGGGGGCCGTACGGCTGCGCAGGGTCTCCAGGTAGACGCCCACGGTGTGCGCGAACGCGGCGGGGCTGGAAAAAAGCCTCTTCTTGAGCAGCAGCGTGACCAGATCGGTCGCCTTGCGTCCACGCTGCGAGTGCAGCCGCTTCCGTCGCAGCTCGGCGAACTCGGTGAGCAGGGCGTGGATCTGCCGCTCGCTCTCCGGGTAGGTAACCGGGATAGCGGTGGCGACCCGCTCCACGAAGCGGGGCTTTCCGTCGGCGTCGGTGACGTCGCGCTTGAGCCGCCGGACGACAGTGTCCTTCACCGCCGACGGGTCCGGGTCAACACCCCGGGCGAACCGCTGGTTGTCGAGGATCTCCAGCAGCGCGGTGAAGGACGCCTGGTAGCCGTTGTGCGGGGTGGCGGAGAGGAACAGCCGGTGGGTGAAGTGCGGCGCGAGCCGGCGGATCAGCTTGGTCTGCTGCGAGTCGATCGCGTAGACCTGCTTAGGGGCGGCCGGGGCGACGTGGTGCGCCTCGTCGAGAATCAGCAGGTCGAAGGTACGCGGGTAGGCAGGGCCGTCGGCGGGAAGCACCTCGTCGAGCAGGCGCTGCGCCTTCTGCCCGCGTAGCCACGGCAGGCTGATGATGCTCAGCGGGTAGACCTCGAAGGGGTTCGCCGCCGAGCCGTGGGTTCGACGAACCATGGCGCAGCGTTCGGCGTCGATGATGGTGAAGTCGAGGCCGAATTTCTCCGCCATCTCGTCACGCCACTTGAGGGTCAGACCCGCCGGGCAAACGATCATGATTCGCCGGGCCCTCTGGCGCAGCAGCAGCTCCTGGGCAACCAGGCCAGCCTCGATGGTCTTGCCGAGGCCGACGTCATCGGCGAGGAGCAGGTTGACCCGGGGCGCGTCGACCGCGCGCGCGACCGGCTCCAGTTGGTAGTCCTCGATGGCGACACCAGAGCGGAACGGGGACTGCAATGTCTTCACGTCGGCGGAGGTCACCGCCGACCAGCGGACGGCGTCGAGGAAGGCTGCCAGCCGCTGCGGCGAATCGAACTTGCCCTCGGTGACGTCGGGCAACGAGCCGCTGGGCAGCACCTGGCGCCCCGGCTCAACCTCCCAGATGACGTCGAGGGTGTAGCCGTAGCGGCCATCCTCGACGCTCTGCAGGCTGACCAGGCTGCTGTGCTCGCCCTCCTGCACATCGCTGACCACCCAGCGCTGGCCGCGTACCGCGACCAGGTCGCCGATTCCCGGCTTCGCCGTCGTCACGCTCGGCATAGTCCCCCCATTGTTGGTTCGCCCCCACTCGATCCGACCCGCACCGTACGCCCGGTACTCGTGGAGTCACAGTCCGCCAAAAGGCTTGTTTGTTCACTTCACAGGACAGCGCGGGGCGGCCAAACGATCATCCCCTAGCGGTCCCACTGACGGGACTGCCTAACCCGTCAGATGCACGACATCGATAGGTCAGACCGCCCGGGTTGCCCGGAAGAGCAACAGCTCCACTAGCTCCGGTATCCACCGGTCTCCCGACTCGGACAATTGCGATGCTGACCGAACCATGAACGTCCGGTAAATCTGGTAGCGGTAGTCCGACCAGCGCGGTCCCTGCCAGAGCCAGCGGGCGGAGCTACCGTTTTCCGCGTATGGCTCGTTGGCCCGCCGTTCCCAGAAACCCCGCATCTGCCGCGCGAGCCGCCCATCCAGGATCAGGGCTGGGCAACGCCCTTGGCCCGTCCTGCTGGCGAAGTAGAGGAACTTTGTGAAGAAGGCCGGCCCGAACTCGGAGATCTTTCCAGCGTTCAACAGCAACTGGTATGCACTCCGGGCACCCTGCTGATCGAGAGCGTCGACCGCTGCGGCTAACCGCTCCTCGATCTCATTGCTCGACAGCCCTGGCGAGCCACCCTTGCCGTTCAACACCCAGCGCAGCCGGATCGGGCCAAAACCACGATTCCCCCAGCCCCAGGCAAAGGACGTCACCAGCAGCGGCAGCCACAGCTCGCTTTCGCGGCACCGTAGCGCCACCTTTGTCACCTCGCCTCGATTCAGCGCCGGAGGCGACGTGGCAGCAGCATCGAAGGGCAGCCATTGATTGAACTTCGCCCACCGCGCCGGCACGATGCCGATCGAGTGACCACTGACCAGGTCTTCGGCACCGCGGTGCCCGCCAGACCTGAGTTCCCACTCAAGACGCTGCTGCCTGAGCCAACCCTGCTCCTCGGGAGCAAGGCCGCCCTCGACCACGCCCCTGTCGTAGACCGATGCATCGTCCGGCAGCAACGTGCGATAGTCGCAGCGCTGCGCCGCGGTGTCGTTCAGGCCTGCGGTCACTTCGCCCCACCTGCGGGGTGAAGTGCGCCGGCGGCCAGTCCGTCCGCGGTGAGACGCACCAGCTCGGCGCTGAGCGAACCCACCTCCGCGACAGCCGATTCGAACGCGATGAGCCGCTGAAACGCCTCCCCATGTGCCCGTTGCTCATCCAATGGCAACCGCCGGATCTGTGCCCGACGGACGTCGACCCGTGAACCAGACAGGCTCGTCGTCTGCTTGTCGTTGGCCGAGTTGCGCAACTGCCCGGCCATGAACCACGGATCGAGCGCGGCCGGGTTAGGACGCAGCAGATAGAGGTGAGCACCGAGGAGCACCCCATCGGATGTGATCACCCGTGAGATCAGTTGCCGCGCCGCCACAGGCACGACCACGTCCCCCGCCATCAGGGGCACGCGTTCCAGCAGTGTGCCGTCGTCGTGCCCGGACGCGTCGACACCTGCGACGACGTCCCTGCCGGTGAGGACGAGTGGGCCTTGCCCGTGCGCTACGGAGCCACCCTCCGCCCGGCTTGGCGTGGAACGGATGGGCCCGATCACCTGCAGGGCGCCGGTGCGAGCCAACTCGGCGACCGTCAGGGTGCCCGACGCCGGCGCTTCTGTTGGTGTTGCCGTGACCTGCGGAAGTAGCGCCGGAAGCTCGCCGACGATGGCGGCCAGTCGTTCTCTGGTGCGTACCAGATGCTCTCCGGAAGCCTCGCCCACGACGGCGGGTTGCCGGCGTGCGGGGGTGAGGTCGACTTCCTCATCGAGCAGTTCGATGACCGGGACCGCGCGGGCGAACCCGGCCTCCTCGACGTCGCCGTCGGGGGCGGCAACGAACTCCCGCCACGTGGCCAGCACGCGCGGTGCGGTGTCGGCCAGGTCGCCGCCGGCGGCGTCGATCAGCAGCGCCCGCGCTGGTGGCGGCGCGTCGGTCGCGGCGCGTCGCAGCACCCACAGGTGCAGGGGTACGCCGTGCGGCGCCGCCACGCCCGGCGGAAGCGCGATGACGGCGCGCAGGTGACCTCGCCGGAGCAGTTCGCCGCGGATGCGTTTGCCGGCGCGGCGGCTGGCGACAGTGGGTGGCATCAGCAGGACGGCGTGCCCGCCGACCCGCACGTGGGCGAGGGCGTGCTGCACCCAGGCCAGCTCGGGTTCGGTGCGGGGTGTGGTGCCGACGATCCAGCGGGGGTCGTGGCCGAGTTCCTCGTCGCCCCAGTTGGTGGCACCGAAGGGTGGGTGGCAGACGACGGCGTCGACGGCGCGGCCGGCGAAGGCGTCGGCGCGCAGCGAGTCACCGCCGCTGACCTCCCCGGGTACGTCGTGCAGGGCTAGCCACAGGCCGGCGAGCCGGGCCAACTCGTCGTCGAGTTCCTGCCCGTACATCGAGGTGCTGCCGGCGCGGACGGCGGCTCGCAGGATGGCGCCGGAGCCGGCGGCCGGGTCCAGCACTGAGCCGCCGCCGACGTTGGCGAGCCCGATCATCAGGTCGGCGAGGTCGTCGGGGGTGGCGAAGGGGCGACCGGGCCCTGGTGCGGAGAACCGCTGCCACAACTCGTCGAACGCGCCCTGCGGGCCCAACTCGTCGGCGAGGGCGTCGACGTCGGGCAGCAGCGGCGTGAGCTGGGCATCGATGCTGGCGCTGCGGGAGCCGCGTTGACGGGCCAGCAGCAGGGCGCCGACGGCGGCGAGGCCGGCGGCCGGGGAGTCGCTGGCTGCGGCGAGGTGTCGCCAGAGCCGGTCGGCGGTGGCGAGCTCGGGGAGCTTGCCCTGGGTGCGTAACCACTGCTCGACCTGGATCAGGTCGAACTCGGGGCTCGCCGTCGTTCCGCCCACGGGGGCGGGGAAGTCGGGATGCCGTTTACGCCAGTTGCTGACCGCAGCGCGACCGACACCGGCGAGCCGGGCTATCTCCGCTGCCGTGATGGTCGGGTTCTCCACGTCGAAAGTCTCGCACGCCTGTCAAGCATGAGATTGTCTGTTGACACTGTTGTCAGACGATGCTCTTATTGACCCCGCAACGCTCACTTCAGGAGGACAACGATGCGCAAGACCACCACTCTCGCTCTGCTCGCCACCGGCCTCATCGCCCTGGGCTGCGGCTCCGGTGCCGCCGACAAGGCGAGCGACTCCAGCAGCGACAGCAAGGCGAGCAGCTCCAGCGGCGACGAAGGCGGCGCCAAGGCCGAGGAGAAGCCGGCGAAGACCGCCAAGATCGGGCAGCCGGCCCGGGACGGGAAGTTCGAGTTCACCGTCAAGTCGTCCAAGTGCGGCGTTGCCAAGATCGGCAGCGACATGCTCGGCCAGAAGGCGCAGGGCCAGTTCTGCCTGGTCACGGTGAATGTGAAGAACATCGGCAAGGAAGCGCAGATGTTCGACGGCAGCAGCCAGAAGGCTTACGCGGCTGACGGCACCGAGTACTCCGCCGACACCGGAGCGGCGATCTACGCGAACAAGAACGCCGAGACGTTCCTCAACGACATCAACCCCGGCAACCAGGTCAACGGCGTCGTGGTCTTCGACATCCCGAAGAACGTCAAGATCACCAAGCTCGAGCTGCACGACTCGATGTTCTCCGGCGGCGTCGACGTCGCCCTCGGCTGACCTCTCCCCCACTGACCGGGGCGGGCAAACCACGCCCGCCCCGGCTGTTCACAGCGCACCTGTTCACAGAAGGAGCCTCGCCATGACCGATCCGACCAACCCGACGCCGCCTGATGAACCCAGTGAGCCGCCACAGCCTTCGCCAGCTCCCGTAGCGGGTCCGGCATCCGAGACCGACCCGGTCTTCCTGTCCGCCCCTCCCGTAACCGGGAAGCGGTCCAACGTGCGGGCCTGGGTGGTCGGCGGCATCGCACTCGCGGTGATCCTCTGCTGCGGCGGCGCTGTCATCGGCACGTTCAACGGTGACGAGTCGAAGCCGACCGCTGGCGCCAGCAGCTCGCCTGCGCCAAGCCCCACCAGCGCGTCGCCGACGACTGTCGCTCCCATTACAGCGGCCCCGACCAGCGCGGCCCCCACCAGCGCCCTCCCGAGCCCGACCAAGGCTGCCCCGCCGCCGAAGCCGAAGCCGCCGTCGTACAAGACGTTGACCGAACGGCAGTGGAAGCTGATCGCCAAGGACCCGGACGGCTACCTGGGGAAGACCTACGTCGTCTACGGGCGGGTCACCCAGTTCGATGCGGCCACCGGCACCGACAGCTTCCGCGCCGACGTCGCCCACCGTCGGATGGCCGAAGACTACGACTACGAGACCAACACCATCTTGAACGGATCCGAATCGGACCTCGACAACCTCGTCGAGGACGACATCTTCCGCGCCAACGTGACGGTGCTCGGCTCCTTCAGCTACGACACCCAGATCGGCGGCGAGACCACTGTCGCCCTGCTCCAGGTCGACTCCATCAAGGTCCTCTGAACTCCCCTCAGACGTCAGGAGGCGTCGTGCGCCCCGATGAGTTCCTCCGCGCCCTGACCCAGCTCCCCCCGCCCCTGCACGACCGCGTCCTCATCCTTCGCCCCTTCACCCGCGCCACCCGTTGCGACGACTGCCAGGGCATCGGTGATGCGGTCCACCTCGCCCTCACCGCCGCCCACTACGACGAGCTGACCTCCGCCGCCGAGCTGCTCGACACCGCCGAGCGCCTCGCCGCCGCGCACACCGAGCACTCGGGGCGCAAGGCCGACTGCCTGCCGCTTCCCGACCAGGAGCGCGGGCGCGGCCGCGTACTCCGCTGGGCGAAGGCGGCCGGTCCGCTGGTGGCGGCGACCGACGCCAGCTGGAAGGGCCGCGCCGGTGGCATCGGGTACGTGATCAGCGATGGCCACTACGGCCTGCTCGGGCGGGGCACCGGCCGGCTCGACCCGACCGGCAGGTCCCGGGTGCTCGTCGACGAACTGCGCGCGGTCGACTACCTGCTCACCGGGTACGACGAGGTGCCAACCGGCATGACAGTGCTGCTGGACAGCCTGACGGCCGTGCGGTACCTGCACCGCTGGCAGGCCGGCGAGACCGACGCGATGCCCGCCGGCTACAGCCTGCGGCAGCGCCGCTGGTCAGACAAACCGACCCTGGTCCGGCTCGCCGACCAGGTGGCCCAATGCCCCGACGTGACGTTCGCGCACGTCAAGGGGCACAGCGGCCACGCCCTCAACGAGGCCGCCGACGGCCTGTCGCACATGGCCCGCCGCCGGCGGGAGGAGTCCTTCGACCTGCGTCCCCGGGCGCACGCCCTGGTCGACGCGTTCCTGCGCGACTGGCACGCGAACGCCGCGGTCTGACCGCGCGACCGCGGTAACCCGCACTTCCACCGCTCACCCCGGGCGGGCCGACGAGCCGTCGGCCCGCGGACACCACACGCCTGGAGACGACAATGACCCAGCCCGCACAGACCACCGCGCCCCTGATCGAGCTGATCTTCGAGCGACTGGCCGCCGCTGACGACGTCCCGACCGAGACCGTCGAGCTCGTCCTCGCCGCCCTCACCGGCGAGGACGACCTGACCGCCGCCCTCGCCGGCACTCCCACCCGGCTCGCCCCCCGCTCCCCCACCGACGACGGCCCGGCGGAACGGATCTGGTTGAAGTCGGTGACCGTCGCCGGGTTCCGTGGCGTCGGCCCGGAACGGACCATCCAGATCGGCCCCGGCCCGGGTTTCACACTGGTCGTCGGCCGCAACGGCTCCGGCAAGTCCAGCTTCGCCGAGGCCGCCGAACTCGCCCTCACCGGGGACAGCGCCCGGTGGGCCGACAAGACCAGCGTCTGGCGTACGGGGTGGCGCAACCTGCACAACCCGGACCCGTGCTGGGTGGATGTGGAGCTGCGCGTCGACGGGGTGGCCACGCCGACGCGGGTGCACCGGGCCTGGCCGGTCGGGGCCGCGCTGGCCGACGCCGAGGTGACGGTCACCAGCGCCCAGGGCCGGCATGCGGACCTCTCCGAGCTGGGTCTGGCCCGCCCGCTGGAGCTGTACCGGCCGTTCCTCACCGCGGCCGAGCTGGGCAAGCTCGCCGCCGGAACGCAGAGTCAACTCTTCGACGCGCTCTTCGCGATCCTCGGGCTGGACGCGCTCACCGACGCCGACCAGCGTCTGCTGCGCGCCGCCCGGCCGCACGACAACACCATCAAGGAGGTACGCGCACAGCGCGCCACGCTGGTCGCCACGCTCGACGGGATCGCCGACGACCGGGCCCGGCGGACCGCCGTGCTACTGCGTGGCCGGGGCGCGGTCGACGTCGGCGCGGTGACGGCGATCCTCGACGAGCCGGACGAGGCGACCACCGACCGGGAGGTGCTGCTCTGTCGGGAGCTCGCCGCCCTCGCGCCGCCGCCGGTCGACGAGGTGACCCGGCTCGCCGGTCAGTTGCGGGACGCGGCGGTCGAGGCCCAGCGGTACGACGGCGGCCGGTCCCGGGCCGCGCTGCGTAGCGCCGAGCTGCTCCGCCTCGCCCTCGAACATCACGAGGACGAGGGCGACGGGTCGTGCCCGGTCTGCGCCACCGGCACCCTCGACGGTGGCTGGCGTGCCGCCGCCGCGGAGTCGCTCAGCGAGCTTCGGCAGCGCAGCGTCGCCGCCCAGACGGCGACGACCCGGCTGACGGCCCTGCTGCGGCAGACGCACCACCTGATCGACGACCTCGTTGTGCCCGAGGGCCCCGGGTCGGAGCCGACGGTCGGGGCGCTGTGTGATGCCGTTGCCATGCTGCGGCGCGTACCCGGGGAGCCGGCCGACCTGGCCGACCACCTGGCCGCGCGGTACCCGGCGGTGGTGGCGGCGGTCGACGCGGCCCGCGCGTACGCCGAGGGGTTTCTGCGGCAGCGCGACACCGGCTGGCGGGCGGCGGCGGCCGAGGTGCGCGAGTGGGTGGCCACCGTCGGCGGACTGCCGGCGCAGGAGGCGGCCCTGGCCCGGTTGAAGGCCGCGCGTGCCTGGCTGAAGGACGCCGGTGCGCAGATCCGCAACGAGCGGGTCGCGCCGTTCGCCGGGCACTCGCAGCACATTTGGGCGCAGCTGCGGCAGGAGAGCAACGTCGAGCTGGGGTCGATGACGTTGGAAGGCGCGAACACCCGACGGCGGGTGGTCTTCCCGGTCAGCGTGGACGGCGCCGACAACGGCACGGCGCTGGGTGTGATGAGTCAGGGTGAGATGCAGGCGCTCGGGCTGGCGACGTTCCTGCCCCGCAGCTGCGCCCCGGAGAGCCCGTTCCGGTTCATCGTGGTCGACGACCCGGTGCAGAGCATGGACCCGTCGAAGGTGGACGGTCTCGCCCGGGTGCTCGCTGAGCTGGCCGAGCAGCGGCAGGTGGTCGTCTTCACCCACGACACCCGGCTGCCGGACGCGGTCCGCCGACTCGATCTCGGCAAGGCGCGGATCATCGAGGTGACCCGCGCGGAGAAGTCGGTGGTGACGCTGCGGCCCGGCTCCGACCCGGTGACCCGCTACCTGGACGACGCGTACGCGTTGGCGCGCAACGAGGAGATCCCCGCCGAGGTGCGCGGGCCGGTGGTCGCGGAGCTGTGCCGCTCTGCGGTGGAGGCGGCCTGCCATCGCTCGGTCTGGCGGAACCGGGTGGCACGAGGTGTCCGGCACGCCGACATCGAGGAGGCGATCGAGGACGCGTCCCGGCGGGTCGCCACCACCGTCGCGTTGGCGGTGTTCGACGACGCCGAGAAGGGTGGTGACGTGCTCGGCTGGCTGGGCCGCCGGCACGGACGACGTGCGGTGAACGCGTACCAGGCATGCCGGGAGGGTGTGCACGGCGCGTACCTGGCGGACCTGCCCGGCCTGGTCGCGGACGCCCGCCTCCTCGTGGCGGCGCTGTCGTGACCGCGCCGACGCCACAGCGCTGCCTGGCGGCGGCCGATCAGCTGCTGCGCGGGGCCGGGCTGCTCGGCGCCGCTGCCGTGACCGCGGGCTGGTGGCCGGGGGCCTGCGCCTGTCTGATCCGGCTCGCCCTTGAAGGCGGCGTCGACGCCTACTGGCGGCGGGTGAAGCCGACCGTGGCGGCGTGCCGGCAGGGCCGTGCCAAGCAGTTGATGCTGCGCGGCCGGCTCGGTCCGGGCAGTGAAACGGCCCGTCGGGTGGCGTTCGCCTGGGCGACGCTCTCCGCCGCCACGCACCACCACTGCTACGAGCTGGCCCCTACGGCTGCGGAGCTGCGTCGCCTGCACACCGAGGTGAGCGCCCTGCTCACCCGACTCCAGGCGCCCGCCAGCAGCACGAGCTGACCCCCGACATCTGACCCAACCAAGAGGGATATCGCCTTGTCCTACCAGCCCGGATACGACCCGACCCGTCCGCAGCCGCCGATCTCGGCCGCTCCCGCCAGCCCCTACCCGCCGCCCTACTACCACCAGCTGCTGCCCCAGGTGGTGGTGCAGGCCCCGCCCTCGTCCAGCACCGCTACCGCGTCGATGGTCCTCGGCATTCTCGGCGTCCTCGGTGGCTGGTGCCTGTTCGGGATACCGTGCGTCCTCGCGGTCATCCTCGGCCACGTCGGGCTCCACGAGACCCGCAATGGCACGAAGTCCGGACGGGGAATGGCAGTGACAGGCCTGACCCTCGGTTACGTCTTCGTCGGCCCGATGATCGCGCTCACGGTCCTGGTCTTCTTCGGCGGTGTGATCGGGGCGGCAACTCCGACGCCGACGTCAACCCCGTGAGCACATCGGCGGTGGCGCGTCGCTGCGGCGACCCGATGCGCCCGCGCCACGCGTTCGACCTGTTCAGTCACTCTCGTGTGGACGGTACGCGGGATGAGGTGCCGCTCCGGTTGAGCCGCTGTGACCTGCTTGACACGTACTGTGATGCTCCCGTTGTCGATCATGAAGGATGTGGGATGGCGCCCGACGCCGAGGGATCCGAGACCGAACTCTCCCTACCCGACGACGGTGCCCCCGTCGGACCGGCTCCGGAAGCAGCCGTACGTGGTCAGCGAGTCCTCGACCTCCTGGACAGGGCGATCGACGTTCAGAGCGTGTTGGTGCGCAAGAACATCGCCCGAGCCCGCCAGCGGAACCCGGAAGCGACGCCAGCGGAGGTAATTCGCAATCTGGAGCGGATGTACGTCAGCGCTCTGGCCGGGACGGGTGCTGCGGTCGGCGGAGCCGCAGCGGCGCCCGGCGTCGGCACGGGCATCGCACTGGCACTGTCGGCCGGCGAGGTCCTCTCGTCTCTTGAGCTGAGCGCCCTCTTCGCACTCTCGATCGCCGAGGTCCACGGAGTCCCCATCGACGAGGTTGAGCGACGCCGAACGATCGTGATGGGAATCATGCTCGGCGGGTCCGGCTCCGCCACCATCACGAAGGTCGCCGAGCGTACGGGGCAACACTGGGGACGTCAGGTTGTGGCCAAGGTTCCCGCAGAGACGTTGCGTCAGATCAACAAGATCTTGGGGAAGCACTTCATCACGAAGTACGGGACCAAGCAGGGAATCATCGTGCTCGGCCGAGCGGCACCGTTCGGTATCGGCGCTGTGATTGGTGGTGGCGCCAACGCTGCCCTCGCCGCTATGGCCGTGCGAGCCGGTCGTCGCGCCTTCGGCCCACCGCCCAGCACGTGGCCATAGCTGACGCAGCACCCCACCAACGTCGTCCGGGTAGGGTCCCAATCATGACGATTCCCCATCTTGCGGCAGCCGACGGCACGACCCTGCCGGCGATCGGGCTCGGTACGTACCGGCTGAACGGCTCGGCGGGTGTCGACGCGATCGGTCAGGCGATCCGGGCGGGCTATCGGTTGATCGACTCGGCGGTGAACTACGAGAACGAGGGCGCGGTCGGTCGGGCCGCCCGGTCGGCCGGTGACGTGCGGGACGAGCTGGTCGTCACCTCGAAGCTGCCGGGGCGGCACCACCGCTACGACGAGGCGCTGACCACCATCGAGGAGAGTGTGTTCCGCACCGGCCTCGACCGGGTCGACCTGTACCTGATCCACTGGCCGAACCCGAAGGTCGACCTGTACGTGCAGGCGTGGCGGGCGCTGATCGAGGCGCGTGAGCGTGGGCTCGTGCGGCACATCGGGCTCTCCAACTTCCTGCCCGAGCACATCGAGCGGCTGGTGGCCGAGACCGGGGTCGCCCCGGTGGTCAACCAGATCGAGGTGCACCCGTACTTTCCGCAGCAGGAAGCCCTCGACTACCACCGGGAGAACGGCATCCTGGTGCAGGGTTGGAGTCCGCTCGGCCATGGCAACGACCTGCAGCAGCACCCCGTCGTCGTGGAGATCGCGACCGCGCTCGGCGTCAGCCCGGCGCAGGCGATCCTCGCCTGGCACGTGGCCCGTCAGGTGATTCCGCTGCCCAAGGCCGCCTCCCCGCAGCGGCAGGTCGAGAACCTGGACGTTTTCGGCATCAAGCTCACCGACGCGCAGGTCGAGGCCATCACCGCGCTGGGCCGCCCGGACGGGCGGCTCTCGGACCAGGACCCGGCGGTGTACGAGGAGTTCTGACCGTCGCCTTGCCTGTTGTCGCGGGTGAGGGCCGCGCACCAATGGCTGGCGTGGCCGCTACGAAGCGTGACCTCGGGACGAGAGGATTCAGTGACGAGCGTTATGACTCAGAGGAATATTTATACCTGTGAGTCATAACGCTCAACGAGACATCCGCCTCCAGCCAGCGATCGGCCGGGCCGCGCAGCGAGGCGGCCGGACGACAGCCACGCGACGGGCCGACAGCGAGGCGACACCGCGTCACCCGGGTCGGCAGCGGCCCGGGTGACGCGGTGTCCCTTAGACGAGCCCGCCGAGGGCCGGGTCGCTGATGCTGTCCTTGCCGTTCTCGACATGACCCGCGCAGCGGTACGCGAAGTCGGCGTCACCGGCGACGGAGACCGTCAGGTCGTACCAGCCGTGGGTGCGGGCGAGCGCCCACGTGACGCGCTCGGTCTCGCCGGCGCGCAGCGACATCTTGACCGGTCGGGCGTTGTACCCGTCGCGGACGGTCACCTCGACCCGCTTCGAGCCGCGGTTCTTGAGGGTGAGGGCCAGCTTGTAGCCGTGCTCGTCGTAGGCGGGGGTGACGTCAAGGTGGGACCCGCCGTCGGTGAACCGGCGGAAGAACCCGTTCGGCCCGTGCACCGACAGGTCGTACCCGGAGATGACCGGCCAGGTGTCGCTCAGGTGTTTGCCCGGCTCGACGGTGTAGCTGCGCGGGGCGTCCGCGCTGCCCGCCTGGCGGACCTGGAAGACCGCGGCGACCCCGCCGGAGTTGCGGAAGTCGATCCGGAACGAGTCGTCGCCGCGGTGCCCGTCGGCGTGCAGCGTGTACGGGATCGGCCGCGCCGGCCGTACCCCGTGCTCCTGCTTCGGCAGCCGCTGGTCCGCCGGCGGAACCGGCACCTCGTCGGGGTGCCGGACCAACTCCTCGGGCTTGAAGTCGTCGGTGTCGGGCAACCTGACCTCGCGGGAGCGGTTCGGGTGCCGGAAGTCGAAGGCAGTGGTCAGGTCGCCGACGACGGCCCGCCGCCACGGGGTGATGTTCTGCTCGATCAGGTCCGGCCGGCCGTGCCCGAACCGCGCCTCCAGGAACTTGATCAGTGAGGTGTGGTCGAAGACCTGCGAGTTCACGTAGCCGCCGCGCGTCCACGGCGAGACGATGACCATCGGCACCCGGATGCCGAGGCCGTACGGCCCGGCCGGGTGGTCGGCGTCGCCGGGGAAGATCTCGTTGGTGGTCGGCACTGTCGACTGGCCGTGCTCGCGGGTCTGCGGGGGCGTCGGCGGGACCACGTGGTCGAAGAAGCCACCCTCCTCGTCGTACGTGATGAAGAGCGCCATCTTGCTCCACACCTCGGGGTTCGACGCGAGGATGTCAATGACCTGCGAGATGTACCAGGAGCCGTACGCCGGCTCCCAGTTCGGGTGCTCGGTGTACGCCTCGGGCGCGGTGATCCAGGAGACCTCCGGCAGACGTCCCGCCTCGACGTCGGCGCGGAAGTCGGCCAGCAAAGCTTCCGGGTCGCGGCCCTGCGTCCTGACCTCGGTGCCGATCTTGGCCCTGTCGGCCAGCGGCGTTCCGGGCTGCGCGTTCTGGTACTGGTGGAAGTAGAGCAGCGAGTTGTCGCCGTAGTTGCCGATGTACGGGTCGTTCGTCCAGCCCCAGGACCCGGCGGCGTTGAGGCCGGTGCCGACGTCCTGGTAGATCTTCCAGGAGATGCCGTTGCGCTCCAGCCGCTCCGGATAGGTGGACCAGTCGTAGCCGGCCTCCGCGTTGGTGATGACCGGGCCGCCGCCCTTGCCGTCGTTGCCGACCCAGCCGCTCCACATGTGGTAGCGGTTCGGGTCGGTCGGGCCCATCAGCGAGCAGTGGTAGCTGTCGCAGACGGTGAACGCGTCGGCGAGCGCGTAGTGGTACGGCAGGTCCTGGCGGGTGTGGTAGGTCATCGCCGTGACGCCCTTGTTCGGCACCCACTTGTCGAACCGGCCGTCGTTCCAGGCGGCGTGCCCGTCGTTCCAGCCGTGCGGCGGGTCCGGCAGGAAGGTCTGGCCGAGGTCCTTCACCTCGGGGCGGAAGGGCAGCAGTTCGTCGGTCCCGTTGGGCTGGTGCCACACGTCCTTGCCGGACGGCAGTGTCGCCGGATGGGGGTCACCGAATCCGCGTACGCCGCGCATGGTGCCGAAGTAGTGGTCGAAGGAGCGGTTCTCCTGCATGAGGATGATGACGTGCTCGACGTCAGTGATCGAGCCGGTCCGGTTGTTCGCCGGGATGGCGAGCGCCTTGCTGAGGTCCAACGGGAGCGCCGCGCCGATCGCGGGTACTCCCATCGCCTTGAGGAACGTACGGCGATC
Source organism: Micromonospora noduli (assembly GCF_003264365.1). Lineage (GTDB taxonomy): Bacteria > Actinomycetota > Actinomycetes > Mycobacteriales > Micromonosporaceae > Micromonospora > Micromonospora noduli. Next base: position 254,502 of record NZ_PYAK01000004.1, read on the forward strand.
CACGGTGCCCATAACTCCGCCTTTGTGCGACCTGGTCGGGAAACTGGCGACCGGACGCTACCGACGACGGGTTGACGGCAGATGACCGTAGTTCGTTGGTTTTGCGACCACTCGTCGACCGGCTCTCGGCCCTGAAGAGCACCGGTCAGGCCGCCGTGGCGTCGACCCGGGTGAGCCGTCGATGCCCGCTCGGGCTCACGCCGTGCACGCGTTTGAAGGCCGCGCTGAAGCCGAACGCGTCGGCGTACCCGAGGTGACGCGCCACGGCGGCGACGGTCGCCGTCGATTCGGCCAGCAGGTCGGCGGCGAGTGTCATGCGCCAGTCGGTCAGGTAGGTGAGCGGCGGTTCGCCCACCAACGCGGTGAACCGTTTGGCCAGTGTGGACCGGGAGACGCCGGCCTGCGCGGCCAGGCTGGCCAGGGTCCACGGCCGGCCTGGCGCGTCGTGCATGGCGCGCAGCACCGGTCCGACAGTGTCGTCGCTCAGCGCGCGGTACCAGCCGGGCGCCTCGGCCTCCGGCTGGTCGAACCAGTCCCGCACCGTGCACACCAACAACCAGTCCAGCAGGCGGTCCAGCACGACCTGTCGTCCGGGCCGACCCGCGTCGAGTTGGGCGTCCAGGTAGTCGCGCAGCGCGGCGCAGTCCTGGTCTTCCGGCACGACGAGCACCGGCGGCAGCGCGCCCAGTAGCCGCTGGGGCACCCGACCCCGGACGTGGTACACCCCGACCAGCAGGACGAGGCGGTCGGTGTGGTCCGCGCCCACCGGGTCGGCCACCCCGGTCCGGCCGCGCCGGACGTCGCGCAGTTCCCGCGGGCTCGAAGCTCGACCGGGGCTCGGCGGAGAAGACGAACGGCGCCGGCCCGCGCACGGTGGCCGTCTCGCCGACCCGGACCAGGCGAGGTTTGTCGCTCTCCGGGTGGGAGATCCAGCCCTCGCCTCGCATCGGGACACAGAGCGTCAGCGGGGCGCCGTCGGTGAACCGCAGCGCCCACGGCGGCGTCAGCACCGACCGGCCGAAGGCCGCGCCGTCGGCGTGCACGCCGCGCAGCAGATTGTCGAACGGGTCCATGCACCGACCATAGGTCCCGGAGGATGGACCGCGGACGATCGGACATGCCTGGCGTACGACGGGACATGTCCCGTCCGCGGCCGGGCGGGTTGACTCGTGGTCATGACGACTGACGCACCTTCGACACTCGTGATGGCCGGCACCGGCAAGACCGGTCGCCGGCTGGTCCAGACGCTGCGGGAGGCGGGTCGGCACGTGCGGGCCGCCTCCCGCTCCGGTGAGGTGCGGTTCGACTGGTCGCGGCGGGACACGTGGCGGCCGGCCCTGGCGGGCGCCTCGGCGGTCTATCTGCTCGCCCCGGAGGACCCCGCGCTGGCCACCGACTTCGTGACGCTGGCGGTCGACTCGGGTGTCGGCCGGATCGTGGCGCTCTCCGGCCGGGGGATCGACCGGGTCGGTGACTTCTCCCCCGGCATGGTGGCGGCCGAGGAGGCGGTGCGGAAGTCCGGCATCGAGTGGACGATCATCCGGCCGAACAACTTCTGTCAGAACTTCAGCGAGGACCTGTTTCGCCAACCGTTGCTCGACGGTCGGCTGGCCCTGCCGATGGGTGCCACCCCGGAGCCGTTCGTCGACGCCCAGGACGTCGCCGACGTGGCCGCGACGCTGTTGACGTCGCCCGGTCACCACGAACAGGTGTACGACCTGTCCGGTCCTCGTGCGCTCACCTTCGACGCGGCGGTGGCGACGATCGCCCGGGTGACCGGCCGTTCGATGCGCTACGTGGAGCTCACCCCGGAGCAGTACCACGCCGAACTGCTCGCCGAGGGTTATCCGGCGGAGGCGGCCGGGGCGCTGAACGCCCTGTTCGCCGGGATGCGGGCGGGCCACCTCGCCGAGCCAACCGACGGGGTACGTCGGGTTCTCGGGCGGGACCCGCTCGGCTTCGACACCTACGCCGCCCGGGCCGCGGCGGCCGGCGCGTGGTCATAGTTCGCCCGGCGGGCGGCATGAGAGCGGCGTAACAGGTGATCTGCCCGCATACCGCGAGTACCCCGACGTACCGTGAGATCGTGCCGACGAGAGAGATACTCACCAAGGCTGACCTCGCCGAACTGCGCCGCTCGGCGCTCGGGACGGCCAATCCGCTCGGTGTCGCCGCCGACCTCGCGGAGGCCGCCGAGCAGGGTCGGCTGGAGGACCCGGACGACGCCGGGGACGCGCTGACTCTGGCCGCCGAGATCGCGGAGATCCGGGCGAGGCCCGAGGCCGCGCTGCGGTACGCGGAGCAGGCCCTGGCGGCGTACCCGTCCGGCGACGACCCTCGGGCCGGGTTCGCCCGCGCGCTGCGGGCCCGCGCGCTGTTCCGGGCCGGCGGTCACGACGACGAGGCGATGGCGGAGTTGACCGTGTTGCGCCCGTTGCTGCTCGTGCAGCCCGACGCCCCCGCCTACGTCAGTGCCGCGCTGGACGCCGGTGGGCGTTCGGCGACCGCCGAGACGTGGCTGAGCGAGGCGGTCGACACACTGCTCAACGAACGTGCGACCGCCGCGTCCGGGCCCGCCAGCACCGCTATCGACCCGGTGGTCGATCTCGGTCCGCCGGACGCGCCCGGTGTCACCTTCTTCCTGTTGCAACAACGGCATCGGGTACGCCGCAATCTGAACCTGCCGCACGACCGGCAGGACGACCTGGCGGACCGGTTGGAGACCCAGCTCGTGCGTCGGGCCGGGGAGCGTCGGGACGCCGAGTCGGATCTGCTCTTCTGGCCGCGGGCCGAGTTCGATCGTCTGCTCGCCGAGCACCCTGCCCTCACGGATGTGTACGGGCCGGACTGGGACGCGCACCGGGGCCGGCTGGAGACGGAGTTGGTTCGGCTGCGGGGTGCCGGTCAGGCGGGGTTGGGTGTGTTCGGCGCGACGGTGGCCGGGTTGACCGCCTTTGCCGGTCGACGGGGTGGCGATCCGGCCGACGCGGCGGTCCGGGCCGGCTACGCGGCTGAGGTGTCGGCGCGGCCCAGCGCGCGGATCGCCTGGCCGCCGGAGCGCAACGACGTGTGCTGGTGTGGTTCGGGCCTCAAGTACAAGAAGGACTGCCTGCCGCGCTCGCGGAGCTGACCGCGGCGGCTATCGCGCTGTGGTGGCCGACCTGGCCCGGAGTAGCGTCCCTAACGGCTTCGACACCAATAGCCGTTAGGAGCGACTTCGTGCTGGTCATCGCGCATCTCAGTGACACCCACCTCGACGGCCATCCCCGGTCGGCCGAGCGGACCGCCCGGGTCATGGACTACCTGCACGGCCTGCCACGACCTGTCGACGCGATCCTGATCACCGGGGACATCGCCGACCACGGCGAGGTGGCCGAGTACGAGACCGCCGTGAAGCTCTTCGACTCCCCGCTGCCGGTGATGGTCTGCCCCGGCAACCACGACGTGCGCGACGCGTACCGCAAGGGTCTGCTCGGTGACGACGGCGGCGGCACCGGCCCGATCAACGCCCGCCACGACGTGGCCGGGGCGGTCTTCCTCCTCGCCGACTCCTCGGTGCCCGGCGCGGACGACGGTCACCTGGACGAGGAGACGATGGCCTGGCTCTCCGACGAGCTGGGTTCGGTGCCGGCCGGGACGCCGACGTTCATCGCCCTGCATCATCCGCCGGTGGTGCTGCACCACCCGGTCATCGACCCGATGCGGCTTCTGCAGGCCGATCCCCTGGCCGAACTCGTCGCCGCCCACCCGCAGGTCGTCGCCGTGCTGACCGGGCATTTCCACACCGCCGCCGCGAGCACCTTCGCGGGCCGTCCACTGCGGATCGCCCCGGGTGTGGTCTCCACACTGCGGATGCCCTGGGAGGGTGAGGGCCCGTTGGCCACCCAGACCCAGCCGCCCGGTGTCGCGTTCCACGTGTACGACGACGCCGGGCTGCTCACCACCCACTACCGGGTGGTGGTCTGAGCATGCACGGCGTCGCGGTGCTCGGCTTCCTGCTCGCCGTCGCGCCGATCACCGCCACGCCGGGCGCGAGCCTGACCCTGGTCGTCTCGCGGGTCGCCAGCGGCGGGCGGCGGCAGGGCTGGTGGGTGATCCTGGGTACGGTGACCGGGCTCTACGTGCACGCCACGCTGGCCGCTGTCGGCCTGGCCGCGCTGGTGCTCCGCTCGTCGCAGGCGTTCTGGGTGGTCAAGCTGGTCGGGGCCGGCTATCTGGTCGGGCTCGGGCTCTGGATGCTCTGGTCCGCGTCGCGCCGTCGCACGGAGGCGGGACGGCGACCGACGGTTTCCGCGCGAAGGCTGCCCTGGCGCGTGGACCACCCGTACCTGCAAGGGTTGCTCGGCAACGTGCTGAACCCCAAGGCCGCCGCCGTCTACCTCACGTTGGCACCGCAGTTCCTCGAACCGGGCCGACCGGTGCTGGTGCCGATGTTGCTGCTCGCCACGGCGCACGTCGCGCTGGCCACCTGTTGGCTCGCCGGCTGGACCGTCGTCTCCGGTGCCGCCGCCCGGTTGCTCCGCACCGCGTCGGTGCGACGAATGCTCGATCGGCTGACCGGCGTGATCCTGGTCGGCCTCGGCGTACGTGCGGCGGCGACCTGAGTTTGCCGTGGCCGGTGCGTCGCCGACTCTAGGACGGAGCACTGAGGCAAATCAATACTTGAAGAAGTTAAATATTCGCCTTAGATTTCGTCCATGTTTCCTGGGATCGACGCCGGCGCGTTCGCCGGGCCACCGGCGGCGACGGCGATCTTCACGACGGTGCTGACCGAGGGGCCGGTGAGTCGGGTCGCGCTCGCCCGCCGGCTCGGGCTCTCCTCCGCCGCCGTCACCAAGGCCGCCCGGCCGCTCATCGACCTGGGTTACCTGCACGAACTGGCCGCCACCGAACGCTCCGGGCCGGGCGCCGGACGCCCCGCCAGCCCTCTCGCGGTACGCGCCGAACGCGAGTTCTTCCTCGGCGTGAAAATCACCGCCGACGAGGTGATCGGCGTGGTCTGCGACCTGCGCGCGCAGGTCCATGCCAGCGCCCGCCGGCCGTTGGACGACCCCGACGTCGACGCGGTCCTCACCGAGGTCGACCGGCTCGCCGACGACCTGTTCGACGCGTTCCCCGGCGACCGGACCCGGGTCCGCCGGCTCGGGCTGGCCCTCTCCGGCGACATCGACCGCGGCATCGGCCTGGTGCGCTACTCACCGTTCCTGCACTGGCGGGACGTCCCGCTGGGCCGACTCGCCGCAGAGCGCACCGGCCTCACCGTCACCGTGGAAAACGACGTCAAGGCGCTCACCGCCGCTGAGCACTGGTTCGGCGAGGGAGTGGGGGCCGAGTCGTTCGCCCTGGTCACCGTGGGCACCGGCATCGGCTGTGGCCTCGTCGTCAACGGCCGCCTGGTCTCCGGGTCGTACGGCGTGGCCGGCGAGATCGGCCACCTCACCGTCGACGCCACCGGCCCGGACTGCCACTGCGGTGGTCGCGGCTGCATCGAGTCGATCGCCGGCACCGACGCCATAGTGGCCCAGGCCCGCGAGCGCACCGGCCGCCCCGACCTCACCATCGACGAGGCGGTGACCCTGGCACGCGGCGGCCACGAGCAGGTGCGGGCGGTCTTCACCAGGGCCGGCGGCGCGATCGGTTGCGGCATCGCGGCTGTCGCGAACCTGGTCGGTCCCACCCGCATCGTCGTGTCCGGTGAAGGGCTGGCCGCGTACGACCTGTTCGACAGCCACATCCGCGCCAGCTTCGAACGGCAGGCCTTCGGCGCCGCCGCGCGGTGCCCCCTCTTCATCCGCCCGTTGCCCTTCGAGGAGTGGGCCCGCGCGGCGGCGGCCGTGAGCATCCAGTCGCTCGTCGTCCCCTGACCCGGCGTCACCTCGGCCACTCACCGTCCACAGCGCTCAACTCGACCCACCGCACCAGGAGGTTGACCATGCCGTCACCGACAACCCCGCGCAGACAGCCCCGTACCCGGGTGCCGCTCGTCGCGGCGGCGCTGGGCGTGCTCCTCGCCGCGGGCGCCGCCCCAGCCCAGGCCGCCCCGACGACAGTGGCCCAGGCCGCGCCGACGCAGGCCGCGGCGGACATCGCACAACGCCCCTTCATGGGGTGGACCAGTTGGACCATGCAGTCCTCGAAGTACCCGGGTCTGAACCCCGACGGCGACTACAGCTACCTCACCGAGGCCAACGTCCTGAAGCAGACCGACGCCCTCGCCACCAAGCTGAAGCCGTACGGCTACGAGTACGTCAACATCGACGCCGGCTGGTGGCGGGACAACGCCTGGGTGCCGCGCTTCGACCAGTACGCCCGGCAGACCCCCGACCCGGTGCGGTTCCCGCGCGGCATGCAGGCCGTCGCCGAGCACATCCACGGCAAGGGGCTGAAGGCCGGCATCTACCTGCCCGTCGGGCTGGAGAAGGAGGCGTACGCAGGCGGCGCCGCGCCGATCTGGAACGCCCCCGGCTGCACCACCGCGAACATCGTCTACCCGGACCTGCGCACCACCAACGGCTGGGACAGCGCGTACAAGCTGAACTTTGACAACCCCTGCGCGCAGAAGTACATCGACTCGCAGGCGCAACTCTTCGCCGACTGGGGTTACGACTTCCTGAAGCTCGACGGGGTCGGCCCGGGCTCGTTCAAGTCCGGCGACAACTACGACAACGTGGCCGACGTCGCCGCCTGGCAGCGGGCCATCGCCACCGCCGGCCGCCCGATCCACCTCGAACTGTCCTGGTCGCTCGACATCAACCACGCCGCCGACTGGAAGCGGTACTCCAACGGCTGGCGCATCGACACCGACGTCGAGTGCTACTGCAACACCCTGGTCAGCTGGGAGAACTCGGTAGACGACCGGTTCGACGACGCGCCGGCCTGGAGCCGCAAGGCCGGCCCCGGCGGGTGGAACGACCTCGACTCGCTCAACGTGGGCAACGGCGAGATGGACGGCCTCACCAAGGCCGAGCGTCAGTCGTACGCGACGCTGTGGGCGATCTCGAAGTCGCCGCTGTACACCGGGGACGACCTCACCCGACTCGACGACTACGGGTTGTCGTTGCTGACCAACCGCGAGGTCATCGCCATCGACCAGAACGGCGGCGCGCCGGCCCGGCCGGTCACCCCGGCCGGTGACCAGCAGGTCTGGGGTGCGAAGAACCCGGACGGCAGCTACACCGTGGCGCTGTTCAACCTCGGCGACGCGCCCGCGTCGGTCACCGCGCACTGGGCGTCGTTCGGGTTCACCGGCAACGCCTCGGTCCGGGACGTGTGGAACCGCCGCGACCTCGGAACCCAGAGGAACGCCATCACCGCGGCGCTGCCCGCGCACGGCTCGCGGCTGTTCACCGTACGGCCGGGCACCGCTCTGACCTCGACCAGCTACGAGGCCGAGGCGGCGGTCAACACCCTGACCGGTACCGCCTCCGTCGGCGGCTGTGACGCCTGCTCCGGGGGTCAGAAGGTCGGCAACCTCTATGTCGGCGGCACTGTGCGGTTCAACGAGGTGACAGTGCGCAAGGACGGCATCTACACCGTCGCCGTCTCCTACGTCAGCGGTGACGCGCGCTCGGTGCAGGTCTCCTCCAACAGCGGCAACGGCAGCTACCTGAAGTTCCCCTCCACTGGTGACTGGGGCACCGTCGAGACGGTCAGCGTCCAGTTGGCGCTGAAGGCGGGCGCCAACACCATCACCTTCGACAGCGGCACCTGGTACTCCCCCGACATCGACCGGATCGCCGTACCGCAGACCCTCTGACGTGCCCGGCGCGGCCCGGCGCGAACAGCCTGGCCGCGCCGGCGCGCGCATCCGCCGAACGCCCAGGTTGGAGAACCCGACATGGAGATCCACAACACGCGCGACAACCACCCCAGCCGTCGCGGCTTCCTCGCGCTGGCCGCCGCCACCGGCGCGGCCACCGCACTGGGTGGCCTACCCGCCTTCGCCGCCACACCCGCACCCCGGCGGCCCACGACGTCGCCGATGCTCGCCGGAAACGTCGCCGAGAAGAACCAGCTCTGGTGGCGGGCACCCGGCTCCGCCACCTCGATGATCGAGCAGGGCCTGCCGGTGGGCAACGGCCGACTCGGGGCGCTCGCCAGCAACGACCCGTCCCGGGAGTTCCTGGCGATCACCGATGCGACGCTCTGGACCGGTGGCCGCAACGACACGCTCGACGGCGACGGCCAGTTCCTCTACGGGCGCGAGGACTTCGGCTCGCTCACCATGCTGGCCACGCTGACCGTCGACATCCCCGGGCACGACCTCGGCGCGGTCGACGCCTACCGCCGCACCGCCGACCTGGCGCAGGGCCTGGTCAGCACCGCGTACGACATCGGTGGGGTCGGCTACCGACGGGAAGTCTTCGCCAGCCGCCCGGACGACGTCATCGTCCTGCACTTCACCTCGCAGAGCGGCGGCACGTACACCGGCACCGTCTCCCTGGCCGGCACCCACGGCGAGTCCACCACCGCCGACCCCACCGGCCGGTACGCGTCGTTCGGCGCGTCGTTCGCCAACGGGCTGCGCTACGGTGCCGCCGTCACCGCGCACAGCGGCACCGGAACGGTGGCGGTGAGCGGCACGTCGATCTCCTTCACCGACTGCCGGGACCTCACCGTCATCGTCAGCGGCGGCACCAACTACGCGCCGACCGCCGCCACCGGGTTCCGCGACGAATCGGTACAGCCGCAGCGGCTGGCCCGGGACAAGGTCCTGGCCGCGGCGCGTGCGTCGGTCCGCGAGCTGCTGCACACCCACGTCGCCGACGTCCGGCCGGCGTTCGAGCGGTTCGCCATCGACCTCGGCGCGTCGTCCGCCGGCCAGCGCGAACTGGACACCTGGGAGCGGGTGCAGGCGCGCTGGCGCGACAACGTCCCCGACCCGGAGCTGGAGGCCGCGTACCTCCAGTTCGGCCGGTACCTGCTGATCTCCGGGTCGCGGGGCAGCCTGCCGATCGGTTTGCAGGGCCCGTGGCTGGACGGCAACGACCCGGACTGGATGGGTGACTACCACAGCGACGTCAACATCCAGATGACCTACTGGCCGGCCGACCGGGCCGGCCTCACCGACACCTTCGACGCGTACGCGGACTACTGCGTGGCGCAGTTGCCGGTCTGGACCGAGGTCACCCAGCGGCTCTTCAACACCTCGACCAACCGGTTCCGCAACAGCAGCGGCCGGGTCGCCGGGTGGGCTGTCACCTTCTCCACCAACCCGTACGGCGGGAGCGGCTGGTGGTGGCACCCCAGCGGTAACGCCTGGCTCTGCCAGAACCTGTTCGAGCACTACGAGTACACCCAGGACCGCGGCTACCTGGCGAAGATCTACCCGGTCGTCAAGGGTGCCGTGGAGTTCTGGGAGACGCGACTGGTCACCGCTACCGTCACCGACGCGTCCGGCGCCACCCGCGAGGTGCTGGTAGCCGACCGGGACTGGTCGGCCGAGCACGGGCCGCAGGACACCCGGGGCAACACCTACTCCCAGGAGCTGGTGTGGAACCTCTTCGAGAACTACCACACCGCCGCTCGGGTGCTCGGTCGCGACGCCGACCACGCCCGGAGCGTCGACGCGCTCCGCAAGCGCCTCTACCTGCCCGAGGTCAGCCCCACCTCGGGCTGGTTGCAGGAGTGGATGTCACCGGACAACCTCGGTGAGACCACGCACCGGCACCTCTCCCCCCTGATCGGTCTCTTCCCCGGTGACCGGATCCGCCCGGACGGCTCCACCCCCGCCGCTATCGTCGCCGGTGCCACAGCCCTGCTCACCGCGCGCGGCATGAACAGCTTCGGCTGGGCCAACGCGTGGCGCAGTCTGTGCTGGGCGCGGCTGAAGGACGCGGAGAAGGCGTACCAGCTCATCGTCAACAACCTGCGGCCGTCGACCAACGGCAGCAACGGCAGCGCCATGAACCTCTTCGACATCTACGAGACGAACCCCGGCCGGGGCATCTTCCAGATTGACGCGAACCTCGGCACCCCCGCCGCGATCGTCGAGATGCTGCTCTACTCCCGGCCCGGTCACGTCGAGTTGCTGCCGGCGCTGCCCGCCGCCTGGGCGTCCGCCGGTTCGGTGGCCGGCGTCGGCGTACGCGGCGGTTTCACCGCCGACCTCAGCTGGCGCGACGGGCGGGTCACCCAGGCGCGGTTGACGAGCGTCGGTGGCCGCAGCACCACACTGCTGGCCAACGGTCGCTCCCGCCAGGTCACACTGCGCCCGGGCGAGTCGGTCACCCTGAGGAACCTCTGATGCGGGCCGGTCTCGCCCGCCGCGGGGCGGCCGCCGCCGTCGCCGCGCTGCTCTGCGTTCCTCTGGTCGGGTCGGCGGGGCAGGCGCGGACGCGGCACGACCCGGCGGCCGGTGACGGCCGGCACTTCGCTGTCACCTGGGCCGCCAGTGCCGACCGGCAGGGCGCCGGGCCCGCCGAGCGCAGCTACCGGCTGGTGGTGCGCACCAGCGTCGGCGGGGACGCGCTGCGGATCCGTCTCACCAACGCCTTCGGCGAGCACCCGGTGACCTTCAGCAGCGCGTACGCCGGGTTGCAGCGGCAGGGCGCCGAGCTGGTCGGAGGCAGCAACCGGCGGCTGACGTTCGGCGGTCAGCCGTCCGTCACGGTCGCGGCCGGGGAGACGATCCTCAGCGACCCGCTTCCCGGCCGGCTGGCCGCCCAGAGCAATCTCGTGGTGAGTCTCCACGTCACCGGAGCGCAGGGCCCGACGAGCGGGCACGGCATGGCCATGCAGACGTCGTACGCGGCCGCCGGTGATCACGCCGCCGAGGAGGCGGCGACCAACTGGACTGACTCGATGACCTCCTGGTACTGGCTGGACGCGGTCAGCGTGCGGACGTCCACAGCGACCGGCTCGGTGGTGGCCCTCGGCGACTCCATCACCGACGGGTGGGCCTCCAGCACTGATGCGAACCGGCGCTGGCCCGACTACCTCTCCCGACGGCTCCAGGCCGCGCCGGACAGCCCGGTCAGGGGCGTGGCCAACGCCGGCATCTCCGGCAACAAGGTGCTCGCCGACGGCGCCGGGGAGGCCGCGCTGCGCCGGTTCGACCGTGACGTGCTCTCCCAGCCCGGGGTCGACACGGTCTTCGTGTACGAGGGCATCAACGACATCAAGGCCCACACCGGCGTGACGGTGGACGACCTGACCACTGGTTACCGGGAGCTGGCCGATCGGGCGCACGCGGCCGGCAAGTGCGTCGTCGGCGCCACGGTCATGGCGTTCAAGGGCTGGCCGGAGTACGACGCCGCAGGTGAGGCCGTGCGCCAGGGCGTCAACGAGTGGATCCGGCACAGCGGCGTGTTCGACGCCGTGGTCGACTTCGACCGGATCACCCGCAGCCCGTACGACAGGCAGGCGCTGCTGCCGTTCCTCGACAGCGGGGATCACATCCACCCCAACGACAAGGGTATGCAGGCGATGGCGGACGCCGTCGACCTGGCCGCGTTGCGTTGCGACAGGTGAGCGATCGACGGGGATGACACGCCGGCGTGGTACCGATAGCGTCCCGGTGTGGACGATCAACGTCCAGGCCGATGTCACCGGAGGAGACGCCGATGTTCGAGGAGTTCATGGGCATCCCGGCCCATCCTCTGCTGCTGCACGCCGCTGTCGCGTTCGTGCCGCTGCTGGCCCTGCTGACTGTCGGCTACGCGTTCGTCCCGCTGATCCGGCCGCACACCCGGTGGGTGCTGGGGCTGCTGGCCGTGGGCGCGCCCGTCGCCGCCCTGCTGACGAAGCTCTCCGGTGACGCCTTCCTCGAGCGGATGCGCTCCGCCAACCGGGTCACTCCCGAGTTCCTGCCGAAGCTGGAGGCGCACCAGGAGTTCGGTGACATCACGCTCTACGCCAGCATCGGGTTGGGGGTGGTGGCCCTGGCGCTGGTCCGGCTCGTCCCGCCGAGGACCGCCGACGCCGGCGCGGACGGACGGCCCGGTCGGCCGGTGACCCTGGCGTTGCAGGTGTTGTCGTTGGTGGCCGCCGCCGTCACCGTGTATTACGTGGTCCGCACCGGCGACTCCGGGGCGAAGGCGGTCTGGGAAGGCCAGTGACGTCGAGGGCTCATCGGCGGCTGGCCCGGTCCACGCCCCTGTGCACCCGGACGGTGCGCTCAATCAGCTGCCGCAGCACACTCTCGTCGACGTCGTCGAGCCGCTTCAGGTAGAGGCATCCCTTTCCGGCGCGATGCGGGCCGAGCCGGGCGAGGAGCGCGCCGTACCGCTCCTCGAGACCGCCGCCGGTGAGGTAGACGACGAGGTGCTGTTTGCGTGGCGAGAAGCCCACCAGGGGCGCGTCGCCACTACGCCCGCTCTCGTAGGTGTAGTGGTAGCTGCCGAAGCCGACGATGCTCGGGCCCCACATCACCGCCGGCTCCCCGGTCAACTCGCCCATGATCGCGCGGAGCCGCCCCGCGTCGGCCCGCCTACGTTCGTCGGGGTTGCTGGCCAGGAAGTCGTCGACGCTGATCGCGGTCGGAACGGCTACTGGCTGCTTCGCTGTGGCCATGACGTGATGCTGTCACGTGCGTACGACCAGAATCACCTCAGCGGTCAGGCCCCTTCGTCGCGTGTTCGCCAGGAGAGCGCCACGAGCCACCCCGAGATGAGCACCGCTCCGACGGCGAAGCGGATGCTCGCACTCCCCTCACTCCACGGCAGAGCGGTGAGCACGAATGCGACAGCACCGCTGGCGGCGCTGTAGAGCGCCCACTTCCGGTCCCCCTGGGCGGTGCACCGTCGAGCGAACAGCAGGCCGGCCGCGATCAGCGACAGGAACGCCGCCGCGCCGCAGACGGTGTGCAGAATGCTGGCCGTGCTGGCCTGCTCGGGCAGCCCGGCCGGGGTTCCGGGTGGCCAGCCGAGCGCGGGATCGGGCACGAAGATCCCGCCGCCGACCATCGCCACCCCGTACACGCCGACCAGCACCGGCACCACGGTGCCGGCCCGACCCGGTCGCAGCGCCTGCCACAGGCCCACCGCGAAGGCGACGGCCAGCACGCCGGTGCCCGCGAACGCGATGACCTGCAACCAGCCGAGGTCGCCGAGGGTGAGTGAGCTGATCGCGTGCCGGCGCAGGTCGAATCCGGACCGGGTGAACGCCTGCCCGAACGACAGAACGGGGAAGATCAGGCCGGCGACCGTGCCACAGCCCAGCAGGAAGTGGGTTCGGCGCAGCGATGTCTCGGCGACGGACGTCATGGGCGTACCTCTCGTTGTCGGCGTCGGGGTTCACCGTCACGACGATCGAGGTGAGGCCGGATCGACACCGCGACGCAAAAAGGTGGTGCGGACCCGGCCGGAGCCGGGCCGCACCACCTTTGTCGACGGTCAGCCGGCGTGGTACGCCCGGATGATCGTCTGGTCGATTCCGCTACCGCCGTTGGCGGCGGCCTTCACCCGCAACGACACGGACTGCCCGTCGGCGGCCGTCGGCAGCGCGACCCGGTAGCTGTCGCCGCTGCCGCTGACCCGGGCCGACGTCCAGGTGGCACCGTCGTCCGTCGAGGTCCAGACCTGGAACGACGTCACCTTCTGCGCCTTGATGCCCCGCATCTGCCGGACGGCCAGTTCCGCCGTTCCGCCGGTGGCGTGGTTGTTGGTGTCCATCGGCAGCGCGTAGTCCACAGCGAGCAGCGGCAGCGGCACGCTTCCGGTGCCGTCCGGCCCGGCCGAGCGGAACGTCCACGACGTGTTGACAGTGGTGGAGATCGGCAGGATCAGGCTCGTGTCGACGTCGAGGGTCAGCCGGTAGTCGGCCGCCTGCTGCGGCACCGTGAAGTCGGCGAGCGGGCGGTCCCGCTCCTCGACCAGTTTCCCGTTGCGGTACAACGACAGCTTGCGGTTCACGCCGATCGCGGAGCCCTGGAGGCAGTCGGCCCGCTGGTGCTGGTCGGTCAGCGACACCAGGTCGATGTGCAGGTTGCCCCGGGTCCGCGACGGCGCGGTGGCACAGCTGTGGTCGACGCCGGCCGGGTCGTCGTACCAGCCCGAGTGCAGCGGCTGGCGCGCCCAGACCTTGGTCTGCAGACTGCCCGGCTGGTAGGTGCGGGGCGCCTCCTGGGCCGACAGGCCACCGTAGACACCCTCGTCGGCCCAGCGGTAGCCGGCCGAGAGGTAGTCGGTGCGGTACGGCGGCAGGTTCCCCTCGTGGGTCTGCGTCACCGGCACCCCGTCCGGGGTGAAGCCGCTGCGGATCAGTTGGGTGACCATCCCCTCCGAGTCCATCTGGTGGAAGCGCTCCTCGATCCGGGCGAGCTTCGCCTGCTCGGCCTTGTTCACCCGGAAGGCGGGGTCGGCCGGTGCGCCGCCCGCGTACTCGTGCACCAGGTTGTAGCGGTACGGCTTGGCCGTGCCGGCTGGCGAGTCCAGGTTGACCGCCGCCCAGGTGCGCCGGGAGCCGAAGGTGGGCTTGGGCAGCGCGGTGGTGCGGACCGTCGTCTTCGCCCCGTACCCGCTGATCTGGTGCCACCAGGACAGGCCGTTCGGCGCGGTCTGGACGTTGGTGAGGTCGGTCCGGGTGGGCGTGGTGGGCACCCCGTCGACCGTCGCCGTCACCGGCCTGGCCCGCGCCGGGTCGAGCGTCACGCTCCGAGCGCCGCGCACGTCCAGGTCGACCTCGGCGGCGAGCGTCGTCTCCAACACGTCACTGTCGACGTAGTAGGCGACGGACGAGCCGAGGACCGCGTACCGGCCGGCCGGCACCCGCAGCGTGAAGGCGTCTCCGGGCGTGCCGCCCGCACCGCCGTAATAGATCAGCGGGTCGGTGAGGTTGGTGACCAGCAGGTTGATCCAGCTCTCCGCGCCGTCCTTCAGGCCCGGCAGCGGCTTCGTCTGGATCGTCAGGTCGTAGCTGGGCTGCTCGACGGAGAAGCTCACCGGAGTCGTCGCGACCAGCTTGCGGCCGGAACGGGCGGTGACGGTGGCCAGGTAGAAGCCCGGTCGGGCGGCCAGCGCCGCACGGTTGACCCGCAGGGTCGCCGAGGCGGTGGTGCCGTGCCTGAGCGCCAGCCGGCTCGTCGACAGCGACGCCGCGCCGCGCGGCACCGGTTGGCCGTCGTGGTTGACGATCGACACGTCGAGGTCGAGAACGGTCGTCGACTCACCGGTCCAGCTCAGCTTCGTCTCGCTGGTCCCGGACTGCGGGTAGGCGAAGGTGCCGAGGTTGACCACCGGCTGGTTACTGGTCGGGCCACCGAGGGGCCGGGCCGCGTTGAGCCGACCGGCGCCGACGGCGTACGGGTCGATGCCGCTGAGTGGGTCGGCGGCGCCGGCGAGGGCAGCCTTGAGTCGCTCACCGCTCCAGTCCGGATGGCGCTGGGCGAGCAGCGCGGCGGCGCCCGCCACGTGCGGGCTCGCCATCGAGGTGCCGCTGATCGCCTCGTAGTACCTGTCGATCGGGTCCTGAAGGTTGGTGCCGGCGGCTCGGGCGGCGACGATGTCGACACCGGGCGCGACCAGTTCCGGCTTGGCCACGTTGCTGGTGACCAGCGGCCCACGGCTGGAGAAGTCGGCGAGCTTGTCGTTGCGGTCGACCGCGCCGACGGTCAGCGCGCTGGCGGCCGAGCCCGGCGAGGAGATGGCGCCGCCGCTGTTGCCGGCGGCGATGACGAAGAGCACGCCGGTGGACCTGCTCAGACCGTCGACGGCGAGCGACAGCGGGTCGT
Organism: Micromonospora noduli; assembly: GCF_003264365.1. GTDB lineage: Bacteria > Actinomycetota > Actinomycetes > Mycobacteriales > Micromonosporaceae > Micromonospora > Micromonospora noduli. The sequence continues at coordinate 270,172 of NZ_PYAK01000004.1, forward strand.
TGCCGTCGTCCGGGTCGCTGCCGCCGAGGCTCATGTTGATGACGTCGGCCCGGGTGGCGGCCCACTCCATGCCGGCGATGATGCCGGAGTCGTCGCCGTAGCCGTGGTCGTCGAGAACCTTGCCGATCACCAGCTTGGCGTCCGGCGCCACGCCGCGACGCTGACCGTGGGAGGCCGCGCCGGTGCCGGCGATGGTCGAGGCGACGTGCGTACCGTGGCCGTTGTGGTCGACGGCGTCACCACCCTCGACGGTGAAGTCGGCCCGGTCTGCGACCCGGCCGACCAGGTCCGGGTGGCTGAAGTCCGCGCCGGTGTCGAGCACCGCGACCCGGACGCCCTTGCCGGTGTAGCCGGCCTTCCAGGCGTCCGGCGCGGCGATCTGGCCCAGGTTGCGGTCCAGGCCGGCCGGGCGCCCACCGCCGGTCAGGGCGGTGGCCCGGACCTTGCGGTCGAGCCAGACCTTCTTCGCACCGGCGAGCAGCGAGTTGGTCGCGAGCTTCGCCGTGGCCGGGCTCTTCTTGGGTACGCGGCCGGCGACCGCACCGATGCTGGGCAGCGACAGCACGTCACCGAGCGCGGCCACCCGGGCGGACGCGGTGGCGGGCTGCACGATGAGCGGCAGCTCGGCGGAGTTGTCGTCGTCGTAGCCGTCGGCGATCAGCGTGGTGACGTCGAACAGGTCGGGGTCGAGCACCGAGCCGACCTGGGACGCGACGCGGGCGGGGATGACGTGCAGGTGACCGTCGGGGCCGCAGCTCTGGTGGATCACCGCGTTCTCGTCCGCCGGCCGAATTGTGGCCTGCGGGCAGCCCGATCCGCTGTCCCGTACCGTCACCACGTCCCCGGTCAGCAGGGTGACGGTGTGCGTCTTCCCATCAGCAGTGGCCGCGGGTGCGCCGGTCTGACCGATGTCGCTGGGTCCGGCCGTGGCGGTGCCGCCCGGTAGGGCGGTCAGCGTCGTGGCCGTGACAGCGACGGCCAACAGCCATCGCGTTTTCCTGAGCATGTCGCTCCTCGTCTAATGTGGACGAAGCCGCCTCTTCGGGCGACTTCGGCAAGATCATATGCAGGGGAACGATCATCCGGGCACCCCTTGACGAGGGGTTTTCCGGCCCTCGCGGTGAGGATTTCGGCGCTGTTTCGCCGCCGGGCTCAGTTCGATGTCGTTTCGATTGCCGCCCACCGGACCGACAGCGACGGTGCGGACGACAGATGCGCCCCTGGCCGAAGGGATCGACGGGATGCCGGCCCCGCCCTAGCATGACGACGAATGGATCTTCGAGATTGGCCAGTGCCGACCCCGGCAACCAGCCCAACCGAAGGGAGACGCGAATGCGTCGACCCCGTCATCTGGCACTCCTGAGCGTCGGCGTGTCCGGCGCCCTGGTCCTCGGCGCAGCCCCACCCGCGGCTGCCGCTTTGCCCACGCCCACCACGCCCACCGGCATCGTGGTCAGCGACGGCATGACCCAACCGGTGTTCTCGCTCGCCGACGCGATCGAGGAGCGCGTGTTCGTCCAGACCCCTGTGGACACCGACCACGACGGTCGGCCCGACCGGGTGGCGATCGACATCTCCCGCCCCCGGGAGACAGCCACGCAGGGCTTCAAGGTGCCGGTCATCTTCGAGCACAGCCCGTACCGCAAGGGCACCTGGGGTGACGTGCCGTACCCGAGCGTGCTCGTCGACGACCTGCCGCAGAACGGCCTGACCGACCGCAACGGGCGTCGCGCACTCGACGCCGGCGCACAACGGGCCCAGGCGAAGGCCAACCTGCCTGGCTCGCTGGACGACTACTACGTGCCCCGCGGGTACGCGGTGGTGCTCGGTCAGAGCGTCGGCACCGGCGACTCGGACGGCTGCCCGACCAGCGGGGACCAGGCCGAGACGCTCGGCACCAAGGCGGTCATCGACTGGCTCAACGGCCGGGTCAAGGGGTACGACGCCAACGGCGCCCCGGTCACCGCCGGCTGGACCACCGGCGCGGTCGGCATGACCGGTGTCTCCTACAACGGGACGCTGCCCAACCAGGTCGCCACCACGGGCGTCAAGGGGCTCAAGACCATCGTGCCGGTCTCCGCGATCAGCAGCTGGTACGACTACTACCGGGCCAACGGTCTGGTGGTCGCGCCCGGGACGTTCCAGGGCGAGGACCTCGACATCCTGGCCCAGTACACCGCCGGGCAGGCCCGCGCCGAGGGGCAGTGCGCCGACGAGCTGGCGGATATCACCGCGAAGCAGGACCGGGTCACCGGCGACTACTCGAAGTTCTGGCGCGACCGCGACTACCTTGATGCCCGGGACGTCGAGGCCAGCGTCTTCGTCGTGCACGGCCTCAACGACTGGAACGTGAAGACCGAGCACTTCGCCGGCTGGTGGGACCAGCTCGCCAAGCGCGACGTCCCCCGCAAGATCTGGTTGCACCAGGGCGGCCACGGTGGTCCCGGCAGCAGCGCGTCGGTGACCCTGCCCAGCGGCCAGACGTGGACGTACAAGCAGACCGAGAACCGCTGGTTCGACTTCTGGCTGTGGAACGTGCGCAACGGCATCATGGACGAGCCGACGGCGGTGCTCCAGCGCGAGGACCGCGCCTACACCACGTACGCCAACTGGCCCGACCCGGCGGCGCGGGAGGTCGGCCTGCACTTCGCGGCCACCGACACCACCGCACCCGGCGCGCTCACCACCGGCAAGCCGCCCAAGGCCAAGGTCGAGCAGAGCTTCGTCGACGAGGGCCGGACCATCCACCCGGACACCCTGGTGTCCAATCCGGACACCGCGAGCGCCAACCGACTCGCCTACCGCTCCCCCGAGCTGACGCAGAGCGTGCGCATCTCCGGACGTCCGGAGATGCGACTGCGGATGGCCATCGACAACAAGCCGGACGCGAACCTCACCGCGTACCTTGTCGACTACGGCCCGGCCGGATCGACCGCCGCCCCGACAGTGGTGACGCGAGGGTGGATGGACCCGCAGAACCGCAAGAGCGCCGCGCGCACCGAGCCGGTCAAGCAGGGCAAGCTGTACGACTACCGGTGGACCATGGAGCCGAAGGACTACATCTTCCCGGCGGGACACCGGATCGGCGTTGTCGTCTTCTCCAGCGACCAGGAGTACACCCTGCTGCCGTTGGGCGGCACCGAACTGCGGGTCGCGCCGAACGACAGCGAACTGCGACTGCCGGTTGTCGGCGGGCGGAGCGTCCTCGGGTTCTGATTCGTCTCTGCGCTCCCGGTGGGGCAGTCCGACACGTTCGGGCTGCCCCACCCGCATGTCGGGACCACTCCGCCGCAGGTGCTGGCGGCGTTGTCGACTCGCTTTCCCTGATGTCGGGGTATCGCACGACACCGTGACACCCGCATGATCGTGCTCGATCCTGGATGTAGTGGCCTCGCGGCGTAGGGAGGGACCTGTTTCCTGGATCGAGCACGATCATGCGGGCGCGAGGTTCCGCACAGCACGTTGTCCCCTGGCCGGCCGCCAGTCCGCACGACGCTCTGCCCCCTGAGTCGGCCCGGGCCGCACCGCGCAATGACCCGCAACCGGGCCGACCTGTACGGCGCCGCGCCCCCGAGTCGGGCCGGGCCGTAAGACGCATTGACCTCAGACCAGGCCGATCCGCCCGACGCTTTGCCGCGCCCCCTGCCTCAGCCCGGGCCAAGCGTCCAAACCGCGCAGACGGGCATGATCGACTCGGTTTTCAGGAAGTCGGGGCATCCCCGGCACCCGGACACCGCGTTTTCCATGAACCCGAGTCGATCACCCGCCCTGACCGCCGTGTCCGGTTCGCCAGGGGGCCGATTTATCCCGTTTGGGCCGCAGTGTCGGGTGGTCGGGGCCGCCCCGCCGGTGGAATCGGGGGGCGGCCGGGGTCGTTATACCTGGCATGCCACCGCGACCCCCGGGGTCGTGGGGCGCGGCAGCCGCCCGGGAACACCTGGCAGGCCGCCCCGGTTACATCCCCCGAACGGTCGAGCAGCACAACGGCCGACTCCCGCGGGTAGGCGGAATGACCGGCCACCGCGAACGGTTACACCCTGTCCCGACGCCGACCCCCTCGTTGCGGGTCACCGGGCAAAAGCTTCCCCGCACGGCACGCACCCCCCTGTACTGCCGTGTGGGCACCCCCGACGCCAGAGGAGCACGCCATCATGCGTACCGATCTGATCCGTAAGACCGCTTTGACCGCTGCTGGCCTCGCGTTCACCGGTGGGGCTATCGCCGGACCGGTGACCGCCGCGTACGCCGCGTCGGATGCC